>NZ_FOAO01000025.1 GCF_900109665.1 Blastococcus sp. DSM 46786
GCCTCCCACACCCAACTGCGCCTGGCCCGCCACCTCGCAGCGGATCTGCGCCGGCCCTGGGAGAGACCCCTGCCTCCCGAGCGATTAACCCCCGCCCGGGTCCGACGAGGGTTTCGCCACCTCCGCGTGAAGATCCCCCAGCCGGCCAGCGCGCCGAAACCCACCCGCCCGGGCCCGGGACGCCCTCCCGGTGCCAAAAACCGACAACGCGCCACCCGCCACGGCATCGGCAAGATCACCACACGGAACCATCCCGACACCCACAACCAACAGGTCAGGGGTTAAACGGCAAGCTCAGCGCGCGGGCACCGCCTGCCGGGGGCGTGCCGTTGCCGGGTGGCGGAGCGCGCCGACCCCCGGCAGCAGGTACCGGGCGCAGACCAGGACCCACACCGTGCCCAGGACCGCCCCGGCGAGGACGTCGGTCGGGTAGTGGGCCGCGGTGTAGATGCGGGACAGGGCCGCCGCCGGGACGACCAGGACGGGGACGGCGAGGACCGCCCACCGCCACCGGCCCCGGGCCAGGGTGAGGACGAGCGCGGCCAGGGCGCCGTAGAGGGCGGCGGCCGCCGCGACGTGACCCGACGGCCAGCTCGCGGCCGTGGGCAGGCCCGAGGTGAGGTCCGCGACCGTCGGCCGGGCGCGGTCGACGGTGCGCGAGACGACGAAGTAGATGCCGAGCTCACCGGCGACGGTGACCAGCAGGAAGACCACCGGCCGCCAGCTCCCGGTGATCGCCAGGGCCAGCACCGCAAGGGTCAGCGGCAGCGCGATGACCATCGCGGTGCCCGAGAGCCGCTCCACGGCGGCGGTGACGTCGGTGAGCGGCGGGGTGCGCGCCTCGACGAACGCGTCGACGACGGCCCGGTCGAAGCGGCCGAGCCCGGTGCCGCCCAGCACGCCGGTGACCAGCAGCCCCAGCGCGATCAGCACGACCGACAGCGCGGCGGCGGCGACCAGCAGCCGGGCCGCGGTGCGGCGCCCGTCGGGCAGGGCCGGCTGCCCGGTCGGGGCGGCGCGCGGCATGACCCGCGGCTCCACTTCGAGCGGGTCCAGCGGTTCGTCGGGGTGGTGGTGATCTTCGTGCTGCCAGGCCCGGAACGCCGCCGTCGTCACGGCGAGGATCCCGGCGCCGAGGGCGTAGCCGGCGAGCACGTCGGTGACGAAGTGGACGCCGAGCGCCAGCCGGGTGAACCCGACGGCCAGGGCGAGGAGCAGGGCCGCGGCGACCACCCAGGGCCGCAGCCCGCGGCGCACCGCCGGGAGCACCAGCAGCGCCAGCGTCCCGAAGGTGACCAGGGAGACGGTGGCGTGCCCGCTGGGGAAGCTCGCGTTCGACGGGAGCTCGGAGACCGGATCGGCCACCACCGGGCGGGCGCGGTCGACGAGCGCCTTGGTGAGCGGGACCAGCACGGGCAGCGAGAGGCCGGTGACGGCGGCGAACGCGGCCAGCCGCCGCTGCCCCCGGATCAGCAGGAACAGCGTGGTCAGCGTGAAGACCAGGATCGCGGCGGGGTGCCCGCCCAGGTCGGTGACGGCTCGCAGGACGCGGACCGTCGTGGGGGAGTCCACCACCGCCGCGTTGAGCCCCGCCGCCACCTCGCCGTCCAGCGCGGCCAGCGGCGACCACTCCACCTGGACCAGCAGGAGGAGCAGCAGGAAGGGGACCGCCCCGGCGAGCAGGGCGACCAGGCCCAGGACGGCCCGCAGCCCGAAGCGGCCCAGCCCGGTGGTGCTGCGGCCGCCCTGGACGTGTGTGTGCTCCTCGACCCGGCTCATGCCCGTTCCGGGTACCCGCGCGGCGGCGGGCACACCGGGCGGCAGCTGACGATCCGGTGACGGCTGCCCCGGGCTCAGCGGCCGGCCGCGTCGTCCGGCGTCACCGTGGCGATCCGGCGGACGTCGGCGAGCAGGTGCTGCACCCGGGTGTCGCGCAGGCAGCCCCGGAGCTCGCGCCGGTCGAACTCGTCGAGCCCGGGCCGCACCCGGAAGGCGAACACCCCCGCCTCGACCTGCCGGAAGGAGTCCTCCACCACGCCGGCGTTCACCAGCAGCCGGCAGGTGCTCACCAGCCCTCGGGTCATCTCCTCCCGCACGGACGGGTCCTCCCGCACCTGCACCGCGATGACCACGTCGGTGTAGGACCCCTCCGGCTGCGGGATGTCGACGGTCATGAGTTCCGAGCGCAGCAGCAGGAGCCCGGCGACGACGACCGCGGCGCCGGCGACCCAGGCCAGCACCCGCCTCACGGCGACGTCCCGGTGGCGGCCGGCCCGAGCAGCACCCGCAGCGCGGGGTCGTCCCCGAACTCCTCGTCGCCGGCGAGGAGCTCGGCCTCGGTGGGCACCAGCGAGGTCGCCGGGAAGGCGATCTCCTCCAACTCGGTGGCCACCTCCTGCTCCACCCCCTCCCGGGCAGAGCTGCCCGCGACCCGCTCGATCAGCCAGGCGATCCCGGAGACGACGAAGCCACCGCCGAGCAGCACCGGGATGAAGATGTGCGTCCGGTCGGGATCCGCGGGCCTGAGCCAGGGGAACGGCTTGCTCTCCACGGGTGCCGCGCGCAGCCGGTCCAGCGCTCCGGGCGGCCGCGGCGCCGCGGCGGTCGCCCGCACGGTGTCGCCCACCGCGTTGAGCCGGCGCACGACCAGGCCGGTGCACAGCCCCACCAGCGTGGCGAGGAAGAGGACGCCGACCAGCAGGGCGCGGTGCCACTCCCACCGGTAGATGTAGACGAACAGGTAGGCGCCGGATCCGAGGAGCGCGACGACCCCCACCAGCCAGCTCAGCTTCTTCACGAGCCCTCCTCCTCCACGGTGCCGCTGTCCCCGTCGACCCGGACGGTGGTGCCGGGGGCGAACTCCTCCAGCGCTCCGGCGAGGCCCACGACCGTGGGCACCCCCGACTCGCGGGCGAGGATCGCCAGGTGCGCGAGCACGCTCCCGGTCTCGGCGACCAGGCCGGCCAGCCGCGGCAGCACCGGCGCCAGCGAGGGATCGAGGGTGCGCACCACCAGCACCGCTCCCTCGGGCGGGTCGTCCCCGTGGTGGACGGGCCCGGTGCCCGAACCCCCGCCGGCGCCGGTGCCGCCGGCCGCACCGGCGACCGGCACGGGGCGGGCGGTGTCGCTCATCCGGAACCGCGCGGGAAGCGGCTCACCGGGCTCCTCCTGCTCCGGCCGCAGCACCACGGCGGAGTCGTGGACGGCGGCGGCCAGGTCGGCCAGCCGCAACCCGCGGACCTCCTCCGGGCCGCCGAGCCGGCCGGTCGCGGTGAGCCGTTCGCCGAGGGCCCAGGCGGCCCGGGCGGTCACCTCCTGGAGCCACCGCACCCGCAGCCGCAGCGCCTCGCGCAGCAGCCCGGCGTCGGTCTCCTCGACCGGCGGGGCGCTGTCGGGCGGCTCGACGTCGGGCGGCAGCTGCGGGGTCCGGCAGATCTGCGGAGCGGCGAGCGCGAGCACGACCGGGTTGGCGGCGACGATCTCGGCGTCGGCCAGCCCGGCCTGCCGCGACCGCCCCAGCACGCGCAGCGCCGCGCTGACGCCGGTGAGCCGGGGGGCGTCGGGGTCGACGAGCATCCCCATGAGGACCTCGTGCGCGTGCACCGAGCGCAGCGCCGGGCCGACGCGGTGCAGCAGGGCGACCAGCTGCCGGTCGGTCAGCTCACCCAGCGGCGGTACGCCGCCGAGGGCGTGGTCGGTCGCCCCGATCACGTCCTGGGCGAGGGCCGGCAGGGCCGAGCGCAGCCGCCCCACCCGCCAGGAGACCCGCAGCCGCCGCAGCCGGGGGCGCGGGTCGAGCCGGTCGCGCAGCCGGGGGGCATCCGGCCGGGGCTCGAGCAGGTCGAGGTCGAGGGCGACCCAGCCGCCCAGGACGCTGGCCAGGGGGGAGTCGTCCACGGCGGTCCGGTCGGCGGTGCCGGCCAGCAGCAGGGCGTGCCGCAGCGCGTCGCGCAGCGGAGGGATCCACAGGTCGGCCTCCAGCGGCTGCAGGGGCTCGGGGAAGGTCTCTGCGACCGGGCCCGGCCCGAGCACCGGTCCGTGCGGACGGCCGCGCGCCTCCGCCGTGACCGGCCGGCTCTGCAGCAGCCGCAGGTGGTTGCCCTCGTCGAAGGCCCACTCCACGTCCTGGGGACCGCCGAACACCTGCGCGGTCCGGCGCGCCAGGTCGGCCAGCGCCCGCAGCTGCGCCTTCCGCAGCCGCACCCCGCCGTCGCCGCGGGTGACGTCCGTGCGGCGACCGGAGCGGTCGAGCTCGTAGCGGTCGCCGTCCACCTCTCCGCTCACCAGGCGGTCCGGCCCCCCGGTCACCGCGGCGACGACGAGGCGGTCCTCGCGTCCGGACACCGGGTCGATGCCGAAGAGCACGCCGCCGCTGCGGGCGTCGAGCAGGGGCTGGACCAGGACGGCCAGCGGCTCGCGGCCGGTGAGCGTGTCCGACCCGGTCGCGGCGGTCTCGCGGCTGGCCACGACCGTCGCGACGGCGCGCTCGAACGCCTCGGGGCCGCGCACCCCGACCACCGACTCGAACCGGCCGGCCATCGACGAGTCGCCGAGGTCCTCCACCGTCGAGCTGCTGCGCACCACCAGGGCGCGCCGTCCCTCCGCGGAGAGCTCCCGCCAGGCAGCGCGCACGTCGTCGGGCAGGGGCGAGCCGCCGGCGAGCTGCTCCACGGCCCCGGTCGTCACGACGAAGCCGGGCACGATCGGCAGGCCGCCGCGGTGCGCCCGCGCGAGCGCGGCCGCCTTCGCCCCCGTGGCCCCGTTGTCGGTGGCCGCCTCGTCGTCGAGGCGCACCACGGCGGGGCCGTCGGCGACGGGCGGGCGGCCCGAGCTGTCGTCGGTCGAGGTGGCTGGCATGCCGGGTGGGTTGCCACCGGCGGCGCCGGTAACCGCAACCGGCCCCCGACCGGCGGTTCCGTCGGGAAAACGTAACGGGGCTCGATCGTGCGCGGCGGGGTAGGGGGAGGCCCGTGGACCTCCTCCTCGCCCGCTGCCCGGGACCCGGTGCCGGGTGACCGGGATCCGCGACCACGAGCTCGCCCGTGGCGTCGGGCGGGCGTTCGGCGGGGCGCTGCTGTTCGCGCTGCCGCTGATGATGACCATGGAGCTGTGGCGCCTGGCGCACACCGTCGAGCGGTACCGGCTGGCGCTGCTGGTGGTCACCACGGTCGCCCTGGTCATCGGCCTCTCCCGCTACTTCGGCGCCGGTCCCGGCGGCGTGGGGGTCGGGGGATACCTCGCCGACGCCGGTGTCGCCCTGCTCGTCGCCGCCGTCGCCACGGCACTGGTGATGGGTGTGCTCGGCGTCGTCGACCCGATCCGCGGCTGGGAGGACGCGCTGTCGGTGACCGCGATCGAGACCCTCCCCGCGGCGGTCGGTGCCTCCTACGCCCGCAGCCAGCTGGGGACGGGTAGCCGGCGCCGGTCCCCGGGCCGGTACGGGCACGAGGTCTTCCTCATGGTCGCCGGTGCCGTCGTCTTCGCCGCCAACATCGCCCCCACCGAGGAGGTGGTCCTGCTGGCCGCGAAGATGAGCACGGTGGGCACCGGGCTGCTCGTCGTGCTGAGCCTGGTCGTGATGCACGGCTTCGTGTACACCGTCGGCTTCCGGGGGCAGGAACGGTCCACCGGGTTCGTCGGGTCGTTCCTGACGCTGACCGTGGTGGGGTACGCCGCGGCGTTCCTGGTCTCGGCCTACGTGCTGTGGACCTTCGGCCGGTTCGACGGCACCGGGGCCGCGGTGGTGGTCGGCCAGACCGTCGTGCTGGGCTTCCCGGCCAGCGTCGGAGCCGCGGCGGCGCGGCTCATCCTGTGAGGGAGGGCCCGGTGGACGAATCCGAGGAGCAGACGGCGCGGCCGGAGCGGACGACGGCGGGGGAGTACGCCCTGGGCGCCCTGGGCGGGCTGCTGGTCCTCGTCCTGCTCGGTTTCCTCGTCCAGCAGGTGGTCACCGGACGGGGGTCCGCCCCTGAGCTCGCGGTGACGGTGACGGCGGTCGAGCCGCGCGGGGACGGCTGGGCGGTCGCCTTCCGGGTGGAGAACAGCGGGGGCCGGACGGCGGAGCAGCTGGAGGTCTCGGGCTCCCTGACCCGGGGCGGCCGCGAGGTGGAGCAGGCGTCGGCCACGATCGCCTACGTGCCGCCGGACAGCCGGCGCAGCGGTGCCCTGCTGTTCTCCGAGGACCCCCGTGACGGCCGGCTCGAGGTCCGGCCGGCGGGCTACGCGTCACCGTGACCTCGGCTGCCGGGTCGCCGTCGCGGCCGCTGCCGGCACGACGACGACCCGGCGACCCTCAGCGCTGGGCGAGGTAGGCCGCGGCGGTCTGCCGCAGCCGGTCGTGGACGCCGTCGGCGGCGACGACGCCCTCGCGGCCCAGGTAGGCCTTCGCCAGCTTGGCCACCATCGTGTAGTTGGTGTCCACGACGTTCCCGGCCGGCGCCAGGCCGGCCTGGCTGACCAGCTGGTAGGCGTCGAGGGTGTCCCAGCCGGTGAGCTCGGCGGCCCAGGTGACCAGGTCGTGCTGGCTCACCCGGTAGGCATCCTCCAGCGGCCGGACCGAACCGGTCGACATGAGGAAGTCGTCGGTCTCCAGCCGCGGCCAGGCCGGTCCGCCACCCGTGACCAGGTCGACGACGACGACGGTGCGCATCGCCGCCTCGACGGCGGTACCGCACACCTCGCCCTCGCCCTGGCGGCAGTGCCCGTCACCGATCGACAGCTGACCGCCGGGGACGTTGACGCCGAAGTAGGCCGTCACCCCCGCCCGCATCTCCGGGGTGTCCATGTTCCCGCCGTGCGCGCCCGGCGTGATGGTCGCGAACGCCTCCCCACCGGCGGGCGCCACCCCCACGGTGCCGTGCATCGGGTCGAGCGGGAGCTCCACCTCCGGCCCACCGCGGCGCGGGCGGAACAGGCAGGTGCCCCGCTCGCGGTCGACCTCGTACACCCACACGACCTCCTCCAGGGGGTCGTGCAGCATCGCCGTGCTGTGCGTCGCCGTCAGCGCCCCGAAGTGCGGGAACGTCGTGGAGACGGCCCAGTCGCGGGCCGGTGCGATCTCCACGAGGTGGACGGCGAGGGTGTCGCCGGGCTCGGCGCCCTCCACGTGGATGGGCCCGGTCACCGGGTTGAGTCGCGAGAAGTCGCAGACCCGGCTGGGCAGGTCGTCGGTGCTGGTCACCCGGCCGCCGAAGCAGTCCTCGGTGGTGAGCTCGACGACGGTGCCCGGCTGCACCCGCACCAGCGGCTCGGGTGCGCCGCCGAAGACGTACCGGTACCGGTCGGGGGTCGGGGTGAGCGAGACGACGTCGAGCGTCACAGGATCTCCTCTGCGGCGGGCTCCGGCCCTCGGCCGGCGGGGACGTGCACCAGGATGGTGGACGGCCGCCGGGCGCTCCGCGAGCCGGCGGCCCCCGACCGCTGACCGGCGCACCCCTGCGGGGGAACCGGGGTCCGCGCGCACGTGCGGGCGTGCGAGGGTTCCCGGGAGACCCGATGGAGGAGTTGGCATGACCTGGCCCCGGCCGGTCCCGGTGATCGGTGACCAGACCCACGCCGCCGAGCGGGCCGCCGATCCCGCGGGCTGGGCCTTCGACGCCGCCACGGTCGAGGCGTTGCACACGGTCGTCGGGGCGCGCCGCGACATCCGCCGCTACCGCCCCGATCCGGTGCCCCCGGAGCTGCTGCGGCCGGTGCTCGAGGCCGGCCACCGGGCGCCGTCGGTGGGCCACTCGCAGCCCTGGCGCTTCGTCGTCGTCACCGAGCAGGCCACCCGTGACCGCGCCGCCGTGCTGGCCGACCGCGAGCGGCTGCGCCAGGCCGAGCTGCTCACCCCCGACCGCCGCGCCCGGCTGCTGGACCTGCAGCTCGAGGGCATCCGCGAGGCGCCGCTGGGCGTCGTCGTCGCCTGCGACCGCCGCACCCACGCCACCGGGGTGCTGGGCCGGGCGACCTTCCCCGACGCCGACCTCTGGAGCTGCGCCTGCGCGATCCAGAACATGTGGCTGGCCGCTCGCGCGGCCGGCCTGGGCATGGGCTGGGTGACGCTCTTCCAGCCGGCCGACCTCGCCGCGCTGCTGCACCTGCCCGAGGGGGTGCAGACCCTCGGCTGGCTCTGCCTGGGCTGGCCCGACGAGCGCCCGCCGGAGCCCGGGCTGGTGCGCCAGGGCTGGTCGAGCCGGGCCGCCCTGGAGGAGGTCGTGCTGCGCGAGCGCTGGCCGGCCGACGACAGCCCCGCCGCCCCGGTCAGCCACCTCGCCGGCCCGCGGCCCGAGGCGGTGGTCGCCGCGCGCGACACCGGCGACGACCTGCTCGCCGTGCCCGGGTCCCTCGGGGTGCTCGACCGCGCCGTCGACCGGGTGCTGGCCCTGCCCGGTGAGGTGCCCGACGCCGGCACGCTGGTGGTCGTCGCCGGCGACCACCCCGTCGCCCGCGCGCACGCCGTCTCCGCGTACCCGGCGTCGGTCACCGCCGACGTGCTCGCCGCGACCGGCACCGGCGATTCGCTCGGGGCCTCGACCGCCCGCCAGGCCGGGCTGCGGGTGCGCGCCCACCACGCGGTCTCCCCGGACGCGCAGGGCGACCTGCTCACCGCCGACGCCCTGACCGCGGGGGCCGCGGCCGCCCTCGTGGCGGAGGGCCGGGAGCTCGGACGGGAGCTCGCCGCCACCGGGCTGGTGTGCCTGGGCGAGGTCGGCATCGGCAACACCACGGTGGCCGCCGCGCTCGCCTGCGGGCTGCTCGGCCTGGACCCCGACGACGCCGTCGGGCTGGGTGCCGGCGCCGACGCCGCGATGCTGGACCGCAAGCGCGCCGTCGTCCGCGGCGCGCTGGCCCGCGTCCGGCAGGAGCACGGCTCCGCCGGCCCGATGACCCTCCTCGCCGCGCTCGGCGGGCCGGAGGTCGCCGTGCTCACCGGCATCACGCTCGGCGCGGCCGCGGGCGGCGCGCCGGTGGTCCTCGACGGCCTGGTCACCTCGGTGGCCGCCGCCGTCGCGGTGCGCCTGGAGCCCGCCGCGCAGACGGCGCTGGTCGCCGGTCAGCGCAGCCGCGAGCGCGGGCACGCCGCCGTCCTCACCGAGCTCGGGCTCGAGCCGCTGCTCGACCTCCGCCTGCGCGCGGGGGAGGGCATCGGCGCCGCGCTCGCCGCCCAGCTGCTGCTCACCGCGCTGCGCGCCCGGCGCACCGCCGGGCGGGTGCGGTGATCGGCCGCCCGCCCCGCCGGGCGCTGGTGCTCGGGGGTGCCCGCTCTGGGAAGTCCCGGTACGCCGAGCAGCTGCTCGTCCGCGCCCGGGACGTCGAGTACGTGGCCTGCGGCCTGCCCGCCGACGGCGGTGACCCCGAGTGGGCCGACCGCGTGGCGCTGCACCGCGACCGCCGCCCGGCGTCCTGGCGCACGGTCGAGACCGTCGACCTGGTCGGCGTGCTCGGGCAGCCGGGCCCGCCGCTGCTGGTGGACTGCCTCTCCACCTGGCTGGCCCGGGTGATGGACGACTGCGGCGTCTGGACCGGGGCCGAGGGCGCCGACGCGTGCCTGTCCGCCGCGGTCGACGACCTCGTCGCCGCCTGGGCCGGCACCCGCCGCCGGGTGGTCGCGGTGAGCAACGAGGTCGGCTCCGGCGTCGTGCCGGCGACCGCCTCGGGCCGCCGCTACCGCGACGAACTGGGCATCCTCAACGCGCGCGTCGCCGCCGCCTCGCAGCGCGTCTGGCTGCTCACCGCCGGCCTCCCGCAGCGGCTCCGGTGACGGGCGGGGGCCCGCTCGCCGCGCTCGGGGTGTTCAGCGTGCTGCCGGTCCCGGCGTCCGCGCGCGTCCCCGGCCCCGGTGTGCTGCGCTGGCTGCCGCTGGTGGGCGCGCTGCTCGGTGCGCTGGCATCCGTGCCGGCGCTGGCGGTGTGGCGGGGAGACGGCGAGGGGGCGCCGCTGCTGGCCGCCGCGCTCGTGGTCGGCTCCCTCGCCCTGCTGACCCGCGGGCTGCACCTCGACGGCACCGCGGACCTCGCCGACGGCCTGGGCAGCGGCCGGCCGGCCGAGCAGGCGCTGGCCCTCATGCGGCGCCCGGACGTCGGTGCGTTCGGGGTCGCCGCGCTGGTCTGCGTGCTGCTGGTGCAGGTGGCGGCCCTGTCGGCGGTGCTGGAGGACTCCTCGCGGGCCGCCGGCCCGGTGGGCGTCGTCCTGGCGACGACGGCCGGCCGGGTGGCGGTGCTGCACGCGGCCGCGCGACCGGCGGCGGCCGGCTCGGCGCTGGGCGTGCTGGTGGCCGGCGCCGGCTCGCCGGCGGTGCGGTGGACGGCGACGCTGCTGCTGCTCACCGCCGCGGCCGGGCTGCGGGTGCTGGCGGGTGGCTCCGCGGCCGATGCGGCCTGGGCCGTCGCCGCGGTGCTGGTCGCGCTGGCGGCCGGCGCGGGGCTCACCGCGCACGCGGCACGCCGGCTGGGCGGGGTCACCGGCGACGTCTTCGGCGCGGTCGTGGAGACCGGGACGACCGCGGCCCTGGTCGTGCTCGCCGCCGGCACGGCGTGGGCCTGACCGGGCCGGCTCACTCCCGGGCGGCGGTGCGCGCCCAGCGCCGCGGGCTGGCGCCCGTCCAGCGCCGGAAGGCGTGCACGAAGGCGGAGGCCTCGGAGTAGCCGATGCGCTCGGCGACCTCCTCGACGCTGAGCCCCACGGTCACCAGCAGCTCCTCGGCCAGGTGCCGGCGGGTCTGGTCGACGACGGCGCGGAAGCTCGTCCCCTCCTCGCCGAGGCGGCGGCGGAGGGTGCGCACGCTCATGTGCAGTTCGGCGGCGACCGCCTCCTGGCCGGGCATCTGCTGCGGGTGGCGGAGCAGCAGATCCCGCACCTGGCCGCTCAGGCCCCGGCGGGACACCCGCCGCTCGAGCAGCTCGCGGCACTGCGCCTCGCACAGGGCGGCGGTCAGCGGCGCCGCCTGGGGGAGCGGCTGGTCGAGCAGCGTGGCGTCGAAGACCACGGTCGACCGCGGCGCCCCGAACCGCGGCGGCACCCCGAACGCCGCCGCGAAGGGCGCGGGGTCGACCGGTGCGGGCAGCCGCAGCTCCACCCGCCGGGGCACGACCGGCCGGCCGAGGGACTCCCGCCAGAGCTGCAGCGCCGCCGTGGCGTCGCGCAGGAGGACGAACCGCCGCACGGGCTCGGGCAGGTCGAGGTCGTCGAAGAAGAGGCGGAGCTCGCCGTCGTCCTCGACGGCGCTGACCCGGGTGAGCGCATAGGTCAGGTCGAGGAAGCGCATCGCGACCTCGTGCCCGGCGCGGAGGGTGCGGCTCGAGAGCAGGGCGAAGCCCCAGATCCCGTAGGTGGCCAGCCGGTAGCGGCCCCCGGCGGCCAGACCGCCGTCCTCGGGCAGCTCCGCGGCGAGCGCGGCCACCAGCCGGACCTCCTGCTCGGCGCTGATCTCCGCTCCCGGGTCGGCCAGCTGCACCTCGGTGATGCCGGCCCCGGCGAGCAGCCGACCCCGCGGGAGGCCGTGCTCCTCGCCGAGCGCGCACAGCAGCGCTGCGCTGCCCGTGCCCCGGGCCGTGGCGTGGGCGGAGTTGGCCGAAATCATCAAGGTGCGGCCGATTGTGCCATGGCTCACACCGACCCCCCGAGGCTACGTTCGCGCCAGTGAGCCAGATCACCGAGCGAGGGGGGAGTCATGACCGCGACGCTGGAGCAGCCAGTCGTCTCACCCACGACCGAGCACGTGGACGTGCTCGTCATCGGCGCCGGCATCTCCGGCATCGGGGCGGCGCACCACCTGAAGGAGCGCTTCCCCGACCGGTCCTTCGCGATCCTCGACGCCCTCGACGACCGGGGCGGCACGTGGTGGACCCACCGCTACCCGGGGGTCCGGTCCGACAGCGACCTGTTCACCTTCGGCTACCGGTTCAAGCCGTGGCGCGGCGCCTCGATCGCCACCTCGGCGGAGATCCTCTCCTACCTCGACGAGGTCATCGCCGAGGACGACCTCGCCGGGCGCATCCGCTACCGGCACCGCGTGACGACCGCGAGCTGGTCGTCGGCCGAGCGGCGGTGGACGGTGCAGGTCGCCCGGGAGGACACCGGCGAGGCGCTCACCCTCACCACCGACTTCCTGTGGATGTGCCAGGGCTACTACGACCACGGGCAGCCCTACCGGCCGGAGTGGCCGGGCATGGACCGGTTCCGCGGGGTGGTCGTGCACCCGCAGCAGTGGCCCGACGACCTCGACCACGCCGGCAAGCGCGTCGTCGTCATCGGCTCGGGCGCCACCGCGGCGACGATCGTCCCGGCCGTGGCCGAGACGGCCGCGCACGTGACGATGCTGCAGCGGTCCCCGACCTTCTTCTTCGCCCGCCCCCGCACGCACGAGCTGGCCGAGACGCTGCGCGCGCTCGACGTGCCCGACGACTGGACCCACGAGATCCTCCGCCGGGCCTACATCGCCGAGGGCGACGAGATCACCCGGCTGTCGTTCGAGTCGCCCGACGAGCTGCGCGAGATGCTCATCGAGGCGATGCGTCCCCTCCTGCCCGAGGACTTCGACATCGCGAAGCACTTCAGCCCGACCTACCGGCCGTGGCAGCAGCGGCTGGCCCTGCTGCCCGACGGCGACATGTTCGCCGCGATCCGGGAGGGGAAGGCGTCGGTCGTCACCGACACGATCGAGACCTTCACCGGGACCGGCATCCGCACCTCCTCGGGCGAGGAGCTGGCGGCCGACGTCGTCGTGACCGCGACCGGGTTCGACCTGTGCCTCTTCGGGGGTGTCGCCTTCACCGTGGACGGCGAGCCGGTCGACTTCACGCAACGGGTCACCTGGCGGGGCACGATGATCAGCGGCGTGCCCAACATGGCCTACGTGTTCGGGTACTTCCGCGCCAGCTGGACCCTGCGCGCCGACCTGGTCAGCGAGCTCGTCTGCCGGCTGCTGGCGCACATGGAGGAACGCGGCGCCACCACGGTCGTGCCGACGCTGCGCCCCGAGGACGAGGACATGCCGTTGCGGCCGTGGGCCGATCCGGAGAACTTCAACTCCGGCTACGTCATGCGCTCGGTCGACCGCATGTTCAAGCAGGGGGACCGCGAGCCCTGGACCCACCTGCTGGAGTACGCGGAGGAACGGACGGCGCTGCCCGCCGTCGACCTCGACGACAAGTCCCTCGCCTACCGCTGACCGCCCACTTCCGACAGATCAGGAGCCCACGTGCCCGTCGACCAGAACATCGCCGCGATGCTGACCATGATGGAGCAGGCCGGCCTGCCGCCGATGTACGAAGGCACCCCCGAGGCCGGGCGGGCGCTGTACCTGGCGCTGACCCACGGCGCCCGCACCCCCGAGCAGCTGGTGCCGGTGGGGTCCACCGAGGACCGCACCGTGCCCGGCGCCGTGGGGGACCTGAAGGCCCGCGTCTACCGCCCGGAGGGCGAGGGACCCTTCGCGACCGTCGTCTTCTTCCACGGCGGCGGCTGGGTGATCGGTGACCTCGACACCCACGACAACATGGCCCGCAGCGTCTGCCGGGGCAGTGGCGCCGTCGTCGTCGCCGTCGACTACCGGCTGGCCCCGGAGCACCCCTTCCCGGCGGCTGCGGACGACGCCGTGGCGGCGGCGCGCTGGATCGCCGCGCACCTCGAGGAGTTCGGCGGCGACCAGCGGCTCGGCGTCGCCGGGGACAGCGCCGGCGGCAACCTCTCCGCCGTGGTCGCCCAGGCCCTGCACGCCGACGGCACGCCGCTGGCGGCGCAGTTCCTCATCTACCCGGCGGTCGACGCCGAGGGGGAGTACCCGTCCCGGATCGAGAACGCCAAGGGCTACTTCCTCGAGAAGGACACCATGGACTGGTTCTACGGGCACTACGCCGAGGGCTGGGACGACGCGCTGGATCCGCGCCTGTCGCCGCTGCACGGTGCCGACCTCGCCGGTCTGCCGCCCGCGGTGGTGGTCACGGCCGAGTACGACCCGCTGCGCGACGAGGGGGAGGCCTACGGCGAGGCGCTGCGCGCCGCGGGCGTGACCGTCGACGTCCGGCGCTACGACGGCATGATCCACGGCTTCTTCGACATGGGCACCATCTCGCCGGCGGCGCAGCAGGCCATCGAGGAGACCAGCGCCCGCTTCGGCGAAGTGCTGCGCGGCTGAGCCACCCGACCGGTCGCGGGTCCCGTGCCCCCGGACCCGCCCGGTCGGTCATCCCTCCGGGAAGAGCGTCCGCAGCCCGAACCGGTCGGGCCGCCGGAAGGGCCGCCAGGCGCCCCGGGGCTGGGCCAGCCGGTCCGCGACGACCCACAGCACGGCCGGGTCCACCCCCATGCCCAGGTGGCTCGCGTGCACGGCGACGTTCTCGCTGGTCGGCCCCTCCTGCTGCAGGCAGCTGCGCCAGTCGACGACGCCGTCCCACCGCGAGTAGACCGAGGTGCTCGGAACCGGCAGCGAGGGGGCGGGGCGCACGTCCTCCACCGCCCGCAGCCGCCGGTACTCGCCGTACATGCCGGCGCCGGAGGCGGCGCGGCGGGGCCGGGCGGGCGCCGCGGCGAAGGGGGAGCCGAGGGAGACGACCTGGCGCACCAGCCGGGGGGAGCGCTCGGCCAGCCGGCGGGCGAAGATGCCGCCCAGGCTCTGCCCGACGATGCTCACCGGCCCGCCGTGCTCGTCGGCGAGCCGCCGCACCAGGTCGCGGACGCCGTCCACCACCTCGGGCCGGGGGCCGTGGTTTCGCCCGAGGTCCCAGCCCACCACCGGGTAGCCGAGGCGGCGCAGCCAGCCGCGCAGCGTCCGGGTGGAGACGTCGGAGGCGAGCCAGCCCGGCAGGACGACGACCGGGTGCGGCTCGCCGCGCGGTGCCCGGCGCAGCAGCGGGGCGCCGACGGCGAGCGCGCCCGCGCTGACCAGCGCGCGGGCCGGTTCGGTCAGCGCCAGCAGGTCGTCGGTACGGGCGGGGCGGGGGCGCCCGGACGGGGTGCTCACCCGGGCTGCATGCCCGCGCGGGGGCGCGTTCAGTGGGCCGGCGGGAGCACCCGCGGGACGAACACCTCGTCGACCGGTCGCGGGCCCACGTACTGGCGGCAGGTGCAGGGCACCCAGCTGTGCCCCGACCAGCGCCCGCGCTTGTCGTAGGTGTCGCGGCGCAGCTCGGCGTAGCAGGTGTTGGCCGCCGTGTCGTGCTGGCTGAGCGTGTGGCCGCAGCCGCACAGCGGCGTCACCGGCGGGGGTGGGGCGCCGGCCCGGTTCCGGCCGAGGCGCCCGGCCAGGAAGCCGGCGCCGAGCAGCCCCGCACCCACCAGCAGGCTGATCGGGTCCATCTGCGTGCACCTCCCGCGCGAGCCTCCGACGGTAGCGCGGGGACGCGGTCCCCGGAGGTGTGGCGGTCGGCGCCGGCGCCCCGGGTGGGTCGGTGACGCAGGGTGGCGAGGGTGCGTCCGACCCGGAGCCGCATTCGCCCGATCGGGGGGGATTGAGCTCCGGTGATCCGGGGCACGTGTGACCCGTGGACACGTACGCCGTGGGATTCGCCCGTCCCGACCGCTGGTCGGGCGGGCAGCGGACCGAGCAGAGCTACCCGTGGCACGCCGTGGAGGCGCACCGCCCGCCGGCCGAGCTGGACGGCGAGGTCGAGCTGGCCGTCTGCGGGGCCATCGTCCAGATCTGGGGCACGCAGAAGTGGGAGCGCGTCGGCGTCGGCCGCACCGGCTGCCCGGAGTGCGCGCGCCTCACCGCCGTCGACAGCCGGCTGACCACCGCCCGCTGACCCCCGGGCACCGCGCCCGGACCGGCCGGCCGCAGCCGGCCGATCTGTTCAGCCCTTGTCGGGCTTGCGCCCGCTGATCGCCGACATCCCGGTGACCGCGCGGCCGACGATCAGCGCCTGCACCGAATCGGTTCCCTCGAAGGTGAAGATCGCCTCCATGTCGGCGTGGTGCCGGGCGATGTGGTGGTCCAGCAGGATCCCGTCACCGCCGAGGATGTCCCGCGCGTCGGCCACGATTGCCCGGGCCTTCGCCGCGTGGTTCATCTTCGCCAGCGACGCCATCGCCGCGGTCATCCGGCCGGCGTCGGCGAGCTTCGACAGCCGCCAGCACATCAGCTGCATCGAGGTGATCTCGGCGAGCATCCGGGCCAGCTTGTCCTGCACCAGCTGGAAGCCGGCGATCGGCTGGCCGAACTGCTCGCGCTGCATCGCGTGCGCCAGCGCCAGCTCGTAGGACGCCGTCGCCAGTCCCAGGGCCCGCCACGCGACGGTGTACCGGGTGCGGTCGAGCATCTGCGAGACGTCCTTGAACGAGTGGCAGTTCGCCAGCTTGTTCTCCGCGGGCACCCGGACGTCGGTCAGCGTGATCTCCGCCTGCCACACCGCCCGCAGCGCCGTCTTGCCGGTCATGACCGTGGCCTCGTAGCCGGGGCTGCCTTTCTCGACGACATAGCCGCCGACGGCCCCGTCCTCGCCGCGGGCCCAGATGATCACGTAGTCGGCGATCGACCCGTTGCCGATCCACTTCTTCTGCCCGTTGAGCACGTAGGCGTCGCCGTCGCGGCGGGCGGAGGTCTCCAGCGCCACGGCGTCGGAACCGTGGGCGGGCTCGGTGAGGCCGAAGGCGCCGATCTTCTCCAGCCGCGCCATCGCCGGCAGCCAGCGCTCCCGCTGCTCCTCGTCCCCGAGGACCGCGATCGACTGCATCGCGAGGAAGCTGTGCACCCCGTTGAAGGTGCCGATGCTGCCGTCGGCGCGGGCCAGCTCGGCCGCGACCAGGCCGGCGGCGACGTTGCTCATCCCGGGGCAGCCGTAGCCGTCGATGGTGCCGCCGACGATGCCCAGCCCGGCCAGCTGCTTCGCCATCTCGAACGGGAAGTCGGCGCGTTCCCAGTAGTCGTTGATGTGCGGGATGACCTCTGCGTCGCAGAAGGCGCGCACCCGGTCGCGGAGCTCGATCTCGGCGGGCTCGAGGAGGTCCTCGATGGCGTAGAAGTCGGGGGTGTCGGCGGTCACGACCTCGAACGTACGGCGATCTGCGGCATGCTGCCCGGCGTGCACGTCGTCATCGCGCCCGACTCGTTCAAGGGGAGCCTCGCCGCCGACCGCGCCGCCGAGGCGGTCGCCGAGGGCGTGCTGCGGGCCCGCCCGGACGCCGAGGTGGTGCTGCGCCCGGTCGCCGACGGCGGCGAGGGCACGGTGGCCGCCGCGCTCCGCGCCGGGTACCGGGCCCGCACCGCCCGGGTCAGCGGGCCGGACGGCCGGCCGGTCGACGCCGTGTTCGCCGTCGACGGGACGACGGCGGTGCTGGAGCTCGCCTCGGCGGCCGGGCTCGGGCTGCTGGAGCGCCCGGCGCCGCTCACCGCGACCACGTACGGCGTCGGCGAGCTCGTCCGTGCGGCGCTGGACGCGGGGGCCGGGCGGATCGTGCTCGGGGCCGGCGGCAGCGCGACGACCGACGGCGGCGCGGGGCTGCTGCAGGCGCTCGGCGTCCGGCTGCTCGACGCCGAGGGGAGGGAGGTGCCGCGCGGGGGCGCGGGGCTGGCCCGGCTCGACCGCATCGACGTCGGGGCGCGCGACCCCCGGCTGCACGGGACGGAGCTGGTCGTCGGCGTCGACGTCGACAACCCGCTGACCGGGCCGGAGGGGGCCGCGGCCGTCTTCGGCCCGCAGAAAGGGGCGACACCCGAGCAGGTCGCGGTGCTCGACGCCGCGCTGAGCCGGTTCGCCGCCGTCGTGCGGCGTGACCTCGGTGTCGACCTGCTCGGCCGGCCGGCGATGGGTGCGGCCGGGGGCACGGCGGGCGGCCTGGCCGCCACGATCGCCCGGGGCGTCGGCTCCGGTGCCCGCTACGTCTGCGACCTGGTCGGGCTGGACGACGCGCTCACCGGCGCCGCTCTGGCGATCACCGGCGAGGGGTCGCTCGACGAGCAGACGCTGCGCGGCAAGGCCCCGGCGGAGGTCGCGGCCCGGGCGGCCGCGGCGGGGGTGCCGTGCCTCGCGCTGGCCGGCGCGGTGCGGCTGGCCCCGGAGCGGCTGCGGGCGGCGGGGTTCGTGGCCGGGCACGCGCTGACCGAGGTCGAGCCCGACGTCCGGCGCTGCCTCGCCGAGGCCCCGCGGGTGCTGGCCGAGCTGGCCGCGCGGGTGGTCGGGGTCGTGCTGCCACCGGGCGCGTCGCGGTAGCTTGCGTCGTCCCGGTTCCCGCCCCTGGAGCTCCGTTGCCGTTCTTCGTCCACTTCGCCCGGTTCGTCCGGCTGCGCCTGAGCGGCTGGCGGCTGCCGCTGGCGGTCGCGGTGTTCGTCTTCCTGTCCAGCTGGCTGGCCATGGCGCTGGTGGAGCCCGGTGGCAGCGCGATCACCGCGCCGGGCACCTACTGGTGGTACTTCCTGGTCACCGCCGCGACCGTGGGCTACGGCGACGTCTTCCCGAGCTCGATCCCCGGCCGGCTGGTCGGCGCCTACGTGATCGTGGGCGGCATCGTGACCCTGACCCTGTTGTTCACCCAGCTGTCCGAGGCCCTGCAGTCGCTGCGGGGCCGGCGTCTGAGAGGTGTGGTCCCCCTGGAGCTGTCCGACCACGTGGTGCTGCTGGGCTACTGGCCCGGGCGCACCGAGCGGATCGTCGCGGAGCTGACCGCCGAGGGGCGCACCCAGGTCGCGCTCTGCGCCTGGGAGGACGTCTCGGAGAACCCGATGCCCGACGAACCCGCGGTGCACTTCGTCCGCGGCGACCTCACCCACGAGGACGTCATGCGGCGGGCGTGCGTGCGCCAGGCCCGGACGGTGGTCGTCGACGTCCGCGACGACAACGAGACGCTCGCCGTGGCGGTCGCCGTCGAGCACGCCCACCCGGGTGTGCACCTCGTCGCCGCGCTGCGCGACCTGGAGCGTCGGGACACCCTGCGCTACGTCAGCGCCGGGGTGCAGGCGGTCCAGTGGCACATGCCCTCGCTGCTCACCGAGGAGGCGAACGACCCGGGCATCACGCAGGTCTACAGCGAGCTGATGACCCACGGGGGGCGCAACACGTACTCGCTGATCGTGCCCCCGGGCTTCCCGCACGGCACGTTCGGTGAGTGCCAGCGCCACTTCGGCGCGACCTTCGGCGCCACCGTGCTGGCGGTGCGCGGCCCCGAGGGGCTCGCGGTCAGCCCCCCGTGGGACACCCCGCTGAGCCCGGGGACGACGCTGTACTACGTGGCCGACGGGCGCATCGCCGCCCGTCAGCTCACCGGCGGGTCGCGCGCCTGAGTCCTAGGAGGGGTGGCCCTCCACGTCGCCCTCGTCTCCCTGCGGCGCCTCGCGGGGAGCGCTCTGCGCCTCCAAGGACGCCGCCATCTCGGGCGACTCCTGCTCCAGGGCGATGTCGCGCGGCTGCGGCGTCTCGGGGTCCGGCGTCGTCATGCCCCCACCCTGCCGCAGCGCGCCGCGCCTCGCTCCCTCACCCGCCTGCTCAGGGCAGCCACGCCGGGCGGAAGACCACCGTGCCCGACAGCGCCGGCACGTCCAGCACCACGGTGCCGGTGACCGCCGAGGAGGGCGCGAGCGGTGCCGCCGGGAAGGCGGCCGCCCCGGTGTCGCACACCCCGGCCGGCGCGCTGCCGCCGGCCACGGACCCGTCGTCCGCGACGAGGCGGAAGTCGCCGGGCGAGACGCGGCGCTCGCCACGGAGGACGGAGAGATCGGCGCCGGTGGTCACGGTGATCCGGACCGCCACCAGCGTGCCGTTGCCCGGGACGACGGAGGCGTCCGCGCAGGAGACGCCGGCGCGCACCTGCTTCAGCGTGACCGAGAGCGCCGGGCCGCTCGTCGCGGGATCGAGCACCTCTACCGACGCCCCGGGTGCCAGCACCACGGGCACGGGCTCGGCGGGCGGCGGCTCCTCGGTGGGCGGCGGTTCCTCGACCGGGGGTGGTTCCTCGGCGGGCGGCTCCTCGACGGGAGGTGGTTCCTCGGCGGGTGGCTCCTCGGCCGGGGATGGGTCGACCGGCGACGGGTCGGCGGGCGACGGGTCGGTGGGCGACGGGTCGGTGGGCGACGGCTCGGCGGGCGACGGGTCGGTGGGCGGAAGGGTCGTCGCCGGGGACGGCTGCACCGACGAGGACGGGCCGGACGGTGGTCGGGTGGTGGCCGGTGCGGTGGGCCCGTCCGACGGTGCCGGGTGGGTGGGCGGTGCGACGGCCTGGTCTCGCGACTCGCCCCGGACCGCCGCGGACGGGGGCGGCTCGGTGACGCGCGCCGCCGGTGGGCCGGGATCGACGTCGAGGGCGGGCTCGGGGTCGGGGTCGGGGTCGGGGTCGGCCGGACGGGCTGCCGGCCGGAAGGAGCTGACCGCCGGGGCGGGAGCACCGGGGGTGAACCAGTCGGCTGAGCCGGGGGGCAGGGCACCGATCGTCGGGATGACCAGCGGCCCCATGCCGGCGTCCTCGGGGAACACCCAGGCCTGCGGGTCCAGCGCGTCGTCGGCGGCCACCGGCAGGGCTCCGGCGGCCGGCAGGGCTCCGGCGCCCGGCAGGACGGAGCCGCTCAGCGCCAGCACGGCGGCGGAGCCCAACCCACCGGTCATCGCGGCCAGCGCCCGCAGCCGGCGGCGGGCCAGCAGCTGGGCGTGGTAGCGGGCCAGCGGCGACGGCGGTGGTGGTGCCGACCGCTGCGGTACCAGGCGCCGGCGCACCGGGGCTGCCGGCCGCCGGACGGCGGCGGGATCGCGCGGGACCGGTGACGGTCGCCGCGCCGGGCGGGCGGCTCCGGGGTCAGGGGAGACGGGCTGCGGGCCACGCGCCGGATCGGCTCCCGGTGCGGGCGGGGGCGAGCTGGTCATCGTCATCACCGCCAGGGTCGGCGAGCCGGGGCAACGCCCGGGGAGGAGGGGCTGAACGATATCCGCCGGGACGGCATCGCGCTGAGGTTCCGGAGCCGGAACTCGTCCGTCCACCCGCTCCTGGACGTCGGCCGGGCCCCTCGGCCCGGCCTTCCGACCCCTCGGCCCGGCCTTCCGACCGCGCTACCGCCCCCGCAGCTCACGGCGGAGGATCTTCCCGGTCACCGTCCTGGGCAGCTCTTCGACCAGCTCCACGCTGCGCGGGTACTTGTAGGCCGCCATCCGTACCTTGCAGTGCGCGATCAGCTCCTCCGGCGTGGTGCTCGCCCCGGGCCGGAGGCTGACGAACGCCTTCACCGTCTCGCCGCGCTTCTCGTCGGGGACGCCGACCACCGCCGACTCGCGCACCGCCGGGTGCTCGGCGAGCACGTCCTCGACCTCGCGGGGCCACACCTTGTAGCCCGAGGCGTTGATCATGTCCTTCTTGCGGTCGACGATGAACACCCAGCCCTCGGCGTTCATGAAGCCGACGTCCCCGCTCTTGAGCGCACCGCCGGGCAGCCCGGCCGCGGTCTCCTCGGGCTTGCCCCAGTAGCCGGCCACCACCTGCGGGCCCTCGGCGACGATCTCGCCGACCTCGCCCAGCGGCAGGTCGCGCCCCTCGTCGTCCTGGATGCGCACCACCGTGTTCGGGGCGGGGACGCCGACCGAGAGCGCGCCCGAGACGGGGTCCACCGGTGACGGCGCCCCGAACGGGGCCACCGTCATCGGCGACGTCGTCTCGGTCAGGCCGTAGGCGCTGTGCACCGGCTTGCCGGTGGCCGCCAGGAAGTTCTGCTCCGCGGTGGGGGAGATCGCCGCCCCGCCGGAGTAGATGGAGGTGAACGAGGCGACGTGGGCCTTGCTGAACCCCGGGGCGTCTAGCAGCGCCGTGAAGGCGGTGATCGCGCCGATGGTGAAGGCGGGGCGGTGCTCGGCGAAGGCGTCGAGCACGACCTGGGGCTCGAACCGGTAGGTCAGCACCAGCGGGGCGGGCACGAGCAGGCTGACGGCGATGTGCCCGATCAGCCCGGTGATGTGGAACAGCGGGGCGACGCCGAAGATCGCGCCGTCCCGGCCCGCGTGCACCCAGTCGCGGTAGACCTGGGCGGTGAACACCACGTTCCGGTGGGTGTTCATCGCCCCCTTGGGCACGCCCGTGGTGCCCGAGGTGTAGGTCAGGAACGCCACGTCGTCGGAGCGCAGGCCGACCGGCGGCGGCACTCGGCCGCGGTGGACGGCGACGAACTCGGCGAAGTCCGTCGTCCCCTCGTGCCGCTGCCGGGTGGTGCCGGCGAAGAGCCGCTCGTCGTCGCGGGTCTGGAACTCCAGCTCGCTGGTGGTGAGCACCAGGCGCACGCCGGTACCGGGCACCACCTCGCGCCCCACCTGGTCGTAGAGCGTCTCCAGCGACAGCAGCACGGTGGCGCCGGAGTCCTCGAGCAGGTAGGAGAGCTCGCGGGCCCGGCTCATCGGGTTGATCGACACCATGATCCCGCCGGCCTTCCAGGCGGCGACCATGGCGATGACGAACTGCGGCACGTTCTGCAGGTAGACCGCCAGCCGGTCGCCCGGCCCGAAGCCGCGGGCGAGCAGCCCGGCGGCGAGGGCGTCGCTGAGCTCGTCGAGCTCCCGGCGGGTGATCGTCCCGTCGAAGTACCGCAGCGCCACGCCGTCGGGGTCGCGCTCGACGCCCGCCCGGAACATCTCCAGGGCGGTGTCGAACTCGATCGCGTAGTCGGCCGGCTGGTCGCCGTAGAGCGCCAGCCACGGCCGGTCGTCGTAGCCGCTCATGGCGCTGCTCGATGACGACGGGGGTGCCGGCGGCCTCGGCGAGCTCGGGCGCGGCGGATCTCGTCAGCGGTCACACCGCCCGCCCCGTGGGTGGCTGCGTCCCCGAGCAGCGCACCGCAGCGCGGCGCGGTCACGAGGGGGTCGGTCACGGACACCTCCGGGGCTGGGCGGTCCCCCGTCCGTCGGACGGTCGGGGCGGCGCTCCGGACTATCCGCCGGGTGTGGTGGCGCCACAACCGGCGTGCAACATTCGGTGCGATCGCGCACCACCCGGTGCGCCGTCCGAGCCGCAGGGAGACCCCGTGACCAGCACCGTGCCCGGCAACCCGGAGTCCGTCTTCACCTACGGGGCGCCGCAGTTGAAGTTCGGCAACGGCGCCTCCGACGAGATCGGCTTCGACCTCAGCCGGTACGGCGTGCGCCGGGTGCTGGTGGTGACCGACCCCGGGGTGGCCGCCACCGGGCACCCGCAGCGGGTGGCCGACCAGATGGCGCAGTTCGGCATCGAGGCCCGGGTGTTCGACGGCGTCCACGTCGAGCCGACCGACGTGAGCCTGGTCGACGCGATCGACGAGGCGCGGTCCTCGGGCCCGTGGGACGCCTTCGTCGCCGTCGGCGGCGGGTCGAGCATCGACACCGCGAAGGCGATCAACCTGCTCACCACCAACCCTGGCGAGCTCATGGACTACGTCAACGTGCCGGTCGGCAAGGGGCAGGCGCCGTCGCAGCCGCTGAAGCCGCTGGTCGCCGTCCCGACGACGACCGGCACCGGCTCCGAGAGCACCACGATCTGCGTGATGGACGTGATCGCCCAACGGGTGAAGAGCGGCATCAGCCACGCGTGGCTGCGGCCCACCCTGGCCGTCATCGACCCCGACCTCACGCTGAGCCAGCCGCCCGGGGTGACGGCGGCCTCGGGCATGGACATCCTCTGCCACGCGCTGGAGAGCTACACCGCCCGCTGGTACACCACCTACGACCGCAAGAGCCCCGACCAGCGGGTGCCCTACTGCGGCTCCAACCCCATCTCGGACATGTGGTCGGAGAAGGCCATGAGCCTGCTGGCCGGGTCGTTCCGGAAGGCCGTCCGGGACGGGGACGACGCGCAGGCCCGCTTCGACATGGCGATCGCGGCCACCTTCGCCGGCATGGGCTTCGGCAACGCCGGCGTGCACATCCCGCACGCCAACGCCTACCCCATCGCCGGGCAGGTGAAGGACTTCCACCCCGAGGACTACCCGGGCGACGAGGCGATGGTGCCGCACGGGATGTCGGTGGCGCTGACCGCGCCCGAGGCGTTCCGCTTCACGTTCGAGGCGTCGCCGGAGCGGCACGTCCGCGCCGCCGAGCTGCTCGCGCCCGGCGCCGACCGCCCGGCCGACGCCGCGGAGTTCCTGCCCACGGTGCTGGCCGACCTGATGCGCGACATCGACATCCCCAACGGGGTGGGCGCGGTCGGGTTCGGCGAGGGCGACATCCCCGACCTGGTCGACGGCGCGATGAAGCAGCAGCGGCTGCTGGCCACCTGCCCCCGGGCGGTCACCGAGGACGACCTCGCCGGCATCTTCCGCCGGTCGATCTCCCTCTGGTGATGCGGCTCAGCGGGGGGCGACGACGGTCTTGGTGACCTGGCCGGTGGCGACCAGGACGCCGTCGACGGTGGCCTCCGCCCGCATGAACGCGACCGCCCGGCCACGGCGCAGCACGGAGGCGGTGACCTCCACCGCGGACCCGGCGCCCACCGGCCGCAGCAGCGAGGCCGAGACGTCGTGGGTGACGGCGTGCTCGCCGTCGCCGAGGTGGGGGAGCAGCGCGAGGAACGAGGCGACGTCCAGCAGGGCGTAGACGACGCCGCCGTGCAGCATCCCGGCCGGGTTCTGCGCGGCCGGGCCCACGGGGAACCGGATGCCCGCCGCCGGGTCCGCCTCGTCGCGCAGCTCGACGCCGAGGAACCGGTGCAGCGGAATGGCGAGGACGGTCTGCACGAGGGCTCGGGAGACGGGTGCGCCGGTCATCGGGCCAGCATCCATCAACAGCCCTGGCCGCTTCCCACAGACCCCGGCCGGGCCCCGCGGGGAGGGCATCGGCGTTCCTAGGCTCCGTTCTGGTCAGGCAACCGGGAGGAGGCCGCGGTGGGTGCGTACGGGGATCCCGACGCCTTGGACGGGCTGGCCGCCGAGCTGGTCCGGCGTGCCGGGGCGGTGCGGGCGGCGGGGGAGGAACACCGGCGCGCGGGAGCGCGCACCCGCTGGGTCTCCGACGCCGCCACGGCCTACCGCCGCCAGCAAGCCCGGGACTGCGCGGCCGTCGACGCCGCGGCCGATGCCATGGCGCACGCCGCCGGCCTGCTGCGCCGGCACGCCGACGAGGTGCGCGCGCGGCTGGCGGCGATCGCCCGCGCCGAGCAGGCGGTCCGCTCGTGGCTGGAGCAGCAGGCGGCCCGGGGCGGCGACCTGCTCGAGGAGGTCGCCGACGTGGTGGGGGAGCTGCCCGAGGCGGGTGCGGAGGCATGGCGCACGGTCTCGGCCCGGCTGAGCAGCGCGGGCCTGTGGTGACCGGCGCCGCCATCGAGGTCCGCGGCGGGGCGGGCGGTGTGGAGGCCGACCTCGCCGACCTCTCCGCCCTGGCCGGCAGCAGCCTCGACCTGGCCGAGGCGCTGGCCACCACGAGCGCGCTCTGCCACGGCATGCTGGCCGACCCGGACCTGCTCGCGTCGGCGGTGCTCGACCCCGTCGGCGTCGCCCGCTTCGAGGCGGCGCTGCTGGCAGCGCTCGACGGCGCCGGTGGCCTCACGGCGCTCGCCGTGGCGTTCACCGCGCGCGCGGCGACCCTGCGGGCAGCGGCCGAGGCGTACGCGGCCGCGGACGCCGCGCTCGCCGGCCTGGCCGACGACCTGCACTGGGCGGCCGGCTTCTTCCCGGAGGCGACCGTGGGCGGCCTGCTGGTCCTCGGGGCCGGGCGGGTCCTGACCGACCCGGTCGGCGCCGTCGACGGGGCGCGCGACCTGGCTGACGACCCCGAGGGGTGGCTGGCCGAGCACCCGGGCGTGGTCGACCATCTGGTCAACGCCGCCCCCGGTGCGGCGTCGCGGCTGGGCCTGAGCACCGGCGGGCGGCTCTCCCCGTGGTTCGGCGGCGGCGACGTCCGGTCCGCGGCCGCGCGGCTGGGCCGGCTCTGGCCGGACGGCGCACCTGTCGTGGCCGCGCGGCCGGACGACGTCCGCGCCGCCGCGGTCCGGCCGCCCCGGGGCGTCGCGGACCTGCTGGCGGCGGTCGACCTGCGGTCGGAGGAATCGGACGCCGACCGGGACCACATCGGCGTCCGGGTGCTCACCCGCGCCGACGGCACCACCGCCTACGTCGTCGACATCCCCGGGACACAGGACTGGGACCTGCCCGGTGGCGGGGTCAACCCGGCGACCAACGACCTCGGCACCAACCTGCGGGTGCTCGGCGGCGACGTCACGACGCGGCAGCGGGCGATCGCCGAGGCGCTGCGGCGGGCCGGCGCCGGGCCCGCCGACCCGGTGCTGCTCGTGGGGCACAGTCAGGGCGGGATGGTGGCCGCGCAGGCGGCGCACGACGCGGGGACGGCGGACTTCCCCTACGACGTGCGCTGCGTGCTCACCGCGGGTGCGCCGATCGGCCGGGTGGAGGTGCCCGCGCGGGTGCGGGTGCTGGCGCTGGAGAACGTCCACGACGTCGTCCCGCACCTGGACGGCCGGGACAACGACGACGACGCGAACGTGACCACGGTGACCTTCGAGCGGCGGACCGGGGGCCTCGGCACCGACCACGGGCTCCGGAACAGCTACCTGCACGGCGCCCGGGCCGTCGACCGCAGCGAGGACCCCTCGCTTGCGGCCTACCGGGCGAGCGCGGCACCCTTCCTCGCCGGGCCCGGCGACGACGTGACCGTCGTGGCCCGCGTCTACTCGATCAGCAGGGGGTGAGCGGTACGTGCGCCTGCTCGTGCCCGCGGCGGTGCTGCTCGCCGTGGCCGGCTGCTCCGGTGGGGGCGGTGGGACGCCGCCGGCCCCGTCCCCGGACGCTGCCGGCATCGGTGCCGCCGTCGAGGCCGGGCTGCTCGCCCGGGACGACGTCGCCGCCGTCGAATTCCGCTACAAGGACACGGCGACGGACCCGGCGAGCAGCACGGTGGACGTCACGGCGGAGCCGGGCGCCGACCCGCGCGCCATCCACGAGGAGGCGGTGCGCCTGGTGTGGCAGAGCGCGTTGCAGCCGTTGAACTCGATCGGCGTGAACGTCGTCGACCCCCAGGATCCGGTGCGGGGGCTGTCGGAGGTGGTCGACCTGCTCGACCCCGCGGACACCATGCCGCTGGAGGAGCGGTACGGCTCGCGCCCGGGCTGAGGCCGTTCCGCCCGCTGGCTACTCTGCCCGCGTGGAGGCGGCGGCGGTCGTGCTGCCGGAGTTCTCGCTCATCGTCCTGGGCGTGCTGCTGCGCCGCTGGGCCTGGCGGTCGCCGGGCTTCTGGGTCGACCTCGAGCGCCTCGTGTACTTCGTGCTGTTCCCGGCCCTGCTGCTGCGCACGACGCTGGCCGCCGACCTGGCCGCGGGCGGGACCGGCAGCGCCCTGCTGGCGGCGCTCGGGGCGCTCGCCGCGGGCGCGCTGGTGGGTGGGCTGGTGCGCTGGTTCCCGGGCGTCGACCGGGTGACCGCCGCCTCGGGCTGGCAGACGGCGTTCCGCTTCAACACCTACCTCGCCCTGGCCCTCGTCGACGACCGCGGACCGGCCGCGCTCGCGCTCATGGGCGTGCTGCTGGGCGTCACGGTGCCGGCGGTCAACGTCCTCGCGGTGCTGGCGCTCGCCCGGGGCACGGCCACGTCGAGCGGTCGCGGCGCCGTCGTGAGCGCGCTCGGCGCCGTGGTCCGGAACCCGTTGATCGTCGCGACCGTCGTCGGCCTGCTCGGCAACGTGGCGGGGCTCGCGCTGCCGGAGCCCGTCGACGCCACGCTCGGCCGGATCGCGGCCGCGGCGGTCCCGCTGGGGCTGCTGACGGTGGGCGCGGCGCTCCGTCTGCGAGAGCTCGACCCCAGCGGGTGGCTGCTCTCCGGGTACCTGGCGGCGGTCAAGCTGCTCGTGGTGCCCGCCGCCGCCCTGGCCCTGCTGGCCCTGCTCGGGGTCGAGGGCGACCAGCGGGCGGTCGTGCTGGCCTTCGCGGTGGTGCCCCCGGCCACCGCGTCCTACGTGCTCACGGCGCGGATGGGCGGCAACGGCGGCTTCGTGTCGGCGCACATCTCGGTCGCGACCACCGCCGCGCTGGGAACGGTGCCGCTCTGGCTCCTGCTCACCGGCTGAGCGGGCTCGCGCCAGGCCCAGCCACCTGAGGCGCCACGGATCGGTGGACCGGACATCTGCGCCGGCCGCCTACTCCTTCTCCGGGGCCGCCGTGACGACATCGACGGACATCGTGTGGAACTGCACCCCTGGGACGGACGGGTAGCCCTGCTGCCCCAGTGCGAGAGCGATGCTGGCCTCGGCGTCCGGGCGTGCAGCAGCCGCTTCCTCGGCGGTCGCCTCGACGACCCGGCCGTCCTCCTCCACCTTGACCGCCCAGCCCCCGTCCGCCGCCCGCCAGGCAGCTGCGCCGGCAGCCGACACGGCCGCCTGATCGACGACCTCCACGGTGTAGGTCACCGACGCGCGGTATCTCGTCACCCTCGCGATCCTGGCACGGGGTCGTGCCTCGGCGAGGATCAGCCGGTGCGCTGCGGTCGGGGCCCGGCCGACGCGCGGTAGGCGGCTCGTGCGGCGGTGAGCGCGCATCCAATCGGACAGCCGTTCCTCGTCCGCGTCGACGGGGACGACGCGGTCCGTCGTCCAGCGGGTGCGGTAGCCCTCGGACGACATGAGCGGCGCAACGAGGGCGCGGCGCAGCGTGGAGGACCCGGTCGGGCCTCGGAGATGGTTGCGGCCCACCCTGGTGCGCAGGTTCTGCGCCAACCCGACGTACAGCAGTTCCAGCCCGTCGACGGACGGATGCGCGGGACCGCTCCCGTCCGACAGGCTTCCCGGCGGAGCCCACCAGGCGTAGAGGCCGGACTCCCGCGGCAACGTCGCGTGGGCCCCGTCGGCGTCGGTCGGTGGGCCGCACAGCGTCTCCGCGACCGTGAGCGGGGCCATCACATCAGGAGCGTCGCACCGTTGCCCGGAAAGGCGCTTCCCGAGGAACCCAGTGGGTACCGGCGACAACTCTCCGAGCCCCGGCCAGCGCGAGCTGCCGATGCGCTGGAGCGGAGGAGTCGTCTCCGTCAGCCGAGCCGCACACGGCACCGACTGCGCCGGCCACGGCCCGTGAGGGCGCCGAACATCACGACCCTGGGCTCCAGAACCCTGACCTCAGCCCACATCGGCGCTGCCGCGCACGCGTCTCGGCGACGGACGGCGCAGCAGTGATCGAGATGGCGCAGGCTCGATGTGCACGACGTTCCTGCTGCCGATCACGGACTCCGAAACAGGCGTGAGAGCCGGCGGCTGTCAGGGACTGTGCATCTCCGGGAGGTGTGGCTATCTGACTTCTAGTAGTGCTCTGGGCAGGACAGCGAGGAATCCGCAGCTTCCCAGGCGGCTACGAACTCCTCCGCCGCCTCGCCCTGGATCCACTCCAGCGGGGACTCACGGCCGTCGATCACCAGCAGTCGCTCGGATGTGGTCCAGTCGGGGGCGCCGACATTCTCGGTCGGATCATCGGCGACGAGCGTGACCTGGAGGTCGCCCGATGCCGGCCTGACCCAGTCATCCACCGTGAAGGTGACGTGCAGGCCACCGGCTCGCTCCGTCGTCCCCCGGACGGTGCCCCAGAAGACGTGGTCGGAGCAGGCGATGACGGCCTCGGGGGAGGCCAGGCCGCCGTCGCGCCTTGCATCATCGGAAGCACAGGCAGCGACGAGCAGCGAGACTGCGGCAACCGACCCTGTGCACGTCGTGAAGCGGACCGTGTTCATCCCGCACCCTCCACCCCTGCCCGGCGGAAACGCCAGCTCAGCGACCAACAGCGGAAACGGAGGCGCCGTCGAGCACGAGGCGGGACCGCGAGCGTCGTTCGGTGGGGCGGGTGGGGCTCGGATGCCCGACCCATACTGTGACCTCGCTCACATTTCTAGAAGGGATTGTGAGTCGTGGGTTCTCTGCGCGATGTTGTCATGGAGTCGCTCGTCATCAAGGACATAAGGCCGTCAACCCGGCGGCAGTACTTGATCTCTCTTCGCCCGTTCTTCGATCTAGAGACAGAGACGCTCGCCGTCGCCGACCTCAACGACGCTCTTCTCGGGATCAAGAACCAGAACACCCGCCGTAAGTGCATCATCGCCTTGAAAGCCTGTGTCCCTCATCCTGCCGTCAAGGCCCTACGGGTGCCGGCGGCCATCCCCCGGGACTATGACCTGCCGGACGAAGACACTCTTCGCTTGGCACTGATGACGTGTCCGCACGAGACGAGACTTCTTCTTGCTATGTATGGAGGATTGCGCTTAGGGGAGCTGGCGGCGACCACGCGTGCCGACATCAAGGGTCGTTGGCTCGATGTCGGTCAGCAGGTGGACGAAACCACCAGACGCCTTGTGCCGACGAAATCAAGGCAGGGGAGGGTGCCGCTACCCCTGTGGCTAGCCGAGCGGGCACAGGAGCTCTCAGCGCCGGTATCACCCAAAGCTGTGCGCAAGGCCCTGCTCAACGCCGGGAACAGGCTGGGCATCCATCTCAACCCGCACCAACTGCGAACTTGGTATTGCAACCATCTGATTGCCCAGGGTCTCCCTCCCCACGTCGTACAGAAGCTCATGCGTCACGCCAACGTGAGGGTCACTTTCACGCACTACGCCAGGGCAGCAGCAGGTGATCTTGAAAGGGCCGTGGAGGACCTGGGCGCCTTCTGAGTGGCATACATGGAGCCATGGGCGGTGTGGCCGACATCACATCCTGCATTGTCATTGCATTCTTCCCGCATCCTTCCAGGTCAGGACCCTCATCAGGGAATGCAAGAATCAGGGAAACCTGCATTCCTGCTCAACAATGCAAAGGCTGCTTGCACTCCGTCCGCGTAACCCCTTAGCGTCAGACCGGCGATCCACTAAGCGGCATGCGGCGACGAGGCAAGTGAGTAGATGAACGACAGCAAGAACGTGACAGGCATGAGGGTTCATGTGCTTTGGGACATTAGGGATGCAGTTGGCCTGAACCGCAACGAAAAGCTCTTCCTGTTCATAATCGAGTCGCGGGGTGTGTACCGTCGCTCAAAGGAGAACTCCAAGGCCGAAATGGGCATGGGGATCGAGCTGTGGAGGAAGACCAGAGATTCATTGCTGTCCCGAGACCTGTTGCTTAGTAAGCCAGTCAGGGAGCAGCCTACTCATTACCGAGTCAATGCCGACGTCTTAGCGACCTATGTCCCCGTGCGAGAAGAAGTCGATCAGGACGACGAATCTGGCTGGCTGACGTTGGCGGATCGTGAGTCCGTAACGGTTTCCCGGGCAGGCGAGTCGGTAGAACAGACCCCCTCTAGCGGCAGATCGGACTCCCCCAGGGGCGCTCGACAAGAAGAGGGTGCGGCGGAACCTACCCCAAAGGTAAACAAGAAGAAGAACAAGAAGGGGAACGTAGAAGGAGAACGCAAAGAAGACGCTCCCGCCCCTGGCGGGTCGGGACTGAGCCAGGAGTCATTGTCTTCGGATGGTCTTTCTCTTTCTCTGGATGTTCCTGAATCGATAGACTCAGAAGCCTCCGTGCCCGTCGCTATCGCTCCTGGCCCGTCAGCTTCCCCTAACCTAATCAAGTCTTCCTCTGGTTCTTCTAACCTGTTAGAGAGTTTGCCGACTAATGCTCTTCGGACACCCGCAGGGGGGCCGGCCGCTGGGGTAAGAGGCGCTGCGGATCAGAGCCCGTACACGGAACTAGAGATTCAGATGAGAATGCGGGCAATCCGCATGAGCCACGAGAACTACAGGGGTTGGAAGGAGGATCCTCTAAGGAGGTATGCGATTGCTTCCCTGGATGCAATACGGAAGGCGAAGACGGAAGATGGCCCGGTATCTCGGTGGCCACTGCCCGAATCGTCGGCAACGGAAGCCGATAGCGTCGAGTGGTAAGTGCTCTCTAGGCCTCTCAGTTGTCGCTGGACGGGACAGTAAAGCGTACCGAGGGCAGGTTTCGGTCCGAGCATAATTTGGCCCAAGTGAAGGGTGTGGCGGAGAAGTATGAGCGGCGCCGTTCTAGGTAGTCCGGTACACGTCTGCGGACAAGGACGGATGACGCTGGTCCTTATTGCAGTTTGATAACAAATTGCCAGCTCCCCAAGTTGAACTTTCGCGTTTCGGAGTCGGATACAGGGAGCAAGCGGACCCCGCTTCACTCAATAGTGCGCCCATAGACCTCGCTGGTTGTACAAAACGACCGTTTTGTTTAGGGTCTTCTCATGGGTAAGCGCACTAGCAGTCGGGTTCTGGCCTACGTTCGCGTATCGACGGACGAGCAGCGGGCTTCTGGCTTGGGTCTTGCTGATCAGCGCGCAGTCATTGAGGCAGCCGCCATCCAGCGCGGATGGCTGGACGTCGAGTTCGTCAGCGATGAAGGCGTAAGTGCTAAGAATCTCTCGCGTCCCGGCATCGCATGGGCCCTTGAACAGCTCGCGACTGGGGAAGCTGGGGTTTTGGTCGTCAGCAAGTTGGATCGGCTGAGCCGGTCGCTCCTTGACTTCGCAAATTTGATGGACACGGCCAGGCGGCAGGGTTGGGAACTGGTGGCCCTGGACTTGGCGATCGATACATCAACCCCGAGCGGTGCCCTTATGGCAAATGTAATGGCCAGCTTTGCCGAGTTCGAACGGCGGCTGATCGGTCAGCGTACTTCGGCGGCGCTGCAAGCCAAGAAGGTTGCTGGCGCCCGGCTTGGACGCCCCCGTGCGCTTGCCCCAGCGATCAGGGAGCGGATCGTTGCCGAGCGCAATGCGGGCGGCACGCTCACGGGTATCGCCAACCGGCTGAACGCCGACGGCATACCGACTGCTCGTGGTGGCCGCGCATGGCTGCCCGCCACGGTTGCGGCTGTTCTCCGGTCCGCCGCTCTCGATCGGGAGGCTCTGGCGCGTTCCAGCTAGTACGCCTGCCTCCGGCACCCCCGTGGCGTCATGGGGGCCGGCTCCCGTCGGGGTGATCAGGCTAGTGAGGGCCATCACGAGCTGTGGATAACCAGGGCCCACGGAGGATGCCTCTGGGACGCTAGGTGCGGCTGGCACGGCCAGGCAGGGAGGCACCCTCCGACACGACACGCAACCCCGGTTCCTGTCGGCGGCGGTGGCTAGCCTCGCTGGCGAGACGAACCGGAGGCACCTTGTCGACCAACTACCTGGGCGCCGTCGCTGACCTGTTCTCAGGCGGCGGGGGCATGAGCTACGGCTTCGCGGCGCACCCTGCATTCGCGATGGTGGCCGCCGCTGACGCGGAGATCGGGAAGCCGAGCACGGGCGCCGGGGCTATCGGATGCAACGCAACGTATGAGGCCAACATGAAGGTCACACCCCAGGCGGTGGACCTCGGCCTAACGAGCCCGACAGACGTCGTTGAAGCCTGGAAGCTCGATGCCACCGACCCACTGTCGGTCCTGCTTGCGTGCCCACCCTGCACGGGCTTCTCGCGGGCGATTGCAAAGAACAGTACGGAGGACGATCCTCGCAACAGCCTGATTGCTCATGCGGCTGACTATGCCGACTTGCTTTCGCCGTCCGTCATGTTGATGGAGAACGTTCCGCAACTCTTGAACGGTCGCTTCAACAGTCACTTCCTGGCCCTGCGAAAGAACCTTACCGGGCTCGGATACCAAGTTCACGCCAGTGTTCACCGTCTTCGCGAGTTCGGCTTGGCTCAGCAGCGGGAGCGCGCGGTCGTTATTGCCGTAAAGAAGGACCTCCAGATGCGTACATTGGAAGACCTCTGGGAGGGCTTCGGAGTGTCACCGGCGGCTACGACAGTTCGGCGAGCAATTAGCGACCTACCCGCCATCCTGTCGGGGGAGACGCATCCAAGCGACCCCTCCCACACGAGCACGCATCTCGAAGGTGCGTCCCTAGAGCGGATACAGGCTATTCCACATAACGGCGGAAGCTGGCCGGACCTGTTGGCGGATGAAGGGAAACATCGTCACTTGATCCCGTCGATGTGGCGAGCTGTCGAAAAGGGGCGACTGAATAGCTACTGCGACATCTACGGGCGATTGTCGTGGGACAAGCCTGCCCCGACAATCAAGCGGGAATGTTCACATGTGGGCAACGGGCGATACGCGCACCCTGAACAGGACAGGCAGTGCAGCGTGCGAGAACTCGGCCTCTTGCAAGGGTTCCCGATCGACTACAAGTTCGTCGGAACCAGTCGAAAGAACCTGTACCGGCAGATCGGGGATGCCGTCCCGCCGCTCATCTCTCACCAGCTTGCCTGGGTGGCCTCTTGGATCCTCACTGGTGAGAAGCCAGACCTCGCCAGCACAATCCTCGCCGGCACGAACCTGACGAGTGCGGATATTGTCCGCAAGCCTCATCAGGCCTCGATCGCGTTCTGCTGAGCCTCCTGAGCCCGATCCACCTGCACGAGCCATCGACCGTGGACGCGCGCAGAATCCCTTTGGTACCAAAGGCGGATCTTCTCGACACTGGAATCAAGAAGCATCCGAAAGATCCTTTTGCCGTCTGAGCCTGAGAAGTTCGCCCCAAAGCTGATCGAGGATCCCTGCTTCTCGAAATCCGCTGGGCGGGCCGTCGTAAAGGCGCGAACAAGAAGGTCCTTGGGCACTTCCACTAGTTCATAGAGGTAGGCGCCAGGTCTGGCAAACGCTCGAAGTACGAGAATGCGGTCGTAGTCCCGCATGTGCTGAGGAAGACGTAGGCGCACCTCCCGGGCGCATTGGGCGGGGGTGTTGGACTCCCTGACCCAACGGGCCTCCATCAGCTTCTCAATCCGAATCATGTTCGGACTAATGCCTTTGGCGGCCTCGGTCTTTAGGGACCAACGCATGTCAGCTTCCCGAATGTCCCACGATTCGTCACCCGGAGAAGGGTTCATCTGGGCTGGCCGGCCCGAGGCGATCAGGCAGGTCTTGAAGAGATACTCAAACGATTTCTTGTTCAGGGGTTCTTCGTGCTGGGCATGATGAAGAGTGAGCAAGTTAGACATTGCCTCGATGAACGTAACGCTAGCCAGATCACTGCCGTCAGTATCCGAGACATCGACAGGTACGCGCATGGCCTCAGCCATCGACGCGAGGATGTTCAACTGCGTCTCAGTGAGGCCCGTCAGATCGATGTCGCCCGCATTGGCGAATCGATCAGGTGCTGGGTCCCTGCTGTCCGGGCTCATTCCGCAGGCCCCCGAGAGGCTTGTTCCCGTCGTGCGGTTGAGCTGTGAAAGAAGTCCGCTGGGTCGACCGCGAGGGCCTGGGCCAATACCCGTATATTGACTAAGGCGATGTTTCGACGACCCTGTTCGACGGATGAGACGTATGTCGGGTCAAGATCAGCGGCGTTCGCCAACTCCATCTGTGACCATCCGCGAACCTTCCTCAGTTCCCGCAGGCGGGTGCCGAATTCGACTTGCCACTGTTGCGCTTCCGGTGCTCTGGTCCACGACATGTTCTGATCGACGGTTCCAGTGACCGGACTTCAAGCCGAGGGACTATGAGTCAAGTTCCGCTACGCTCTCTGCGGCTCCACCGGTTAGACCGGGGCCGGCGCGGCGGCGGTGGCGGGGGCGGAGGCCCGGAGTGCCTGGTGCGAGGCCTGGCAGCTCGCCACCATGGTCTGCTGAGCTCGACCGAGGCATTGGCTGTCTGCCAGTAGTCGTCTCAGATGCGAAACACGCACGACTGTCACCCGTGCTCCGAGACCGGGGGCGACAGTCGCTAAACCTTTAGCTGTGCGTGACTTGCTTCGAGAACGAGGAGTATATCGGCTGATTGATAGTCGCTGTCGCCACTAGGACGGCCCGGAAATTGTTGATGGCGCTGTCGACTGCAACCCTGTTGCGCAACGCTCCTGGGACTATCAAAGGCGCGCTCAGCTGGGTGGGGGCTAGAGCGAGGACCGCCTGTAGCACCGGCTGCCATTCGGCGATTGCTTCCGCGACGGACAAGCGCTTCTTGAAGCTCACGGAGTAGCGGTCTGGGATGGCGACTCCAAGAACTGTCTCGCAGACTGCTCCCACCGCTGCTACCGCCAGAAAGGTCGACCCACGAAGCCCGAACCAAGCGGCAAGGTCCTTATCGCTCTGTGTTTGAGAGCCGATGGGCTTGGCGCCCAAGGCCAACTTTTGTTGCTCCACGGCCCGCAGGAGGCTGTAGGCGAATAGGATGTGCTTAGCAGTCGTTCGTTCGGGGAAGACCTCGCTGTAGATGGAATCTGTTTCCCAGATCTGCCCCTTTGCGTGGTACGCGACATCGGGACGACCGTGGAAGGCGGCTAGCGCCTGCGCCGCCACAGTTGCGGAAAGCTGATTCTCCCCAGGGCGACGGATCACATCCTCTGCGCCGCCTCTGCGTCCGCCGTTGTAGCCCACTACCCCGAGGCTTGTGAATTCGCTAACAAGGCGGGCTTGGACGCGGTCGTTGCTACGGAAGTCGGATGCCTGGGTGGGATTCTGCCTGTTGTTGTAGCGAATAATCTCCTGGACGGTGGTCGGATCGTCACACTTGATGAATCGGGCAAGTAGGCGACCGTTCGCCACCGCACTGGCGGGAACTGAGCCGATTGCCCCGGTGGTCTGGGCGCCATTGACAATTGCTAGCCCCCGTACGGTGAGTGTTGTCCCATCCTCGCTTGGGTCCACGGAGTGCACAAGTGCCGTGATGCCGTTGTTGTAGGCCCAGAACTGCTTGGGCTCTTCCTTCGCGGTTTGCTGGATACCGTTGTTGATGTTCGTCTGCGAACGCTGAGAGCCTAGATATCCCCTAATGTTGGCTGAGAACAGGCGCTCCTTGTACACCGAGTACTGGTGATGAAGCCAAGATGCTGGGATGCTGGTGCAAACGGCAGTCCAATCTTCTCCTTCTTCTCCGAACGATCCAGAGACGGGAATCTCAAAGCTGTCGGTGACGAGAATCGGGGTGCGGGAACCTTCGTATCGGTCCGTCAGGGTTTGTTCACCGACCTCCCTAGCGACGATGTTGACGTCGTCAGTGTCGTATCGGCTCTTAGTGAGTCGGTATGCAGCCTTTGCGACAGCATCAAGTTCCGCCGCAATCGTGGATGACTCGGGGAGGTTGTGGACGAACCAAATCTCAACTTCTTTGATGGCCCCGTCGGTGAAGGCCTCGTGGACTTCCTTCCAGGCGCTCCTGAGCCTCGCTGGTACATCTTCTGCGGTCTCGGCACCAAGGAGCCAATTGACGGCCTGGTGAAGGCTGCTCGCCTTACTCTCCGGCGCATGCGGCTTTGCCACGGTCGCTTCATAGCCCTGAGCGATGACCATGCTGCCCGCATCCCGGTCGACATAGACGAGGTCGCACGACTTATCGTCGGGGCCATCGGTGAGCGCTGTGGCGGCGACCGAGGCGATGTCTTCCAAGTCTCGGCTCAACTGCAACGCGAAAAGAGTCCGCTTCGCCGCCTTGAACTGGTCAAGGTCGACGCGTTCCACGAGTGCTGCTTCAAGTGCTTCGGACAAGGCGATCGACGTCCCTCGGTTCCCGGAATGTCCCAACTTGGGCCGTCAGTGCGGCGGCATCAAGCTCTCGATACACTCTCTACCTCGATGAAGCCAGCAAGGTAGTGAGTGCGGTTGCAGGTGGGGCGGGTGGGGCTCGAACCCACGACCCAGGGATTATGAGTCCCATGCTCTGACCGGCTGAGCTACCGCCCCGGACCTACCAGCCTGCCAGAAGCCTCCGCGGAACCCGCCTCGCGGCTCGGTGTTCGAGTGGCGGACCAAGAAGGTTCGTTACCACCCTGTGACATATCCAGGTTTCGCTTGTACCGTCTCTCGCGGCCCACCCGATCCCGCTCCCGAACCCGGGGGCTCGGGCGGGCCCCGCCGAACTCTGCGGTCTGACCGCCGCGGGGACCGGGGACCCAAGTTTCTGGGGTGAATCCCGCCTGCGCCTCCACGGGCAGGCAGGTAGGGCACGTTCCGGCCCGAACCCGTCAGCTGACCTGGTAGGCGGACCGAGGAACGGAGACAGTCGCCTTGGCGACCACGCACCACCTGAAGGGCCTCCTGCGGCGCCCACGCCGCGCCGCCGGCCGGGCGACCATCGCCCTCACCGCACTGCTGTCGCTGTCCCTGCTCGGCACGCCGGTCTCGTCGGCGGCACCGAGCGCAGCGCAGAGCGAGCACGACCGCGTCGCCGCCGAGGTCCAGAGCATCGAGCAGCGGGTCCGCGAGGCCGAGGAGCTGCTGCAGCAGATGACGCTGCGGGCCGAGGAGGCCAGCGGCGCCGTGCTGGCCGCGCAGGCCGAGCTCGACCGTGCCCGGCAGCACGCCGACGCGATCGCCGCCGAGCTCGCCGCCGTCCGGGAGGCCGTCGGACGCACCCAGGACGACGTCGCCACCCTGGGCCGGGAGGCCTACATGGGCAGCGACGAGGCGTTCACCGAGATCGAGATGGTGCTGCACGCCGAAGGCCCGGGGGAGCTGCTGCAGCAGGCGGCGACGCTGGACCTGCTCGGGGAGGACCGCGCCCGGGTGCTCGAGGAGCTGCGGGTCGTCGAGGCGCGCGAGGCGCGGCTCGACCGCGAGGCCAAGGCGGCCGTCGCCGAGCGCGACGCCGCCGCGCGCAAGGCCGAGGAGGCCCAGACGGAGGCCGACAGCCTCCTCGTCGAGGCGCAGGCCGAGTTCGACGCCCTGACGGCGGAGAAGGCGAGCCTCGACCAGCAGCTGCGCGACGCCGAGATCCGGCTGCTCGAGGTGAAGGGCGCCGAGGACGCCGCCCGCGCGTACGACGAGGCGCAGGCGGCCGAGCAGGCGCTCATGACGGTGGCCGCCGCCCCGGGTGGCAGCGGCGCTGCGTTGACCCAGGGCCGGGTCACCTCCTGCTACGGCGCGCGCTGGGGCACGATGCACCTCGGTGTGGACATCGCCGCGCCGATCGGCACCCCGATCTACACCCCCGAGCCGGGCGTCGTGCTGCAGGCCGGTCCGGCCAGCGGCTTCGGGCTCGCCGTCGCGATCCAGCACCCCGACGGGATCATCACCGTCTACGGCCACGTGAACCAGTTCTTCGTGTCGCCGGGCCAGGTGGTCAGCGGCGGGCAGCAGATCGCCGAGGTCGGCAACCGCGGCCAGTCCACCGGGCCGCACCTCCACTTCGAGACGCACCGGGGCGGCCTCTACGCCGACCGGGCCAACCCGGTCTCGTGGCTGGCCCAGCGCGGCATCTCCCTGGGCGGCAGCTGCAGCTGACCGGTGCGGCGCGTCGCCTCGGGCAGTATCGGGGCGTGCGGACGGCGGTGGACAGGGTCTGGCTGCGGGCAACGGTGCTCGGCGCCCTGCTGCTCGGTGGCGGGGTCGCGGCGCTGACGCTGGACCTGCCGTCGGGGGACCACCTGCGGGCGGTCGTGGACGGGGCCGGGGCCGTCGCCTGGCCCCTGCTGGTGGGCGCGGTGGCGCTCGTGCTGCTGGCGCCGGTGCCGCGGTCGGTGGTCTCGGCCCTCGTCGGCGCGGTGCTCGGCTTCGCCGCGGGGCTCGCCGTGGCCTTCGCCGGCGGGATGCTCGCTGCCGTCGTCGCCTTCGGGCTCGCCCGCGCGCTGGGGCGGCCGGCCGTCGCCCGGCTGGTCGGGTCGCGCCTGGACCGGCTGGCCGGCGGCCGCACCTTCGTCGCGGTGCTCGTGAGCCGGCTGGTGCCGGTCGTGCCCTTCGTCGCCGTCAACTACGGGGCCGGCCTCGCGGGCGTGCGGCCGGCGCCCTTCGCCGCAGCCACGGCCGTGGGGCTGGTCCCCAGCACGCTGGTGCAGGTGGGTCTGGGCGCCTCGGCCGGCGTGCTGTTCGCCCACCTGGACGCCTCCGTCGTCGTCCCGGGCCTGGTGGCGGGCCTCGCCGTGCTCGCCGTCGGCATGGCGTGGTGGTACCGGGGCCGGACGGCGCGGCTGGCCCGCGGGGGTGTCTAGCCCATGCCTAGCCCCGGCCGAACAGCCGGCCGAGCACGCCGCCGGCCCCACCGACGGTGCGGGCGGCCAGCTGCAGGATCGGCCCGCCCGGGATGCCCGGTACCTGCTGCACGATCGGCGCCAGCTGCAGCAGGCCCGGCACGTCGTGGACCTTCAGCTTGCGGCGCGCTGCCGCGGGGACGGGGTTGACCCGCCCCGACGCGGCGTCGAGCAGCAGGTCGGCGGCGGCCTCGACGGCCGGCCCCTCGACGACCCCGGCGGGGACCCGGCGCACCTGCCAGCCGCTCGCGTCGGAGGTGAACCCCCAGCCGCCGTCGGGGGTGACCAGGCTGACCCGCCCGGAGATGCCGCTCGAGGCCGCCAGCGCACCCGTGACGTCGGTCAGCGCGGCCACTCCGGACTGCAGCACGGCGGCGGGTGGGGGTTCCGCCCCGCAGGAGACCAGGTCCAGGCCGTGGACGGCGAGCTCGTACGCCTGGCCCAGGACGACGCTGAGCAGCGGCACCCGGCCGACGACGGAGACCGCCGGCGCGGTGTCGAGCTCCACGGGCTCGTCGGCCAGGTAGCGGGCGGTCGCCTCGCGGTTGCGGCGCAGCCCGGCCAGCACCTCCTCGCGGGAGGTGTCGCGGTGGGCGGCGACGACGCGGGCGTTCACCGCATCCGGGTCCGGCGGCGTCCCGGTCGCGCCGGTGCGCGCCGAGGCGATGAGGTCGTGCAGGGCCGCGTGGTCGTCCCAGCAGCCCAGGTGCACGCAGATCTCGTGCGCCCGCCATCCCGGCAGCCGCGAGGAGCGGTCGAGGTCCACGGACTCCGCCTGCGCCAGGAACGCGTCCCACGCCTCCAGCACCATCCCGGCGACGGCGTCCCGTCCCGCCTCGGCCATCCCCTGGTGTGCACCCACGCGGGTGGCCCTACCCGGAGGCCCGGCGGGGCAGGCATCACCTCGCGTGGCACCGGTAACCCGCAGGGGTGAGCACGGCGTCAAGCAGCGGCCGGGCGGGACCGATCGCCACCCTGTGAGTGACGCATCGGCGCATGACCGCCGAGCCGGGAGCTCTCCGGCCTCCGGAGCGCGGCCGCGGTCGGCCGCGACCGCGGCGCTGACCCGCGTGCGGTCCGGGCTGTACCGGCCGCTGGCCGGCGACGACGCCCGCGTCGCCTTCTGGATCCGGCACGTGCGGATCGGCGTGCTGGTCACCGAGCTGTCGGCGCTCGCCGTCGCCGCATACGCGCTGCTGACCGACGGTCCCGTCGCCGCCCGCCTCGGCCTCGTCGGCCTGGCCGCCGGCATCGCCGTGGCCGTCCCCGCGACGCTGCTGCTCCCGCTGCGCGCCATGATGCGCGACTGGCGCGGCCCCACCCTCTTCTACGGCTGGACGCTCGCGACCATCGTCGTGGTCGTCGTCGCCACGCGCCTGGACGGCGGCGCCGCCAGCCCCCTGGACGCGCTGCTCTTCCTCACCCTGACCTACACGGCGGTCGCGTACTCGCCGGCCGGGGTGGTCGCCATGGGCAGCGTCATGACGGCGGCGTACCTGTTCTGCATCGAACTGCCGGGGCTCACCACCAACGGCATGTTCTTCCTGGCCGTCATGGGGGTGTTCACGATCGTCTGCGCGATGGCGTCGGCCAACTCCTGGGCCGCCTACGACCGGCAGATGCTCCTGATCCGCACGCAGGAGGTGCTGGCCTCCACCGATCCGCTCACCGGCATCCCGAACCGGCGGCTGTTCCTCGAGCGGGTCTCCCGCGCGGTGGAGGCCGCAGCGTGGGGTCACCAGTCGGTGGTCTGCCTCGTCGATCTCGACGGCTTCAAGGCCGTCAACGACGCCGACGGCCACGCGGCCGGGGACGCGCTGCTCACCGCGGTCGGGGCGGCCCTGGGCGGTGCCGTCCGCGAGACCGATACCGTGGCGCGGCTCGGCGGCGACGAGTTCGCCGTGCTGGCCGACGTGACCGCCGGGTACTCGGCCGCGCTGCTGGCCGACCGGTTGCGCTCCGCCGTCGCGGTCACCGGGGCGCGCTTCGGCGTCACCGCCAGCGTGGGCCTGGCCGAGGTCGAGACCGGCGACGACGTCGAGGACCTGATGCACCGGGCCGACGTCTCGATGTACCGGGCGAAGAGCACCGGCGGCGACCGGGTGGGCGTGCTCGACTCCTGACCCCAAGCTGTCGACACCGCGTGGCCCGTGGATCACGCAGCGTGAACCGCCTGTCGGCCGGACGTGCTGGTCGTGCGCTGCGACGGGAGCCGTCGGGCTCCGCAGCGCGACTACTCAGCGTGACCGACCGTCCCCGCGGCTCGGCCGGTTCCGGATCGATCCCGACCGGCGCGGCGCCCGCTGAGCGTGCGCACCTGTGAATACGCTGACACCGCTGGACGTGGTCGGTAACAGATGGTATTGGCCGCTGACCAGCAACAAGGCGCTGCGCGCGTGCTCGGTCGCCACATTCGCCCCAGGAGTCGCAGCCGGGCTGGCGCGATGGGGTCACCATCGTGCAAACTTGTCGCGGGAGCCCTGCTCCGCCACTGCCGATGACGGCGCGTCACCGAATCGATGGGTCCGTAGGGGAAGACGAGACCGATCGAGTCGATGGAGGTGCCCGGTGCAGCGACGGTCAACCCAGGGTGTCGTCTTCGTGCACTCGTGCCCGAAGGCGCTCTGCCAGCACGTCGAGTGGGCGCTGGAACGCGTCGTCGGCGCGCCGGTCTCCCTGTCGTGGGCTGAGCAGCCCGCGGCGCACGGTGCCTACCGTGCCGAAGTGGCGTGGACGGGTTCGCCCGGCACCGGCGCCAAGCTCGTCGCTGCGCTGCGCGCGTGGCCGATGCTGCGCTTCGAGGTCACCGAGGAAGCCAGCCACGGCAACGACGGCGAGCGCATGTCCTACGTGCCCGGGCACGGTGTGTTCCGCGCGCCCACCAGCGCCAACGGCGACCTCATCGTCACCGAGCAGCAGCTGCGGCACCTGGCCGCCACGGCGACGTCGATCGAAGCCTTCCGGCACGGTGTGGACGAGCTGCTGGGCGCCGCGTGGGACGCCGACCTGGAGGTCTACCGGCATGCCGGCGACGGCAGCCCGGTGACCTGGCTGCACCAGGTGGTCTGAAGGTCACGATCGGGGCACGACACTCCCGGCCTGGTCGGGGAGCCGTCGTAGCCTGGAGCGGGCCGTCCGGGCGCCGTCGGGGAAGCGGCGCCGGGACGGCCTTTCCACGTCGCGCGGCCGTGCCGCCGCAGCGATACCCCTGAGGCGGACATCTCAGGGCCCGGGATGTCCGCCCCAGGGGCATCGCCGTCGGAGCAAGGCCGCCGCCCGGCCGCAGGGTCGCCCTTCCACCCACATGAGGTGCTGGATCGGCCCCCCGCCGCCCGCGAGCGGTGGGAGGCACGGATCGTTCAGAGCGGGATGTTGCCGTGGGCCCCGCGACCGTGCGGAGCCGCGGCGAGCGCCTCGACGAGCCGCTGCCGGGTGCGCACCGGCTCGACCACCTCGTCGACGACGCCGATCTGCAGCGCGCGGTTGACCCCGCCGGCGATCCGCTCGTGCTCCTCGGCGAGCTGGGCGTGCAGCGCCTCGCGCTCGCCGGGAGGTGCGGCGGCCAGCTTCTTGCGGTGCAGGATGCCGACGGCCGCCTTGGCGCCCATGACGGCGACCTCGGCGCCGGGCCACGCGAACACCGCGGTCGCGCCCAGGGAGCGGGAGTTCATGGCGATGTAGGCGCCGCCGTAGGACTTGCGCGTCACCAGCGTCACGCGCGGGACCACCGCCTCGGCGAAGGCGTGCAGGAGCTTGGCGCCCCGGCGCACGACGCCGTCCCACTCCTGGCCGACGCCGGGCAGGTAGCCGGGCACGTCCACCAGCACCACCAGGGGGACGCCGAAGGCGTCGCACATGCGCACGAACCGCGCCGCCTTCTCCGCGGACGCGGAGTCCAGGCAGCCGCCGAGGCGGAGCGGGTTGTTCGCGATGACGCCGACGGTCCGCCCGGCCAGCCGGCCCAGGGTGGTGACGACGTTCGGCGCGAACCGCGGGTGCAGCTCGAGCCCGGGTTCGTCGAGGAGCGAGGAGACCAGCGGCTTCACGTCGTAGGCCCGGTTGGTCTGCTCGGGCAGCAGCGCCCCCAGGTCGGTGCCCGCTCCGTCGCCGGCCGGGCCGAAGCTGCCCTGGGCCGCGAGCAGGTCCACGGCCAGCCGCGCCGTTTCCAGCGCCGCAGGCTCGGAGTCGGTCACGACGTGCACGACGCCGCTGCGCCGTCCGTGGGTGTCGGGCCCGCCCAGGCTCTCCATGTCGACGTTCTCACCGGTGACCGAGCGGACCACCTCCGGCCCGGTCACGAACACCCGGCCGGCCGGCCCCATGATCACCAGGTCGGTCAGTGCCGGGCCGTAGGCCGCACCGCCGGCGGCCGGGCCGAGGACCACGGAGATCTGCGGGATGCGACCGGACGCCCGGACCATGGCCGCGAAGACCTCGCCGACGGCGTGCAGCGCGGTGACGCCCTCGGCCAGGCGGGCCCCGCCGGAGTGCCAGATGCCGATGACCGGCACCCGCTCGCGCAGGGCGGCGTCGATCGCGTCGACGATGTGCCGGCAGCCGTCGATGCCCATCGCGCCGCCCATCACCGTGGCGTCGGTGCAGAAGGCGATGGCGGGGCTGCCGGACACCGTGCCGCGGGCGGCCAGCACCCCGGAGGTGTCGCGGATGCCCAGCTGCTGCATCGAGCCCGCGTCGAAGAACCGCCGCAGTCGGTCCTCCGGGTCGCGGGGGTCGGGCGCGGTCACGGCGGGCGCGGCCTGGACTGTCGTCACGGGTACCTCCGGGGCTCATGGCCGCGCTGCAGGGTGCCGCCGCGAGCGCGCGAGCGGCGGGGGGCAGCGGGGTCCGTCATCAGGCGGTGGTGAACACGAGCGCGATGTTGTGCCCGCCGAAACCGAACGAGTCGTTGACCGCCGCGGTGAGCTGCACCTTGCGCGGCTCGCGGCGCACGATGTCGAGGGCCTGGACGGCGGCGTCGTCGTCGGGGTCGTCGAGGTTCGCCGTCGCCGGCACGACCTGCTCGCGCAGCGCCAGGATGGTGAACACCGACTCCAGCGCCCCGGCGGCACCGAGCAGGTGACCGGTCTGGCTCTTGGTGGCGCTGACCAGCGCGTGCTCGCCCAGCGACGAGCGGATCGCGGCGGCCTCGGCGGTGTCGCCGACCGGGGTCGAGGTCGCGTGGGCGTTGACGTGCCCGATGTCGGCGGGGGAGAGCCCGGCGTCGCGCAGCGCGGCGGTGATCGCCCGGCCGGCGCCCTCACCCTCCGGGTGCGGGGCGACCAGGTCGTAGCCGTCGGCGGTCGCGCCGGCGCCGGCCAGCCGGGCGTGCACCCGGGCACCCCGGGCGGCGGCGGAGTCGGCGCGCTCCAGGACCAGCGCGGCCGCGCCCTCGCCGAGCACGAACCCGTCGCGGCCCTTGTCGAACGGGCGGGAGGCGCGCTCGGGCTCGTCGTTGCGGGTGGACATGGCGCGCATGGCGGCGAACCCGGCCATGGGCAGCGGGTGGACGCACGCCTCGGCGCCGCCGACGAGCACGACGTCGGCGCGGTCGAAGCGGAGCAGGTCCAGGCCCCAGCGGATCGCCTCGGCGCCGGAGGCGCAGGCGCTCACCGGTGCGTGCACGCCGCCCCTGGCCCCGATGGCCAGGCCGACAGCGGCGGCGGGGCCGTTGGGCATGAGCATCGGGATGGTGAAGGGTGAGACCCGCTTGGGGCCCTTCTGCTCGAGCACGTCGTCCTGCCCGAGCAGCGTGAGTGCGCCGCCGATCCCGGTGCCGAAGACGACCGCGATCCGCTCGGGGGCCACGCCGGCGTCCGCGGCGCCGGACTCCGCCCAGGCCTGCTCGGCGGCGATGACCGCCACCTGCTGGCTGCGGTCCAGGCGCCGGGCGCGCACCCGGTCGAGCTGCTCCATCGGGTCGGCGGCCAGGCGGGCGACCAGCTGCGCCGGGAACTCCTGCACCCAGTCCTCGGTGATCCGGCTGACGCCCGAGCGGCCGGCGAGCAAGGCGTCCCAGGTACCGGCCACGTCCCCGCCGAGGGGCGTGGTGGCCCCGAGGCCGGTGACGACGACGTCGGTGGTGGACGGGCTCATGGGATCTCTCCTCGTGCGGACGACGGCCCGAAGGCCGGATCGGGGTCGGGTCCCGCCGACGGTCGGCCGGCGGGACCCGGCCCCCTGCAGGGCCCCGTCCCGAGCGTGCGAGGGGTGGGGGGCAGGGGGTGTTTCTACTGGTTGCTCTCGATGAAGCTGATGGCGTCGCCGACGGTCTTGATGTTGGCGAGCTGGTCGTCGGGGATGGCGACGCCGAACTTGTCCTCGACGGCGGTCGCGATCTCGACCATCGACAGGGAGTCGACGTCGAGGTCCTCGGTGAAGGACTTCTCCGGAGTGGCGTCGGCGGGGGTCACGCCCGCCACCTCCTCCAGGATCTCGGCGAGTCCGGCCTGGATCTCCTGGGTGCTGGCCAACGCGGGGTCCTCTCTCTCGGATGGGACGGCGACCCCGGGCGGGGGCGCCGTCGACGTCCGGGACGGGTGTCCCGGGGATCTGGGGGGAGCGGTGGGGCTCCCGGCCGGGCGGCTCACGGCAGCACGACGACCTGCCCGGCGAAGGTCAGGCCCGCCCCGTACCCGAGCAGGAGGGCGACGTCACCGCTCTTCGCCTCGCCGCTCTCCAGCAGGGCGGCCAGGGCCAGCGGGACCGAGGCCGAGGAGGTGTTGCCCGCGCGCACGATGTCGCGGGCGATGACGGTCCGCTCGGGCAGCTTCAGCCGCTTGGCCATCAGCTCGATGATCCGCAGATTGGCCTGGTGCGGCGCGAAGACGTCGATGTCCTCGGGCCCGACGCCGGCGCGCCGCATGGCCTCGACCAGGGTGTCGGTGAGCTTCGTCGTCGCCCACCGGTACACCGCCTGGCCGGCCATGCTCATGCCGGTCTCGTCCGGGGGGATGGCGATCGCCTCGTGCAGGTCGCCGTCGCTGCCCCAGACCGCCGGGCCGATGGCCGGCTCGTCGGACGCGGTGACGACCGCGGCGCCGGCGCCGTCGGCGAAGATCACCGCCGTCGTCCGGTCCTGGAAGTTCACGTAGTCGGTGAGCCGCTCGCCGCCGATGACCAGGGCGTTGCGGGCGGTGCCACTGCGGATCGCGTCGGCCGCCGCGCTCAGCGCGTAGCACCAGCCCGCGCAGCCGGCGTTGAGGTCGAAGGCGCCGGGGCGGGGGACCCCGAGCTGGTGGGCGATCCGCGGGGCGAGGCCCGGGATCGCCTTCGGCGGGCTGGTGGTCGCCAGGAGCACCAGGTCGATCTCGCTCGCGTCCAGGCCGCTGGCCGCCAGCGCCTTCCCGCCCGCCGCGACCGACATCTCCACCAGCGTCTCGTCGGGTTCGGCCCACCGGCGCTCGGCGATGCCGACCCGCGCCTGGATCCACTCGTCGTTGGTCTCCATGCGCTGGGCGAGGTCGTCGTTGGTCACCCGCTGCCGGGGGCGGTAGCTGCCGAACCCGAGGATCCGTGCGCCCGGGGCTCCCGGGTCGAGCTTCAGCGTGGTCACGCGGTCACCTCCGGGTAGAGCCGGGCGATGGGATCGCCCGCGTCGACGAGATCGCCGTCGTGCACCAGCCACTCGGCCAGCACGCCGTCGTAGCCGGCGGAGACGTTGACCTCCTCCCGGCGGCCGCGGATGCAGCCGAGCGGGGTGCCGGCGGGGAGGTGGGTGCCCTCGGCGATCTCCGCGGGGCTGACCGTCCCGCGGGCCGGGGCGACGACCATGCGCCAGTCGGGCAGGTGCTCGGCCTCGCTGCGGCCGCGCTCGGCCGCGATCAGCTCGCGGGCGCGGTCCAGGTCGGCGGGCGCGCTGACGGCCAGCACCTCGATGCCCGCGCCCTTCCACTCGCGCTTGGCCAGCCCGGCGAGGGCCCCCGCCGGCGGCAGCTCGAGGACGGCGGTGACGCCCAGCTCGCGCATCGTGGCCAGGCACGAGTCGAAGCGCACCGGGCTGGTGACCTGGCTGACCAGGCGGGCCAGGACCTCGGTGCCGGAGTCGACGGCCGCGCCGTCGGCGTTGGAGAGCAGCAGCCGGCTCGGGTCGGCGGGGCGCAGGCCGCCCACCAGGCCCTCGAGCTCCTCGCGGGCCGGGGCCATGAAGCCGGTGTGGAACGCGCCGGCCACCGGCAGCGGCATGATCCGCGCCTTGGCCGGCGGCTCCGCCTTCAGTGCGGCCAGCCCGTCGAGGGGGCCGGCGGCGACGACCTGCCCGGCGCCGTTCATGTTGGCCGGGGTGAGCCCGTGCCGCTCCAGGGCGGCGAGCACCTCGTCGGGGTCGCCGCCCAGGACGGCGGACATGCCGGTGGGCGTCCGGGCGCAGGCGGCGGCCATGGCCCGGCCGCGGACGGCGGTCAGCGCGATCGCCGCCTCGATGCTGAGCACGCCGGCGAGCGCCGCGGCGGTGAGCTCGCCCACGCTGTGCCCGGTGATCACGACGTCGCGCCCGGTGTGCGGGGTGTGCGCCACCGGGCCCGGCAGCCCGCCGAGCTCGCGGGCGACGAACAGGCTCATCGCGACCACCAGCGGCTGGGTGACCGCGGTGTCCTTGATCGCCTCGGCGTCCCCGGTCGTGCCGAGGGACAGCAGGTCGGCGCCGGCGATGGCGCCGGCCCAGCGGAAGAAGGGTTCGGCGCCCGGGAGGTCGAGCCAGTCGGTCAGCATCCCGGGCTTCTGCGCACCCTGACCCGGGGCGAGGACGGCGAGCACCTGTTCACCGTGCCAGTGATCACCGGTCCCGCGCGCGGCGACCGGGCACGAAAGCACACCGCTGATCTTTGTGGGATTCCCACAAAACACGCGGGCGTTCGGTGCCTCGGAGCGGCGAGCCGTGGTGGGAACCGGACGTCCGGGACTAGTGCCAGAGCGATCGGTCGCGGTCCAGCGCGGCCAGCGCGAGAGCCACCTGGAGCGTCCAGCTGCCCCGCGGATCGGTCGCCGACAGGCCGGTCAGCTCCGCCGCGCGGCGCAGCCGGTACCGCACGGTGTTGGGGTGCACGAAGATGGCCCGGGCGCTCGCCTCGAGGTTGCCGCCGGTGCTCAGCACGGCCCGCACGGTCTCCAGCACGCCGCCACCGGCCGAGCGCAGGGGCGCGGCGACCTGCTCGTGCAGCGCGGTCCGGGCCAGCGGGTCGCCGGCGAGCGCGCGCTCGGCCAGCAGGGCGTCGGCGGTGACGGGGCGCGGCGCCTCCGGCCACGCGCCCGCCGCGCGCAGCCCGGCGAGCGCCGCCGCGGCGGAGACGGCGGCGCGCCCCAGCCCGTCCACGACCGGGCCGGTGACCACCGGGCCCTGGCCGCACTCGTCCGCCACCCGCTCGGCCGCGGCCTCGAGGTCGCCGGTGCCGCCCAGGACGACCACCAGCTGGTCGGCGTGCACCCCGACCAGCACGTCGCAGTTCAGGCTGCGGGCGGCGCGGCGCACGGCCCCGTGCGGGTCGTCGACCGCGGTCGGCGTCGCCCCGACCACGACCAGCGCCGGGGTGCCGGCGGCCCAGCCCAGCGCGGCGGCCCGGCCGGAGAGCTCATCCGAGCGCTCGCCGCGCACCAGCGCGTCGACGACCAGGGCCTCCAGCCGGGCGTCCCAGGCCCCCCGGCTCTCCGCGAAGCTCGCGTAGACGTGCGCGGTGGCGAAGGCGACCTCGCGGCTGAACTGCAGCACGGCCAGCCGCAGCGTCTCCTCGTCCCCGGGCTCGGCGACGGAGGTGACGCGCTCCTCCATCACCTCGACGGTGACCTTGATCAGGTCGACGGTCTGCTTGAGGGCGACCGCCCGGACCAGCTCGCGGGGCGCCGCGCCGAACACCTCGCCGGTGAGCCGCGGGGGTCGCCCGGGGCTGCGGCACCACTCGACGAGGGAGGCGATCCCCGCCTGGGCGACGAGGGTGACCCAGGAGCGCTGGTCGGCCGGCATGGCCCGGAACCAGGGCAGGTCGTCGTCCATGCGGGCGACGGCCTGCGTGGCCAACGACCCCGACGCGCGCTCCAGCCGCCGGAGCGTCGCGTCGCTCGGCGGGTGGTTGCTCACCCGGCTCACCGGGTCAGCGTGTCACGCCCACCGGGATCGGGGAGAGTGAGGCCGTGGACGTTCCCCCGGTCGGTGCCCCCGCGGAGGGGGCGGAGGGCCCGGCTTCGCGGGTGGTGCTCGCCCCCGACGACGGCTCGCTGGGCCCGCTGCTGCGGATCGCCGACGACCGGCTCGGGCCCGGCGAGGGCTACGGCCGGCACGACCACCGCGCCGTCGACGTCGTCGCCGTCGTGCTGGCCGGGGGGCTGCAGCACCGGTGGGGGCGCGGTGCCGACCTCGCCGCCGGCGACGTCGCGGTGTTGCGCGCCGGGGCGGGGCTGACCCACGACGAGGTGGCCGGCGACCGGGGGGCGCGGGTGCTGCAGTGCTACCTGCGCAGCGCCGCCCCCGCGGAGCCGGCCGCGCACGCGGTGCACCGGTCGGCCGCCGGCTGGGTGGACCTCGGGCGACCGGACACGCGGCTGTGGGTGGGGCACGCGGAGCCGGGGGAGGAGGTCGTGCCGCCCGCCGGGCTGGTGCTGGTCGCCGGCGACGACGGCGTGCGGCCGCACGACGGGGGTGCGGTGCGCACCGGCGGCGCGGCCACCGTGCTGGTCTGGCAGCTCGACGCCGGCCGGCCGAGCTGGGCGTGCTGACCGGGCGACGGGCGCGATCCCGGTCCCGTGGGTGAGAGTGGGGGCATGCCGATCAGCTCCTCCGACGTGCTCGCCGCCGCGTACTCCGACGCCGACCGCACCATCGAGCTGCGCCGGCGGCTGCACCGGCACCCGGAGGTGGGGCTGCACCTGCCGAGGACGCAGGCGGCGGTGCTGGAGGCCTTCGCCGAGCTGCCGCTGGAGGTGACCACCGGCACCTCGACCAGCTCGGTCGTCGGCGTGCTGCGCGGCGCCCGGCCGGGGCCGACCTTCCTGCTCCGCGGCGACATGGACGCCCTGCCCGTGCAGGAGGACAGCGCCCTGCCGTTCGCCTCCGAGGTGCCCGGGGTGATGCACGCCTGCGGGCACGACACCCACGTGGCGATGCTGGTCGGCGCGGCGCGGTTGCTCGCGGCCCGCCGGGAGGAGCTGGCCGGCCAGGTCGTCTTCATGGTGCAGCCGGGGGAGGAGGGCTTCCACGGCGCCCGGTACATGCTGGAGGAGGGGCTGCTCGACGCCGTCCCCGAGGCGCCGGTGAGCGGTGCATTCGCGCTGCACGTCTCCTCGACGATGCCGAGCGGCACGGTGAACCTCCGGCCGGGTCCGGTGATGGCCGCGGCCGACCAGTGGCGCATGACGCTCCGCGGGCGCGGGGGGCACGCCTCCGAGCCGCACGCGGCGGCCGACCCGATCCCGGTCGCGGCCGAGATCGTGCTGGCCCTGCAGGCGATGGTCACCCGCCGCGTCGACGTCTTCGACCCCGCCGTCGTGACCGTCGCGCACATCGAGGCGGGCAGCACGAACAACGTCATCCCCGACACCGCCTTCCTGGAGGGGACGATCCGGACCCTCTCCGCGGAGCGGCGGGCCGACGTCGTGGCCTCGGTCCAGCGGATCGCCACCCACGTCGCGGCCGCGCACGAGATGGCGCTGCACTGGGAGCACATCGAGGGCTACCCGGTGACCATGAACGACCCCGGCATGGCCGCCCGCGTGCTGACGACGGCGGCCGAGCTGCTGGGCCCGGAGGCGGCCGTGCTGATGCCGGCGCCGTTGATGGGTGCCGAGGACTTCTCCTACGTCCTCCAGCGGGTCCCCGGTGTGATGGCGTGGCTCGGCGCCCGCCCGCACGGCGTGGACCCCGCCACGGCTCCGCCCAACCACTCCAACCTGGTCGTGTTCGACGAGGAGCCGCTGCCGGCCGGCGTCGCTCTCTACGCGCAGATGGCGCTGCAGGCCCTCTCGGGCTGACGCTCCGCCGGGGTCCGCAGAGGCATAGGAAGCTATCCATGCGTCCTGCGGCTCGAAAGCGGGTGCATAGCTTCCTATGCCCCCGGGGCGGCAGGGGCGAGGCGCGTGCCCAGGGGGTCAGGCCGAGGCGCGGCGGACCAGTGCGGTGCCGCAGAGGCGGGCCTCGACCGCCGACCCGCCCGACCCGATCTGCTCGAGCAGCAGGTCGACCAGCGCGCCGGTCATCTCCTCCAGCGGCTGGGCCACGGTGGTGAGCGGCGGGTCGCAGGACGCCGCCACCTCGGCGTCGTCGAAGCCGACCACCGCGACGTCGTCCGGCACGCGCCGGCCGGCGGCACGCAGGACGCGCAGCGCGCCGACCGCCATGGGGTCGGAGGCGACGAAGACGGCGTCGAGGTCGGGGACCTCGCTCAGCAGCCGCGCCATGGCCCGGGAGCCGCCGGCCTCGGTGAAGTCGCCCTCCGCGACCAGCTCCGGCCGGGCCGGCGCCCCGGCGGCGGCCAGGGCGGCCCGGTACCCGGTGAGCCGGTCGAGGCCCGCCACCATGTCGAGCGGACCGGCGACCGTGCCGATCCGGGAGCGCCCCAGCTGCAGCAGGTGGGTGGTGGCGGCCTCGGCCCCGCCGACGTTGTCGGCGTCGACGTAGGGCACCGCCCGGCCGTCGAAGGGGCGCCCCGAGAGCACCAGCGGCACGGGGGAGCGGGCGAGCAGGTCGGGCAGCAGGTCGTCGCGGTGCAGCGAGATGAGGATGACGCCGTCGACGTGCCCCTGCTGCACGTACCGGGCGACCTTCTCCTGCTCCCGGCCGCCCCGGGCGGCCAGCAGGACCAGGTTCAGCTCGGTGTCGGCCAGCCGGGCGGAGAGCCCGCGGACGATGCGGGCGAAGAAGGGGTCGGCGAAGATCTGGGTGTTCGACTCCGAGAGCACCAGGGCGATCGTGTCGGTGCGCCGGGTGACGAGGCTGCGGGCCATCCGGTTCGGCACGTAGCGCAGCGCCTCCACCGCGGCGTGCACCGCGTCCCGCGCCGCCGGGCTGACGCGCGGCGAGTCGTTGATGACCCGCGAGACCGTGGCGCGGGAGACCCCGGCGAGCGCGGCCACCTGCTCCAGCGTGGGCGTCGGAGGGCGCGCACCGGTGGTCGTCATGGCAGCTCCTCGGCGGTGACGGGCGGCGACCGCACGGGGCCACCGGGTGGTCACGGTAGTGCGCCAGCGGCGGCCGCACGAGATGTCCGCAGGGCGCGGGAGCACCGGGCGAGGCGTTCGGGCGCCGGGTGTGAGAGCGTTCTCACCGCGTCGAGCGCGCACCTCGCCGACCGGCGCCCCGGACCGACCGACCCGCCAAGGAGCAGCGCGCCCATGTCCTCGACCGACATTCGTCCGGAGCTCGCCGGAGGGCTCACCTTCCCGCCCGGGTTCTTCTTCGGCGCCGCCACGGCCGCCTACCAGATCGAGGGCGCCGTCGACGCCGACGGCCGGGGGCCCTCCATCTGGGACACCTTCAGCCACACCCCCGGCCGCACGTTCCGGGGCGACACCGGCGACGTCGCCGTGGAGCACTACACCCGGTACCCCGAGGACGTCGCGCTGATGGAGGAGCTGGGCCTCTCGGCCTACCGGTTCTCCGTGGCCTGGCCGCGGGTGCTGCCCGAGGGGGGCGGACGCGTGGAGCAGCGGGGCCTCGACTTCTACCGCCGCCTGGTCGACGAGCTGCTGGAGCGGGGCGTGGACCCGTGGCTGACGCTCTACCACTGGGACCTGCCCCAGGCGCTGCAGGACCGCGGCGGCTGGACCGACCGGGACACCTCGGCCCGCTTCGCCGACTACGCCGGCATCGTCCACGACGCGCTCGGTGACCGGGTGCGGCACTGGTCGACGCTCAACGAGCCGATGGTGAGCGCGCTCCTCGGCCACCAGTCGGGCGCGCACGCGCCGGGCGTCCGCGATGCCGCCTCGGCCTCGCGGGCGGTGCACCACCTGCTGCTCGGGCACGGCCTGGCCACCCGGGTGCTGCGCGACAAGGGCGCCGACCACCTGGGCATCACGCTCAACTTCACGCCGATGTCCCCGGCGAGCGACCGGCCCGAGGACCTGGACGCCGCCCGGCGGCTCGACGGGCAGCAGAACCGGATGTTCCTGCTGCCGGTCGCCGGCGGCGCCTACCCCGAGGACGTCGTCGCCGACCTGGCCGCCGCCGGCGCGCCCCTGCCGGTGGAGGACGGCGACCTCGAGGCGATCGGCGCGCCGCTGGACTGGCTCGGCGTCAACTACTACTTCGAGCAGACGGTGCGCGCGGGTGCCCGGCCCGACGACATGCCGCCCACCTCGTTCATCGGCGGGGAGGACGTCGTCGAGCTGGACCCCGAGGGCGTCACGACGACGATGGGCTGGGGCGTGAGCCCGGAGGCGTTCACCCGGCTGCTGCGGTGGATCGGGGAGCAGGCCCCCGGCCTGCCGCTGGTCATCACCGAGAACGGCTCGGCGTGGGACGACGAGGTCTCGCCCGACGGTGCCGTGCACGACCCCGAGCGGACCGACTTCCTGCTGCGGCACCTCGCGGCGCTGCGCACCGCCATGGACGACGGCGTCGACGTCCGCGGCTACTTCGCCTGGTCGCTGCTGGACAACTACGAGTGGGCCCGGGGCTACGCCCAGCGGTTCGGCCTCGTGCACGTGGACTACGAGACCCAGCGCCGCACGGTCAAGGACAGCGGCCGGGTCTACGCCGACCTCATCCGCCGCCACCGCGAGCACTGAGAACTGGCAGCGGGGCCCTCGACGGGCCCCGCTGCCGGCTCCCTCGCAGGGGCCCACCGCGAGCGTGCGAGCGGTGGGGGGCGAGGGGGTCCTTTCTCAGGTGGCCGGGCTGGGGTCCGACCGCTCGTCGGCCGGCGCGGCCTGCACGTCCCGGATCCGGTACTTCTCCACGGCCTCGCGCACCTTCGCCCGGTCGACCTGCCCCTCGTCGGCCAGCGAGGCCAGCGTGCGCACCACGATCGACTCGGCGTCGACGTGGAAGTGCCGCCGCAGCGCCGGGCGGGTGTCGGAGAGACCGAACCCGTCGGTGCCGAGCGTCGCCATGCCACCGGGCACGTACGGCGCGATCAGGTCGGGCACCGCCCGCATCCAGTCCGACACCGCGACGACCGGGCCCACCGTCTCCTGCAGCCGCGCGGTGACGTACGGCGTGCGCGGCTCCTCCTCCGGGTGCAGGAGGTTGTGCTCCTGGCACTCGTCGGCCTGCCGGCGCAGCTCGTTCCAGGAGGTGACCGACCAGACGTCGGCGCTCACCCCCCAGTCCTGCGCCAGCAGCTCCTGCGCCCGCAGCGCCCACGGCACGGCGACGCCGGAGGCGAGCACCTGCGCCTTGACCTCGCCCGCCGCGCCGTCGTCGGCCCGCGGACCCTCCGCGTAGCGGTACATGCCCGCCAGCAGGCCCTGGACGTCGAGGTCCTCGGGCTCGGCCGGCTGGTTGAACGGCTCGTTGTAGACCGTCAGGTAGTACATGACGTCGGGGGAGCGGGAGCCGCCCAGCGGCGCCCCCGGGTCCTCGCCGTACATGCGGGCCAGCGCGTCGCGGGTGATGTGCGCGACCTCGTAGGAGAACGCCGGGTCGTAGCAGACGACGGCGGGATTGGTCTGCGCCAGCAGCAGCGAGTGGCCGTCCTCGTGCTGCAGCCCCTCGCCGTTGAGCGTCGTCCGCCCGGCCGTGGCGCCGAGCAGGAAGCCGCGGGTCATCTGGTCGGCGGCGGCCCAGATCGAGTCGCCGGTGCGCTGGAAGCCGAACATCGAGTAGAAGATGTAGATCGGGATCATCGGCTCGCCGTGCGTCGCGTACGAGGAGCCGACGGCGGTGAACGACGCCGTCGAACCCGCCTCGTTGATGCCCTCGTGCAGGATCTGCCCCTGCTCGGACTCCTTGTAGGCCAGCATGAGCTCGCGGTCGACCGAGGTGTAGCGCTGGCCGGCCGGGTTGTAGATCTTCTGCGACGGGAAGAGGGAGTCCATCCCGAAGGTGCGGGCCTCGTCGGGGATGATCGGCACGAAGCGCGGGCCGAGCTCCTTGTCCTTGAGCAGCTCCTTGAGCAGGCGGACGAACGCCATCGTCGTCGCCACCTCCTGCTTGCCCGAGCCGCGGCGAAGGACGTCGAGGGCCTTGTCGTCGGGCGCCTTGAGCGTCTTGAACTCCGACCGGCGGCGCGGTACCGCCCCGCCGAGGGCCCGGCGCCGCTCGAGCATGTACTGCATCTCGTCGGAGTCGGGGTCGGGCTTGTAGTAGGGCGGCAGGGTCTTGTCCAGCGCCGAGTCGGGGATGTCGAGGTAGAGCCGGTCGCGGAAAGCGGCGAGGTCCTCAGCGGTCAGCTTCTTCATCTGGTGCGTGGAGTTGCGGCCCTCGAAGTGGCTGCCGAGGGTCCAGCCCTTGATCGTCTTGGCCAGGATGACCGTCGGCTGGCCCTTGTGCTCGACCGCGGCCTTGTAGGCGGCGTAGACCTTGCGGTAGTCGTGGCCGCCGCGGGCGAGGTCCCAGACCTCCTTGTCGCTCATCCCCTCGACGAGCTTGCGGGTGCGCGGGTCGCGGCCGAAGAAGTGCTCGCGGACGAAGGCGCCGTCCTCGGCCTTGTAGGTCTGGTAGTCGCCGTCGGGCGTCTCGTTCATCAGGTTGACCAGCGCGCCGTCGCGGTCGGCGGCCAGCAGCTTGTCCCAGCCGCGACCCCAGATCACCTTGATGACGTTCCAGCCGGCGCCGCGGAAGAAGGACTCCAGCTCCTGGATCACCTTGCCGTTGCCGCGCACCGGGCCGTCGAGCCGCTGCAGGTTGCAGTTGACGACGAAGGTGAGGTTGTCCAGCTCCTCGCGGGCGGCCAGGCCGATGGCGCCGAGCGACTCGGGCTCGTCCATCTCGCCGTCGCCGAGGAAGGCCCACACGTGCTGGTCGGAGGTGTCCTTGACGCCGCGCGCGTGCAGGTAGCGGTTGAACCGCGCCTGGTAGATCGCGTTGAGCGGGCCGAGCCCCATCGAGACGGTGGGGAACTCCCAGAAGTCGGGCATCAGCCGCGGGTGCGGGTAGGACGACAACCCGCCGCCGGGGTGGCTGACCTCCTGGCGGAAGCCGTCGAGCTGGTCCTCGGTCAGCCGGCCCTCGAGGAACGCGCGGGCGTAGATGCCGGGGGAGGCATGCCCCTGGAACCAGATCTGGTCGCCGCCGCCGGGGTGGTCCTTGCCGCGGAAGAAGTGGTTGAAGCCGACCTCGTACAGCGAGGCCGACGACGCGTAGGAGGAGATGTGCCCGCCGACGCCGATGCCCGGCCGCTGCGCGCGGTGGACCATGATCGCGGCGTTCCACCGGATGTAGGCGCGGATCCGGCGCTCGGCGTCCTCGTCGCCGGGGAACCAGGGCTCGCGCTCCGGCGGGATGGTGTTGATGTAGTCGGTGCTGCGCAGGGCGGGCACGCCCACCTGCTGCTCACGGCTGCGCTGCAGCATCCGGAGCATCAGGTAGCGGGCCCGTCCGCGGCCGGCGTGGTCGACGACGGCGTCGAGGGACTCCAGCCACTCCTGCGTCTCGTCGGGGTCGGTGTCGACCAGCTGGCTGGGGAGCCCGTCGGTGATGACCGCGCGGGCCTGTCCTGCGCGGGCGGGGTCGCCGTCCGGCTGCTGCGGTGCGCTCATGCGCCCATCGTCTCCCGACGACGTCGTCCTCGTCACGTCCCGGCGCGATCTGCCGGCGAAGTCGTGTCGCGAGGACACGCCCCACCCGCGCACCGGTGCGCTCGGTGCGCGCAGGCTTGCGCCCCGCCCGCTATGCCCTACGCTTCCGCCTGCGGTGCCTCGACGAGACGGGCACCGTCCGGATGCCCGGCCACGAGGGTCGGGCGACGGGCGCTCGACGACCGCGAGAGGGGTGACATGACCGGGGTGCGGGTGGTTCTCCCGCTGGTCGTGTCGATCGCCGCCGCGTGTCCGTCCTCCGCCCGCTCGGTCCGCCCGTGACGCGCTCCCGCGCGGTCGCCGGCCCGGCCGGGCACCGTCCACCCCACACCAGGCGAGCAGCAGGCCGACCCATGGAGGAGCAGCAGGGATGAGCGTCGACAGCACCGGCATGGCGGCCCGGTTGGGCATCAAGCCGGGCATGGTCGTGCAGGAACTCGGCTGGAGCGAGGACGCCGACGAGGACCTGCGTGACTCGATCGTCGAGGCCTCCGGCAGCGAGATGGTGGACGAGGACACCGACGAGGTGGCCGACGTCGTCGTCCTCTGGTGGCGGGAGGACGACGGCGATCTCTTCGACGCCCTCACCGACGCGCTGACCTCGCTGGCCGACGAGGGCGTCGTCTGGCTGCTGGTGCCGAAGTCGGGCCGGCCCGGGCACGTCGAGCCGGGCGACGTCACCGAGGTCGCCCCCACGGCCGGGCTCTCGCAGACCAGCAGCATCTCCGCGGCGAAGGACTGGTCGGGCATCCGGCTGGTCACCCCGAAGGCGGCCCGCAGCCGCCGCTGAGGCAGCATGTGGCGCCATGAGCCTCTCCGCCGGTGACCGCGCCCCCGAGTTCCGCCTGCCCGACCAGGACAAGCAGGTCGTGTCCCTGGCGGATCTGCGCGGCACCCCCGTGCTGCTGGTCTTCTACCCCTTCGCCTTCTCCGGCATCTGCACCGGCGAGCTGTGCCAGCTGCGCGACGAGCTGACGAACTACACCGACGCAGGCGTGACGGTGCTGGCCATCAGCACCGACCCGGTCTTCAGCCTCAAGGCGTTCAAGGCGCAGGAGAACCTCGACTTCACCCTGCTCTCGGACTTCTGGCCGCACGGTGCCGTGGCCCAGGCCTACGGCGTGTTCAACGAGAAGGCGGGCATGGCCCTGCGCGGCACCTTCCTGGTCGACGCCGACGGTGCGATCGCCTTCGCCGAGGTCAACGGCCCCGGCGATGCGCGCGAGCAGGCCGGCTGGAAGGACGCCGTCGCCGCGCTCGCGGCCTGAGGACGGGCGCCCGGGTGGCCCCGTTGCAGGGACCCGCCGCGAGCGTGCGAGCGGTGGGGGGCAGCGGGGTCCTTAAGCTGGGCGCGCGGGGCGTGTAGCTCAGCGGTAGAGCTCTCGGCTTACAACCGAGCGGTCGCAGGTTCGAACCCTGTCGCGCCCACCCTTCCCCCGGTCGACGCACGGGCGCTGTTCCGGCGGCACGTCGACAGCCCGGATGACCGCAGTGATGCGAATGAACGCGCGTTCGGCGGCTCGGACAACCGCAGTGATGCGTGTGAGCGCGCGATCGGGCGAGGTGTGGCAGCCGCTGTGCGGCTCAGGCGGCGGCGACGTCCACCGGGCCCGGCGCCGCCGGCTCGGCCGGCTTCGGGAAGGCCGGGCGCAGGAACGCCGGTGCCTTGAACGGGGCCCACTCGCCCTCGGGCTGCGCCAGCCGGTCGGCGATCGCCCACAGCGCCGCCGGGTGGTGGCCGATGCCGAGGTGGCTCGCGGTGACCGCGATGTTCTCGCAGCGCTCGCCGGGCGTGTTCAGGCAGGTCTGCCAGTGCACGATGCCGTCGTAGTGCGAGTAGATCGACGTCGCCGGCACCGGGAGCGGGCAGCCCTCGGCCTCCAGCGGGAACTGGCGCTGCTCCACGTGCAGGTGCGCGTAGCGGTCGAACGCCTTGGAGGCCCGCGTCTGGGTGTGCCGCTCGATGCGGAACGGGCTGCCGAGGGTGATCACCTGGCGCACCGCGTCGGGGCACTGGCGGGCGAGGTCGCGGGCGAAGATCCCGCCCAGGCTCCAGCCGATCACCGTGACCTCGCGGCGGTAGCGGTTGTGCAGGTAATCGAGCTTGTCGCGCAGGCCGTTCACGCAGATGGCAGTCGGCCCGATGTTGCGGCCCAGCCCCCAGCCGTGCACCCGGTAGCCGAGCCGGCGGAGCGTCGCCCGCAGCACCCGCGTCGAGGTGTCGTCGGCCAGCAGGCCGGGGAGGACCAGCACCGGGTGCCCGTCACCCTTCGGCAGCCGCTGGGCGAGCGGACGGGCCGCCAGGTAGAGGCCGTAGTCCGCGAACGCCCGCGTGGGCTCGCTCAGGTAGAGCGGGAGCGCCGGACCGTCACCCTGCTGTCGTGCCACGTCGTCCTCCTGGCTGCCGTCCGTTCGTGGAAGGGCCCTACCAAGATGCGGCCTGGCTCACACCTGCTGGCCCTGAACGCGCGGGCACATGTTGCCGAACTGTGTCCTGGGTCATAGCGGTCGCTCGTGTTCCGACGCGGCCGGCGGGCAGGGGCGGTGCTGCGGCCGTCGGCACCTCGTGCCACCGTACGGACGACGACAGGGAGGCAGGATGCACGAGCACGGGACGCCCGGGCGGAGCCGCACGGTGGACCTCGGGGGGCCGGTGCACTACCTGGACTTCGGCGGTCCGGAGGACGGACCGCCGGTGGTGCTCGTGCACGGGCTGGGCGGCTCGCACCTGAACTGGGACCTCGTTGCGCCGGCGTTGCGGGAGCACGGCCGCGTGCTGGCGCTGGACCTGCCCGGGTTCGGTCGCAGCGAGCCGGGTGGGCGCACGGCCAGCGTGCCGGCCAACGTCGCCGTGCTGCACCGCTTCCTCACCGAGGTGGTGGGGGAGCCGGCGGTGCTCGTGGGGAACTCGATGGGCGGCATGATCTCGATCCTCGAGACGGGTGAGCACCCCGAGGCGGTGCGCGGCCTGGTGCTCCTCGACCCCGCCGTCCCCGGATCGCGGCGCGCGCTCGACCCCCGGGTCGCCGTCATGTTCGCGCTCTACGCGATCCCCTTCGTCGGGGAGCGCTTCCTGTGGTGGCGGCGGCAGCGCACGTCCGCCCTGGCGCGGGTGCGCGAGATGCTGGAGCTCGTCGGCGTCGACCCCGAGGGCGTGCCCGCCGACGTCATCGACCGGTCGGTGTCGCTGCTGGAGGAGCGGCGCGACGTCCAGGGCATGGACCGGGCGTTCCTCGCCGCGGCCCGCTCCCTGCTGCGCGTGCTCGCCGATCCGCGCCGCTACCGGGCCGCGATGGCGTCCATCGACGTCCCGGTGCTGCTGGTCCACGGCGACCGCGACCGGCTGGTGCCGGTCGGGGCAGCTCGCGACATCGCCCGCCGCCACCCCACCTGGCGCTACGCGGAGTGGTCCGGGGTCGGGCACGTGCCGCAGCTGCAGGAGCCCGAGCGACTGGTCACCGAGGTCCGCGACTGGATGCGGGACGCGCAGCTCACCGGTTCCCGGGCCTAGCTGCCCCCGCCGGGGCGGAGCGTGTCGCGCAGCGCCTCCAGTCCGGTGTAGCGCGGTCGCCAGCCGAGCTCCTCGCGGGCGCGCGTGGTGTCCATGATCGCCGGCCGGCCGGCCGCCTCGATCCACTCCGCCGCGGGCGGCAGGAATGGCAGGCGGGAGAAGGCGCGGGCGGCGGCCTGCGCCGGGGCGGCCGGTAGCGGGATCGCGAGCGCCCCGAACTCCCGCGCGACGTCGGCGGCGGTGAGGACGCCCTCGCCGGCGATGTTGTAGGCCCCGGGCGGGCCGGCCCCGAGCACGCACAGCAGCAGCGCCTGCCCGACGTCGTCCTGGTGCACGAACTGCAGCGGGTGCTGCGGCACCAGCAGCGGCACGGGGACCGGCAGCCGCCGCGGCCGGCCGAAGAGCCGGCGCCCGACCGGGGCGAGCGGGCCGGGCAGCACGTCCTTGCCGCCGACGGCGTGCGGGCCGAGCACGACCGGTGGGCGGAGCAGGTACAGGTCCAGCTCCGGCGCGGCCGCCGACTCCTCGTCGAGCAAGTGCTCGAGCTCGGCCTTCTCCTGCGCGTAGAACAGCCGCGACGCGGGGCGCACCGGCCACTCCTCGGAGATCAGCTCCGGGTTGTCCTGGTGGAAGCCGTAGGCGGCGACCGAGGAGGCGTAGACGAAGCGCCGGGCGCCGACCGCGGCCGCCGCGCGGACGACGTTCACCGTGCCGTCGACGTTGATCGCCCGGGTCGTCGCCCGGGAGGCGTTGCCGGTGATGAGGAAGGCCAGGTGGACGACGACGTCGGCCCCCGCGAAGGCCTCGCGCAGCGCCTCCGGATCGCGCACGTCGCCCTGGCGGTAGGTCATCTTCGTCCACCCCCGGGCGGCCGGGTCGAACGGCCGGCGGGCCATGCCGATGACCGTCCCGACGCGGTCGTCCTCCTGCAGCAGCGGCACCAGGCCTTCGCCGAAGGTGCCGGTCGGCCCGGTGACGGCCACCGTGAGCCCGCGCGGGCGGCCCCCGCGCTTCTTGGCGGGGCTCACCGAGCGGCTGCCCGCGTCGGCGTCCCGCCGGTGGGCCGGTCCTCACCGGGCGTGCCCTCGGCCGCCCGGGCCAGCTCGAGGAGCTCCTCGATGCCGCGCCGGATCCCGCCGGAGAGGACGTCGACGTCGGGGAAGGCGTCGAAGTCGGCGTTGATGCCGAACGTCATCGTGTCCAGGTAGCTGAAGATCCCGATCGAGCAGCGGATGCCGCCGGCGATCGGCACGTAGGCGTGCGCCGACCGCATCCGCTTGCCCAGCACGTACAGCGGGACCCGCGGGCCCGGCACGTTCGTGGTCACGGCCTGGCACCACATCTGGCCGGCCTGCATGCCCGCCCGGACGCCGAGGGAGAGCATGCTGGGAGCCACGTAGTCGCCCATCGCGATGATCGACGGCACGTCGACGGCCTGCATCGCCCGCTTGTACTCGTCCATCTGGCCGCGGATGCTCCGCAGCCGTGACGCGGGGTCGGGGTCGCCGACGGGCAGGTCGACGAAGACGGCCGAGACCTGGTTGTCCAGGGAGCCGCGCCGGCTCGCCGAGCGGACCGACACCGGCACCATCGTGCGCACCACGAGCTTGTCCGAGGACAACTCGCCGCGGCCCTGGAGGAGGTCGCGGAACGCCTTGGTGATCGCGGTGAGGATGACGTCGTTCACCGTGCCGCCCAGCGCCGTGCGCACCTCCTTGAACTCTGCGAGGCTGCCCTGCGTCCACGCCCAGCGCCGGTGCGGGCCGATGTGCCCGTTCAGCGAACGGGCGGTGGGGGTGATGGCCTGCTTGGCCAGCGAGGGCACCGTGCGGGCCAGCGTGCGGCTCGTCTCGGTCAGCCCCTTCACGTTGCGGACGGCGGCGCCGACGCCCGGCAGGCCGGTGAGGGTGCGCAGCGGGGCGGTCGCCGCCTCCGTGATCGCCCCGGCCATCAGCGCGGCCGACGACGGATCGCGCCGCGGCGTCCACTCACGCGGCTCGGCGTGGGTGGCGTCGGGGTCCAGGTCGAACATCAGCTGCATGAGGTCGGTGCCGGCGACGCCGTCGACCATGCAGTGGTGGACCTTGGAGATCAGCGCCCACCGCCCGTCGGCCAGGCCCTCCACCAGCCACAGCTCCCAGAGCGGCTTGGCCATGTCCAGGCGCTGCCCGAGCACCCGGCCGGCCAGGTTGCGCAGCTGCTCGTCACCGCCGGGCGAGGGCACCGCGGTGTGCCGCACGTGGTACAGGATCTGGAAGTGGGGGTCGTCGACCCACATCGGGCGCCCGAGCTGCAGCGGCACCTCCCGCACGCGCTGCCGGTACCGCGGGACGAGCGGCAGCTTGCTCAGCAGCAGGCGGACGACGTCGCCGTAGGTCGGGGCCGGGCCGTCGAACACCGCCACCGATCCCACGTGCATGGGGGTGTTCTCGCTCTCGGCGAAGTAGAACCCGCTGTCGAGGGCACTCATGCGGTCCACGTCTCACTCCTCGGCCGTCGTCCCGGATGCTGGCCGCCGACGTTAGGTGTGGCGCTCGGTGCACGCACATCGGGCTGTGGCGGCGGCCACATCCTCCGTGCCCCGCCCCCCGCTGCGTCAACCGGCCCTGCGCCCCTCGACCTGCACCCGGTCCAGCAGCCCGGCGAACGCGCGGTTCACCACCTCCGTCCGCGTGAGGTTGACGCTGTGCCCGGCGCCCGGGACGACGACCAGCTCGGCGCCCGGGCCCACCGCCTCGGCGATCCGCCGGCCGTGCGCCTCGGGGGTCAGCCGGTCGTGGGTCGCCGCGACGACGGTGACCGGCACCCGGCGGAGGACCTCCAGCGCCGCGGTCTCGTCGTGGTCGAGGAAGGTCGCGTAGAAGGCCATCGTCACCGGCAGCGGGGTCTCCTCCAGCAGCTGCTGCACCATCCGCACGGAGCGCCGGTCGGCGTCGTCCCGCCCGAACAGCAGCCGCCGGATGGCCTGCCGGCCGAGGAAGGTGCCCCGCCGGCGCCGCCGCTCCAGCGCCGGGGCCAGCCGCTGCAGCAGCCAGAGGTAGAGCCGGAGCAGCCGCAGCCGGCGCAGCACCCTCACGAGGAAACCGGTGAGCCCGCCGGCCACCAGCCCGCCGGCGGAGGTGGCCAGCAGGAACGCGCCCACGACGCGGGTGCCGAACAGCTCCGGTCGCTGCCGCGCCAGCGCCAGGATGCTCATCCCGCCCATCGAGTGCCCGGCGAGCACGACCGGTCCGGCCGGGGCGACGGCGTCGAGCACCTGGCCGAGGTCGTGGCCGGTGCGGTCGATCGTGGCCCGGGTGAGCGGTGTCCAGCCGGAGCGGCCGTGCCCGCGCTGGTCCCACAGGACGAGCCGGGCGCGGTCCCGCAGGGCGGCCCGCTGGGGCTCCCACTCCGCCAGCCGAGCGGTGAACCCGTGGGAGAGGACGACGGTGAGCGGGGCGTCGGTGCCTCCACCCGCCCCACCGCCCCCGGCCACCCCGTCGAACTCCACGTGCAGGTCGACGCCGTCGTCGGTGGTCACCGTCCGGGAACCCGGTGGGGACGGTCCGTCGAGCGGGGGCAGGGTCACGGGCGGGGGGTCTCCGGGCACGGCGCCATCCCAGGGCCCCGGGGTCGAAGGCGCAACCGGGAGGTGCGGTTCAGCGCACGCCGCGGCGGCCGGGGGCGGCCTCCCGCACCAGGCGGCGGGCGGCGTCGACCTCGCGGGCCACCGGGGCCAGCACCCCCTCGGCGTGCAGCTCGGCGTCGTCGGGCACGGCGGGGGCGCGGACGTCGTCCTCGAGCCCGCGGATCGCCCGCCGCAGCACGGCGACCTGGGCGAGATCGGGGGCCGGTTCCCCGCCGCGGCTGGCGATGACGGCCTCGGTGACGGCGTCGGAGGTGCGCTCCAGCTGTACGATCACCGGCCACCAGGCGGCCGCCCGCGTGCTGATCGGCGGCGGCTCGGCCAGGCGCCGCTGCAGCTGGGTCTGCAGCTCGGTCAGCGCGCGGTAGCTGCGCCGGCGGGCGCGGCGGCGCTCCGTCGGGCTGCCGGTGAAGGCGGCGGCCACGAACGCGTCCAGGGCGCGGGCGGCCTCGCCCAGCGCCTCGTCCAGCGGGGCCCGCCAGGTCTGCGGCCACAGCAGGTAGCCGAACACCAGCACGATCGCGCAGCCGATGAGCGTGTCCAGCAGCCGGGCGCCGACGAGCCCCGGGTCGCTCGGCAGCGCGAGGTCCAGCAGCAGGATGATCAGCGGCGTCTGGAACACCGAGAAGAGCCCGAAGTTCGCGTTGCGCGCCCACGGCAGCACCGCGGCCGAGCAGGCCAGGGCCACCAGCACCCAGCCGTCGCGGGGGAGCGCCGCGAGCAGCGCCGAGCCGATCAGGACGCCCAGCAGGGTCCCGGCCCCGCGCTGCACCGCCCGGGTGAACACCGACCCGAAGTCGGGCTTCAGCACGATCGCGACGGTGAGCAGCACCCAGTACGGGCGCTCGATGGGCAGGTACTGGCGGGCGATCTCGGCCACGGTCATGCACAGCGCGAGGCGGACGGCGAAGGACCGGGCGTCGGCGCTGGCGAGGGTGCGGTCACCCAGGTCGTGGAGGCGGGTGCGCAGATCCGGCCGCGGCACCGCCGCGGCCGCGCCGGCCCGCTCCTCCGGGTCGCCGACCACGTTCCACACCAGCCGCACGCCGTGGCGGACGGCTCGCACCGCCGGGTGCCCCTCGGCCAGCGGCGCCGGCCGCTGGTCGGTGAGCTGCCCGCTGCCGGAGACGGCCGCCGCGAGGGAGTGCACGGCGACGACGTCCTGCGGGTCGGCGGGCGCCCCTGCGCGTGCGGCGGCGACGGCGCCCTCCACGAGCGGGGCCGCGGCGTTGAGGACGCCGGCCAGCTCGGAGAGCTCGCGGCTGCGCCCGGCCGACCGGCTGCGGCTGCGGATGACCCGGTCGTACGCCGCGTTGAGCGCGGCCGTGAGCGCCCGCCGGGCCTCGGGGGCCGCGTCGCTGCCCACCGCCGTCAGCAGCTCGCCGATGCGGGTGAAGACCACGGCGACGGCCGACCGGTCGGGGTCCAGCGGCTCGATGCCCGCCTGCACCAGCGTGGTCACCGTGGCCCACGCCGCCCCGCAGAGGAAGAAGCCGACCTCGGCGGCGGCCGGCAGCGGTGTCACCAGCCCCGAGGCGAGGGCGGTGTAGACGAGCAGCTGGAGCGCTCCCAGGGAGAGCGTGGCGCTCACCGCGCTGATCAGCGCGGCGACCGCCGACAGCGCGGCGATGACGGCCACCGGCCCCCAGCCGCCGCCGCTCGCGTACTGGCCCACCAGCAGGCCGAGCGTGCCGAACAGCGTGGCGGCGAGGATGCGGCGCAGCCGCTCGCGGAGCGGGCCGGGCTGGGGTGCGAGGCTCGCCGCGAGCGCGCCGATCGTGGCGAAGACGCCGGCGCCGAGCGCGCTGCCCGGCTCCAGCCCGCCGCCCACCGCGACGGCGAGCGCCAGGGGCGCGGGGATGGAGACGGCGAACCGCGCGACGTCGCGCCACGGGACCGGCGGGGGAGTGGTGCGCACCAGCTCCTCCAGCCAGGCCGGTGCCCGCAGCGACCGCTCCCGACGCCGCTGCTCTCCCACGGCGGAAGCTTGGCATTCCGGCGGACCGGTCGCGTGCAGCCCCGCCTACGCTGACCAGCCGTGACCGTGCAGCTCGGGAAGGTCCTCGCCGCCCTCGACGCCCGCTACGACCCCGCGCTCGCCGAGAGCTGGGACGCGGTCGGCCTCGTCTGCGGTGACCCGGCGGAGCCGGTGCGCTCGGTGCTGTTGGCGGTGGACCCGACGACGGCGGTCGTCGACGAGGTGGTCGCGACCGGTGCGCAGCTGCTGGTCACGCACCACCCGCTCTTCCTGACGCCGGTACACGGCGTGCCCGCCGACGACCCGCGGGGCCGGCTGGTGCACCGGCTGGTCCGGGCCGGCGCCGCGCTGTTCGTCGCGCACACCAACGCCGACCGGGCCCCGGGGTGGGGGGTGAACGACGCACTGGCCGGGGCGCTCGGGCTCCAGGACGCCGTGCCGCTGGAGCCCTCGCCCGCAGACCCCCGTGCGGGGCTCGGCCGGGTCGGCCGGCTGGCGGAGCCGATGACGCTGCGCGCCTTCGCCGCGCACGCGGCGGCGGCTCTCCCGGCCACGGCCGGCGGTGTGCGAGCGGCCGGCGACCCCGAGCGGACGATCAGCACCGTCGCCGTCTGCGGCGGCAGCGGCGGCTCGCTGCTGGGTGCGGCCGCCGCGGCCGGGGCCGACGTGCTGCTCACCAGCGACCTGAAGCACCACCCCGTGTCCGACGCGCGGGAGGTGCCCGGACCGGCGCTGTGCGACGTGGCGCACTGGGCGTCGGAGTGGCCCTGGCTGCCGGTGGCCGCGGACCGGCTGCGCCGGGACCTCGACGGTGCGGTGGAGGTCGCCGTCTCGACCCGGCGCACCGACCCGTGGAGCCTCCGGGCGGACGCGCCGAGGTAGCCGGGACGGCCTATCCGTGGCCGGCGGCCCGCAGCGTCTGGATGCAGGCCCGTTCGAGGCCCCGCTGGCGGCGCATCCGGGCGAACAGCCCCGGCACCGGCTCCAGCTCGCGGGTGGCGGCCGGCCGGACCCCGCTCAGCCGACCGTCGGCGTACCGGCCGGTGGTGGTGTGCACCGTCCAGCGTTCGACGTCGGGCACCGACAGCTCCTGGCCGATCAGCACGGCCGGACCGGAGGCACCTGCAGGACCGTCGGCCACCGGGAGGGGATCGGCGGCCCAGTCGGGGACTCGGACGGTACCGACGTGCAGCCCGCCGTCGTCGACGCCGAGCACGACGTCCGCCGGGTCGTCGCGGCGCCCGCCCGGGACGACGTCGGCGGGCTCGAGCACGAGCACCAGCCGCGGGAGGTACCACCAGTGCTCGCGGCGCAGCATGGGGGAGTCCGCCAGGGCCCGCGCCGGTGGGTGCTTGCGGAGCTCCTGGGTGAGCAGCTCCTCGGTGAAGAGGTCGCCGTCGCCGTCCTCGACGAGGGTCAGGCGGCCGGTCGCCACCAGCGGGGTCCAGCGGGAACCGGTCAGCCGCGGATCGGAGAGGACCAGTGCCGCGGTGTCGCTCGCAGCCGCGGCGCGGGCCGTGCCGACGTGCGCCCACGGCAGTGCGACCGTCGGCTTCCCGCCCAGGAGGAGGGGGACGACCCCGATGGCGCCCGGAGGTCCGTCCGGCGTGCGCCACAACAATTCGGCCACGCCTGCCGAGTGGACTGCGGCCGCAACACTTGTGGGGTCCATCACCTGGTTGTCTACTCCCCTCGGACGGCGGCAACCGAGCCGCCCTCGGACTCGGGAGTCGCCGTGCCTGCGATCGTCGTGGCCGTCGTGGTCGGGGTGCTGTTCTTCCTCGGCTACCGGTACTACTCCAGCTATCTGGCCAGGAGCGTCTACGCGCTGGATCCGGCGTTCGTCACGCCGGCGCACGAGTTCAACGACGGCAACGACTTCGTGCCGACCAACAAGCACGTGCTGTTCGGCCACCACTTCACCTCGGTGGCCGGTGCCGCGCCGATCGTCGGCCCGGCCATCGCGGTCTTCTGGGGCTGGGGGCCTGCGCTGCTGTGGATCGTGCTCGGCACCATCTTCGCCGCCGGGGTGCACGACTTCGGGGCGCTGGCGGTCTCCGTGCGGCACAAGGCCAAGAGCATCGGCACGTTGGCCGGCGACGTGATCAACGGCCGCGCACGCATGCTCTTCATGATCATCATCTTCTTCCTGCTCACCCTGGTGAACGCGGTCTTCGCCGTCGTCATCGGCAACCTGTTCGTGGGCAACCCCGCGGCGGTCATCCCGATCGTGGTGGAGATCCCGATGGCCATGGCGATCGGGCAGTACATCTACAAGACCCGCTCGTCGGCGCTGATCCCGTCGATCGTCGGCGTGATCATCCTGTACGCGCTCATCCTCGTCGGCCAGGCGTTCCCGATCTCGCTCGACGGTCTGGCCGAGGCGCTGGGTGTCGAGCAGACCCGCAACGTCTGGGTCGTCCTGCTGTTCATCTACACCTGGGCGGCCTCGCGCATCCCGGTCTGGATGCTGCTGCAGCCGCGCGACTACATCAACAGCCACCAGCTGTTCATCGCCCTCGGCGTCATCGCGCTCGGCGTGATCGTCGGCATGAACACCATCCAGGCGCCGGTGATCAACGACGTGCCGGAGGGGTCGCCGAACTTCTTCCCGTTCCTGTTCATCACCGTGGCCTGCGGCGCGGTCTCCGGGTTCCACTCGCTGGTGTCGTCGGGCACCACGTCCAAGCAGCTGGACAAGGAGACCGACGCCCGCTACGTCGGCTACATGGGCGCGGTGGGCGAGGGCTCGCTGGCCACCGGCGCGGTGCTCGCGGCCACCGCCGGCGTCGCGGCATCCGAGGTGGAGTGGAACGCGTTGTACGCAGACTTCGCGACCGCGTCGGGTGGCGCGGCCGGCAACTTCGTCAACGGCGTGGCGCAGTTCGCCAACAACCTGGCCATCCCGCTGGACCTGGCCACCACGTTCGCCGCCGTCGTCGTCATCAGCTTCGCGGCCACGACGATGGACACCGGCGTCCGGCTGCAGCGCTACCTGGTGCAGGAGATCGGCGAGCAGCTCAACATCCGCGTGCTCGCCCGCAACCTCACCGTGGCGACGACCATCGCCGTCCTCATCCCGCTCGCCATGGCGCTGATCCCGGGTGAAGGCGAGGCCGGCTACACGTTCGGCGTCCTGTGGCAGCTGTTCGGGACGACGAACCAGCTCACCGCCGGGCTGGCGCTCTCGGTGATCGCGGTGTGGGTGACCCGCCGGGGCCGCAACCCGCTCGCCGCGATCATCCCGCTGGTGTTCCTGCTGGTGATGACGACCTGGGCGTTGATCCTGAACCTCCGGAACTTCATCGAAGCCGAGCAGTGGGTGCTCGCGCCGCTGGATGCGCTGATCTTCGTCCTGGCGATCTGGCTCATCGTGGAAGCGGCGCTGGCCCTGATGAAGGCCCGGCGGGAACGCCCCGCGGTGCCGGTCGACGGAACGGGCACCGGTCGGGAGTCCGTCGTCGCCCGGGCCAACCCCGACGAGGCGACCTCCGACGTCCCGCTGGGTGGGGCCGACGGGGACGACCGCCGGTGACCTCGCGGGTCGTCCTCGTCCGCGGCCCGCGCGACGTCGCTGCCTCCGGCGGGTGCTGCAGCGGCGACGTGAAGCCGTTCGACGAGGGCGGCTCGCACCGTCACGCACCGAGAGACGAGAGCGATGACGGCGTCGCCCCGGTGTACCGCGCCCTGCGCGCGGCGCTGCCGGGCGACGTCGCCGTCGAGATCGTCTCGCCGTCGAACTGGCTGTGGCTGGTGCCGGAGCTGGTGCGGGGCGGCCGCCGGCGGGGCCTGCGCGGCCCGGCGCTCCGGCAGTCCGTGCGCGCCGGGATGGCGGTCGAGTCGCTGATCGTCGACGGCGTGGTGCTCGCCTCCGGCGGCCTGCCCGATCCCGACACCGCCGTCGCCGCGGTGGAGGCCCAGCTGGCGCTGCGGTGACCGGGCCGCGGTCGGGCCACGGGTAGGTTGGCGGGGTGAAGGTCGACCACTTCGAACAGCAGAAGCTCCTGGAGCTCGCGGCGGAGGACGTCGCCCTGACCCAGCTCGCCCACCGGCGGCGGACGCTGCCGGAGGCCGTGGCCGTCGAGGCCGCCGCGGAGACCGAGCGGTCGCTCGCCGACGACGTCGTCCGGGCCGAGACCGAAGTCCGCGACCTGCAGCGGGAGGTGTCCCGGCTGGAGGCCGACGTCGAGACGGTCCGGCAGCGCGCGACCCGCGACCAGCAGCGCCTGGACGCCGGCGGGATCACCGCGCGGGAGACGACGAGCCTGCAGCTGGAGCTGGAGTCGCTGGCCCGGCGCCAGTCGACCCTGGAGGACCAGGAGCTCGAGCTGATGGAGCGCCTGGAGACCGCCGAGGCGACGCTGCGGACGGCGCAGGAGGCGCGCGAGCAGGCGCGCGGCGACCTGGAGCGGGCCGAGCAGCTGCGCGACGACGCCCTCGCCGACATCGCCGACGGCACCACCCGGCACGAGAGCGCGCGCGCCGCCGTCGCCGGGGGGCTCTCCGCGCCGCTGCTGGCGCTGTACGACCGGGTGCGCACCCAGACCGGCACGACCGGTGCGGCGATGCTCCGCTCCCGGCAGTGCCAGGGCTGCCGCATCGAGCTCAACGGCCGGGAGCTGGCGGCGGTCCGCAACGCCGACCCGCACGAGGTGGTCCGGTGCGAGAACTGCGGGCGGATCCTCGTCCGCACCGCCGAGTCCGGGCTGTGAGCCGCCGGTTCGTCGTGGAGGCCGACGGTGGCTCCCGGGGCAACCCGGGGCCGGCCGGCTACGGCGCGCTCGTGCGCGACGCGGACACCGGCCGGGTGCTGGCCGAGCGCGCCGCGTCGGTCGGGCGCGCCACCAACAACGTCGCCGAGTACGGCGGGCTGGTCGCCGGGCTGCAGGCGGCGCTGGACCTCGACGCCGCCGCCGAGGTCGAGGTGCGCATGGACTCCAAGCTCGTCGTCGAGCAGATGTCGGGGCGCTGGAAGATCAAGCACCCCGACATGCAGCAGCTGGCGCTGCAGGCCCGCGCGATCGCCCGGAAGCTGGGCGCCGTCCGCTACACCTGGGTGCCGCGCGCGCAGAACGGCGCCGCCGACGCGCTGGCCAACAGCGCGATGGACGGCAGGCCGGTCCACCGCGACGCCGCCGCCGAGCCCAGCGTGGCCGAGGACGACGTCCAGCCCACCGCCGAACCGGCGCCGGTGGTCACCACCGTGACGCACCTGCTCCGGCACGGGCAGACCGAGCACACCCCCGAGCGCCGGTTCAGCGGCCGCAACGAGCTGCCGCTGTCGCGGATCGGCCGCGCCGAGGCCGAGGCGGCCGGGGAGCGGGCCGCCGAGCTCGGCATCGAGGTGGTCGTCGCCTCGCCGCTGCGCCGCACCCGGGAGACCGCCGAGATCGTGGCCGCGCGCCTGGGCCTGCCCGTGGAGTTCGACGACGACCTGGTCGAGCTGGACTTCGGCGACCTCGAGGGGCTCACCTCCGACGAGGCGCGGGCCCGGCACCCCCTGGCGGTGCGCCGCTTCATGGCCGACGTCACCGTGACCGCCCCCGGCGGGGAGTCGATCGCCGACGTGGGCCGCCGGGTGGCCGGGACGCGGCAGCGGATCCTCACCCGGCACGCCGGCCGGACGGTCCTGGTGGTCAGCCACGTCACACCGATCAAGCTGCTGCTCGCCGCGGGGCTGGGCGTCGGCGACGACGTCGTCCACCGGGTGTTCCTGGAGGCGGCCTCGCTGTGCACGGTGGCCTGGTCTTCCGACGGGCGCTCGTCGGTGCGGCTGCTGAACGACACCGTCCACCTGCGCTGACATCCGCCGGGGCAGGGCAGCCCGTCAGGCGCGCAGGTAGAGGTAGACCGCCACCGCGACACCGAGGGTGACGATGACGACCCGCAGCGGTGTCGGCGGGATGCGGGTGGCGATCCGCGCGCCGAGGAACCCACCCACCAGGCCGGCCGGTGCGGCGACGGCCACCGCCGCCCAGTGCACGTCCCCGAAGATCCCGAAGACGACGAGGGTGACGGTCGCGGTCACCGCGGAGATGGCGGACTTGAGCGCGTTGGCCAGCTTGAGCCGGCCCAGGCCCAGGCCCAGGACGCCGACGAGGATGACGCCGAGCGCCCCGCCGAAGTAGCCGCCGTAGACGGTGGCCAGGAACAGCGCGACGAACAGCCACCAGGGGTCCTGGGACGGGGGCTCCTCCCCGTGCCGCCCGAGCCGCCGGGTGAGCAGCGGCTGCACCGCCAGGAGGAGGCTGGCCAGCAGGACGAGGACGGGCACGACCAGCTCGAAGGCCGCCGGGGGCAGCACCAGCAGCAGGATGCTGCCCACCGTGCCGCCGAGCACGGCGACCAGCGAGAACCGGAGCAGCCGGCGGCGCTGACCGCGGTACTCCGGGCGGAACCCCGCCACGCCGCCGAGGTAGCCCGGCCACTGGGCGACGGAGTTCGTCACGTTCGCCTCGACGGTGCCCAGCCCGAGCGCCACCAGCGTGGGGAAGAGGATCAGCGACCCGCCACCGGCGATGGAGTTGATGCCACCGGCGAGGAGGGCCACCCCGGCCACCAGGAGCAGGTCGAGGGCGCCCACGGCGGATCACCCTACGGTGGGTGCATGCGGAAGCCGGCGAGCGCGACGTGGCTGGGAGCCCTGCTGGGTGGGTCGGGAGCGCTGCACCTGGTGCGCCCGCGCACCTACGAGTGGCTGGTGCCGCCGGAGCTCGGGCCGGCGCGCCCCTGGGTGCTCGCCAGCGGGGTGGCCGAGATCGGCACCGCGGCCCTGCTCGCCGCACCGCGCACCCGTCGGGCCGGCGGCTGGTCGGCCGCGGCCCTGCTGCTGGCGTTCGTGCCCGCGCACCTGCACCACCTCCGGCTCGGGCGCGGCAGGCCACCGGTGCTCGCTGCGGCCGCGGTACGGCTGCCCCTGCAGGTGCCCATGGTGGCCGCGGCGCTCCGGGTGGGCCGCGGCGGCTGACTGCGGGGCAGACTCGGCGCATGCCGCCCACCCGGATGCCCGACGACTGGCAGCGCGCCCTCGTCGTCGCCGCTCACCCCGACGACATCGAGTACGGCCTGGCCGCCGCCGTCGCCACCTGGACGGCGGCGGGCAAGGAGGTGCACTACCTGCTGGCGACCCGGGGCGAGGCCGGGATGGCCGGCGTCCCCCCGGCGGAGGCGGGGCCGCTGCGCGAGGAGGAGGAGCGGCGGTCGGCAGCGGTCGTCGGCGTCACCGAGGTGGAGTTCCTCGACCACCGGGACGGCGTCCTCGTCGCCGGGCCGGAGCTGCGCCGCGACCTCGCCGCCGCGATCCGCCGGCACCGGCCCGAGCTCGTCGTCACCGGCTACTTCGGGCCCACCTGGACCCCGCCGGGTGTGTCGCCGGCCTACCTCAACTCCGCCGACCACCAGGCCCTCGGGCAGTCGGTGCTCGACGCGGTCGCCGACGCGGGCAACGAGTGGATCTTCCCGGAGCTGACCGAGGAGCGGTGGCCGGGCGTGCAGTACATCGCGGTGAGCGAGCTGACCGATCCGCCGCACGAGGTCGACGTCGGCGACCAGGTCGAGACGGCGGTCGCCTCGCTGGCCGAGCACCGGCGGTACCTGGAGCTCCTCTCGGACGACCCGGTCGACGTGCAGGCGCGGCAGATCGTGGACATGTCGACGCTGACCGAGGACGGGCGGCGGCGCGTGGGGTTCCGGCTCTACTGGGGGTAGGCATCGCCCGCAGGCTCGCAGACCCGCAGACCTTGGGCACGTGGCCGGCTGACCGGAGCGGTCAGAACGGTGGTGGGTCGTCGTCCAGGTCGAGTGCCCGGTCCGGGTCCGGGTTCGGGTCCTGGTCCGGGTCCGGGTCCGGTGGTGGTTGCGGTGGTGCGGTGAGGACGCGGTAGCCCGGTGGTCGGGTGGTGCGGGTGACGCCGGTGGGGGTGATGACGGTGAGCACCCCGTCGTCGCTCATCGTGTGCTGCCAGCCGGGGGCGAAGGTCTTGAGCCGGTGGTGGCGGCGGCACAGGCAGCACAGGTTCTCGCAGGCGGTCTGGCCGCCGTCGGCGTGGGCGATGACGTGGTCCAGGTCGGCCCAGCCGGCGGGCACGGTGCAGCCGGGGTGGCGGCAGGTGCGGTCGCGCAGGCGGAGGAACTGCTGCTGGCCGGCCGAGGGGCGGTAGCCATCCACCGGGTCGGGGACGCCCAGCAGCGGGCAGCCGCACGACGAGTCCGGATGCTCGGGGTCATCGGGGTGGTGGGGGCAGCCGGCGGCCGCCAGCCGTTCCATTTCTCGGCGGCTGGTGACCGCCTGCAGCTTCCCGGTGGCGTCGGTGATCGCGATGCGCAGGCTGCCCGCCGGTGGCGCCTGCAGGTTGCAGGCGTCGAGTTGGGCGAGCAGTTCGCGCAGGTGGGCGGCGGTGATCGGCTCCCCGTCGACCTCCCCGATCGGCTCGGCAACCCCCGGTCGGGTGCCGGGTGGGGTGTCGGGTGGGGTGCCGGGTGGGGTGAAGGCGGCCGGTCGTGGGGCGCCGGCGGCGAGGAACCCGGCGGGGGTCAGCGCGGTCAGCGGGGCCACCACGGTCAGCTGCGCGGTCACCGCCGGCCGCTCCTGCCAGGGCCGCAGGATCAGGTCGGCGGCGGCGCCGGCGCGCAGCATGCCGATCGGCCGGTCATCGCCGGCCTCCTTCGC
>NZ_FOAO01000033.1 GCF_900109665.1 Blastococcus sp. DSM 46786
CTAGTGCTGCGGCCTCGAAGGTTGGCCCTGTTCGGTGGTCGCCTGTTTCTGTCGGTGGGGTCGGGCAGGCTGTGGATGTGCCTCGTCATAGGGATCGGTCCGCGGCGCCGGTGGTGCACCGCACCGCCCGGGTAGGGCTGCGGGTGACCGCCGGCCAGCGGCAGCGGCTGTTCGGTCTGCTGCGCTCGGGCGGGGATGTGTGGGCGGCGGTGTTGGAGCTCAACGGCTGGCGTCGCCGGCGCGGTGACCGGCCGTTGGCCGGTTATCAGGAGCTGTGCCGGGAGCTGGCCGCGGCCGGTGAGGGAACGTTCGGCGAGCTGTCCAGCGTGGGGGCGCGGTCGGTGCTGCGCGGCTACTCCGATGCGTGGATCAGCGCCGCCCGTCGCCGCCGGGCCGGTGAGGCGTCGGTTCGGTTTCCGCGGCGGCGGCGCGGGCTGGTGCCGGTGCGCTTCTACGCCGGCACCTTCACCATCGAAACCGATGGCGGGCGACCGCGGGGGCGGCTGCCGGTGGCCCGCGGTCGCCCGCCGTTGTGGGTGCGGCTGGCCCGCCCGCTTCCTTACCCGGTCGAACGGGTGCGCTCGGTGCGGCTGGTACACCAGGGCCGGCGGTTGTTCCTCGACGTCACCGCTGAGGTCCCCGTCGCGACCTATCCGCCCGGCGCCGGCCCCGATCCCGCCCGGATCGCCGGGGTGGACCTGGGCATCATCCATCCCTTCGCCGTCCTGGCCCCACGCGGCGCCGACGGGAAGCGGGATGCCGGGCTGCTGGTGTCAGGGCGGGCGTTGCGCGCCGAGCACCGGCTGCATCTGGCCGAAGGCAAGGCCCGCGCCCGCGCCACCGCCGCCCGCGCCCCCCGACCGGGCCAGCGCGGCTCCCGGCGGTGGCGCCGCTACCGGGCCCGCGGCCGGCGGCTGGAGGGCCGGCACCGGCGCCGGCTGGCGCAGGCCCGCCACGAGGCCGCGACCGAGGTCGTGCGCTGGGCTGTGGCGCGGCGGATCGGCACCCTGGCCGTCGGCGACCCGCGCGGCCTGCTGGCCCGCGATGCCGGGCGGCGCCAGAACAAGGCCGTCCGCGACTGGGCCGTCGGCGACCTGCTGCACAAACTGGCCGACAAGGCCGAGGCCGCCGGGATCGCCGTGCACCTGGTCGACGAGCGCGGCACCTCCTCCACCTGCCCCGTCTGCACCCGCCGCGTCGCCAAGCCGCGCGGTCGGATCTTCCGCTGTCCGCACCCCGGGTGCGGCTTCACCGGGCACCGCGACCTGGTCGGTGCCGCCAACATCGCCGCCCGTGCCCCGGCTCCGGTCGGGACCGCGAGCGGTGGCTCCCTCGTCACCGGATCGCCGCCGGTGACCACGCACCGTCGAGCCGGCCGGCACCTGCCCGGTGCCGGCCGGTCCCGGCGTGATCCCCGCCGCGGACTCCTCAGCCGGCCCCCGGGCCGGCCGACCTCCACCCATCCGGTGGCCCGTGACGGCGGATCCACCTGGCCCGCCGTGGCCCGCCCCGAGAACCAGCCCGGTTCCGGGAAGTCGCTCGCCGGCACCCGCCGCGAGGATCAGGCACCGCCCCACCGGGGCAAACCCTGCCTGACACGGCACTAGCCGGACACCTCGCGCAGCAGCTCGGCCAGCCTCGTGCGCCGCGGCCGGACGTCGACGTCGCGCACCGCCCGCGCCAGGGCCGCCCCGCTGGCGTGCACGACCGACAGGTGCTTCTGCGCCCGCGTGAGCGCGGTGTAGACCAGCGGGCGGGACAGCATGCCGCCCGCCTCCGGCGGGAGCACGACGACGACGCCGGGCCACTCCGAACCCTGCGCGCGGTGCACGGTGATCGCCCACCCGTGGCGCAGGTCGAACAGCGCCTGCCCGTTCACCGTCACCGGGCCGGAGCTGAAGTCGACGGTCAGCGAGCCGTCGCCGGTGCCGGTGACCACGCCGACCTCGCCGTTGGCGAACCCCACGGGCTCGAGGTCCATGTGGTTGGCGGTGGCCACGACGCGATCGCCCGGGTCGAAGCCGAACACCGCGCCCTCGCCCGGGTTCAGCTGCGCCTTCAGCGCCTTGTTCAGCTCGATCGTGCCGGCCGGCCCGCGGTGCACCGGGGTGACGACCTGCACCGCACCCGGGTCGATGCCGAGCGCGCGCGGGATCGAGTCGGTGACCAGCTGCACCACCCGGCGGGCCGCCTCGGCGCTGCCGGTGGCCGGCACGACGACGACCTCGCGGTCGGGGGAGTCCACCGGGGGCAGCTCGCCGCCGCGGACGGCCGACGCCAGCCGGGCGATCGCCCCGCCCTCGGCCTGCCGGTAGAGGGTGGTCAGCTCGGTCACCGGGACGGCTCGCGAGTCGATGAGGTCGCCCAGCACGTGCCCGGGGCCGATCGAGGGCAGCTGCGCGGGGTCGCCGACCAGGAGCAGGTGGGTCCCGTCGGGGCAGGCCTCCAGCAGCGCGGCGGTGAGCTCGACGTCGAGCATGGAGGCCTCGTCGACCACCACGACGTCGGCGTCCAGCGGCCACTCCTCGTTGCGGGAGAACCCGCCGGAGGCACCCTGCGCGCCGAGCAGCCGGTGCACGGTGACCGCCGGGTGGTCGGTGAGCTCCTCCAGCCGCTTGGCCGCCCGACCGGTGGGCGCGGCCAGCGCCACGTCGGTGCCCTTGGTGCGCAGCAGTTGCACGATCGCGGCGACCGTGCGGCTCTTGCCCGTGCCCGGGCCCCCGGTGAGCAGGCTGACCCCGGCCGAGAGCACCTGGGCCACGGCCTTCTTCTGCGCCTCGTCCAGCCCCTTGGCGACCGAGCGCACCGAGGCGGGGTCGGCGATCCGCTCCGCGGCGGCGGCGAGCCGGGCGACGTTCTCGGCCACCGCCTCCTCGGCCATGCCGTACCGGGCCAGCGACAGCGTCCGCAGCGCGGGATCCGGTTCGGCTTGCTCTGCGCCGTCGTCCCCACCCGCCCGGTCCTCGTCGAACTCCGGCTCCGGCGGCTCGTGCTCGAGCACGTCACCGGAGTCGACGGCGGCCACGACCGCGGCAGCGGGGTCGGCGACCCCCTCGGCCTGCAGCGCCGCCACGACCAGCTCGACGGGCAGCACGGTGTGCCCGTCCCGGGTCGCGGTGCGCAGGGTGAGCCCCACGATCGCCCGCCCGCGCCGGGCGTCCTGCCGGTCGGCGCCCTTGAGCACGGCGATCGCCAGCCGGTCGGCGTCGGTGAGCGTGACCCCGGAGAGCCCCAGCAGCGCCCAGGGGTCGTCGCGCAGCCGGCGGGCGGCGTCGGGGCCGAGCGCGTCGGCGACGCCGGCGGCCAGCTTGGCAGGCAGGCCCGCGCCCACCAGGAGCTCGACCACCTCGTAGGTGGGGGCGGCGGCCAGGAAGCTGGAGAACAGCCGTTCAGCGCGCTGCCGGCCCACCCGCGGCAGTTTCAGCAGCCGGTCGGCGGTGACGTCGTCGGGGGTGGTGATGCCGGCGGCGGGCAGCTCGGCCGCGGCACGCTTGCCGAGCCCCGGCCACAGCCCTGCGGTGCAGAACGCGGCGAAGACCAGGTCCGGGCCGGGGGTCGTCGGGTCGGCGCTCACCGGTCCGACCGGCGATCGGGGTAGCTGAAGTGCGGGGCGGAGACGTCCTCCAGCGCCGTGCGGATCGCCGCGGGCAGGCGGACGCCGTCGGCGTCGAGGGACGCCTGCAGCTGCTGGGCGGTGCGGGCCCCCACCACCGGCGCGACGACGCCGGGCCGGTCGCGCACCCAGGCGAGCGCCACCGCCAGCGGCGTGGTGCCCAGACCCTGGGCTGCGGTGATCACCGCCTCGACGATGCGGTCGGCGGTGGCCGAGCGGAGGCCGTCGATGAAGCCCTGCCACTGCGCGGAGGCACCGCGGGACTCCGAGGGCGTGCTGTGCCGGTACTTGCCGGTGAGCAGGCCCCGGCCCAGCGGCGACCAGGCGAGGACGCCCAGGCCCAGCGCCTCGGCGGCCGGCACGACCTCGCGCTCGACGCCGCGCTGCAGCAGGGAGTACTCGACCTGGGTGCTCACCAGGGGGGTGCGCCCCGGCCAGGCCTTCTGCCAGGTCGCGGCCTGGGCGGTCTGCCAGCCGGTGAAGTTGCTCACGCCGACGTAGCGCGCCCGGCCCGAGGAGACGGCCAGGTCGCAGGCGGCCAGCGTCTCCTCCAGCGGCGTCGACTCGTCCCAGGCGTGCAGCTGCCAGAGGTCCACGTAGTCCAGGCCGAGGCGCTCCAGCGACGCGTCCAGCGCCGAGATCAGGTGGCCCCGCGAGGCGCCACGGCCCATCGGACCGGGACCGGTGCGCCCGACGGCCTTCGTGGCGACCAGCACCTGCGACCGGGGGACGACGTCGGCGAGCAGGTGGCCCAGGGTGCGCTCGCTCTCACCTTCGCAGTAGACGTCGGCGGTGTCGACCAGCGTGCCGCCGGCGTCGACGAAGGCCGTGAGCTGCATGGCGGCCTCGTCCTCGTCGGTGTCGCCGCCCCAGGTCATCGTCCCCAGCGCGAGCCGGGACACGATCAGACCGCTGCGTCCCAACGCCCGTTGCTCCACGACCGGCCAACCTACCGCCGTCGACCGACGGTCACCCGGGAGCACCGGGACCTTCGGGGCGGCGCGCCGGGTGTCCCGGCGCCGACGCCTAGGGTGAGCACCCGTGCCCGAACGCTCCTGCTCCCGCCCGGCTGCCCGTGTCCTGACCGGGGGGTGCTGAGGTGGGCTGGATCGAAGCCGTGGTCCTCGGCCTGGTACAGGGGCTCACCGAGTTCCTGCCCATCTCCTCCAGCGCGCACCTGCGCGTGGTCGGGGAGGCCTTCGGCTGGGAGGATCCCGGCGCGGCGTTCACCGCGATCACCCAGATCGGCACCGAGGCCGCCGTGCTGCTGTACTTCCGGCACGACATCTGGCGGATCATCACCGCCTGGGTCGCCTCGCTGGGTGGGCGCCGGAAGGGCGACCCCGACGCCCGCATGGGCTGGCTGATCATCGTCGGCACGCTGCCGATCGTCGTCCTGGGGCTGCTGTTCCAGGACTCCATCGAGACGACGTTCCGCGACCTGCGGATCACGGCGACGGCGCTCATCCTGTTCTCCCTGGTGCTGTTCTGGGCCGATCGCGTCGGCGCCAAGCAGCGCGAGCTCCGGGAGCTGACCGTCGGGCACGGCATCGCCTTCGGCTTCGCCCAGGCGATGGCGCTGATCCCCGGCGTCTCCCGCTCCGGCGGCACCATCACCGCCGGCCTCTTCCTCGGTTACACCCGGGCGGCGGCGGCCCGGTACTCGTTCCTGCTGGCCGTGCCCGCCGTGCTGGGCGCGGGCTTCTTCCAGGTGTACGAAGTGCTCACCGGGGACGTCGCCGGCCCGCCGATCGCCTGGGGGCCGACCATCCTGGCCACCGTCCTGGCGTTCGCCGTGGGCCTGGTCGTCATCGCCTGGCTGCTGCGCTACCTCGACCGGGGCAGCTACGTGCCGTTCGTCGTCTACCGCATCGTGCTCGGGCTGCTCATCCTCGGCCTGGTGTTCACCGGCGTGCTGGACCCGGCCACGCCCGTCGACGTCACGCCGACGCCGATCCCGCGCTGACCGCACCCTCGCGACCCGGAGCCCGACCGGCTCCGGGTCGCGAGGGGTGCTGGGGAGCTCAGCCCTCCGTGCCGGCGTCGAGGTCGAGCGTCTCGATCATCGCGTCGAGCACCGCGACGTTGCGTCGGTAGTCGAACATCGGCAGGCCGATGGTGTCGGCGACCAGCGTGCGCGGGCCGTTCTCGCCGTCCGGCACCCGGATGGCGTACCGGGTCGAGGGCGTGCCCTGGGGCCAGAGGCCCTCACCGGTGGCGGTCCGCTCGATCCGCACCGACTCCCGGCCGTCCACGGTCAACTCGCGGCGCACCTGCTCGCCGGGCCGTTCCTGGGTCACCCGGTCGAAGGCCACCGACTCGACCGAGAACGCGATCGCGGCAACGCGCACGTCGGTGGCGTCGGGCACGTCGAAGTCCTGCGGGGAGAACCGGCTGCAGGACGGCACGGTCTCACCGGCGTTGACCGCCCAGTCCGACGGGTGGTCGACGGTGTACCCGGCCGGGCTGGTGCACGTCTCGCCGAGGGTGACGCCGTCGCCGGGCACCCGGTCCAGCACGTCGATCACGATGCGCTGCGGATCGGACAACCGGGCGACGGCGAACGGGCGGCGCTGGTCCAGCCCGGCGAAGAACGAGTACCGGCCCTCGAAGAGGCTGTCGGCGACCAGGGCCTGCAGCGTGCTCGTCCCGGCGATCTCCAGCTGCTCCTGGCCCTCCCAGGGCGTGACACCCTCGGGGGCATCGGCCGGGAGGAGCAGGTTGGTCAGCGTGATCTCCAGCGTGGTGCCGCCGGGAACCTGCACCGGCTCGCCGGAGCCCTGGCTGCGCGGGTCCTCGGTGTAGCCGACCTCGTAGCCGGCCTCGCCGTCCCCGGCGAGCTCGAAGACGATCCGGTCGAAGCCGTCGTGTGCCCCCAGCCGGACGTCGGTCAGCGTGACCGGCGACCCGGTCGCCTCTGCGTCGACGTCGGCGGTGCCGCCCTGGCCGATCGGCTCGAGGGTGCCGGAGCCGTCGTCCTCACCGGGCTGGTGCAGGACGTCGACGACCAGCCGGGCGGGGTCGGAGAACGTGGTGACGCCGAAGGGCACCCGCTCCTCCAGCCCGATCGTCCAGGCGAGCATCGACTCGAAGTCGCCCGTCTGGACCGCCTCGGTGATCACCTGGCCGCCGGGGGCGGTGAGCTGCTCGCGCCCGGTGTAGGTCTCGCGCGGCTGCTCGCCGGACAGGTCGACGCCGCTGGCGGGGCTGACCCGGACCTGCAGGAACGCGGAGCCGGCGACGCCGACCTGCCGACCGGAGCCGTCCTCGGTGATCGGCGGCTCGACGTAACCGACCCGGTAGCTGGGGACCTCGTCGCCCTCGAACTCGAGGACGAACCGGTCGAAGTCCTGGTGCCCGGCGGCGCGCACGTCGGTCAGGTAGGCCGTGGAGCCACCGGCGGGGAAGTCCCCGGTGTCCACGGTCCCGGTGCCGGGGTTGCCGACGGGGGGCAGCGGCTGGTCGGCCGACTGCAGGATGCCGGGCGGACCCGGCTCGGTCGGGACGACGGTCGGTGGTGGGGCGGTCGGGGCGCCGGCGGTCACCAGCAGGGTGCTGGCGCCCAGTCCGGCGAGGAGCAGTCGCATCATCGCGATCTCGCCTTCCGGTCTCGGGTTTCCGGTCCCTCGGAGGCCTGCCCGCGGGCTGCGCTCCCGAACCCGGCTCGGCATCCCGACACCGGATCGTCACGTGGACCAGGCGGCCGGGAGGGGTCCGCGTCCAGGTGGGCCGCGGGAACGGGTGCCGGACGGGCAGCGCCTACGCTCGCCCGGTGACCACCGTCATCCTGCTGCGGCACGGCCGGAGCACTGCGAACACCGGCGGGGTGCTCGCCGGCTGGACCCCCGGCGTCGAGCTCGACGAGACCGGGCAGGCGCAGGCCCGGGCGGTGGGGGAGCGGCTGGCGAAGGTGCCGCTGGCCGCCGTCGTCAGCAGCCCGCTGGAGCGGTGCCGGCAGACCGCCGCCGCGGTGCTCGCCGGGCGCGACCTGGAGCCGGCGACCGACGACCGGCTGGGCGAGGCCCGCTATGGCGACTGGACCGGCCGGCCGCTCGAGGAGCTGGCCAAGGAGCCGCTGTGGAAGGTGGTCCAGCAGCACCCCTCGGCCGCCGTCTTCCCGGGGCCGGAAGGGGAGGGGCTCGCCCACACCCAGGCCCGGGCCGTGGCCGCCGTCCGCGAGTGGAACGCCCGGCTCGGGCCCGACGCGGTGTGGCTGGCCTGCAGCCACGGCGACGTCATCAAGGCCGTGCTCGCCGACGCGCTCGGGCTGCACCTCGACCAGTTCCAGCGGATCGTCGTCGACCCCGCCTCCCTCTCGGTGGTCAGCTACACCGAGACCCGCCCGTTCGTGGCGCGGATCAACGACACCGGGGGCGACGTCGCCGCGCTCCTCCCGCCCCCGGGCGAGGGCCGGCGCGGGACCGACTCCGACGCCGTCGTGGGCGGCGGGGCGGGCGCGACCGCCTGAGCACGCCGGGCCCGTCCAGGAGCCCGCGCCGAGCGCCCGAGGCGTGAGGGGGAGGGGTCCTTCCACCGCGTAACCTGGGCGCGTGCCCCGCCAGGTCCATCTCTTCGATCGCCCCAGCCGGTTCGTCGCAGGGACGGTGGGGCAGCCGGGGGACCGCACGTTCTACCTCCAGGCCACCGACGACACCGGGCGCACCGTCAGCGTCGCGCTGGAGAAGAACCAGGTGCAGGTGCTGGCCGAACGGATGAACGACCTGCTCGACGAGATCAGCGGCCGGGCCGGCACGGTCATCCCACCGGAGGCCGACGTGGACGACCTGGAGCCGCTCTCCGCACCGGTGGACGAGGAGTTCCGGGTCGCCGCCATGGGCCTGGCCTGGGACGGCACCGAGGAGGCCGTCGTCGTCGAGGCGGTGGCTGCCGGCGAGGAGCCGATCGAGGAGGACGTGATCCTCTCCGACAGCGAGGAGGGGCCCGACGCCCTGCGGGTGACCATCACGCCGATGGCCGCGCGGGCGTTCGTCGCCCGCGCCCGCCGCGTGGTGGCCGCCGGGCGCCCGTCCTGCCCGCTGTGCTCGCTCCCGCTGGACCCGGTGGGCCACGTGTGCCCGCGGCAGAACGGCTACCGCCGCTGAGCGGCGACCCCGCGGAGGACGTCGTCCTCCGGCCGCCCGCCGGTGACGAGGAGGCGCGGCGGCTCCTCGACGAGGGCGAGATCGACCTCGAGGGCCGGATGCTCGACGCCTCGAACGTGACCCTGGTCGGCACCATCCGGTGCGGCGACCTGGTCGCCGAGTGCGTCTACAAGCCGGTCGCCGGGGAGCGGCCGCTGTGGGACTTCCCCGACGGCACGCTCGCCGGCCGGGAGATCTCGGCCTACCTGGTGTCCGAGGCGACCGGCTGGCGGGTCGTCCCGCCCACCGTGCTGCGGGAGGGTCCGTTCGGCCCCGGGATGGTGCAGCTGTGGGTGGACGGCGACGAGGACGTCGATCTGGCCGCCTTCGTGCGCCGCGACGACCCCGCGCTGCGCCGCATGGCCGTGTTCGACGCGGTCGTGAACAACGCCGACCGCAAGGGCGGGCACATCATCCCGATGCCCGGCGGCCACGTGCACGGTGTCGACCACGGCATCTGCTTCTCCGTGGACCCCAAGCTGCGCACCCTGCTGTGGCGCTGGGCGGGCAAGCCGCTGACCGTCGAGGCGGTCGAGGTGCTGGACCGGCTCGGCGACGAGCTGCGCGGCGACCTCGGGGAGCAGCTGCACGAGCACCTGACCCGCGCCGAGGTGCGCTGCACCGAGCGGCGGGTGGCCGAGCTGCTGCGCACCGGCCGCCACCCCGAGCCCAGCGGGGAGTGGCCGGCGCTGCCCTGGCCGCCCTTCTGACTGTCGCCCTCCGGGCTCCGACCGCGGCCAGGTGCCGTCCCGCTCCGCTGAGCCGTTGCCCGGCATCGCCCGGGAGGCCTCCGGCCCCCGCTCACGACGCCGGCCTCGCGGGGCGGCTCCTGTGCCTCCTCGGGGAGCCTGCGGGCCGCCGGCGCGGCTCGACCCGCGGACGGGTGCCGGCGGGCCCGCTCCAGTGCGACGAACTCGTGGCCATCGGGCGCTGATCACCACGACGTCGTCGCACTCGCGCCGCAGGCACCGGCGTCCTGTCGGTGCCGTGCGCCAGCATCCCGGGCATGCCGCACCGCAGCCGCTTGTCCATCCTGTTGCTCGACCTCCCGCCGGAGCACCACGCCGCCGGCACCGCCTTCTGGGCCGGCGCCACCGGCCGCCCCGCCCAACCCGATGCCGACGACGCCGGCTGGGCGTCGCTGGGGTCGTTCGCCGACGGGTGGCACGTGGAGGTCCAGCGGACCGGGGAGGGGACGCCGCCGCGCTGGCACGTCGACGTCGAGACCGACGACATCCCGGCCGAGGTCGCCCGGCTCGAGGCCCTCGGCGCCACCCTGCACCGCGACATGGGCTCGTTCTGGCAGCTCCTGGACCCGGCCGGGCTGGTGTTCTGCGTCGTCGGCGTCCAGACCGGTGACGAGTTCGCGCGCCACGCGGTGGCCTGGCCGTGAGCCCGAAGAAGCGCAGCCTCCGCCCGGGTGCCCGCCGACCCGCGCCCCGTGGCCACGTGTGCCGACCGACAGACCCGCTGTCGATCGTCTCCACGCGCATCCTCGACGGTTCTGAGCCGCTACGTCTGGTGGTCCGCAACGACGACGGCAGCTGGCAGTTCCTGTGCGGCACTCCGGTCGACGTCGACCACCTCCTGACCACGCACGCCCATCACCTGTTCGACGAGTTCCCTGACGACCTCCGGCCGCTCGCCGGGCTGCCGGTCGGCCACCTCGCCGAGCGCTACGGGCCCGGCTTCCCCTGGCGGATCGAGCCGTACGAGGAGGAGTGACACCGCACCCGCCCGTGCGCCGTCGTGGGCCGGCCCCTCACTCCAGGCGGACGAGGTCGATCATCGCGGCCGCCTGGAGGCCGTCGCCGTCGACGGTGAGCACCTCCAGCGGCACCCGCCGCCACACGGCCAGGAGCAGGTCGCCGGCGGTCCCGGTGAGCGCGGCGATCGGGAAGGGCTTCGTGCCGGGGAAGAGGGTGCGCTCGGCGTCGGCGTCCACCGCGTGCAGGACCACCGGGTGCGCGTGCTCGGGCGGACCGTCGGGGAGGGTGCCGGGCACCATGACCTCCAGCCACTCGTCCAGGCCGTCCAGCGCCACAGCGGTCGGGACGGGGCGCACGTCGCCGAGCACCTGCTCGACGTCGACGGTGTGCACGGTGGCCTCCTGGAGCTGCCGGCGCAGGACGAAGGCCACGTCCTTCCGCGGCGCCCACGTCCACACCCGGTCCGCCGGGTCGGCCCCCACCAGCGCCGTCTCCAGCTCCGCGCTCCGCGCGATGACGTAGCCCAGCAGTTCGTCGTCGGCGTGCCGTTCCGGCTCGACGTAGGCGGACGGGTCCTGGGCGCGGGTGCGCACCACCCAGGCCCAGAAGTGCTGCACCTCGGCCAGGTGCCACACCAGGTCGGCGAGCGTCCAGTCCGGGCAGCCGGGCACGCGAGCGCGCCAGCCGTGCGCGAGCACGGCCTCCGCGGCGGCGTCGGCGAACCGGGCGTCGACGCGCCGCAGCGCCGGGAGGTATTCGGAAAGCTGCATCGCTCCTCCTCGTGGGCCGGGTGCGAGCGCCCCGTGTCCCTCCGACGTGATGACCCGCACGGACGTGCGGGCAGGTGCCGTCGGACCACGCCTCTAGGCTCGTGCCGTGCTCTCCTGGCCCGCCCCGCTGCTGCCGACCCTGCCCGGCACCGGCCCCGTCCTCAAGGTCTACGACACCGCCCGCGGCGAGATCGTCGCGACGACGCCGGACCGGACGGCGCGGATGTACGTCTGCGGCATCACCCCGTACGACGCGACGCACCTCGGTCACGCCGCCACCTACCTGGCGTTCGACCTGGTCAACCGGGTGTGGCGCGACGCCGGCCACGCGGTCCACTACGTGCAGAACGTCACCGACATCGACGACCCGCTGCTCGAGCGCGCCGAGCGCGACGGCGAGGACTGGATCGTCCTGGCGATGCGCGAGACGGCCCTGTTCCGGGAGGACATGACGGCGCTGCGCGTCCTGCCGCCCGAGGACTACGTGGGTGCGGTCGAGGCGATCCCGCGCATCGTGGCGCACGTCGAGCGGCTGCTCGACGACGGGCTGGCCTACGTGCTCGACGACGGCACCGGCGACGTCTACCACGACGTCGCGCAGGCGCCCGGGTTCGGCTCGGAGTCCGGCTACGACGAGCGAACGATGCTGACGTTCTTCGCCGAACGCGGCGGCGACCCCGACCGTCAGGGCAAGCGCAACCGCCTCGACCCGATGCTCTGGCGCGGTGAGCGCCCCGGGGAACCGGCCTGGCCCGGCCCGCGGGGCACGCGGGGCCGGCCGGGCTGGCACGTCGAGTGCGCCACCATCGCGCTGGACACCATCGGCATGGGCTTCGACGTCCAGGGCGGCGGCAGCGACCTGGTCTTCCCGCACCACGAGTACTCCGCGGTGCACGCCGAGGCCCTCACCGCCACCAAGCCGTTCGCCCGGGCCTACGTGCACGCGGCGATGATCGGCCTGGACGGCGAGAAGATGAGCAAGAGCCGCGGCAACCTGGTCTTCGTCTCCCGGCTGCGCGGCGAGGGCGTCGACCCGATGGCGATCCGGCTGGCCCTGCTCTCGGGGCACTACCGCACCGACCGCGCGTGGACCGGCGACCTGCTCACCGCGGCGCAGGAGCGGCTGGCCACCTGGCGGCGGGCCGTCGGGCGCGAGGTCGGTGCCCCCGCCGGCCCGGTGCTGCACGGGCTGCGCGAGCGCCTCACCGACGACCTCGACAGCCCGGGCGCGATCGCGCTGGTCGACGCCTGGGCCGAGCGCACCCTGGCCGGCGGTGAGGACCTCGAGGAGCACGCGCCGCAGGTGGTCTGCGACGCCGTGGACGCGCTCCTGGGCGTGGACCTGCAGGTCGGCTGATGACCAGCGCCCCCGCCGGCTCCTTCCGGCTGACCGACCGGGCGGCCCGCGAGCGGGCCGAGGAGCAGCTCGCGCCCGCCGCGACGCGGGCGGCCGGTACCCGGGGGCGGGCCCGCCCGGAGCCGGAGGACGGGCTGCGCACCGCGTTCGAGCGCGACCGCGACCGCATCCTGCACGCCAAGGCGTTCCGCCGGCTCAAGCACAAGACGCAGGTCTTCCTCCACCCCGACGGCGACCACTTCGTCACCCGGCTCACGCACACGCTGCAGGTGACGCAGGTGGCCCGCTCGCTGGGCCGGGCGCTGGGGCTCAACGAGACGCTCGCCGAGGCGATCGCCCTGGGGCACGACGTCGGGCACTCGCCGTTCGGGCACATCGGCGAGGAGGCGTTCGACCCCTACGTGCCCGGCGGGTGGCACCACGCCGCGCAGGGGGTGCGGATCGTCGAGGTGCTGGAGGACCTCAACCTGACGTGGGAGGTGCGCGACGGGATCCGGGCGCACAGCTGGAAGATCGACCCGCCGCCGGACACCCGCGAGGCGGAGTGCGTGCGGTACGCCGACCGGATCGGCTACCTGTCCCACGACGCCCTGGACGCCGTCCGGGCCGGGGTGATCCGGGTCGCGGACCTGCCTTCCCGGGCGCTGGCCGTCTTCGGGCAGCCCGGCAGCGAGATGGTCGGGTCGATGATCGACGCGGTCGTGGAGGGGGCGCTGGCCGACGGCGGCCGTGTCGTCATGGCGCCGGAGCCGCTGGCGGCGATGCACGAGCTGCGCAGCTTCATGTTCGCGCGCGTGTACGCCTCCGACGTCGCCGCGGGGCAGAAGCACCTCGCGATCGACGTCATCCGCCGGCTGGTCGACCACCACCTGGCCCACCCCGAGCTGATCCCGGCCAGCTACCGCGACACCGAGGCCGAGCCGCTCACCCAGGTCGTGGACTACGTCTCGGGGATGACCGACCGGTTCGCCCTGGCCACCCACGACCGACTGTTCGACGCCGACGCGTCCGCGCAGATGCGCCCGCTGCTCACCGAACGCTGACGGCCGGCCGACCAGGTCCCCGCGGCAAGGGTCGGCCGGTGGTCGTCTCACCGCCGCCGAGAGAGCCCTCGGCCGACGGTCGATGTCGTGCCGGCCGGGATGCTGGGTCCCGCACGGACGACCGCGCCGACCTCACGGCGCGACAGGGACAGTCGGACGTGCGCGATGCCGGGCCGCTGCCATGGCCTCGTGCCGCGTGATCAGGGCGTGGAGCGCGGGATCGTCGAGTTGGGAGGCCACCGCCCGGGCCGCCGCCACCCCGTTGCGCGCGCCCGCCTGCGCCCGATGCAGGTGCGCCCGGGCCAGCAGGGGACGCATGCTGCCGCGCGCGGCGATCGCGGTCAGCCGGTCGATCCTCGCCAAGGCCGCCCGCCCGGCGTCAGGGGCGGCGGCGCAGGCGGCCTCCAGGAGCCGGGCGTAGGGCCAGAGGTACCACGGCGCAGGGGCCAGCCCCCGGTCGCACCAGCGCTGGGCCCGGGGCCGGTCGCCCTCGACCAGAGCGAGCCGGGCCTGACCGTGGGCGACCGTCGCCATCCAGCAGTGGTCATCGCTCTCCGTCGCCAGGACCCAGGCGTGATCGAGCAGGTCGCGCGCCGTCCCACGGTCCCCTAGCCCGATCGCCGCCTCCGCCCGGAACGCCTCCGGCCACGGTTGGAACGCCGTCCACGCGTCCTGGGATACGAGCTGCAGAGCGGTGTCCAGGACGGGCACGGCGAGGGCGTGCTCGGCGCGCAGCGTGTGGATCCGCCCCACCATCGCCAGCGACCACGCCTGCTGGCGGGTGTCGCCCGCCCGGACGGCGCGTCCCACGGATTCGTCCAGGCACCGGAGGGCGCCGTCGTACTCCCCGCCGTCAGTGAGGCACATGCCGCGCACCCCGAGCGTCCGGGCGGTCTCGCCGTCCTCGTCGGTGGCACGCTGCGCCTCGTCCAACCACACCAGGGCGCGGTCGTGCTGCCCCCGCTGCACGCCCAGGAAGCCCAGCTCCCGGCAGGCCGCGGCGACGAGCCCTTCGGCCTGCGCCGTGCGCGCGAGGGCCGCGGCTGCATGCAGGAGCGAGCGCACCTCGGTGCCCCGTTCGCCCGCGCCGTGGACCCGAGCACTCGCGAGAGCCAGGAAGGCACCGGCCCGTAGCGCGGGCGCACCGACCCCGACCGCCACGTCGGCGGCCCGCTGGAGCTGGTCGAGACCACGGTCCACGGCGCCGGCTCTCATCGATGCCTGGCCGGCGTCGAGGTAGGAGCGCACGGCCGCGACGCCGGCCACTGGGAGCTGCCCCGAGCACGGCGGCCTGGTGGCCGCGAGGATCTCGGCCGGCGGGGCGCAGCCGAGCTCGCGGCGGAACAGCCGGACGCACCGGACGGCCTGGCGGCGGGCGCCTACGTGATCTCCGGCCGCACCGAGGCTCCGCACCAGGATCGCGTGGTGCCCGGGATCGAGCGGGTCCATCGCCACGGCTCGTGCGGCCAGCTGTGCTGCCGTCCCCGCCGAGCCCCGGGCGAGCTGGTCGAGGGCGCATTCCACCAGGACGGCCTCCGCGCAGCTGCGGATCCTGCACCGTTCCGCCGAGAGCCACGCGTCGAACCCGGGGGCGGTCGGCAGGCTCAGCCCCTCCAGGAGCTCCCGGCCGAACCCCGCCAGCTCCACCGCCTGCGCGCAGCCGCCGTCGGTGAGTTGCCGGACGTCGACGCTGCTGCCGGGCGCCAGCTGCAGGCAGAGCGGATCGCCGTCGAGCGACGCGGCTGCACGCAGGACCCGCCGGAGCTCGCTGATGTTCCAGCGCAGGGCGCCCGGAGGGTCCTGGGCTTCGGCGAAGAGCAGGTCCACCAGGGTGCGGCGCGGGACCGGGCGGTCGCTCAGGGCGAGGTGGGCCAGCAGGGCCCAGGCCTTGTTGCCCCGCGGCGGGTCGACCGGGACGCCGTCCAGGAGGACCTTCGGCCGTCCCAGGAGGGCCACCGCGACCACGGTCATGGCCTCGCCTCCTCCGACACCGGAACGGTAGCGGCGACGGCGCCGACGAGCGGGTGCCGGCGAGCGGGCCGGGGCGGCGGCAGCGGTGGACCCGTCACCGCCGCCGTGGCGTCACGCTCCGGCGGCGGCGAGGGACCGCACGTCGCCGGTCGTGAGGCACGTGCCGCCGATGCCCCAGTCACCGCTGGCGACCTCTTCCACGACCACCCAGGTGACCCCCCGCATGGCCTCGCCCTCGATGGCGACCATCGCGTCGGTGAGCCTCTCGACGATGGCGTGCTTCTGCTCGGACGTGAACACGCCCTCGATGACCTTCACGTTGACGAACGGCATGGTTCCTCCTCTGTCGGGCCGGCCGACGTGCCGGCAGGAGGAGGATCGACCGCGGGCGTGTGACGCCCCGTGTGACGGACGTCGGGGGAGCGGGAAGCCCGGTGTCAGGCGCCGCCGGCGGAGCCGCCGCGGCGGCGCAGATACCTCTCGAACTCGCGGGCGATCTGATCGCCGTTGGCCTGCGAGAGGTCGACCTCGGTGGCCCGCTCCTCCAGGGAGCGCACGTACTCGACGACCTCGGCGTCCTCGCTGGCCATCTCGTCGACCGTCTTCACCCAGTCGTCGGCCTGCTGCGGCAGCGCGCCGAGCGGCACGGTGATCTCGAGGACCTCCTCCACCCGCTGCAGCAGCGCGACGGTGGCGCGCGGCGACGGCGGCTGGGAGACGTAGTGCGGCACGGCGGCCCAGAAGCTGATCGCCGGCAGCCCCGCCTGCACGCACGCGTCCTGGAAGACGCCGAGGATGCCGGTGGGGCCTTCGTAGCGGGAGGTCTCCAGCCCGTAGGCCCGGGCCGACTCGCCGTCGTAGGCCGAGCCGGTGACCGGCGTGGGCCGGGTGTGCGGGGTGTCGGCCAGCAGGGCGCCGAGGGCGACGACGATCGAGGTGTCGAGCTCGTCGAGGATCTCCAGCAGCTCCTCGCAGAAGCCGCGCCAGCGCATGTTCGGCTCGATGCCGCGGATCAGCACAACATCGCGGTCCAGCCCCTCGGGCCGCGCCACCGAGATGCGCGTGGTCGGCCACTCGATGCTCCGGCTCACCCCGCCGACGAGGGAGACGGTGGGGCGGTTGACCTGGAAGTCGTAGTAGTCCTCGGGGTCCAGCGCGGCCAGGGGCTTGGCGTCCCAGATCAGCTCGAGGTGCTCCACGGCCCCCGTGGCGGCGTCCCCGGCGTCGTTCCAGCCCTCGAACGCCACCACGACCACCGGGTCGGTGAGCTGCGGCAGGTCATGTGCATCGGGCGTCGGATCGATCACCTCTGCCAGCCTACGTCGATCCCGCCGTCCCGCCCGGCGCACGCCCGCGGTTCACCCGCCGGCGGGTTGCCCGGTCCACGACGCCCGCTGCACCGCAGGTGCCCCGGGTGCGACAATGGGCGCCGACATCGGGAACGCCCAGGCCTGGGCCAGCCCGCCGGGGTGACGCTGCCCGCGGCCCGCACGCCCATCGAGAGACCCACTGGGGAACCCTGTGTCCGAGTCACCCACCCTCCGTCCGGACGTCACGGCCGAGCTCACCGCGCTGCTCCAGGAGCGCATCCTCGTCCTCGACGGCGCCATGGGGACGGCGATCCAGCGCGACCGGCCCGACGAGGCCGGCTACCGCGGGGAGCGGTTCGCCGACTGGCCCAGCGACGTGCAGGGCAACAACGACCTGCTGAGCATCACCCAGCCGCAGATCATCGCCGCGATCCACCGCGAGTACCTCGAGGCCGGCGCGGACCTCATCGAGACCAACACCTTCAACGCCACCACGATCTCCCTGGCCGACTACGGCATGCAGGAGCTGGCCTACGAGCTGAACGTCGCCTCCGCACGGCTGGCGCGCGCCGAGGCCGACGCGATGGCCGCCCGCACGCCGGACAAGCCGCGCTTCGTCGTCGGCGCCATCGGACCGACCAGCCGGACGGCGTCCATCTCGCCCGACGTCAACGACCCCGGCGCCCGCAACATCACCTTCGACGAACTGGTCGCCGCTTACCTCGAGCAGGCGAACGGTCTGGTCGACGGCGGTTCGGACGCGCTGCTGGTCGAGACGATCTTCGACACCCTCAACGCCAAGGCGGCCGTCTTCGCCCTGGAGACGCTGTTCGAGGAGCGGGGGCGCCGCTGGCCGGTGCTCATCTCGGGCACGATCACCGACGCCTCCGGCCGCACGCTCTCCGGGCAGGTGACCGAGGCGTTCTGGCACTCGATCCGGCACGTCAAGCCGCTGCTGGTCGGCCTCAACTGCGCGCTCGGCGCGAAGGAGATGCGGCCCTACATCGCGGAGATCGCGCGCGTGGCCGACACGTTCGTGTCCTGCTACCCCAACGCCGGGCTGCCCAACGCCTTCGGGGAGTACGACGAGGCCCCGGAGGAGACCGCCGCGATCATCGGCGAGTTCGCCGGGAGCGGCTTCGTGAACCTGGTGGGCGGCTGCTGCGGCACCACCCCCGCGCACATCGCCGCGATCGCCCGGGCCGTGGAGGGGCAGGCGCCGCGCCTCCCGGTCCAGGCCCGTCCGGCGCTGCGGCTGTCCGGGCTGGAGCCGCTGTCGGTCACCGGGGAATCCCTGTTCGTCAACGTCGGCGAGCGCACCAACATCACCGGCTCGGCCCGTTTCCGGAACCTCATCAAGGCGGGTGACTACCCGGCCGCGCTCACCGTGGCCCGGCAGCAGGTCGAGGCCGGCGCCCAGGTCATCGACGTCAACATGGACGAGGGGATGATCGACGGCGTCGAGGCGATGGACCGCTTCACCAAGCTGATCGCCGCCGAGCCCGACATCTCCCGCGTGCCCGTCATGGTCGACTCCTCCAAGTGGGAGGTCATGGAGGCCGGCCTCAAGAACATCCAGGGCAAGGCGATCGTCAACTCGATCTCCCTGAAGAACGGCGAGGAGGAGTTCGTCCACCACGCGCGCCTGTGCCGGAAGCACGGCGCGGCCGTCGTCGTCATGGCCTTCGACGAGGACGGGCAGGGCGACACCCTCGAGCGCCGCACGCAGATCTGCCGCCGCGCCTACGACATCCTGGTCGAGCAGGTCGGGTTCCCGGCCGAGGACATCATCTTCGACCCCAACGTCTTCGCCGTCGCCACGGGTATCGAGGAGCACGCGAGCTACGGCCTGGACTTCATCGAGTCCACGCGCTGGATCAAGCAGAACCTGCCCGGCGCGCTGGTCTCCGGCGGCGTCTCGAACGTGTCCTTCTCCTTCCGCGGCAACAACCGGGTGCGCGAGGCGATCCACTCGGTCTTCCTCTACCACGCGATCGCAGCAGGCCTGGACATGGCGATCGTCAACGCCGGCCAGCTCGAGGTCTACAGCGAGGTCCCCGAGGTGCTGCGCGAGCGCATCGAGGACGTGGTCCTCGACCGCCGTCCGGACAGCACCGAACGCCTGCTGGAGATCGCGGGGGACTTCGCGGGCGACGGCTCGGTCAGGGAGGTGGCCACCGAGGAGTGGCGGTCGCTGCCGGTGGGGGAGCGGATCACCCACGCGCTGGTGAAGGGCATCGACGAGTTCGCCGAGAGCGACACCGAGGAGCTCCGCCAGGAGATCGCCGCCCGCGGCGGCCGGCCCATCGAGGTCATCGAAGGCCCGCTGATGGACGGGATGAACGTCGTCGGCGACCTGTTCGGCGCCGGGAAGATGTTCCTGCCCCAGGTGGTGAAGTCCGCCCGCGTCATGAAGAAGGCCGTCGCCTACCTCATCCCCTACATCGAGGCGGAGAAGCAGCCCGGCGACGCCGAGCGGACGAACGGCTTGGTCGTCATGGCGACGGCGAAGGGCGACGTCCACGACATCGGCAAGAACATCGTCGGCGTCGTCCTGCAGTGCAACAACTACGACGTCGTGGACCTCGGCGTCATGGTCCCGCCGCAGAAGATCCTGGACGCCGCCAAGGCCGAGGGTGCCGACATCATCGGCCTCTCCGGGCTGATCACGCCGTCGCTGGACGAGATGGTCACCCTCGCCTCGGAGATGGAGCGGCAGGGCTTCGAGGTCCCGCTGCTCATCGGCGGCGCGACGACGTCCCGCGCGCACACGGCGGTCAAGATCGCGCAGAAGTACCACGGGCCGGTGATCTGGGTGAAGGACGCCTCGCGGTCGGTGCCGGTGGTCGCCGCGCTGCTGTCGGACGAGCAGCGCCCGCAGCTGCTGGCCGAGACCGACGCCGACTACGCGGCGCTGCGCGAACGGCACGCCGCCCGCCAGGACAGCCGGAAGCTGCTGCCGATCGCCACCGCGCGTGCCGCGGCCACGCCGATCGACTGGAGCGGCTACGTACCGCCGCGGCCGCGGATGCTCCTCCAGCAGGCCAAGGACGTCTGCACGGGTCCGGGCTGCGACCACCTGCACGACGGCGCCACGCAGTTCGTGAAGGTGCTCCCCGACTACCCGCTCGAGGAGCTGCGCGGCTACATCGACTGGCAGCCGTTCTTCAACGCCTGGGAGATGCGCGGCCGGTTCCCCGACATCCTGCACAACCCGGCGACGGGTGAGGCGGCCCGGCGGCTGTACGAGGACGCCCAGGCGATGCTCGACCGGATCGTGGCGGAGCGCTGGCTGCGGGCCAGCGGCGTCCTCGGGCTGTTCCCGGCCAACCGGGTCGGCGGCGAGGACATCGCGGTCTACACCGACGAGTCCCGCACCGCCGTCCGGGCGACCCTGCACCAGCTGCGCCAGCAGTCCGAGGGCCGCGACGGATCCGCGCGCAAGTCCCTGGCCGACTTCGTGGCGCCCGAGGAGACGGGGCTGCGCGACTACGTCGGCGCCTTCGCGGTGACCGCCGGCCTGGGCTCGGCCGAGCGGGTGGCGGCGTTCAAGGAGGAGAACGACGACTACAGCGCGATTCTGCTCGAGGCGCTGGCCGACCGGCTGGCCGAGGCGTTCGCCGAGCGGCTGCACGAGCGGGTGCGCCGGGAGTTCTGGGGCTACGCCGCCGACGAGTCGCTGGACAGCCAGGCGCTGATCGCCGAGAAGTACCGCGGCATCCGCCCCGCTCCGGGTTACCCGGCCTGCCCCGAGCACACCGAGAAGCTGACCATCTGGGACCTGCTCGACGTCGAGGCGGCCACCGGCATCCAGCTCACCGAGAGCCTGGCCATGTGGCCCGGTGCCGCGGTGAGCGGTCTCTACTTCGCCCACCCGCAGGCGCAGTACTTCGTGCTGGGCCGGGTGGGGCGCGACCAGGTCGAGGACTACGCCGCCCGCAAGGGGTGGACGGTGGCCGAGGCGGAGCGGTGGCTCTCGCCCAACCTCGGGTACCGCACCGAGGACGAGTAGGAGGACCCGGTCGGAGGACCCCCGTCCCCCTCACCCTTCGCACGCTCAGGGTGAGCCTCTGGACGGGGGCCGTTCCAGCAGGTCACGTCGGGCCGTTCCAGGACGTCGAGCCGCGGGGCCGTTGCGTCAGCTCACTCGACGACGAGCACGTCGGCGTAGCCGGGGGAGTGGCGGCTGGCGAAGGGGTGCGGGCCCGGTTCCGCGGGGGCCAGGAAGGTGGTCAGCGTCCCGCTCGGGACGACGACGTCGAACGACCCGTCGGCCGCGGTGAGCGAGACCTCCGCGGCGGAGGAGTTGAAGACGGTCACCCGCGACCCCGGCGCGACCGGGCCGGCGACGTGGAAGCGCTCGTCGTCGACGAGCACGGCCACCGACAGCTCGCCGTGGTCGTGCCCGGCCATCGGGTCGGCGCCCGCTGCCGGCGCGGTGGTGGACGCGGCCGTGCGCTCGGCGCCCGCCGGGGGCGGCGAGGCCGCGAGCGCGACGGCCAGCGCGACCGTCGCCAGCATGAGCACGACCTCGCCGGCGGCGAACCGGCGGAAATCCCGGCCGTCGCCGGCGCGCAGCCGGGGGAGGGTGTGCCGGCGGTGGAGCGCCCCGAGCACGCCCAGGACGGTGAGGCCGGCGGTCTTGGCCAGCAGCAGGGCGCCGTAGCCGGTGCCCAGCGCGGCCAGCGCCCCTGCGGTCCCGCCCAGCAGCAACCCCGCGGCGAGCAGGCCGGAGGCGGCCGTGGCGAGGAAGCAGACCAGCGCCAGGCGGCTGAACCGCCGCGCCGCCTCGCTCGTGGCCGCGCCGTGGCGGGCGTGGACGAGCAGGGCCAGCAGACCGCCGACCCAGGCGGTCGCGGCGACGACGTGGACGCCGAGGGTCGTGACGGCGAGCAGGTGGTCCTCCGCCGTCGCGGAGTGGCCGCTGAGCACGACCGGGACCACGAGCGCGGCCCCCGCCACGAGGAGCAGCGACGCCGCGGCCGGGACGCCGGTGCTCCGGCGGGCGGCGACCCCGACCAGCGCGGTGAGCGCCACCACCAGCAGCGCGGCCCGGCCGGCACCGGTGTCCTCGAGGAAGACCCGCAGCGGGGACCACGTCAGCGACGTGGGGGAGGTGCCCACCAGCCGGCTCACCGTGAGCAGCGCACCCAGGGCCGTCGCCGCGGCCCAGGTCAGCGCCCACGCCGACGCCGCACGCAGCGCCCGGCGGGACTCCACGGGCAGGCCGGCCCGGCCGGGCAGCAGGACGGCGGCGAGCAGCAGCGTGCCGACCGTCCCGACCGCCGCGATCCGTCCGACCAGGGTGACCAGGGGTAGCCCCCACCCGACCAGCGCGCCTCCGCCGCTGAGCTCCGCCGGATCCGCCTCGGGGGCCCCACCGCCGACCACCAGGGCGCCGACGAGGAGCGCGGCCAGGCCCGCACCGGTGAGCACGAGCGCGAGTCCGATGCGCGGCGGCCGGCCGATGGCACCCGTCGCAGGGGCCGGCGCGACGGGCACGGTGCCGGTCATCCGCGCCTGCGCTGCCGGCTCACGACGAGGCTGCCCAGGCCGACGAGGACGATCGCGCCGACGGCGACCCACACCCCGGCGACCGGGCTGCCGGCGGACGCCGGGTCCAGGTCCAGGTCCTCGGCCACCGCTGCCGGCGACGGCGCGGCCGGCTCCGGCGTGGGCGCCGCCGACTCCGGCGACTGCGCGGAGGGGGTGCTCCCCGCCGCGACCGTGAAGCCGAACGTGCCCGTCAGCGCGTGCCCGTCCGAGGACGTGCTGCGCCAGACGACCTGGTAGGCCCCGGCGGGCCGATCGGCGACGAGCCGCTGGACGACGGAGGTGCCCCGGATCTCCGCGTCGCCCTCGGAGAGGACGGCGCCGTTCGCATCGGTCACCAGGACGAGGGTGCCGAGGGGCAGCGGTTCCCCCGAGAACGCGAGCTCGACCGTGGCCGGCGGCGTGGGAACGCTGGTGCCGGCCGCCGGGGTCGTGCCCACGAGGCCGTCGTGCGCGAACGCGGCGGGCGCCGCACCCAGGAGGAACGCGCCGCCCAGCAGGGCGAGCAGCAGCACGGTTCCCCTCCGCCGGCGGACCTGTCGCGAAGCAGTCATGCCCGTCCTTCGTTCCAAGCCGGGTTTCCGGTTGCCCGGGGCGCGGCCGGCCTCCGGGACGGCATCGTCCCGGTCAACCACCACCCGTGTGGTCACGGGCCCCCCAAGACCGGGTGAACCGATCCGGCACCGGGTCCCGAATGAAGGTCGTGCAGCACGGCGCCGGGGGATCGGCGCGCTGCTCGGTCCCCGGACCGGAACCACGGTCGGTGCAGAGCGCGCCGGCCGGCACGACGGGTGGACGGTCCTCGACCGCCGCCCCTTCCGACCAGAGGAGCAGACCATGCGCAAGGCACTCGCACTCCCGACCGTCGCCCTGGCCGCCGCGGCCTTCCCGCTGCTCGCGGTGTCCACCGCCTCGGCGCACGAGGGCGCGCACAGCTACCAGGCCGACCTCGGCGCGCTCAACCAGTCCGGCGTCCAGGGCACCGGCATGGTGACCCTCGACGGCAACACGGCCACCGTCATGATCGAGGCCTCGGGCCTCCTGGCCGGCTCGCCGCACGCCCAGCACTTCCACATCGGTGCGCAGGGGCAGTGCCCGACCGACGCCGACGACGAGAACGGTGACGGCTTCGTCAGCGTCACCGAGGGCGCGCCCTACTACGGCGCGATCGGGTCCTCGCTGACCACGACCGGTGACACCAGCCCGGACAGCGGGCTGGCGATCGACCGGTTCCCGACCGCCGAGGGCGGCTCGATCAGCTACGAGCGCACCTTCGAGGTCAGCGACGACGTGCACGCGGCGTTCGAGGACGGCACCGCCGTCCTGGTGCTCCACGGCGTCGACAAGAACGGCAGCGGCGCCTACGACGGCGACGTCATGAGCGACCTCGACCCGTCGCTGCCCATGGAGGCCACCGCCCCGGCCGCCTGCGGCGTGCTCGAGACCGCCCAGATGGGCGCCGCTCCCGCGGGCGGTGCCGAGACCGGCGCCGGCAGCACGGCCGGCACCGAGAACCAGGCCGCCATCGGGATCGGCGCCCTGGCCGCGGCCGGTGCGGTCGCCGCGGGCACCGTCGCCTACCGCCGTCGTCAGGCCGACCAGGCCTGATCCGGCTCCGGGCCGCGCGGGGGGCAGCACGCCTCCCGCGCGGCCCGCACCCCCTCCACCACTCCCGGAAGGACCCCGCGTGAGCGAGCAGGACGGCCGTCGACCGAACACCCGCAGGTGGATCGTGCTGGCTGCGGGCCTGGCCCTCGTGGCCGTGCTCGCCGTGGTCGTGGCCGTGACCGGGCAGCGGCAGGCCCCCCAGCCCGCGGCTGCGACCGAGCGGTCCACCTCCGCGACGCCGGCCACGCCCGCGACACCGTCCACGTCCGGCACGCCCTCCACCCCGGCCGGGCCGGCCGCCCCGGGAACGCCGGCCGCTGAGCCGGCGGCGGAGGCCGTGGCCGAGCCGGTATCGGTGCGCGTCCCCGCCATCGGCGTGACCAGCGACCTGCTGCGGCTGGGGCTGAACGACGACGGCACCGTCGAGGTGCCGCCGCTGGGCCCCGACGACCAGGCGGGCTGGTACGAGCGCGGCCCGGCTCCCGGGGCGGTCGGACCGGCGGTGCTGCTCGGGCACGTGGACTCCGCCGAGCACGGGCCGGGCATCTTCTTCGACCTCGGTGCCCTCCAGCCCGGGGACGAGGTGGAGGTTGCCCGCGCGGACGGCACGGTCGCGGTGTTCGCCGTCGACCGCGTCGAGCGGCACCCGAAGGACGACTTCCCGACCCTCGAGGTCTACGGAAACACCGAGGACGCGCAGCTGCGGCTGATCACCTGCGGCGGGGACTTCGACTCCTCCGCCCGCAGCTACGAGGACAACGTGATCGCGTTCGCCACCCTGGTCGGCACCCGGCCGGCCTGATCCGCCCTCCAGCGGTGGGGCCGCCCGGCCGTCAGCGGGACGCGGCGGCCTCGGGTGGGTCGTCGGCGTGCAGCGCCGCCGCCCCGCGGCCGTCGGCCTTGACCCGGTACAGCGCCAGGTCGGCGCGGCGCATCAGCTGGGCGGCGGTGTCCTGCGGGCAGCGCTGGGCGACGCCGGCCGACACGCCGACGTCGGGCACCAGCGAGCAGAGGCGCCGGACCAGCGCCAGCGCCTCGCTGCCGTCCAGGCCGGGCAGCAGGAGGGCGAACTCGTCGCCGCCGTGCCGGGCCAGCAGCGCACTGCCCGGCAGCGCCTGCCGCCAGCTGCCGGCGACCCGGCGCAGGAGGCGGTCGCCGGCCTCGTGCCCGTCGGTGTCGTTGATCAGCTTGAAGTGGTCGAGGTCCAGCAGCGCCGCCGACAGCGGGACGTCGGCTCGCCGGACGTGCTCGCCGAGCGCCTCGTCGAACCCACGCCGGTTGGCCAGCCCCGTGAGGGCGTCGCTGCCTGCGTCGGAGGCACGCACGACCAGGGTGCGGGTGACGGAGGCCAGGGTGCTCACGACGACCGCGAGGGCCGCGGCGCTGGCGGCCGACGCGTCACCGCGCAGCAGCAGGGCCGCCGTGGTGACGCCGACGACGGTCACGACGTGGGCCACGGCCACCCGGCGGTCGGCGGTCGGCGGTCGGCGAAGAAGCAGGCCATCACGCCGACGAAGGCGCTGACCGACGCGAGGATCACAGCGGTGGTGGCATCGGGCGCGATCAGCACGACGGCACCGATCAGGCAACTGCCTGCGGTGACCAGCCCGCCCTGGACGACGCGCGGCGGGGCGACGTCCCACCGGAACAGCGCGGCGCCCACCGCCACGGCCAGCAGGCCGATCCCGGCGATCAGCCCGCGGCGCACGGCCTGGTCGGTCCCGCCGCAGGCGGCCAGGACGGCGGTGCTCCCCCCGGCGACGTAGAAGAGCGCCAGGGTCTGGGCCATCGCCCGCGGGGAGGCGACGTCCCGGGACACCGGCTCGGCTCCCACTGCCCTCACCTCTCGCTCATCGGCCCGCCACCAGGGGTCCTGGAGCGGCCTCCGGTGCTCTGCCTCCGACGAGGGGGCCGTCCACTGCTCGTGCGGTCCGAGGAACCCGCCTCCCGCGCAGGCGTGATGGGTACCGCGTCCGCAGGCTCGGCCGGTGCCGCCACTCCGGTCCGCTCCGAGGGGCGCTGTCCCGGTGGCGCCGCGCGGGCTGGGAGACTCGGACCCGCGGAACACCCACCGCGTGGACGGCTGCCGGGCCGGGAGCGGTCGAGCCTCGTCCACCCGTCCCCGTTGCGCGCCTCGTGCGCCCGGGAGCCCCGTCGCGAAGGAACGTCGCAGCCCTGATGCCGAACGAGCTCGCCGCCGTCCTGTTCGACATGGACGGCACGCTGGTGCAGACCGAGGAGTACTGGGGTGAGGCGATGTTCGAGCTCGCCGCCTCGCTGGGCGGCCGCATGTCGCCGGAGGCGCGGGCCCGCACCGTCGGGACGAGCATGCGCCACTCGATGCAGGTGCTGCACGCCGATCTGGGGATCGTCCGCACCGAGGAGCAGCTGCAGGCCGACGCCCGGTGGGTCGAGGACCGGGTCGCCGAGCTCATGGGCACGGGGATCCCGTGGCGGCCCGGCGCCCGCGAGCTGGTCGCGGCTGTCCGGGCTGCGGGGCTGCGCACGGCCCTGGTGACGACGACGCCGCGCCGGCTCGCCGACATCGTGCTGGGCAGCATCGCGGCGGACCTGGGCGGCAGCCCGTTCGACGTCACCGTGTGCGGGGACGAGGTGCCCGCCCGCAAACCCGACCCGGCGCCCTACCTGCAGGCGGCCGTCGCGCTGGGCGTGGAGCCGTCCGCCTGCGTCGTGGTCGAGGACTCGCTGGTGGGCGTCACCTCCGGGCTGGCCGCCGGAATGGCGGTGCTCGGGGTGCCGGCGATGCAACCGGTGCCGCCGGCGCCGGGTCTGACCCTGTGGAACACGCTGGTGGATATCGGGGTGGCCGAGCTCGTCGAGGTCCTCGCCGCGGGGTGTTCGGCGCCGCTCGCCGGCCGCTGAGCGCCCCCCGACCTGCGCTGGACCGGTGTGATCGGCAGGGCTCAGACCGGGGTGACCGGCAGCGTCGTCCGCCAGCCCGCGGCCGCGGCGGCGTCGGCGGGGAACGGCGGGGGAGTGCCCCCGAAGGCCGGGCAGAGGGCCTGGTGGTCGCACCAGCCGCACAGCCGGCTCTTGTTCGGCCGGAACTCGCCGGTGGCCACCGCCCGCTCGATCGCCGACCAGATGGCCAGGAGCGTGCGCTCGAAGCGGACCAGCTCCGCTTCCTCCGGCGCGTAGGTCAGCGCGTCGCCGTCGCCGAGGTAGAGCAGCTTCAGCTGGGCGGCGACGACCCCGCGGGTGCGCCACAGCACCAGCGCGTAGAACTTCATCTGGAACAGCGCCTTGGACTCGAACGCCTCGCGGGGCATCGAGCCGGTCTTGTAGTCGACCACCCGCAGCGCACCGTTCGGGGCGACGTCCAGCCGGTCGACGTAGCCGCGCAGCAGCAGCCCGTCGGGCAGCGTGACCTCCACGAGCTCCTCGCGGCCGGCCGGCTGGATGCGGCGCGGGTCCTCCAGCGAGAAGTACTTCTCCACCAGCTTCCCCGCCGAGGCCAGCCAGGCCGCCACCGACTCGGGGGCGTTCGCGTCGCTCTCGGTGCCCTCGTCCTGCCCGGTCTCGAACAGCTCGGCGATGCCCGGCTCGTCGCGCAGCTCGGCCCAGGCAGGCTCGACCAGCTGCAGGGCGCTCTCCGGGGTGCGCTGCGCCGGGGGGAGGTCGTAGAGGCGCTCCAGCACGGAGTGGACCAGCGTGCCGCGGACGGCCGCGAGGCTCTTGCGCTCGGGCAGCCGGTCGATGGTGCGGAAGCGGTAGAGCAGCGGGCAGGTCTTGAAGTCGGCCGCCCGGCTGGGGGAGAGGGACGGGCGGCGGGGTGCCGTCGCGTCACCGGGCACCGCGGCGCCTTCCGCGGGCGTGCCGGTCGCCGGGTCGGTCTGCACCATCGCCGTCATGCACCCGAGGCTAGGTGGCTCCTCCGACAGTTCCGAGCGCCCGCGCCGCATCGGCGTCCCGGGTCACACCGGCACCGTCCGTAGGCTGGTCGCCCGTGACCAGTGAGCAGGAGCCCGGGACCGACGTCGTCGAGGAGGCGCAGCCCGCGCCGGCCGAGGAGGCGGCGGAGCAGCTGGGGGAACAGGCGCCCGTGCAGCGGGCCGAGCCCGTGGAAGGGGCGTTCGTCGCCGGCGACCGGGTGCAGCTGACCGACCCCAAGGGCCGGCTGCACACCGTCGTCCTGACCCCGGGCAAGCAGTTCCACACCCACCGCGGCGCGATCGAGCACGACGACCTCATCGGGGCGCCCGAGGGCTCGGTGGTGCACTCCACCGCCAACACCGGATACCTGGCGCTGCGGCCGCTGCTGGCCGACTACGTGCTCTCCATGCCGCGCGGCGCCCAGGTCATCTACCCGAAGGACGCCGCCCAGATCGTCGGCTTCGGCGACGTCGGCCCGGGCATGCGGGTGCTGGAGGCCGGCGCCGGGTCGGGCGCGCTGAGCTGCTCGCTGCTGCGCGCGGTCGGCTCGGAGGGCTCGCTCACCAGCTACGAGCGGCGCGAGGACTTCCTCGACGTGGCGCGGGCCAACGTCGGCGCCTTCTTCGGCGAGGTGCCGGGCAACTGGAGCCTGCGCCTGGGCGACCTCGCCGACCACCCGGCCGATGAGGTCGTCGACCGCGTCGTCCTGGACATGCTCGAGCCCTGGGCGGTGCTGCCCACGGTCGCCGCCGCGCTGCGCCCGGGCGGCGTGCTCGTCGGCTACGTGGCCACGGTGACCCAGCTGTCCACCTACGTCGAGGCGCTGCGCGCGCAGGGCGTCTGGACCGAGCCCTACGCCTGGGAGAGCCTGCTGCGACCGTGGCACGCCGTCGGCCTCGCCGTCCGCCCCGAGCACCGCATGGTGGCCCACACCGCGTTCCTCGTCACCGCCCGCCGCCTCGCCGAGGGCGCCGTCGCCCCGATCCGCCAGCGCCGGGCCCAGAAGCACTGAACGCGGCCGGGAGGGAGGACCGCCCCGCCGCAGGGGCCGGTGCCGCGCGCGACGTGGGCAGGCGGGCGGATGATCGACGGGACCGTGGCGCGGCAGGCGCGCCTGGTCCTCGCCCCAGCACAGCCGGAGGAGACCAGACGTGACCGACCTCGCGCCCAGGACGGCCCACGCCGACGCTCCGGACGACGCCGCGCTGCGGGAGATCGAGCAGCGGGTGCTGTGGCTGGCGACGGCGATCGTCGACCACGCCAACCGGGTGCGGCCGAACCCGTCGGGCCTCAAGGTCGGCGGTCACCAGGCGTCCAGCGCCTCGATGGTCACCATCATGACGGCGCTGTGGCTCGAGCAGCTGACCGCCGAGGACCGCGTGTCGGTCAAGCCGCACGCCAGCCCGGTGCTGCACGCCCTGGAGTTCCTGCTCGGCCAGCTCGACGCCTCCTGGCTGACCACGCTGCGCGGTTTCGGCGGGCTGCAGTCCTACCCCTCGCGGCTGAAGGACCCCGTCCCGGCCGACTACTCGACCGGGTCGGTCGGCATCGGCGCGACCGCCCCCATCTGGGGTGCGCTGGCCCGCCGCTACGTCAACACGCAGTTCGGCGCGGGCGGCACCGGGCGCCAGTGGTCGCTGGTGGGCGACGCCGAGCTGGACGAGGGCGCTGTCTGGGAGGCCGTGCTCGACCCGATGGTCGCCGAGCTCGGCGAGGTGAACTGGGTCGTCGACCTCAACCGGCAGTCCCTGGACCGCGTCGTCCCCACCATGGGTGCCACTCGCCTGCAGGGCATGTTCACCGCGGCCGGGTGGCAGGTGCTCACCGTCAAGTACGGGCGGCTGCTCGAGGAGCTGTTCGCCCGCCCCGGCGGCCCGGAGCTGCGCGACCGCATCGACGGCATGAGCAACGCCGAGTACCAGCGCCTGCTGCGCCGCCCGGCGGCGGACGTGCGCCGCGAGCTGCCGGGGGAGGGGCCGGGCGCCGGCGCGGTCGCCGCGCTCGTCGCCGACGTGCCGGACGCGGACCTGGTGGCCGCCGTCCGCAACCTCGGCGGGCACGACCTCGCCGCGCTGCGCCAGGCGTTCGCGCAGATCGACGACAGCCGCCCCACCGTCGTCATCGCCTACACGCTCAAGGGCTACGGCCTGGCCACCGAGGGGCACCCGCAGAACCACTCGGCGCTGCTGACCGAGGCCCAGCTCGCCGAGCTGGCCGCCCGCGTCGGCGTCGACCCGGCCGAGCCGTGGGCCGGGTTCCCGCCCGGCAGCGCCCCGGCCGGCCTGCTCGCCGACGCGGCCGCCCGCCTGGCCCGCACCCCGGTCGACGACGCCGGCGCGCCGGACGTGCCCGCGGACCTCGGCCGCACGCCCTCCGGGACGGCGACGACGCAGGCCGCCCTGGGTCGCACGCTGCTCGACCTCAACCGCGCCGCGCCGGAGGTCGGCCGGCGGGTGGTCACCGTCAGCCCCGACGTGTCGAGCTCGACCAACCTCGGCGGCTGGGTCAACAAGGTCGGCGTCTGGTCGCACGAGGACCGCCGTGACTGGTTCGCCGACGACGCCGAGACGATCCTCCACTGGCGGGAGCAGCCCTCGGGCCAGCACGTGGAGCTCGGCATCGCCGAGACGAACCTGGTCGGCGCGATCGGCGAGCTCGGCGCGACCTGGTCGCGCTGGGGGCAGCCGCTGCTGCCCATCGGCGTCCTCTACGACCCGTTCGTCGAGCGGGCGCTGGAGCCGTGGTCGTTCACCATCTACGCCGGCGGCCAGTCGCTGCTGGTCGGGACGCCGTCGGGGGTGACGCTGGCGCCCGAGGGTGGCGCGCACCAGTCGATCACCACGCCGTCGATCGGCCTGGAGCAGCCCGGCTGCCTGTCCTACGAGCCCGCGTTCGCCCTCGACGCGGAGTGGTGCCTGCTCGCGGCGCTCGGCCAGATGGGCCGTCCGGGCGGGCAGTCGGCCTACGTGCGGCTGTCCACCCGCCCGGTCGAGCAGGCCCTCGCCGCCGTGCCGGCCGACCCGGCCGCGCGCGATCGGCGCCGTCGCCAGGTGGTGGCGGGGGCGTACCCGCTGCGGCGGGTACCCCGCCCGGCGGTCACGCTGGCCGCGATGGGTGCGGTCGTGCCCGAGGCGCTGGCCGCCGCCGAGCGGCTCGACGGGCTGGGCTTCCCCGCCGACGTCGTCGTGGTGACCAGCCCGGGCCTGCTCTTCCGCGCCGCCCAGGCGCGGCGAGGCCTCGACGACGCCTCGCCGTGGGTGCTCGACAGCGTGTTCCCGGCCGACCGGGCCACCCCGCTGGTCACCGTCCTGGACGGTCACCCGCACACGCTCGCGTTCCTCGCCGGGGTCCGCGGTGCGCCGGCCGCGCACCTGGGGGTCACCCGGTTCGGGCAGAGCGGTGACCTGGACAGCGTGTACCGGTACCACGGCCTCGACGTCGACTCGCTGGTCGGCGCCGCGCTCGACCTCGTCGACTAGGTGGCCGTGCCCGCCGACGTCCTGCGTGGTGGGCCGGGAGCGACCGCCGCGGGTCCCGGGATCCGCTGCGGAGGAGTCGGAGGCGGCGCTCCGCCGGTGCCTCTAGCAGCCCGTCGCGACCTCCGCGAGCCCACGGCGAACTGTCCGTCCGCGTGTATAGATTTGCGTCCTGGCTCCCCCGACAGTGCGGAGGTGCGTGATGGGCCTGGGTCCTGACGAGCTGAAGGCGCGGCGTGAGCGTGACGTGGCCTCGCTGCTCAGCCAGATCTCCTACCTCGAGGAAGAGATCGGCCTGCTCCGCCGCAAGGTGGCCGACAGCCCGCGCCAGGTGCGCGCGCTGGAGGAGCGGATCGCGGAGGCAGAGGGCCGTGCCGCCTTCCTGTCCGAGCGCAACGACAAGCTGGCCGGCACCCTGCGGGACGCCCGCGAGCAGCTGGTCACGCTCAAGGAGGAGGTCGACCGGCTCGGTCAGCCCCCGTCGGGCTACGGCGTCTTCCTCACCTCCTACGAGGACGGCACGGTCGACGTCTTCACCGGCGGCCGCAAGCTGCGGGTCTCCGTCTCGCCGAACGTCGAGGTCGAGGGCCTGCGCACCGGCCAGGAGGTCATGCTCAACGAGGCGATGAACGTCGTCGAGGCGCGCGACTTCGAGCGCCAGGGCGACGTCGTCATGCTCAAGGAGCTGCTCGAGCCGGTCGACGGCGTGACGCCGCGCGCGCTGGTCATCGGGCACACCGACGAGGAGCGCGTCGTCTACCTCGCCGACTCGCTCGCCGGCCAGCCGCTGCGCGTCGGTGACTCGCTGCTGCTGGAGAGCCGGTCGGGCTACGTCTACGAGCGGATCCCCAAGAGCGAGGTCGAGGAGCTCGTCCTCGAGGAGGTCCCCGACATCGACTACGCGGACATCGGTGGCCTCTCCCGGCAGATCGAGCAGATCCGCGACGCCGTCGAGCTGCCGTTCCTGCACGCGGAGCTGTTCCGCGAGTTCCAGCTCCGCCCGCCGAAGGGGATCCTGCTCTACGGCCCCCCCGGCTGCGGCAAGACGCTCATCGCCAAGGCGGTGGCCAACTCGCTGGCCAAGAAGGTCGCTGCGGTGAAGGGCGAGGGCGTCAACCAGGCGAAGTCCTACTTCCTGAACATCAAGGGCCCCGAGCTGCTGAACAAGTACGTCGGGGAGACCGAGCGGCACATCCGCCTGGTGTTCCAGCGGGCCCGCGAGAAGGCCAGCGAGGGCACGCCGGTCATCGTGTTCTTCGACGAGATGGACTCGATCTTCCGCACCCGCGGGTCGGGGGTGTCCTCCGATGTCGAGTCGACGATCGTGCCGCAGCTGCTCAGCGAGATCGACGGCGTCGAGGGGCTGGAGAACGTCATCGTCATCGGCGCCTCCAACCGCGAGGACATGATCGACCCGGCGATCCTCCGCCCGGGCCGGCTCGACGTGAAGATCAAGATCGAGCGGCCGGACGCCGAGGCCGCCCGCGACATCTTCAGCAAGTACCTGGTGCCCGAACTGCCCCTGCACGCCGACGACCTCGCCGAGCACGGCGGCAACCGGGAGTCGACGATCGCCGGGATGATCCAGCGCACCGTCGAGCGGATGTACACCGAGAGCGAGGAGAACCGCTTCCTCGAGGTCACCTACGCCAACGGTGACAAGGAGGTCCTCTACTTCAAGGACTTCAACTCCGGCGCCATGCTGCAGAACATCGTCGACCGCGCGAAGAAGATGGCGATCAAGGAGCGGCTGGAGACCGGCACCGGCGGCCTCCGCGTCGGCCACCTCATGCAGGCGTGCCTCGACGAGTTCAAGGAGAACGAGGACCTGCCCAACACGACCAACCCCGACGACTGGGCGCGGATCTCGGGCAAGAAGGGCGAGCGGATCGTCTACATCCGCACCCTCATCAGCGGGAAGGGCAACGAGGCCGGCCGCGCTATCGACACGGCGACCAACACCGGCCAGTACCTGTAGCCACGCAGACGGACGGCCCGGCCACCTGCGCGGTGGCCGGGCCGTCCGTCTGTCCGGGGCTCCCTGGTGATCAGGATGCTCCTATGGATCGTCAAGCGGCCGAGGCGATGTTTTCGGGCGACTGGGTGGGGCGTAGGACGTAGTAGAGCTCGCGGGCGA
>NZ_FOAO01000043.1 GCF_900109665.1 Blastococcus sp. DSM 46786
ACGGGTCGACCGGGGACACCGTCACCCCGACCGCGAACCCGACCACCGACATGACCGCAGGCTAGGCAGGGGGTACGACAGTTTCCGGCACGACGCGGGGCAGGGGCCGAGCGAGGAGCCGAGCGCCGCCCACCGCGGGACGGGCAACCGGTCGCACACCCACGACCGCAGCCGGTATCAGCGTGATCCCGGCCGCGTGCCGGCGGTGACCGAGGCGGCATGTAGGGCCACCGCGGCCCGGGCGTGCCCGGGCCGCAGGCCGTCAGCGCGTGCGCCGGCTGAAGCGGCTGAGCAGTCGCTTGAGCAGGTTGGCCTTGACGAGTCCTGAGATCAGTCCCATGTCGTCCTCCTCGATCCGGTGATGTGCAGGGATCGCCGGTCCTACCCGCGCGCTGCCGGATCCATGTGCCGGACGTCCTACACTCCGTGGCACGACGGACGAGTCGGCTGGGCGGTCGCGTCGGCGGGGGAGACCCCGTCGCCGAGGAACGTCCGGGCTCCACAGGGCAGGGTGGTCGTTAGCGGCGACCCGGGGTGACCCGCGGGACAGTGCCACAGAAAACAGACCGCCGGCGTCCGCGCCGGTAAGGGTGAAACGGTGGTGTAAGAGACCACCAGCACGCCGGGTGACCGGCGTGGCTCGGTAAACCCCACCCGGAGCTAGGTCAAGAAGGAACGGTGGTCCGCCGCCGCTCCGCGCAGGCGTTCGAGGGCGGCCCGCCCGAGCCTGCGGGTAGACCGCTGGAGCCTGCCGGCAACGGCAGGCCTAGATGGATGACCGCCCATCGGGAGGCCGCGAGGCACCCGTGGACAGAACCCGGCGTACAGGCCGACTCGTCCGTCGTCCCCCCTCGCACGGCGTCCGCGGGTCATCCGTCCGGGTGAACGGGGGCGCTGCGCTCATGTCCGGTGACTCCACGTGCCGCTGTGCGGAGGGTCCGCGAAAAGACCGGGTCCGAGCTTCTGGCTCGCCGATCACCTTGCCTACCGTTCGCACGTCCGCTGACCGGCGGACCCGGAGGCCGCCCGCCGAACCTGCCCACGGCCGCCCGGAAGCGTCGAACACGACGGGCAGGCGCGGGGGACCCACCGTTCGTGGCCCTCCGGGACCTCGGGGTGAAGCCGCGCCGTGCGCGGCCGGGCAGCTCTCGCCCGAACCCGACAGCTAACCCCGCAGGCGGCGAGAGGCTCACCACCCCATGCCCAACAGCCATCGCACCGTGGGTCGACACCGTCGTCCCTCCCGCAACCGCGCCATGACCGCCGTGGCCTACCCGGCCGTGGTCCTCGCGGCGGCCTCGGCCGTCACCCTGGGGGCCATCGGCCCCGCGGCCGCCCACACCGGCGAGCACACGGTCCGCTCCGGCGACACCCTGAGCAAGCTCGCGGCCGGCCACGGCACCACGTGGCGCAGCATCCACGACGCCAACCGCGACGCGATCGGCGCCGACCCGAACGTCCTGCGCGTCGGGCAGGTCCTCACGATCGGCGGCTCCGGCGCGGCACCGGCGGCGGCCCCGGCTCCCGCCGCGGGGTCCTACGTCGTGGTCGCCGGCGACACGCTGGCCGGGATCGCGGCCCGGCACGGCACCACCTGGCAGGACCTGCACGCCCTGAACCTCGGCGTCATCGGCCCGAACGCGAACGTGCTGCGCGTCGGTCAGGTGCTCGCCGTGAGTGGCGGGGGAGCGGTGCCCGAGCGCGCCAGTCGTTCGGAGCGGCCCGCCCCGGCTCCTGCTCCGGCTCCGGTGGCGACGTCGGCGGCCTACGACCAGTGGGACGTGCACGTCCGACCCGCCGTCCAGGAGATCGCCGAGGCGAACGGCGTCGGGACGGTGCTCACCCGCCCCGGCCACAGCCCGACCGCCGGCCGTGCGGCCGACTTCATGGTGTACACCGACGCGGCCAAGGGGAACGCGGTCGCCCAGTACGTGATCGACAACGCGGCCCGGCTAGGCGCGGACTACGTGATCTGGCAGCAGCGGATCGCCGGTTCGTGGACGGGCTGGGCGTGGCAGCCCATGGCGGACCGCGGTTCGGCCACGGCCAACCACATGGACCACCCGCACGTGGCCTTCCTGCCGTAACCGCCGCTCCTCCGCTCGACGACGTGCGCCCCCTGCCCGGCATCCGGGCAGGGGGCGCACGTCGCTGAGCCGGATGCACGCCGGTCACCCGTGGTCGGTCCGTCGGATGGCCGGGCCCCTTCGCAAGTCAGGGTCGGCACCATCTCGGTGTTCCGGCTGACCCGCAGCTGATCCGCGGACCGGGGCGCCGGAGCGTCCTCCGCCGACGTCGGTGGGGCGTCCCCGAGGGGACGTGCCGAGGTCGCGGCGGCGCGTCACGAGATCGTCATGCACCCGATCGTGTTGCACGCGTTCGAATGGGGTTCGCCCGGGCATGACGTGATCACGCCCTGATCGAGGGCCGGGTGAGACGCCGCTCCGCGTCGTGTCACCGACCGCTGGGTTCTCCCCGACCCGGACGACCGACCGGCGCAGCACTGCGCCGCCACCCATCCCCGGGAGCCGGAGCAGACCGCGCTCCGGGTCTCCGAGACGAAGGAGTCTCCATGCGCAAGGCATTCGCCATCCCCTCCGTCGCGATCGCTGCTGCGGCGTTCCCGCTGCTGACGATGAGTGCGGCCTCGGCTGCCCA
>NZ_FOAO01000017.1:0-118920 GCF_900109665.1 Blastococcus sp. DSM 46786
GCCCAGCAGCCGCCCGGTGGTGTCGACCGCGGCCGCGGTGTGGGTGTCGCAATGGGTGTCCACGCCACCGGCCACCTGGACCTGGTCCGGGGCAGTCTCTGGTGCGATGGTGGTCATCGCCGTCCTCCTCGCTCGCAACCGACAGGGCGGCACGCACCGCCGGGCGAGCGGACAAGACAGTGATGGGTGCCTGCTGGCACAGGCTCCTATGAGGTCACACCGCCAGGCTTGGTGAGTGCAGCGGGCCCCGCAGCGACCGAACCGACAGATCCGGATAAAGACCCGAGGTCAGTCACCTGAAGGGTCAGGAACGGTTGCTGCGGGGCCCGCCTACATCCTCACTGTCACCTGGTCATCAAGGGTCCTGGCTCACGACCGGCGGTGAGCCAGGACCCCGTGCGCTGAGCCAGGACGGCGGTGGCGGGCCGAAACCCGGCCGCCGCTCGGCCGGCGGTCAGCCCAGGCGGATCACCTGGCCGGGGTAGATCAGGCCCGGGTCGGCGCCGATGACCTCACGGTTGGCGTCGTACACGGCGCGCCAGTCCAGCCCGGCGGACGCCGCGATCCGCGACAGCGTGTCGCCCGCCTGCACGGTGTACTGCTGCCCGGCGTCGGCCGGGGCGGGCGCGGGAGCAGGTGCCGGGGCCGCAGCAGGCGCCGGAGCCGCGGCGCTGCCCGCCTTGTCGGCCTCGGTGAGCCCCAGCTTCGCCGAGCACGCCGGCCAGGCGCCCCAGCCCTGCGTCGCGAGGGTCTTCTCGGCGATCGCGATCTGCTGCTCGCGCGTCGCGAGGTCGGCGCGCGGGGCGTACTCCAGGCCGCCGAAACCCTCCCAGGTGGGCTGGTAGAACTGCAGGCCGCCGTAGTAGCCGTTGCCGGTGTTGATCGCCCAGTTGCCGCTGCTCTCGCACTGCGCGAGGCGGTCCCAGGTCGCGCCGTCGGCGGCCGCGGCGGTGCCGGTGCCGAGGAACGGGGCGACCAGCGCGGCGCCGGCCACGGCGATGCCTGCGGCGCCGCGGCGGAAGGAGCGGGTGGACGGGCGGGGAGTGCTGCGGTTCGTCATGGTCCTCTCAGAACGGCGGGCGCCCGGACGGCCGGACCCGCGGAGGGACGGCGCGCTCCACCCACGGAGCCGGATCGACGGAGGAGGCGCGGCCGCTGGGCGGAGGAGGGCGCGCGGCGCGTCCTGGATCTGCGGCGGACCGGCTCGACGGCCGGGATCCGCGCACGTCCCCGATGACCACTCGGTGCGGCCGGGGCACGACCGAGGCTACGGAACGGTTCCGGCATGTGCCAGGGCGCCGGCTCGCTGCCGGCGCCGGTCGGGTGCCGACGGCGGCTCGATGCCGGCGCCGCTCGGGTGCCGACGGCGGCTCGATGCCTGCGCCGGTCCCGGCGACGGCCGCCGCCTAGGGTTGGGCCATGAGCGTGCGGCGGGTCATGGGCACCGAGGTCGAGTACGGCATCTCGGTGCCGCGGCAGCCGGGGGCCAACCCGACGACGCTGTCCAGCCTGGTGGTGAATGCCTGGGCGGTGGCCGAGGCGCCGACGCCCCGCCGTCCCCGGTGGGACTTCGAGGAGGAGTCCCCGCTGCGCGACGCCCGCGGGTTCGACCTGACGCCGGCGCAGGCCCTGGACCACAACGACCTGGACGAGGACTCCGGGATGGCCAACGTCATCCTGACCAACGGCGCCCGGCTCTACGTCGACCACGCGCACCCGGAATACTCGACGCCGGAGGTCACCACCCCGCGCGACATCGTCCTGTGGGACAAGGCGGGGGAGCGGGTCATGGCCGAGGCCGCCCGGCGGGCCGCGCAGATCCCGGGCACGCACCCGATCCAGCTGTACAAGAACAACACCGACGGCAAGGGCGCGTCCTACGGCGCCCACGAGAACTACCTGATGGACCGGCGGACCCCGTTCATCGACATCATCCGCGGGCTGGTGCCCTTCTTCGTCACTCGTCAGGTCTTCGCGGGGTCGGGCAAGGTCGGCCTCGGGGTGGAGAGCCGGACGCCGGGCTTCCAGCTCTCGCAGCGCGCCGACTTCTTCGAGGTCGAGGTGGGCCTGGAGACGACGCTGAAGCGCCCGATCATCAACACCCGCGACGAGCCGCACGCCAACCCGGACGAGTACCGCCGGCTGCACGTGATCATCGGGGACGCGAACCTCGCCGAGCTGTCGACCTACCTGAAGGTGGGGACGGCGTCGCTCGTGCTGGCCATGATCGAGGCGCGGGCACTCCCACCAGACCTCGCCATCGAGGAGCCGGTCGGCGAGCTGCAGGCGGTGAGCCACGATCCCTCGCTCACCCACAAGGTGCGGCTGCGCGACGGCCGGCGGCTGACCGCGATCGAGGTGCAGCGGCTCTACCTGGAGCGAGCCGAGCGCTTCGTGGAGGCCCGCGGCGAGCGCGACGAGCAGACCGCCGACGTGCTGCGCCAGTGGGCCGCGGTGCTCGACGACCTCGAGGCGGATCCGATGCGGCTGGCCGACCGGCTGGACTGGCCGGCGAAGCTGCGGTTGCTGGAGGGCTACCGGTCGCGCGACGGCCTGGAGTGGAACGACTCGCGGCTGCAGATGGTGGACCTGCAGTACTCCGACGTCCGGCCGGACAAGGGCCTGTACAACCGGCTGGTGGCGCGAGGGGCGATGAAGCGCCTGCTCACCGACGAGGAGGTGGCCCGCGCGATGCTGGCCCCGCCGTCGGACACCCGGGCGTTCTTCCGCGGCGAGTGCCTGCGCCGATTCCCCGCGCAGATCGCTGCCGCCTCGTGGGACTCGGTGGTCTTCGACCTGGGCCGGGAGAACCTGGTGCGCATCCCGACGATGGAGCCGCTGCGCGGCACGCGGGAGCACGTGGGTGCGTTGTTCGAGGCCTCGGCGACGGCGCAGGAGCTCGTGGACACGATCACCGGTCCCTGAGCCGCCGTCCACAGGGGCCGGCACCGTCCACCGCACCCGGTCGGTGGGCGCCGGATGTCGGTCGCTGCGGGTAGCTTCCTGATCAGCACCAGCCACGAGAAGGACCGGAGGGCAGCATGGCCACCAGGGACACCGGCGGGCAGCAGAAGGCGACGCGGTCGCGCGAGGAGAACGAGGAGATCGAGGCCTCGGTCGACTCCGACGTCGCCGAGCGCCACGAGAAGATGTCCGAGGACGTCGACTCGCTCCTGGACGAGATCGACGACGTTCTCGAGGAGAACAGTGAAGAGTTCGTGAGGGCCTACGTACAAAAAGGCGGTCAGTGAATAATTGCGCAGAAAACGACCTCCATGGGTCGTCGGTGTACGGACTGCCGCAGATATCTTGCAGAGGACCGCTATTACTTTGTGTCTAAGGCGAGCGGAAAGCTACGCGGTCAATGCAAAGACTGCATGCGGCAACGCAAACTCGAGCAGCGAGATCCTGCGTGGGCTCCGTCGTGCTCACGATGCGGGACGCGGCTATCTGAGCGTGCCGGCTCAGGGCGGCGCCTGCGCATTCAGTGCTTCGCGGAGACTTACGACGTCTCCGATCCTCGAACTAATGGCGCTCATCGCATCAAGCTCAAGCCTTGCAGCTTATGTGGCGGCCGGAAGGAACGGTTCGAACGCGGGAAGGTCTGTCGGCCATGCCGCCCTTGGCTTCGATACGCCGCATCCCTTCGTCAATACGGCCTGACTCCGGCGGAGTACGTAGCGATCTTCAATGCCCAAGGAGGCCGGTGCTACGTGTGCGGTGTGCCGCCGCAGACGGTTCGGTTGTGCATCGACCACGACCACTCAATCTCGGACATGCGGCAGTCCATCCGCGGCCTGTTGTGTTCGGAATGCAACTACTCTCGGCTACCACGGTTTCAGGACAACGCCGAGATGCTGGAACGAGCAGCCTCCTACCTGATCGACCCGCCGGCGCAGTCGGTCTTCGCGACCATGCCCGTCGGCATGCCGACACCACCGCCTCCGGAGGGCGTCGTGTTCTTTCCCCAAGCGTCGGTGGGCGACGATCACAGACCTGAGGACGGGGCGCCGTGGCCGGCGGGCTGGAGGGATCAGCCGACTCGTCGGGCCGCCGGTAGGGTCGCTGACGACGTCCGGGACCACGTCCGAGCAGCACGGCGGACGTCCCGGCAGAGGAGCGGTGCACGCCGGCGGGAGCAGGCGGGAGAGGCGGATGGGTGAACGAGTCGTCAGCTGGCCGGAGCGGGTTCCCGCCCGCGTACCTGGACCGGGTGGGTTCCTCGTTCACCGACTTCCTGGCCGCATCCGCGCCCGACCTGCTGCCGGGGCGCCGGCCGGTCCCGCAGCTGCCCGTGGGTGACATCGCCCCGCACGGCACCACGATCGTCGCCGCGACCTACGACGGCGGCGTCCTCATGGGCGGCGACCGCCGGGCCACGATGGGCAACCTGATCTCCAGCCGCGACATCGAGAAGGTCTACCCGGCCGACTCCTACAGCGTCATCGGCATCGCCGGCGCCGCGGGCATCGCCATCGAGATGGTGAAGCTCTACCAGGTCGAGCTCGAGCACTACGAGAAGATCGAGGGGCTCACGATGAGCCTCGACGGCAAGGCCAACCGGCTGGCCCAGATGATCCGCGGCAACCTCGGCGCGGCGCTGCAGGGCCTGGCCGTCGTCCCGCTCTTCGCCGGCTTCGACCTCGACGCGGCGCCCGGCGAGCTCCCGGGCCGCATCTTCAGCTACGACGTCACCGGCGGGAACTACGAGGAGCGCGGCTACTCGGCCGTCGGCTCCGGCTCGCTGTTCGCCCGCAACAGCCTCAAGAAGACGTGGCGCCAGGGCCTGGACGCCGCAGCGGCCACCCGCACCGTGGTCGAGGCGCTCTACGACGCCGCCGACGACGATTCGGCCACCGGCGGCCCCGACCCGGTGCGGCGGCTGTACCCGATCGTCTACCGGGTGGACGCCGAGGGCGCGATCCGGCTGACCGACGCCGAGATCGCCGCCGTCGCCGACGCCATCGTCGCCGAGCGCGCGGCCGCCGAACGCCAGAACACGACGCGGGAGGCCTGAGCCATGACGATGCCGTACTACGCCTCCGCCGAGCAGGTCATGCGCGACCGGTCGGAGTACGCCCGCAAAGGCATCTCCCGCGGTCGCAGCGTCGCCGTCGTCACCTACGCCGACGGCGTCCTCTTCATCGCCGAGAACCCCAGCTCCACGCTGCACAAGGTCGGCGAGATCTACGACCGGATCGGCTTCGCCGCCGTGGGCCGCTACAGCGAGTTCGAGAGCCTGCGGGTCGCCGGTGTCCGCCTCGCCGACGTGCGCGGCTACTCCTACAACCGGCGCGACGTCACCGGCCGGGTCATCGCCAACGCCTACGCCCAGACCCTCGGCGCGATCTTCACCGAGCAGATGAAGCCCTACGAGGTCGAGCTCTGCGTCGCCGAGGTGGGGGAGACCCCCGAGCGCGACCAGCTGTACCGGCTCACCTTCGACGGCTCCGTCGTCGATGAGCCCGACTTCGTCGTCATGGGCGGGCAGGCCGACGCCGTCACCGCCCACCTGCGCGAGAACTTCCACCCGGGCATGGGCCTGGCCGACGCGCTCCGGGTCGGTGTCGACGCGCTCTCGGCCGTCAGCCCGGCCACCACCGGGGCCGCTGACGGCGGCCCCACGCGGCTGACCGCCCAGCAGATGGAGGTCGCCGTCCTCGACCGCCGGCGGCCCAAGCGGGCCTTCCGCCGGGTCGTGGGAGCCGCGCTGCACACCCTGCTCGGCGACGGTCAGACCGGGGAGACGGAGACGCCTCCCTCGGGCCACGTGCCCAGCCACCCCGCGCCGGGCACGCCCGCCGGGCTCGGCGACCCGGCCGCGCCCGACACCGCCGGCGGCACCACCGACACCGGCGAGGGGCACCCGCAGAGCGACGGGTGAACGCCGTCGGCGGGGTAGGGGAGCGGGCATGCCGGACTACGACCTCAACGACGATGCCCTCGCCCGGGCGAAGAAGCTGATCGACGACGGCGACTTCGACGACCGGACCGAGTGGTCCGACGCCGCGCCGTCGGCCGACGAGGGCAACGCCGAGATCGACGCTCACGGCTGGGAGGGGTACGCCGCCTGGCACCTCGCCGTCGACCCGGAGGCGGGTGAGCAGACCAAGAAGCGCTACCACTTCCCGTACGGCGACTTCTCGAAGGTCAACCGGGCAGCGCTGATCCACGGCAAGCAGCGGGCGTCGCAGAACGGGCACGACCAGATCGAGCGGGCATTCGACGACCTGCTGCGACGGCTCGACGCGAAGCGGTAACGGCCCCGCGGTCCGGCGGCGGGCCGCTGTCGCCCCCGGCGCCTAGTCTCGAAGCGTGGAACGACGGATCTTCGGGATCGAGACCGAGTACGGCGTCACGTGCACCTTCAAGGGGCAGCGGCGGCTCTCGCCGGACGAGGTCGCCCGGTACCTGTTCCGGCGCGTCGTGTCGTGGGGCCGCAGCTCCAACGTGTTCCTGCGCAACGGCTCCCGGCTCTACCTCGACGTCGGCAGCCACCCCGAGTACGCCACCGCCGAGTGCGACGACCTCGGCGAGCTCGTCGTCCACGACAAGGCGGGGGAGCGGATCCTCGAAGGGCTGCTGGTCGACGCCGAGCAGCGCCTGGCCGAGGAGGGCGTCACCGGCGACATCTACCTGTTCAAGAACAACACCGACTCCGCGGGCAACAGCTACGGCTGCCACGAGAACTACCTCGTCGGCCGGCACGGTGAGTTCGGCCGCCTCGCCGACGTCCTGATCCCGTTCCTGGTGAGCCGGCAGATCGTCGTCGGCGCCGGCAAGGTGCTGCAGACCCCGCGCGGCGCCCTCTACTGCGTCAGCCAGCGCGCCGAGCACATCTGGGAGGGCGTCTCCAGCGCCACCACCCGATCCCGGCCGATCATCAACACCCGCGACGAGCCGCACGCCGACGCCGAGCGGTACCGCCGGCTGCACGTCATCGTCGGCGACTCGAACATGAGCGAGACGACGACGCTGCTCAAGGTCACCATGACCGACCTCGTGCTCCGCATGATCGAGGCCGGCACCCCGATCCGTGACATGACCCTGGAGAACCCGATCCGGGCGATCCGCGAGATCAGCCACGACATGACCGGCCGGCGCAAGGTGCGGCTGGCCGGCGGCCGCGAGATGTCGGCGCTGGAGATCCAGGCGGAGTACCACAGCCGGGCCATGGAGTTCGTCGACCGCGAGGGGTGCACGCCGGTGCACCGGCAGATGCTGGAGCTGTGGGGGCGGGTGCTCAAGGCCGTCGACAGCGAGGACCTGAGCCTGATCGACCGCGAGATCGACTGGGCGATCAAGTACAGCCTGCTCGAGCGCTACCGCGCCAAGCGCGACCTGCCGCTGTCCTCCTCGCGCATCGCCCAGATGGACCTCGCGTACCACGACATCAGCCGCACCCGCGGGCTGTACTACCTGCTCGAGCGCAACGGGCAGGTCGACCGGGTGGCCCACGAGCCGCGGATCTTCGAGGCCAAGAACGTGCCCCCGCAGACCACCCGGGCCCGGCTCCGCGGCGAGTTCATCCGCAAGGCCCAGGAGAAGCGGCGCGACTTCACCGTCGACTGGGTGCACCTCAAGCTCAACGACCAGGCCCAGCGCACCGTGCTCTGCAAGGACCCGTTCAAGGCCGTCGACGAGCGGGTCGAGAAGCTCATCGCGTCTATGTGATCTGCGGTCCTCCGGACCGCACCGCGGCCAGGTGCCGTCCCGACCTGCGTGGAGCCGCTGCTTCGCGCCTGCGCGGGACCCCCCGGGCCCCACTCGGCGCGACCTCACTCGCCGGGGGCGGTCCCTTCCGTCTCCGCGGCCGCCAGCACGGTCTCGGGGTCCACGGGGACTTGCAGAGCGGCGTAGCGGCCGGCTGCGGCGGCCGCGAGGAAGTAGGCGCGCTCCTCCGGGTAGCCGCGGCCCATCGTGCTCAGCGGCACGGGGGAGAGCCCCAGCGCCGTGTCCAGCCCGTCGGTGTCCAGCCAGACGACGGTGTTGCGCTCGGGCTGGCTCGCGAGGTCCTCGTCGACCTGCCCGCCGAGCTCGGAGGAGAGTCCCCGCGGCGCCACCAGCGTCACCCCGCCCAGCGCCACCCGCCCGAACGCGGTGAGCGAGTGGTGGGAGACACCGCGGTGCCGCGGGCGGGGATCGGCGTCGGAGATGCGCAGCGCACCGACGGGCACGCCGCCCAGCACGCTCACGGCGTTGCACGCCTCACCCGCGGCCACCCCGGAGAAGCCCCACGGCGTCCCCGTGCCGAGGTTGCCGGGCCCCTGGGTGACGATCGCCAGGTCCGCGCCCAGCACGTGCCGCGCCGCCAGCAGGCCGGTGTGCAGGGTGACCGCCTCCAGGTCGCCCCCGTAGGCCTGGCCCACGGTCACCACGCCGGCCAGCGAGCTCTTGAGCGCGCCCACTGTGCGGGAGAACGCCGCGGGCAGCGCGCCGCCGTCGGTCATCACGTAGGCGACCTTCAGGTCGGGATCGGTGGCGAGCATCCCGATCAGGACCGCCGGCAGCGCCGAGTGCAGGTCGGCCACGACGACCGGCATCCCGCCGAGGTCCTCGGCGTCGGCGATCGTCGCGTGGTGCTCGGTCTCCTGCTCGTCGACGCCCTGCACCATCACCTGCAGCGGCGTGTACCGGGCCTTCACCAGGTGCCCGGGGCCCTCCGGGTCCGGCGGCAGCCGGTCGGGGACGGCGACCACGAGCGCGTACCCGCCGGTGCCCAGCCCCTGCGCCAGCGCCGTCGTGTTGAGCAGCACGTCGTCGCCCACCTCGGGCACGCCCACCAGCGAGGGGTAGGCCAGTGCGCGCAGCTCGCCCTCGCCGGCCACCTCGGCGGTCAGCTCCAGCGCGTCGCGCCAGGAACGGCCGGTCGCGGTGACCCGCCCGCGCCGCCAGCGGATCCGGGACGCGGGCGCGGGGGGAGCAGCACTGGTCATACCCGCAGGCTATCCAGCGGGCCGGTCCGCGGCCGGGCGACGACGGGCCGGCCGCGGGCTGACTAGCCTGAGGGCCATGGCGGCCAAGCGGGCGGAACGACTGGTCAACCTGGTCATCGCGCTGCTGAGCACCCGGCAGTACGTGACGGCGGCGCGCATCCGCGCCACCGTGCCGGGCTACGAGGCCGACGACGGCACCGACCGGGCCGACGAGGCGTTCAAGCGCATGTTCGAGCGCGACAAGGCCGAGCTGCGCGAGATGGGCGTCCCGCTGGAGACCGGTCGCACCAGTGTCTTCGACACCGAGGACGGCTACCGCATCGCCCGGGCCGACTACGAGCTGCCCGAGATCCACCTGACCGGCGAGGAGGCGGCCGCCGTGGGCCTGGCCCTGCGCCTGTGGGAGTCCGCGCAGCTGGCCGGCGCCGCGCAGAGCGCCCTGGTGAAGCTCCGCGCCGCCGGGGTCGACGTCGACTCCGCCCGCTCGCTGCCGATCAAGCCCCGGCTGGACCGCGGCGAGGCCGCCTTCGAGCCGTGCTACGCCGCGGCGCGCGACCGACGCCGGCTCCAGTTCGACTACCAGCGCCCCGACGAGGACACCGCCGTCCGCCGCGACGTCCAGCCCTGGGGCGTCGTCGCCTGGCGCGGGCGCTGGTACCTGGTCGGCCAGGACCTGGACCGCCGGGCGCCACGGGTGTTCCGGCTGTCCCGCGTCGTCGGCACGCCGAAGGCCGTCGGCCCGGCCGGGGCCTTCGAGCCGCCGGCCGACCTCGACCTGACCGCGGTCGTCGCCGGGCAGCAGGGGCAGGGGGAGGAGCACCTGGTGGTGGTGCGGGCCCGCCCCGGCACCGCCGTGGGGCTGCGCCGGCACGCCACCTCGCTCGGGCCGGCCGACGACGACAGCGGCCAGGTGGAGGACCGCCTGCAGCTGCGCACCACCGAGCCCTGGGCGCTGGCCGACCAGATCGCCGCGCACGGCGCCGACGTCGTCGTGGAGGCACCCACCTCGATGCGGGACGCCGTGGTGGCCCGGCTGACCCGTCTCGCCGCGCTGGAGGTGCCCGCGTGACCGCGGGCGGCACCACCGACCGGATGACCCGGCTGCTGGCGCTGGTCCCGTACCTGACCGCCCGCCCCGAGGGCGTGCCGCTGGCCGAGGCCGCGCGCGACTTCGGCGTGCCGGAGCGGCAGCTCCAGCGCGACCTGGAGCTGCTGTGGATGTGCGGGTTGCCCGGCTACGGCCCGGGCGACCTGATCGACGTCGCCTTCGAGGGCGACCGGGTCCGGGTCACCTTCAGCGCCGGGATGGTGCGGCCGCTGCGGCTGACCACCGACGAGGCCGTCGCGCTCGTCGTGGCGCTGCGCACGCTGCTGGAGCTGCCGGGCCTGGCCGAGCGGGATGCGGTGAGCCGGGCGCTGGCCAAGGTCTCGGCGGCCACCGGGGACGCCGCGGCGCGGATGGCGCCGCTGGCCGTGAGCGTCGAGGCCCGGGAGGAGACCCTGGCGCTCGCCCGCCGCGCCCTGCAGGAGGGGCGGGCGGTGCACCTGCACTACTACGTGCCGGCCCGCGACGAGCGCACCGAGCGCACCGTCGACCCGATGCAGCTGCTCTACGTCGACGGCCGCTGGTACCTGGAGGCCTGGTGCCGCCGGGCCGAGGGAGTCCGGCTGTTCCGGCTGGACCGGGTGGACGAGGCCACGGTGCTGGACGAGCCGGCCGCCGCACCGCCCCAGGCGACGAGCCGGAGCATCGACGACGGCCTCTACCAGCCCGGACCCGACACCCCCGCGGTGCGGCTGCGGCTGGCCCGCGCCGCGCGGTGGGTCGCCGACTACTACCCGACCGAGGACGTCACCCCGGTCGACGACCCGCCCGGGGGGCTGGCCGTCACGGTCCGCACCGCGGACCTCGCGTGGGCGCGGCGGCTGGTCGCCCTGCTGGGCGGCAACGCGGTGGTGGAGGAGCCGGCCGAGATCGGGGCGCAGGTCGCCGCCGAGGCCCGGGCCGCCCTGGCCCGCTACGGGGTCGTGCCCGGCGACGCGGGCTAGGGTGCCGTCGTGCTGTTCTGGATCGTCCTCGGTGTCGTCGTCGTCCTGGCGTTCGCCGTCCTGGGGGTGCTCGTGCACGGGGTGCTCGGGGCCGCCGGCCGGCTGGCGCGGGAGCTGGCCGCGGCCGAGGCCGACGTGGCGCCGGTGCGTGACGGGCTGCAGGACTCCGCCGACCGGGCCGCGCGGCTGCGCGACGCCCGGGCGTCGGCGGGCTGAACCGCCGGCGAACAGGGCTCCGGGGCGGCCGATGTTCCGCGCGCAGCCCTCTGGGGATCGGCGGTCGGCGGCGTAGCATCGCCTCAGCAACCACACCTCTGGAGGACGCGCCATGGCCGGACTCGGCCCGCTGGAGATCGGCCTGATCATCCTGGCCATCCTGCTGCTCTTCGGTTACAAGAAGCTGCCCGATGCCTCCCGGTCGCTCGGCCGCTCGCTGCGCATCTTCAAGGGCGAGATGAAGGGCATGAAGGACGACGACGTCCGCACCAAGGACGCCGCGCGCACCACGCCGGTGCGCGGGGAGATCGTCGCCCCCGCCTCGCCCGCCCCGGACGACCACGGCGCACAGCTGCAGGAGGAGGCGCGGCAGGCCGAGCTCCGGGCCGCGGAGCTGCGGGCGCAGGCCGACCAGGCCCGCGCCGCCGACCGCACCCGCTGACCGCACCGCACCCGGGGGGACGGCGGTGAGCGAGGCGACCCGTGGCGCGCGACGGCGTCGGCGGCCACCCCGCGACGCGCAGGCCACGATGAGCCTGATTGCGCACCTGACCGAGCTGCGCAACCGCATCCTCAAGGCGGGGCTCGCCATCCTGGTGGCCACCGCCATCTCCTTCTGGTGGTACGGGCACGGCCTGGGCGAGTTCATCCGCGCCCCGTACTGCGGGCTGCCCGAGGAGCTCCGGTACGGCGGGGACGACGCCGGTGGCTGCGGGTTGCTGATCACGAACGTGTTCGGCGGCGTCTTCATCCGCCTCAAGGTCGCCTTCCTGGCCGGGGTGGTCCTCTCGGCGCCGTTCTGGCTGTACCAGCTGTGGGCGTTCATCACCCCCGGCCTCAAGCGCAAGGAGAAGCGCTACGGCGTCGCCTTCGTCGCCGTCTCGTCGACGCTGTTCGCCCTCGGCGCCGTCCTGGCCTACGTGTCGCTGTCGGCGGGCCTGGAGCTGCTGCTGAGCCTCGCCGGCGACGGCGTCGTCGTGGCGCTCACCGCGCAGGACTACATCGGCTTCGTGCTGTCGCTGCTGGTCGCGTTCGGCGTCAGCTTCGAGGTGCCGCTCATCGCCGTCGCGCTGAACCTGGCGGGGGTGCTCAGCTACGAAGTGCTGTCGAAGAGCCGCCGGTGGATCTTCTTCCTCACCATCGTCTTCGCCGCCTTCGTCACGCCCACGCAGGACCCGTTCACCATGCTGCTGATGGCCGGGCCGATGATCGTGCTGTTCGAGCTGGCCATCCAGCTCGCCCGCGTCGTCGACCGGCGCCGGGCCCGCCGCGCCGCCGCGGAGCACTTCCACGACCTGGACGACGACGTCGCCTCGCCGCTGGACGCCCGCCCGTCGGACCTGGACGAACCGGCCGAGCGCGCGCCGTCGGCCCGCGGCTGACGGCGGTGGAGGCCGCGGTCCTGGTCAGCCCGGCCGCCGGGCGGGGCCGGGCCCGCACCGTGTCCCGGGCGGTCCTCGACACGCTCCGCGAGGAGGGGGTGGCCACCCGCGTGCTGGACGCGACCACCCGGCCCGACGCCGAGCGCCAGGCTGCGGAGGCGATCGCGGACGGCGCCGGGGCAGTGGTGGTGGTCGGCGGTGACGGCGCCGCGCACGCCGGGCTGCAGGCGGTCGCGGGGACGGCGGTGCCGCTCGCCGTGATCCCGGCCGGCACCGGCAACGACCTCGCCCTGGCGCTGGACGTGCCGGCCGACCCCGTGGCCGCCGCCCGCGCCGCAGCCGGCGACCTGCTGGCCGGCCGCGTGCGGGCGCTCGACGCGGGCCGCACCGCCGGCCGCTGGTGGGCCACCGTGCTGTGCTGCGGGTTCGACTCCGCCGTCACCGACCGGGCCAACCGGTTGCGCTGGCCGCGCGGCCGCCGCCGGTACGACTTCGCCGTCCTGGCCGAGTTGGTCCGGCTGCGCCCCTACGAGGTGACGCTGTCGCTGGACGGCGTGGCCCGGACGCTGCCCGCCACCATGGTCGCCGTCGGCAACACCGCCTGGTACGGCGGCGGCCTGCGGATGTGCCCGGGCGCCGACTGCGCGGACGGTCTCTTCGACGTCACCGTGGTGGGGCCGGTGTCGCGGCGAGAGCTGGTGCGCACCCGGCCCCGGCTGGCCGACGGCACCCACGTGGAGCACCCCGCCGTGACCGTGCACCGGGCGTCCCGCGTGGAGCTGTCCTGCGCCGGGCTCAGCACCTATGCCGACGGCGAACTCCTCGCGCCGCTACCCGTCGTAGTCGACTGCGTGCCCGCCGCCGTCCGGGTGGCCGGCGCGGGGCCTCGCGACGATCAGCTGACCTGATCGTGCGGTGCCCTCCCCTCACCGCCGGACGTGAGGGAGGACGCGCGGCGGTGAGGGAGGACGACCGTGGCGGCGAGCCGTCGCCGGGGTGCGCGCCTAACGTGGAGGCATGTCCAGCCCCGCTGAGCGGTACGCCGCTGCCCGGCGGCGGACCTCCCACCCGACGCTGGCCGACTTCGCCGCCGAGCTGGGCTTCTCGCTGGACCCGTTCCAGGTGGAGGCGTGCGAGGCGCTGGAGGACGGCTCCGGCGTCCTGGTCTGCGCGCCGACCGGCGCCGGCAAGACCGTGGTGGGTGAGTTCGCCGTGCACAAGGCTCTCGCCGAGGGGCGCAAGGCCTTCTACACGACGCCGATCAAGGCGCTGTCGAACCAGAAGTACAACGACCTGGTCGAGCGCTACGGCGCCGACCGGGTCGGCCTGCTGACCGGCGACAACGCCGTGAACGGCGACGCCCCGGTGGTCGTGATGACCACCGAGGTGCTGCGCAACATGCTCTACGCGGAGTCGCCGGCGATCCACGGCCTCGGCTACGTGGTGATGGACGAGGTCCACTACCTCGCCGACCGCTTCCGCGGGGCCGTGTGGGAAGAGGTGATCATCCACCTGCCCCAGTCGGTCACCCTGGTCTCGCTCTCGGCGACGGTGAGCAACGCCGAGGAGTTCGGCGACTGGCTGGTCACCGTGCGCGGTCACACGACGGTGGTCGTCAGCGAGGTCCGGCCCATCCCGCTGTGGCAGCACATGCTGGTCGGCAACCGGGTGTTCGACCTGTTCTCGCTGCGGCCCGCGGCGCACGCGGGGGAGCAGGGGGAGGGGCCCCGGCCGCTGTCCACGCGGGAGCGCGGGGCCTCCGTCGTCGACCCCGAGCTGGTCCGCTTCGTGCGGGAACACGAGCGCCGGCTCGACACGTGGGGCGGCTCCGGCCGCCGGGAGGGCCACCACCGGCCCCGGTACCGGCCCCCGGCGCGGTCCGACGTCGTCGAGCGCCTCGACCGGGCGGGGCTGCTGCCGGCGATCACCTTCGTGTTCAGCCGCAACGGCTGCGACGCCGCGGTCCACCAGTGCCTGCTGAGCGGGCTGCGGCTCACCGACGAGGCCGAGCGCGCGGAGATCGCGGCGATCATCGACGAGCGCACCGGCTCGCTGCCCGAGGAGGACCTGCACGTCCTCGGCTTCTGGGAGTGGCGCGAGGGGCTGCTCGCCGGGCTGGCCGCCCACCACGCCGGCCTGGTCCCCGCCTTCAAGGAGACCGTCGAGGAGTGCTTCGTCCGCGGGCTGGTCAAGGCCGTGTTCGCCACCGAGACCCTCGCCCTGGGCATCAACATGCCGGCGCGCACCGTCGTCCTGGAGCGGCTGGTGAAGTGGAACGGCGAGGCGCACGTCGACGTCACGCCGGGGGAGTACACGCAGCTCACCGGCCGGGCCGGGCGGCGCGGCATCGACGTCGAGGGGCACGCCGTCGTCGTCTGGGCACCCGGCATGGACCCGAGCGTCGTCGCCGGGCTGGCCAGCACCCGCACCTACCCGCTGCGCTCGTCGTTCCGGCCGAGCTACAACATGGCGGTCAACCTGGTCGGCTCCTTCGGCCGCGCCCGGGCCCGCGAGCTCCTGGCCAGCTCGTTCGCGCAGTTCCAGGCCGATCGCTCGGTCGTCGGGCTGGCCCGGGCGGCCGCCCGCCACGAGCGGGACGCCGAGCAGTTCGCCGCGCAGATGCACTCCGACCGGGGCGACGTCGGCGCCTACGCGCAGCTGCGGCGGGAGATCTCCGAGCGGGAGAAGGAGCTCTCCCGGGACTCGCAGGCCAAGCGCCGGATGGAGGCCGCGGATGCGCTCGCCGCGCTGCGTCCCGGCGACGTGATCCGCGTGCCGACCGGCCGACGCCAGGGGCTGGCCGTCGTCCTCGACCCCGGCATCACCGACCTGGCCGAGCCGCGGCCGCTGGTGCTGACCGAGGACAAGTGGGCGGGCCGGCTGGGCTCGGTGGACTTCCCGATGCCGGTGCACGCGCTGGCGCGGGTGCGGGTGCCCAAGAACTTCAACCACCGCAGCCCGCACGCGCGCCGCGACCTCGCCTCGACCCTGCGCAACGCCCGGGTGGAGCACGACCTCGGTGCGCGCCGGGTGAAGAAGGGGCGCTCCGCGGCGGCGGACGACCCGGTGCTGGCCGATCTGCGGCAGGCGCTGCGCCACCACCCGGTCCACCAGCTGCCCGACCGCGAGGAGCGGGTGCGGGTGGCCGAGCGCTGGCTGCGCGCGGTGCACGAGGCGGAGTCGCTGCAGCGCACGATGGCCGAGCGCACCGGCTCGCTGACCCGCCAGTTCGACCGGACCTGCGACGTCCTCGAGGAGCTGGGCTACCTGGTGCCGGAGGCCGCGCCGCTGGTGCCGGCAGACACGGAGGTGGTGGGTGCCGTGGACGACGTGGCGGTGGTGACCGACGACGGACGGCGGCTCGCCCGCATCTGGTCGGAGGCCGACCTGCTCGTCGCCGAGTGCCTGCGCGCCGGCGTGTGGCGGGGCCTGGACCCGGCCGAGCTCGCGGCCGCGGTCTCCACGCTGGTCTTCGAGGCGCGGCGCGACACCCCGGGGCTGCCCGCGGTGCCGGCGGGCAAGGTGGGTGCCGCCATCGGCGCCATGCGCGGCATCCGCTCCCGGCTGCAGGACGTCGAGCTCGACCACGGCGTGCCCGCGGGCCGCGACCTGGACCTGGGGTTCGCCTGGGCCGCCTACCGCTGGGCCGACGGGCAGAGCCTGGACCGGGTGCTGGCCGGGGCCGAGCAGGCCGGCACGGAACTCTCCGGCGGCGACTTCGTCCGTTGGGCGCGGCAGCTGCTGGACCTCCTCGACCAGCTCGGCAAGGTCGCCGACGACCCGGTGGCGCGCACGGCGCGGGCCGCGGTGGACCGCGTGCGGCGCGGGGTCGTCGCCGTCGCCGTCGGGGGCTGACCGGCGGGTCGACGCCGGTCGCGCCGCCGGCCGGTGCGCCGGCGGGTGCGGCACAATCCGATCGGCCCGACGGGCCACCCCACCGAACCGGGAGCGACGATGACCCACCCGCCGCACGGCGACCGGCCGCAGGAGGGCCCCGGGTCCTCCGCTCAGCCCCCGTACGGGCGGCCGGGGTGGCCGCCGCCCTCCGCTCAGCCCCCGTACGGGCAGCCGCCGCAGCCGGGCCGGCAGACGCCCCACGGCGGCCCCGCGCCGCAGGAGACGCGTCCCGTGCCCTATCCCGCGCCCGCGCCGCACGGCGTGCCGGGCCACGGCGCCCCCGGTACCGGGGCCCACGGCCACGGCCCACCCGGTCACGGGACGCACGGCTACGGCCCGCCCGCGTACGGCCCGCCCGCGTACGGGCCGGCCGGTTACGGTCCCCAGGGGTACGGACCCCAGCAGTACGGCTCGCAGGGGTACGGCCCCCCGGCGTTCAGCCCGCCCGCCCGGCAGCCGTCGGGGGGAGCGCAGCGCACCGGGCTGGTGCTGCTGCTCGCCGCCGTCGTCCTCGCGGCGGTCGCCGGCGTGGCGGTCCTCGCGACGACGACCGGGCCGACCGTCCTCTCCCGCTCGGCCGTCGAGCGCGACGTGGCCGAGCAGTTCGAGCAGCGCGAGGGCGTCGCCGTCGACCTGGACTGCGACCAGGAGATGCACGTCGAGCCGGGCGCCACCTACGAGTGCAGCGGCGTCACTGCCGACGACGAGCTGGTCACCCTGCGGATCGAGATCACCGACGCCGACGACGCCCGCTACACCTGGAGCGAGCCCTGACCGGTCACTGACCCCCGCTCAGCCCAGCGCGTCGGCCGGCCAGCCCAGGGCCGCACCGAGCCGTCCGAGCGAGGACTGCAGCCCGTGCCGCTCGGCGAGCGCGGCCAGCGCCCCGGGGTCGGCGGGGGAGCGGGGCAGCGTCCCCTCCACGGCCGGCAGGTCGACGTCCCGCGCCACGGCGACCACCACCGGGGCGGCGTCGAGGTAGTCCGCGGCCGCGTGCAGCTTCTTCAGCACGGCCGCGGTCAGCGGCGGCGCGGGGACGACGGTGCGTGCCACGGCGGCCCGGATGCCGGCCAGGTCGCCGAACCCGCCGATCAGCGCCGCCGCGGTCTTGGCGCCCACGCCCGCCACGCCCGGCAGCCCGTCGCTCGGGTCGCCGCGCAGCACCGCGAAGTCCGCGTAGGCCCGGCCGGGGATGCCGTACTTCGCGGCGACGGCGGCCTCGTCCACGTACTCGAGGTCGGAGATCCCGCGCGCGGTGTAGAGCACGCGCACCCCGCGGGCGTCGTCCACGAGCTGGAAGAGGTCGCGGTCGCCGGTGACGACGTCGACCGGGCCGCGGGCGCGGGTGGCGAGCGTGCCAATCACGTCGTCGGCCTCGTAGCCGGGCGCGCCCACACGGGCGATCCCCGCCGCGGCCAGCACCTCGACCAGCACCGGCACCTGCGGGACCAGCTCGTCGGGGGTCTCCTCGCCGCCGTCGGGCGCCAGGCGGTGCGCCTTGTAGGAGGGCAGCGCCGCCACGCGGAACGCCGGTCGCCAGTCGTCGTCCCAGCAGGCGACCAGCCGGTCGGGGCCGTGGGCGGTCACCAGCCGCGCCGTCATGTCCAGGAAACCGCGGACGGCGTTGATCGGCCGGCCGTCCGGCGTGGTGACGCTCGTGGGCACGCCGTAGAAGGCCCGGAAGTACAGCGACGCGGCGTCCAGCAGCATCGTGGTCACGCCCGCGCACCCTCGGCGCCGGGTGCCGTCGTCCGCTCGTCCCTCGTGCGCTCGCCCACGTCCGCGGACGGTAGCGGTACGGCAACGATTCGGGAGCACCCCCGTCCCGCCTGGCTACTCTGCGGCGGTGGGAAACGCGCCAGAACCCGGATCCGGCCCGCTCGTGACGCTCGACCGGCTGCACGCCGCACGGGCGGTCGCCGGCGAGCTGGGGGTCGACCTGCTCGTGCTCACCCCGGGCGCCGACCTGCGCTACCTGTGCGGGTACGCCGCCCACGCGATGGAACGGTTGACCGCCCTCGCGGTGCCGCGACGCGGCGAGCCGTTCCTGGTGGTGCCGCGGCTGGAGGCGCCGATGGTCGACGCCGCCCCCGCGGGCGCGCTCGGGCTCGAGGTCCTCGCGTGGGACGAGACCGACGACGCGTTCGCCGTCCTGGCCGGTGCCGCCGTCGGCCGCCTGGGCGCCGCGCCCGGCCGCGTCGCGGTCGGCTCCCGCACCTGGGCCGAGCACGCCCTCGGTGTCCAGCGCGCGCTCCCGGACGCGGTGCTGGAGCTGGCGTCGCCGGTCGTCGACCAGCTGCGCATGGTGAAGACGCCGGCCGAGGTCGAGGAGCTGGCCCTGGCGGGCGCGGCGATCGACCGGGTGCACGCGCGCATGGGGGAGTGGCTGACCGTCGGCCGCACCGAGGCCGAGGTGGGCGCCGACGTCGCCGCGGCGATCCTGGCGGAGGGGCACGTCGCCGTCGACTTCACCATCGTGGGGTCCGGCCCGAACGGGGCCAGCCCGCACCACGAGCTCTCCGACCGCGTCGTCGAGGCCGGTGACCTCGTCGTCGTCGACATCGGTGGCGAGACCGCCACCGGCTACCGCTCCGACTGCACCCGCACCTACGTCGTCGGCGGCAGCCCGGACGCCGAGATGGCCGAGTGGTACGCCGTGCTGCACGCCGCGCAGCAGGCGGCGACCGCAGCGGTGCGCCCGGGGGTCCCCGCCGAGGAGATCGACGCCACCGCCCGCACGGTCATCGCCGACGCCGGCTGGGGCGGGTACTTCATCCACCGCACCGGGCACGGCATCGGGCTGGACACCCACGAGGCGCCCTACATCGTGGCCGGCAACCGGCTCCCGCTCGAGCCCGGCATGGCCTTCTCCGTGGAGCCCGGCATCTACCTGCCCGGCCGCCACGGCGCCCGCATCGAGGACATCGTCGTCTGCACCGACGACGGCGTCCGCGTCCTGAACAACGGTCCCCGTGGGCTCGTCGAACTCCCCGGCTGAGCCCGGCGCCGTCGACGTCGACCGGGCGCTCATGGCGGCGCTGGCGAGGGACGGGCGGGCGAGCTTCACCGATCTCGCCGAGCGGGTGGGGCTGTCGGTCTCGGCCGTGCACCAGCGGGTGCGCCGGCTCGAGCAGCGCGGCCTGATCACCGGCTACCGGGCGACGCTGGACGCCACCCAGATCGGGCTGCCGCTGACGGCGTTCGTGTCGATCACCCCGACCGACGCGCAGACCGACGACGCGCCCACGCTGCTGGCGCACCTCGACGCCATCGAGGAGTGCCACGCCGTGGCGGGGGTCGAGAGCTACATCCTCAAGGTGCGGGTGGCCTCGCCGGACGCGCTGGAGAACCTGCTCAAGGAGATCCGGTCCGCCGCGAACGTCACCACGCGCACGACGGTCGTGCTCTCGACGTCCTACGAGGCGCGGCCGCCGATCTGACCGGGTGGACACCCGTTCGAACGTGTGTTCGGATGGGGGCATGCGGTGGGACGCACAGCGGCTGGACCTCGACGAGCCCGGGGCGCTGCCCGGCATGCCCAGCATCCGGGGCCTGCTGCGCAGCGTGCAGGTGCCGGAGTTCCCGGGGCTGACCTTCCACGAGGTGCGGTCGAAGAGCGCCCTGAATCGCGTGCCGGGCGAGTCGGCGATGCCCTTCCCGTGGAGCATCAACCCCTACCGCGGCTGCTCGCATTCGTGCGTGTACTGCGTAGGGGGAGACACACTCGTATTGACGCCGGACAGCCGCCAGGTGCGCATCGCAGATCTCACGGTCGGCGACCGGATCGTCGGGACGGAGAAGCGCGGCCGGTACCGCTTCTACGTGGAGACCGAGGTGCTCGCGCACTGGTCGACGGTCAAACCGGCCTACCGTGTCACCCTCGCCGACGGCACCACCTTGGTGGCGAGCGGTGACCACCGGTTCCTCACCGGACACAGTTGGAAACATGTCACCGGCACGGGCTCGGGAATCGGCCAGCGTCCGCACCTCACCCCCAACGACGAGATGCTCGGCTTCGGCCTCACCGCCGCGACGCCCAAGGAGACCGCTGAGTACCGGCGCGGATACCTCACGGGGATGATCCGCGGGGATGCGATGCTCGGGACGTACGCGTATCGGCGGGCGAACGGACGACCGGGCCTCGCCCACCGGTTCCGGCTCGCGCTGATCGACCTCGACGCGCTCCTCCGCACCCAGGGGTATCTGGAGCAGGAGGGCATCGCCACTGCATTCTTCGCCTTCACGCCGGCGTCGGAGAGACGCCGGGCCATGCACGGAATACGCGCTTCGCGAGGTCAAGCCGTTGCTGACATTCGGGCTCTGGTGCAGTGGCCCACCGATCCGTCGGCCGAGTGGAGCCGCGGCTTCCTCGCCGGCATCTTCGATGCGGAGGGGAGCCGGAGCCAGCACATCATGCGCGTGAGCAATGCGGACGACGAGATGCTCACCCGGACCAGCGCGGCATTCGCCGCACACGGCTTCGACAGCATCCTGGAGGACCCAGGACGACCCAACCGGGTGCGCACCGTCCGTCTGCGCGGCGGACTGAAGGAGCACCTGCGGTTCATCCACCTGGTCGATCCCGCCATCCGCAGGAAGTGCCGACTGCAGGGCACCGCGATCAAGAGCACGGCCGACCTGCGGGTGGTCAGCGTGGAGGACATCGGCCTCGAGGTGCCGATGTACGACATCACCACGGGCACCGGTGACTTCATCGCCAACGGCGTGGTGAGCCACAACTGCTTCGCCCGCCGGACGCACGAGTGGCTGGAGCTCGACTCCGGCCGGGACTTCGACACGCAGGTCGTCGTGAAGACCAACCTGGTCGAGGTGCTGCGGCGGGAGCTGGCGCGGCCGTCGTGGCAGCGCGAGCACGTCGCCCTGGGCACCAACACCGACCCCTACCAGCGGGCGGAGGGCCGCTACCGGCTCATGCCCGGCGTCATCGACGCCCTCGCCCGGTCGGGCACCCCGTTCTCGGTCCTGACGAAAGGCACGCTGCTACGCCGCGACGTGCCGCTGCTGGCGGCCGCCGCCCGCGACGTGCCGGTGGGGCTGGGCGTCTCGATCGCCATCTGGGACGACGACCTCCACGCCGCGCTCGAGCCCGGCGTACCCACGCCCCGCGCGCGGCTGGACCTGGTCCGCGCCCTCGCCGACGCCGGGCTGCCCTGCGGCGTCTTCCTCGCGCCCGTGCTGCCCGGCCTCACCGACTCCCCGGAGCACCTCGACGCCGCGCTCGACGCCGTCGCCGCGGCCGGGGCGACCGGGGTGACGGTGATCCCGCTGCACCTGCGTCCGGGCGCGAGGGAGTGGTTCATGGCCTGGCTGGGCCGCGCCCACCCGGAGCTGGTGCCGCGGTACGAGCGGCTCTACGCCCGCCGGGCCTACGTGCCGGCGGAGTACCGCGCCTGGCTCACCCGGCAGGTGGCACCCCTGCTGGCCCGGCACGGGTTGGACCCGCGGTCCGGAGGTGCGGCGCGCCAGGTGGAGGTCACCGGTGTGCCGGGCGACGAGGAGGTGGGCTTCCCCAGCGGCAGCCTGCCGTCGCGCACGCCGGGTACGCCGGCCACGGGTGCGACCACCGCCCCGGCCGAGCAGCTGACCCTCCTGTGAGCCGGCGCCGTCAGCCGCCGGCCCGCGCCGACCGGGCGGCGACCCGGGCGGCACGGACGACGCCCCGGGCCCCGACCGGCGGGGCGCCGGCCGCCAGCGCCAGCCGGCGGTAGCTGTCGTACGAGAGCAGCCGGTACGCGGCGGCGAGCTCCTCCACCGCTTCCCTCCGGGACGGCGTGACCGTCGCCCGGAGGTAGCCCACGGTCGAGCGCACGTGCTTGGTGAAGGTGGCCTGCAGCGCCTGGTTGGACAGCCGTCCCCCGACGCGCGAGTCCAGGCCGGGGCCGCGGCGCAGCGCCGGCAGCACCCACGGGCTCGCGGCCAGCGCCGGGAACGCCGCCCGCGTCGCCTCCCAGGCGTGCCACGCCGTGACCGCGCCGGCCACGGCCCACTCGCCGTCGTCGGTCGTGATCAGCAGGCGGCGTGCGGTCGCCCGCACCTGGTCCCGCCGCAGGGAGCGGAACGTCCCCACCGGGGCAGGCCAGCCCAGGGCGAGCGAGCACCAGGCCACCGACCTCAGGTGCTCGGGGTCCTCGGCCCGGATGCGGGTGAGCGGGCGGAGGTCGAGCTGCGGCGGATCCGGCTCGGGCGTGACGGGCAGGGGCAGCGCCAGCCCTCCGTACCGGGCGACCTTGCTGTACAGCGCGACGGTGGCCGGCTTCCAGCCCCGCGCGGCGGCCAGCTCGTCGAGCCCCTCGGCCGCCAGCTCGTCGGGGCCCCGATCCAGCTCCAGCGCGGCGTCGGCCAGACGGCGCCACTGGTCCTCGTACCCCGGCGGTGGTCGCAACCGCGCCCAGGCGCGCGCCGGTGGCAGGGCGGGCATGTCGGGCAGCGGCTGCTGCCACGCACGAGGCATGGCCGAATACTACCGTTATCCCCAACAAACATGTTTGAAAACTTCATGGTCACTTGCCGAAATCGATGTACGGCACCCTCCGGGCGCCGCCGCAACAACACCAGGTCCACAACGTCGGCCGTCGACCCTGCGCCCGTCGACCGACCTCCGGATCATGGAGCTGTGCGGACGATGGGTGTCGAGGAAGAACTGCTGGTGGTCGACGCGGACGGCATCCCCGTCGCCCGGGCGCCGGAGGCCCTGGACGTAGCGGCGCGGCGCGGCGAGGGGGAGGACGTCCACCAGCACGACCTCGAGGAGCAGGGGAGCGACGTCGCCGTCCCGGAGACCGCCCACCTGGTGCCCGAGCTGAAGGCACAGCAGCTCGAGCTCGGGACGCCGGTGTGCACCACGCTCGCCGAGGTCGGCGCCCAGCTGCGGCACTGGCGGTCCCGGGCCGACGCGGCGGCCTCCGCCGTGGGTGCCCGCGTCGCCGCGCTCGCCACCTCACCGGTCGACGTGGCGCCGGTCCCCACGGAGGGGGAGCGGTACGGGCGGCTGCACCAGGCGTTCGGGCGGACCGCCGAGGAGGTCCTCACCTGCGGCTGCCACGTGCACGTGTCGGTGACCGACGACGAGGAAGGCGTCGCGGTGCTGAACCGCATCCGCGTCTGGTTGCCCGTGCTGACGGCGCTCAGCGCCAACTCGCCGTTCTGGCAGGGCCGGGACACCTCCTACGCGAGCTTCCGGTCGCAGGTCTGGCACCGGTGGCCCTCCGCGGGCCCCACCGGACCGTTCCGCGACGCGGGGGAGTACCACCGGCTCGTCGCGGCGGTGCTGGCGACGCGGACCGTCCTGGACGACGGGATGGTGTACTTCGACGCCCGCCTGTCCGCGAGCTGGCCCACCGTCGAGGTCCGCACCGCCGACGTGCTGCTGCGCGTCGAGGACGTCGTCACGCTCACCGGGCTGGTGCGCGGCTTGGTCGAGACCGCCGCCCGGGACGCGCGCGCCGGGGGAGCGGTCCCCGAGATGCCGGCCGAGGTGCTCCGCCTCGCCGGCTGGCGCGCCTCCCGCTCCGGGCTCGCCGGCGAGCTGGTGCACCCGCGCACCGGTCGGCCGGCTCCGGCGGCCGACGTCCTCGCCGACCTGCTGGACCACGTCCGCCCCGCACTGGCCGACGCGGGGGACGAACGGCTGGTCGGTGACGGGGTGGCCGCCCTCCTGACCCGAGGCACCGGGGCGGACCTGCAGCGGCAGGTGCACCGGGAGACCGGGGACCTCGCCGCCGTCGTCCGGGCGGCGGTCGAGGCCACCACGGGGGAGGCGACCCCCCGGGCGGCCGCCGTGACCAGCCGTTAGATTCCCGCCATGTACACCGCGAGCTGGCGCGACATCGTCCGTCCCGGGCTGTTCGGGCCCTCGCCCGACCCGCGGGACAGGCCCTACCGCACCATCATCCGGCTGGCGCTGGTGGTCTTCCGCCTGTTCCGCTTCCGGTTCGACGTCCGTGGTTCGGAGCACGTGCCGGCCACCGGCGGCGCGATCATCTGCAGCAACCACGTGAGCTTCTTCGACTTCACGTTCCTCGGTCTCGGGGCGCTCCCGCAGCACCGCCTGGTGCGGTTCATGGCGAAGTCGCCGGTGTTCGAGCACTGGTTCGCCGGCCGGTTCATGCGGGCCATGAAGCACATCCCGGTCGACCGGAAGGCGGGTTCGGCGGCGTTCGAGGCCGCCGTCCGCGCCCTCAAGGACGGCGAGGTCGTCGGCGTCTTCCCCGAGGCGACCATCAGCACCAGCTTCACGGTGAAGGACCTCAAGGCCGGGGCCGCCCGCATGGCGATCGACTCCGGGGTGCCGATCATCCCGGCCGCCGTCTGGGGCGGGCACCGCGTGGCCACGAAGAACCACAAGGTGGAGCTGCGCCGCGGGATCCCGGTGACGGTGGTCCTCGGCGAGCCGATCCTGGCCGAACCCGGCGAGCAGATCGCCGCGGTGCTGGGCCGCACCCGCGCCGCCATGGAGACGCTGCTCGACGAGGCGCAGCGCAGCTACCCCGACCGGCCCGCCGGGAACGACGACCGCTGGTGGCTCCCTGCCCACCTCGGGGGGACGGCGCCGACGCCGTCGGCGGCGGCCGCTGCCGACACGGTCCGCGCCGCCGGCCGTGAGATCAAGCAGAAGAAGAAGTCGCCGCTCGCCCGGCTCACCGGGCTGCTCCGCCGCTGACCGGCCGGCTCACTCCACCACCACCGGCGCCATGAGACGGAACGCCTCCAGCTCGACGTCGTACCAACGGCGCAGCCGCCCCAGCGACGTCATGCCCAGGCGCCGGCACACCGCGATCGACGGATCGTTGCCGGGCCGGACGACGGCGTACACCTCGGGGAGCCCGAGCGCGAAGGCGCGGTCGATGACCGCCCGGGCGGCCTCGGTGGCGTAGCCGTGCCCCCACGAGTCGGGGTGCAGGTGCCAGCCCACCTCCACCTCGCCCACGCCGTCGGGCAGCGGCTTGAGCAGCACCGTGCCCGCCGGGACGCCGTCGGGCCGCTCGATCGCCCAGCACAGGAACCGCTCGTCCCGCCGGTGCACCTCCGCCCAGCGCTCGACGAGCTCCGCCGGCGGGACCGACGGCGTCCCGCCCAGCCAGCGGGTGACCTCGTCCCGGCCGTAGAGGTCGCACAGCCGGGCGAGGTCCGCCGGGCCCGTGGTCCACGGGCGCAGGCGCAGCCGCCCGGCCCGCAGTTCCGCCCCCTCGCCACCCATCGCTCCTGCCTACCGCCGGCCGGCGCACCCGGCCACCCGGATCCCGCCGGACGCGGCCGTGGTCTCCTACTCGCCGGCCCGCCGTCCTGGCAGGCGGCGGGGAGACGAGGAGGACCGACGTGAGCCTGTTGCTCACCGACGTGCGGGTGGGTGACCGGCCCGGCCGTGCGGTGCACGTCGTGGACGGGCGGATCGCCTGGACCGGCGCGGCGGCGGACGCGCCGCGAGCGGACCGGGTGGTCGCGGGGGAGGGGGCGCTGCTCAGCCCCGCGTTCGTGGACGCGCACGTGCACGCGACGGCTACCGGCCTCGCCCTGACCGGTCTCGACCTCCACTCGAGCCTGAGCCTTGCGCAGGCGATGGCCGCCCTGCGCGACCACGTCGCGGCGGCCCCCGCGGGCATCGTCCTGGGCACCGGGTGGGACGAGACCGGGTGGCCCGAGGGTCGAGGGCCCACGCGCACCGACGTCGACGCCGTGGCCGCCGGCCGGCCCGTCTACCTGGCCCGCGTCGACGTGCACTCGGCCACGGTCTCCACCGCGTTGCTCGACCTGGTCCCGGGCATCGCCGCGCTGCCCGGCTTCTCGCCCGACGGGCGGCTGCGCCTGGACGCGCACCACGCCGCCCGCCAGGCCGCCTACGGGGCGGTCGGGGCTGCGCAGCGGGCCGCGGCGCAGCAGGCCACGCGCCGGACCGCCGCCGCCCTGGGGATCGGCAGCCTGCACGAGATGGCCGGCCCGGAGGTCTCCTCGGCCGACGACCTCCGCGAGCTGCTGGCCCTGGCCGCCGAGGTCCCGGGGCCCCGCGTCGTGGGGTACTGGGGCGAGCTGTCCGAGCGCGGGGGGCTGGACCTCGTGCGCGAGCTCGGCCTCGCGGGTGCCGGGGGCGACCTGTTCTGCGACGGCGCCCTCGGCTCGCACACCGCCGCGCTGAGCGCTCCCTACAGCGACCGGCCCGACACCTCCGGCGCGCTGCGGTTCGACTCGGCCGCGCTCGTCGAGCACGTGCGCGCCTGCACCGTGGCGGGGATCCAGGCCGGCTTCCACGTCATCGGTGACGCCGCCGTCGAGCAGGTCCTGGACGCCGTGGGCGTGGTCGTCACGGAGCTGGGGCTCGCCGCCGTCCGGGCCTGCCGCCACCGGCTCGAGCACCTGGAGATGCCCTCAGCGGCGGTCATCGGGCGGATGCGGGCGTGGCGGATGGTCGCCAGCGTGCAGCCGGCCTTCGACGCGGCGTGGGGCGGGGACGCGGGGATGTACGCCGAACGGCTCGGCGTCGAGCGGGCGCTGGCCACCAACCCGCTGGCCGACCTCGCCGACGCCGAGGTCGTCCTGGCCCTGGGGAGCGATGCGCCGGTCACCCCGCTGGACCCCTGGGGTGCGGTGCACGCCGCCGTCGACCACCGGAACCGGGAGTCCGGGCTGCGGCCCTTCGACGCCTTCGACGCCGCCACGCACGGCGGCTGGGTCGCCGTCCGGGCCGAGCACCCGGCCGGGCCGCTGGCCGTGGGGGCGCCGGCGGACCTCGCCCTGTGGGCCACCGACCAGGGGCTGTCCGACGTGCTGGCGGCGCGCGCCCGACCGGGGTGCGCAGGGCTGGTCGTCGACGGGCAGGTGCTGGAGGCGCCATGAGGACACGCGACGATCAGTAACGATCCGATCACACTGCGACCCGGAGGTGCTCAGGGTCTCGAAACGCGGCCCCGCACTTCTTACAGTCCCTGCAGTTCCTGACCGGGAGCACCGCACGCACGTCCCCCGGCAGGCGCGTCCGTCCTCACGGCCGGCGCTCCCTCCCGGGGCGCACCCGGGCCGCCGAGGGCGGGCGGGCCGGCCGGAGACCGCGGGCGGGTACCCCGGCGGAGCCCGCGTGGACCCGCGCCATCAGACAACGGTCGCGCCGCTCGCACCCAGCGACCGGCCGTCCGGCCCGAAGGTGCGCCGTCCGCGGGGGGCTACCGCCGGCGCGTCCGGGAAAGGGGTCCGGCGGCTCGGAGGGGTGGTGCGGCGACAGCCGCGCTCGCCTGCGCCGCCGGGATGGGATGCTGGGTCGGGACCGCGTGGACACCGCGGTCCGGACCCCGCCCGAACGGTGCGGGGAGGTCCCGCCCGCGCAGGGCGGCTGCACCGGGGAGGCGCTGGGTGCCCGCAGGCGTTGGCGGGCCGGGGACCGGGACGCTCCCGCGGACGGCCGGCCACGGTGGTGCCGGTCCGGCCGCGCCGCCGTCGACCGGACGCGGCCCCCGCTGGTCCCGTGCACCGTGGCGCACCCTCCTGGCCGCCGCCGGCGGGCTGGCCATGTTCCTCGCTTTCCCGGGGTACGACCTGGTCGCGCTGGCCGTGCTGGGCCCGGCCGCCCTGGCCGTCGCCGTCCACGGCTGCCGCGTGCGCGCGGGTCTCTGGCTCGGCCTCGTCACCGGCCTCACGTTCTTCGTGCCGCTGCTGTCCTGGACCGGCATCTACGTCGGGGCCTTCCCGTGGCTGGCGCTCGCCGTCAGCCAGGCGCTGTACCTGGCCGCCCTGGGCGGGCTCACCGCGCTCACGTCCCGGCTCCCCGCCTGGCCGCTGTGGGCGGCCGCCCTGTGGGTGGCCGTCGAGGCCGTGCGCGGGCGGTTCCCCTTCGGGGGCTTCCCGTGGGGGCGGCTCGGCTTCTCCCAGACCGAGGGGCCGCTGCTGGCGTTCGCCGCGTACGGCGGGGTCCCGCTGGTCGGGTTCGCCGTCGCCCTCACCGGCACCCTGCTGGCCGCCGCGCTGCTGGCCGCCGTCTCCGCACGCACCCGCGCCCGCAGGTTGCGCAGGACCTCGGCCGCGCTGGCCGGGGCGCTGGCCGTGCCGCTCGTCGGCGCGCTGGCCTGGCTACCGCTGCCGGGGGAGTCCCTCACCGCGGGCGGTCCGACCACCACCGTCGCCGTCATCCAGGGCGACGTGCCGCGCGCCGGCCTGGACTTCAACGCCCAGCGCCGGGCGGTGCTGGACAACCACGTCCAGCAGACGCTGGAGCTCGCCGACGAGGTGGCGGCGGGCCGGCAGCCGCGCCCGGACGTCGTCCTGTGGCCGGAGAACAGCTCGGACATCGATCCCTACCGCAACGCCGACGCCGCGGCGCAGATCCAGCGGGCGGCCGAGGCAGTCGGCGCGCCGGTGCTGGTCGGCGCGGTCGTCGGCGGACCGGGCGAGTTCATCAGCAACACCGCGATCGTCTGGTCCCCGGAGGAAGGGCCCGGGCAGACCTACGTGAAGCGCCACCCGGTGCCCTTCGCCGAGTACGTGCCCGCCCGCGACTTCTTCCGGCTCTTCAGCGAGAAGGTCGACCTCGTGCGCCGCGACTTCGCCGCGGGCGACGAGGTCGGGGTGCTCGACGTGGCCGGGATCCGCCTCGGGGACCTGATCTGCTTCGAGGTGGTCTACGACGGCCTCGTGCGCGACGTGGTCGACGGCGGCGCCGGCATGCTCGTCGTCCAGACCAACAACGCCACCTTCGGCCACACCCACGAGAGCGCCCAGCAGCTGGCGATGAGCCGGGTGCGCGCGGTCGAGTTCGGGCGCACCGTCGCCGTGGCCGCCACCAGCGGCATCTCGGCCGTGGTGGCCCCGGACGGCACCGTCGTCCGCTCCTCCGAGCTCTTCGAGCCGGCGGTGTTCGTGGAGGAGATCGCCCAGCGCGACGACCGCACGATCGCCCAGCGCCTCGGCGTGGTGCCGGAGGCGCTGCTCACCGCCCTCGGCCTCGGTGCGGTGCTGCAGGCGGTCCTCCGGCGGCGCAGGGCGACCCGGGCGTGACCGGGCGCGTCCTGGTGGTCATCCCCACCTACAACGAGGCCGAGAACCTGGCCCGGGTCCTGGACCGCCTGCACGCCAGCGTCCCAGCGGCGCACGCCCTGGTGGTCGACGACGGCTCGCCCGACGGCACCGGCGCGATCGCCGACGAGCGGGCTGCCGCGGACCCGCGCGTCCACGTGCTGCACCGCAGCGCGAAGGCCGGGCTCGGCCGCGCCTACGTGGCCGGCTTCCGCTGGGCCCGCGAACACGGCTACGACGTGCTGGTCGAGATGGACGCCGACGGATCGCACCCCCCCGAGCAGCTGCCCGACCTGCTCGCCGCCCTGGCCGACGCCGACCTGGTCCTGGGCTCGCGCTACGTCGACGGCGGCCGGGTCGAGGACTGGCCGGCGCACCGGCTGCTGCTGTCGCGCGTGGGCAACCGCTACACGCGCTGGGTGCTGCGGCTGCCGCTGCGCGACGCGACCAGCGGTTTTCGGGCCGCCCGGGCCGAGCTGATCGACCGGCTGCCCTTCGACGAGGTGGCCAGCGAGGGGTACTGCTTCCAGGTCGACTGGGCCTGGCGGGCGCTCCGGGCGGGGGCCCGCGTCACCGAGGTGCCCATCACGTTCACCGAACGCGCGTTCGGCCGGAGCAAGATGAGCGGCTCGATCGTTGGAGAGGCGTGGGCCCGCGTGACCGTGTGGGGCGTGCAGGACCGGCTGGCCGACTGGCTGCCGGGCCGAGCGCGCCCGCCGGTGACCCGCCCGGCCGACCCGGCCGGGCGGTAGCGCCCCGCCCGGCCCCGGCCGGCGGGGGAGCGGCGAAGCGACGACCGAGAGGAAGGAGGCGACGTGGCTGACGTGGTGCGTCGGAGACTGCGCACGGTGGTGGGGCTGACCGCGCTGGCGGAGCTGGTGGTCTTCGTCCTGGTCGCCGCCTGGATCGGCCTCGGGTGGACGATCGTCGCCACCCTGGTCACCAGCGTGCTGGGCTGGGTGCTGCTGGCCAGCCAGGGGCGGCGCACGCTGGCCGACCTGCGGCAGCGGGCGCGCTCGCGCGAGGCCGCAGGCCGCGAGCTCGGGAACGCCGGGCTCGTCGCCGTCGGCGGGCTGCTCATGGTCCTGCCGGGATTCCTCGGCGACCTCATCGGGCTGCTGTGCCTGCTGCCGGGCACGCGCGGCCTGGTGCGCGGCGCGCTCCGGCGGGTGGTCCTCGCCCGGCTGCCCGAGCACCTGCGCGGACCGGTGCGGGTCGGCAGCACCCGCACCGCGCCGGTGGACGCGACCGATGCCTACCGGCCCGCCGAGCCGCTCGTCATCGAGGGCGAGGTGCTCCGGGACCCCGACCGGCGGCCCTGAGCGAACCACCGCCCCGGGGAGTACCGCAGGCCGGTGCGCCGGGCCCCGCACCCACGGACGAGCGACGGCCCCGGTGGATCTCTCCACCGGGGCCGTCCGGAAGACGGTGGTACCCGCCTTGGGAGGCGGGTCCGACGTCAGCTGGCGCGCGTCCGCCGACCGCGGAGCACCTCGAGGCGCTCGGCGAGGACCTCCTCGAGGTCCTCGACGCTGCGCCGCTCGAGCAGCATGTCCCAGTGCGTGCGCGGGGGCTTCACCTTCTTGGGCGCCGGCTCGCTGCCACCGACCAGCTTCGCCGCGGAGCCGTCGAACTTGCACTCCCAGGTGTCGGGGAGCTCCGCGTCGTCGGCGAAGGGCACCGTGAACAGGTGGCCCGAGGGACACCGGTACTCGGCGTACTGCCGCTCGATGGGCGCGGTGTTCCGCTCGGTCTCGTAGCTGACGCTGCCCAGTCGGCTGCCGCGCAGGGAACGCTCACCCATGGCACACCGTCCTCTCGTGCTCGTGTCGGTCGGGACTCGACGTCCGATGGCCAAGGCAGTACCCAGGCAACCGGGGAGTCAGAGAGATGAACGACGGAAAAGGCGGAGAGATTCCGCCGAATCGGCTGCTCATCATCGCATGGGGTGGGATCTGCGCCGTGGCCGCCCCCCGCACGGGTGAGGAGCGCCGCTCAGGGCAGGGCCAGCTGCCCCGGCCCGGCCGCGGTGGGGCCCAGTTCGCCGCGCACGAAGTGCCGCCGGCAGAGCACTTGGTACCGGACGCCGAGGGCGCCGGCACCCTCGCCGGGGAGCGCCGCGGGGGCGGTGTCGGCCACGACGACGGTCGCACCGGAGCGGACCACGACCCCGCCGACGACACGTGCGTTGAGCTGCCCGGGCAGGCCGCACCAGCAGAGCACCTCCACCTGGATGCGCTGCACGTCGTCGGCGAGCTCCAGCAGCCGCTGGGTGCCGGGGAACAGCCGGGTGCGGAAGTCGGTCGTCAGCCCGAAGGCGTAGACGTCGACGTGCGACTCGTCGACGAGCTCGGCCAGCTGGTCCACCTGTGCGGGGGAGAGGAACTGCGCCTCGTCCACGATGAGGTAGTCGACGCGGTGGCCGTCGGCCCAGCGGTCGCGCACCAGCAGCCGCAGGTCGGTGGCGGCGTCGATCTCGACCGCCGCCCTGCCGAGCCCCACGCGGGAGGTGATCCGCGGCGACGCGGAGCGGTCCCCCTGGGTGACCAGCAGCCCGTGCCGGCCCTGCCGGCTGTGGTTGTGGTCCACCTGCAGCGCGAGGGTGGACTTCCCGCAGTCCATCGGCCCGTGGAAGAACCGCAGGTGCGCCGGTGCCGGGTGCCGGCGCCGGTCGCCGGAGGCGGGGACCGCGCTCGGCAGCGGGGGAGCGGCGCCCGTGGGGGAGGAGGTCACAGCTTCTCCGGCGGGGTGTTGCCTGCGGCGAGGACGGCGCGGCGCATCGGTAGTGCCGCGAGCGCGACGAAGCCGCCCACGAAGAAGACCACCAGGCTGACGATCGCCAGCCGGTAGGACCCGGTGAGCTGGTAGGTGAGCCCGAAGGCGAGCGGGCCCAGCCAGCTGGTGCCGCGGTCGCTGATCTCGTAGAAGCCGTAGTACTCGGCCTCCTTGCCCGCCGGGATCAGCTGGCTGAACAGCGAGCGGGAGAGCGCCTGGGTGCCGCCCTGGACCAGGCCGATGACGGCGGCCAGCGCGTAGAACTGCGCGACCGCGCCCGACTGCAGGGAGAAGGCGGCCAGCAGGACGCCGATCCAGGCCACCAGCGCGCCCAGGACGACCCGCTTGGCCCCGTAGCGGCCCGCCATCCGCCCGAGCCCCAGCGCGCCGAAGATCGCGACGACCTGCACCATCAGGATCGCGCCGGTGAGCACGTCCTGGGCCAGGTCGAGCTCCTCGGTGGCGTACGTGGCCGACAGCGAGATCACCGTCTGCACGCCGTCGTTGAAGAGCAGGTAGGCGCCGAGGAACCACAGCGTCAGCGGGAAGGCGCGCATCTCGCGGAAGGTGGTGGCCAGCTGCCGGAAGCTGCTGCCCGACCGCACCGCGGAGGCGGCCACCGGCCGGTTGCGCAACCGGGACACCGAGAACAGGGTGAAGGCGCCCCACCACAGGCCGGCGGTGGCCAAGGCGATGCGTACCGCCTCGCCGGTCGTCAGCCCGAGGTCCTCGGCCGCCACGACCAGCCCCAGGTGGACGGCGAGCAGCAGTGCCCCGCCGACGTACCCGAACGCCCAGCCCCGGCTGGAGACCTTGTCGCGCTCGTCCGGTCCGGCCAGGTCCGGCAACCACGAGTAGTAGACGACGGTGGCCGCCCCGAAGCTGATGTTGGCCAGGACGAACAGGAGTGCGCCCATCAGCCACCGGCCGTCGCCGGCGAAGAACAGGGCGGTCGTGGCCAGCGCGCCGAGGATCGCGAAGCCGGCGAGCATCTCCCGCTTGCGACCGGTGCGGTCGGCGACGGCACCGGTCAGCGGCAGCACCAGCACCTGCAGCACGACCGAGGCGGACAGGACGTAGGAGAACCAGCTTCCGGCCGCGATCGACAGGCCGAGGAACGACAGCCGCTCGTCCGGACCGGCGGCGTCGCGCGCGATCGCGGTCAGGTAGGGGCCGAGGAAGACGGTCGTCACCGAGGTGTTGAAGACCGACATCGCCCAGTCGTAGGAGTACCAGCCGAAGCGCTCGCGCGAGAGCGCGCGGTCGGCCGGCGGCACCGACGGGTCGGCGGCGGGGACGGCGGTGGTCACCGCGGCAGGCTCCCAGGCAGGTGGGCCCCGGTCCAGCACCGGCCCTGAGCGGCCACGGGGTGTCCGCCGGGACGACGCCTTCCGGGCACGCGCCGGCTGTGGCTCCGCTGCCGGAGGCACCGGCCCGCAGGGGCGGGCACCTGGTCGGCGCGCAGTCGCTCTCTGCCCCGCTGAGCGGGGCAGAGAGCGACTGCCTTCGAAGGGGAACCCCTCGAAGAGAGATCAGCGGCCGGCGCCCCCGGCGCGCGCAGCCACCGGTCGCGGAGCCGGCTCACGCCGGGGGCGCCCACTGGCCGCGCTTCTCGAGCAGCCCGCGCAGCATCGCCGGCCGGTCGGTCATGATGCCGTCCACCCCGAGGTCCAGCATCGCCTCGGCCTCGACCGGGTCGTCGACGGTCCACACGTGCACCTGCAGCCCGCGCGCGTGCGCCGCCGCGAGGAAGCGCTCGTCGACCAGCGCGCGCCCGCCGAGCTGCAGGGGCACCTGCGCGCAGCCGGCCGAGATCCGCACCAGCCCTGCGGCGCGGGGCGAGTAGGACGACAACCGCAGCGCCGCGACACCGCGGGGACCCAGTGAGGTGCAGACCGCCGGGCCGAACAGCCGCCGGGCGGCCGCGATGCGGGCGTCGGAGAACGAGCCCAGGCAGATGCGGTCGAGGACCTGCATGCGCCGCACGAGCCGCACGAGCGGGGCCAGCACCCCGGCGGCCTTGATGTCGAGGTTGAACCGGACGTCGGGCCACGCCCCGAGCAGGTCCTCCAGGCGGACGATGGGCTCGCGGCCGCCGATCCGGGCCTCGGAGACCTGCGCCCACGTGAGGGCGTCGAGTCGGCCGCTCTGGCCGGTGACCCGTTCCAGGGTGGGGTCGTGGAAGGCGACGAGGACGCCGTCGGCCGTGACCTGCACGTCGGTCTCGAGGTAGCGGTACCCCAGCTCCACGCAGGCCTCGAAGGCCGGCATGGTGTTCTCCAGGTGCTCGATCGCCCCGCCGCGGTGGGTCATGGCCAACGGTGTCGGCGCATCCAGGAATGCGAAGCGCGCGGCGGGCACGCGTCCACGCTAGTGGGAGCCTCCCGGCGCCCCGCGAGGCCCTGCCGGCGCCCCCGCGCCCGACCGGGTGCCCCCGACGCCCCCCGCCCTGTGCGGAAACTCATGTCGGCAGAGATGTGGGACCTCCGCTCGCCGGCCGGTGACGGGGCTCGCGTTGCCGCACTGTGCCCACGACCGGCGGCCTTCCGCTCGGTGTCCTGGCGTGTCATCCGGGACTGTCGGCGGGGACGTCTACCGTGCGCAGGCGTGGCACAGCAACACGCGTCCGGCAGCACGGCGTCCCTCCCCGTCGCGCCGCTCCCCAGCCGGGGGAGCGGTGAGGAGCGGCGGTGCGGCTGGTGCCGCCGGGTGCTCCCTCAGCAGGGTTCGGTCGGCCGGCCGCGGCTGTACTGCGGCCAGGCCTGCCGCCAGCGCGCCTACGAGCAGCGCTCCGCGACGGCGAAGGCCGGGCTGCCGGGCGACGTGGTGCTCGTCTCCCGGGCCGAGCTGGACGGCCTGCAGGACCGGCTCTACCAGTTGCGCTGCGCCCTCGAGGACGTGCAGACGCTGTTGCAGGAACGACCGACCAAGGCCGAGCTGGAGCGTTCGCTGGCTGACCTCGTCCGCTCGACGGGTCGGCTGGACCGGCTCTGGGTCACCGAACGCTCCAGCTGACCGGCCGGCTCAGTCCGGGTCCTGGGTGTCCTCGTCGGTGTTCTGGTCGACCTCCGGGTTGCTGTTGTCCGGCAGGTTCTCCCGGTCCGCGTCCTCCGGGTCCACCGTCTCGACGACCTCGTCGGTGCTGCCGTCGTTCTGATCGTCCCCGGCCGCCTGGCAGCCGGTCATCGTGGCGCCTCCGCCGAACAGCGCCAGCGAGGTCAGCAGAGCGGCGAGCGGTCGTCGGGTTCTCATGGAACGAGCCTACGAAGGCACCCAGGTAGCCGCCCGTCGAACGACCCCACACCACCGTCGTTCCGTCACTGTGACGCAACAACGGTGGTGTGGGCGAATGGGGGGAGCGGCGACCGGAACGGCTCCCAGGGCCTGGTGCACGCCGCGATGAGGGGCGCGAGCCGTCACGGGCGATCCGGCGAGGCTCGGCATCAAGATCAACTCATGGGGGAGTCGGCGACCGATCGAGACCGATCGACGTCCCGTGGATCCACACCGGCCCGGCGGCTACCGGTGTAACTGATCAGGGATCGGCGAACCGCCGCGACGAAGCCCGGCGCCGCATGACGGCACCGGACGCGGACGGGACCCGCGGCAACGTGCGACCAGTACGCGCGCCGACCGGGGGGCGGTCCGGGCCAGCCGTGAACCCCTTCCGGCCGGCCCGTCCATAACGCCGATAATCGACGTTATGTCAACTAGTGACTGTCGAGTACCTCCTACCCGAGCACCGCCCGGGCGCGCGGCCACACCGGCACTCGCGAGCGTTGCCTCCCAGGAAACTCTGCCCTACTGTTTCCAGTATGGAAACGTCAAGCGATCGAACGCCGTCTCCCCAGGAGGCCCGGGACGCTCTCGCCCAGCTCGCGAGGGACGAGGACGCCGTCCGGTACCCGCCGATCCCGCGGTGGTTCTTCCTCGTGGGAGCCGCCGTCGTCGCGGGGGTCACCCTCGCGCAACTGCTGCCTCCGAGGACCGCCGGCATCGTGGTGCTCCCCCTGGTGGTGCTCATGGCCCTGCTCGCCCACCGCTACTGGTTCAACACCGACGGCGTCTCCGGCGCCTCGGTGAAGGTGGGCGACATGGCCGCGTACCTGACCGTCTTCCTGGGGACCTTCGGGATCGGCTGGCTGGTCGAGGCCACCACCGACGCCTGGTGGATCTGGTTCCCGTGCGCGGCGGTCACCGCGACCACCGTGCTCGTCACCGGCGAACGCTACGTTCGCGAGTTCGGGCATGCCCGCTGACGCCCCCGCCTTCGACGAGATCGTCCACGCCCCTCACCGGCTGCGCATCTGCGCCATGCTCAGCGCCGCCCAGAAGGTCGAGTTCGGTGCACTGCAGGAGAAGCTCGGCCTCTCGAAGTCAGCGCTCAGCAAGCAGCTGTCCCAGCTCGTCGACGCCGGTTACGTCACACAGGAAAAGGGCGTCCGCGATGCCCGCAGCCGGCTCTGGCTCGCCCTGACCGCCGAGGGGAAGCATGCCTACCGTGGCCACGTGCGCGCGCTGCAGGAGATCGTCGCCGCCGACGGTGCCTGACCTCAGGAGGCACGGTCGCTCACGGCCAACCCGAGCCAGCCGGCGAGGGCCTCGATCTCGGCACAGACCTCGTCCCTGGCCGAAGCGGTGAGCGGGACGTCCTCGTGGAGCTCGTTCACCACGAGCCGCCCGGCCGACCGGTCAGCGACCGCGTCCATCTTCCCGACGAGCTTGTCGTGGTGCAGCACCGGGAGGGCGAAGTAGCCCCAGCGTCGGCGGGCCTTCGGCTTGTACATCTCCAGCACGTACTCGAAGCCGAAGATCTCCTGTGTGCGCACGCGGTCGTGCACGAGGCGGTCGAACGGGGAGAGCAACGCGGTTCTGCCCAGGAACGGGCGGCCGAGGGCGTTGGGGTCGACCCGCCACGTGCCCGGGACCCCCTCGACCACCGCCGGCTCCCCCGTGTCCCCCACGTCCACCGGCTCGCCCGGCACCGAGGCGCCCTTCTCGCGCGCGATGCCCAGTGCCCGCAGGCGCCGTTCGGCGCGGATGCGCCGGGCCTCGTCCTCCGGGACGACCGGCATCCCGGGCGGGTAGACCCGGTCGGCGACGTCCCACAGGCGCTGCCGACCGCGCCGCCCCGCGATCGCGACCTCGCCGCGCATCATGAGGAACTCGAGCATCTGAGTGACATTGCGGTCGTGGGTCCAGCCCGTGGAGGCCCACGGCACCGAGCTCGTGTCGGGGATCTCGCGGGAGAGCAGCGGTCCCGACGAGCGCAGTCGCTCGACGACGTCGCGCCGGAACGACTCGTTGGCCCGGAGCCACTCACGCGGCGCCTCCCGACTGGGCCAGCGGGCCATGCCCGCCAGCAACAGCGCGATGTCCTCCATCGGCCGGACCAGCGCGTTGTGCTCCACCAGGCTGCGGTCCTCGAGTGCCCGGGTCAGCTGCTCCGGGTGGTGGCTGCTCCCGAGTCGGCTCCAGGCCACCAGATCGGCGCTGGGTGCGACGGCCGCTGTGGGGTCGACCTGGAGGAGCGTCAGTTGCCGGACGGTCGCCAGCAGGTTCTCCGGGCGGTGGCGGCCCAGCCATTGGGCGCGCACGGCGATCGCCCGCGCCTCGTCCCGGTCCAGCCTGTGCGCCGACATCTGCCGAACCGTAGCGGCGGCGGCATGCGCACGGGGGCGATGATCGGACCATGCACCGCACCTGGACCCACGTCGGCCGCTGCTGGACCAACGGCGAACCGTTCCTCGCCCTGGACGGCGATCTGCTCCCGGCCTGGCGGGGCATGAGCGAGCAGGCGTACGAGGCCCTGGTCCCCCAGCTGGGCTACCAGCTGACCGGCATCCCGCTGGACGGTGGCACCGCGGCGCTGGTGCTCACCGACCCCGAGGTCGGCGACGAGGGCTGGCTGGAGGTCTTCCGCGCCGACGACGGCAGCATCGCCGTCGTCCAGGCGGCCGCCGACGACTACCGGACCGCGCTCGACACCGCGCTCGCGTTCCCCGCGACCGACGACCAGACCGGCGACGTCGTCGCCGTGCCCAGCGGCCGGTTCGCGTTCATCAGCGCGGCGCTCGACGGCACCGGGGAGGACGGCGCCTTCCTGCTGCCCGAGTCGCCCGGCCCGACGCCGCACTCCGCCGCACTCGAGGACGACACGGCCACCGACGCGAGCCCGCTGCTCGTCGTCGCCCCCGGGACCTTCCGCCTGTCGGTGCTGTGGCGCACGGAGCTGCACGAGGAGGCGGCGTTCGCCCGCTGGCTGTTCACCCCCGAGGGGTGATCGCTCAGTTCCCCGGGCACGGGCCGTCCACCCTGCACCGGCCGGGTGCTGCCGAGCATCGAGGTGCCCGACGTCGACGTGGTCCTCCTCCGTGTCGCCACGCTCGTCGGTGCGGCCCCGCACGGGTCGAACGACATGCCGTGGGGCCAGCGCGTCGCGCACGTCACCGGTCCCGACGGCAACGCCGTGAACCTGACGCAGCAGCTGTGACGCAGCGGGTTCCCCAGCGACCGGCACGGGGTAGGCGTCCGCGGACCGTGCACCCGAGCCGCTGGAGGACTCCGTGACCGAGGCCCGTCCCGACACCGACGAGCAGCGCGAACCAGGTGGCACCCCCTCCCCCGGCCCCGCGAACCTCACCGACCGGCCGCTCACGCCGGGCACGGACGACGACGGCGCCGCGCAGGCGATCCCCGGCGCCTACGAGGCCGACGACGCGGAGCAGGAGCGGGGCAAGGCGGTCAAGCCGGGGAACTGACAGCTCAGCGGCTGGAGACGGCGACCCGCAGCCCCAGTGCCACCAGCACCGTGCCGCTGGCCGCCTCCAACCGCCGCCGGACCCGGGGACGGCGGAACCACGTGCCCGCCCTGGCCACCGCGGCGGCCAGGCCGAGGTAGAGCCCGGTCTCCACCGTGACCTGCAGCAGCGCGAGCAGGGCCGTCGTCGCGAACACCGGGCCGTCGGCGGGCACGAACTGCGGGTAGAACGCCAGCATGAAGACGGCGGCCTTCGGGTTCGCCAGCTGCACGAGCAAGCCCTCGCCGAAGGCGGTCCACCAGCCCCGGCGGCCGGCCGCGCGCGCCGGCACCTCGGGTGGGAGCGCGGTCCTGTCCCGCCACGCCGCCCGCAGCGCCCGCCCACCCAGGTACAGCAGGACGGCGGCACCCACCACGCGCAGGACGAGGTAGGCCACCTCCGACGCCGCCACCAACGCCGCCAGACCGGCACCGGCGGCCAGCGCCCAGACGTAGATCCCGAGCTCGAGCCCGAGGACGGTCGGCACGGAGGCGCGCCACCCGCGCAGAGCGGCTCGCCGGAAGACGAGCGCCATGGCGGGGCCGGGCGTGGCCGAGATCAGCAGCACCGCGAGCAGGAAGGCAGGCAGCGACACCAGCAGGTCCACGCCGCGATGGTGGCAGCGCGCCGGTCAGGACGTCGATGTGATTCCGCCGGGCACCCGGGTGGTGCGGTGGGTCAGCGGTCCCGCCGGCGCCGGCCCTGCAGCCACCACTGCCGCCTGCTTCCACGGTGTGAGCCCTGCCTCGGCCGACACCCCGGCCGCTCCCCGTCACTGCCAGGTCCGTGCGGTTGACTGCCGGGCGTGGAGGTCCTCGGCCGCTTCTGGGCCCGCGTGACGGCGACGGTGCCGGACCTCCCGCCGGCGGCGCTGCTCGGCACCGCCGCCGTCGCCGCGCTGGTGGTCCTCTCCCCCGCGCTGTGGCGGCCGGCCCGCAACGTGGTGACGATCGCCCACGAGGGCGCGCACGGGCTCGTGGCGCTGGCGGCCGGGCGGCGGCTCTCCGGCATCCGGCTGCACTCGGACACCTCGGGCCTGACCGTCTCCGCCGGACGCCCGACGGGGCTCGGCATGGTGCTCACGTGCGCCGCGGGCTACACCGGTCCCGCGCTCTTCGGGCTCGGCGCGGCTGCCCTGCTCGCCGCCGGGCACGCCGTCGGGCTGCTCTGGGTGCTGCTGCTGCTCCTCGCGCTGCTGCTGGTGCAGATCCGCAACTGGTACGGGCTGTGGTCGGTGCTCGTCACCGGCGCCGTCGTCTTCGCCGCGACCTGGTGGTTCCCGCCGATCGGCCAGGCTGTCTTCGCCGCGGTCGCCACCTGGTTCCTGCTCCTGGCCGCGCCGCGCGCCGTGCTCGAGCTGCAGCGCGCCCGCCGGCGGCGGGGTGCCCGGGACTCCGACGCCGACCAGCTGGCCCGGCTCACCCCGTTCCCCGCCCTGTTCTGGGTGGGTGTCTTCCTGGTCGTCGACGTCGGTGCTTTGGTCCTGGGGGCGACGTTTTTGTTCGACGCCACCACCAATTGAGTTGCCTCAATGTTAGGGATAACGGTAGTACAGAAGGGCCGGTGCGCCGGGCGCGACGCGGCCCGGACCCGGTGGGCAGGATCCCGACCGCACAGGGGCCGGGTCGCGGGGCTCGCCCACCGGCCGGCGGGGAGTGGGCGTGGCGTTCAGCCGCGGGAGCGCCGCCGCGGCTCCCGCCCGTGCGGCTGGTGCACCGGGGCGACGTCGGGGGGCGGCGGCAGCTCGAGCACCACGTCGTCGTGGTCGATGCGCACCTGCCGGCCGTGGTGCCGGATGTCCAGCGGATCGCCGTCCACCAGGCGGTAGGTTGCCCGGTCCCGCTCCACGGTGACGGTGAGCTTGCGGCCGCGGTACACCACCCGGAAGCGCAGCCGGCTGATCCGTCGGGGCAGGCGCGGCGCGAAGGTGAGTTCGCCGCCGTGGTCGCGCAGCCCCCCGAAGCCGGCGACGGCGACGGTCCACCCACCGGCCAGCGAGGCGATGTGCAGGCCGTGGCCGGAGTTGTGGTGCAGGTTCTGGATGTCCGTGAGCGCCGCCTCGGCCCAGTACTGGTGGGCGAGCTCGAGGTGACCGGTCTCGGCGGCGACGACCGCCTGCTGGATCGCCGAGAGCGAGGAGTCGCGGGTGGTGCGCTGCTCGTAGTAGGCGAAGTCGGCGATCTTCTCCTCGAGGGTGAACGCGTCACCCCGCAGGTGCAGGGCCATCACCAGGTCCGCCTGCTTGACCACCTGCTTCCGGTACAGGTCGAAGTAGGGGTAGTGCAGCAGCAGCGGGTAGCGCTCGTCGGGTGTCGCCGCGAAGTCCCAGTCCTCGTGGTGGGTGAAACCGTCGGACTGCATGTGCACCCCGTGCCGGGTGTCGTAGGGCACCGCCATCAGCGACGCCGCCCGCAGCCACTCCTCCACCTCCTCGTCGGTCACCGCGAGCCGCCCGGCCACCAGGGGCTGCCGGGCCACCGCGGCGGCGGCCTCGCGGAGGTTCCGCTGCGCCATGAGGTTCGTGTACACGTTGTTGTCCACCACGGCCGTGTACTCGTCCGGCCCGGTCACGCCGTCGATCCGGAAACCGTGCTCGGCGTCGAAGTGCCCCAGCGACGCCCACAACCGGGCGGTCTCGATCAGCAGCTCGGCCCCGTAGTCGCGGTCGAAGGCGTCGTCCAGGGTGGCGTCGAAGTAGCGGACGACGGCGTCGGCGATGTCGGCGTTGATGTGGAAGGCCGCGGTGCCCGCCGGCCAGTAGCCCGAGGTCTCCTCCCCCCGGATCGTCCGCCAGGGGAACGCGGCCCCGCGCAGGCCGAGCACGTGGGCCCGCTCCCGGGCCAGCCCGAGCGTGGTGTGCCGCCAGATGAGCGCGTCCCGCGCGGCGTGCGGCGCGGTGTAGGTGAGCACCGGCAGCACGTAGGTCTCGGTGTCCCAGAAGGTGTGCCCGTCGTAGCCCGGGCCGGTCAGCCCCTTGGCCGGGATGGCCTGCCGCTCGGCGCGGAGCCCGGCCTGCAGGACGTGGAACATGCCGACCCGGACGGCCTGCTGCAGCTCGTCGTCCCCCTGGATCTCGACGTCGGCCTCGTCCCAGTGCTGGGCCAGCAGCTCCCGCTGCTCGCGCAGCAGGCGCTCGAAGCCGGCGAGCTTGGCCGTCGCCAGCGCCGCCTCCACCTGGTCGCGGAGCGCCGGGCTGGAGCGCCGCGACGACCAGCCGTAGGCGAGGAACTTGATGATCTTCAGCGACCCGCCGGGCGGGATGCGCGCTGCCAGGGTGTACCGGGCCAGGTCACCCGCGGCTTCGATGTCCTCGGTGGAGCTGTCGGGGATGTCGATGACGTGGTCCATGCCGGCCGCCAGGCGCAGCCGGCTGCGCTTCGTGCGGTGCACCAGCACCGCGCGCCGACCGCGACCGGCGGCGAGCTCGCACTCCAGCGGACGGGCCAGCGCGGCGGCGCCGCGCGGGTCGCGGTCGCCGTCGGGGGCGCCGTCCTCGTTGGCCAGCAGGTCGGACTGGAGGGCGACGTAGAGGTCGCCGAGGTCGTCGGTGACCTCCACCTGGTACTCGATCGCGGCGATCGACCGCCGCGCCAGCGACACCAGGCGCGTGCTGGTCACCCGCACGGTCCGGCCGCTGGGCGAACGCCACTCGGTCGACCGGCGGAGGACGCCGGCGCGCAGGTCCAGGGAGCGCCGGTGGTCGATGATCTCGCCGTAGTTGAGGTCCAGCGGCGAATCCCGCACCAGGAGCCGGATCAGCTTGCCGTCGGTCACGTTGACGACGGTCTGCCCCATCTCGGGGAACCCGTAGCCGGCCTCGGCGTAGGGCAGCGGCCGCTCCTCGAAGAAGCCGTTGAGGTACGTGCCGGGGATGACGACCGGTTCGCCCTCCTCCAGCGAGCCGCGCATGCCCAGGTGCCCGTTGGCAAGGGCGAACACCGACTCGTGCACGCCGAGGCTGTCGTGGTCCAGCCCGACCTCGGTGAGCGCCCAGGGCTCGACCGGGAAGATCGCCCGCCCCTCCGTCACGGCCGGTCCAGCAGCTCGGCCAGGTCGGTGACGACCACGTCGGCCCCGGCCTCCCGCAGGCCGTCGGCGTGGCCGACCCGGTCCACGCCGACGACGAAGGCGAAGCCGCCTGCCCGGCCGGCGGACACCCCGGCCAGGGCGTCCTCGAATACCACGGCCTCCTGCGGCGTCACCCCGAGGGCGTGGGCCCCGGCGAGGAAGGTGTCGGGCGACGGCTTGCCGGCCAGCCCCTGCTGCCGGGCGACGACGCCGTCGACCCGCGTGTCGATCAGGTCGGCGAACCCGCCTGCGGCCACCACCTGCTCGCCGTTGGCCGAGGCGGTCACCACCGCGGTGGCGAACCCCGCCTCCTTCACCGCCCGCAGGTAGCGCACCGAACCCTCGTACACCTCGACGCCGTGCTCGTCGAGCTCACGCTGGACCAGGTCGTTCTTGCGGGTGGCCACCCCCTGCACGGTCGCCGCGTCCGGCGGGTCGCCGTGCTCGCCCTCGGGCAGCACGATCCCCCGGCTGGCGAGGAAATCGCGTACGCCGTCGGCCCGCGGTTTGCCGTCGACGTGCCGGTTGTAGTCGTCCTGAGTGAACTCCGGGGCCGCGGGATCGCGTGCCCGCAGGAATGCGTCGAAGGTCCGCTTCCAGGCCGCCATGTGCACCGTGGCGGTGCGCGTGAGGACGCCGTCGAGGTCGAACAGGCAGGCCCGGACGCCATCGGGGAGGCCGACCGATCGGGAGGTGGACACGCCGCGACGCTACCGGCGCCGGGCATCCGGCACGCCTCGGGAGTGGGCCGGTACCGGGTTCCGACGGGCGCCGCGCCGCCGCGCTGCCTAGGGTCCGACGGGGACGCTCCGGCGGCCCCGACCAGCCACGCCACGCCATCGAGGGAGAGGACCACCATGGCCGACCGGCCCACCCCGCCCAACCCCTACGACTTCCTGCCGCAGGTGCCGGGCTTCACCGTGACCAGCAGCGACGTCTCCGACGGGCAGCCGATGCCGATGCCGCACGTGAGCGGTGTCATGGGCGCGGGCGGCGAGGACCGCTCGCCGCAGCTGTCCTGGTCCGGCTTCCCCGAGGGCACCGGCAGCTTCGCCGTGACCGTCTACGACCCGGACGCCCCGACCGCCAGCGGCTTCTGGCACTGGGCGGTGGCGAACATCCCGGCGTCGGTGACCGAGCTGCCCGGCGGTGCGGGTGACAAGGACGCCCCGCAGCTGCCCGAGGGCGCGGTGCAGCTGCGCAACGACGGCGGTTTCGCCGGGTTCGTCGGCGCCGCTCCCCCGCCGGGCCACGGCCCGCACCGCTACTTCGTGGTGGTGCACGCCGTCGACACCGACCGGCTCGACGTCGACGCCTCCACCACCCCCGCGGTGCTGGGCTTCAACCTGTTCTCGCACACCCTCGCCCGGGCCACGCTGGTGGCCACCTACGAGCAGCGGTAGCCGGCACCACCGCTGCGCGGCCGTCCGGTTGCGCAGCGGTACGGCCACCCCGGTGGGCCGCGAAGACTCAGCGGCCGCGGTGAATAGTCGCCCGGACGGGGAATGAGTCGGGGTGTGTCCCATCCGGTTGCCCGACACCGATCCGGTGCTCTGGCCGTGTCGCTGATCACGGCCGTGCTCACGGTCGTCCAGCTGCTCGCCCTGGAGGCCTTCCGCCCCGGGCGTGCCGCGGCCGGCGGTTCACCGCCGGCCGTGCTCGTGGCCGACGCGGTGCAGGCGTACGGGTCGGCCGGCACGCTCGCGGTCGTCGTCGACCGCCGGCAGAGCCGCATCACCGAGGGCAGCGTCCGCGCCGCCGAGGCGCGTCTGCTGCGCAGGCTCGCGTACGGCTCCGACAACGGCCCGGTGGCCGACCGATCCTTCCCGACCGCCTCCATGGTCAAGCTGTTCATGGCCGAGGACATCCTCACCCGGGCCCGCGCCGGCTCCATCGCCCTCACGGAGGGCGACCGCGACCTGCTGCGCGAGATGATCCGCCGCTCCGACGACCCGGCCGCGTCCACGCTGTGGGTGCGGTACGGCGGCGGGCAGATGGTGCGGGACGTGGCCGAGCGCTACGACCTGGCGGGCACCGGTCCCCCGCCGGCGCGCATCCCCGGGCAGTGGGGTCAGGCTGTCACGACGGCCCACGACCTGGCCCGGTTCCTGGCCTGGCTACCCGTCGTCGCTCACCCGGAGGACGCGGCGACCCTGCTCGGCTGGATGCGTGAAGCGACCCCCGTGGCCGCCGACGGCTTCGTCCAGCAGTTCGGGCTCTTCGGCACGCTGCCGGCGGAGGCCGCGGTCAAGCAGGGGTGGATGTGCTGCGTCGACGGGCAGCGGCACCTGCACTCGGTCGCGGTGATCGGCGCCTCGGTGGTCGTGCTGTTCAGCGAGGTCCCGCGGTCGGTGGGCTACGACGCGGCCCGCGCGGCCCTCACGGCGGCGGGCGCCGCCGTGGCCGCCGGGAAGACGGTTCCCCGCGACAGGTGAGGCGGCGGCCGGGTTCAGCCCTCCGGCAGCTCGGCGACGGCGGTGGTCGCGACCCAGGCGAAGCCGATGCGCTCGTACACCCGGGCCACGTCGTCGTCGCCCGCGGCCAGGAACACCAGGTCCGCGCTCTCCCGGGCGTGCGCGGTCAGCGCGGAGGCGAGGCCGGCTCCCAGCCCGCGACCGCGCAGCCGCGGCAGCGTCGCCACCCCCACGACCTCGCTGACCTCGGTGCCCTCGACGTCGACGGGCTGGTGCGAGCCGACCGCCACCGGCTTGCCGTGCTCCATCGCGACCATCATGACCGTGCGCCCCTCGGCGATCCGCTCCCGCAGGACCGCCGTGCGCCGCAGCGCCTCGGCCGACTGCTCCGGCGGCACCTCGAGCACGTCGTCGGCCCCGCCGGGATGGGCGAAGGCCAGCGCGGCCACGTGCTGGTAGTGCGGCAGCTCCGGGTCGTCGGCGCCGACGAGGAAGAGCCGGACCCCGGCCGGGAGGACGACGTCGACGGGATCGTCGTCGGCCACCAGCAGCGGCAGCTCCTCGACCGTCAGGCCGGCGGCGCGGACGGCGACCGCCACCTCGGGTGAGCACTCGGGGATCCACTCCAGCGCCGCCGGCAGACCGGCCGCCCGCTGCAGCGCGATCGCCGCGCGGACGTCGTCGGCGGTCACCCGCTCGCCGCCGCGCCGGGGCCGGGCCGGGTAGGGCCAGGCGGGATCGGCGATCGGGACGTCCAGCGCCCCGGCGGCCTGGATCCGCGCATCCGGCTGCGGTGCGACGGCGAAGTAGCGCTCGATGCACTCGAGCAGCCCCGGGCGGGAAGGCACGGGAGAACACTAGACCGGCTGCGCCCCGGCGGGCCGCCGCCCGCCCGCGGCGTCCCCGCCGGACACCCGCCCGGGTGACCCGCGCGCAGCCCTCCCCCGGGGTGGACGGCACCATGGGGCCCGTGACGGCTGGGACACGTGGCTCCATCTCGCCCTACGCGGTGTTCGACCGCGACTCGTGGCGGGCGCTCGCGGCCGGCACGAGCCTGCCCCTCGATGCGGCGGAGCTGGAGGAGCTGGCCTCCCTCGGCGACCGCATCGACCTCGACGAGGTCGCCACCGTCTACCTGCCGCTGGCCCGCCTGCTGAGCCTGCACGTGACGGCCAGCCGCCGGCTGTGGGCCGCGCAGAGCGAGTTCCTCGGGGACACGACCGCCAAGGTGCCGTTCGTCATCGCCGTCGCCGGCAGCGTCGCCGTCGGCAAGAGCACCACGGCACGCCTGCTGCAGACGCTGCTCGCGGCCACCCCCGGGGTCCCGCGCGTCGACCTGGTGACCACCGACGGCTTCCTGCTGCCCAACGCCGTGCTGGAGGAGCGCGGCCTGCTGGGCCGCAAGGGCTTCCCGGAGAGCTACGACCGGCGGGCGCTGCTGCGCTTCCTGGCGGACGTGAAGTCCGGTCGCGAGGAGGTGTTCGCGCCGGTGTACGACCACCAGTCCTACGACATCGTGCCCAGCCGGGTGCAGGCGGTGGACCGGCCGGACATCCTGGTGCTGGAGGGGCTCAACGTGCTGCAGGCGGGCCGGCGCAGCGACGGCGCGGCCCCGGACATCTTCCTGTCGGACTTCTTCGACTTCTCGGTCTACGTCGACGCGGCGGAGGCCGACATCCAGCGCTGGTACGTCGAGCGGTTCCTGGCGCTGCGCCGCACGGCGTTCCAGGACACCACGGCGTACTTCCACCGTTTCGCCGCGCTGACCGACGACCAGGCCGGGGAGACGGCGCTGGGCATCTGGTCGGCGGTGAACGGCCCGAACCTGCGGGACAACATCGCCCCCACCCGGTCGCGGGCCCGGCTGGTGCTGCAGAAATCCGCCGACCACTCGGTGCGCAGGGTCCTGCTCCGCAAGCTGTAGCCGGGCCGGACACGCCGGGGCCGACCTGCGCCGATACCTGGCACCCCCGGCCGGCATGGCAGGACCTGCCGACTCCTCCGGGTGACTTGGTGACCCAGCTCACTCCCTGACGCTTCAGTCGGCGCGCACACTTGCCGAATCCAGTAGTCAGACGAGCACGGTACGTAACCCGAACCGGCCGTCGTGGATGACGAACGAAGAGGAACCGCCATGTGCCACCACGTATCGCCCTGCCCCGACGCCACCAGCGAGGCGCGTGACCTCGCCGCCGTCGTCAGCAGCCACCCCGAGCAGGGCTGGCGCCTCCTCTGCAACGGCGTCGTCCTCTTCGACGACGACGGCGAACTGCTCCCCGACGGCCAGGCCGTCCCCGACCACCACGTCTGGCTGGCCCCCGAGCTCGTCGAGGCCTAGCGGCTCAGCGGCCGGCGGCATCCCGGGCCACCTGCTCGAGCCGGTCCCGGTAGCCCGACCACCAGGCCGCGTCCACCTCCGGCAGGTTGCCGCCGCCCGACCGGAGGCCGGCCGCCCCGTCGACCATCTCCCGCACGACGTCGGCGTGGCCCGCGTGCCGGTGCGTCTCGGCGACGACGTGCACGAGGACCTGGTGCAGGGTCACCGCCCGCCGGTCGGGGTGCCACCAGGACACCTCCCCCGGCGCGTCGAGCGGGAGCTCGGCGACCGTCGCGTCGGTGACCGCCCACGCCCGGCGGTACAGCGCCAGCACGTCGGCCCGGGACTCCCCGGCCGTGGCCCACATGTCGGCGTTGGGCTCGAGGTCGTCGGCCAGCCACGGCTCCACCTCGGGGACCGAGCGGCCGAACGTCGGGCCGAAGTAACCCATCTCGACGTAGGACAGGTGCTTCACCAGCCCCAGCAGATTGGTCCCGGTCGGCGTCATCGGCCGCCGGACGTCGTACCCGGTCAGGCCCTCGAGCTTCCAGAGCAGGGCCTCGCGGCCGGTCTGCAGGGCGTGCCGCAGCGAGGTCTTCGCATCCACGACCGTCACCCTGCCACCGGGGGCCTCGGCTACGCCCGGGCGCCGACGACGTCGGCCGCGGTCCCGAGGTCGTCGGGGTGGCCCTGGCCGCGGCCGGGCACCGACCCGTCCCCCGCCGGCGGGTGCGCGCTGAAGTCGTGCTCCTCGAACGCCTCCGGCGAGGGGCACGAGCAGACGAGGTTCCGGTCGCCGTAGGCCTGGTCGATGCGCCGCACCGGGCTGAGGTAGCTGCGCCCCTGCAGGGCCCGCACCGGGTAGACCGCCTCGGTCCGCGGGTATGGCCGGCCCCACTCCCCCGCCAGCATGGCGAGGGTGTGCGGCGCGTTGCGCAGCGGGTTGTCGGTGCGGTCGTACTCCCCCGTCGCGACCTTCTCGATCTCGGCGCGGATGGTCACCATCGCCTCGACGAACCGGTCCAGCTCGGCCTTGTCCTCGCTCTCGGTCGGCTCGACCATGAGCGTCCCCGCCACCGGGAAGCTCATCGTCGGGGCGTGGAAGCCGAAGTCGATGAGCCGCTTGGCGATGTCGTCGTTGGTGATGCCGGTGGCCCTGGTCAGCGGGCGGACGTCGAGGATGCACTCGTGGGCGACCAGGCCGGTCGCGCCGGTGTAGAGCACCGGGTAGTGGTCCTTCAGCCGGGCCGCCACGTAGTTGGCCGCGAGGATGGCGTGCTCGGTCGCCCGGAGCAGGCCGTCGGGACCCATGAGCCGCAGGTACGCCCAGCTGATCGGGAGGATCCCGGCCGAGCCGAAGGGCGCCGCCGACACGGCCGGTCCCTGCCCGCCGGTCTCGACCAGCGGGTGGCCGGGCAGGAACGGCACCAGGTGCTCGCGGACGCCGATCGGGCCCACGCCCGGGCCGCCGCCGCCGTGCGGGATGCAGAAGGTCTTGTGCAGGTTCAGGTGGCTGACGTCCGAGCCGAACCGGCCCGGCTTGGCCAGCCCCACCAGCGCGTTGAGGTTGGCGCCGTCGACGTACACCTGGCCGCCGGCGTCGTGGACCGCGGCGCAGATCTCCTGGATGTCGCTCTCGAACACCCCGTGCGTCGACGGGTAGGTGATCATGATCGCGGCGAGCCGCTCGGCGTGCTGCTCGACCTTCACGTGCAGGTCGGCGACGTCGACGTTCCCCGCGTCGTCGCAGGCGACGACGACCACCCGCATGCCGGCCATCACGGCGCTGGCGGCGTTGGTGCCGTGCGCCGAGGACGGGATGAGGCAGACGTCGCGCCCGGTCTCACCGCGGCTGTGGTGGTAGCCGCGGATCGCCAGCAGACCGGCGAACTCGCCCTGCGAACCCGCGTTGGGCTGCACGCTCACCGCGGCGTAGCCGGTGACCTCGGCCAGCCCCGCGCACAGCTCGTCGATCAGCCGCCGGTAACCCCGGGCCTGCTCGGCCGGGGCGAAGGGGTGCAGGTGCGCGAACTCGGGCCAGGTGATCGCCGCCATCTCGGCGGCCGCGTTGAGCTTCATCGTGCAGGAGCCCAGCGGGATCATCGTGCGGTCCAGCGCCAGGTCCTTGTCGCTGAGCGAGCGCAGGTAGCGCAGCATCGCCGTCTCCGAGCGGTGCGCGGAGAAGACCGGGTGGGTGAGGAACGGCGTCCGGCGGCGGAGCCCGTCCGGGAGCGCGTCCGCGCCGGCGTCGTCGAGGGCCGCGTCGTCGACGGCCACCCCGAAGGACCCCGCGACCGCCCGCAGGACCGTCGGCGTCGTCGTCTCGTCGCAGGCGACGCCGACGGTGTCGGCGTCGACCAGGCGCAGGTTGATCCGCCGCTGCGCCGCCGCGGCCACGACCTCGCCGGCCCGCCCGGGCACCGACACGTGGAGGGTGTCGAAGAAGTGCTCGTGCACGATCTCCAGCCCGCCGGCGCGGAGCCAGCCGGCCAGCACCGTCGCACCGCGGTGTACGCGGGCCGCGATGGCGGTCAGCCCCTCCGGGCCGTGGTAGACGGCGTAGGCGCCGGCGATGACGGCGAGCAGCACCTGCGCGGTGCAGATGTTGCTGGTCGCCTTCTCGCGGCGGATGTGCTGCTCGCGGGTCTGCAGCGCCAGCCGGTAGGCGACGTCGCCGTCGGCGTCCACCGACACCCCGACCAGCCGGCCGGGGAGCTGGCGGGCCAGCCCCTCCCGCACCGACAGGTAGCCGGCATGCGGGCCGCCGTAGCCCATGGGGACGCCGAAGCGCTGGGTGGTGCCGCAGGCGACGTCCGCGCCCCACTCCCCCGGCGCCTCCAGCAGGGTGAGCGCGAGCAGGTCGGCCGCGACGACCACGGCGGCACCGGCCTCGTGCGCGGCGGCGGCGAGCGCGCGGTGGTCGCGGACCGCGCCGCTGGCGCCCGGGTAGGACAGCAGCACGCCGAACGCGCCGGCCTCCGGGAGGTCGGTGGGCCAGCCCGCCTGCAGGTCGGCGACGTGCAGGCGGATGCCCAGGGGCTCGGCGCGGGTCTGCAGCACGCCCAGGGTCTGCGGCAGCGTGTCGGCGTCGACGACGAACACCGCGTCCGCCTTCGCGCGCCCGGCCCGCCGCACCAGCGTCATCGCCTCGGCGGCCGCGGTCGCCTCGTCCAGCATCGAGGCGCCGGCCACCGGGAGGCCGGTGAGGTCGGCGACCGTCGTCTGGAAGTTGATCAGGGCCTCGAGCCGGCCCTGGCTGATCTCGGGCTGGTACGGCGTGTAGGCGGTGTACCAGGCGGGGTTCTCCAGGACCGTGCGCTGGATGACCGGCGGGGTCACCGTGCCGGAGTAGCCCAGACCGATCATCGAGGTGAACACCTCGTTGGCCGCGGCGCGCTCGCGCAGCAGCGCCAGGACGGCGGCCTCGCTCTCCGCGGGCGGCAGGTCCAGCGGCGCCCGGTCGCGCACCCCCTCGGGGACGCAGGCGTCGACGAGCGACTCCAGCGACGGGTGCCCGACGACGGCGAGCATCGCCGCGGTGTCGTCCGGCCGGGGACCGATGTGCCGGCCGGCGAAGGAGCCGGCGGGGTCGAGGGCGCTCAGCGAGGGCAACGGCCCGGCGAACGGGGCGGTGGTCTTCCCGGTGGACGCGGCAGCGCGGTCGGTCACTGCTGCGACGCTACCAGCGGCCGGCCGCCCTCCCGACCGGACGCCCGGCCCGCGAGCGTGTGCACCGGCGCGGGGTTCGGGGCCGGCGGAACTGCGCGCCGGCGCACACGCTCCGGCGGTCTAGGCGGTCTGCGCGCGCCGACGGCGACGCATCGACAGCTCGTCGTCGGACGGGACGACCTGCCCGCCGTCGATCCGCTCCGCGGGCAGCTCCGCCAGCTCGCCGGACAGCTCCCGCAGCGCGCCGGAGACGGCGATGCCGAAGACGCCCTGGCCACCGGCGAGCAGGTCGACGACCTCCTCGGCGGAGGTGCACTCGTACACGGTCGCGCCGTCGGAGAAGAGCGTGACGTTTGCCAGCTCCTTCACGCCGCGCTGGCGGAGGTGGTCGACGGCCTTGCGGATGTTCTGCAGCGAGACGCCGGTGTCCAGGAGCCGCTTGACGACCTTGAGCACGAGGATGTCGCGGAAGGAGTACAGCCGCTGGGTGCCCGAACCGGTGGCGCTGCGCACGGACGGCGAGACCAGGCCGGTGCGCGCCCAGTAGTCCAGCTGGCGGTAGGTGATGCCGGCAGCGGCGCAGGCGGTGGGGCCGCGGTAGCCGACGAGGTCGGTGTCCACCTCGTCGTACTGCGGCGCCCCGACGGCGGCGTCGCTGAACAGCTGACCTTGCGAGCCGTTGCCCTGGTCGCTCACGTCCAGCGTCCTCCTCAGTCCCGCCTCGGTTGCGGCAGGTAGACGGATCGGCACCCGTGGCCTCAGGTGTCACACCGTTGTCGTTCGCCGACGGTAAGCCGGGCCCGGAGGCCGGTCAACTGAGCGGGGCGGCGTGTCGCCACACCAGCCCCATTTCGAGTGACGGATGCGACGCGGCTGCCGATAGGTACCCGATGGGGCTCAGGTAGGGCCGCCCCCGGAGCCGGAACCGGCCCCGAAGTCCTCCGGCGAGATCTGGTCGAGGAACTCGCGGAACTTCTCCACCTCGTCCTCCTGCTCGTCGGGGATCTCGATGCCCACCTCGTCGAGCAGGTCGTCGGCGCCGAAGATCGGCGCCCCGGTGCGCACGGCCAGCGCCACCGCGTCCGAGGGCCGGGCGCTGACGATGCGGTCGTCGCCGAACACGAGCTCGGCGATGTAGATGCCGTCGCGCATCTCGGTGATGTTGACCGCCTCCAGCTCGGCGCCCAGGGTGCGCACCACCTCGCGGAGCAGGTCGTGGGTCATCGGACGGGCCGGGCGCACACCCTGCTGCTCAAACGCGATGGCGGCCGCCTCGACGGCGCCGATCCAGATCGGCAGGTAACGCTCCCCCTGCGTCTCCTTGAGCAGCAGGATCGGCTGGTTTCCGGGCAGTTCGACGCGGACGCCGACGACTCGAAGCTCCTGCACGGTGCGGCTCCCTCGGCTGCGGCCCGGGATCCGGGCGGGACGGTGTGATCAGGCGGCCGGTGACTCGTCGACCCGCCGGGCGGGGCCGGACGGCGACGCGTCCACGGTACGCCCCGGTCAGGGACGGAGGAGGTCCCGCAGGCGCGTCTCGAGCAGGGCGGTGTGCAGCTGCGCGGAGAGCGCCGCCAGCTCCTGCAGCTTCTCGGTGGCCCGCGTGCGCGCCTCCTCCGAGCGTGCCCGCAGCACCGGGGCGACGAGCTGCTCGACGAGCCCCGCCTCCCGCTCCACGGCGCTGCGGTAGACCCGCAGGTGCCGGGGCTCGATGCCGTGCCGGGCCAGCCCGGCGGCCGCCCGCGCGATGGGCAGGTCGGCCGCCGGGTGCCGGCCCTCGGCGTCGGTGGTCAGCAGCCCGAACTGCACGCAGTCGGCCAGCTGCCCGGGCTCCAGCCCGGCGGCCCGCGCGAACTGCTCCGCGGTCAGCGGGGCCGTCGCCCCCTCCTCGGTGGAGGCGGGGGGCAGCGGCGCGGAGCCGCTGCCGGTGCCGGGCAACGGCTCCCCGCGGTCGAGCGCGTCCAGGTGGTCCTTGATCACCCGCAGCGGCAGGTAGTGGTCCCGCTGGGCGGTGAGCACGTACCGCAGCCGGCTGACGTCGGCCCGCGAGAACTTCCGGTACCCCGACGGCGTGCGCTGCGGGTGCACCAGGTCCTCGGACTCGAGGTAGCGGATCTTGCTGATCGTCACGTCGGGGAAGTCGTCGCGCAGCACCGCCAGCACCTCGCCGATGGTCAGGCGCGGCGCGTGCTGGTCGCCGGCGTCCCCGAGCGCACGCTCGCGCTCGGGCACGGCGGTCACGCCCCTCTCTCCCCGGGACCCCGTCCCGGGCTCCCGCTCCGCGGTCCCCACCTGCGGACGATCGCCGGTCGGTGCACTAGCGAGCGGCCGGCTCGCCCGTGCGCGGTCCGGTCAGGTACACCAGGCGGAACTTCCCGATCTGCACCTCGTCGCCACCGGCGAGGGTGGCGACGTCGACCGGCTCCCGGTTGACGTAGGTGCCGTTGAGGCTGCCCACGTCGTGCACCGAGAAGCCACCGCCCTCGCGGTGGAACTCGACGTGCCGGCGGCTGACCGTCACGTCGTCGAGGAAGATGTCGCTGTCGGGGTGCCGGCCGGCCGTCGTGACGTCCTGGTCGAGCAGGAACCGGCTCCCGGCGTTGGGGCCGCGCTTGACCACCAGCAGCGCCGAGCCGGCCGGCAGGGACTCCACTGCGCCGGCGTGCGCATCGGCGGCCTCCACGGCTTCCGGCTGGTCGCCGGTGTCCTCGCCGCCGACCTTCGGGATCACGCTCGTGGCCTCGCCCACGCGCTCCGGGGAGAGCGCCGCACCGCACTGCGCGCAGAAGCGACTGCCCTCGGGGTTCTCGTGGCCACATCGAGTGCAGTGCACGTTGCGTCTCCTCCGGTACGAGGGGCCCGCCGCGGACCTGTATCTGGCCGCGGGCGGCCGGCGGACGGTGGGCCGGACGGCCCTCCGTGGGTCGGCCGCCGCGGGTGGGCGGCGGACCGTGGGTCATGGAACCAGCCGGTCGGCCCGAGGGTCAACCGGACGTGCAGGGCTGGGGGGCGGCTGCGCCGCAGGTCCCCCGCTGTTCTGCGCCCCGCGACGATCATAGTGAGCGATGGCCGGAATCAGCCTCCCGGCGGGCCGGTCACGAGCCCTCGACCACGGCCTGGTAGGCGTCGGCGTCCAGCAGCTGCCCGATCGGGTCGCCGCCCTCCCCCGGCACGGCGATGTCGACCAGCCAGCCCTCCCCGTACGGGTCGGCGTTGATCGTCTCCGGCGCGTCGGCCAGGCGCGCGTTGACCGCCGCCACGACGCCGGTGACGGGCGCGTAGACGTCGGAGACGCTCTTCGTGGACTCCACCTCGCCGATCGGCGTGCCCGGGGCCACCTCGGCCCCCACGTCGGGCAGCTGCACGAAGACGATGTCCCCGAGCGCGTCCTGGGCGTGGTCGGTGATGCCGACCCGGACGACGGTCGACGTGCCGTCCGTGCCCTGCACCAGCGCCCACTCGTGCTGCTCGGTGTAGCGGCGGTCGTCGGGTGTGCTCATGCGGCGGTCGTCTCCCGGTGAGGTGATGGAACGGCCTCGGTGCAGGGCCCACCTCGAGCGAAGCGAGAGGTGGGGGGCACCGAGGTCCTTAGTCGGTCTCGGGCGAAGCGTATTGAGGGCGGTCCAGCGGCCGCAACGCGTCCACGACGAGCTCGGGCGACCGGACGATCTCGACCGACCCGCCGCGCCGCTCGATCCGCTGCACCACCCCACCCGGGATGTTCATCGCCGTCTCCATGCCCTGCGGGTCGCCGAGCACCACGAACTCGTACGGCGAGCGCAGCGGCGTGCCGTCGACCACGAGGTCGCCGGCGGTGCCGGTGACGGCGGTGGAGAGCCCGATCCGGACGTCGTCGACCTGCATGGTCTCCGCGCCGGCCCCGCGCAGCTCCTGGACCACGTCGAGCAGGTCGGACACCTGCACGGCCCCGGCAGGGTCGCGGACGGTGAGGGTGAGCCCCGGGCCCCGGGCCGCGAGCGTGCCGCCCAGGATGCCGAGGGACTCGGCGCGTTCGCGAGCCTCCTCCAGGGCCGCACCGGTCCGGCTGCCGGAGCCGTTGAGCTCCCGCAGCGCCGCCCGCTGCTCGTTCAGCTGCGACCTCAGCCGCTCCTCGCGGCTGTCGAGCTCGTCGAGGATGCGCACCAGGTCCTCCTCGCGCGCCCCGGCCAGCACCTGGGCCTCGTCGGCGTTGCGCACCTGGACGGCGAGCGCGAACCCGAGCAGGAGGGTCAGGACGCCGATGAGGGCGGCCGCGAGGGGGTCCCGCCGCCGGCGCCGCGCCGGGGTGGGCGCCCCAGCCGGGGTGGGCGCCCCCGCCGGGTCGGCGCCGGCGCCCGGCGGGTCGGGCCGTCCCGCACCGGTCATGCGCGGAAGACGTGCCGGCGGATGGCGGCGGCGTTGCCGAAGATGCGGATGCCGAGGACGACGACGACCGCCGTCGACAGCTGCGCCCCGACGCCGAGCTGGTCGCCCAGGAAGACGATGAGCGCGGCGACCACGACGTTGGACACGAAGGAGATGACGAACACCTTCGCGTCGAAGATGCCGTCGAGCCGGGCGCGGAACCCGCCGAAGACGGCGTCGAGGGCCGCGACGACGGCGATCGGCAGGTAGGGCTGGAGCCACAGCGGGACGGTGGGGTCGAAGACCAGGCCGAGCAGCACACCCGCCGCGAGGCCGAGGATCGGGATCACGACGTCAGCCTCCGGGGCCGGGCTCGGTGCCGGGGACCCGGCGGGGACTGACGACCTCGGCGGAGCGGAGCTCCGGCGGGTTGGCGGCCGGCAGGGACAGGTCCTCCTCCTCGGCGAACACGAACTGCAGGCCGGTGGCCGCCGCGAACTCGGCGAGGTCGCGGACCTGGGGGTCGAGCAGGAAGTTCTGGGACAGCGCGTCGGGGTCGCCGACGGCGCTGATCCGGTACGGGCTGGTGACCGGGCGGAAGTTGACCAGCACAGCCTCGCCGGCGAACCGGATGGCGCTGGTGGGGCCCAGCCGCTGGCCGTTGATGCTGATCGCCTCCGCGCCGGCGCCCCACAGCGCGTTGACGACCAGCTGCAGGTCGCCGTCGGCCACCTGCACCGCGTCGGAGGGGGCACCGGTGCCGATCGGGTCGTCGTCGGCGTCGGCCTCGGCGTTGGCCAGCGTGACCAGCAGCCCCGGCCCGGTGACGGCGACGGCGGCGGTGCCCTGCTCGGCCCGGGCGAGGGCGTCGAGCGCCCGCTGGCCCACGGCGGTGGCGGCGAGCAGCTCGTCGCTGGTCCGGCTGACCTCGGCGCGCAGCTCCTCGAGGCGGGCGGCCAGCTCGTCGCTGCGCGCCGATTCGTCCTGGATGTCGCTGACCAGCGCCTCGCGGATCTCCTGCCGGCCCTCGGCCCGGGCGGCCGCCTGGTCGTAGGTCACCGCGGCCAGCAGGCCCGCGGCGGCCATGGTGAGCGCGACCAGCACCCGGCCGCGGCCCCGGCGGGGCGGCTCTCCCCCGGCCCGGCGCGCGGCGGCCTCCGCGTACGCCGGGTCGAGGGTCTCGGCGAGCACGTCGTCGAGCAGCGAGGCGCCCAGCGAGCGGATGCGGCCGGGCGGGTGCGCACCGGTCACGGCGGGCCCTGGCGTCCGGCGGAGCGCTCCGCGGCCACCAGGCCCACCACCTGGACCACGTAGAAGGCGGCGGCCAGCAGGTAGAGCGCCGTGCCCCAGATGGTGAGGGCCCACGCGAACGGCGCGGTGACGGTGGCCAGCGTGCCGTCCCCGTCGGCGATCAGCAGCGCGGGGAAGGCGTAGAGCAGCAGGAGGGTCGCCGCCTTGCCGAGGTAGTGCACCTGCAGCGGCGGGTAGCCGTGCGCCCGCAGGACGAGCAGCAGCACGCCCAGCAGGAGCTCCCGCCCGACCAGCAGCGCCACCAGCCAGACGGGCACCACCTCGCGCAGCGCGAGGGCGATCAGGGCGGAGACGATGTAGAGCCGGTCCGCGGCGGGGTCCAGCAGCGCGCCGAGGCGGCTGCCCTGGTCCAGCCAGCGGGCGAGCTTGCCGTCGAGCCAGTCGGTGAACCCCGACACCATGAGGACGACGAGCGCCCACCCGTCCTCCTCCGGCCCGAGGAGCAGCCACAGGAACAGCGGCACGCCGAGCAGCCGCAGCACCGAGAGAGCGTTCGGCAGGGTCCAGACGCGGTCCGGCAGGGCCTCGCGGCCGGGCAGCACCGACCTCGTCGTCCGGGGCGGGGGGACGGGTGCGGCAGCCGACGGCCCGTTCGACGACGTCACGTTCCCTCCAGTCCCAGCAAAGCCGTGCCCGAGGCTAGCCGACCGGCCCCGTCTCCCCCGTCGCCCGCGGGCTCGCGGCGAGCCCTCGGACGGGGCAGCCGCGGGGCCCCGCCGCCCGCGGGTGCCCGGCGGGCCCGGCCAGGGGCGGACCGCCGTCCCCGGTGCTCGCCGGGACGGTGTCGCTCAGACCGGCACGGCCACCGCGGCGGGCGCCGGCTCGTACCCGAGCGGCCGGCGGTCGAAGCTGCCCGTCCCGTGCGTCACCGAGCGCAGGACACCGGGGTACACGAGCAGCTCCACCTCGGGCACCTCGGCGCGCACGGTGGCGCGGTCGCGGCCCGGGTCGGCCTCGCTGCCGGTCACCCGCGCCCGCCGGGAGGACAGGTCGCTCATCACCGCGCCGACGTGCTCGGCCGGCACCCGCACCTCGACCTCGCACCACGGTTCCAGCACCTGGGTGCCCGCCGCGGCCGCGAGCTCCCGCACGGCCAGGGCGCCGGCGGCCTGGAACGCGGCATCGGAGGAGTCGACCGAGTGCGCCTTGCCGTCGACGAGCGTGACGCGGACGTCCACGAGCGGGCGGTCCCCGTTGACCCCCCGGGCCGCCTGGGCGCGGATCCCCTTCTCCACGCTGGCGTGGAACTGGCCGGGCACGGTGCCCCCGACGATGCGCTGCTCGAAGACGATCCCCGAGCCGGGCTCCCCCGGCTCCCCCTCGACGACGACGACGGCGTACTGGCCGTGCCCGCCGGACTGCTTGACGTGCCGGCCGGTCACCCGGGCCGGCACGCGGAGCGTCTCGACCAGCGGGACCCGCACCGGCACCGTGGCGACGGCGACGCCGTGCCTGCTGCGGAGCCGCTCCAGCAGCACCTCGGCGTGCGCGTCGCCGACGCACCAGAGCAGCAGCTGCCCGGTGTCGGCCCGCCGCTCCAGCCGGACGGTGGGGTCCTCGGCGACGAGGCGGGCCAGCGCGGTGGCCATCCGGTCCTCGTCGCCGCGGGAGGCGGCCTCCACCGCCACCGGCAGCTGCGGCACCGGCAGCTCCCAGGGCGGGACCAGCCGCGGTTCCTCCGGCGAGCTCAGCGTGTCGCCGGTCTCCGCCGTCGCCAGCCGGGCGACCGCGCAGACGTCGCCGGCCGGGCACGCCGCCACCGGCCGGAGGGCGGCGCCCAGCGGGGCGGTGAGGACGCCGATCCGCTCGTCGGCGTCGTGGTCGGGGTGGCCGCGCTCCGCCATGCCGTGACCGGAGACGTGCACCGCCACGTCCGGCCGCAGCGTGCCGGAGAAGACCCGGACCAGGGAGATCCGGCCGACGTAGGGGTCGGTGGTGGTGCGGACCACCTCGGCGACGAGCGGGCCGTCGGGGTCGCAGCTGAGCGCGGGCGCCGGGGACCCGTCGGGCCGGTTGACCGGCGGGCACCCGTGCTCGGCCGGCGAGGGCAGCGCGGCGACGACGAGCTGCAGCAGCTCGCCGGTGCCGACCCCGGTGAGCGGGGCGACGCAGACGACGGGGTGGAAGTGCCCGCGGGAGACCGCCGTCTCCAGGTCGGAGACCAGATCGGGGACGGCGAGGTCGTCACCGGCGAGATAGCGCTCCATCAGCGTCTCGTCCTCGCTCTCGCCGATGATGCCCTCGATCAGCTCGGCGCGGAGGCGGTCGGCGTCGTGGTCCCCGACCCGGGCGGGATCGAGGTGCGGCTCCAGCAGCGACACCAGGCCGCGGGCCGCCCCGTCCGGGCCGCGCTCCACCAGGTGCATGGGGTACACCCCCTCCCCCAGCATCAGCTGGCAGAGGCGCACCGCCTCGTCGACGTCGGCGCGCGGCCGGTCGATCTGGGTGAGCACGACGGCGCGTGGCATCCCCACCGCGGCGCACTCCTCCCAGAGCTGCACGGTGGCGGCGTCCACGCCGCTGACGGCCGAGACGACGAACAGCGCCGAGTCCGCCGCGCGCAGACCGGCCCGCAGCTCGCCGACGAAGTCCGGGGAGCCCGGGGTGTCGAGGACGGTGATCCGGTGGCCGTCGTGCTCGACGGTCGCCACGCCCAGGGCGACCGAGCGCTGCTGGCGGATCTCCACCTCCTCGGTGTCGAGACAGGTGGTGCCCTCCTCGATGCGGCCGGCGCGCGGTACCGCCCCCGTGGCCACCAGCAGCGCCTCGGCGAGCGTCGTCTTGCCGGCCCCGGCCCGGCCGACGAGGGCCACGTTGCGCACCTGCGCGGCCGGGCGCGGCGCGGGGGCCGGTGGGATGTCCTTGCCCATGGCGACCTCAGCCGTCGAGGCCGGTCGCGCGGGGCGGATGAGCGGGGTGGGCTGCCACGACGCCTCCTGGTGCGGGATGTGTCCTGCGTCACAGCCTGCCCGGCGAGCGGGCGGCGGACAAGACCCCCGGCGGCCCGCGGCCCGTCGAAGACGCATGCTGGGGGCATGACCAGCGACCACGCGGCCGGCCGCGACCAGGCCACCGGCCGCGCGCACGCCGTCCTCCGCAGCACCGCCGACCTGCCGGCACCGTGGGCCGGCATCTGCGGGGCGTCGGTCGGCGTCGTCCAGGGGGCGTGGGACGGCCCGCGGGGCCGGGGGTCGGCCGACCCGTGCCCCGAGTGCGTGCGGCTCACCTCAGGCTCATGACCGGCGCCTCTCCCCAGCTCGTCGCCGAGGAGTCCGTCCGCCGCTACCTGGCCGGCGATGCCGCGGCGCGGGCGCTGGGCGTCACGGTGAGCCACGTGGCACCCGGCGTCGTCACGGCGCACATGACCATCCGGCCGGAGATGCTCAACGGCCACGGCACCGCGCACGGGGCCGCGCTGTTCGCCGTCGCCGACATCGCCTTCGCGATGGCCTGCAACTCCCACGGCCGGGCGGCGGTGGCCCGGTCGTGCGGCATCGAGTACCTCGCGCCGGCCCGGTCCGGCGACGCCGTCACCGCCGCCGCCGTCGAGCGCTCGGTCGCCGGGCGCGGGGGCATCTACGACGTCGCCGTGACCCGCGACGCGGACGGCCTGCTGCTCGCCGAGATGCGCGGGCACAGCCGGCTGCTCCCACCCTGAGCCGGCCGAACCGTCAGGGGCCCGCCGCCGGCCGGGTGCGCAGCCCGGCGAACGCCGTGGTGACGACGGCGTCGGCGAGGTCGTCGGCGGAGAGGCCGCCGTCGGGCCGGTACCACTCGGTGAGCGAGTTGACGGTGCCGAACAGCAGCCGGCTGGTGACGGCGGGGTCGACGTCCGGGCGGACGTCGCCCTCCCCCTCCGCGGCGCGCACCAGGTCGGTGACGATGCGGTCGAACCGGCGGCGCCGCTCCAGCGCCGCCTGCTCGACGGCGGAGTTGCCGCGCACGCGCAGCAGCAGGGTGACGAACGGCAGCTCGGCGGCGAGCACCCGCACCGAGCCGCGGACGACGTGCTCGAGGCGGTCGATGGCCGGGCCGGCGGTGGCGCCCGGCTCCTCGGTGACGGCGAAGAGCGCGTCCAGGGCCCGGTCGAGCGCCAGCCGGAGCAGCTCCACCTTGCTCGGCACGTGGTGGTAGATCGCCGACTTGGTGACGCCCAGCCGCACGGCGAGCTCGTCCATGCTCGTGGCGTCGTAGCCGCGCTCGTTGAACAGCGCCACGGCGGTGCGCAGCAGGGAGTCCAGCGAGTGACCGGGGCGCCCCCGCCGCCCTGTCGCCGTCCCGATCGCGGTCACGCGGGGTCGCCGGTCGCCGGGCGTTCCCGCAGGTCGTGCAGCCGCTTGAGCTTGCCGACGGAGCGGGGCAGCGACTCGGGGTCGACGACCACGACGTCGATGCTGGTGCCGACGGTGTCCTTGACCGCCTGCGCCACCTCGGCCGCGGCGGGGTCGCGGCGATCGGGCGGGGTGTCCGGACGGGCCTCGATCCGGCAGGTCAGGTGGTCCAGCCGGCCCCGCGTCGTCAGCTCCAGGGCGAAGTGCGGGGAGAGCCCGGGGGTGCGCAGGACGATCTCCTCGACCTGGGTCGGGAAGAGGTTGACCCCGCGCAGGATGATCATGTCGTCGCTGCGGCCGGTGATCTTCTCGATCCGCCGCATGCCGGGCCGGGCGGTGCCGGGCAGCAGCCGGGTGAGGTCGCGGGTGCGGTACCGGACGACCGGCATCGCCTCCTTGGTCAGCGAGGTGAGCACCAGCTCGCCCTGCTCCCCCTCGGGCAGCACCTCGCCGGTGAGCGGGTCGACCACCTCCGGGTAGAAGTGGTCCTCCCACACGTGCAGGCCGTCCTTGGTCTCGACGCACTCCTGGGCGACGCCCGGCCCCATGACCTCGGAGAGGCCGTAGATGTCGACGGCCTGGATGTCGAGCCGCTCCTCCATCTCCCGGCGCATCTGCTCGGTCCAGGGCTCGGCGCCGAAGATGCCGATCTCCAGGCTCGTCGAGCGCGGGTCGATGCCCTGGCGCTCGAACTCGTCGACGACGGTGAGCATGTAGGAGGGCGTCACCATGACCACCCGCGGCCGGAAGTCGGTGATCAGCTGCACCTGGCGCGGCGTCATGCCCCCGGAGACCGGGACGACGGTGCAGCCCAGCGCCTCCGCGCCGTAGTGCGCGCCCAGCCCGCCGGTGAACAGGCCGTACCCGTAGGCGTTGTGCAGCACGTCGCCGGGGCGGCCACCGGCCGCGCGGATGGAGCGGGCCATGACGGTGGCCCAGGTGGCGAGGTCGCCCTCGGTGTAGCCGACGACCGTGGGCCGGCCGGTGGTGCCCGACGAGGCGTGCACCCGGCGCACCTGCTCCCGCGGGACGGCGAACATGCCGAAGGGGTAGTTGTCGCGCAGGTCGGCCTTGCTCGTCGTCGGGAAGCGGGCCAGGTCGGCGAGCTCGCGGCAGTCGTCGGGGTGCACGCCGGCCGCGTCGAACGCCTGCCGGTAGTGCGGCACGTTCTCGTAGGCGTGCCGCAGCGACCACCGCAGCCGGTCCAGCTGCAGGGCGCGCAGCTCCTCGAGGGGCATCCGCTCCGCCGGGTCGAGCTGCGCGGGGTGCGGGGGCTCACCGAGCCGTCGCCGTCCGGTCGTCGTCATCCGTGCCGTCCTCGCCCCTCGGCTGCTGGTCCCCGCCCGGCGCTTGTGCACGCCCGCGACGTGGGTCACACTATTCCTGACCGGACGGTCAGTAAACAGCTCGAGGAGATCCGATGTCCGCGCCCACCCTGGATCGATCCGCGACCGGGAGCCCCGACGAGGCCACCCTGCAGGAGCAGTTCGACGCGACGATCGCCGCCGACCGGCGCATCGAGCCGCGGGACTGGATGCCCGAGGGCTACCGGAAGACGCTCGTGCGGCAGGTCGCCCAGCACGCGCACTCGGAGATCATCGGCATGCAGCCCGAGGGTGACTGGCTGCTGGCCGCGCCCAGCCTGCGGCGCAAGGCGGTGCTGCTGGCCAAGGTGCAGGACGAGGCGGGGCACGGGCTCTACCTGTACTCGGCGGCCGAGACCCTCGGGGCCGACCGCGCCGACCTCACCGACAAGCTGATCGAGGGGCGGCAGAAGTACAGCTCCATCTTCAACTACCCGACGCCGGCCTACGCCGACGTCGGGGTGATCGGGTGGCTGGTCGACGGCGCGGCGATCTGCAACCAGGTGCCGCTGTGCCGCTCCTCCTACGGGCCCTACGCCCGGGCGATGATCCGGGTCTGCAAGGAGGAGTCCTTCCACCAGCGGCAGGGCTACGAGCTGCTGATGACGATGATGCGCGGCACCGACGAGCAGCGGGCGATGGTGCAGGACGCCGTCGACCGCTGGTGGTGGCCCTCGCTGATGATGTTCGGCCCGCCGGACGACGAGAGCCCCAACACCGCGCAGTCGATGGCGTGGGGCATCAAGCGGCACACCAACGACGAGCTGCGCCAGCGCTTCGTGGACATGACGGTGCCCCAGGCGCAGGCCCTCGGCGTCACGCTGCCCGACCCGGACCTCGCCTGGGACGCCGACAGCGGGCACTGGCGGTTCGGCGCGATCGACTGGGAGGAGTTCCGCCGCGTGCTCGCCGGCGACGGGCCGAAGAACGCCGAGCGCATCGCCCGCCGGCGGGCGGCGCGGGACGACAACGCCTGGGTGGTCGAGGCGGCCACCGCCTACGCCCGCAAGCACGAGCGGGGTGCGGCGTGAGCGAGGTGACCGCCGAGGGCGGGCACGGCGCGATCCCGACCGGGCCGGAGGTGCCGGTGCAGCCGCGCGCCCGCGCGGTGCAGCGGGACTGGCCGCTGTACGAGGTGTTCGTCCGCGGCAAGCGCGGGCTCAACCACGTGCACGTGGGCTCGCTGCACGCCCCCGACGACGAGATGGCGATCGACGCCGCCCGCGACCTGTACACCCGGCGCAACGAGGGCGTCAGCATCTGGGTGGTCCGGGCCGTCGACATCACCGCCTCGAGCCCCGACGAGAAGGACCCGCTGTTCGCCCCCAGCGGCGACAAGGTCTACCGCCACCCGACGTTCTACGAGATCCCGGACGGCGTCCCGCACATCTGAAAGGACCCCCTCTCCGCCCACCACCGCTCGTACCTCGCGGCGCCGGGCCCTGAGAGGGGGCCGCCCACGGAGGCCACCTTGCACGAAGAAACCGTGTACGACGCGTTGACCAACGCGCACGGGGAAGCGGGGCACTGGGCGTTCGGCACCGGGTTCGACGACCCGCTGGCCGGCGTCGACACCACCGTGCCCGACGGCATCGACCCCGCCGACCTCGGCGCGTACTGCCTGATGCTCGGCGACGACGCCCTCGTGCTCGCCCAGCGGCTGACGCAGTGGATCACCCGCGCGCCCGAGCTCGAGGAGGAGGTGGCGATCGGCAACATCGCGCTGGACCTGCTCGGCCAGGCCCGGCTGCTGCTGGCCCGCGCCGGCTCCGTCGGCGTGCTCGGCCGCTCCCGCGAGCAGGCCACCGCGACCATCCCCGACGAGGACGCGCTCGCCTACTTCCGTGACGTCGACGAGTTCCGCAGCACCGCGCTCGTCGCCGCACCCGACGCGGACTTCGCGCAGGCCGTCGTCCGGCTGGTGGCCGCCTCCACCGTGCGGCTCGCGGTGTTCACCCGGCTGCGCTCCTCCCGCGACCCGGTGCTCGCCGCGATCGCCGCCAAGGGCGTGCACGAGCTGGCCTACCACCGCGACCACGCCGCGCGCTGGGTGCTGCGCCTCGGCGACGGCACCGAGGAGTCGCACCGGCGCGCCCGGTCCGCCGTCGAGGCGGTGTGGCCGCTGCTCGCCGACCTGTTCACCGCCACCGACGTCGAGGAGCGGCTGGCCGCGGCCGGTGTCGCCGTCGACCCGGCCGCGGTGCGCGACGAGGTGCGGGACGTGCTCACCCAGGTGCTCGAGCGGGCCACGCTCCCCGTGCCCGCGTGGCCCGCCGGCGCGCCGCCCCGCGGGCGCCTCGGAGAGCACGGGCCGGAGCTCGCCGAGCTGCTCGGCATCCTCCAGGGGCTGGCCCGGCAGCACCCGGCGGCGACCTGGTGAGCGCCGTGCCCACCGATCCACGCACCGTCGCCGAGCAGGTCACCGACCCCGAGCTGCCCACGCTGACGCTGGCCGACCTGGGCGTGCTGCGCGACGTCCGCACCGGGGACGACGGCGCCGTCGTCGTCGAGATCACGCCCACCTACTCCGGCTGCCCCGCGATGGGCGTGATGCGCGCCGACCTGCTGAGGGCGCTGCACGAGGCCGGCTTCGACGACGTCGACGTCCGCACGGTCCTCTCCCCCGCCTGGACCAGCGACTGGATCAGCGCCGAGGGCCGCCGCAAGCTCGCTGCCGCCGGCATCGCGCCGCCGGGCAGCGCACCGGTGCGCCCGGACGGGCCCGTCCCGCTGCAGCTCGGCCCGCCCCGGCGCACCGCGGCCTGCCCGCTGTGCGGCTCCGCCGACACCGAGGAGCTGTCGGAGTTCGGGTCGACCGCGTGCAAGGCGCTGCGCCGCTGCCGCAGCTGCCGCGAGCCGTTCGAGCACGTCAAGGAGATCTAGTGAGCGCACCGACCCGCCGCCGGCCGCAGTTCCACCCGCTCACCGTGGCGCGGGTCGAGCGGCTCACCGACGACGCCGTGGCGGTCACCTTCGACGTGCCCCCGGAGCTGACCGCCGACTACGCCTTCTCACCCGGGCAGGCGCTCACCCTGCGCCGGGTCGACGGCGGGCGGGACGAGCGCCGCTCCTACTCGATCTGCGCGCCCGTGGGCGCCGCCCCGCGGGTCGGCGTCCGCGAGGTGCCGGGCGGCTTCTTCTCCTCCTGGCTGGTGCACGAGGTGCGCCCGGGCGACCGGATCGACGTGCTGCCCCCCTCGGGCACCTTCACCGCCGACCTGTCGACGCCCGGCGACCACGTCTTCGTCGTGGCCGGCTCCGGGATCACCCCGGCGCTCTCGCTGGCCGGCACGGTCCTGGGGGACGGCAGATCGACCGTCACCGTCTTCTACGGCAACCGGCGCACCAACACCGTCATGTTCGCCGACGAGCTCGCCGACCTGAAGGACCGCCACGGGCCCCGGCTGCAGCTGGTGCACGTGCTCTCCCGCGAGCCGCGCGACGCCGAGCTGACCAGCGGCCGGCTGGACGGGCAGCGGCTGCGCGCGCTGGTCGGCAACCTGGTCGACGCCCCGCACGTGGACCACTGGTGGCTGTGCGGCCCGCACGGGATGGTCACCGACGCCCGCGCACTGCTGGCCGAGCTCGGCGTCCCGCCGGAGCGGATGCACCAGGAGCTGTTCTACGTCGACGACGTCCCGCCGGAGCCGGTCCGCGGCGACGAGGAGACGGTCGAGGGTCCCAGCGCCCAGGTGACCGTCGTCCTCGACGGCCGCTCCACCACCCTGGCCCTCCCTCGCGGTGAGGCCGTCCTCGACTCCGCCCAGCGGGTGCGGTCGGACCTGCCGTTCGCCTGCAAGGGCGGCGTCTGCGGCACCTGCCGGGCGCGGGTGACCGCCGGTGCGGTGGAGATGCGGCGCAACTACGCGCTCGAGCCCGCGGAGGTGGAGGCCGGCTACGTGCTCACCTGCCAGTCGCTGCCCGTCTCCGACGAGATCACGGTCGACTTCGACGCCTGAGTGCCGGGCCGGTCACCCGCCGACCTGCACCTCGACCTCGTCGCCGTCGAAGGAGCGGTGCCCCGCGGCGGGCAGCGCCTCGAGCAGCGGGTCGCGGTAGCACCAGGCGGCGTCCTCGAACCGGCGCCCGTCGACGACGACGTGCTCGTAGGTCGCCACTCCCTTGTACGGGCACACCGACGTCGTCGGGCTCTCCGCCAGGACGCCGTCGGCGACGTCGGCCCCGGGCACGTACCAGCGCACCGGCAGCCCCGTCTCGAACACTGCGACCGGCGACCGCGTCTCGGCCACCACCTGACCGCCGACGCGGACGACCACGTGCCGCGAGGAGCGCCGGGCGTCGACCCGGTGGAACGGGTCGCGGGGATGGCCGATCATCTGCTCGTCCTCGATCCACCAGGAGTCCACGCGCTCCGGGTAGAAGGAGAGCAGGCCGGCCAGCGGCGGGCAGCCGGCCACGGGCTCCGGGTACGACCAGGCGGCGTCCTCGACGCGGCGCCCGTCGACCTCCAGGTGCCAGTAGCGGGCCTCGCCCTTGAACGGGCAGGTGGTGCGCGTCTCGCTGGGCACGAGCAGGCCGGGCGTGACGTCGTCCTCGGGGAGGTACCAGCGCGGGAGCAGGCCGGTCTCGTGCAGCAGCACCGCCCGGGTGGTGTCGACCACCGTCCGGTCGGCCAGCACGCCGCGGATGCGCTCCTCCAGCGGGTGCGTGTAGACGGCGTGGGCGGGCAGCGCCGACCACAGATCGCCGTTGAGCTGCCCCTCCGAGGGGCGGGCGAGCGGGCCGGTGCCGAGGGTCAGCGACATGGGTCGACGGTAGGCGCGGTCACTGGTCCCCGCCCGGTCACTCGGTCCGCCGGAGCGCCCCCGGCGACGGTTCCGGTGCCTCTCTCGTCGACGTCGTTCCTGGAATGTCGAGCTGTTAGTGGCTGGATGTTGGGCATAACGGCCGACGTCCTGCGGCACACCGACGGCGACGGGAGCCCGTTTCGTCGACGTCGTCCTGAACGAGGCGGAGCAGAAGGGCACCGGACGGTGGACCGTCCAGTCGGTACTGGATCTGGGCGTGCCGACCAGCGGCATCGCCGAGGCGGTCTTCGCCCGGTCCTTGTCGGGCCACCGCGAGCAGCGGTCGGCGGCGCGAAAGGTGCTGACCGGGCCCGGTGCGGCGTGGGAGGCGCCCCACCGGCAGCAGTCCGTCGACGATGTCCGGCGGGCGCTCTACGCGTCGAAGGTGGTCGCCTACGCCCAGGGATTCGACCAGATCGCCGAGAGCGCTGAGGAGAACGCGCCTACTACGATGGCCTGCGGGCCGAACGCCTCCCCGCGGCGCTCGTGCAGGTGCTGCGGCACCGGTTCGGCTCGCACGGCTACGAGCGGGTCGACCGCGAGGGCAGGTTCCACACCCGCTGGTCCGACGACCGCAGCGAGGTGAACTGCGCTGATGCTCGCCCGGGCCGAAGGGACGGCGGCCATCCCCGGGAACCGCTGCTGCGCCTCGGCATCCCGGAATGCGGCCTACGGGTCAGACGTGATCGCGCGGGATCGTGCGCTCCCAGTTGAGCGAGGCGACCCGCTTGTCGTCGTCGTAGGCGTCCAGTTCGGCGTACAGGCGGAAGTCGCGCGGGGTCGACGTCATGACCGTCCGGGTCACCGTCCGTACGTTCCACTCGCCTCGGCGGAAGCCCATGGCCCAGCGCGTCTCACCGCGGATCGATCCGAAGTCATCGGCGACCGAGCTGTAGCGCTCCTCCGCTCTGCGTGTCACCTCCAGGCCGATGTCGTCGATCCGCGCGACGCCCAGGTCGTTGACGACCTCCAGCGCGGATTCGTAGCCGATCAGGTCCCTGGTCACCTGCCACCGGTGCTCCCCGGGCCGAAGCTGCGTCACGGAGATCGGCTCAGCCCCCTCCGGCGGGCCGAACGGCTGCGCCGAGACCTCGTCGGACTCCTGGAGCGGTCGGGTCGGCAGGAGCAGCCGGCTGGCCGACGTCAGCACCTCCAGCCGGACCGGCTCCGGCGACGGCCACGCCAGCGGCCAGTACGACGTGGAGACCGAGAGCCGGATGCGGTGCCCGGCCGCGAAGGCGTGCGCGACGCCGTTCATGCGGACGGCGACGCGGTAGCACTGGCCCGGTACGAGCGGCTGCGGGTTCGCGTGCCCGTCGCGGTGGGTGAGGTTGAGCAGGCCGTAGGTGACCCGCGTCGCCCGCCCGTCCGGCGCGACGTCGGAGAGGCGGACGGCCACCATCGCGTCGGGCCGGCTGGCGGTGACCTCGAGCTCGGCCAGCGGCGCGCCGAGGATCTCGTGCTTCTCCACGAGCACGTCGCTGTCGAACACCAGCGACCCGCCGTCCTCCTCCCGCTGGTCGTAGGGCAGATCGGGAGGGGCGTTGTACGAGCACCACTTGCCGGCGAACTGGCCCACCGACAGCGGCGACTCCACGCTCAGCCGTTCCTCGGCCACCGCGTCGTCCGGGGCAGCGATCCGGTTGCGCCCCAGCGGGTGCGCGACCTCCTCGACGTGCGGTGAGGGCCAGCTCGGCTCGCCGACCCAGCGGCCCGGGCGGTCCTGGTAAGCGGTGAGCGGGGGCACGCTGTCCTGCATCCAGACCCGCAGCATCGGCGCGTCCATCACGTCGTTGTCGATCCCCTTGAGCCAGCGGTCCCACCACCGGACCATCTCCTGGAGGAAGCCGATCGCCGGCCCCGGCTGACCAAGATGCGGGTACTTGTGCGACCACGGGCCGATCAGGCCCTGCCGCGGGACGTCGAGGTGCTCGATCATGCGGAAGACGGCGTTGGAGTAGCCGTCCGCCCAGCCGCTCACGGCCAGCACGGGACACTCGACGTCCGAGTAGTCCTCGCAGATCGAGCCGTGCTCCCAGTACGCGTCGCGCGTCTGGTGGCGCAGCCACTCGTCCAGCCAGAGCCCGCTGCCGTTCAAGCGGTCTCGCCACATCTCCCGCCAGCGGTCGCCGACCAGCTCCGGGTCGGGGGGGCTCGACGTGTAGGCGAACATCGTGGAGGCCCACGACAGGTTGTCGCTGAGCAGGCACCCGCCCATGTAGTGGACGTCGTCGGCGTAGCGGTCGTCCGTGGAGCAGACGGTCACGATCGCGCCCAGCCCGGGCGGCCGGCGCGCTGCGACCTGCAGTGCGTTGAAGCCGCCCCACGAGATGCCCATCATCCCGGTGGTCCCGTTGCACCACGGCTGCTGGCCGAGCCAGGCGAGCACGGTCTCGGCGTCGAGCAGTTCCTGCTCCAGGTACTCGTCGGTCAGCACCCCCTCGGAGTCGCCGCTGCCCCGCAGATCGACCCGCACGCACGCGTACCCGTGCCCGGCCATGTACGGGTGGTGGATCGAGTCGCGATAGGCGGTCAGGTCGCGCTTGCGGTACGGGATGAACTCCAGGACGGCCGGGACGGGCCGGTCGTCGGACTCGCTCGCTCGCCAGATGCGGGCGGCCAGCCGGGTGCCGTCGGCCATCGGGATCCAGACGTGCTCGTCCTCCACGACGTCGTGCGGGAGCTCCTGCACCGCCCGCAGTGCCGCGTCAGCCACGGACTCCGCCTCCGTCCGTGATCTCGAACGGCAGCAGCGCGACGGCCCGCTCGTACTTCTCGACCAGCTCGGCCTCGTCGCGTGCCCCGATGAACACCTGGGCCAGCTCGTAGCTGTAGCTGTCCTGCTGCGCGAGCTCGGACAACCGGCCCCCCTGCTGCGCGACCACGCGCACGGTGACCCCCTCGAGCTCCCGCTCGACCCGGGCCACGTCCTCCGGCGACGGGCTCCGGGACACCACGCCGTCGTCGAAGGTGCGCAGGTACCACTTGGCCGCGACCCCGTACGCGCCGCCGGTCCGCTCGCCGGGTGCCCGGCCCAGGGCGAGCTCGACCATGACCTCGTGGTTGCTGACGCCGTCGACGGCCTCGAACATCGTCGCGTGGGACTGCGAGTGCCGCGGGTTCACCTCGAGCAGCCGGATGCGGTCACGGTCGGGGTCCCAGAAGTACTCGATGTTGAAGGTGGTCGACTCCAGGCCCAGGTGCTCGATGACTCTCGTCGAGATGTCCACCAGCCGCGCCCGGACCTGCTCGGGCAACCGGGAGGGGTACTGGTAGCGCAGGAAGCTCGAGGAATCGGGATAGGTCAGCGAGTCGATGATCCCGTACACGTGGGCGCGCCCGGCCTGCGCGTAGCCCTCGACCGTGAGCTGCTGCCCGACGGCGGCCTCCTCGGCGAGACAGGCGGTCGCGCCGACCGCCGCGATCTCGGGCGGGAGGTCGATCTGGTCGAGCACGAACTCGAACGGCTCCCCGTACTTGTCGATCCCCGCGCGGATCGCGCCGAGGGCCTCGTCCAGTTCCGTGCGGTCGCCGACGTGGAACGCGAGCTCCGAGGACACGGACTTCACCGGTTTGAGCCAGACGGGGAGGTCCAGACCCGGCGGCAGCTCGTCGTCCCCCTCGAGGTCCACCAGCGCGAACGCAGGAACCTCGTCGATCACCTTCCGCTGCTCCAGCCGGCTCCAGTACTTGTGCTCGCACTTCACGACGGCCTCGAGCGGAGCGCTCGGGAGTCCGCGTCGCCGGCACAGGATCGGCACCATCGAGCTGACCGGGAAGTCCCAGTACCCGATGACGGCGTCGATCGGCCCCGCGAAGCTGTCGAGCCGCTCCTCCGCGCGATCCAGCAGAGCAGGGATGTCGATGTCGTCGATCCCGATGAGCTCGTCCTTGTGGAGCAGTTCGTGGAAGGCGTACTCCTCCTGCGGGAGATGGGAGAGCGTGTCGAGGTTCAACCGGTCCAGGCCCAGGACGAAGACGTTGGCAGGCACCCGGTCGCCCTACCCGGGGGTTGGACGGTCACACGGCACCGGCGTCACACCCGCGGCAGCGGCGCACTCCGACATGATCGCCATCTCCGCCGCGCTCGCCGGCACAGGTCGCGCACCGCCGAGGCCGACGTCGTCGCCGGACTGCTCCACCGGGCAGGCACCGGCGAGGTGGCGCCGTGACCGACCGGCTGGCCGGTGGCACCGGCTTGCGGTCCTCCGCGGCCGCCGACGAGGAGCAGTTCGTCGTCCGCCCGCCCGACCGGCCGTCCTCGCCGCAGGGGTCTAGCGTCGATCCATGACGACGCCTCCGGTGCCGGCCCCCCAGCCGCCTTCCCCCTCGCCCTCGCCGACGGATCCGGTGTCGCCACCCGGTCCGGCCCCCGTACCGCAGCCGGGCCCCGCCGACCCCATCGCGCCGCCGCCCGAGGGCCCGCCGCCGGTCTGATGAGCGGGATCGCGGGGACGACCGGTCGGGTGGGCCTACCGCGACGCCGAACGGATACCGGGCTCCGCAGACCACACCCGACCGGCGCGCACCCGCAGCACCGGACCACTCGGTCCGCCGAACGCGAGGAGGCTCTCCCGACATGTGGGTCCGGATCGCTGTCATCACCCTCGTCCTGAGCCTGGGATCCGGGGCGGTGGAAGCAGCCCGGCTGGCGAGCAAGCACGAGGACGTGGCGCGCCGGGGTCCCGAGGCGTCCGGTCGAGCAATGCCCGACATCGACGGGGACGACCGCGCCGGACCCGGGATCGAGGAGCGGCAGGTGCCCGCGAGCGGCTCCCGGGCCGGTGTGTCCTCCGCCGGCCGGGTGTGATGGGCAACCTCCCTGCCGGATCGCCCGAGCCGGCCGACCGTGCCGTCGCCGGGCGCATGGCGGCGGCGGCGAGTGCCTGGCTGGCCTCGCTCGACCGCGGACAACACCGACTCGCCCAGCGGGACGGTCCGCGCAGCGATCCCGAGGCCGAGGCCGACCGCCGGCGCTGGCACTACACGCCTACCGACCACGGCGGACTGACCCTGGGTCAGCAGCACCCGGCGCAGCAGTCGCTGGCCATGCAGCTGGTCGCCTCCGGGCTGTCCACCGCCGGCTACGTGACCGTCTCCGGGGTCATGGGCCTGGAGAACGTGCTCGACCGCACGGAGGGCTTCCCGCGGGGCGCCGGGCACGATCGCCGCCGGGACCCGGGTCGCTACTACCTCCGGGTCTTCGGGGAGCCGGGCGGCGCGAAACCGTGGGGCTGGCGGCTGGGCGGTCATCACGTGTCCCTGAACAACCTGGTGGTCGACGGCCGGGTGGTCGCCGTCACCCCGTGCTTCCTCGGCGCCAATCCGGCCGCCAGCCCGCTGCTGGGCGATGGCTCCTTCCGGCTGCTCGGCGCGACCGAGGACCTGGCCCGCGAGCTGGTGCGTTCGCTGCCGCCGGCCCTGGCCGCACAGGCGGTGCTGCTCGATCGCGCGCCCTCGGACATCGTCAGCCGCAACCGGCCCCAGCTCCCGGCCGGCGACGAGGTCGAGCCGGGGCCCGACGGCACGCTGGAGCTGACGGCCCGGCCGATCGGGCTTCCGGGCAGCGAGCTGGACGGGGACCGGCGCGAACTGCTGCGGGCCCTGGTCTCGGCCTACACCGGTCGCGTCCCGGACGGACTGGGGCCGTCGGTCGACCTCGATGCGGTCCACCTGGCGTGGGCAGGCTCCACCGAGCCCGGCCGGCCGCACTACTACCGCCTCCACGGCCCGCGCCTGCTCGCCGAGTGGGACAACACCCAGAGCGACGGCAACCACGCGCACTCGGTGTGGCGCGATCCGGTGTCGGACTTCGGCGCCGACGTCCTGGCCGGCCACCGCGCGGCGCACCACGCGGGATGATCTCCTGATCTCCTGGCAGGCGAGCGGATCAGGAGGACCCATGGCGCGGGTCGCGGTCACCGGAAGCAGCGGCAAGCTGGGGCGGGCGGTGGTGCCCCACCTGCTCGAGCACGGCTGGGACGTGGTCGCACTCGACCGGGTGCCCTCGCCCCGGAGCGACGTCGCCTCGTCGGTCGTCGAGCTGACCGACTTCGGGCAGGCCGTCGAGGCGATGGGCGGCATCGACGACCGACATGCCGGCGTCGACGCGCTCGTCCACCTGGCGGCCATCCCGGCCCCCGGCCTCGCACCCAACGCGGCGACCTTCGCCAACAACATGACGGGCTCGTACAACGTCTACGCCGCCGCTCTGCGCGCCGGCGTCCGGAAGATCGTCTGGGCGTCGAGCGAGACGGTGCTCGGCTTGCCCTTCGACGAGCCGCCGCCGTACGTCCCGGTCGACGAGGAGTACCCACCGCGTCCGACCAGCACGTACTCCTTGGTCAAGACGCTCGAGGAGGAACTCGCCCGGCAACTGTGCCGGTGGCACCCGGACCTCTCGATGACCGGGCTGCGCTTCAGCAACGTCATGGACCCCGAGGACTACGCGCAGTTTCCCGGGTACGACGACGAGCCGTCGCTGCGCCGCTTCAACCTGTGGGGATACATCGACGCCCGCGACGGCGCTCAGGCGGTCCGGCGGGCGCTGGCCCACGAGAGCGTGGGCGCCGACGTGTTCATCATCGCCAACGCCGACACGGTGATGACCCGGTCCAACGAGGAACTGCTCGCTGCCGAGTTCCCCGGCGTCCCGCTCGCGCGATCCCTCAGCCCGCACGAGACTCTGCTCTCGATCGACAAGGCCCGCCGTGTCCTCGGCTACGAGCCCGAGCACTCCTGGCGCGACGAGCCGCGGGAATCGGTCCCTCCCGCGTCTCCCCCGGGTCGCTAGAGGCACCCCCGACGCTCGGATGGCCGCCTCCTGGGCAGCGTGGCAGCGTGGCGATCGACCGCCCGTCCACCTCGAGGAGGACCACGATGACCGACGACATCGGCCGGCTCGTCCGGCTGGACGACACGGCGCAGACCGTCGCCGATCCCGCTGCCGACGTCCGCGGACGCGCGGTCGTGGACAGCGACGGCGACGACGTCGGCCGGGTCGACGACCTGCTCGTCGACGACCGGGAGAACAAGGTCCGGTTCCTGCGGATCGGGGAAGGCGGCTTCCTCGGCATCGGCGCGCAGCACTACCTGATCCCGGTCGACGCCGTAGTCGCCGTCGAGCCGGACAGGATCCGGATCAGCCGGAACCGCGACCGGATGGCCGAGGTTCCGCCGTACGACCCGGAACTCGAGTACCAGCCGGACTACTACGCCGGCGTGTACGGGTGGTGGGGCTACGCGCCGTTCTGGGGTCCGGGCTACCGCTACCCCACCTACCCGAGGTACTGAGCGGGCGCCGACGGACCGGCTCGCATCGCGTCCCGGTGTGCCGCGTACGACGGGCGCCGCTGGGTAGGCGTGGGACGGCGTGTCGACCGCCGCCGCGCCGCATCGAACAGGGGCACGCGATGACCGAGAACGCACCCACGGCCGAGTGGGAGGACCACGACCACGAGCGGCTGGTGCACACGCACCGGCACTTCCACGTCACTCACAACCACAACGAGATGACGGGAGGGTTCGAGCACCTGAGTTCCGCGCACGAGCACGAGCACGACCACGCTCCGCTGCACCATGCGCACGTGCCGCACCGCGACTTCGAGCACGAGCACGCCGGCGAGGCACACGTTCACGACCACGACCAGCCGACCGCGCCAGGGGAACGGCGCTGACCGGTAGGGCTGGACCCGAAGGGAAGGGAACGTCATGACCACGAGCACGTCCGAGACGGGCGACGTCACCGGTACCACGGACAAGGACTACAACCTCATCTGGTTCACCGAGTCGTGTTTGAGCAACGTCCTGCGGCTCGACCTCTACATCCAGGACGCCGAACGGGCCGGCGACAGCGACCTCGTCGACCTGTTCCGTCGCGCGCAGGCAGAGAGCCGCAAGGGCGCCGAAGAGGGCAAGAAGATGCTCGCCGGCCGACTCCGCGGCTGAGTGCGCCATCGGGTCCGGCGACGCCTCGGAGCAGGCACCGCCGGACCCGACGACGTCTTCCCGCCTCCTGATCACCGACGGCATCGCCGGGACCGGCGTCAAGGCCGGCATCCCCACGTGCGCCATCGACCGCCAGGGCATGATCCGCGGGGTGGAACGGGTCCTGCGTGCCGTGGCGAAGGCGCACCTCCGGACGGGCGTGCCGATCACTTTGCACACGCACCCGACCGCGGCGACCAGACCGGCTGCGTCACCCTGCGCCTGGCCGGCCGACTCCACCACATCGGCATGGGCCGAACCCACGCCCTGCTGCTCGTGCAGGATCTGAACGCCCGCGTCATCGACGCCGCCACTGGCGAACTGCTGCGCGAGCTCACCATCGACCCCACCCACGACTACCAGCCCACCGGCCGACCACCCGGACCCACCCCGAAAACGCGCTGGCCCGGACCCACGAATCGTGGGTCCGGGCTATGCCGATGTCCTGAGACATCACACTGTCGGGCTGACAGGATTTGAACCTGCGACCCCTTGACCCCCAGTCAAGTGCGCTACCAAGCTGCGCTACAGCCCGCGTGCCGCCGACGCCCCGGACTTTCCCGGGCCGCGAACGACCGCCCGAGAAGGTTACCGCACGGCGCTCGCCGGTCTCGACGGTGGTCAGCCGCGCTTGCCGTCCTTGTCCCGCCCCTCGCGGACCTTCACGGAGATCTCGATCGGCGTGCCCTGGAAGCCCCACTGCTCCCGCAGCTTGCGCTGCAGGAACCTGCGGTAGCCGGCCTCCAGGAATCCGGTGGAGAAGACGACGAAGCGCGGCGGCCGGACGTCGGCCTGCGTGACGTACTTGATCTTCGGGGCGCGCCCTCCGCGGGCCGGCGGCGGCGTCTCCTGCACCAGGGCCCGCACGAACGTGTTCAGCTCCGCCGTCGGCACGCGGGTCTCCCACGAGGCGATCGCCGCGCGGAGGTGGTCGGCCAGCTTGCCCACGCCACGGCCCGTGGACGCCGAGATGTTGACCCGCGTCGCCCACTTCACGTGCGCGAGGTCGCGGTCGATCTCCCGCTCGAGCTGGTCGTGGCGGTCCTCGTCGAGGGTGTCCCACTTGTTGAAGGCGAGGACCAGCGCGCGACCGGCCTCCACGACCTGGGTGATCACCCGCTGATCCTGCTCGCTGATCACCTCGTCGGCGGCGAGCAGGACGACGCAGACCTCGGCGGCCTGGATCGCCGCCTCGGTGCGCAGGCTGGCGTAGTACTCCATGCCGCTGGCGGTGTTCACCTTGCGGCGCAGCCCCGCGGTGTCGACGAACCGCCACTCCTCGCCGCCGAGGGTGACGAGCGAGTCCACCGGGTCGACGGTGGTGCCGGCGACGGAGTCGACGACCGACCGCTCCTCCTTGGCCAGCCGGTTGATCAGGCTGGACTTGCCCACGTTGGGCCGGCCGACCAGCGCCACCCGGCGAGGGCCGCCCTCCTCCTCCTGCTCGCGCGGCGCCTCGGGCATGGCGTCGAGGACGAGGTCGAGCAGATCGCCGCTGGCCCGGCCGTGCAGCGCGCTGACCGCGTGCGGCTCCCCGACGCCCAGCGACCACAGCTCGGCGGCGTTGGCCTCGCTGCGCTCGTCGTCCACCTTGTTCGCCACCAGGATCACCGGCCGGTCGCTGCGCCGGAGCACCCGCGCGGCGGCCAGGTCGGTCTCGGTGGCGCCCACCTGGCTGTCGACGACGAAGACGATGACGTCGGCGGTCTTCATGGCGTACTCGGCCTGCCGGGTGATGGAGGCCCCCAGGCCGGCGGCCTTGGGATCCCAGCCGCCGGTGTCGACCACTGTGAACCGCTTGCCGTTCCACAGCGCCTCGTAGGCGATGCGGTCGCGGGTCACGCCCGGCGTGTCCTGGACGACGGCCGCCCGGCGCCCGAGGAAGCGGTTGACCAGCGTCGACTTCCCCACGTTGGGCCGGCCGACGACGGCGACGACGGGCAGCGGCCCGCTCTGCGGCTCGGTCACGTCCGGTCCCCTGCGGGCACGGCGGTCTCCGCCAGCAGCACGATGCGGTCGACCACCTGCGCCTGGGAGAGGTCGCTGCTGTCGACGACGACGGCGTCGGCCGCCGGGCGCAGCGGGCTGTCGGCCCGGCTGCTGTCGTACTCGTCGCGGCGGCGCAGGTCGGCGGCGAGCGCGGCGATCTCCGCGGCGTCGGTGACGCCGAGCTGACCGGCCCTGCGCTGGGCCCGCACCTCCGGGGCGGCGGTCAGGTAGACCTTCAGCGTCGCGTCGGGCAGCACCACGGTGCCGATGTCGCGTCCCTCGACCACGACCGCCTCCGCGCCGGTCACCAGGGCGCGCTGCTGGGCGACGAGCTGGCGGCGGACGGCGGGGACGGCCGAGACCGCGGAGACGGCACGGGTCACCTCGGCACCGCGGATCCGGGCGGCGACGTCGGTGCCGCCGACCTCGACCCGCTCGGTGCCGGCCTCGGTGCCCACGACGATCCCCGCCTCGGCGACGGTGCGGGCCACGGCCTCGGCGTCCGCGGGGTCCACGCCGGCGTCGAGGACGGCGACGGTGGCCGCGCGGTACATCGCCCCGGTGTCGAGGTAGGCCGCGCCGAGCCGGGCGGCGACGCCGCGGGCGACGGTGGACTTGCCGGTCCCCGACGGGCCGTCGAGGGTCACCGACCCGCGGAAGGGGCTCTGGGGGGTGCTCATGTGCTCCTGCTCGTTCGCTGTTCTCGGGTCACTGCGCGATGTCCCGCCGCAGCGCGACGGCGCCGCGCAGGTAGACGTGCTGGATCTCCGCGCGCGACCGCGGCGTCTCGACGTGGGCCATGAGGCGCAGCACCCGCGGCAGCGCGTGCGGCACGCCGATCTCGGAGGCGCACATCAGCGGCACCCCGCCCATGCCGAGCTCGCGGGCGGCCAGCGCCGGGAACTCCGAGACCAGGTCGGGGGTGGCGGTGAAGAGGATGCTGATGACGTCGTCGTGCTCGAGCCCGTTGCGCTCCAGCACCGCGCTCACGAGCTCGCGGGTGGCCTCGAGCACCTGCTGCCGGTCGTCGGCGTCGACCTGGGTCGCACCGCGGATGGCTCGGACGGCCATGCACACTCCTCGTTCGCGCCGCCCCGTCTGCCCGGGGACCACACGAGTCTAGGGAGCGCCCCGCCGCTCCCTCTCCCCCGCGCGCGCCGTGCCCGGCCCGGCGGCCCGCGTCCGGGCCGCCGGACGGGGGTCTCAGCCGCCCAGCCGGGCGCCGCTACGGCCGTCGAACAGGTGCACGTGGCCGGCGCGCGGGCGCACGTGCACCCGCTCGCCCTTCCGCGGCGGCGTGCGCCCGTCGACCCGCGCGGTGATCAGGTGCTCCTCGCCGCCGGCGGTGGTCCGGCCGTAGACGTAGGCGTCGGCACCGAGCTCCTCGACGACGTCGACCTCGACGGCCAGGCCGTGCCCGGCGAGCTCGAGGTCCTCCGGGCGGACGCCCACGGTGACCAGCGCGTCGGACGCCCCGCCGAGCACGTCCCGGGGCACCGGGTGCACCTCGTCGCCGAGCCGCACGCCGCCCTCGGTCACCGGCAGGGTGACGAGGTTCATCGCCGGCGACCCGATGAAGCCGGCGACGAACACGTTCGCCGGCCGCTCGTAGAGCTCGCGCGGCCGGCCCACCTGCATGAGCAGGCCGTCCTTGAGCACGGCCACCCGGTCGCCCATCGTCATGGCCTCGGTCTGGTCGTGGGTGACGTAGACGGTGGTGATGCCGAGCCGGCGCTGCAGGGCGGCGATCTGGGTGCGGGTCTGCACCCGCAGCTTGGCGTCCAGGTTGGACAGCGGTTCGTCCATGAGGAAGACGCGCGGCTGGCGCACGATGGCCCGCCCCATCGCGACCCGCTGCCGCTGGCCACCGGAGAGCGCCCTGGGCCGGCGGTCCAGGTAGGGCTCCAGGTCCAGGAGCTTCGCCGCCTCCTGCACCCGCTGGGCGATCTCCGGCTTGCCCAGCCCCGCCATCCTCAGCGCGAAGCCCATGTTGTCGGCGACGGTCATGTGCGGGTAGAGCGCGTAGTTCTGGAACACCATCGCGATGTCCCGGTCCTTGGGCGCCACCTCGGTGACGTCGCGGTCGCCGATCAGGATGCGGCCGTCGGTGACGTCCTCCAGGCCGGCGAGCATCCGCAGCGACGTCGACTTGCCGCAGCCCGACGGGCCGACGAGGACGAGGAACTCGCCGTCCTCGACCGCGAGGTCCAGCCGGTCCACCGCGGGTCGTCCGGCGCCGCTGTAGACGCAGCTGGTGTGCTCGTAGGTGACGGAGGCCATGGGTTTCCTCTCGGGGCGGGCCGGGCTACTTGCCGGCGCCGGCGGTCAGGCCGCTGAGCAGGTACCGGCGGCCGACGAGGTACAGGACGAAGATCGGGACGACCGACAGCGTGACCGCCGCCAGCAGCGCCGGGACGTCGGTGCCGAACTGCCCCTGGTAGTCCCACAGCCCCAGGGTGAGCACCCGGGTCTCCACGGACTGGGTGAGCACCAGGGGGAAGAGGAACCCGTTCCACGCGGTCAGCGAGGTGAACACCGCCACGGTGGTGATCGCCGGCTTGGCCAGCGGCAGCACCAGGTGGCGCAGCGCCTGGAACGGGCCGGCACCGTCGAGGGTCTGCGCCTCGTACAGCTCGCGGGGGATGTCGCGCAGGCTGTTGGTCATCACCAGCAGCGCCACCGGCATGGCGAACGCCGCCGTCGGCAGGATGACCGCGAGCAGGGTGTCGTACAGGTGCAACTGGGTGATCATCAGGTACACGGGGATGATCGCCGCCTGCGCCGGGATGGCCAGGCCGACCAGCATCAGCGAGAAGCCGCGCTGCACCACCCGTCCGGCGTTGCGGGCGACGGCGTAGCCGGCCGGGAGCGTCAACCCCACGACGATCGCGACGGTGGCCACCGTGACGACCACCGTGTTGAGCAGGTAGGTCGGGAAGTCGCCGGTGAGGACGGTCGCGTAGTTCTCCAGCGTCGGGTTCGGCGGCGGGGCCAGCGGGTTGTCCGACAGGTACTCCGAGCGGGTGCGGAAGCTCGCCGCCACGAGGAAGTACAGCGGGACGGCGACCAGCGCCAGCCACACGGTGGCCAGCACCCCGGCCAGGACGTTCGGGCGCCCGTGGCCCCGGCGCCGGTTCCAGACCCGCCGCCGCTGGCGTTCGGGCACCTCCGGCACCGGCGCGATCGGCGAGGGCGGCGCCTCCGCCGTCCGCACGCCGACGCCACCCGTGCGGCCGTCGTCCATGCCCAGCGGTGCCCGGTCGCTCACATGCCCTCCTGCTGGCTCTGCATCTTGCGGAAGCCGGTCGCGCTGGTCACGGCGAGGGAGAGCCCCGCACCGAGGAGCAGCAGCAGGACCGCGATGGCGCTGGCGTAGCCGAACTCGAAGCCGCTGAAGCCGGTGATGTACATGTGCAGCGGCAGGATGCGCGTCGCCGTGCCCGGCCCGCCCCCGGTGAGGATGAGGATCGTGTCGAACGTCGTCACCGAGCCGACGAGCATGAGCACCGTGGAGGTGATGACGGTGTACTTCAGCAGCGGCAGCGTGATGGTGAAGAACTGCCGGTAGCGGCCGGCGCCGTCGAGGGTGGCCGCCTCGTAGAGGCTCTGCGGCACCTGCCGGGCGGCGGCCTGGTACAGCAGGGTGTGGAACGGGATGTACTGCCAGCTGATCACCCAGACCACGGTGTAGACGACCAGCTCGGTGTCGCCCAGGAAGTTGACGCCGCCCAGGAACGGCAGCGCCTGGGTGGCGCCGAAGTTCGGGTCGAGCACCGCTGCCCACAGCAGTGCGATCGCCGCCGTGGACAGCAGCAGGGGCAGGAAGAAGAAGGAGCTGAGCACGGCGCGGTTGCGCTGGCGCCCGGCCGCCCAGACCCCGATCAGCATCGCGATCGGGGTCTGGACGAGCCAGGTCAGCACCATGAACAGCAGGGTCAGCCACAGCGAGTCCCAGGCCCGGCCGTCCTCGATCAGCCGGGTCCAGTTCTCCGCGCCGGACAGCGCGGGGAACCCGAAGCCGTTCCAGGAGGTGAAGCTGAGGTAGACGACCAGGACCATGGGTAGCACGGCGAACGCCCCGAAGAACGTGATCGCCGGTGCCAGGTACCAGCCCGAGGGCCGGTCCTGCCGGGTGACCGCCATGCGTGGTGCCCCTGTCCTGGTCCGCTGCGCCGTGTCCTGCATGCCGTGCCGGTGCCGGTCAGACGCCGGACATCGCCTCGACGAAGCCCTGCGGCGTCTGGTTGCCGAGGAAGAACTGCTCCAACTGGGTCAGCATCTCGGTGGCCTCGTCGGCCGGGAGGTCCTGGTCCCAGGAGAGCTGGAAGTTCTCCGCGTCGGCCGTCGCGTCGTAGATGAATGTCGCGTAGTCGCCGTTCTCGGTCTCCGCGAGCTGGTCGCGGATGCCCTGCACCGGCGGCACGTCACCGGCCTCGATGAGGTCGGAGATGTACTGGTCGTCGGTGAGCGCGGTCGACAGGTATTCGCGCGCCGCCTCCTTGTTCTCCGACGAGCTGGTCAGCGAGTAGAAGTTCGACACGTTGCCCACCAGGTTCGACGGGTCGCCCGCGCCGCCCTCGATCGCCGGGAAGGTGGTCCAGCCCAGGTCACCGGCCTCGACGAACTCGGGGCTGTCGTTGAGCTGGTTGGTGTACTCCCACGACCCCATGAGGTGGAACGCCGCGTCGCCCTGGGCGAGGATCGTCGACGCGCCGCCGACGTCGTAGCCGACGGAGGCGAAGTCGTCCCCGAAGGCGCCGCGGTCGATGAGCTCGCGGAGCATCTCCAGCGACTCCAGGACGGCCGGGTCCTCCCAAGCGCCCGGCTCGCCGTCGCGGATGGCCTGGAAGACCTCGGGGCCGCCGACGCGGTCGAGGATGTACTCGATCCACATCAGCTCGGTCCAGGCCTGGGTCCCGGCCAGCGCGACCGGCGTGACGCCGGCTGCGGAGAGGGTGTCGACGGCGGTGAGCAGCTCGTCCCAGGTCTGCGGGACCTCGACACCGGCGGACTCGAGGACCGCCTGGTTGTAGAAGAGCATCACCGGCTGCATGCCGCGCATGGGCAGGCCGTAGTTCTTGCCGTCCAGCTCGGCGCCGGCGAGGACGCTGGGCAGGAAGGCGTCGCGGAGCTCCGGGTTCTCGTCGAGCAGCCCGGTGAGGTCCTCCACCTGGCCGGCGTCGACGTACTCCTTGAGGTTGCCGCCACCCCAGTTGAAGAAGAGGTCGGGCGCGTTGGGCGAGCCGAGCGCGACGCGCAGCCGCTGCTTGTAGGGGTCGTTGCCGAAGGTGGCCAACTCCAGCTCACCGGAGTCCGAGCCCTCGTTGAAGCGGTCGATCGAGGCCTCTTCGATCGGGTTGAGGGCGGCGTCCTCGAGGGCCCACACCTGCCCGGTGCCGCCCTCGCCACCCCCGCCCGCGGGGCCGGAGGAGCCGCAGGCCGCGACCAGCGCGCCTGCCAGGACCAGAGCGCCCGCCTGAGTGGTCACGCGGGTCAGACGCCGGAGGGACATCCCACCGCCACCTTCCTGTTTCGTCGTTGAAAACCGAAAGTTTCGAGCAGTTGCGAGAACGTAAGGCAGGTCACCATCGGTGTCAACGGCGCCGCTCCTGGTCCGTCTCTGACCATGTGCGTCGATCTCTGGCGGAACGGCGGGGCGCCGGGCTACGGTCCCGACTCGACCGGACGGGCTACCGTCCCTTCGAAAGTTTCGTTAACATCGCCGCTCCCGGTCCGGTGACGTGCGCCACTGGACGGGCCGCGCCGGCGGTGGTCCGGTGGGATCGGACGCAGGCGCACACCTCAGGAGGACGGCAGTGGCGACACCCCAGCTGGGCCGGCCGACGCTGGCGAGCATCGCGGCCGCGGCCGGCGTCTCGCTCCCCACCGTCTCGAAGGTGGTCAACGGCCGCCAGGACGTCTCGCCGGCCACCCGGGCGCACGTCCTCGCCCTGCTCCAGGAGCACAACTACGTCCCCGTCACCCGCCGGTCCGCGGCGCCGCCCCGCCCGCTGGTGGACGTCGTCTTCACCGCGCTCGACAGCCCCTGGGCGGTGGAGATCCTGCGCGGGATCACCGAGAGCGGGCTGGACGTGGTGGTCGGCACCCTCGCCCGCGACCCCGGCGCCGACTGGGTGCAGTCGGTCATCAGCGGCGGTCGGCAGGGTGCCCTCGTCGTCACCTCCCGGATCACCGCCGCCGACCAGCGGCGCCTGGGCAGCTCGCACCTGCCCGTCGTCGTCATCGACCCGGTCGACATGCCCGGGCAGGACGTGCCGAGCGTCGGCGCGACCAACTGGGCCGGCGGGCTCGCCGCCACCGAGCACCTGGTCGAGCTCGGCCACCGGCGCATCGCGGTCATCGGCGGGCCGCAGGACTTCCTGTGCAGCCGCGCCCGCATCGACGGCTACCGCGCCGCCCTCGAGCGCGCCGGCATCGGCGTCGACCCCGAGCTCGTCCGGCACGGCAACTTCCACCACGAGGGCGGCTACGACCAGGCCCGCCTGCTGCTGGAGCTGCCCGACCCGCCGACGGCGGTCTTCGCCGGCAGCGACGAGCAGGCCTTCGGCGTCCTGGAGGCGGCCCGCCAGGCCGGCCTGTCCGTGCCCGCGGACCTCTCCGTGGTCGGCTTCGACGACCTGCCCATGGCCCGCTGGTCCTCCCCGCCGCTGACCACCGTGCGCCAGCCGCTGGCCGACATGGGGCGGATGGCCGGCCGGATGCTGCACGAGCTGATCACCGGTGGGCAGCTGGACAGCCAGCGCATGGAGCTGGCCACCTCCCTGGTCCCCCGCGCCTCGACCGCAGCGCGCCCGCGCTGACCTCCCCCCGCACCCCTGGAGCCCTCTCCTTGATCGAGCCCCCGGCCGCCGACGTCCCGGAGCCCGCCACCCTGGCCGGCCCCCCGCCCGCCGACTGGACCGACCCGTCCCGCCCGCTCGACGAACGCGTCCGCTGCCTCATGTCGCTCATGACGCTCGAGGAGAAGGTCGCCCAGCTCTACGGCATCTGGACGGCGATCGGCGAGGGCGAGGACGTCGCACCCAACCAGCACGAGTTCAGCGAGCCCCTGCCGCCGTGGGAGGAGCTGACCAAGCCGGGCCTGGGGCAGCTCACCCGCGTGTTCGGCACCGGTCCGGTGGAGCCGGCCACGGGGGCGCGGGTGCTCGCGCAGACCCAGCGCGACCTGATCGCGAACTCCCGGCTCGGCATCCCCGCGATCGCCCACGAGGAGTGCCTGGCCGGGTTCACCGCCTGGCAGGCCACGGTCTTCCCCGTCCCGCTCGCGTGGGGCGCCTCGTTCGACCCCGCGACGGTGCACCGGATGGCCGGCGCCATCGGGGCCCAGCTGCGCTCGGTCGGGGTGCACCAGGGCCTCTCCCCCGTCCTCGACGTCACCTTCGACGCCCGCTGGGGGCGCACGGAGGAGACCATCGGCGAGGACCCCTACCTCGTCGCCGTCCTGGGCACCGCCTACACCCTCGGGCTGGAGGGCGCCGGCGTCGTCGCGACCCTCAAGCACTTCGCCGGGTACTCGGCCTCCGGCTCCGGCCGCAACCACGCCCCCGTGCACCTGGGGCCCCGCGAGGTCGCCGACGTCGTGCTGCCACCGTTCGAGATGGCGCTGCGCGAGGGCGGCGCCCGCTCGGTGATGCACTCCTACTCCGCGGTCGACGGTGTGCCCCCGGCCGCCGACGAGGCGTTGCTCACCGGTCTGCTCCGCGGCACGCTCGGCTTCGACGGCGTGGTCGTCGCCGACTACTTCGGCGTCTCCTTCCTGCAGTCGACGCAGGGCGTGGCCGGCTCCCCCGGCGAGGCCGCGGCGCAGGCCCTGGCCGCCGGCGTCGACGTCGAGCTGCCCACGGTGCGCTGCTACGGCGAGCCGCTGCTGGAGCTGGTCGGCACCGGTGCGGTGCCCGAGGCGCTGGTCGACCGGGCGGTGGAGCGGGTGCTCCGGCAGAAGGGCGGGCTCGGGCTGCTCGACGCCGGGTGGGACCCCGAGCCGCCGGCGCTGCGCGACGGCGGGCTGGACCTCGACCCCCCGGAGCTGCGCGCGCTGGCCCGCACCATGGCCGAGCGCTCGGTGGTGCTGCTGGACAACACCGGCGTGCTTCCGCTGCGGGACCCGTCGTCGGTGGCCGTCGTGGGCCCGTGCGCCGACGAGGTCCTCTCGCTGATGGGTTGCTACGCCTTCCCCAACCACGTCGGCGTCCAGCACCCCGACGTCCCGCTGGGCATCGAGCTGCCCACCCTGCTCGAGGCCGTGCGCAGCGAGTACCCCCGCGCCACGGTCACCACCGCGCAGGGCTGCCCGGTGCAGGAGCCCGACCGGAGGGGCATCGCCGAGGCGGTCGCCACCGCGTCGGCCGCGGAGGTCTGCATCGCCGTCGTCGGCGACGTCTCGGGGCTGTTCGGCCGCGGCACCTCCGGGGAGGGGTGCGATGCCGACGACCTGCGGCTGCCCGGGGCGCAGGCCGAGCTGCTCGACGCCCTGCTGGGCACCGGCACCCCCGTGGTGGTCGTCGTGCTGAGCGGCCGCCCGTACGCGCTGGGCGAGGTGGCGGGGCGCGCGGCCGCCGTGGTGCAGGCGTTCTTCCCGGGTGAGGAGGGATCCGGCGCCGTCGCCGGTGTGCTCTCCGGTCGGGTCAACCCCTCGGGCAAGCTGCCCGTCCAGGTGGCGCGCACCCCGGGCGGCTCCCCCGCCACCTACCTCAGCCCGGCCCTCGGCCGCGCCGGTGGCATCAGCTCCGCCGACCCCACGCCGCTGTTCCCGTTCGGTTTCGGGCTGTCCTACACCACCTTCGCCGTGGACGACGTCCGGCTGGACGGGGCGCACCTCGGGGAGGTCCCGGCCGAGGTGGCCACCGACGGGTCCGTCGAGCTGTCGTGCACGGTGACCAACACCGGCGACCGGGACGGCGCCGAGGTGGTGCAGCTGTACCTCTCGGACCCGGTGGCGAGCGTGGTGCAGCCGGTCCGCCGGCTGATCGGGTTCGCGCGGGTCGAGCTCGCCGCCGGTGCGTCGGTCCGGCTGACCTTCGGGGTGCACGCCGACCGGGCCGCGTTCACCGGCCGGGACCTGCGCCGCGTCGTCGAGCCGGGCGAGCTGGTGCTCTCGGTGGGCACCTCCAGCGAGGACCTGCCGCTGCGTGCCCGGGTGCGGCTGACCGGGCCGGTGCGGGAGGCCGGCCCCGACCGGGTCCTGACCACGCCGGTGCAGGTCGCGCCCGTTCCCTGAGCACCGGTCCGGTCAGCGCATGCCCCGCAGCCGGGCGCGCGCCGACCGGACCAGGGCGTCGGCCACCCGGTCCAGCGGCTCGGAGTCCAGCCGCCACTGCTGCCAGTGGAGTTCCACGTCGACGGCGCCCGCCGGGTCGAACGGCCGGACGGCGCGGTCCCCGGTCGCTGCGGCCCCGAGCTGGAGCTCCGGCAGCATGCCCCAGCCGAAGCCCAGGGCCACCGCGGTGAGGAAGTCCGCCGACGAGGGCACGTGGTGGACCCGCACGTCCGCCGTCGTCGGCAGGTGGCGGCGCAGGTAGGCGTGCTGCAGGTCGTCGCTCCGGTCGAAGACGACCACCGGCGCCCGCGCCAGGGCCGCGGGGTCGGGCCCGTCCGGAAGCCAGCGGTCGAGGAACCCCGGCGCCGCGCACGGCAGGTAGCGCATGGTGCCCAGCGGGGTCACCCGGCAGCCGGCCACCGGCTCGGCGTCGGAGGTCACCGCTCCCATCACCGTGCCGTCGCGCAGCAGCGCGCTGGTGCGGGTCTGGTCGGTGCTGTGCAGGTCCAGGCGCAGCTCGCCGGCCAGCGGCGCCAGGGCCGGCAGCGCCCAGGTGGCCAGCGAGTCGGCGTTCAGCGCCAGCGGGACGACCGGCGGCCCGGCGCCCTCCGGGTCGAGGGTCCGCCCGGTGTCGGCGACGAGCAGGCCGACCTGGCGGGCCAGGCGCAGCACCGGCTCGCCGGCGGCCGTGACCGCCGCCGGCCGCCCGCGCCGCACCAGCACGCGGCCGGTGGCCTCCTCGAGCGCGCGCAGCCGCTGGGACACCGCCGACGGCGTCACGTGCAGCCGCCGCGCCGCTGCCTCCAGGGTGCCCTCGTCGACCACCGCGACCAGGGTGCGCAGCTGCGCCAGGTCCACGTCCACGGACAGCGATGCTAATGGTGCATGAGAAACATGAGCTGGACTGCTGGTGCGGCCCTGCCTAGCGTGGCTGCACGTGACGACAGGACTGCTGGCCGCGGTGGCCGGGCTGGGGCTGGGGCTCTCGCTGATCGTGGCCATCGGCGCGCAGAACGCCTTCGTGCTGCGGCAGGGGCTGCGCGTCGAGCACGTGTCGGCCGTCGTCGCCGTGTGCGCGGTGTCCGACGCGGTGCTCATCCTCGCCGGGGTCGCGGGCAACTCCTGGCTGAGCGCGCGCCTCCCCGACGCGATCACCGTCGTCCGCCTGGCCGGCGCCGCCTTCCTGCTGGGCTACGCCGTGCTGGCCGCCCGCCGCGCGCTGCGCCCGTCCTCGATCGCCGTCGATGCCGGTGGCCGGCGGACCGGCCTGGCCGCCACGGTCGTCACCTGCCTGGCGCTGACCTGGCTGAACCCGCACGTGTACCTGGACACGGTGCTGCTGCTGGGGTCGGTCGCCGAGAGCCACGGGGACCGGCGGTGGTGGTTCGCCGGGGGCGCCGTCGTCGGCAGCCTCGTCTGGTTCGGCGCGCTCGGGTACGGCGCGCGGCTGCTCCGCCCGCTCTTCGCCCGGCCGGCCGCCTGGCGCGTCCTGGACGCCGGCATCGCCGTCGTGATGGCCGCCCTCGGCCTGGGACTGCTGTCCTCGGCGCTCTGAGCCCGTCGCGGCATCAGAGCCCGACGAGCTCCTCCAGCGCGCCGACCTCCTGGCGGGACAGCTTCCGGATCGAGCCGCTGCGCATGCGCTGCAGCTGCACCGGGCCGACGGCGGTGCGGGTCAGCCGCGACACCGGCAGCCCGACGTGGGCGAGCAGCCGGCGGACGATGTGCTTGCGCCCCTCGTGCAGCACCACCTCGACCACGGATTGGCCGGCGTGGGTGTCGACCACCGTGAACGAGTCGACCGTCACCGGGCCGTCCTCGAGCTCCACCCCGGCGCGCAGCCGGCGGTGCATGTCCCGGGGCACCGAGCCGGAGACCTGCGCCAGGTAGGTCTTGCGCACGCCGAAGGAGGGGTGCGCCAGCCGGTGGGCCAGCTCGCCGTCGTTGGTGACCAGCAGCAGGCCCTCGGTGTCCTGGTCGAGGCGGCCGACGTGCACCAGACCGGGGGCCAGGTCGCCCACCATGTCACCGATGGTCGGGCGGTTGCGGTCGTCGCTCATCGCGGTGATGACCCCGGCGGGCTTGTTGATCGCGTAGGTGACGCGGTCGTCGCGGATCTCCAGGCGGGCGCCGTCGACCGCGATCCTGTCCTGGAGGGGGTCGACCCGCATGCCCTGCACGCGCACCTGCTCGCCGTTCACGCTGATCCGGCCGGCCTCGATCATCTCCTCGACGACCCGGCGCGACGCGACGCCGGCCCGCGCCAGCACCTTCTGCAGCCGCTCCCCCTGCCGCTCGCCCGGCTCGTCGGGGGCGGGCCGGTCACCGGGGTGCGCCGGGGCCAGCTCCATGTCCTCCGACCAGCCCTCGCCGGCCGCGGTGGTGCTCTCGTCGTTCGGGGTCGGCGTGTTCATCGCCGACCAGTGTCCCATCCCGCGGTGGCGGGGCCCGCCCGCCCGCGGGCATCCCGCCGGGCGCCCCCGTTCCCCGCGGCCCCGCCGTCGGCAGCGCCCGGCGCGGGCGGCGGCTGCAGCGGTCTCGCGGCGGACGGCGCCGGGCCCGGCACAGGCGGCGGCGGAGAGCCAGCGCCCGGCGCAGACGGCGGGCGATGTCCCCCTGCCGGACATCCCGGGCACTGGAATGCCCGCCAGGGGGACAACGCTCCGAAACCCGTTCGGGCGTCCGCGTGCCCGTCGGCGGGGACGAGCGCCCGACCGGTGCAGACGAGGGGTGGTGTCCCCCTGCCGGACATCCCGGGGACTCGAACACCCGCCAGGGGGACAGCGCTCCCGCGACGTTCCAGGCGCAGGGGTGCCCACCAGGGCGGCACTGCTCCCGGGGCCGTCACTCAGGCGTCGGGGTGCTCCTCGAGGAAGGTCGCCGTCTCCGGCAGCAGCGGCGCGAGCTCGGGCAGCTCGGCGAGGCTGGCCAGCCCGAGCCGTTCCAGGAACAGCGGCGTGGTCGCGTACAGCCCGCCGCCGCTGTCGGGGTCGCTGCCCACCTCCCGCACCAGGCCGCGCCCGATCAGCGTCCGCATGACGCCGTCGACCCCGACGCCGCGGATCGCCGACACCCGGGCCCGGGTGACCGGCTGCCGGTAGGCGATGACGGCCAAGGTCTCCAGCGCGGCCTGGGTGAGCCTGCTGCGCTGCCCCTCGCCGAGGTACCGCTCGACGACGCCGGCGTGGTCCTCCCGGGTGTAGAGCCGCCACCCCTCCCCCACCCGGCGCAGCGCGATGCCCGCCGAGCGCTCGTCGTAGCCCGCGGCCAGCTCCGCGAGCCCCTGCCGCACCTGCTCGGGCGGGCAGCGCAGCGCCGCGGCCAGCGTCTCCTCGTCGACCGGGTCGTCGACCACGAACAGCAGGGCCTCCAGGCCGCCGCGCAGCTCCACGGGGTCCAGCAGCACGGCGGGCTCGGGCTCCGGGGCCGGCTCCGGTTCCGGCGCGGGCTCGGCGACGGCGGCGGCGACGTCCTCGACGGGCACCGCCGGCACCGGCTGCTCCTCGACGGGCCGCTCCGCCACGCGGGCGGCCAGCTCCGCCGCCACGGCGTCCCACGCGGTGGGGTCGGCGTCCCCGCGCTCGGCCGCCTGCTCGCGGGTGGCGGCCAGCTCGGCGGCGAGCGCCTCCCAGGAGATCGGGGCGGGGTCCTGGCCGGCACGGTCGTCGGTCACCGGTACTCCTCGTCGGCGTCGGGGGCCGGGGCGCCGGCCGGGTCGGGGACGGACTCGCCGGTCCACCGCACGTGCAGCTCGCCGAGCGGCGTCAGCTGCTCGAAGACCACCCGCTGCTGGCGGTACAGCTCGAGCAGCGCGAGGAAGCGGGCCACCACCTCGAGGGTGTGGCCGCAGTCGGCGGTGAGCGCCCGGAAGCTCGCCGTCCCCGACCGCACCAGGTGGTTGCGCACCAGCAGCAGCTGCTCGGAGACGCTGACCGGCGGCGCGTGCAGGTGGGCGACGCTGACCGTCTCGGGGGCCTTGGGGGCGAGGGCGCGGGCGGCGAGGGCGGCGAACTGCTCCGGCGTGACGTCCAGCAGCACCTCGGGGACGAGCTCGGCGAACCGCGGTTCCAGCGCCGCCTCGCGCGGGAAGCGGCGGACGGCGTCGGCCTCGCGCTCGCGCAGGAACGCCGCGGCCTGCTTGTAGGCCTTGTACTGCAGCAGCCGGGCGAACAGCAGGTCGCGCGCCTCGAGCAGCTCCAGGTCGTCCTCGTCGTCGACCTCCGCCGCCGGCAGCAGGCGGGCCGCCTTGAGGTCCAGCAGCGTGGAGGCGACGACGAGGAACTCGCTGGCCTGGTCGAGGTCCAGCTCGTCGCCGAGCGCCCGCAGGTGGGCGATGAACTCGTCGGTGACCTGCGACAGCGCGATCTCGGTGACGTCGAGCTTGTGCTTGCCGATCAGCTGCAGCAGGAGGTCGAACGGGCCCTCGAAGTTGGTCAGCCGCACGGTGAAACGGGCAGGAGCGGCCCCGCCGGCCTGGTCGGCCGGCGGAACGGCTCCGGTGCTCCCGCTCACGGACGCCGAGGGTAAGGCCCCCGTGCAGGGGTCCGCCGCGAGCATGCGAGCGGTGGGCGGCAGGGGGTCCTCCTACTTCTCCTTGAGCCGGCGGACCAGGATCGCGTCCTCGCCGCGCTCGGCCAGGTCGGCGAGCAGCACCGACACCGCCTCGCGGACGATGCGACCCCGGTCGGCGGCCAGCCCGTGGTGGGCACGCAGCGTCAGCCGCGCGGATTCCAGGGCCAGCAGCTCGTCCGCGGAGATGTAGACGGTGATCTTCTCGTCGTGCTTGGTCCGGTCCGTGCGGCGGGCCGGCCGGCCGCGGGTGGCGACCCGGGGCTGCAGCACCGGGGCCGGCGCGGGCTCGGCCGGGCCCGCCCGGAACGAGGCCAGGTCGTCGTCCGCGGGCGGGGCGCCGCCCGGTACGAGGGTGAGCGACGCGGCCGCCTCGGCGGCGGACTCCCCCACCCGGCGGGCGGCGCTGCGCAGCGCCGGCGAGCTCGCCGGGGTGGGCAGGCTGGGCAGCTCGGTGACCTCGGGCACCGAGGCGGTGTCGGTGCGGCGGAACAGCTCCGAGGCACCGGGCAGGACGGGCCTCCGCGTCATGCCGACACCTCCTCGCTGGCGCTCGTCGGCAGCATGACCCGAGTCGCTGCGCCCATGCGTGATCTCGCACGCTCGATCACAGTGCCAGCACCTCCTTGGCGAGGTCGCGGTACGCCGAGGCGCCCGTCGACGTGGGTGCCCACGTGGTGATCGGCTGGCCGGCGACGGTGGTCTCCGGGAACCGCACGGTGCGCTGGATGACGGTCCGGAACACGGTGTCGCCGAACGCCTCGACGACGCGGCTGAACACCTCCCGGCAGTGCACGGTCCGGGAGTCGTACATGGTCGCGAGGATGCCGTTGATCTCCAGCGACGGGTTGAGCCGCTCCTTGACCTTGTCGATCGTGTCGACGAGCAGGGCCACCCCGCGCAGGGAGAAGAACTCGCACTCCAGCGGGATCACCACGCCCTGGGCGGCGGTGAGCGCGTTGACCGTGAGCAGGCCGAGCGAGGGCTGGCAGTCGATGAGGATGTAGTCGTACTCGTCGACGACGTCGGCCAGCACGCGCAGCAGCGTCTGCTCCCGCGCGACCTCGCTGACCAGCTGCACCTCGGCCGCGGAGAGGTCGATGTTGCTCGGCACCAGGTCCAGGCCCGGGATGTCGGTGGCCACCCGCACGTCGCGCAGGCTGGTCTGCCGCTCCATGAGGGCGTTGTAGATCGTCCGGTCCAGGTTCTGGGCCGGCACGCCCAGCCCCACCGACAGCGCCCCCTGCGGGTCGAGGTCGACGAGCAGCACCTTGCGGCCGAACTCCACCAGCGCAGCACCGAGGTTGATGGTGGACGTCGTCTTGCCGACCCCCCCCTTCTGGTTGCACATCGCGATGACGCGGGCGGGCCCGTGCTCGGTCAGGGGCTTGGGGTCCGGGAGGCGCCGCTGGCGCGCCCGGGCCGGGTCCTGTCGCAGCGCGGCCGCCCCCATCTCGGGGTCGGTGTCGTGCGGGCGCGCGACGGCAGAGGCCGCGTCCGCTCGGATCGCCATGGGTTGTCGCCTCCAGCTCGGTGCCCGTCCGGACGTTCCGGGTGCGGCCAGCCGTCCTGTCCGCTCGGGTGATGAGGACGCTAGGGAGATGGAGGAAGGTTCCCAAGGCGGCACGCCGTCGACGTGTCGACATGGCGACGAATGCCAACCAGTGTGACCGCTCAAGCCGAGCCAGACGCAACCACTGACAAACTGAGCGGGCTCCGGATGTCAGGTCAGCGCGCGCGGGTGGCTGGTCGCGTAGACCTCGCGCAGACGCTCCACAGTGACCAGCGTGTAGACCTGGGTGGTCGTCACCGAGGCGTGGCCGAGCAGTTCCTGCACCACGCGCACGTCGGCGCCGCCGTCGAGCAGGTGGGTGGCGAAGCAGTGCCGCAGGGTGTGCGGCGAGATCTCCCCGTTCAGCCCGGCGCGTTCGGCCGCCGTCCGGAGGATCGACCAGGCGCTCTGCCGGGACAGCGGGCCGCCGCGCACGTTGAGGAAGAGCGCGCCGCCCCGCACCCCCGCGCGGCCGTTCGCGGCCAGCGCCGGCCGCGCCCGCACGAGGTACTCCTCGACGGCCCGCAGGGCGTAGCTGCCGACCGGGACGACGCGCTCCTTGCCGCCCTTGCCCGCCAGCCGCACGGTGCTCTGCCCGCGGTCGAGGTCGTCGACGGCCAGCCCGACCGCTTCGGAGATGCGGGCCCCGGTGCCGTACAGCACCTCCAGCAGCGCCCGGTCGCGCAGCCCGCGCGGCCCCTCCAGCGAGCCGGCCGCCTCGATCAGCGCGACGACCGACTCCACCGGCACCGCCTTGGGCAGGCGCCGCGCCGGGGTGGGCGGCCGCACCTCGTGGGCGACGTCATCGGGCACCAGGCCGTCCAGGAGCGCGAACCGGTGCAGCCCGCGCACCGCCACCACCGCGCGGGCGGCCGAGGTCGCCGACAGCGGCGGGTGGTCGTCGTCGCCCCGGCGCAGCGCGGCGAGGAAACCGGCGACGTCGGACTCCGCCACCTCCCGCACGCCGCGGACCCCGGCCGCCGCCAGGTACTCGCAGTAGCGGCGGAGGTCGCGGCGGTAGGAGGCGATGGTGTTGGCCGCCAGCCCCCGTTCCACGGTGAGGTGGTCCAGGTAGCCGGTGACGACCCGGTCGACGTCGGGGCCTGCGGACAGCGTGCTGGTCAGCGGAGCACCTCCTGGAGCGGGACCGCGGCCATGCCGTGGGCCTCGGCGACCTCGGGCAGCACGACGCTGCCCGAGACGACGTTCACCCCGTGGGCGAGCGCCGGGTCGCGGTCGACGGCGGCGGCCGTGCCCTCGGCGGCCAGCGCCATGACGTAGGGCAGCGTGACGTTGGTGAGCGCGTGCGTGGAGGTGTTGGGCACCGCGCCGGGCATGTTGGCCACGCAGTAGAAGACCGACCCGTGCACGCGGAAGGTCGGGTCGTCGTGCGTGGTCGGCCGGGTGTCCTCGAAGCAGCCGCCCTGGTCGACGGCGATGTCCACCAGCACCGACCCCGGCTTCATCCGGGACACCAGCTCGTTGCTGACCAGCACGGGCGCCTTGGCCCCGGCCACCAGCACGGCGCCGATCACCAGGTCGGCGTCCAGCACGGCGCGCTCGACCTCGTAGGCGTTGGAGGCCACGGTCTGCAGGTGCCCCTGGTAGATCCGGTCGGCAGCCCGCAGCTTGTCGATGTCGCGGTCCATGACGACGACCTCGGCCTGCATGCCGAGGGCGATCGCCGCCGCGTTCATGCCCGAGACGCCGGCGCCGATCACCACGACCTTGGCGGCGTAGACCCCGGAGACCCCGCCGAGCAGCACCCCGCGCCCGCCGTGCGCCCGCTCCAGGCAGTGCGCGCCCACCTGCGGCGCCATCCGCCCGGCCACCTCCGACATGGGGGCCAGCAGGGGCAGCGTGCCGTCGGCCTTCTGCACGGTCTCGTAGGCGATCGCCGTCGTCCCGGAGGTGACCAGCGCGTCGGTGCACTCCTTGGACGCCGCCAGGTGCAGGTAGGTGAACAGCGTCTGGTCGGCGCGGAGGCGGCCGTACTCCTCGGCGATCGGCTCCTTGACCTTCAGCAGCAGGTCGGCGTCGGCCCACACGTCGTCGGCCTCGGCGACGATGCGGGCACCGGCGGCGGTGAAGTCGGCGTCGGGGATGGAGGAGCCCTCCCCCGCGCCCTGCTCCACCAGCACCTCGTGCCCGGCGCGCGTCAGCTCCGTCACGCCGGCCGGCGTGAGCGCCACCCGGTACTCCCGGTTCTTGACCTCTCGGGGAACTCCGACCCGCATCGCTGGCTCTCCTGGTCCCGGCGGCCGCTCCCGAGGGTGACGGGCCGGCCCACCACGTCGTGGACCGCCCGGTCGGGGCGGGCCTCGCCGCGGAGTGTAGGCACGCCATCCCCTCCCGTCCCGGGCCGGAAGCCGTTTCGTGACCCTCCATCCCCGCCGTCGCGACCGGCGCCGGGCTGCCGTGACCGGCCGACCGGCCGACGATGGCGGGGCCCGCCCGCCCCTCCCGGAGGACGCCACCCCATGCGCTTCTACGCCGAGCACCCCGCCCTCCGGGCGCGCCAGTTGGCCGCCGACCTGGGTTTCCTGGCGTGGACGGTGGTCTGGGTGCTGGTGGCCCGGGCCGCGCACGGCGCCGTCCTGCTGCTCGCCGGCCCGGGCCGGGCGGTCGAGGACCTCGGCCGGTCGGTCGCCGGCTCCATGGACTCGGCTGCGTCGGCGGCCGAGGGCGTGCCGCTGGTCGGTGGGGAGCTGGCCGCGCCGTTCGACGCCCTCTCGGGTGCGAGCGGCTCGGTGCGGGGCGCCGGGCAGTCGGCGCAGGACGCCGTCGGCACGCTGGCGACGATCCTCGCCGTCGTCCTCGTCCTGCTGCCCGTGGGCTGGATGCTGCTGCGCTGGCTGCCCTGGCGGCTTCGCTACGCCCGCGAGGCCGGCGCGACCCGCACCCTGCTGGCGGGCACGCCGGACCTCCACGTCCTCGCCGCCCGGGCGCTGGCGAACGCACCGCTCCCCCGGCTCGCCGCGCTGCCGGCCGGCACGGGGGCGGCCTGGCAGGCGGGGGACCCGGCCGCAGTGCGCGCCCTGGCCGCCGTGGAGCTCGACCGGCTCGGCCTCCGGCTGCCGGGCTGACCGGCGCGCGACCGGGCTCCACCACGCGATCCGTCACGCCGAGGGGCGGCCCTCGACCATGTCGAGGTAGTGCCGGTTGGCCATCACACCGAGCACGTTCCCGAAGGGGTCGACCACCGATGCGGTGACGTAGCCGGGGCCCCGCTCGATCGGCTCCTGGTGCACCGTCGCGCCCAGGGACAGCAACCGCTCGAAGGCGGCCCGGGCGTCGTCGACGGCCCAGTAGACGACCACGCCGCCGCCGGCCGGACCCGGCGCCGCAGGCGCGTACCGGCGGTCGAGGATCCCGAGTTCGGCCTGCAGGTCGCCGAGCCGGAACTCGACGTAGGCCGGCGGCCCCTCTTCGGGACGCACGAAGTACGGCTCGGCGCCGGCGACCTCGGCGTACCAGCGCACAGCGGCCGGGACGTCGTCGGCGAAGTAGGTGACGGTGGTGAGGCCTCGCAGCATCGGGATGTCCTCTCTCGGATCGGTCGTGCACCCATGCTCGGCCCTAAAGTGCTCACCTAGTGAGCACTTCCGACGACGGAGATCGGAGGTCCCGTGCGCGCTGACCGCCTGGTCGCCGTGCTGCTGCTGATGCAGGCACGGGGACGGGTGACCGCGGCCGAGCTGGCGCGGGAGCTCGAGGTCTCCGTGGCGACCGCCCGCCGCGATCTCGAGGCCCTCTCCACCGCCGGTATCCCGGTGTACCCGCAGCCCGGACGGGGCGGGGGCTGGTCGCTGGTCGGCGGCGCCCGGACCGACCTCACCGGCCTCTCGGCGCGGGAGGCCCGCGCCCTGTTCCTCCTCGTCGGGCCGGCGGCCCCGGTCTCCGACGAGGCGCGGACGGCGCTGCGCAAGCTGGTCGGGGCGCTGCCGCAGACCTTCCGCGCCGACGCGGAGACGGCCGCACGGGCGACGATGAGCGACCCCACGCGGTGGGGTGAGCGGGACCGTGCGCGCCCCGCCGTCGTCGACCTGCTGCAGACCGCCGTCGTCGGCCGGGAGAAGGTCCGCCTGACCTACGTGGACGGCGCCCGGCGGCGGTCGGAGCGGCTGGTCGACCCGTGGGGCCTCGTCGACAAGGACGAGGTCTGGTACCTGGTCGCGGGGACCGACCGCGGGCAGCGCACCTTCCGGGTGGACCGCATCGACCACGCCGAGCCGACCGGCGAGCCGGCCGAGCGACCCGACGACTTCGCCCTCGCGACGGCCTGGCGGGAGGTCGTCGGCGAGGTGGAGCAGCGGCGCTCTCGCACCTGGGCGACCGTGCTGGTCGACGCCCGCCACGTCCGGATCCTGCAGGACCAGTTCGGCCGGCACTGCGCGACCGACGGGGAGCACGGGGACGGGCGGGTGCGCGTCCGCCTGGCCGCCCCGACCGCGTTGGACATCGCCCGGACGCTCGCCGGCTGGGGCGCCGACGTCGAGGTCCTCGAGCCGGCGCCGGTCCGCGCCGAGCTGACGCGGATCGGTGCCGAGCTCACCGGCCGATACGCCGGCCCGCGGTGAACGGGAACCCCCGGCGCGTCAGCCGGCGTCGGCGGGGCGCAGCCGCGGGCCGGCGGCCCGCACCTGGGCGGCGGCCAGCAGCCCGACGACGGCCGCGACGTTGCGGATGCCGCCGTCGAACACCCGCTGGACCGCGTCGGCCAGCGGCACCCGCTCCACGGTCATGTCCAGCTCCTCGTGCTCCACGGTGAAGCCCTCGGGGCGGTCGACGCCGGTGAGCTCCTCGGCCAGGTACACCAGCACCTGCTCGTCGCAGAAACCGGGCGAGCTGTAGTGCGTCGTCAGCAGCGACCAGCGGGCCGCCGAGAGCCGCACCTCCTCGGCGAGCTCCCGCTTGGCCGTCTCCAGCGGCGGCTCGCCGTCGGCGTCCCGCAGCCCGGCCGGCAGCTCCCACAGGTAGCCGCCGACAGGGTGCCGGTACTGCCGCAGGAGGACGACCTCCTCGGCGTCGGTGAGGGCCACGACCGCCACCGCCCCCGGGTGGTGGACCACCTCGCGGACGCTGTCCCCGCCGCCCGGCATCGCCACGGTGTCCTTGACCAGGCTGATGACCCGGCCCTCGTACACCGGCTCGGAGGCCAGGACGTGGTACTCGTGGGCGTCCGGCTCCCCTGCGCCCATCAGATGCCGACCTTCTCCGCCTCGTCGACCGGCACCGGGAGCCGCGCGGACTCCTGGTACTCCACGGCGGCCCGCACGAACGCCGCGAACAGCGGGTGCGGCCGGGTGGGGCGGCTCTTCAGCTCCGGGTGGGCCTGGGTGCCGACGAAGAACGGGTGCGCCTCGCGGGGCAGCTCGGCGAACTCCACCAGCGTGCCGTCGGGCGAGGTGCCGGAGAAGACCAGGCCGGCCTCGGTGAGGCGGTCGCGGTAGGCGTTGGCGACCTCGTACCGGTGCCGGTGCCGCTCAGTGATCTCGGTCAATCCGTACGCGGCGGCCACCACCGAGCCGTGCTGCAGGCTGGCCGGGTAGCTGCCCAGGCGCATGGTCCCGCCCATGTCGCCCCGGCCCGCGACGACGTCGAGCTGGGTGGCCATGGTGGAGATGACCGGGTCCGGGGTCTCGGGGTCGAACTCGGTGGAGTTCGCGCCCGCGATGCCGGCCAGGTTGCGGGCGGTCTCGATGACCATGCACTGCAGCCCCAGGCACAGCCCCAGGGTCGGGATGCCGTTGGTGCGGGTGTGCCGGATGGCACCGAGCTTGCCCTCGATGCCGCGCACCCCGAAGCCGCCGGGGATGCAGACGCCGTCGACGCCGGCCAGCGCCTTCTCCGCGCCCTCGGGCGTCTCGCAGTCGTCCGAGGGCACCCAGCGGATCTGCACCCGGCTGCGGTGGGCGAAACCGCCCGCGCGCAGCGCCTCGGTGACCGACAGGTAGGCATCGGGCAGGTCGATGTACTTGCCGACGAGCGCGATCGTGACGGTCTGCTTGGGCGCGTGGACCCGGTCGAGCAGGTCGCCCCACACCGTCCAGTCGACGTCGCGGAAGGGCAGGCCCAGCCGGCGGACGACGTAGGCGTCCAGGCCCTCGCGGTGCAGCACCTTCGGGATGTCGTAGATCGACGGCGCGTCGGGGCAGGAGATGACCCCCTCGGCGTCGGTGTCGCACATCAGGCTGATCTTGCGCTTGAGGCCCTCGTTGATGTCCCGGTCCGACCGGCACACCAGCGCGTCGGGCTGGATGCCGATGCTGCGCAGGGCGGCGACCGAGTGCTGCGTCGGCTTGGTCTTCAGCTCGCCCGAGGGGGCGATGAACGGGATCAGCGAGATGTGCAGGAAGAAGCAGTTGTCCCGGCCGATCTCGTGGCGCACCTGCCGGGCGGCCTCGAGGAAGGGCAGCGACTCGATGTCGCCGACGGTGCCGCCGATCTCGGTGATGACGACGTCCACCCGCTCGGCGGAGTCGGCGCCGGCGAGGATGCGCGCCTTGATCTCGTTGGTGATGTGCGGGATGACCTGCACGGTGTCGCCGAGGTACTCCCCGCGCCGCTCCTTGGCGATCACGTCGGAGTAGACCTGCCCGGTCGTGACGTTCGCCCGGCCGGAGAGGTCGGTGTCGAGGAAGCGCTCGTAGTGACCGATGTCCAGGTCGGTCTCCGCGCCGTCCTCGGTGACGAACACCTCGCCGTGCTGGAACGGGTTCATCGTGCCCGGATCCACGTTGAGGTAGGGGTCGAGCTTCTGCATCGTGACGCGGAGGCCACGGCTGGCCAGCAACGTGCCGAGCGAGCTGGCGGTCAGCCCCTTGCCGAGCGAGGAGACGACCCCGCCGGTGACGAAGACGAACTTCGTCGGCTGGTTGTTGTGGAGCAGGAGGCTGCTACCCGAGTGATCACGTGTTCCCGACGGTCGATCCACGGGAGACGACCGTAACACGGTCGGGGCCGTCGGCCCGGCCGGAGTGCGGAGCGCCACCCGCGGACTCGCCCGCCCCGGTGGAGCCGGGGTCCGGCCCGACCGCCAGCCACACCAGCAGCGGCACCAGCAGGGCCGCCGCGGTCGCGGGCAGGGCGACGCCGGAGTCGTTGACCACCGCCCCGATCGTCAGGCTCAGCGCGACCGACACCAGCGCGGCGCGCAGCACGGCGGCGTCCTCGAGCGGCAGGCCGGCCGGGCCCCGCGGTGCGCGCCCCGGCCCCGCCGGCACGCTGCGCAGCGGACCGCCGGGCCGCAGCAGCCAGACGGCGGCGACCAGCGCGACCGGCAGCATCCAGGCCAGCGGGCTGCCCAGGAGGATGCCGATGTTGGCCTGCGCCTTCCGGCTGACGACGGTCCACGCCTCACCGGTGAGCACCTGCTCGACGAACCTGCCCAGGTGGGTGCGCTCCGTCGGCGGGCGGATCCAGTCCAGCACCGCGACCGTGCTGACGGCGACCACCGCCGCGGCGAGGATCGCCCCGAGCCGGACGACGGTGACCCGCACGCGCGCGAGCAGCATCGCCAGCAGCAGGAACCCGGGCAGGGCCGCGAGGACACCGCCGAAGTCGCGGCCCAGCGGCGGGGCCCCGATGACGGCGACGGTCAGCAGCCCGGCCCCCAGCACCACGGCGGCGGTGCGGCGGCGTGCCCGCCCGGCCGGGAACCGGCGCCCGGCGGTCGCGGCCAGCGCCGCGGTGACGGTCAGCGCGCTCACCGACAGCAGCCCGAAGGTGAGGTTCCCGTAGCCGGTGAACCGCCCGGCGACGATCGCGTCGTACCCCAGCGGCCCGTTCAGCTCGAGCGCCGAGCCGGTGAGCACGTCACCGACGAGGGTGACCAGGGTGAGGGCGAGGACCGCCAGCGCGGGGCCGAGCCGGCGCCGCCGCCAGGGGCCCAGGGCGGCGACCGCGAGCACTCCCAGGTCGGCGACGACCACGGCGGTGACCAGGGCGGCCAGCGGCGCCGGGGCCCGCTCCCACGGCACCGCCCCCGCCAGGAAGGTGGCCACGGGCAGCGCGGCGGCGGCGAGGCAGAGCAGGCGCAGCGCCCGCCGGATCGGCGGCCAGCTGCCCGGGCGGGCGCCCCGCCGTCCGCTGCCCACCACCAGCACGCCCAGCCCGACGACGGCCGCGCCGACGACCACGAAGGTCCAGAAGAAGACCCCGGTGTTGCGGTAGTGGGTGATCGCCGCGACGTTGACCCGCTCCAGCTCGGCCACGGCCTCGGGCAGCGGCGGCCGCTCCCCCGTGCTGCGCCACGGCTGGCCGTTCATCGACGCCGGCGGGTCGAGGCCCAGTGCGCGCAGCACGGTCGGGGCGACGTCGATGAGCTGCACGAACGGCACCCGGCCCGTGCTCGCCGAGGTCAGCCAGCCCACGTCGAACCCGGGCCCCGCGGCCATGCCGACGTGCAGCTGCGGCCGGCCGTCGTTGACCTCCGAGATGCCGGCCAGCAGGAGCAGGGTGTCGCCGGGCAGCGCGTCGAGGCCCGCGCGCAGCCGGCCCAGCGCGTCGTCGATCCGGGTCAGCGCGGAGGCCCGCGGCTCGGGCCGGGTGCCGTCGTCGGTCGGCTCGGCACCGGGCGCGCCGGCGTCGGCGAGCTGGTCGAGGGAGACCAGGGTCAGCGGGCAGGCGGTCAGCAGCTCCACCAGCTCGGCGGGGTCCGCCGGCAGCGCGGGCACCGTGGTGAGGGGCACCCCGTCCGCGGCCACCGCCAGGGCGGCGGCCCGGCCGGACACCGAGGCGCAGCCGACGGCCTCGCCCAGCGCGCCGGGCTCCGCGCCGAAGCGCACGGTGCCCTCGTCCTCGGCGGTCCGGGCGACGGTGGCCTGCGGGTCGCCCAGCGCCACCGCCGCCACCCGCTCCTGGAGACCGCAGCGGGTGAGGGAGGTGTCCAGCCGGGGTTCCTCGGGCGCCTCCTCCTCGGGAGCAGTGTCCCCGCCGGGGGCCTCGGGGTCGGGCAGGGTGGGCAGGGGCACCGGGGGCAGCCCCTCGTCGGTGCCCGGGAACCGGGCCCGGTTGCCGGCCCCCAGCGTGGCCCAGCCGTCCAGCAGGCAGCTGGTGGAGCGGGCGGCGCGCACCGACGTCGCCCCGATCGCCGACTCCTCCGCCAGCGCCCACAGCTGCGGCGTCGACGCGGGGTCCACGTCGGCCCAGGTGAGCCCCGGCACTCCCACGACGACGACGCGGTCGGCGGCGTGACCCTCCGCACCGGCCGCCGCCCCCGCGGTGGACGGGAGACCGACCAGCAGCAGCAGGACCAGGGCCACGAGCGCCGCTGCGCAGCGGCTCCCCCGCGCGGCCGGCCCGCTCATGTCGCCGGCCGGGCCGGTGGCGTGCCGAGCAGCTCCCGGTAGATCCCGACCAGCTGCGCGGCGGTGCCCGCCTCGTCGGGCCAGCCGGCGGCCTGCCGCAGCCCGGCCGCGACGAGGTCCGCGGCGTGCGCGCTGTCGCAGAGCACCCGCACCACGGCCTCGGCGAAGGCCACGGCGTCCCCGACCGGGACGAGCTCGGCGGCGTCGCCGAGCAGCTCCGGCAGCCCGCCGGTGCGGGTGGCCACCAGGGGCACCCCGGCGCGGAGGGCCTCCTGCGCGGTGAGCGACCGCGCCTCCCAGCGCGAGGGGAGCACGCAGAGATCGGCGGCGCCCAGCAGGTCGGCGACGTCGTCCCGGCGGCCCAGCAGCGTGACCGGCAGCGCCTCGGCGCGGATGCGCCGGGCCAGCTCGTCGTGCAGCGGCCCGTCGCCGGCGACGACGACGGAGGGCACCGGGCGCACTCGCTCGTCGGCCGACCAGCGGGCGACCGCGTCGAGCAGGACGTCGTAGCCCTTCTGCGGGTGCAGGCGGCCCACGGCGACGACCAGCGCACGGTCGTCGTCGAGGCCGAGGCCGGCGCGGACCTCCGCCGGGGCGCGCGTGGCCGCGGACAGCGGCGGCGCGGAGACCGGTGCCACCCGCACGTCGCGGGCGCCCAGCCGCCGGGCGTTCTCGGCGAGGTCGGCCGAGGCGGCGAGGACCACGTCGGCGGCGCGCACGGTGGCCCGCTCGGCGCGCTCCAGCACCCGGCGCCGCAGCCCCCCGCCCTCGGGGAGGGCGTTGTGCAGGGTGAGGACCAGCGGCACCGAGCCGCCGGCGAGCCGGCGCGCCGCCGCGGCGACCAGCCCGGCGCGCAGGCCGTGGGCGTGCACCAGGTCGCTGCCGGTCAGCGCGCGGCGGAGCGCCTGCACGGCGCGGGCGTCCGCGGCCGGGGCCAGCCCGGCGGAGATCTCCACGGGGGCGAACCGGGCGCCGCGGCCGGTGAAGTCGAACAGCGCGTCCGTGGCGGCCGGGCCGCAGACCGCGACGTCGGCGCCCGATGCCCGCAGCGGCGCCACGAGGGAGCGGACGTGGGTGCCCACGCCTCCGGTGCTGGTGGCCAGCACCTCGGTGATGCAGCGGTCCCGCAGGGGCGTCTCAGCCACTGCGCACCTCCTGCTCGCCCGTCGACCGCAACTCCCGGAGCGCCCCCACCAGCTGCGCCCGGGCCGTGCCCATCATGACGGCCAGCGCCACGACCAGCACGGCGCCCCCGACGACGACGCCGGCGCCCAGCGCGGCCAACACCCCGTCGGGCACGGGGTCCGCACCGAGGACGCGAGCCAGCCACAGCCCTGCCCCGCCCGCCAGGACCGCCGCCCCCACCGCGGCCGGGCCGCCCCGGGACAGCCCGTGCAGCGCCGGCCGGCCCGCCACCCGCAGCACCACCACCACCAGCCCGGCACCGGCGACGGTCACCCCGAGCGTGTGGCCGAGGGCCAGCGCCGCCGCCCGGTCCGCCGAGGGCAGCGCCGCGGCCAGGACGACGTCGGCGGCGACGGCGAGCAGCCAGCCGCCGAGGACGCACACGGTCGGTGCCTTCCACAGCCCGCGGGCGTAGAGCGCACGGGTGAGGACGGCCACCAGCGCATAGCCGAGCAGGCCGGGCGCGAAGGCCACCACCGTGTCCCGCAGCGCCGCCACCTCGCGATCGGTGCCGCCGGCGAAGAACACCCGCGCCACCGGGCCGGCCGCGGCGACCAGCGCCGCGGTGGCGACGGCGGAGGCGGCGACGGTGAGCAGGACGACCGGCGCCAGCGCGCGGCGGTAGCCGGTCTCGTCACCGACCTCGGCGCGCTCGGCCAGACCGGGGTAGGCGGAGGTGGCCAGGGGCACGGCGAGCGCCGCCCACGGCAGGAGGAAGACGGTCAGGCCGGCGACGTACACGACCTGGGTCCCTTCGGGCGCCCCGCTGTTGGCCAGCCGGATGGCGACCGCGGCCACCAGCTGCTGGCCGGCGAGGGTGAGGACGCCGGCGAGGGCGAGCCGGCGGACCCGCGGGGCGGCGCCGACCGGGAAGCGCAACGCCGGTCGCAGCCCCAGCCGCAGCCCCCGCAGCGGCACGAGAAGGCTCAGGCTGAGCGCCACCACGCCGAGCGTCGTCCCCACGCCGAGCACGAGCTCGGCGGGCGTGGACAACCCCGCCACCTCCTGCCCGCCGCCCATGGCGGCGAACGCCAGGTAGGCCGCCGCCACGACGACGCTGGACAGCAGCGGCGCGAGCGCCGGGCCGGCGAAGCGCCGGTGGGCCTGCAGCACGCCGGTGAGGACGATGCCGATGCCGTAGAGGACCACCTGCGGCGCGAAGACCAGCAGGAAGCGGGCGGCGAGCTCCACCTGCTCGGGGTCCTCCGCGCCGAGCAGCAGCCGCGCGATCGGCTCGGCCAGCAACGCCACCAGCACCGCCAGGGGCACGAGCAGCAGCAGGGTCCAGCCGAGCAGGGCCGACGCCGTGCGCCGCACCTGCTCGCGGTCCCCGGCGGCGATGCCGCCGGCGAGCATGGGGACGACGAGGCTGGCCAGCGCACCGCCGGCGACGACCTCGAAGACGATGTTCGGCACGTTGTTGGCCGCGAGGTAGGTGTCGCCGGTGCTGCCGGGGCCGACCGTGTTGGTGAAGACCAGCGTGCGGCCGAACCCGCCCAGCCGGGACAGGACGGTGAGCACCGCGATCAGCGCGGCGGCACCGGCCACCCCGCGGGCCACCTGCCGCCCGGTCACGAGGGACGGCGGCCGAGGCGGTCCAGTTCGCGCAGGCCCGGCGTGGCCTCGATGACGCGGGTGAAGCTGACCCGCTCGCTGGCGAGGGTGAGGCCGCTGACCGCGACCAGCGCGCCGGCCCGGACCGCGCGCGAGCCGACGGCGGCGAGCCGCAGCCCCAGCAGCGCGCCGAGGGCGTTGGCCCCGCTGTCACCGAGCATGACCCGCTCGCCGAGATCCTCGGGCAGCACCGCGAGAGTTGCCCCGAGCGGCCCGGCGGCCAGCCTCCCGGCGGGCCCGCCGAGGCCGGCGGCTGCGGCCAGGACGCCCACCTTGGCCGCGCGCCCCGGCCGCAGGTCGAGCAGGTTGAGCAGGTTCGCCGTCCCGGCCACGAGACCGGTGGTGAGCACGCCGTCGACGAGCGCACCGGCGCCGCGGCCGCTCCCGCGGGTCAGCAGGGCCGCCGTCGCGGCGGCGGCCCCGATCCCGGCGACCTTCACCGCGCCGGCGGACACCCGGCCCTCCCGCAGCGCCCGCAGGTGACCGGCGAGCCCCTTGTCCCGGGCCTGCTCCGGCCGGGCGCCGGCGAGGTCGTCGTAGCCGCCGACGAGGCCGGACGCGGCACCGACCACCACCGCGGCGGCCCGGGTGCCGGGTGGAGCACCGAGCGCGGCGGACGCCGTCGCAGCGGCCGCGAGCGCCGGCCCGCCGAGGAGGCTGACCGGGCGGCCGGCGTAGTTGGTGCGCCGCCACGGCTCACCGGCGGGGCGGGCCGCCAACCGGGCGGCCACCGACAGGGCGCCGCGGGCCGCCCCGGCTCCGGCGACGGCGAGCAGCGCGGTGCGCCCCGCGCTCACTGGGCGGCGGCGGGCAGCGGCGGCACCGGCTGGGTGTCCTCGCCGGTCCCGTACATGCCCGAGGTGCCCTGCGACTCCTGCCCGAGCGCGAGCACGGTGCTGATCCGGCCGACGACGGTGCCGACGTTGTCGACCGTGGAGATGGCGGAGGCGAGCGCCGGGTCCGCGCGCACGGCGCCGATCAGCCCGTTGGGGCGGGCCGACGGGGCGTCGCCGGCGATCACCGCGCCCCGGCCCTGCTGGTCCAGGGCGCTGGCCAGCGCGATCAGGGCGGCGTTGCGGGCGTCGGCGTCGTCACCGGTGAACCCGCTGCCGGTGAGCAGCACTGCGTGGTCGGCGGGCGTGACCGAGGCGCCCTCGGGGACGAGCACGTCCAGGGAGGCCAGGCCGGCCAGCACGGAGGAGACCGCGGCGGTGTCGGGCGCCGGCCCGTCCGGCGGGATCATGAGCACCTGCGCCAGCAGCGAGCCCACCAGGACGCCGGTGTCACCGCTCTCGGGCAGCTGCAGGCCGGCCGGCCGTCCCGGGCCGGTCACGAAGCTCTGCAGCGCGGCCCCGGTGGCCGGGTCGGTGTACTCCGGCTGGAGCCGCACCACACCGCTGACCGACCCGCCCGCCTCGCCGATGAGGGCGGTGACCGCTTCGACCGTCTCGGGGGTGACGGTGTCGTTGGTCGGGACGAGGAGCACCGAGCGGTCGGTGAGCGTGCCCTGGACCAGCGCGTCGTCCACGGCCTCCTCGAACTCCGCGGAGGTGTCCAGCTGCGCCTCGAGCTCCTGCGTGCGGTCCTCGAGGTCCCGCTTGTCCTGCTCGAGGTCGGCCACCTGGTTCTCGATGTCGGCGAGGATCGGCTCGTTGAGCGCCGTCGTCCCGATGACGATGCCCAGGGCGACCGCGAGGAAGACCGCGATCAGAGAAACCAGGTGGTAACGGAAGTCGATCACGCGAAGAGGTTCTCCAGCCAGAACATGAAGCTGTTCCATTGGTCGAGCAGCAGGTCCAGGTAGACGCGCCCGGCCGCGGACAGGGCCAGCGCCGACCCGATCGCGACGAAGGCGGCGATCACCAGGACCACGAGTGCGGTCGTCGAGATGCGGCTGCGGTAGAGCCGGCTGACGCCCTTGGCGTCGACCAGCTTGCCGCCCAGCCGCAGGCGGGTGAGGAACGTCGACGCCATGCCCCCGCGCCCCTTGTCCAGGAACTCCACGAGCGTGGCGTGCGTGCCGACGGCGACGATGAGCGTGGCGCCCTTCTCGTCGGCCAGGAGCATCGCGATGTCCTCGCTGGTGGCGGCCGCGGGGAAGGTGATGGCGTCGACGCCGAGATCCTGCACGCGGGCCAGCCCGGGGGCGCGGCCGTCGGCGTAGGCGTGCACGACCACCTCGGCGCCGGAGCGCAGCACGTCGTCGCTGACCGAGTCCATGTCGCCGATGATCATGTCCGGCGAGTAGCCCGCCTCGACCAGCGCGTCGGCGCCGCCGTCCACGCCGATGAGGACCGGGCGGTAGTCGCGGATGTAGGAGCGGAGGGCGTGCAGGTCCTCCTTGTAGTCGTAGCCGCGGACGACCACGAGCACGTGCCGGCCCTCGATCGTCGTCGTCACGTCCGGGACGCCGACGCCGTCGAGCAGGAGCGCGCGCTCGCGCTTCATGTACTCCATGGTGTTGGCGGCGAACGCCTCCAACTGCACCGAGAGGCCGGCCTTCGCGTCGGCCATCGCGGCGGCGACGGTGTCGGCGTCGTGCTCGGTGCCCTCCGCGAGGACCGTGCCCTCGGCGTCGAGCAGGCGGCCGTCCTCGACGCGGACCCCGGCGCCTTCCTTGACCTTCGCGAAGACGTCCTTGCCGACGTCGTCGAGCAGGGGGATGCCGGCGTTGATCAGGATCTCCGGGCCCAGGTTCGGGTAGCGGCCGGAGATGCTGGGCGCGGCGTTGACCACGGCGGCGACCTTGCAGCCCACCAGCGCGTCGGCGCTCACGCGGTCGATGTCGACGTGGTCGATGACGGCGATGTCGCCGGGGCGCAACCGCTTCGTCAGGTTCTTGGTGCGCCGGTCCAGGCGGACGGTGCCGGCGGTGCCGGGACCCGCCTCCTGAGCCCGGCCGCGGCGAACGGTGCCGATGCGCATGACATCGCATGCTGCCACGATCGGCGGTCGGGCCGATCCTCCGACGCGCCTCGGCAACCCCCTGGTCACGCAACGTGTCCGACACCACCTCCGCCCGACACGCCGGGCGCGCCGGGTCGGCCGCTTGCGCGGAACCGTTACCGAGTCGTGACTAGCGTTGCGCGTGTGACTGGAGTGGCCGGAGCCCTGACGACCGCAGCGTCCCTCCCGCAGGTCGAGGAGAGCGCTCCCGCGCCTGCCGGTGCGGCGGTGATCCGGGCCGTGCCGGCGCCCGAGCCGGTCGCGCCGCCCGCTCCCCCGCGGGGGCAACCCGCCGAGGGGGACGCCGAGGACCGGCCCCGCGGTCGCCGGAAGCCGCGGGGACAGGGCATCCGCGAGCACCGCCGGCAGCAGACCCGGGCGCGCATCGTCGACGCCGCCACGGACCTGTTCGACGCGCGGGGGTTCGACGCGGTCAGCGTGGTGGAGATCGCCCAGCGCGCCGGTGTGGTGGAGAAGACCGTCTTCAACCACTTCCCGGTCAAGGAGGGGCTCGTCTTCGACGCCGACCCGCCGATGCGCGCGGCTCTGCTGGACGCGGTGCGCCGGCGGCCGGCCGGTGAGTCGGTGGCCGCGGCCGCCGGGAGCTTCGTCGTCGCCGCGGTGAGCCTGCTGGGCACGCCCGAGGCCGCCGACGGGGTGGCCCGCATGGCGCGGGTGATCCGGGGCAGCCGCACGCTGCAGGTGCGCGAGCGGGAGATCCTGGGCGAGCTCACCACCTCGCTGGCCGACCTTATCGCCGAGGAGACCGCGGCGCGGCCGGGCCAGATCGAGCCGTGGCTGGCCGCGCACGCCGTGCTGGGCCTGTACGCCTCGTTGCTGGAGCTCGCGCGCGACCGGGTCCTCGCCGGGGTGAGCGGCCCCGAGCTGGCGGCCGAGCTGCGCCACCAGGGCCGGCGCGGCCTGGCCCTGCTGCAGTTCGGCCTCGCCGGCTACGCCAAGCGGAGGTGACCACCCCTCCGAGCGGGGGCCCGGAGGGCCTCCCGAGGAGGGGTGGGGAGCCGCCCCGCGAGGCGGCCCGCCGAGCGGGGCCCGAAGGGTCCCCGAGAAGGGCCGGAAACGGCTCAGCGCAACCGGAGCACGGCACCTGGCCGCGGTGTGATCCGGAGGATCACCATGTCATCGCACGGCTCCTGGCCGCGGTCCAGATCACGGAGTGATCTGCAAAGAACGCAGCAACTGGTCGCCGCGGTCGCCGGGGAGCGCCTGGTCGCGGGTGAACAGCGCGATGGCGACCATGTAGCCGTCGTCGCCGGCCCAGCCGTGCCCGTCCGCGCAGAGCCGGCGGATGTGCTCGCGGACCTTGGGCTCGCTGCTGTAGGGGCCGTAGTCCAGCCCCATGGCCAGGAAGTTGGCCACCCGGTAGCCGAGCTCCTCGGCCGTGCGCACCGTCGTCTCGGGGTCGGAGTAGCTGGCGACGGCGGTGATCACGTCGGTGTAGCCGACCTTGAGCAGCTGCAGCACCAGGTCGTTGCCGCGCACCCCGCCCCACAGCTCGGGCATCAGGATGTCGCGGTCGGGCGCGGGGATGTACGGCGGGTTGGAGATCACGGTCCGGGCCGGGCTGCCTCCCGCGGAGTCGGCCTGGTCGAAGAAGTCGCCGAGCTCGACGGTGTACCGCTCGGCGACGCCCCGCCCAGCGATGTTGGCGCGGGCCTGCTCCACCGACGGGGCGCTGATGTCGTAGCTGCGCACCCGGAGGCAGGGCAGCGCGCGGACGACGTCGGAGACGGCCGTGGCGTCACCGGTCCCGAGTTCGTCGACCCCCTCCTCGGCCCATCCGAGCTGGTCCCGGTACTGGCTGAGCAGCATGCACACCGAGAAGCCGTAGTGCGCGGACTCGTCGGTCGAGGAGAAGCACGTCACCGACGCGCCCTACCCCGGTGGGTGGCGCGGCACTCCCCCGCTCACCCGCTCCGGGGAACGCCGGTCAACGGGCGGCGGCCGCCACGGCGAGCAGCTCCCGCGCGTGCGCCTGCCCGGTGTCGCTGTCGGCGAGGCCGGAGAGCATCCGGGCCAGCTCCCGCACGCGGTCCTCGCCGTCGACCGAGCGGATGTCGGTGGCGGTGACCCCGGCGCCGGTGTCCGGCGCCTTGTCGACGACCAGGTGGGTGTCCGCGAAGGCGGCGACCTGGGCGAGGTGGGTGACGACGACGACCTGGTGGTCGCGGGCCAGCCGGGCCAGCCGCCGCCCGATCTCCCCCGCGGCCTGGCCGCCGACCCCGGCGTCGACCTCGTCGAAGACCATGACCGGCACCGGGTCGGCGCCGGCGAAGACGACCTCGATGGCGAGCATGACGCGGGAGAGCTCACCGCCGGAGGCCCCCTTGTGGACCGGCCGCGGCGGCGCACCCGGGTGGGCGGCCAGCAGCAGCGCGACCTCGTCGATGCCCTCGGGGCCCGGGTCGTCGGGGTGGCTGTTGATGCTGAAGGAGACCTGGGCGCTCTTCATCGCCAGGCCCGCCAGCTCGTCCCCGACCTCGGTGGCGAAACCCTCCGCGGCCGCGCGCCGCCCCGCCGAGATCCCGGCGCCCAGGCGGTCGACCTCCGCGCGGGCGGCATCGCGCTCGGCCGCCAGCGCCTCGAGCGCCTCGTCGGAGACGTCGAGCTCGGAGAGCCGGCGCGCGGCGTCCTCGGCCCAGGCGAGCACGCCCGCGACGCCCGCACCGGGGTCGGCGTACTTGCGGACGAGCCCCGTCAGGGCGGCGCGGCGGTCGAGCACCTCCGCCAGGCGGGCGGGGTCGGCGTCGAGGTCGGCCACGTACCCGGCGAGCTGGCCCGCGACGTCGGAGACCACGGCGACGGCGTCCGCGAGATCCTGGGCGAGCATGACCAGCGTCGGGTCGTCGGAGCCGGCCAGGGCGCGCTCGGCGATGGCCAGCGCCGCGGTGGCGTCCTGCGGCACCTCGCCGGCGCCCAGGTCGCCGGTCACGTCGCCGACCAGGGCCATCCGCGCCTCGTCGGCCGCGGCGTGCAGCGCGTCGGCGTCGCTGAGCCGCTTGGCCTGGGTGTCCAGGGCCTCGTCCTCACCCGGTTCGGGGGCGACGTCGGCGATCTCCTCCAGCCCGTGCCGCAGCACGTCGGCGGCCTGCGCCAGCTCCCGGGCCTGCCCCCGCCGGCGGTCCAGGTCGGCGGCGAGCTCCCGCCACCGCTGGTGGGCGGCGCGGTAGCGGTCCAGGAGGGCTAGGTGGTCGGCACCGGCGTACCGGTCGAGCGCGCGGCGCTGCTCGGCGGGGCGGGACAGCCGCAGCTGGTCGGTCTGGCCGTGCACCGCGAGCAGGCTCTCGGCGAGCTCGGCGACGACGCCGACGGGGACGCTGCGCCCGCCCAGGTAGGCGCGCGACCGGCCCTCGGCGCTGACGGTGCGGGCGAGGATGAGGCTGCCGTCGTCGTCGGGATCGGCGCCGGCGTCGGCCGCCCGCGCCCAGGCGGGCGACTCCGGGGGCAGCTCCATCCGCCCCTCCACCCCGGCGCGGCCGTTGGCCCGGACCCGGCCGGGGTCGGCCCGACCGCCGAACAGCAGGGTCAGCCCGGTGACCACCATGGTCTTGCCGGCGCCGGTCTCCCCCGTGACCACCGTCAGGCCGCGGCCGAGCTCGAGGGTGACGTCGTCGATGGCCCCCAGTCCGCGGATGCGCAGCTCCGACAGCCGGCCGGTCGCCGTCGTCGGCGCCGTCCGTTCAGGCGTCGTCGTGCGTGCTGCCACCGCTCACCTCCCGCGCCGTCTGGTCCGGGTCGTCGACGGAGACCACCTCGCGGGTGAGCACGTTGCGGCTGGTGAACAGCTCGTGCCCCGGACCGGCGTGCCGGGCGTCGCGGAAGCCGCGGACGGGCAGCCCGAACTTCGCCACCAGACGGTCGCCGAACGCGGCGGCGTGCACGCGCGCGATGCGCACCGGCCGGCTCGCCCGGCGGACCTCCACGCGGCCGCCGTCGGGGACGTCGAGAGTGCGGCGCCCGTCGGCCGAGACGCGGGCCTGGTTGCCGTCGGCGGGGACCGCGACGGTGACCACCGAGTTGGGCGAGGTCACCAGCGGCCGGGCGAAGAGGGCGTGGGCGTTGCTGGGCACCAGCAGCAGGGCCTCCACGTCGGGCCAGACGACCGGCCCGCCGGCGGAGAATGCGTAGGCGGTGGACCCGGTGGGGGTCGCGCAGAGCACGCCGTCGCAGCCGAAGCTGGTCAGCGGCCGCCCGTCGATCGCGATGACGACGTCGAGCACCCGGGAGCGCTCCGCCTTCTCCACGGAGATCTCGTTGAGCGCCCACGTGCCGCTGACGACCATGCCGCCGCGGTCGACGACGTCGACCCGGATCGCCAGCCGCTCCTCGACCGAGTACTCGCAGTCCTCGATGGCGCTCAGGGTCTCCTCGACCGCCTCGGGCTCGGTCTCGGCGAGGAAGCCGACGCGGCCCAGGTTGACCCCCATCAGCGCGGCGTCGGTGTACCGGGCCAGCTCCGCGGCGCGCAGGAAGGTGCCGTCCCCGCCGAAGACCATGACGATCTCGGCGTCCTTCGCCGCGCCCTCGTCGCAGGGCACCACCTCGGCGCCGGGGATCTCCAGGTCGGGCGCCTCGTCCTCGAGCACCTTGACCCCGATGCCACCGCGGAGCAGCCGCGCCGCGGAGGTGCGGGCCAGCTCGACGATGTCCCGCCGTCCGGTGTGCACCGTGAGCAGGACCCGTCGGGGGCCCCGCTCACCGGTCGCTGCCGTGCTCGGCTCGGTCACTGCGGTCCCTCCTGGACTGCTCGACGGACGGCGTCCTCCTCGATCGGCGCGGCATCGGCCCGCAGCCACAGGAAGAACTCCACGTTGCCGGCCGGCCCCGGCAGCGGGCTGGCCACCACACCGGCGGTCCCCCAGCCCAGCGCCTGCGCCGCCCGCCCGACCTCCAGGACGGAGTGCACCCGGTGCTCCGGATCGCGCACCACGCCGCCGGCGCCGAGCCGGTCCCGGCCCACCTCGAACTGCGGCTTCACCATCGGCAGCAGGTCGGCGTCGGGCGAGGCGCAGGCGGTGAGCGCCGGCAGCACCAGCCGCAGCGAGATGAAGGAGAGGTCGGCGACGACGAGGTCCGCCGGACCACCGATCGCCTCGGGGGTCAGGGTGCGGACGTTGGTGCGTTCGTGCACCTGCACCCGGTCGTCGGTGCGCAGCGACCAGGCCAGCTCCCCGTACCCGACGTCGACGGCGACGACCTCGGCCGCCCCGCGCCGCAGCAGCACCTCGGTGAATCCCCCGGTGGAGGCCCCGGCGTCCAGCGCCCGCCGCCGCTCGACCGGCACCGGGAAGGCCTCCAGCGCACCCAACAGCTTGTGCGCGCCGCGCGACACCCACGAGGGCTCGTCCGGGTCGGTGCGCACCACCACCGGGGTGCCCGCCTCGACGCCGGTGGCCGGCTTGGTGGCCGCCTGCCCCGCGACGGCGACCCGCCCCTCGGCGATGAGGCTCACCGCGTGCTCCCGCGACCGGGCCAGGCCGCGGCGCACGAGCTCGGCGTCGAGCCGGCTGCGACGGGCCATCAGCGCGGGTCGATCGTGCCGAGCTCGCGCTGCAGGCGCGCGTGCTCGGCCTCGAAGACGGCGACGTGCTCGGACACGGGCAGCTCGTCGAGACCGTCCAGCCGGCCGTCGCCGCCGTCCGCGGGCGTCGTCCGGTCCTCCGCCGGCGCCTCGGGGACCCGCTCCGGTCGTGGCTCGGTCGACGGATCCCCGGGGACGGCGACCGGCGCAGGCCCCGGGCGGTACGGCCCGGGCACCGGTCGCGGGGCGGTCGGCTCGGTCACGGAGCACCTCTCGGGGGAACGGGTCGGGCAGGCCGGGACGGGCGCTCGCGGACGCGCCGGCGTCTGCAGCGGAGGTTACCGGCCGGGCACGACGTGGACGGGCTGGACGGAGCCTCGCGATAGCGTCGGGCGACCGCACCCGCCGCCGATCCCAGGGGAGACCGCTCCGCGTGGCCACCATGGACCAGTGCATGACCGCCCTCAGGGGCATCCTCGGCGACCTCGCCGCGAATCCCGCGGCGGCCGGGCTCGACCGCAGCCTGTCCTGCCGGCTGACCGACCTGGAGCAGGTGGTCCTCGGCCGGCTGAGCTCGGGATCGGTGCGGAACCTGCACGCCGTCCCCGACGGCGCGGGCGTGCCCAAGGCCGACATCCGGCTGACGATGACCAGCGACGACCTGGTGGCCCTCACCGACGGCCGGCTCTCCTTCGGTCCGGCGTGGGCCAGCGGGCGGGTCAAGCTCGAGGCGGGCCTGCGGGACCTTCTGCGGTTGCGCAAGCTGCTCTGAGCCCCGGCGGGTCAGCGCGCGCCGCCCGACGGCAGACCCCAGGCCAGGGCGCTCGCGGTCGCCGCCGCTCCGTGAGCGAGCACCCGCACCGCTGCTCCGTCCCCGGGGTGGGCGGCCCAGTGCGCGACGCAGAGCGCCCGCAGCCCGTCGAGGTCGTCGGAGCGCGATGAGGCCGTGTTCGCCGGGTCGGAATCGGGCCCGCGGAGCTCGAGCGCGTCCCCGCCTTCCGCCTGCCGGACCGTCCAGCCGCCGCACCGCCAGGTCGGGCCGTCCACCGTCACCGCCGGGTGCTGGTGGAGGAGGCCGGAGGCGTCGGCGGCGAGCAGATCGGGCCGGTGATCCGGCCCGGCGGCGACCAGCGTGGCCGGATCGGTCACCCCGGAGAAGACCAGCAGGCTGGCCGCTCCGGCGCGGCGTGCGCCCTCGATGTCGGTGTCCAGGCGGTCGCCCACCACCAGGGGGTGTTCCGCACCGGTGCGGCGGACGCACTCGGCGTGCATCGCCGGATCCGGCTTCCCCGTGACCAGCGGCTCCTGCCCCGTGACCTGCCGGACCACCGCGACCATCGCGCCGTTGCCGGGGAGCGGACCGCGCGGCGAGGGGATCGTGGCATCGGTGTTGGTCGCGACGTGCCGGGCGCCGTTGCGGACGGCGACGACGGCCTCGGCCAGCTGGGTCCAGCCCACCTCCCGTCCGTAGCCCTGGACGACCGCCTCGGGCCCGTCCTCCGCGCGCACGACCACCGTGAGACCGGCCGCCTCCAGCGCGGCGGCGACCCCCGGGCCGCCGACCGGGAGGACGCGCGCACCGGCACCGAGCAGCTCGGCCACGACGGTCGCCGCCGCCTGCGAGCTGGTGATCACGTCGCCGGGACCGGCGGGTACCTGCAGCTCGGTCAGGTGCGCGGCCACCTGCTCGGGCGTGCGGGCGGCGTTGTTCGTGACGAACCCGAGGCGCATCCCCTCGGCGCGGGCCCCGGCCAGCGCCGCGGGGACTCCGGGGACGGCGTCGGGCCCGACGTAGACGACCCCGTCGAGGTCGAGCAACGCCACGTCGTACCGCCGTGTCGGCGGCTGGGCGCAGCCGGCGGCCAGGGCCGGGAGCGCGGAGGGGCCGGCCTGGCTGGTCACGCGGATCCCCTCGTCCGGCGGGCCCGGACCTCGCGGAGCGCCCGCGCGTAGTGCGCGAGATCGGGCCGCATGGCGACGGCGAGCGCCAGCTGCTCGGCGGCCAGGGCCAGGTCGCCGGCGCGGCTGGCGGCCAGCCCGAGGCCGAACCGCGCGTAGTCGTCCGCGGGGTCGGAGGCGATGAGGCGGGTGAAGCTCTCGATCGCCTCCGGGTAGCGGTGGGCGTCGTACTGGGCGCGGGCCAGCGCCTCACGCACGCTGCGCGACCCCGGTTCGGCCTCCGCCGCGCGGGCCAGGAGGGTCGCCGCGGCGTCGGGGTGCCGGTCGGCGAGCAGTTCCAGGCCGCGGTGGTACCAGTCGTAGACGCCGCCGGCAGGCGCCTCGCGGCCTCCGCCGCGGTCCTCCGGTGCGCCTGCTGCTGGCACCGCCGCCCCCTTCCTCGACCACTGCCGGGCACCGCCGTGCGCCGGTCCGGGAGGAGCGACCGACGGCGACCGACGGTGGCGCTCCTACGATCCTCGTCGTGCTCTCGTCGTCGGTGGGACCCCGAACGCCACCCGGGTCGGGTCCGGGCCTGGAGGTCCGGCCGTTCCGGGCGCTGACCTACCGGAACCGGGATCCCGGGCACCTGGCCCGCGTCAGCTCGCCAGCCTACGACCTGGTGACCCCGGCCGGCCGCGCTCGGCTGGCCGACGCCGACCCGCACAACATCGTGCGCCTGATCCTGCCCCAGGTCGACGGGCGACAGGGAGACGCGGACGCGTCCGCCGATCTCGCCGCGACCACGCTGCGGTCGTGGCTCACCGATGGGGTGCTCGTCCGGGACGCCGCAGCCGCACTGTGGCTCTACGAGCTGCAGCCCGCCGATGGTGCGCCGGCCACGGTGGGCTGGCTGGGCGCGGTCGCCCTGCCGCCTGCCGGCTCGGCCGCGGTGCTGCCCCACGAGGACACCTACCCCGCAGCGGTCGAAGGACGCCGGGCGCTGCTCGCAGCGACGCGCACGGACCTGGAGCCGATCGTGCTCGCCCACGATCCGGAGCCGGACGTGGCCGAGGTGAGCGCAAGGGTGCAGCGGTCGGCCCCGACGATGGAGCTGCGCGACGGGGACGGGGTGCTGCACCGGTTGTGGCGGGTGGACGACGTCGCGACGCTCAAGGCGGCCACGCAGGCGCTGTCCCGCACCCGCGCGGTGATCGCCGACGGGCACCACCGGTTCGCGGCGGCGCGCGCCAACGCCGGCACGCAGGACGGTGCGGCGGGATCGGACGCGGTGCTCGCCCTGGTCACCCCGATGGGCCCTGGCGGCCTGCGGGTCGACCCGATCCACCGCGTGGTGCCGGATCTTCCCTTCGACGCCGCGGTAGTGGCCGCCGCCCGGGGTTTCGTCACAGCCGGGGTGCCGGTCGACGGGGCGGGCCCCGGTGCGGTCGTCGCGGCCGCGAGGGCGTGGCTCGGCGACCCGGCCGAGCGGGGGCTGCTGCTCAGCGACGGCGCCCGCCTGGTCCGGCTCACCGCCGCCGCTCCCGAGGTCCGGGCCGCCGTCCCGGCCGAGGAGCCGCCCGCCTGGCGCGACCTGGACGTGGTGCTCGCGCACCACGGGCTGCTGCAGGTGCTGTGGGCGCGACCGGACACCGTGGACGCCGTCGTGATCGCTCACGGGCTCGAAGAGGCCTTGGCAACTGCGGTGGAGCGCGCAGGCGTCGCCGTGCTGCTGCGTGCGCCATCGCCCACGGACGTGGCCGCGGTCGCGCGTGCCGGCGCCCGCATGCCGCGGAAGTCGACCCTCTTCGTGCCGAAGCCGCGCACGGGCCTGGTGCTGCGACCGCTCGCGGACTGAGCGGCAGAGCACCGCTTCAGGCCGTCTCCCCCGCCGCCCGCGCGGCCGATCGCGGCATCTTGCGTCCGCGCCGGCAGTTGACCTCGCACACCGACGCGGTGCCCGAGCCTGTGCGCCAGAAGCGCCGCTGCAGCGCGCCTTCCACCTCCACGACGTCACCCGGTTGCCAGGCCGCGACCCGACGCTGCAGCCCCCGGTCGTAGGTGATGCAGGTGAGGACGTCCACCGACCGGCCGCGCACGCTGGGCCCCGGCCGGCGCACCACCAACCGGAAGCTCACCAGCGCGTCGCCGCTCGGCAGGGTGCGCAGTTCTGCGGGGGCGGACAACCGCCCCCGCAGGACCACGTCGTTGCGATCGATCACAGCCACGGTCATGACCGCAGCCTGCTCGCCGGGATCGGCCACGGTGACCCGCCCGACCGATCTGTGGATGCCCATCGCGGGTGTGGACGAGCCCGACGATCCGGTCCGTGTCAGTGCTCCGGCTGGTCGTCCGCCGTCTCGCTCGGTCCCGCGCCGGCCGGGACGTCGTCGCCGGTCTCACCGAGCAGTTCGGCGACCTCCGCCTCGACTTCCGCGGCGAAGCTCATCGTCCAGGTGCTGTCGTCCTCGTCGGCCTCGGCGTCGGCTGCTGGGGACTCCTCATCGGGGAGTTCGCCACCGGGCACGGTGTCTTGGGAAGCTTCGTCGCCGGCGAGCGGGTCGCCAAGCCCCTCGCTCAGGTCGACCTCGGCGAACTCCACACCCAGGTCCTCACCTGCCAGCTCCGGGTCGATCGCCGCGATCGCCTCGAGCCACCGGTCGGCCTCTACGTCCTCGCCCTGGGCCCGCAGCAGCTCGGCGTAGGCGGCGGCCACCCGCAGCTTCCCCAGATCGCCGGCGTCCAGGGCCGAGGGGTCGGAACGGCCACCGAGGGCGCGCTCGAGGACGAGGCGGGCAGCGGCCGCCTCGCCCAGGTCCTGGCGGGCCCCGGCCTCGACCAGGCGGAGTTCCACGCTCTCCTCGTCGTCGACGGGCGCGGCGAGTGCCTCGTTCACCAGGCGGATGGCGACCTCAGGACGTCCGAGCGCCCGCTCGCAGTCCGCCAGCACCGCCCGGTAGCCCTGGTCCCCGCTCATGCGGCGGTAGGCGCGGATCTCCCGGGCGGCCTCGGCGTAGTCCCCGGCGTGGTAAGCCGCGACGCCCACCGCTTCACGCACGACGGCCAGGCGCGAGGCCCGGTCGCGGGCCGCCCGGGCATGGGCGAGCGCGGTCTCCGGGTCCTCGTCGACCAGGGTGCCGGCGACCACGAGGTGGCCGGCCACCGTCGCGGAGTTCCGCGGGTCCAAGCCGCGGAGGGCAGCGCGAATCGCCGGGTCCAGGTCTCGCGGGTCCGCCCACTCGGGGATCTCCGGACCAGCGGGCACGGGCGGTCGCCGGTCCTGCGTGGGCCGGTCTCCGGCAGGACGACGCTCGCGCCAGTCGCCCTGCGAGCGCTGCGGACGGTCACCCTGGGGACGGCGGTCCTGCCAGTCCCCGCG
>NZ_FOAO01000017.1:119045-119508 GCF_900109665.1 Blastococcus sp. DSM 46786
CGGAGCGCTGCGGACGGTCACCCTGGGGACGGCGGTCCTGCCAGTCACCACGGGGACGATCCCCCTGAGGACGGCGGTCCTGCCAGTCCCCGCGGGGCCGGTCACCCTGCGGGCGGTCCGAGCGCAGCGGGCGGTCCGAGCGCTGCGGGCGGTCACCCTGGGGACGGCGGTCCTGCCAGTCCCCGCGGGAACGGTCACCCTGCGGGCGGTCCGAGCGCTGCGGACGGTCACCCTGGGGACGGCGGTCCTGCCAGTCCCCGCGCGGACGGTCGCCCTGCGGGCGGTCCGAACGCTGCGGACGGTCACCCTGGGGACGCCGGTCCTGCCAGTCACCACGGGGACGATCCCCCTGAGGACGGCGGTCCTGCCAGTCCCCGCGCGGCCGGTCACCCTGCGGGCGGTCCGAACGCTGCGGGCGGTCCGAACGCTGCGGACGGTCCTGCCAGTCCCCGCGGGGACGGTC
>NZ_FOAO01000017.1:119857-120641 GCF_900109665.1 Blastococcus sp. DSM 46786
CTGCGGACGGCGGTCCTGCCAGTCACCGCGGGGCCGGTCACCCTGCGGGCGGTCCGAACGCTGCGGACGGTCACCCTGGGGACGGCGGTCCTGCCGGTCACCGCGGGGACGATCCCCCTGCGGGCGGTCCGAGCGCTGCGGGCGATCCGAACGCTGCGGACGGTCACCCTGGGCACGCCGGTCCTGCCAGTCCCCGCGGGGACGGTCGCCCCGCGACCCGCCACGAGAAGCAGCGTCTCCACCAGCCCGGCGATCCGCCTGGGGCCGAGAGCCGCGGGACGCCGGCCGCCCTCGCCCGGAATCGGACCCACCGGGGCCACGTCGCGGAGCAGTCATGTGTTCTCGGTACCTCTTTGCTCGACGCCGCACACGACCGAAATGGCCGGCGGCGGACATGGAAAAAGCGAACGGGGGTCAGAGCACTAGCTCTGACCCCCGTTCGGTGAAGTATGTCCGGCGGCGTCCTACTCTCCCACCCCGTCTCCAGGGCAGTACCATCGGCGCTGAGAGGCTTAGCTTCCGGGTTCGGAATGTTGCCGGGCGTTTCCCTCTCGCCATGGCCGCCGTAACTCTGTGAACTTCGAACTTCCCCGCTGGGGGGGCTGGTTCGTGCGTTCAGAACCGCACAGTGGACGCGAAACAGTCTTCTTCGTTGATGACTTGGTACACAGGGCCCTCGTGGAGGAGGTGTGTGTGGTCAAGCCCTCGGCCTGTTAGTACCGGTCAGCTCCACACCTTGCGGTGCTTCCACTTCCGGCCTATCAACCCGCTGGTCTGGGCGGGG
>NZ_FOAO01000026.1:0-54274 GCF_900109665.1 Blastococcus sp. DSM 46786
GGCTGCCTGACCCGAGTGCAGAAGTACCGGAGGACGGGCTTCGCCCGCCCCGCGCTGACGCGCGCCTGCAACTCACCTATTCACGGGTCTGTGTCGGCTCGTGATCTTGCTAGGGGAGGGGACGCGAGTATCCAATCAAGGGTCGGTCCCGAGAACCAACCTGTCGCCTCTCCGTGCAGCAGTCTCCGTTCCGGATGTCGGCGCCTCTGGCCGGCCGTCGGTTGCGGTGGCCGGCCAGAGGGTGGGTCAGGCCGGGATGCGAAGGAGCTGTCCGACGCGGATCTTGTCCGGGTCGGACAGGCCGTTGGCCAGTACGATGTTGACGACTGTGGCGCCGTACTGCTCAGCGAGCTTGGTGAGGGTGTCCCCGGCTACGACTTGGTGGGCGTGGTAGCCGGTGGTGCCGGCCAGTACCACCACGGGGATCTCGACCAGGTCGGTGCCTTCGGATTCCCCGGACGGATCGTCGCCGAAAACTCGTAGGGCGGCGGGTCCGGAGTAGTCGGTGGAGACGTCGGCCTGGTGGACGAAGGGCTCCAGCAGGCCCATGGAGCCAGCTTGGAAGTAGCCCTGGGCCACTGTGGTGTCGCCGTTGACCAGACGCCAGCCGTAGCTGGCCTCGAACGCGGTACCAATGGCTGCGATGGTGATCTTGTTACCGATGATGTCGCCGGCCAGTGGCTGCCGGAGCTGGATGCCGTACGGGTTCATCTGTATGTCTCCTAGAGGACGTATGCCGAAGCCGTCAGCCGACTGGGCTCACGGCAAGGTGGTCGTGCGTAGGAAGCCTGGCGGCCCCCTCTGACATCTCGGATCGACTGAACGGTCGGATATCGACTGCCAGGCCAGGCCGGCTCGAAGGCCGGGATCGTCGGTGCCGACCTTGGTTGCTGTTCGAACTGCAGCTGGTCCAGGGTGGCCGTGCTGGTCACCCGCTATGTCGACTGCTCTGCCGGAAGCTGGTCCAGCACGTCAAAGAGCCGCTCGGCGTAGTCCTTGGCCACCGCGTGGATGACCGCCGGCCGAAAGAACGTCAACCACGCCACGGTGACCACGGCACTCCAGCCCGCGGCCATCGCCAGGCTCGGCGTCCACCCGCGGTCGACGCCGAGGAAACACGCGACGGCACACGCCGCGACCGCGAGGACGAGCCCGAGTGGCTTGAGCGCCCAGGTGTTGCGCATGAATCCGTACGCTCGGTTCTCGCTAGCCAGCAGCGGCGAGGACCCGGCGTGGGCGGCTGCCTTGGCCCGCAGTCGTCGCTCGGCGTCCCGGATTCGCTGGGTGGAGCGCACCGGCTCTGCCACCTCTTCCTCGGCGGTGGGCAGGGGATGGCCGTACAACTTCTCGAGCGCGGCACGGCGGCGCTCGCGGGCGACCGGGTCGGCGTCGGGGTCGGTGAGCCGCAGTGCCGAGGTGGTGGGGTATCCGCCCCACCGAGTCAGCAGACCCGGTTCACGCCACCGTCCTATTCGGCGGACCACGAGGGCAATCACCGTGTACCCCCCCAGCGTTCCGCTGAGACCAATCCATCGCTTGGGCTCGGCCAAGAAATCGGGGCTGAGCAGGACCAGGCCGGGGGACACGGCGAACAGAGCTGGGAGCAGCCGCGCGACGGCCGTGTAGAAGCTGGGCACCGGCACCGGCTCAGTCGTCTTCGGACATCGGCGGCAGGGTGGGGGCGGTGGTCCAGCCGCGGCTGGGGGCGTCGGGGCTGGACCAGCACACGGTCTTGCTGCCGGTGACCGAGGAGGTCACGCCGCGGCGCAGCAGCGCGTTCGTGACCTTGGGGGAGGGGTGCTTGAGGTCGTCCGCAGCGGCGCTGATGGTGGCCCCGGTGACACCGTGCGGGCGGTTCTTGGTCCCGATGATGTGGTCTAGGACCGAGGGAGACAGGTTGCGCCGGCTGCCGTGGTGGGGCGGCTGGAAGAACCGCAGCGGGAAGGCTGAAAAGGGGCCGCCGACGTACGCCTGGTAGGCGTTAGCGGCTCCCCACAGCGAGGCGATGCCGGCGTCGCCGGTGAGCAGGAATCGCTCCCCGTCCAGCTGCAGCAGGGTGATGGCCGAAGAGTCGTTGCGCGGCCCAGAGTCACCGTCGTCACCCAGGGTCTCCACCGGCAGGAACGACAGCGCGTGTGCCACCAGCGCGGTGGCCTTGGTCAACAGCCCACCGGCTGGGGCTGCCGTCGCCATGCGCGCCGCAGCGGTCCCGGTGGATACCTCCTGCAGGTGGCGGGCCGCGCAGTCGGCGTAGAAGTCGGTGGTAGGACCGAGGATCGTCACCGCACCGTCGCAGGCCTGCTCACCGGTGAACGGCTCACGGACGGTGGTGCCGCGCTCGGTCGCGACGGCGACCAGCTTCTCGATGGCCTCGATATTGCTGAACTCGCTGGTGTCCGCGGCGTGCCTCCACGGTTGGTGGACCATCAGCTCGGCGACGTCGAGCTCGGTCAGAACGGTGGCCAGCCCGTTGATGTGGTCGGCGTCAGGGTGGGTGGAGATGGCCAGGTCGACCGACGAGGTGCCGTAGAAGGCCTGGACGTGGTCGACGATCCGCTGGCCGTCGTCGGTGAAGCCGCCGTCGACGACGATCACCGCCTCCCGGCCCGCCGGGGTGGTGAAGCGGGCGGTGATCGCGTCACCGCTCTTCCCTCCCACGCCGCTGCCTTCTACCGGGTGCAGGTCGAGCTCGTACATGTTGTTGCCTCCTGAACGGGGTCACGGAACAGGTTCGCGGCGATAGAGCCCGCCACCCAGTGCCGGAACCCGGGGCGACGGCCGCCGACGACACTCAACCATGGGTTATGCGTATCTGCTTCATTTTCTGACGATCCTGAGCGTGTCCGCTACATCCTCTGCGTCTCGTGCTATAACACAGGGCGTGCCGTACGACGACGCCGCCGACGCCCTGCTGCGCGATGTAATCGACGACTGGGTGGACCGGGGCATCCTCGGGAGCCTGCGCTCGGTGGTCGCGGAGGTCTGGCCCCGCAACCTGGACCGGCACGAGTCCGACATCGGCGATGACCGGATGGTGCTGGGCGTACAGAGCAGCCGGAACGTGCGCAACATCGGCGTCCGGCGGCTACAGGGTCAGGGGATCGACGCTGCCGTGGTCGACCACAGCCTGCAGGTTAAGCACGCCGGCCGGGTGCTCCACATCGGCAAGGCCCGGTCGTCGGCGACGACATGGAGTATCGACAGCCAGCGCTGGGACGATAGCGAGGTCCGCCAGTCCGGCGCGCTGGCCAACTCGCGCGCCTACTACCCCTCCGATGGCGCACTGTTCCCCGTTCGAGCCAGCGATCCGGCGGTACTGCGGTTTCTTCACCTCACCTGGCAGGGGCTCGATAACGGCGCCACTCGAGCCTGGGTGGGTTTCCCGCGAGACGGCGACCTTCCTTGGTTTGCCGTCGCCCCGCTAGCCGCAGCCGATCCGCTGCGCCGTCCGAGTACGCCGACTGGTGCGACGACGCCGCCGCCCAACTACGACGACATCCAGGCGTCCGAGCCGGAGGTCAAGCTCAAGCGCGACAAGGGCCAGGGAGGTCAGCGGCCGGCCGGCATGGACGAGTCGTGAATACTGACTTGCCCTTGGATTTCGACGCTGCACGCCGACGTGCCACCGAAAGGCGTGCCGCGGGGGTGGCGGTTGACTTCGACCCCAGTCGGTTAGCCCTCGCACGTCGCCTAGCCGCCTACCCCCGCGCCAAGCTCGCTCGGGAGCTGGACATCACCCCGGCAGCGGTCGGGCAATTCGAGAAGGGCCAAACCAAACCCACGCTCCCAGTGCTCACCGGATTGGCGGATGCGCTAGGAGTGCCCGTCGACTTCTTCCGCGCCGGCCACCCTGTAACCAGCCTGCCGGCCAGCGCGGCCCATTTTCGCAGCCTGCGCGCCACAACCGCGATGGAACGCGAACAGGCGCTGGCCTTCGGCGAACTCGTACTGAGTGTCTTTTCCGCCACCGAGCTGTCGGTCGATTTACCTCCGATAACACTCCCAGATTTAACGTTGCCTGATTTGACACTGCAGGGTGAAGTCGGCGAGGAAATCGTCGCGGAGGCTGCCCGCGAGACTCGTCGCGCCATGGGGATCAGTTCTGGCCCGATACCCCACGTTATCCGGTTGCTGGAATCACACGGCGTAGCGGTAGCCCGCTTAGAGAACGCCAGCCATCGGGTCGACGCCTTCTCCCACCAACAGGCCGTCGCGCCTCACCGAGGCAGCATGCTTCCCCCTCGGCCGCTGGTATTGCTGAATCCCGGCAAGGAGGACAAGGCGCGTGGCCGGTTCAACGGCGCCCATGAGCTCGGGCATCTGGTTATGCACCATGACACCGAGCCCGGCTCCCGACTCGCCGAGGCGCAAGCACATGCCTTCGCCGCAGAATTTCTAGCTCCGGCCGAGGAGATTCGCGCAGACCTTCCCACCCGCCTAGACTGGGTTCGGTTTCAAGACCTCAAGCACCGATGGGGGCTAAGCCTCAAGGCGCTGGTCATGCGCGCTCATAAACTGGGCCGGCTCACCGATCACAGCTACCGCCGCGGCACGCAGCAGCTCAGCGTGTGGGGCTTCCCTGAGCCTGGCCCACTTGGTGAGCCCGAACAGCCAGTGCTCCTCCCGCGAGCAATAGCCCTTCTGGGCGGGGAACCCGCCCTACAGCAGATCGCAAACGACGCGGGCCTCCCACTGTCCGAAGTGCGCCGGGTCTGGGCCGCGGCCGGGGGCGTCGACGAGCGGCCGCAAGTCACACTCTTTCCCTGACTGCGGGGCCTAGAAGCGTTGTCGAGCGCACTGCCCAGTGCGGAACGCACGTCACGTGAGCCGTCAGCACGAATCGCAAAGCGGCCTCGGGTGCACGAGGCGCGACGGCTTGGAGGGGGTGGTCGTCGACCGTAGGCCAACGTCGGTGGACGTGGGTCCAATCAATCTCGGGCCCTGCGAGGGGGCGACTCGTCCGGGCGGGGCAACCCTGTCCGGACGTTCTGTCGGGCAAGATGCGAAGCGTGACGGGGACCATCCACGCTGTCTTGGACCGGCTGCGCAGTGAAGCGCTGGACGAGCGGGACAAGGGCAGTAAGTTCGAGCGACTGATCAGGGCCTACCTGACCTCCGACCCCGAGTGGAAGTCGCGGTTCTCCGACGTCTGGCTGTGGTCGGACTGGCCAGAGCGCGCCGGCCGGCCCGACACCGGCATCGACCTGGTCGCGGCGAACGCCGACGACGGCGGGCTCACCGCCATCCAGTGCAAGTTCTACGCATCGGGTCGCACGGTCGCCAAGGCCGACATCGACTCGTTCGTCTCCGCCTCCGCCTCCGCCTCCGCCCAGTTCACCAAGCGGATCGTGTTCGACACGGCAGCGGGCTGGTCGTCCAACGCCGAGGAGACGCTGGCCGGGGGAGTGGCTCAGCGCGTCGACATCGGCTACCTCGCCGACGCCGCCATCGACTGGGACCAGTTCTCCTGGACGACGCCGGAGGTCGTCGTCCCGACGGGCAAGAAGGCGCTGCGCCCGCATCAGCAGAAGGCGCTGGACGACGTCCGCGCCGGGCTCGCCGAGCACGACCGGGGCCAGCTGGTGATGGCCTGCGGCACCGGGAAGACTTTCACCAGCCTGCGGATCGCCGAGGAGCTGGTCGGCGCCGGCGGCACGGTGCTGTTCCTGGTGCCGAGCATCCAGCTGCTGAGCCAGAGCCTGCGGGAGTGGATGGCCAACGCCGAGGTGGACATCGCGCCGTACGCGGTCTGCTCGGATGTCCGGGTCGGACGGCGCGCGCCGTCCGACGACGCCGACCAGCTGCCGATCGACCTGACCGAGCCTGCCTCGACCGACCCGCAGGCGCTGCTGAGCCGGTTCGAGGCGAGCACGAACGCCGGCGGGCGCATGCGGGTGGTGTTTTCCACCTACCAGTCGATCGACGTGGTCACTCGGGCACAGGAGCTCGGCCTGCCCGGGTTCGATCTGGTCGTCTGCGACGAGGCGCACCGGACGACCGGCGTCACCCTCGCCGAGGGAGACGAGTCCGCGTTCGTGCGGGTGCACGACGCCGATGCCCTGAAGGCGGCCAAGCGGCTGTACATGACCGCGACCCCGCGCGTGTTCGGCGAGGAGGTCAGGCGCAAGGCGACCGACGCCGACGCGGTCCTCGCCGATATGGGCGACGAAGGCGTCTTCGGTCCGGAGCTGCACCGGCTCGGCTTCGGCCAGGCGGTGGAGGCCGACCTGCTCACCGACTACAAGGTGTTGGTGCTGGCCGTCGACGAGAAGTACGTCGCGGAGAATTTCCAGCAGGCTATGGCGCACTCCGGGGAGATCCAGCTCGATCAGGCAGCGAAGCTGATCGGTTGCTGGAACGGCCTGGCGAAGAACTTCGGCCCGGCAACCGATGGCGATGGTCCAGCGGGTACCACAGCGCCGATGCGGACGGCGGTGGCTTTCGCCCAGCACATCAAGGCGTCCAAGGCCGCGGCTGCCGCCTTCCCCGACCTCGCCGACCGGGCCCTGATCGACGCGCCCGAGGACCGGCCGCGGTTGCGGGTTCAGGCGGCGCACGTCGACGGCACGATGGGGGTCCACGAGCGCAACACCCACCTTGCCTGGCTCAAGGAGGAGATTCCGGCCGGGGTGTGCCGGGTGCTCACCAACGCCCGGTGCTTGTCCGAAGGCGTGGACGTGCCGGCGCTGGACGCCGTCCTGTTCCTCACTCCCCGCGGTTCCCAGGTGGACGTCGTGCAGTCGGTCGGCCGGGTGATGCGCAAGGCCCCGGGCAAGGAACTGGGCTACATCGTGCTGCCGGTGGTGGTGCCCACCGGCGTCGCGCCGGAGGAGGCGCTGCGGGACAACGAGCGCTACAAGGTCGTCTGGCAGGTGCTGCAGGCCCTGCGCAGCCACGACGACCGGTTCCACGCGCTGGTCAACCAGATCGAGCTGAACAAGCACAAGCCGGACAAGATCGAGATCGTCACGATCACCGATCCGACGGACGGCGACGGCGTGACCGTCCCCGATCCTGACCAGCCGGCTCAGAAGTCCACTGAGCAGCTGCTCATGGAGTTCCCGGCCGACGAGTTCCGAGACGCGATGTACGCGCGGATCGTCGCCAAGGTTGGAGAGCGGCGCTACTGGGAGAGCTGGGCGAAGGACATCGCCGACATCGCCGCCGCCCACGTCACCCGGATCAAGGGGCTGCTCGCCACGCCCGGACCGGCGGCCGACGAATTCGAGCACTTCGTCGCCGGATTGCGGGGCAACCTGAACGACTCGATCACCGAGGACGCCGCGATCGACATGTTGGCCCAGCACCTGATCACTCGGCCGGTGTTCGAGGCGCTGTTCGCCCACTCCAGCTTCCTGGCCGGCAACCCGGTCGCGCGGACGATGGAGAACATGCTGGTCGTACTCGACGCGCACGCGGTCGGCGCCGAGAACGAGACGCTGGAAAGCTTCTACGAGTCCGTCCGCAAGCGGGTATCCAACGTGGACAACGCGGCCGGCAAGCAGAAGGTGCTCGTCGAGCTCTACGACAAGTTCTTCGCCAGGGCGTTCCCGAAGACGGTGTCGAAGCTGGGGATCGTCTATACGCCGGTTGAGATCGTCGACTTCATCCTCCGCTCGGCCGACGAGGTGCTGCGCGCAGAGTTCGGCCAGGGGCTGACCGACGCAGGCGTGCACGTGCTCGACCCGTTCACCGGCACCGGCACCTTCCTGGTGCGGCTGCTGCAGAGCGGCCTCATCGAGCCGCAGGACCTGGCGCGCAAGTACGCCAACGAGCTGCACGCCAACGAGATTCTGCTGCTGGCGTACTACATCGCCGCGGCGAACATCGAGACCACGTTCGAGGAGCTGGAGGGGACGCCGCTGCCATTCCCCGGGCTCGTGCTCACCGACAGCTTCCAGTCGTGGGAGGACAACGACCAGCAGGACATCGACGTCATGCCGGAGAACAATGAACGGCTAGAGCGGCAGAAGCAACTGCCCATCCAGGTCATCATCGGCAATCCGCCGTACTCAGTGGGGCAAGACTCCGCCAACGACGACAACGCCAACGAGAAATATCCGACTCTGGACGGCGAGATCGAACGCACCTACGTCGCGCGGTCGACCGCCACGTCGAAGCGCACGCTGTACGACTCCTACATACGGGCCATCAAATGGGCCACCCTCCGCCTCGGCGACCGCGGCATCGTCGCCTTCGTGACCAACGGGGGCTTCCTAGACTCCAACGCTGCCGACGGCATGCGCCAGGCGCTCGCGGAGGAATTTGTTGCCATCCACGTCTTCAACCTGCGGGGGAACCGGCGACAAGGCGGCGCCGAGGGTCGGCCAATCTGGGAGGCATTCGCCAAGGGCTCTGGCGGTTCGATCGCGACCATCGCCATCGTTGTGCTGGTCAAGCGACCGCAGGCCACGGAGCCGGCGACGATCTACTATTCAGAGGTCGGTGACTTCACCACAGCAACCGAAAAGGTTGCTGAGGTCGTTTCTGCGGGCAGCATCAGCGGCCTAAACTCGCGGGCGATCACCCCCAACGAGCACGGCGACTGGCTCCATCAGCGTGGCCAGGATTTTGCGGCGTACATGTCCATCGGGGCCAAGGCGAAGGGCCTCGCTGTCTTCGGGCTGTACTCGAAGGGAATCAATACCGCTCGATCGAACTGGGCCTACGGCTCCTCGCGAGCGGCGCTCCAACGGAACATCGAGCAGCTCATTATCGCGTACGAACGGGACCGCCAAGCTCTCGCGGCGGATTCGTCGACACTGCTAAATGCAGACGAGCGGCAGATCAAGTGGAGCCGGACGCTGGAGTCGGCCGTGCGCCGCGGCGTGACGATGCAGTTCGATCCTCAAAGCGTGCGCAGGGCAGCCTTTCGCCCGTTCACGACGCAGTGGGTCTACTGGGACCGCCACCTTAACGATCAGCTCTACTCCACGCCGTACCTCTTCCCTAACGGCCTCAAGAATATTGGTTTCTCGCTCACAGATGCGGCGTCACACGCTCCATTTTCATTGCTGATGATCAATGACCTGCCTGACCTGCACACTCTTGATACGGCCCAGTACTTCCCGAGGTGGCGGTACGAGAAGGTCAACGACTCGGGGATGTTCGACGTCTACGCGGGCGAGGTGGTCGACGGCTACCGGCGGATCGACAACATCACCGACGAGGCGCTGGCAGCGTTCACCGCGGCCTACCCCGGGGAGTCGATCAGCAAGGACGACATCTTCGACTACGTCTACGGGCTGCTGCACTCGCCGGAGTACCGGGAGGCCTACGCGGCGGACCTGAAGAAGATGCTGCCGCGTATCCCGTTCGCCAAGGACTTCCGCGCCTTTGCCGACGCGGGTAAGCGGCTGGCCGCGCTGCACCTGGGCTACGAGACCGTCGAGCCGTACCCGCTGGACGGGCTCGATGCCGCCGGCCCCGGTGGCGATGCGGACTACGCCTACTACGCCGTCCGGAACAAGAAGATGGCCTTCGGCAAGCCGATCTCAGACCAGAAGGCCGCGGGCCTTCGGGCCGACCGGTCGGTGATCCACTACAACGAGCGGATCACCCTGCGCGGCATCCCGGCAGAGGCGTACCGGTACACGCTGGGCAGCCGCTCGGCCATCGAGTGGATCATCGACCGCTACTGGGTGAAGACCGACAAGGCGTCGGGCATCGTCAACGACCCCAACGACTGGTCCCGCGAGGTAGGCGAACCGCGCTACATCCTCGACCTGCTCGCCCGCATCGTCACAGTCTCCCTGGAGACGATCCAGGTGGTGGACTCGCTGCCCCCGCTTGATGTCCGCCACGACGGGTGAACGACACGGGACGGGCAGGCCGCAATCACGGTGCGCCGGTCGCCCCCCGCGAGACGACACTTGGCCGTCCGTACCCGGCGTCGCTCGTGGGCTGGCGAGGTCATTCACGGCCGGGGCGTGCCTTATCCGTGCCTTAAGCACCGGCCCAAGCCGGTGGTCAACGGTCAGCAGAGGTCAGCACCGTTAAGGCACGAGAGCGGCGCCGAGGCCGCGCTGAGCTGCGCAAACGTGGCATACAAGCTGGTCAGTGCGTGGAGCGGGTGACCGGGATCGAACCGGCATGGCCAGCTTGGAAGGCTGGAGATCGTCGTCGTCGCCCAAGTTAGCGCCAGGACGCGTGACCCGGCGTCAGAGGGTGGGCACGGGGCGCGCTACCCCGTCGGCGGGTATCACCTGGCAGACGGTCGTGGGGTCGCAGGTGGCCGGGTCCAGGGTGCCCGCCCGGGAGCGGAGCCGTTTGACGTCCGCGCGCAACGCGGTCAGCTCGGCGATGCGCCGGTCGAGGTCGGCGGCGTGGCTGTCCAGCAGGGTGAGGACGTGCTGGCACGGAGCTCCGCTGCTCGCCCGGACCGTGATGATCTCGCGGATCTCGGCCAGGCTGAGCCCGGCGGCTTGGGCCGCCTTGACGAATGCCAACCGGTCGACGGCGCCCTCGTCATAGTCCCGGTAGCCGGAGGGACGCCGAGCCGGTGCGGGAAGCACGCCGGCGGATTCGTAGAACCGGATCGTCTTGGTCGTCAGCCCGGTTCGGGCGGCGAGCTGGCCAACACGCACCGGCGCACCCTACGACTTGACCTTCCAGCGCAGTGGAAGCCCTAGCGTCGGCTACCAGGTCATCGAGCCAAGCGGAGGAGCGGCACGTGGACGCAGTCGATCTGGTCGTCATCGGAACCGGCGGGGCGGCGATGGCCGCCGGCATCGAGGCGCGCTCGCGCGGCAAGTCCGCCGTGCTGGTCGAGCATGGACCGCTGGGCGGGACGTGCCTGAACATCGGCTGCGTACCGAGCAAGAACCTGCTCGCCGCCGCCGGCCGGCGGCACCGTGCACAGGCCAACCCGTTCCCGGCCGTACCGACCGGCGCCGGCGACGTGGACATGGCCGCACTGACTGAGCAGAAGCAGGAGCTCATCGACCGGCTGCGGCAGGTCAAGTACGCCGACGTCGCCGAGGCGCACGGTTTCCCCGTTCGGTACGGGCACGCCCAGTTCGTCGACGAGCAGACCCTAGAGGTCGACGGGCAGCCACTGGTGGCGCCTGCGTACGTGGTGGCCACCGGCGCGGCCCCGCACATCCCCGACCTGCCCGGCCTGGCCGGCGTCGACTACCTGACCTCCACCACGGCGATGGAGCTGACCCGGCTGCCGGAGTCGCTGGTCGTGCTGGGCGGCGGCTACGTCGGGCTGGAGCAGGCGCAGCTCTTCGCGCACCTGGGCGTGCAGGTCACCGTCGTAGGCCGATTCGCGCCGCACACGGAGCCCGAGGTCGCCACGGTCTTGCGCGAGGTGTTCGCCGACGACGGCATCACCGTGGTCGAGGAGCGCGGGGTGGCCGTGGCCGGCAGCGCCGACGGCGTCGTGGTCACGACAAGCGGCGGCGGGGAGGCGACAGGGCAGCGACTTCTGGTGGCCACCGGCCGGTACGCCGACACCGGCGACCTGGGTCTGGAGGCGGCGGGGGTGAAGACCGATGAGCGGGGCTTCCTTGTGGTCGACGCCCATCAGCGCACCACGAATCCGCGGATCTTCGCTGCCGGCGACGTGTCCCGAGCGCCGCAGTACGTCTACGTCGCCGCGCAGACCGGGCACGCCGCTGCCGCAGGATCCCTTGGTGCGCCGATAACCGTGGACTACCGCGGACTGCCCGGGGTGACGTTCACGACGCCGCAGCTGGGCAGCGCCGGCCTCACCGAGCAGCAGGCGGTGGCGCGCGGTCACGCTTGCGACTGCCGGGTGATCGGCGCGCAGGACGTCCCGCGGGCGCTGGCCAACCGGGACACCCGCGGCGCCCTCAAGCTGGTCATCGACGCCGACACCGGACAGGTGCTGGGCGTGCACGCCGCACTGGACGGCGCCGGTGATGTGATGCTGGCTGCCACCTACGCGATCAAGTTCGGGCTGACCGTCGACGACCTGGCCGACACGTGGGCGCCGTACCTCACGATGAGCGAGGCGCTGCGCATCGCCGCCGGACTGTTCCGCACCGACAAGCCGACCAGCTGCTGCGCATGAGCGGAGGCATCGTGGTGGGCGCTGCGGGTCGGTGGCGTTCGCTCAGGTGCCAGTGCCGGAGTGCCTGGACGGCAGTGCGGGGAGGCCCAGACGTTCACCAGGACGGCCACCCGGCGAGGGCTGAGCGAGGCTTGGCCCGGACGGTCGGTCAGTGGAACCCCGGTGACGAAGGATAGGAGGGGCGTGGCGGGCAACGAGCGGCGGCCGGGGATGCGCGCCGTGCTGGCCCAGCCGGACTTCCGGCGGCTGTGGACGGCGCGCACCGTCAGCCAGTGGGGCGACATCTTCAGCTTCGTCGCGTTGGCCATCCTGATCTACCGGCTGACCGGCTCGGGGTTGGGCGTGGCGGGCGTCGTCGTCGCCGAGATCGTTCCAGTGCTGCTGCTCGCCCCGATCGCCGGCGTCGTCGTCGACCGGCTGCCCCGCGTTCAGGTGATGGTCGCCGCCGACGTACTCCGTGCCGCCCTGGCCGGCGTGCTGGTGGTCTGGCACGACGACCCGCTGGTCGTCTACGCGGTCGCGTTCGGCCTGTCCGCCGGCGCGGCGTTCTTCAACCCGGCCGCCAACAGCGTGCTGCCCTCGGTGGTGACCGACCGGGAGATCGTCGCGGCGAACAGCGCCGTCTGGACGGCGGCGGTGCTGTCACAGGTCGTCCTCGCGCCGCTGGCCGGCGGCGTGGTCGCCCTGGTGGGTCCCGGCTGGGCGTTCGGCGTCAACGCCGCGAGTTTTCTCGTCTCGGCGCTGGCGCTGCGCGGCCTGCGGCTGGTCGAGCCGCCGGGCGAGGTGGGCCGCCGCCGGCTGCTCGCTGACGCCCGCGACGGCGTGGCCCTGGTGGGCCGTGACCGGCTGCTGCGCGCCCTGGCCATCGGACAGCTGCTGGCCGCGCTGTCGGCCGGCGCGACCAGCGCGCTACTGGTCGTCCTGGCCGCCGAGCACCTCCGCGCACCGGCGGACGCGTACGGGATCCTGGTCGGCGCGATCGGTGTCGGTGCCGCCCTCGGGCCCACCCTCCTGCTGCGGCTGATCCCCGACCCGCGCCGCCCGCTGTACGTGTTCGGCCCCTACGTGCTGCGCGGCCTGGTCGACCTGGTGCTCGCCTCGGTCCGCTCGCTGCCGTTCGCCGCCGCGGCCCTGGCCGTGTACGGCGTCGGAACCTCCACCGGCGCGGTCACCTTCAACAGCCTGCTGCAGTCGCACGTCACCGACCGCACGCGCGGGCGGGTCTTCGCCCTGATGGACCTGCTGTGGCAGACCGGGCGCCTGGCCAGCCTCGGCGTCGGCGGGCTGCTCGCCGACACCGTGGGCATCCGCGCCGTCTACTACCTCGGCGGCCTCCTGCTGCTGCTGGCCGCCGCCGTCGGTTTCGCCGCCAGCCGCACACCCGCAGCCTCGCACGAGGCAGACCCCCCAAATCCGAACTGACCAACGGCCAGACTGGTTCGCCGAGGCGGAGCTCAGTGGCTGGGGTCCGAGCGCACCTGCAGCCCGGTGAGCAGCCCCCGGATGCGGGCTTCGATCTCGTCGCGGATGGCCTCACTGACTCAAACACACGCTTGCCAGCCGGGCCCGCCAGCACGCAGTCGAGGTAGCGCTTGCCCCGGAACACCGGACAGGCGTCACTGCAGCCCACAGGTGGCCTTGCGTGAGTGAGACTCGATCCGCCTGGCCACCCCGTTGCCGCCGGTAGTGTCAGCTATCATCGCCGCGTGACGATGGATGATCCCATGACGGACAGAGCCGAGGAGCCGGGGGTCAACGAAGCCGCCGCACTGTCCGCGGCGGCGTGCATGTTCCGCAGCCTGGGCGATCCCACGCGGCTTGCCATCCTCCGGCACCTCGCACTCGGCGAGTACAAGGTTGTCGAGCTGACCGCCCACCTCGGGCTGGCGCAGTCGACGGTCTCGGCGCACCTCACCTGCCTGCGGGACTGCGGGTTGGTGACCTCCCGGCCGCAGGGGCGGGCTTCGATGTGGTCCCTGGCGACCGGTGCAGAGCTGCTGGATGTGCTCGCCGCCGCCCAGCGGCTGCTCGCCACGACCGGCGATGCCGTGGCCCTCTGTCCGGCCTACGGCGAGGAAGCGAGCCGATGAGCACCATGCAGGCCCACGGCCACCCCGAACTCTCTCCGGAGAGCCGCCGCCGGCTCGGCCGCCGGGCGCAGCTGTTGGCCGGCGCGTCGGTCAGCTACAACGTCGTCGAAGCGGTCATCGCCATCACCGCAGGGGTCGCTGCCGGCTCGGTGGCGCTGATCGGCTTCGGCCTCGATTCGATCGTCGAGGTCTCCAGCGGCCTAATCATCCTGTGGCAGTTCCGCCACCGGCTACCTGAAAGCCGGGAGCGGACCGCGCTGCGGTTGATGGCGCTGTCGTTCTTCGCCCTGGCCGGCTACGTCGCTTTCGAGTCCGTCCGCGCCTTCCTCTTCGGCGCCGAACCGGAGTCGTCGATGGTCGGGATCGGCCTCGCGATCGCCTCGCTGATCGTCATGCCCTTCCTGTCCTGGGCGCAGCGGCGCACCGGCCGCGCGCTCGGGTCGAATGCCGTCGTCGCCGACGGGACCCAGACACTGCTGTGCACCTACCTGTCCGCGGTACTGCTCGTGGGGCTGATCCTCAACGCCACGCTCAGCTGGGGCTGGGCCGACCCGGTCGCCGGTCTGGTCATCGCTGCCGTCGCGGTCCAGGAGGGCCTCGAAGCCTGGCGCGGCGAGGGCTGCTGTGCCCCTGCCCGCGCTGGTGAGACCCCGAACGACGCGCGCTCGAGGTGCGGCTGCGCCGATGGGTGCGGCGACGTCTGCTGCGTGCCCAGCGTCGCGCCGGCGCCCGGACCCCTTCAGATCACGATCCGGGAACAGGCCCGGTGATCGGCCCGCTCAGGCCTGCGGCCGTCCAGACCTGACCACGGAGGACACGCCACGTCCGGCACCGGAACGAGCACCGAACGGCGATGGCCCTCTGTGCAGCCGCATGCATGCCTCCGGTCGCCATGGCTGCGTCACGGGGGAGCGGTCCGGTGAGCGGCACGAATGCCCCCTGCGCCCGGTCCAGATCGAACGGCTCACCAGGCGGGGGTTGCGCCTGGCACAGTTCACCGTCGCCTACAACGTCGTCGAGGGCGCCGTCGCCGTCACGGTCGGCATCCTCGCCGGTCTCGTTTCGATGATCGGCTTCGGGTTCGACTCCGGTATCGAGTCGGCGGCAGCGGTACTGGTCGGCCTGCGCCTGGCTGCTCGGCTGCACCATGGCGAGGCCGACGAGGCCAAGGAGCCCGCACCCTCAAGGCGGTGGCCATCACGTTCTTCGTGCTGGCCGCCTACGTGACGTTCGAGGGCATCCGCAGCCTCGTGGGCGGCGAAGAGCCCGACACGTCGGTTGTCGCCCTGGTACTGCTCGCCGCCTCGATCGTCGTGATGCCGCTCCTGGCCCGCGCCAAGCGCTACGTCGGCGAGCGGCTGCGGGATCCGCTCATCCTGGCTGACGCGGCCGAGACCCGGATCTGCGTGCTGCTGAGCATCTCCACCCTGCTCGGCCTGGGCCTCTACGCCGTGGTGGGATGGCCGTGGTTCGACCCGGTGGCCGGCTTTGTCATCGCAGCTTTCGCCGTCCACGAGGGCCGTGAAGCCTGGGTGGGCCAGTGATGGAGGACGACGAGGACGAGGAGGACAAGACGTGAGCGGATACCTCCTCGTTCTCGGCCTCGCGGCCCTGCCCGCGGCCGGGAACTTCGCCGGGGGAGTGCTCGCCGAGACGTTTCGTGTGTCCGAACGCACGCTCAGCCTTGCCCTGCACCTCGCGGCCGGCATCGTGCTCGCCGTCGTGGGCCTCGAGCTGATGCCCGAGGCCCTGGCGGCGGATCTCCCGTGGGTCCCCTTGTTGGCGTTCGTGGGGGGAGGTGCTGCCTTCATCGGTCTCGACCGAGCCATCGGCTATGTCCAGGCGAGGATGGGCGGGGGCGAGAAGCAGGGGAGCGCACTGGGGATCTTCTCCGGCGTCTCGTTGGACCTGTTCAGTGACGGCGTCATGATCGGCACCGGCACGGTCCTCAACCCAGCTCTGGGGCTTCTCCTTGCCCTTGGGCAGGTCCCCGCCGATGTCCCGGAGGGCTTTGCGGCCATCGCGACGATGCGCAGGGCCGGCATCAGCCGCGGTCGGCGGGTGCTGCTCGCGGCAGGCTTCGCCGTCCCGATCTTCCTCGGCGCCACGCTCGGCTACTTCGCCCTCCGGGACGCCCCCGAGATCGTCACCTTGTCGGTGCTCGCGCTCACCGGTGGCGCGCTCACCGCTGTCGTGGTCGAGGAGATGATCGGAGAGGCGCACGAAGGCGAGACCTCACGGCTGGGACCCATCTTCCTGACCGCCGGGTTCGCCATCTTCGGCGCCATCTCCGTCTACGTGGGGGCGTAAGCGGCGACGCGTTGATCGGGCTGTGGTCCTGCGGTGGCCCGGAAGGGGCGACTTCGGTTGTCGCTGTCAGCGATTCCCCGTCTGCCCCATTGCCAGATGTGGAATGACTACTGGAACTCGTGGTTGGCGCATTGGCACGCGCCGTCGGAGTGACCTATTACGGCGCTGAGAAGAAGTCCGCTTGATCCGGACGCCCGTGAGATCCGCGGGAAGCAAACTCCTCCCGTCACAACGCGGATGATCCAAGACCAGTAGCCCCCAGCCAGGCCCGTAGCCAGATCATCAGCGCGTCCCACCAGCCGGTCAGCAGCAGGATGCCCAAGGCAATCATCAGGCCCCCGCCGACCCGCATGACGGTAGGGGCGTGCCGGCGGGCCAGGTCGGAGAACGCCAGGGCGCGGCGGGCGCCGAGGGCCACCAGGACGAACGGGATGCCCAGTCCCAGGCAGTAGGCCAGGGCGAGGATGGCACCGCGGCCGGCCGAGGCCTGGGTGTAGGCCAGCGTGTTCACCGCGGCGAGCGTCGGGCCCAGGCAGGGCGTCCACCCGAGGCCGAACACGACGCCGAGGACGGGGGCGCCGGCCAGGCCGGCCGGCGGCCGTCGGTGGATGCGGCGTTCACGCATCAGCCAGGGGATCGCGCCGAGGAACGACAGCCCCATCGCGATCACGACGACGCCGGCGACTCGGGTGAGCACCGGCGACCACTCCAGCAGCAACCGGCCCAGACCGCCGAAAAGTGCGCCGAAGGAGACGAAGACGGCGCTGAAGCCGGCGATGAACAGCAGGGACCCGGCCAGCACCCGGCCGCGGCCGGCAGCGGCCGGGGCCGCCGGCGGTGAGGGGGCGGTGCCTGCCTCGGCAGCACGGCCGGCCGACGTCGCGCCGGCTGGCCCACCGCCAGCAGGCTGCGGAACTCGGGGCCGGTCGGCGGTGGCCTGAGAGCCGGCGAGCCCGGCGACGTAGCTGACGTAGCCGGGGATCAGTGGCAGGCAGCAGGGGGAGGCGAAGCTGATCAGCCCGACCAGCGCGGCCACCGCGATGGCGACCAGCAGCGAGCCGTCGGTGACAATGCCGGCGAAGGTCGCCCCGAGCTCGCTCACGCTTGGTCCTCGGCGAGCAGCAGCTCGACGGCGGCGCGCAGGTCCTCACCGCGGACCTGGCCGGTGTAGACGGAGGCCACGCGGCCGTCGCGGTCCAGCAGGATGGTCGAGGGCACCACGTTGGCCGGGAACCCGCGGAACGCCATCGCCACCTCACCGCGCGGATCGAACACCGACGGGTAGGCCACGCCCAGCTCCTCGATGAAGGCGATGGCCAGTTGTCGCTGGTCCTTCACGTCGATGCCGAGGAACTGCACGCCGCGGTCGGCGACGTCGGCGTGCACGGCCTGGAACTCCGGGGTCTCCACTCGGCACGGCACGCACCAGGATCCCCAGAAGTTGATCACGGCGACGTCCCCGGCCAGCGATGAGGAGTTGAATGGAGTGCCGTCGAGCAGCTCGCCGGCGAACGCCGGGGCCAGTGCCCGCTGATCCTGGGCGATCACCGTCGCCGTCGGCGTGGGCTCGGTGAACTCGTACTCGAGGCGGGCACCGGCGGTGTCGTTCCCGCCGGTGGAGCAACCGGCCAGTGCACCTGCGGCGGCGCCGGCGGCCAGCAGCAGGGTTCGGCGGCTGAACGGCCGGCTCATCGACGTACCGCCGCGGTCGAGCCCGGACGGCGGCGGCTGGCTGTGCAACGGGGCTGCTTCCTCACCACGGCTCTACTATGACAGGCAGGAGCAGTGGCCTACTATCGGGCATAGTGGCGTCGTCGTGGCGCCCCACAAGCCGTTGGAGGCACCGATGTCGGAGTTGTTCTACCTGTTGGCGCTGCTGGCCTGCCCGGTCGGCATGGGCGCAATGATGTGGTGGATGAGCCGCGGCCACGGGTCGGCGCCGCAGCCGGTCGAGGACAAGCAGGCCGAGCTCGCCGGCCTGCGTGCGGAGATCGACCAGCTGCGTGCCGAGCGCTCCGGCGGCGGCGACCCGAGGTTGGCCGAGTCGAGCCGATGAGCGGCTGGCTGCTGCCGGCCCTGGTCCTGGTGGCGGCCCTGGCCGCCACGTACGTGTGCTGCTTGCGGCCCATGCGCAACGGGGTCTGCCACCGCAGCCCCGTCAGGACGCCGGCGGCGGATGACCTCAACCGGCAGCTGCGCCAGGCCCACGCCGAGCGGGATCGGCTGCGCACCCAGTAGTCGATTAGCGGCCGGAGTGTCCACCGCCCCCAAGGTCCAGGACTCCGTCAGTGGCCTCCATCCCGAGCATCCGAAGGCAACCCAGCGAAACCTTTCCTGTCCGAGGTCTTCGGCCTCCCATCCCCAGCTGTGGGTGAGCAGGGCCGCCGCCGCACTGGTCGCCGGCTGCCTCCTGGCCTGGGAGGTCCGCCACCTGGGCCGGCACCCCGACCGGGCCTGGTGATGATGAGGGCAGCCACCGTGGTCGGTTTCCTGGGCGGCAAGCTGCCTCGTCGAGCACATCGGGATCGACGCGGAGGCGGTGTTCGGATGGACCCAGCCGCAGCTGTGACCAGTTGTCCTCGTCGCCGGGGGAGTGGCTCTCCTAAGAGCGGGCCGATGCAGGCCGCCGGCCGACCTCGGGTGCCTGCTGTGACGGGGTGACGCCGGACCGGCCCGACGGCAGGGGCGTCATCCACTACCGCCGGTAGTAAGCTGAGGGGAACTGTGTCGGGGCCAATGGGTCAACCGACTGGTGGGGTCTTGCAACGGCGGGGTCCCGCGGAGGGATGCGGGGGGCGTCGGGTGCGGCCGTTCGGTGAGCTGGAAGCCGCAGTCATGGACGTGCTGTGGCGCCGCGGCACGCCGGCGACCGTCCGCGACGTGCTCGCTGAGCTGACCGCATCCCGCCCGCTGGCCTACACCACCGTGATGACGGTGATGGACAACCTGCACCGCAAGGATGCCCTGCGGCGGGAGATGGACGGCCGGGCCTGGCGGTACAGCCCCACCCGGACCCGCGCGGAGCACTCCGCGGCGATCCTGCAAGAGGTGCTGAGCGCGGCCGGTGACCGCGACGAGGTGCTCATGCACTTCGTCGCCGACCTCGACGCCGACGCGGTGGCCAGTCTGCGCACCGCGGTCGAGGCAGCCCGGCAGGCGCATAGGTCGTGACCACCACAGTGGGGCTGCTGACCTTCGCCGCGGTGCTGGCGGTGCTGGTTCCGCGGGCGATCGGGGCCGGCTGGGCGGACCGCTCTCCGCGGCTGGCGGTCGCCGCCTGGCAGGCGGCGACCGTCGGCGTCCTGGTGTCGGTGGTGCTCGCCGGCCTGACGCTGCTGGTCCCAGCCGCAGCGGTCAGCGAGGGCCTGGCCGCGATCCTCGACGCCTGCGCGACGACGATCGCCGCTGTCTATCGTTCGCCCGGGCAGCTGATCGCGGTGTCGGCCGGCGTTCTGCTCGCCGGGGGGACGGTCCTGCAGCTGGGCCAGGTGACCGTCCGCAGCTGGCTGCGCAACCGGCGGGAGTGCCGGAGGCTGAGCGCGGCGATCCTGACCAGTGCTCGCCGCGAGCCGTCCCTGGGCGCAGTGGTCCTTGACGCCGACCGGCCAGCCGCCTTCTGCCTGCCCGGGCGGCGCGGCACCGTCGTGGTGACCACCGCGGCTCTCCACGCACTCTCAGCTGACGAACTCACCGCCGTGCTGGCCCACGAGCGAGCCCATCTGCGCGGTCGCCACCACGTAGCCGTCGGCGCTGCCCGGATCCTGGACCGGGCGTTCCCCAGGGTGCCTGTTTTCTCCCGGGGCCGGGCGGAGGTCGAGCGGCTGGTCGAGCTGCTCGCCGACGACGCCGCCGCCCGGCAGGTCAACCGGGTCGAGGTCGCCTCCGCCCTGGTTACCCTGGCCGGCATGCGGGCGCCCGCCGCGGCGCTGGCCGCCGCGCAGGGAGCCGGCGTGATCCGGGTGACGAGGCTGCTACGACCGGCCGCCCCTCTGGGCCCGCTGCACCGGATCGCCGCCGTCATAGCCGCCGTGCTTGTGGTGGCCGGGCCGGTGGCACTTGCCGCCTGGCCGCTGGCCTCCGCAGTGGCCAGCGGCCTGTGTGTCCTGCCCGGAACCGGCTGGGCCTGACCCCCCGCTCTTCGCCGTACACACTACTATGGGTAGTAGTAATGACCCGTCCGGCCTTCTGGGGAGCTCATGCGATCGTCCGTCCTGTTCACCCGATCCGCGCGCTGCGTCCGGCGGTGGGGGTTGCCCGGCGCTGCCGCGGTGAGCGCGTTGGTCCTGGCCGGCTGCGGCGCGGACCCGGCTGCCGGGGGGCAGGGTGACGCGACCGCCGACGGCGGCGAGATCACCCTCGAGCACGTGCACGGGCTCGGCGTGGACCCGGCAGACGACGCTCTCTACGCGGGCACCCACTACGGGCTGGTGCGCATCTCCCCGGACGGGGAGCTGACCCGCGTCGCCGACCGGGTGCAGGACTTCATGGGCTTCACCGTGGTCGGCCCCGAGCACTACCTCGCGGGCGGCCACCCTGGCGCGGGTCAGGACGGCCCGGGCAACCTGGGTCTGATCGAGAGCACCGACGGCGGGGAGACCTGGGAGACGCTGTCGCTGGCCGGGGAAGCTGACTTCCACGCCCTGGATGCCGCCGACGGCGTGATCTACGGGTACAGCGGGGGGCGGTTGCTGGTCAGCGAGGACGGCGTCGAGTGGGCCGATCGCGGTCAGATGCGGATCGCCGACCTGGCTGCCGACCCGAGCGATCCGCAGCGGGTGCTGGCCACCACGGAGGCCGGTCTGGTGGTGAGCGAGGACGCCGGGAAGAACTTCACCGCCGTCGTCGGCGCCCCGCTGCTGGTGCTGCTCGACGTCGCGGCCGACGGTGGCACGGCGGCCGGGGTTGCTCCGGACGGGACGGTGTTCGTGAGCACCGACGGCGGGCGGACCTGGGTCGAGGGCGGCAGCGTCGGCGGCGCCCCGGCGGCGCTGACCGTGGAGGGGGACGAGGTCTACGTCGCCGTCGAGGGCGCGGTCCTGGGCTCCACCGACGGTGGGGAGACCTTCACCGAGCTGTACCGGGAGTCCTGATGCCGGCGCGGCTGGCCGGCGGGCTGCTGACCGCCGCCCTGCTGACCGGCTGCGCCACCGCCGGGCCGAACGGGACCACGGCGAGGACCGGGCCCGCGACCGCCGAGGCGGCTCCGCCGGCACCGGCCTGCGAGCAGCTGCCCGAGGAGACCGTGCCGGCCGGCGCGGACGCCCTGCCGCAGCTCACCCTGCCCTGCCTGGGTCCGGGCCCGGACGTGGCGCTGGACCGGCTCACCGGCCGCCCGACCCTGGTCAACCTGTGGGCGACCTGGTGCGGCCCGTGCAGGGAGGAGATGCCGATCTTGCAGGAGGCCCACGCCCGCCACGGTGAGCAGGTGCGGTTCCTCGGTGTGGATGTGCAGGACGATCCTGAGGCCGCCCGCTGGTTCCTCGACGAGCACGACATCGACTACCCGCACGCCGTCGACGCCGACGGCGAGCTGCTGCGCCAGCTGGGGATCCGGGGACTGCCGGTGACCCTCGCACTCGACGCCGAGGGCCGCGTGGTCGACCGGGTGGTGGGCCAGCTGACCTCCGCGGAGTTGCAGCGCCTGATCGACGCCCTCCTCCGCTCCGAGGACGCCTGAGCGGCTTCAGCCTGGCTGGATCGTCAGCGCCTCCGAGACCAGCTGGCGGCACCAGTCCGGGTGGGTCAGCGGGAGCCCGTGGTCGGCCTGTGGGTGGACGACGGACCGCAGAGTAGGTCGGGCGCGGGCCAGCTCGGCAGCCCGCCCGGGTACCGGCACCGGGTCGTAGTCGCCGGCCGCGAGGGTCAGCGGGATCCGATCGAGAGCATCGAGGGCCGGAAGCCAGCCGTCGTCGCGGATGAGTCCGTCCATCGCGCCGGAGTAGGTGTCCCAGGTGTGCTTGACCCCTGACCGGGCCACCGGGATCGGGAGATCTGGGCGGTAGGCGACGGCGAGCCAGGAGGCCGCGCTGCGGTGCCGGCACATCCAGGCGCAGGCGGCGCGCGGCAGGGGTCCGTCACCGGCGAGCAAGGCCTCCATCGGCCCGATTGCGCCGATGTGCGCGTCGGCCTCGGCCCGGTTGCGGTACAGCGGCGCTCCGGAGGTGAGCACCGCCCGCACCCGGTCGCGGTGCGCGGCGGCCCAGCGGATCGCGAGGACGCCGCCCATCGAGTGCCCGGCCACGATGGTGGGCCGGTCCTGCAGGCCGAGCGCGGTCAGGGCGGCGTCCAGGGCCGCGATGTGGGCCTGTGCGTCGGTCGGTCCGGTGGCGTCCATCGACCCGCCGAAGCCGAGCAGGTCGGGGACCACCACGGTCGCTGCTTGGGCGAGCTCGTCGTAGGCGGCCCCGAACCGTTCCCTGCGCCGGCCAGGCCGTGTAAAAGGAGGAGCACCGGTCCACCTGAGCCCAGGACGCGCACGTGCAGGGGTCCCGCCCGGCGTTGCCGGCCCCCGCCCGGGGCCCAGCCGGCCACCGCCTGCGACCGGTGATGCCGCACCGCCCACCAGCTGCTGGCAGCTACAAGGCCGAGGGTGCCACTCCCGAGAACGGGATAGCCGCGCAGGACAGACGGCTTCGTCACCGCCGATCCGCGCGTGAGGAAGATGCCGTTTCAGGGGCGACGAGTGCAATCCCGCCGAGAACCACACCAGGCCCATGCTGGTCATCCGCTGGCCTCACCGTCATCACAGTTCCCCAGCGTCTCCTCATGAGGGCCATCCGACCTCGTCGACCTCCGCTACGGGACTCTGGTCCTACGCGCCAAAAGGCGGAGCCCCCGGAAAATAGCGTACTATCAGCAATAGTAGTCAGGGTCCTTGGAAGTCCACAGGGAATGAGGAATGCATCATGGTGAAGTCGCTACTCGTCGCCGCGCTTGTCGCAGGAGGAGTCGCCGCTCCCGTCGGGGCGGCCCAGGCCCACCCCGGCGGTGACGAGGGCGGGCCGCCGGCCTCGCCCACCGAGATGGCGCACATGCACGAGCGCATGGAGCAGGGCAACCCCGGTATGGCGCGGATGCACGAGCTCATGGAGGCCGACAACCCGGGCATGGCGCAGATGTGCGAGCTGTTGCGCCAGGGTGCTCCCGAGCGCGCCTGATCGGTCAGCCGGCCGTCGGAAGCGGCAGGCGACATGGGCAGTGTGCGCCACGAGGGCGCCCTGCCGACTCGAGGGAAGGAGCAGTTGGTGGGTCACGACGGCGGAATGATGGAGGGCGGAATGATGGGAATGATGGGTGGCTGGATGCTGCTCTGGGCCTTGGTCGGCATCGCCCTGCTGGTGGTCGCGGTCCTCGCGGCCATCTGGCTGGTCAAGCACCGCACGCCGGCCCGGCCGGACGCGGCCACCAGTGCGGAGGAGCTGCTGCGTCGCCGCTACGCAGCCGGCGAGATCGATCGCGAGGAGTACCTCCGGATGCAGGGCGAACTGTCCGGGGGCTGACGGCGACCGGCCGCCGAAGGCGTGCGCCTGCGCCGGCGCTGGCGCGGCGGCCCCCGGCCCCGGCGCGTTCGAGTCAGGGCCGGTTCGGGCTGGCTCAGTTGGCGGCGGCCAGTCGGGTGAGGTCCTCGGCGTACTGGTCCGGCGTGGTTCCGCCGGTGTAGACGATCGACCGGCCCCCGGGACCCCAGGCGTACACCGCTCCGGCGTGGTCGACCCCGTAGTTTCCGTGACTGTGCCCGCCCCCGTCCTGCCCGTGTGCTTCCCCGGCGTGCTCGCCGTCCCCATGCGGGTGGACGATCACTGTCGACGGGTCGGCCACCTGCGCGCTCTCGGGCAGGTACAGCTCCCGCAGCGCCGCGGCGGTGCCCTCGTTGCCGCCGATGAGCCCGGTGAACTCCGGATCGAACCGGTCCAGCCACTCCCGCAGCGCCTCCGGGGTGTCCCGCGCCGGATCCTCGGTCACGAACACCACCTGCACGCGGTCGCGGATCTCCGGGGCCAGCATGTCCCGTGCCAGCGCCAGGTCGGCCATCGTGGTCGGGCACAGATTTGGACAGTGGGTGTAGCCGAAGAACAGCAGCGTGATCTCGTCCTCGGGGCGGTCACCGAGGTTGAACGACTCGCCGCTGGTGGTCGGCAGGATCAGGTCCGGACGGGGTTGGACCTGCTGCGTCAGCGTGCCGTGGAAGCCATCGCCCTGCGCCGTGACACGGGCCCCACCCGCCGGCGAGGCCTCGACCGCTCCCGTGGCGCCCTGGCCGCAGCCGGTCAGCAGCAGCCCGCCGACCACAACGGCAGAGCCGAGGGCAGCTCGGGCCGGGATTCCGGGCACGGGACCTCCTGAACTGCCGACCAGAACAGCCAGCCTACTAGTCTGGATAGTATGTTGCAGTCGGCACCGTCAACCCCCCTCGCAGGCGGCACGGCTAGGGCTTGCGGTGGTGGGTGTCGCAGGGCTGAGGCCGGGCACTGCATCGATGTGGGCGACTACCTGATCACGCTCGAGCTGGCGGCCCTGCCCGTGAGCCGAACTCGCCGGAGCGCTGCTGTCGGGGTGACGAATGTCTCCCGGAGGATGCAGCCTCGCCCTACTCCTGGCCGTTTTCCTGCTGCTCGAACCTACCCTCGGGTTCGACAAGGCCCGAATGAACCTCCTGCAGTGCACAGGCGACGGTCGTTGCCGAGGAGATGAGTCCCAAGACCCACAAAGGGGGAGACCTCGTCTGGCGAACAGTCACGCTGCAGGCTCTCGCTCACCGTCCTTGACCGCAACAACACCGTGTTCACCGACGAAATCCGTCAGGTCGCACATCTCCCCGCACTCACAGTGCGCGATGGGATACTTAGAGTTGAGCAAACCGCAGCCGCCGGAGGTCCGGCCACGAAATGGCCGCCCGCCTCCCCGGCCGCTTCTCACGTCCGCGACGGACTTAGTCGGAGCTGCACGGTTCTTGGCCTTCGCTCCCGGCGCGGCTCCAGTCCGGGCGGCGCAGGGGGAGCCGGTCGGGTCCGGGCTTTCCCCGTTTCACCGCGAGAACCTGGTTCACGCCGGCCCGATGCCGTTCGAACGCTAGGGCCGATCCCGCCAGGTAGAGCCGCCACACCCGGGCCCGCCCCGGGGAGGAGTACCGGACGGCCTCGTCCCACTGCTGCTCCAGGTTGCGCACCCAGGCGCGGCAGGTGAGCGCGTAGTGCCGGCGGAGCGCCTCGACGTCGCAGACCTCGAAGCCTGCCTCCTCGAGCACCCGGACGTGGGTGGCCAGCGGCTGCAGCTCGCCGTCGGGGAAGACGTACCGCGTGAGGAACGACCCCGGGTCGGGGCGGTCGGGACCGGCCGCGGGGCCGCGCGCGATGGCGTGGTTGAGCAGCCGGCCACCGGGGCGCAGGAGCCCGTGGAGCCTGGCGGCGTAGGCGGGCAACTGGGCGAGGCCGACGTGCTCGGCCATGCCGATGGAGGAGATCGCGTCGAACGGCCCGTCGTTGACCTCGCGGTAGTCCTGCAGCCGGATCTCGACGCGGTCGCCGAGCCCCGCGTCCGCGACGCGCCGGCGGGCCAGGTCGGCCTGGGCCGCGGAGATGGTCACCGCCGTCACCGAGACGCCGTACCGGGCCGCCGCGTGCAGGGCGAGCGAGCCCCAGCCGCAGCCGACGTCGAGCAGCCGCATCCCCGCCTGGAGCCCGAGCTTGCGGCAGACCAGGTCCAGCTTGGCTTCCTGCGCCTGCTCCAGCGTCGCATCGGGGTCGGGGAAGTACGCGCAGCTGTAGACCAGCGAGGGACCGAGCAGCAGCCGGTAGAAGTCGTCGCCGACGTCGTAGTGGTGGCTGATGGCCTCCCGGTCGCGGTGCAGCGAGTGGCGGATCCCGCGCACGCGCGCCTCCTCGGGAGGCGGTGCCGGCGGCGGCCCCAGGACCCGCAGCCTCAGCAGGGGGGCGGCCAGCCGGGCCAGGGTCCGCCGGTCGAGCGTCAGCTTCGGGCGGGACGGCAGGTCGTCCGGGAAGCTCAGTGCCGCATAGAGATCCCCCTCGATGTCGAGGTCCCCGCTGACGTAGGCGCGAGCCAACCCGAGTTCGCCGGGGGCGTACGCGAGGCGGCGGAGGGCCCGCGGGTGGCGCACGACCAGTGTGGGTGCACCTTCGACGATGGCTTCGGAGCCGTCCCAGCACCGCACCGACAAGGGGACCGGCGCACCGAGTAGGAGCTGACCGAGTTCATCTACCACCTGGGCGGCCCTGAGGCGAGTCACCGCACAACCTTTGCACATCATCCCGCATCGCCGCGGTGGCGCTAACGTGGCCAGGACACATGCAGGTCCTGGTCGCGACGGATCCCACCGTTCTCACCGGACTGTCCCGGCGGCGGCGCCATGGCCAGTGACATCCAAGCATGCGTTCGCCGAGAGCCGCCATTTCTAATCGCCGATATAATGGAATCAATCACAGGCAATGCAATAAAAGCTATTCTCAGGCAACCCATGGCGACAGCGGCGTTCAACTTCGCTCTTACCGTGTTATCGGGCGCTGATCCCATGGGAGAGTCCGGCAGACCTGACTTACGGTGGCGGCTCCACATGGGCCGAAAAGCGCCTCGCCGTTCCGCGTGCCGGTCTGCGCGGTCGTCCTGCCCCTGGCGGGGGCCCTTAGCGAGCCGTTTGCGTCGCAGCTAGAGGGTCGCATCCTCGTTCGTCAGCTTCTCCCCGTTATCCGTTCGTGACAACTACCTAACGTCGTAGTAGCGTCTCGCCCGGTCCGATCGAGCCCGCGCCCCTCGACCGAGGGGCCTCGGCCGGACTCCGCCGAACTGTCGTCGATGACCATCACGACAGACCGGGGACCCACAGTTCCCTCGGGGTGAATCCTGCGCACTCACCTGTGCCAGGTAGGGCGCCTTCCCGCCCGAACCCGTCAGCTAACTCGGTAGGCGGCGTGAAGGAACGGAGCTCGTCGCGTTGGCGACCCTGCGTGCACTGTTCGTCCGCGACGACCTCTCACCCCGTGAGCGACCTGAACCCCTCCACCGGCACCCGCGACCTCGCCCCCTTGCCAAGACGATTACGGTGTCCGTGCTGGCTGCCGTCACTAGCCTGGGCATCAGTTTCTCGACGACTTCGGCCGTCGCGGCACCCGGTGACGAGGTTGTTACCGCCCGGTCCGACCGTGATGCAGCGGCGGCTGAGGTGCGACGCCTAGAGCAGTTGGTGACTCAGGCAGAAGATGAGCTCTCGCGCTTCACCGTGGAAGCAGAAGCTGCCGCGGACACTTCTCGGCGGGCGCAGGAGGAGCTCGCCGCGGCGCAGGGCCAGGCTCTGGCTGCGGAGGCCGACCTCCGGACCGCCACAGCGGCGGTGGATCAGGCGCGGGCAGGAATCGCCCGCCTGGGCCGGGAGAGCTACATGGGAAGTGACGCCTTTGATACGGCGGCGGCTCTTCTTGACTCGGATGGTCCCGGGGAATTCCTACAGCGAGCCTCCACGCTGGAGTTGCTGGCTGTCGAGCGCGTCGACGAGCTGACCGAGTTCCGTGCGTTGGAGCAGGAAAAGGCCCAGGCAGAACGCGCTGCGCAGGCGGCCGTCTCAGAGCGAGACCGGGCAGCGGGAAGCGCTGCTGAGCTGGAGGCGGCGGCACAGGCGCGGCTGGTCGAGGCCAAGGAGTCCTACGACGATGTGACCTCCGAGAGGGCTGCCTTGCAAGGTCAGCTGCAGCAGGCCGAGATCTTGCTGCTGGAACTCGAGGGTGCGGCGGACGGGCGGGCCGCGTGGGCGGAAGCAGTCAATGCGGAGAACGCAGAGAGGGACGCGCTGGCCGCCGCCAACGCTACGGAGGCCGCCAGTGGACGCGCTGTGCCTCCGACCACTGGTCGCGTGACCTCGTGCTACGGCTCTCGCTGGGGGACCATGCACTACGGCGTCGACATCGCCGCCCCCATCGGCACGCCGATCTACGCGCCGGAGGCTGGGCGGGTCCTGCAGGCCGGCCCGGCGAGCGGGTTCGGCCTAGCTGTCTACGTCCAGCACCCCGATGGCTCGATCACTGTCTATGGGCACATCAACGACTACTTCGTCCAGGCTGGGCAGCAGCTGACGGTTGGCCAGCAGATCGCCGAAGTGGGCAACACGGGTCAGTCGACCGGCCCGCACCTGCATTTCGAGGTGCGCACCGGCGGGCTCAATGCCAACCGCAGCAACCCGATGCCCTGGTTGGTTACCCGCGGCGTTTCTCTGGGCGGAGGATGCTGAACCGTTCACAGCGCCAGGCTTGGTACGGCCTTGCGGGGCCGGACGGGCCCAGCGGACTCGTGGGATCGGGAGCGGCTCAACTGACGATCCCCTCTACGCCACGACGCGGATCGGCTCCCCTGGCAGACCGCAGGATGGGCAGACGACGAGGTTGATGCCACCGGAGCTTTCTGCTCCGGCTGGCACCAGCCGCGCGATGCCTTGGTGGGGTCGGAGGGGCGTCGTTGCGTCAATCCAGTGCCGCGGCGGTGGTCGAGCCAGGGCCGCTGTCCGGCTCATTTCCTCGTCGCTGCCGCCGTCGCCAGGAGAGGCCCGTCAGCAGAGCGATCGACATGACGACGACGGCGCCCGAGACTAGGGGGATCAGGGGAGCCCACGAATCGATGCGTGCCGCCGATGCGCCGATGCTGACGTACAGGACCGACCATGGCACCAGTCCGACCGCGGTTCCCATCACGTAGGGACCGAGCCGGACGCCGCTCAGGCCGGCCGCGTAGCTGACGACCACGAAGGGGGCCACAGGCATGGCCCGCGCCACGAGCACCGAGACGAAGCCTCGCTGACTCACGGCGCGATCCAGCCGAGCGAGACGTGTACCGGCCAGGCGTGCCACGGCGCGTCCCGGCCCAGCCAGCGGCTCAAGGCGAAGCCGGCTAATCCACCGAGCATTCCACCGCTCAGCGCGACCGCCAGCCCCGCCGGAAAACCGGCGACGGCGCCCAGCAGAATTGACAGTGCCGTCCTCGAGACAGGGGTCAACAACGCAAGGGCGACTCCGAGGACGACCGTCACCCAGCTCGCCCAACCTCCCTGGGCCAGCCAGGCGTGCACATCTTCGACGCTCGGCAGCTCGAGTGACACGGCGAGGACTGTGCCGATGAGAATGAGAACGAGGACGGCGAGAACACGGACCCACAACCACCAGGGGAGGCGGCTCACCGCGGCCACCCGGGGTCGTGGCCGATCAGCCGCACGGCTGGACCGTTGCGGCGTTTGCGGGCACGACGCAGGAGCGGGAGCGGTCCGGCCAGGAGGACCAGCGTCACGACGGTGAGCACCGGGCCGTCGCCGGTGCGTACGTACGTGGTCAGGCCCGAGTGCAGCGGGATCGTGGCGGTCAGGACCTCCGGTGCACTCAGCTGACTCTGGGCGACGACGCGTCCATCAGGTCGGACGATCGCCGTGTACCCCGTCGGCGCCGCCTGCAGGACCGCCCGGTCGGTCTCCAGGGCCCGCATACGGGCGGCGGCGACTTCGGTCGCCGGCACCTCCTCGGTGGTGTACGAGGCCGCGTTCGTCGGGACGAGCAGAACTTGCCGCCGGCGGTGACAGCGGCTCGCGCCCGGTCGGAGAAGAACACCTCATACGAGATGGTGACCCCGAGCGGACCGGCGGGCGTGCGGAGCAGACCCGGTCCGCGTCCTGCGATCGCGTCCCGCGGCACAAGCGCCGTCATGTCCGAAAGGCTCTCGAACAGGCCCCGGGCGGGGATGTACTCCCCGAAGGGCACCCGGTGGACCTTTTCGTAACGGTCGACGATCCGCCCGTCCGGGCCCCAGGCCACCGCGGCGTTCCGGAAGCTGTCGTCGTATGACTCACTGAGCCCTACGACGACGGTTGCGCCGGTCCGCTTGGCAAGCTGCGCTACGCGTGCGGCCTCCGGCGTGTGATTCACGGGGCCGGAGACGCCCAGGCTGCTCTCCGGCCAGAGGATGAGATCGAGGTCAGGCGGCAGGTCGTCGCTCATCAGGAACTGCCGCTCGGTGACGGCGTCCGCGTCACTGACGACGGCCGGGATGCCGCGTGGACCGCCTCCCTGGACCAGCGCCGTGCGTAGCGCGCCGACGGATGCACCGCCCGGGGCGGCCAGCAGGACGCCGACGGTGCTCACGGCGGCCAGGACGGCGACGGTTGCCAGCGTGGCGGTCCGCCCTCGCGCGACGGCCAGACCTGTGACCGCAGCCCCGGCCCCAGTGGCGAGCCCGACGACGAGCAGGGAGCCCCCGAGCGCAGCCGCAGCGGCGAAGGGACCGTCCAGCTGGCCTAGGGCCAGGCCAGGGATCGGGAAGCCTCCGAAAGGAAACCGTGCATGCACCGCTTCCAGGGCGACCAGCGCCGCCGGGATGGTCCACCAGCGCGCCCGCCGGGAGTCGACCAGCAACATCGCCGCGGCGAAGAGAGCCACCTCCACCATGAGCACGGCGCCGAACCCGGCGGGATGGAAGCCGGTCAGCCAGCTCAACGTCGGCAGGAAGAACGCCAGCCCGGTGATGGCACCCAACACCAGCCGTTGCCGCCATGACAGGTGCAGCAGTGCCCAGGCGAGGATGGCGGTGCCGATGGGGGCTAGGTACCACGCCTCCCGTGGAGGCATGCCGCCCGCAAGAGCGACGCCGGCCAGAATGCCTCCCAGAAGCCGCGGCCACCTGGGATTCCATCGGCGGGGGAGGGGCTTATCGCGGTGTCCCGGTGTCGTGCGGTCCCCGGCAGTCGCCCCCGGACCCGGCTGTCCGCCCGCCGTGGTCATGGAGTGAGGACAGCGTTCGCCGGAAGATCGGCAAAACGTTCGTCGGGGCGGGCAGGCGACAGAGGCTCAGCCTGCCGGTCGGTGACCTGGCTGCCCGTGGCTACGGTGCGAGGCATCCGTCGTTGGTGAGGGATGTCCTGTCTCCAAGCCGTCGATCAGGTCGTTCCCCGGGCCGTGCCGGTGCAGCAGGCCACCCGGCCTTGGAGCAACCTCGGGCGGACGAAAGATTACTACACACGATAGTAGCCAGCGATGAAGAGTGTGCTGCTATCGCCCGCGGTGCTTCACCCAGCACGTAGCCGGCGATCAGGCGATCACGCAGTCGATCGCGTTCAGCACGAGCCACCCGGTGGTGCCGGGCAGTGCCAGAGCAGCGACGGCAATGGCGGCGCAACCCGCCGTGCGCACCATTCGGCTGCTCTCGAAGCTGGCTGTGGCCAATCGGAGCAGGCGGGCGTGCGTCAGCCGGCCCGCCATCGCGAGGCCCACCGCTGGCATCGGCTGTCCGGTGAGACGCGACAGTGCCTCCCGGACGGCTGCCTGACCACATCGGCGGGCGGCCTGCGCGTCGGCCGCCAGCTCGACGAGATCTTTGACTGCCGAGGGTGCCGCTCGGAGGAGGGGAATGACAGGTAGCGCGGCCGCGAGGGTCTCGATGATCGCCACGAGCGCGTGGTGACGACCGCGCAAGTGCGCGCGCTCGTGCTCCAGAGTGGCTGCCACTTCGGCGGGGGTCAGGTGGTCGCGTAGAGCGTCACTCATGACGATGACACCGGGACGCCCACCGATCGACATCGCCATGGGGCGGTGGTCGCCCACCCACAGCGGCTCCCCGGACGGCACGCCGGCAGCGAGGAGACGTAGACGTGCAAGGTGTGGCGAACGTTCCCGGTGACACCTGATCCGAACAGCCATCGCCCAGCCGATCCGCGAGAGGATGGCCACCACTCCGGTGATGCTGAGGACGGCGAGGGCCTCGCGCCAACCAGGCAGTTCGCCGGAAGACAATGCTGCCCAGCAGCCGCCGGCCAGGTGGAAGACCCCGGTTGAACCATGCCGTTCAGCCGGGGCGGCGAGCAAGCCGATAATGGCGACCACCGAGATGACGAACCCGATCGCGGAGAGAACCCACCCGGTCAGCAGGGTGGTCGGATCGACCTGTCGGTCAGCAAGCCACAGAAGGGGCCGTTGCCCGTAGAGGCCAACCAGAGTGCTACCCGCGAGGAGGATCAGAACTCCGGTCATGACGGTGAAGCGCGGCGGTCGAGTGCGTCACGAAGAACCGTCGACTCTTCCTCCGAGGCGGTCTCGGCGAAGTGGAGCAGGACCGACTGTGGGTTTCCCGATGCGTCCAGGATCTCGCGCAGGGACGCGGCTGCCGCCCCTTCGCGGGTGAGCGTTGGGCGGTAGCTGTATGCCCGGCCGGCGGGCTCGCGCGCCACCATCCCCTTTCGGTGCAGGTTGCTCAGGACCGTCATGACGGTCGTGTAGGCCAGGTTCCGCTGTGGCGGCATCTCCGCGAGAACCTCGCGCACGGTCTGCGAGCCGTCGGAGGACCAAAGAACGTCCATCACGGCAGCCTCAAGTTTGCCGAGACGCGGCATGGCGGCCCCTCTCTTCCCGATCGAGACGCCAGTGTCGCACCGGCCTGGACTCGACGAAGGAAACACCGTCGACTACGCCCAGGTCGGGGTAGTCGGGCGGCAGCTGACGCAGAGAACGGATCCCTACAGCGGTCGGAGATGTCATCTGGTGGGCTGGTGCTCAGGCAGAGGGATCGTCTCCAGGCACCGCTCGGTGAGCTCATCAACGGCGGGGTTCTCGCCAGGCCCATTCCCTCGGAGGGCAGGCAACTTCGGTGGACGGCACGGACGCGCCGTCCGTCGCATGGCGTCGCAATCCTTTCGGCCGGCCTGGCCGGTTGTTACTACGCGGGCTAGTACTGTGGGGTGCCAGTGAAGGGGGTGGTCGTGCCAGTGCGAAGGCTGTGGATTCTGCTGCTGCTCGCCGGGATCTTCTGGATGCACGGCGCCCAGTACGTCAGCACCGAGCCGGGTCTCAGTCCTAGCGCCGTCGCGGTCGCAGACCACGGGACGAGTGCCCTCTCCGGGGCTGCGTCAATCCACGGCTTGCTTCTCGCGGTTGGCGCTCTCCCCCCTGCGGTCACCGCGAACCCGCTGTTGGCGGTGACCGGAACGCCGATGCCAGGTGACCCCCCTGACCATGGCGTTGCGGGTCACGCCTGGTCGCTGTGTCTCGCGGTTCTTCTGGCCGGGCTCGTCGCTCTCGGTGGAACGGCCTGGGCCCGGCGAGTCGTCCCTGTCGTCTTGCGGATCGATGAACCTGGCCCGCGACTGCCGATGGGCTGGTTCAGGCCTCCTCGACCACACGAGCTCTCGTGCCTGTGTCTCCTGCGGATCTAGGCCGTACCGATCCGGTCCATCCATCCCCGGTGGTGGACGGACCAGACGGCACGCTCACACCACAATTGACAGGAGACCTGCAATGACCCGCACCACTGCACGACTCGTCCGTCTGACCGGCGGACTCATCGCCGGCACGATCGTCCTGGCCGGCTGCTCGGAGGGTTCCGGTGAGTCCTCCGCCGCCGGCAGCTCCGACGCGGAGAACTCTGTGAGTGAGGAAGCGACGTTCAACGATGCTGACGTCGCCTTCGCGCAGGGCATGATTCCGCACCACGAGGGTGCACTGACCATGGCGGAGATCGCTGTCGAGCGTGCCACTGATCCCCGGGTCGTCGACTTGGCCAACCGCATCGAGGCGGGGCAGGACCCCGAGATCGATCTGCTGACCGGGTGGCTCGAGGAGTGGGGCGAGCCGATCGAGTCCGGTGGCATGGGTGGCATGGACCACGGGTCCGACGACATGGGTGGCATGGACATGGACCAGATGCCCGACGCCGGTCCGGACTTCGACCGGATGTGGCTGCAGTCGATGATCGAGCACCACAAGGGAGCGGTCGAGATGGCCCAGACCGAGCTCGAGGACGGCCGGGACGCTGAGGCGCTCGAGCTGGCCCAGTTGATCAGCGAGACGCAGATGCAGGAAATCGCGGAGATGGATGCCCTTCTCGGCGAGCTTGGCGGCTGACGCCCAGCCTGGTGCTGCCGGTCACTGGCCGGCAGCACCAGCCTCCCTTTCCCGTCAATCGCGCGCCTCGGAGTGCGCATCCCTCAAGCCGGTCTTCAGTCGACGTCGGTCTCCAAGGCCAGGAGTTCATCCATTGTCTGTCGTCGACGGATCAGTCGTACAGCATCTCCATCGATGAGCACTTCAGGGGCGAGCGGCCGTGAGTTGTAGTTCGAGGACATGCTCGCCCCATACGCCCCGGTGTTCGTGAACACGATGAAGTCGCCAACTACCACCGGTGGCAATGCTATGCGCTGCACCTCGCCCTCTGGACTCTGGGTGAAGACGTCTCCTGATTCACACAGTGGACCGGCCAGTACTGTGGCTGACTCTTCCTCGTCAGGTCTGTGTCCCTCTCGGGTGATCACCTCGGTGCCGTGACTGCTGCCATAAAGAGCAGGGCGAATGAGGTCGTTGAACCCAGCGTCCACCAGGACGAATCTGTTCGAGCCCATCCGTTTGAACGCACGGACCTCGGCGACGAGCACTCCGGAGTTGGCGACGAGGAAGCGCCCCGGTTCGATCTCCAGTCGTACGTGGTGACCGAGGTGAGCGGCTAGTTCCTTCCGTGCGTCATCCCAAAGTCGGAAGTACCGGTCCGTGTCCACGACCGGATCGGCGAGTGTTTCCCTGACGGTGAGGCCGCCTCCTGCGGAGATTGCGCGAATGTCGTGGTCGATCCTCTTGGCATCTCGGACCATCGATTCGCACACCCGCTCGAGGTGCCCGTAGTCCGCGCCTGACCCGATGTGCATGTGCAGGCCGATCAGGTCGAGACCGTAACGATCGACAGACGCCACCGCGTGGGGGAGGTCTTCATGCCAGATCCCGTGCTTGCTTGCCTCGCCGCCCGTGTTCGTCTTCCGACTGTGCCCGTGACCGAACCCGGGATTGACGCGTATCCACACGGGATGCCCGGGGGAGGTCTCCCCGATCTGCTCAATCATCTGCGGCGACCCGACGTTCACCGGGATACCCAGATCGACAACCCGCCGCAGCGTATGCCGATCGAGCAGGTCGGCAGTGAAGACGATCGGATCCTCGTTCCCGTCAGTCGTGTATCCGGCTGCTAGCGCCCGCGCGACCTCGCCGGACGACACGGCGTCAACCAGGACTCCCTCTTGCCGCATCAATCGCAGTATGTGGATGTTGGAGGAGGCCTTCTGGGCGAACCGAATGGTGTCGAACTGGCGAAGCAGGTCTATTTGCGTACGAATACGCTCGGCGTTGTACAGCCACACTGGCGTGCCGTACCGCTCCGCAACCTCGGCGACGACAGGTCCATCAATCGCGTCGGGAGAGCTCGGCGTACCGGGGGGATGTGTCATCGAACGCTTCTCCATCAGAGTGGGCGGGTTCGTCGGTCCCCCACCTGCCCTGCAGCCGCGGTCCTGCCCCGATTGGAGATCCGGCGCTGCACGTGGGGGCGTGCGCATTTTTAGGTGGACGTGAGAGCAGGGGCTTCATGCGGCGCTACCTCGACCAGTGACCTTTGAGGTGCTTTCACGATTGCGCTACTCCGGTGCAGGTTGGCAACGGTGCAGACAGCATCACGGTTGCCCTAGCTCGCCTGCCGCCTCTCCCCGCGAAGAAACCCGGGCTCGGCCTGCCGTGCCCGAACGTGCAGCCAGGGCTGCTCGTCCAGGCATCGGCCAGTTGTTGTCGCTTGGTAGGTGAGGTGCGGCGGCCACTGTCTCTGGCTGCGGCGTCTCTCGACGGATGTCGATCGGGCCGCTGCGCAGGGGTCACTGCACATTGCGCCGGGGGAGGGGAGACGAGGCTGGTCCGTGGAGGACGTCGCCGTCCGGGGTGAACCGGGAGCCGTGGCAGGGGCAGTCCCAGCTCTTCTCGCCGTCGTTCCAGGCCACGGTGCATGCCATGTGCGTGCACACCGACGAGACCGCGTGCAGGGTGCCCTGCTCGTCGCGGTAGGCGGCGGTCTGCTCCCCCTCCACCTCCAGCACGGCCGCCTCGCCGCGCTCGAGGTCGGCGGGCGAGCCCTTCGGGGCTCCGCCCACCCGACCCCGGACCCAGGTCTTGGCGACGTGGACGTTGTGCTTCACGAATTCCTTGCCAGGCAGGCCGGTCGCGGCTCGGCGGGCATCGAAGGTCGCGGCCCAGGGGTTGTCCTGGCCGAGGATCAGGTCGCGGATGAGGAGCGCCGAAGCCGTTCCGTTGGTCATCCCCCAGCCGTCGAACCCGCAGGCGGTGAAGACCCGTTCCGAGCCCGGCGCAATGCGGCCGGTGAAGGGCACGTGGTCCAGCGTGCTGGTCTCCTCGGCCGACCAGTGGTACCGGAGGTCGGTGACGCCGAACCGGTCCCGCGCCCACTCCTGCAGCCGCGTCCACCGTTCGCCGGTGTCGGAGACATGGCCGACCTCGTGGCCTTCGCCGACGACGATCAGCAGGTCCTCGCCGCCCAGGTGGGCGGTCCGGGTGGAGTGGATCGGGGAACCGACGTTGATCGTCATGCCGGCGGAGACTCCTCCGGGGAGCACGCCGGCGATCCCATAGGAGCGCGTGGCCTTCATGCGAGCGAACTGCCCACCCCGGTCGAGGAACGGGTACTGCGTGGCGACGACGACGTATCCCGCGGACATGCGCCCGGCCGTCGTCTCGACGTGGCAGATCCTGCTGTCCTCGTCGACGTCCCGGGCCCACACGCCCTCCACCACCATGCCGCCGCTGTGGACGAACGCCTCGGCCAGGCCGGCCAGGTACCGCCCCGGGTGGAACGTCGCCTGGTCCTGGAAGTGCAGCGCCGCGATGACCTCGAAAGGCAAGGGGACGTCGGGGGAGAGCGAGACGGGTAGCCCGATGCGCTGCGCGACCGCGGCCTCCTTCTCGATCTCCTCGGCCTTCGTCGCCTCCTCCGTGTAGACGACGTGGGGGCGGCCGCGCTCGAGCGTGCAGTCGATGCCCAGGTCGTCGACGAGATCCAGGATCCGCTGAAATCCGGTCACGTTCGCCTGCGCGTAGGCGGCTGCGGCGTCGAGCCCGAGCGTGTCCTTGATCTTCGAGTACAGGGCTCCGTGGCCGTAGGTCACCTTGACTGTGGAGTGGGTGGTCACCGATCGGCCGATCGGCTCGGCCGAGACGATCGCCACCTGTCGGCCGGCTCGTTGGAGCAGCAGTGCGGTGGTGACGCCGACGATGCCGCCGCCGAGGACGAGCACGTCTGCGTCGAGCCGGCGTGGGTCGGTCGCTCCCAGGTCGGGCGGCGGCATCGTGTCGACCCAGGGAGAGACATGGCGAGCTTCGGGGGATGACATGGCGCAGTCCTTCCGTTGACGACGGACTCCTGGCCGCTACCCGGCCTTGAGCTGACCGCGTCGGCCGCAGTGAACTGTCACCACTCTGTCGCACGGCATGGAGCGGCGGCGAACACAGTGCGGACCGGACTACCGGCTCGATGGGCGTCTGTCTGGCGCCCACGGCCGTGCACCGGATGGGAGGCCCTGCTCTAGGGGGATATTCCGGCGGGCGGGCCTCTGCGCTCTAGTACTATGGCGGTTAGTCGACATTCCCACCGGCTGGTTGCCGGAGCCAAGCCGTCGGTGTTGCCTGAGTGGCACGGGTGACTGGGCGACAGCGACCAGCCTCCTCATTTTTCGGGAGCGGCAGTGGCTAAACGCACGCGAAGCGCTGGCTTGGCCAGCGCAGGCCAGGAGAAACCATGACGGCACTGGCCGCGATTCCCAGCCCCACACAGGGTGTGTGGGAGCTGGGGCCCTTTCCGATTAGGGCCTATGCGCTGGCGATCATCGCGGGGATCGCGCTCGCCGTCTGGATCACCGATCGCCGTTGGCAGGCACGGGGCGGCGCTCCCGGTGACGTGGCCGACATCGCGGTCTGGGCCGTGCCGTTCGGAATCCTCGGCGGGCGGCTCTACCACGTGATCTCCAGCCCGGGACCGTACTTCGGCGAGGGTGGGGATCCCCTGCGCGCGTTCGCGATCTGGGAAGGCGGCCTTGGCATCTGGGGAGCCGTTGCGCTCGGTGGTGTCGGAGCCTGGATCGCCTGCCGGCGCCGGGGGATCCCCCTACCTGCCTTCGCCGATGCGGTTGCCCCGGGCTTGCTCGTCGCCCAGGCGATCGGCCGGCTGGGCAACTGGTTCAACAACGAGCTCTACGGTGCCCGGACCGATCTCCCGTGGGCGCTGACGATCTACGAGTGGGCCGGCGGGGCAGCGGTCGTCGGCCCTGACGGCCAGCCCGAAGTGCTCGGCACTTTCCACCCGACCTTCCTCTACGAGCTGCTGTGGAATTTGGTGGCCGCCGCTCTGGTCGTGTGGGCCGACCGGCGCTTCCAGCTCAGCCATGGCCGGGCCTTCGCCCTTTACGTCGCCAGCTACTCCGCCGGGCGGCTGTGGATTGAGTTGCTGCGCATCGACCCAGCCACCACCTTCTTCGGCATCCGGCTCAACGTGTTCACCGCGTTCATCCTCGGCCTCCTTGCCGTGGCATATCTCATCTGGCAGCGCGGCCGGCCGCGGGAAGTCATCGACCGCGGTCGGGACACCGGCGGTACGACCCCGTCAGTCGCACATCCCGGGGGAAGCGCGGCCGCTCAGGTGCAAGGGGGCGCCGAACCCGCGGCGCAATCCCGCACCGTGCCGACCCCCGGTGCCGAGGGGGCGGAGCCGGCTCAGGATGATCACTCGTAGCGTCACCAACGCCTCCACGCGGGGTGCGGGGAGGGCGACTGTCTGGCACGTGAGCTGCTCCTCATGAGCGGTTGAAGATGAGCGTGCATTGGACGAGCGCGGATGGGCCTCTCAGGTTGAGCAGGTCCGAGCCAGAGGCGCTGCAGGACTGGATGGACGACGTCGACCAGGGGGCAATTCCGTGCCGGTACAGCCTGGACAGGATCCGTTCTCCTGCTCTGGTCCGTCCAGGTGGCGACCGCCGTCCATGTTTCCCCGCCCCTTCTGATCGAGCGGTCATCGGCTGTCTGTCCGGGACGGCCATGCTGAGGGACGCGGGGTGTTCGCCGTGTAGCGTTGGCGTGGCACTTCCGTACGGATTTGCGGATTAATTTGGCCCCTGGGCCGGTAGCTGCGGGCGCCATCCCGGATAGGAGGAGCCCGTGCTGGCGACCCGACGGCATGACGACCGTCTGCCGTTACCGCCAGCAGGCGTCTTCGGAGGGATCGATGGAAATCGTCGAGGGTTACGTCGTGGATCTAGCCTGTTTGCGACGCTATCCGCAGGAGGAGTACACCGCCCGTGCCCCTGAGCACACCACCGAATGCGCCCTGATGGGCCACTGCGTGGAGAGCGGATACGGCTTGGTGTCCGACGGAAACAGGGTCGTCCCGTTGGACACGGAAGCGACGCCGCACATCGTGGCAGCGCTCCGCACCGCCAGGCCTCAGGGGGTGCGCCTACGGGTTGAGCGCGAGGAGGTCGAAGGCGAACTGAGGACCGCCCGCACCGAGGTCCTGTGATGCGCTGGTCCACAGTGACCAGTGGACTGTCACGGCGTGTGGGCACGCGAACCCGCGAGGTGCCGTTCTGGCGCGGGGCGTCGGCCACTCCCTAGCGGGTCTGGGACCTGTCGGTTCGTGGATGGTTCTGCGCATCGAAGTCGGTGTAGGAGCACTCGCAGTGGCCGCCCGGGAGGGTCATTGTCCGGCAGTTCGGGCAGGTTCTCTCCCGTCGGTGCTCGCAGGTGCCTTCACCTGGTACCTCGTCGCGGGGTTGGGTTCCTTCGAAGTGGCCGATCGGCCGGTATTCACGCTGGTCCGTCACCGTCTCGGCCCTATCTGTCGTCGATCTCTTTGCCCTCCGGCGTGGCCGCTACGGAGGTTGCGCTGAGAAGGCGGATTCTTCGCGAGCGCGTCGGAAGCCTCAGGTCGCATCCCGTCGGATGTACCGGGCGGGTGGCGTCCGCCTGCGCCTCACAGTTGCTATCAGCAGCGCCATGGCGGCGCCTACCGCCGTCAGCGTGATCGCGAGAGCGCGTAGCAGGGGCTGACCCGACGGGCTTTTCGACCGCCGGCTCTTGCCGTCGTCTTGCGGCCCGGCCATCCGGCACCGGGCGCTCGTCAGCCGCTAATTGGCTACTCGTCGCCCGGTGCCGGTGCCGGTGCCTGGTCGGTCGATGTGGGACCCCTCCGGTCAGTCGAGGGAGGAGATGAGGTCGCGGCAGGCTGCCTCGCAGCGGCGGCAGGATTCGGCGCAGACGCGGCAATGTTCGTGCATCTCCGCGTGCTCGGCGCAGGTGTCCCCGCAGGCCTTGCAGGCGGCGGCGCATGCCTCGAGGACCGAGCGGGTGAGGTTCGCGTCGTAGCCGGTGTGCCGGGAGAGCACCCGACCGGTGGTGTCGCAGACGTCGGCGCAGTCGAGGTTGCTGCGAATGCACTTGGTCAGTTCCGCGACCATGTCCTCACTCAGACATGCGTCGGCGCAGGCCGTGCAGGCCTGGGCACACTCGAAGCAGGCCTCGATGCACTCCTGCAGCTTCTGGCGGTCCACGCCTCCCAGGTCCTTCGGATAGGTCTCGAGCATCTGTCCGGCAACAGTCACGATCTCCCCTTCCGATGTCGACGTGGCGGCAGGAGCCCCCCTCGGACGCCGACTGGTCGGGCGTTACCCGTTCACCCGTGCGGGTAACGACAAGACCGCACGGTTCTTTCGGCCAGTTTCCGTCTCGGGACAGTTCCCGTGCGGCCGTCGGGCGCCGTCCTGACCGGTCGGGCAAGTCGAGGCGGCCAGCCGGTCTACGACTTCCGTGACGGCGCAGTGCGCTTAAAGGGCGCCCTTGCGCCCATGGAGCCGCGGCGTAACCTCGAGGCAGATACCCCCGGGGGGTAAAGCCAATGTGCTGCGAGCAGGGGGGCGACGATGGGGGCAGCTGGGGAAGTAGGGCAGCACAGCTACATCCACGAGAAGGACGACTACCTCAAGCGCCTCCGGCGGATTGAGGGTCAGGCCCGTGGCCTGCAACGGATGGTCGAGGAGGAGAAGTACTGCATCGACATCTCACCCAGGTCTCGGCTATGACGAAGGCCCTGCAGTCGGTGGCCCTCGGCCTGCTCGGGGAGCACATGAGCCACTGCGTCGTCCAGGCAGCCGCCGCCGGTGCCCCCGGGGCCGACGAGAAGGTCCGCGAGGCCTCCGAGGCGATCGCTCGCCTGGTGCGGTCCTGACCGAGCGGACTGGTTGGGCCGCCACCGCGCCATCATCGGCGGAGCAACCATCAGAAGCAGTAACCATCAGAGAGGAAGTTCCGAAATGAACACGTCCACCTACACCGTCACCGGCATGACTTGCGGGCACTGCGTCGGCTCGGTGACCGAGGAGGTCAGCCAGGTTCCCGGCGTTACCCAGGTCGATGTCGACCTGGCCACCGGTGGCCTGACTGTCAGCAGCGAGACCGATGTCGACGACGCCGCCGTGCGCGCCGCTGTCGAGGAGGCCGGCTATGACGTGGCCACGCCTGTAAACCAGGGGGCAGTCACGCCCGCCGCCCAGGTTCGCGCGCCTGGCAGCCAGGGGTCCGGGTGCAGCTGCGGCTGCAGCTGAGCGACCCCCGAATACCAGTCGCCGCTCGATCCTGACGCGAGAGGACCAGATGTGAACACCCCGACGAAGGTCGGTGCCTATGTGGCGGCCTTGGCCGCCGTATTCGCCGCCGCGGTCGGCATCGGCAGCGCCGTCGGGCCGGTCGGGCCGGCCGGCGACCGGACCCAACCGCCGGCACAGACCGACATCCGCCACGGCGGCATGGAGATGGACGGCGACGCCGGCGCCTGACCGGACCCACCCCGGGGTCCCTGGGGCGGGTCCGGCCTCCGGGCGAGTCCGGCAACACCTAGTGATCTCTGACAGGAGAACCGATGAGTTCCGCGACGAACCGCGCGACGCCCCCCACACCGGCCGGCGGCGACCAGGTCGAGCTCACGATCGGTGGCATGACATGTGCGTCGTGCGCCATGCGGATCGAGAAGCGGCTGAACAAGCTCGAGGGCGTCACCGCCACGGTCAACTACGCCACCGAGAAGGCCAAGGTGACCTACGCCGACGGTGTGAACCCGGAAGACCTGCTTGCAGCGGTGGGCAAGGCCGGTTACACGGCGCGGCTCCCTGAGCCGCCGAAGCCGGAAAATTCGGCAATGGGAGGGGAGGCCGGGGAGCCGGATCCGGTACGCCCGCTCCGGCAGCGGGTGCTGGTGTCCACGGCGCTCACCGTTCCGGTCATCGCCATGGCGATGATCCCTGCCCTGCAGTTCACCTACTGGCAGTGGCTCTCGCTGACCCTGACCGCACCGGTCGTCGTCTGGGGCGCCCTCCCGTTCCACCGGGCGGCATTGACCAACCTGCGCCACGGCACCTCCACCATGGACACGCTGGTCTCCATGGGCACCTTGGCCGCGTTCGGGTGGTCCCTGTACGCCCTTTTTCTCGGCACCGCAGGCGTCCCCGGCATGACCCACCCCTTCGAGATCACCATCGCGCCCACGGACGGCGCCGCCAACATCTACCTCGAGGTCGCGGCGGGGGTCACCACCGCTATCCTCGCCGGGCGATACTTCGAGGCCCGCTCCAAGCGCCGGGCCGGCGCGGCCCTGCGGGCGCTGCTGGAGCTGGGAGCGAAGGAGGTCTCGGTCCTCCGCGGCGGCCGCGAGGAGCGGATCAGCGTCGACCAACTGGCCGCGGGGGACCTATTCGTCGTCCGGCCCGGGGAGAAGATTGCCACCGATGGCGTCATTGCCGAGGGTTCCTCGGCAATCGATGCCTCCATGCTGACCGGCGAATCCGTACCGGTTGAGGTCGGGCCCGGTGACACCGTCGTCGGTGCAACCGTCAACGCCGGCGGTCGCCTGGTGGTCCGAGCCACCAGGATCGGCTCGGACACCCAACTGGCGCAGATGGCCAAGCTCGTCGAGGAGGCGCAGAACGGCAAGGCCGACGTGCAACGCCTGGCCGACCGGGTCTCCACCGTCTTCGTCCCGATCGTGATCGCGCTGGCCGTGGCGACCCTCGGTTTCTGGATCGGCACCGGTGCTGGGCTCACCCTCGCATTCACTGCGACGGTTGCCGTCCTCATCATCGCCTGTCCGTGTGCGCTGGGCCTCGCCACCCCGACCGCCCTGATGGTCGGCACCGGCCGGGGCGCTCAGCTCGGCATCCTGATCAAGGGCCCCGAGGTACTGGAGTCCACCCGCAAGGTCGACACCGTCGTGCTGGACAAAACCGGCACGGTCACCACCGGGCGGATGACCCTGTTCGGCGTCGTCCCCGCCGCGGGGGAGGACGCCGACCAGCTACTGCGGCTGGCCGGCGCGCTGGAGGACGCCTCCGAGCACCCCATCGCCCAGGCCCTCGCCAAGGGCGCGACCGAGCGCACCGGTGCCCTGCCGCCCGTGGAGGGCTTCACCAACATCGAGGGGCTGGGCGTGCAGGGCGTCGTCGAGGGCCGCGCGGTGCTCGTCGGTCGCACCCGGCTGCTGGCCGAGTGGTCCCAGCAGTTGCCCGCCGACCTGGAAGAGGCCAAGGCCGCCGCGGAGGCCGAGGGAAAGACGGTCGTGGCCGTCGGCTGGGACGGCGCAGCCCGTGGCGTCCTCGTCGTGGCGGATGCGATCAAGGAGACGTCCGCAGAGGCCATCAGGCAGCTGCGCGATCTCGGGCTCACCCCGGTTCTGCTCACCGGCGACAACGAGACCGTGGCCCGTTCGGTCGCAACCCAGGTCGGAATCGATGAGGTCATCGCCGAGGTGCTACCGCAGGACAAGGTCGACGTCATCCAGCGGCTGCAGGCCGAGGGCAAGGTCGTCGCCATGGTGGGGGACGGGGTCAACGACGCCGCCGCCCTGGCCCAGGCCGACCTCGGCTTGGCCATGGGAACCGGCACCGACGTCGCCATCGAAGCCAGCGACCTGACCCTGGTCCGAGGCGACCTGCGCGCCGCGGCCGACGCCATCCGACTGGCCCGCAAGACCCTGAGCACGATCAAGGGCAACCTGTTCTGGGCGTTCGCCTACAACGTGGCCGCGCTACCACTGGCCGCCGTCGGACTCCTCAACCCGCTGCTGGCCGGGGCGGCCATGGCCTTTTCGTCGGTGTTCGTGGTCTCCAACAGTCTGCGGCTGCGCCGGTTCAAGGCCCTGGCCTCGAACCGCATCGACGGCGGGGCGGCCGTCAACCGAGGACGCGGTGCCGCGGCGGTCACCGTAGGGAACGGACGGAACTGAGTCCTGAGCCCCCCCGTCCCTGACTCCGCCGCAGCTCCGGCGGCTGGCCACGGTCGGCTTTGCCGCCCGCGGAGCCGTCCTTGCGGGACTGGGACGGCGTTCCTGTCCTCCGTGAGGGCGGCGTGGCAATGTCGACATCGCTGGTACCTGGCGCAGCACCTCTCATCAGCCTCGGGATCGACGGGGGAGCCGGGGGCGCGGACACCTTCGGCCACCACCTCACCGCCGAACCGACGCTGCTCGGCCGGATACGGATCGCTCATGGTTCACCTGCCCTATCCAACGGTCTAAATTACGGGTTCTCGTCGAACGCAGTTTCTTTCCTCTCCGGCCGCTCCAGAGAGGACGCTTGTGGGCGCTGGACAGCGCGAGGCCTCCTTCGCCGGATCTGACCGCCGCGTGGGGCTGGGCGGGGTACGGCCCAGTCGCTCCCAGCACTTCAGGCGGGGACAGACAATGAAACGGCAAAGTCGCCATCCCGGTCGGTCCACCAGTGCGTCAGCCTCAGGCCGGCTGCGGCGAGCTCGGCTTCGACCCCCTCCCGGCGGAACTTCGCTGAGACCTCGGTCCGCATCTCCTCCGCTTCGGCGAAGGGGACATCGAGGTCGAGGGCGGCAACCCGGACAACCTGCTCGGTCCGTGACCGCAGCCGCATTTCGATCCACTCGTGCTCGGCGTCCCACACGGCGACGTGCTCGAATGCCGTTTCGTCGAAGTCGGCCCCTAGCTCCCGATTCAGCACGGTCACGACGTTCCGGTTGAAGGCGGCGGTGACGCCGGCGGCGTCGTCGTAGGCGCGCAGCAGCCGCGCCGGGTCCTTGACCAGATCGGTGCCGAGGAGAAACGAGTCACCCGGATCCAGCGTGCCGGCCAGGTCGGTCAGGAACCGTGCCCGTGGGACGGGCTCCAGGTTGCCGATCGTCGATCCGAGGAAGGCGACCATCCGTCGTCCGGTGCGGGGCAGGCGGTCCAGGTGTTCGGTGAAGTCGCCGATCACCGCGTCGACCGTGACTTCCGGGTACTCCTCGACGACCGCAGCGCCGGCGGCCGCGAGCACGGTCGGATCGATGTCAAACGGGACGAACCGGCGAAGCGTTCCGGCCCGGGAAAGCGCGGTCAGCAGCAGCCGGGTCTTCTCCGACGTCCCGCTACCCAGCTCGACCAGCACGTCCGCGCCCGAGGCCGCCGCGATCGCGTCGGCGTGAACCTGTAGCACCGCCCGCTCGGCGCGGGTCGGGTAGTACTCCGGCAGCCGGGTGATCTGGTCGAACAGCTCGCTGCCGCGCTCGTCGTAGAACCACCGGGGTGGCAGTGACTTGGGCGTCGAGGTGAGCCCGGCCAGTGCGTCGGCGCGCAGCGCCTCGCGGGCGTCGTCGGGGGCCAGGTGGCTGGTCAGAGAGACGGTCATTCGCGCTCCTCGGTGGTCGGGGTCGCCGGGTCCAGCGGGGTCAGCGTCAGCCCGTCGGGCGTGACCTCTACCAGGTGCCGGTCGGGGACGTCGGCCCAGGCCGGGTCGTCGTCCCAGGGTTCGCTGGCCAGCGCGGTGCCCTCATCGGTGGACAGCACCGACAGGGTGTCGCCCCAGGTTGTGGCCAGCAGCCGGGCGCCGTCGGCGGCCAGCAGGTTCAGGCGGGCCGCCGGGTCGGCGGCGCCGACCTCGGCGACCGTGGCGCCCAGCGCGTCCAGCCCCCGGTCGAAGACCAGGGCGGCCAGTAGCGCGCTGTCGACGGTGGACTCGGCCGTGCGCGCCGGTGGCAGCACTGTGCGGTCGACCCGACCGTTGTGCGACAGCAGCCAGGTGCCGTCGGTGAACGGGGCCACCGCGCTCTCCTCCAGCGGCATCCCGACCGTGGCCGACCGGACGGCGGCCACTGCGCATCCGGAGCGCACCACCGGCGCCACCGAGGCGAAGGACGGGTCGGCCCAGAGCGGGCGGGCCGATCGCCAGCGCGCGGGCCCCTCCCGGCCGGGCGCCCAGAAGCCGACGCCCCAGCCGTCGGCGTTCACGGTGCCGTGCCGCTGGCGGCGCGGCGCCCAGGACTGCACGAGCAGCGAGGACGGCGGTTCCAGCACCAGCTCGGCCAGCGACCGTGGCCGGCCCAGCCAGGCCAGGTGGCGGCACATCAGGCGGCCGGCCCGCCGATGGAGCAGGCGAGCCGGATGCCGCTGAAGACCTGCCGGCGGATCGGGTGGTCCCAGTTGCGGAAGCTGGGTCGCAGGATCGAGGCCGCGACTGCCCAGGACCCGCCCCGCAGCACCCGGTAGTCGCCGCCGAAGAAGGGCGCGGAGTAGTCGGCGTAGAGCATCGGGCGGAAGCCCGGCCAGGGCTGGAAGGGCGAGGACGTCCACTCCCAGACGTCGCCCATCAGCTGCTCAGCCCCGTAGGTCGAGGCGCCGGCCGGGTAGGCGCCGACCGGAGCCGGGCGCAGCGCCCCGCCGCCGAGGTTGGCCAGTGCGGGCGTCGGCTCTGCCGAGCCCCACGGGAAGCGGCGCCGCCGGCCGGTGGCCGGGTCCCAGACCGCAGCCTTCTCCCACTCGGCCTCGGTCGGCAGCCGCGCGCCGGCCCAGGCAGGGTCGACGGCTGCGACCCAGGCGGCGTAGGCCTCGGCCTCGAAGTACGTGACGTGCTGGACCGGCTCGTCCGGCGGCAGCTGCTCCACGTCGCCGAACCGGGTCCGGGTGCCGTGGGCACTCCAGAACTGCGGCCGCTCCAACCCGGCCTCCTGCCGGTGCGTCCAGCCACGGGCCGACCACCAGCGGGGGTCGCTGTACCCGCCGTCGGCGACGAACGCCGCATACTCGGCATTGGTGACCGGCACCCGGCCGATCCGGAAGGCGGGCACGTCGACGACGTGCGCCGGCCGCTCGTTGTCCAGCGAGAACGGCTCGTCGGCGGCGTCCACCCCGAGGACGAACGGCCCACCGGGCACCAGCACGGAGGTGCCGGCCACGCCCGGGCGTCCACCGGGCAGCGGCTCGCCGAGCCCGAGCAGCGGCGGCCCGGTGCGGAGGTTGAGCGCCTGCAGCATCGTCTCGTCGTGCTGCTGCTCGTGGCTGACCACCATGGCGAAGTCGAACGGGTCGTCGTCGCTGCCGAGCCGCTCGAGCCGGTCGAGCACTCGGCCCCGGACCTCGCGGCAGAAGGACCGGGCCTCCACCGGCGGTAGCAGCGGCAGGCGGGAGCGGACGGCGCGGGGCTGGGTGAAGGCGTCGTAGAGGGCCTCGACGCCGGCCGGCAGCAGGCCCTCCCGGCGCGGGTCACCGTGTCGCAGCAGCCACAGGTCCTCCTGCTGGCCGATGTGTGCGAGGTCCCACACCAGTGGGGACAGCAGCGGGCTGTGCTGGCGCAGCAACTCCGGCTCGTCGTGGTCGGTGAGCAGCAGGGTCCGGTCCCGTGCGCCGGTGAGGTTCCGGGCCAGCACGTCGCGCAGGTCGGCACGGCGGGATTCGGTCACGGGGCGGCCTCCGGGGTCCGGGTCGCAGTCAGCAGGGCGGCGGCAGCCCCACCCTCGAGGGCGGTGCGCAGGAGGGCATCGCCTGGGCTGGCGCCTCGGTCCACCAGCTCGGCGAGGGCCTCGACCTCGGGACGCAAGGCTGCGGGCACGGCTCCCAAGGCCGCATCCAGGCAGGAGCGGGCCGCCGCGTGCAGGCCCGGATCGGCCAGCCCGAGGTGGGCCGCGCGGGACCAGGCCCCCGCAACGGCCTCGGTGGCGGCCGCGGCCCGGTCCGCGGCGAGCGGATCGTCCAGCAGGGCCGAGGTGATCGCGGCCAGCGCCGGCCACCAGGGCTCGGGAGCGGCGTCGAGGTAACGGATCTCCAGGTATCCCCGCGGCCGCACCGGCGGGAAGAGCGTGGAGAGGTGGTAGTCGAGGTCGGCCGAGGTGGGGCGGCGACCGGCGAGCGGAGCGGCACCGGTGATCCAGTCGGCGAACGGCACCCGGCCGCACACGGGATCGGCGCTCCCGGAGACGGCGTCGCGCACCAGCATCACCGGGGCGGCGAGGGCGTAGTTCGCCCACTCGCCGGCGGGGTCGTCCCCGCCCAGCAGCGGGCCGCAGCGGGCCTGGTCCAGGTCCCCCCATACCTGCTGGCGGCCCGACCGCCACCCGACCGCCCGCCCGGTGGCCAGCGGGGAGCAGGCGGAGACGGCGACGAGGACCGGCCCTAGCTGGTGGGCGAGGGCGACCCGCCGGCCCCAGGCCTGCGGCGGCCCGGCTTCCAGGTTGACCTGCAGTGAGGCGGTCGAGGTCATCATCGCCGTTCCGGCCGCGGCGCAGCCGACGGAGGCGAAGTGCTGCTCCATCGCGGCGTACCGGACGGCCGGATTAACCCGCTGCGGCGCCCGGAGCGGGTCTCGGCCCATCAGAGCGAGGGCCAGACCCGCCTCGGCGAAGGCCGCCCTGAGGACGGTCGAGTCGGTGCGCAGCGCAGCCACGGCGGTCGTGATGTCCGGCGCCGGCGGGCCGGACAGCTCGACCTGGCCACCGGGCTCGAACGTGATCCGGCTGGCGCCTGGCAGTACCGGCAGGCGGCGAACAATGGCTTGCAGGGTCGGCCAGGGCACCCGGCGGTCCGGATTCCCCGTATCGACGACGTGTGCTTCGAGTTCTATGCCGACGCGCCCGACAGGGCCCGGTTGCAGAGCGTGGGTCGCGATGCGGGCGCTCGCCTCGGCGAGGGTCAGGCAGGAGGCCTGTCCCTCACCGATCGGCGCCGACGTCATGTACCTCTCCTGGTGCGTTTGGCCCGCGGTAGCCGTGGCCGGTCTGCGGGCTCGGGGGTGTTGCGCCCACCTCGGGACTGTCTCCCTGTCTCGCGGGAGTCCGTCACGGGCCGGCACGTGCTGCGGTCAGCGCGGGGCAGCTTGCGGCGGCAGGGCTGCGACCAGTGGATGGTCCCTATCGATCTTGCCGGTTCTCGCCGCGCCCCCGGGACTGCCCAGGTCGGAGAAAAGGTCCACGTTGGCGTTGTAGAAATCCTTCCACTTGTCCGGGACGTCGTCCTCGTAGTAGATGGCCTCCACCGGGCACACTGGCTCGCACGCTCCGCAGTCGACGCACTCGTCGGGATGGATGTACGCCATCCGCTCTCCGATGTAGATGCAGTCGACCGGGCATTCGTCGATGCAGGCCTTGTCGAGAACGTCGACGCAGGGTTGCGTGATGACGTAAGTCACGTGTTCCTCCAAGTCGTCTAGGGTCAGGGGCGCCGTCGCTGTGCCGAGACGTCAGGGTGTCGTCGTCGGAACCGGATCGCTGTAGTGACCCGGGGCCTTCATCTCCCGTCGCTCCGAAGAGAATCATCCGTATATCCGTACGGCGATCGTCCGCCCGGTGACGGGATCGGCAACTCGAGGTCAGTAGGACCGCGCCGGGCTGGTCAGCGGCGGCTCGGTCAGCAGGCGGAGGCTGACGATCGGCGTCGTCGCTCCGACTGGCGGATGGTGCTGCACGTTTGATGCCCGATGAATCGGTCAGGACGGGGAGTCCTCGGACTAGGGTCCGGACAGAGGGGTGTACCCGTGGTCCCTGCCGAAGGCGTCGAAGACATCGCTCGTTGTCCCGTCGACCTTGAAAAAGTCGTCGTTGAGTACCTCTGCCAGGTCGTCGAGCGTCGAGCGCAGAGTACTTGCGGTTCGCTGCACGTCCGGTCTGCTGGCGGTGCGGCCGAGGTCGGCGAGGTGCAGGGCGTAGGGCAGCGTGGCCGCTAGTGAGGAGGTCTTCCCGTTGTTGTGGAAGTAGTAGATCTCCGAGTTCTGCGCCAGGTCCGTGCGTGTCTGTGTGATCTGGGTGGCCAGACTGTCCAGGGTCTGGGCCACCGCCGAGGAGTCTGCATCGAGGAGTTGCTGCTCCATGCCGCTTCGCTGAAGGGCCGCCAGTCGGATCGACAAGGCGCGTGTGCGGGTGAGAGCCGGGTAGATCTGCATGATCCAGGTGACGGCGGTGGTCAGGAGTGCGAAGCCGATCAGCGTCTGCAGAGGTGCGACGATCCGCAGCCAGCTATACGTGGGGAGCATCCCGCCGAAGCCGACGGTGGACGTGCTCACCATGGAGAAATGCACGGCGTCGAGGAAATCACTACGTGTCCCCGGCCTCAGAGTTCCGGTGAACAGGAAGCCTTCCGGAATATAGGGCCAGTAGACGAGGGCGCCCCCGACGAGGACCAGGACCACCCACGTGATGATGGTGCCCACGATTCCCAGGGGGCCCGCGAGCTGACTCGGCTTGCCATTGCGCAGTCGGAACAGGCGCCAGTGCATCCGGAGGATGAGGCGAGCGAGTGACCCCTGGCCGCTCGGGTGGAACAGGGTGTGGAACAAATCCCACAGGGCGACGGCGACCAGGGCGACGCCGAATGCCGTCACGAGCCAGGCTAGCCAGGGTGACATGCTTGGATTCCTTCGAGGCTGACTGGTGCATAGGGCACAGGCGGAGGGCGCACGGAAATCCGTACATGCTTACGGATGTGCGCTGCCCGAAGAGAGTGAGGTGAAACGTTCCCCGAGCTGTTTCATCGGACGATCCGCCGCTGATGCACTTGTCGACCGCACGGCCGGTCCTGGACTGCAACGGCTGCAGGGGACTCAGGCGTCATCGACTCAGCGATTTTCAGCCGCACGGGGGATCAGGTCGCGGAATCGTGGTCCCCACCGCGGTGACGTGGCCGTAGTTCGGCACGTCGACCCGGCACTCGTCGATGCAGGCCTTGTTGAGAACGTCAACGCAGGACTGCGTGATGACGTAGGTCACCGTGCTTTTCCGAAGCATGTCGGGTCGGGGGTCGCCCAGGTGCACCGGCTGGACTTGGTTTCGAGGCCGCCGACGGAACCCTGAGCATTCCTGCGACGTGGAGCCCTTCTTGTCAGTTGGTGGACGCGATCGCATCCGTAAACCCGTACGGAAATCATCCGCTCGACCACGGGACCGGCAACTCGGGTCAGCGGCCGCGTCGACCAGGCAGTCCCATCGCATAGCGTCACCGAACCTCCGCCTTCCGGCCGTGTCCCCTGCGATCGCGCGGCCGCTGGAATCTGCAGGCGAGTGAAGTACACGACGCTCCCACCCATTGCGGTCAGGCGGACCGCAAAAAGGGGGGGGCATCCAGCTACTTCAGCGGGCCATCACCGACCTGGTAGTCGGCCACGTTGCATCACTCCGACGGAGGGCAGTCGCGCAGTGCCGACGCCTCGAACTCGGGGACGGGTCGCGCCTGCGCCTCTTCGAGGGTCTCGGCCTCACCGTTCTCCTCGATGTCCTCGATGAGCCACTCCATCTCGCTGATCTCGATCTCTTGTGCCCGGATGATCTCGACGGCGAGCTGGCACACGCGGACGTCGTCGATGTCGGCCCGCTCGGAGCGGGTGATGGCCAGCGAGTGGTGCGGGATCATCGACTTCATCCAGCCGAGGTCGTCCACGGTGAACTGGCTGCGGTCGAGGGCGATGCCGCCGCCCAGCAGCAGCAGGCTCGCCGCCACGATGGCGATGTTGCCCTTCATGTTCTTGTACATGTTGAGCATCCAGCCGAGCATGACCAGCCCCATGGTGCCGCCCATGGTGATCGCCATGAGCACACGGCTCTCGCTGAACTGGACGTGGCTCCACTCCCACGTGCCGGCGAACATGACCCAGTACATGACGACAATGGCCGTCGAGATCATGGCCGCGAAGCGCAGGTACATCTTGGTTTCGTGCGACATCTTGCCGCCGTGCTCCTGCTGTTCGTTCTCCTGGTCGCTCTTCTTCGTCGCCATGGGCCCGGATCTCCGTTCTGCTGTCGTCGGTGTGGGAAGAACTCCGCATGTTCGCACAGCTCCATCGCCACGACACCGACCCGTCGCATCCGGTGACGCGAAGTGCGTGCGGACTGTCGTGGGCGGCGATCCGCACGCAAGGTCGGGGCCGTGCATGTGCAGACGATGGGTTTGCGGAAGCAACGGCGGCATGCCCGTACGACCGTACGGCAAACACGAATAGGACGGTCCTCTAATCCGAACAGATGCAACAGGTGAGCGCTCTGCTCGCCGCCGAGGCTGCGGGCACGGTCCGGGCAGCGGTGTGGACAGGGTGTACGAGGCCGGCGGATCTGGGCACTGCTCGCCGTGGCTGCCGTCTTGGCCATGCACATGACTGACACCACGGGTTCTCGGCTCCGGACGGCTCGGAGGTCGCCTCGGACTGGCGTCGATGAATCCGGTGGTAACCGTAGGTGCGTACGGGTATGGGCGTGGCCGGAGGTGTTTCTCGGTGTCCGAACCTGATTACGCGCATCCAGTCGACCCTGAGCGAGTCGCACACGCCCGTGCACGGCTGCCCAGTCGGGAGGAAGCCGCTCAGCTGACCAGCGTGCTGAGCCTGATGGCCGATCCCACCCGTGCCCGGGTCCTGTTTGCGCTCGACATGGTCGAGGAGCTCTGCGTCGGTGATCTGGCACTAGCGCTGGAGGCCAATGAGGACGCCGTCGGCTATGCCTTGCGGCTGCTGCGCACGGCGGGACTGGTGACCAACCGGAAGCAGGGGCGTGTCGTGTTCTACCGCCTGGCCGAAGGCTTCCCGGAACCGCTCCGGCAGCACTGCCTCCGTCAGCTGATCGTCCTCTCCGAGGCGCCGGCCGCGGACGACGATTAACAGGGGCGTGTCGAGCCAGGCGCGGTTGCGAGTAGCCGGTGATCGTCGCCGCGCGAACGCGCACGATCACCCCTAGAGTCGGCGACACCCGGACGGCCATCCGGACGTCAGTGCACTCGCCGGCAGTCTCGGCCAATTCTTCGGCGTTCCAACGCGAGGCGAGGAGGGCGCATGGTTACTCTGCTGTCGATGGCCGCCCTGGTGGTGGCCGGCATCGCTGGGCTGTACGCGCTGTCGTCGGCGTTGCGCACTGCCCGGGAGCCCGCCGTCGTCCTGCCGTACGAGTCGGGCCTGTTCCCGCAGCAGCACGCCGTCTCTCGTTACCACGCGCGGTGGTACGCGGTCACGGTCCTTTTCCTCGCCTTCGACATGGAGATGATCTTCATGTACCCGTGGGCAGTCGTGGTCGCGGACATGGGGGCGACGGCCGTCGTCGAGATGTTCGGCTTTCTCGCCGTTCTGCTCGTCGGTGTCACCTACGTCTGGCGTGAAGGTGCGCTTCGATGGACCTGATCGCCCGCCTGCGGAACTGGGCGCTGGCGAGTCCGCGGGTGCTGCTCGTCGATGCCCCGGGCGCGATGACGTTCCGGTGGTCCGTCGAGGCCGAGTTGGACCGGCGCGGCTGGCGGCGCGCCGTGTCACCCGCGGGCACCGATCTGCTGGTGGTCCTTGGCGAACCGGGACCGGAGCTAGCAGAAGCCGTCGACGTGCTGTGGAGCCAGGTTCCCGAGCCGCGGCACCGAGTGGACATGCAGCTCCCCAGCGACGTCGTCGTCGCTCTGGACGAGGGCCGAGCGGCGCTGGTCCGGCGGGTCGGATCAGGAGCAAGACAAGACGACCGGCCGTCGCCGGCCTCGTTGCTCGGCAAGAACGAGGACGAGGATGCCGACGACGAGGGCATGGGCCACGCCGACGACGAGGGCATGGACCACGGCGCCGGCCACGAGGGCATGGACCACGGCGGTGGCCGCGGGGGCATGGACGACGACGCCGGTCATGGAGACGAGGAGGGTGAGGGCGTAGATCACGGTGCCGGTCACGAGGGCATGGACCACGAGGGCATGGACCACGAGGGCATGGACCACGAGGGCATGGACCACG
>NZ_FOAO01000026.1:54294-75191 GCF_900109665.1 Blastococcus sp. DSM 46786
CACGAGGGCATGGACCACGAGGGCATGGACCACGAGGGCATGGACCACGAGGGCATGGACCACGGCGGTGGTCACGAAGGCATGGACCACGGTGGTGAGGTGGCCGGGCTGCCGATGGCCTCGACCGGCCCGGACCGGGACGGGCTCGAACTCGACGTTCTGAAGGTGGCGCTCGGGCCGGTACTGCCGGGCTGGCCGACGGGTCTGGTGTTGCGGGCGGATCTGCAGGGTGACGTCCTCACCTCCGCAGAACTGGCCTGGCTCGACGCCGGCACCGCCCCACCCGCCCAGCAGCAGTCCGACTCCCAGCGGGCCGCACTCGACCGGCTCGCCCGCTTCCTGGACGTGGCCGGCTGGCCGACGGCTGCCCGAGACGCGCGCCGCGCCCGGGACGGGGTGGCCGAAGGGGCCAATCGAGAGGAGATGCAACGGCTCGCCGAGGCCGTGGCGCGGCGGGTGAGCCGGTCGCGGACCTTGGCGTGGACGGCCGGCGGCATCGGGAGGCGCGGGTCTGGGGGAGACGCCCTGGACCGGGTTCGGCGTTGGTGCGACATGGCGTCGGGGCAGCCGGTCGAGGACTTGCCCGCGATGTCACTGGACGGCGTCGCAGCCCTGGTGGAGGGCGCGGAGATCGGGAGCGCGCGGCTGATCGTGGCCAGCCTCGACCTAAGCCCGGTGTCCGCGGTGTCGGCTCCGGAGCACCTGCATGCCTGAGCAGACTCTGGCGGAGGCGTGGGGGCTGGCCCGGGCGGTCCTCGGGGTCGTGGGGGTGGGACTTGTCCTCGGTCTCGTGGTGGCGGCGGTCGACCGCGTCGTCGTCTTCGGCGCATCGGGGGCCGCTGTCGAGCCGATCCGCTCGAGCGCGCGTCTGCTGGTCGAGCAGCGGCGGACGACGCTGGCGCCGGATCGGCTGCTGTGGCGAATCGGGTGCGTCGCTGTGCCGACACTGGCGCTGCTGTCTCTCGCGGTGGTGCCAGTGGCTGGCCGGACCCTGTGGTCGACCAGCGCCGATCTCGTGTGGTTCAACGCCATGGAGGCACTGCTGTGGGCGGCGGTGTGGCTGGTCGGCTGGGGCCCGAACGCCGTCCATGCCCTGACCGGCGGCTATCGATTCCTCGCCCAGGGCTTGGCCTACGAGCTGCCGCTGATGTTCGCGCTCATCACGGCTGGCCTGGCGGCCGGCTCACTGCGCACGACGGACGTCGTGGCCGCGCAGGAGAGCCTGTGGTTCGTGGTGACGATGCCGGTCGCCTTTGTGGTCTTCGTGGCCAGCGCTGCGGCCTTCGCGTTCTGGGGGCCGTTCGCCGCACCGGCCGCAGCTGACATCGCCGGCGGCGTCACCTCGGAACTGTCCGGAGTGGACCGGCTGCTGGTGGAGGCCGGTCGCGCCGTCTTCCTCGGCGCGAGCGCGGCCATGGCGGCGGCGCTGTTCCTCGGCGGCGACTCCGGCCCCTGGTTGCCTGGCCCGCTGTGGCACCTGCTGAAGACGCTGGCCGTTGTCGCTGCTCTGGTCTGGGTGGGACGACGGATGCCGGTGCTGCGGCCCGACCGCACGGTGGAGGTCGGCTGGATGGTCCTCGTCCCGCTGACGCTGCTGCAGGCGCTGGTCGTCGCCGTGCTCGTTCTGAACGGCTTCTACGCGTGAGGAGGAGCCGATGCTGAGCGACCTCTCCGGCTGGGCGATCACGGCAGTCGCCGTCCTCGGTGTCCTGTCGGTCGCCGCGGGGGTCGCCGTCTTCGTCGTCGATTCGATGGCGCGGGCGACCTTCGCCCTGCTGGCGTCGTTCCTCGCCGTGGCGGGCATCCTGCTCGCCCTGGATCTGGTCTACCTGGCCGTCGTGACGGCGCTGATGATGACGATCGAGATGGCGATCATGGCCGTCTTCATGATCATGTTCATGATGAACCCGGCCGGGCTCATGCCGATGACGATGGTGCACAACGCCAAGGGCTCGGCCGGAACGGGTGCGGGTGCGTTCGTCGTCCTCGTCGTCGGTATCTGGACGATCGACTGGCCGACGCGGGACACCTCCCGCCCGGCTGACAGCACCCGCCAGCTCGGCGAGGCGATCATGGGCAGCCACATGCTGGTCATGCTGGTGATCGGCGTCGGGCTGTTCGCGACGATCCTGGCCGGCACCGTCCTGGCCACCGCCCGCGGTCGCTACGACCGCTTCGGCGCCGGTCTGACGGCGCAGCGCCCGGACGACCCGGTGCCCGGGGGACTGCCCCGATGACCGCCGAGATGGTGCTGCAGATCGTGCTGACCGTCGCCGCGGGCCTGATCGGTGTCGGGCTTTTCGGGGCGTTGTCCCAGCAGACGATCGTCATGGTGATGATGGGTCTGGAGCTCGTCCTCAACGGCGTCCTGCTGGCCGGGGGAGCGGCCTGGTACTTCCTCGCGCCGGAGCTGCCCGACGCTCAGATGCTGGTCGTCGTGGCGCTGGTGGTCATGGCGGTGGAGATGGCCATGGGCTTCGCCGTCACCGTCGCCTTCTACCGGGCCCGGCAGCTCGACATGATCGACATGGCGTCGGACCTGCGCGGATGAGCGCCGTCCTCGGCGCGCTGGTGCTGCTCCCCGCCCTGACCGGCGCGGGGCTGCTGGTTACCGGGCGGGGGGTCGACCGCGTCGCCGGTCCGCTGGCCGTGGCCGTCACCGGGGTCGGCGTGGTGCTGGCAGCGCTGGTGGCCGGGACCCGACCGCGCCTGTCGGTGCCGTTCCTCGGAATCGTCGAGGGTGGTGATCTGCGCCTGGTCGTCGACGGGCTCTCCGCCGTGCTCGTCGTCCTGGTCGCGGGGATCGCCCTGCTGGTCACCGTCTTCGCCATCGCAGACTTGCCGTCCGACGCCGCCCGAGGACGATTCTTCGGCTACCTGCTGCTGTTCGTCGCGGCCATGCTGGCCACGGTCACCGCGGCAACCTTCCCCACGCTGCTCCTGGCCTGGGAGGTCATGGGGGCGACCAGCTATGCGCTCATCGGCTACCACTGGGACGAGCCGGGCAAGCTGGCCGCCGGCACCCGGGCGTTCGTGACCACCCGGGCCGGTGACCTCGGCCTGTACGTCGCCGCCGGGGCGGCGCTGGCCGCGACCGGGAGCTTGGTGCTGGCTGATCTGGAGATCGCGGACGGCGGCTGGGCGGACGTGGCCGCGGCCGGGGTGCTGGTCGCCGCGCTCGGCAAGTCCGCGCAGCTGCCCTTCTCCGCCTGGCTGTCGGCGGCCATGCAAGGCCCCAGTCCGGTCAGCGCCCTGCTGCACTCGGCGACCATGGTCGCCGCCGGTGGGTACCTGCTGATCCGGATGCAGCCGCTGCTGGCTGCGACCGGTTGGGCCGCGACGGCGGCGGCGTGGGCGGGGACGTTGACGGCGCTGGTCCTGGGTGCGGTGGCCGTGGCGCAGACCGACCTCAAGCAGTTGCTCGCGGCCAGCACGGCCGCGCAGATCGGATTCGTCGTCCTCGCCGCCGGGGTGGGTGCCACCGCTGGCGGCACCGCCCAACTGGTCGCGCACGCCGCGGTCAAGGCCGGGTTGTTCGTCGCCGCCGGGGCCTGGCTCACCGCGCTGGGCACCAAGCAGCTGGCCGGTCTGCGTGGCGCCGCCCGCCGGTATCCGGGAATGGGGGCAGCGGCCACCGTCGCCGCCCTCGCCCTGGCCGGTGTGCCACCGCTGTCGCTGTGGGCCACCAAGGACGAGGTCCTCGCCGGTGTCGACGGAGCGGCGCTGACGATCGTCGGCCTCGCCGCCGCCGCGGTCTCGGCGATCTACGCCGGTCGGATCCTGGCCGTCGTCCTCGCCCGACCGGCCGGCGAGGAGGCTCTCGACGAGGAGGAGCTGGGCACCCGGCGCGTCCCGGCGCTCACGACTGTCGTCGCCGGCGTGCCGGCCGTGTTCGCCGCCGGGCTGGGTGTGCTCGCGCTGCCGGCCGTGGCAGAGCAACTCAAGGCGGTCCTGGACGTGGAGGGGGAGCCGTCCCCGGGGCTGAGGGAGCTGCTGCTCTCCGGGGCGCTCGCGCTGGTGGCCCTGGGGCTGACCGTCGCCGTGGTCCGGACCCGCCCTGCCGTCATGGAGCAGCTATCCCGCGGTCCGCTGTCCCGGTGGGCCGGGCTGGGACGGCTGCTCTCGCCCCGGCCGGCCATGGCAGTCGCCCGGGCGCTGGCAGTTGTCGACGACAAGCTGATCGACCGGGCCGTCATGGGGGTGGCCCTCGGCGCCCGTCGGCTCGCCGGTATGGCGTCCCGGGCGGACGACAGCGTCCTGGACGGCGCGGTGTCCGGCGTCGCCGCGGCGACCCGCCGCACCGCTGCCGGCTCCGCGCGGATCGACACGGGCGTGGTGGACGGCCTCGTCCGTGCGACGGCGAGGGCGTTCCGCCGCGCGGGCAGCGCCGCCCGCCGTCCGCAGACCGGGCTGCTGCACCAGTACTACGCCCAGGCCGTCGTCGGTCTGGGGTTCCTGCTCGTCCTGCTGCTCGTGGTGAGGTAGTCGTGCTGCTGACCGTCGTGATCTTCCTGCCGTTGCTGGCTGCTGGTGTGCTGCTGGCATTCCCGAGGATCCCCAGTCGCGCGGCGATCGGGGTGTGGGTGGCTGCCTCCGCCGTCGACCTGGCGCTGGTCGGCTGGATGTGGTGGCGCTTCGAGTCCGGCGAGGGCGCCTCGGGAGTCGTCGACGGCCTGGCGTACGAGGCCGACGTGCAGTGGATCCCGACCGTCGATGCGGGCTACCACGTCGGCGTCGACGGGCTCTCCCTGCCGCTGCTGGCCCTGACCGGGGTGCTGTTCCTGGCCTGCGCCATCTACTCACTGCGCGAGCCGGACCGGCCGCACACCTACGCCGCGCTGTTCCTCTTCCTCCAGACCGCCTGCCTGGGCACGTTCGCCTCGCTCGACCTGATCCTGTTCTTCGTCTTCTTCGACCTGTCCATCGTCGGGATGTACTTCGTCATCGCCGGCTGGGGGCACGGCAACGCCCGACGCAGCGCGCTGAAGTTCTTCCTCTACACCTTCATCGGGTCGCTGGCGCTGCTCGTGGGGTTCATCGGGCTGTTCCTCGGCAGCGAGGAGCGCACCTTCGACATGGTGGCGCTGGCGGAGAACCCGCCGCTCGCGGACTCCCCGGTCGCCGGCGGCCTGGTCCTGCTGGCAATCGGTCTGGGGCTGGCGGTGAAGACGCCGCTGTTCCCGTTCCACACCTGGTTGCCCGACGCGCACACCGACGCACCGGCCGCCGGGTCGGCTGTGCTTGCCGGGATCCTGCTCAAGCTCGGCACCTACGGGTTCGTGCGGATCGCCATGCCGATCCTCCCCGACGCCTGGCAGCGGTGGGCCATGGTGGCCGTCGTCGTCGGGGTGATCAGCGTGCTCTGGGGCGCCTTCGTCGCGCTGGCGCAGACCGACGTCAAGCGGATGATCGCCTACACCTCGGTCAACCACATGGGCTACGTGCTGCTCGGCCTGGGCGCAGCCGGCCTCGTTGCCTCCGCCGACGAGGAGGCGCGAACCGTGGCCACGGTCGGGGCGATGTACCAGATGGTCAGCCACGGCCTGCTCACCGGCGCGCTCTTCCTGCTCAGCGGCGTCCTGTGGTCCCGCGGACACACCTACGCGTTCGACCGCTGGGGCGGCCTGGCGCGGCCGGCGCCCGTCTTCGCCGCCTGCTTCGCGATCGCCGCGTTCGGCTCCCTGGGGCTACCCGGGTTCTCCGGGTTCATCGCCGAGTTCCAGGTGTTCACCGGCGCCCTGCAGGCCGCGCCGGTGGCCACGGTGATCGCCGTCGTCGGCATCCTGGTCACCGCCGGGCTGTTCCTGCTGGCCCTACAGCGGCTGCTCACCGGCGACACCGTCGTCCCGTCCGAGCCAGACCCCGACAAGCCGGGGGAGGGCCCGGGTCCGGAGCGGACCGACGGCGGGACGGCGACCACCACCCAGCCGCGGACAGCGACCCGGATGAAGGACCTGCGCGGTCACGAGCTGGCCGCGATCATCCCGCTCCTCCTACTCGCCCTGGTCCTGGGGCTCCTCCCGCGTGCCCTGCTGGACGTGCTGGAGCCGGCCGCCATGGCGGTGGTGCAGCTGGTGAGCCGGTGACCGGCATGTCCGGGGGTAGCGAGCGGGTGCTCGCCCTGCTTCCCGAACTGCTCCTGCTCCTCGGCGCCGTCAGCGGCCTGCTGCTGGGCCTCTGGACGCCGCAGCACCGGCAGTGGCGGGTCCGGCTCCTGGTCACCGCCGCCTGTCTGGCCAGTGCGATCGCTGCTGCTGCCGCGCTGTCCGAGCCTGCGGAGCGGGTGTTCGAGGGCACCTGGGTCATTGACACCACCACCGGCGTCGTTCGGATCGTGGTCGCTCTCGGTGTGGCTGTCCTGGTCTGGTTGGCGTCGGCCTCGCTGGCCGGACATCCGCGGGAGACCGAGGCCTACGTCCTCATGCTGCTCGGTGGGCTCGGCAGCATCGCGCTGGCCGCCAGCGGCGACCTGCTCCTGTTGGTCGCCGGCTACCTGCTGGCCAGCGTCCCGCTGTACGCGCTGGCCGGCTTCGCCAAGGACTCCGCGGGTGTCGAGGCGACGATGAAGTACTACCTCATGGGTGCCTTCGTGGGCGTGCTCATGCTGATCGGCGTCGCCGCCCTGGTGCTCGCCGCCGGTACGACCAGCTACCTCGACCTCGCCGCACAGCTCCCGGAGGCATCGCCGGCGCTGCTCGCGGTGGGCGTCCTCGGCGTGCTCGCCGGGGTCGCCTTCAAGGCCGGTGCCGTGCCGGTGCACTTCTGGGTGCCCGACGTGACCGCCGGCACCACACCGCCGATGGCCGCCTACCTCACCACGATCCCCAAGATCGGCGCGGTTGCGGCCGCCTTCCGCCTGCTAGCCGAGCCCTTCGCCGACGTCCCGCTCGACGTGCCACTCCTGGTCGCCGTCATCGCCGCAGCCAGCATGACCCTGGGCAACCTGGCCGCCTTCAACCAGACCGACGTACTCCGCCTGCTGGCCTACTCCACGGTCAGCCAGGTCGGCTACCTGTTCATGGTCGTCGCCGTCGCCGCCCGCACCGACCTCGCCGTCCCGGCCTTGGCGATCTACCTGGCCGGCTACGCGGTGACCAACATCGGTGCCTTCGCCGCCGTCGCGGCGGCCCCGGCGGCCCGCACGATCACCGATTGGGCGACCGCGGTGGGACGCCACCGCTGGCTGGTCGTCAGCCTCGTCGTCTGCCTGCTCGGCCTCGTCGGGACCCCACCGACCGCGATCTTCATCGGCAAGCTCGCTGTCTTCGCCGCCGCCTGGGACGGCGGGCTCGCCTGGCTGGTCGTCATCGCGGCCGTCAACACGGTGGCGAGCCTCTTCTACTACCTTCGCTGGATCGCCCCCGCGTTCGCCGGGGTGCCGGCAGCACCGTCTATGCAGGAGGGGGCGGGCAGTGGTCCACGGACCGCGGCGGGCACGGCGCAGCGGACCCGGCGTGGCGTCCCGACCGGATTGCTGCACGGAGCCGCGGTCATGTCCCTGCTCCTCGGTCTGGGATCGGGGTGGTGGCTCGCCTTCGCCCTGTCAACCTGACCGAGGACGACGACCCCGGACGTCGGTGCATCAACTCGGCGAAAGATTTGGAGTGCAAAGCGATGCCCGCGTCGACCTGCCGTCGGTCGGTGGCGCGACTGACGGCAGGTCGCGGCGAGCAGCAGTTATGCGGCTTGCAGGCAGACAGCACGGACGCCGAGGGCGTCGGCCAGCAGCCCGCCGACGCCGGGGCCGACTGCGGCCAGTCCCGCCAGAGCGGTCCACGCGGAACGCATCGCCCGCGGGTGCGGTCGGTGACGTGCGACTGGAGCAGGTTGGGTGGACCTCAACGGCGTCGCAATTTCGCAGCGTTCCGCGACGAACTGATTCTGGCTAGCGGGCGACTGCGCCGCCCCGCGGTCTGAGGAACTCAGACCTGACGAAGATTGGCGGGACTGACCGCGGACAGCAGGGCGACCACCTTTGCCAGCTCGTCCAATTCGGCGCGGCAGGCAGCGCACTTGTTCAAGTGCGACCTGACGGTGGCCCGCTCCTCGGCGTCGCCGTGGCCTAATGCGAAGACGCCGAGCTGCTCTCGCAGCTCACGATGGGTCTCGCGAGGTGAGTACCTCACGGTGCCACCTCCTGGACTCCGTTGAGGTCTTCCACGTTGCGGTCTTGAGCAGCTCTATTAAGCGGTCTTGAGCAGCTCTATTAAGCAGGATAGTAGCCGGGTTTGAGCCGCCTCGGCCAATCCGGCACACGCGACTGTCAAGCAGATTCGCGGGCGTCCGCTGGTGGGCCCGTCCCGGGAGCAGGACTCGAGAGGGTCGAGGTATGCGGTTTTGCCGTGTTGCAGGCAAGCCGGTCCACGGTCCCAGGAACGAAGTCCGCTCCATCCCGGCCGAGGTCACCCCCGATCGGTAGGTCGGGACGGTGGGCAGTCAGCAGGGAGGCTCCCGGTTCCTCGGATTCCTGCGGCCCGGGGGCCGATTGCGGAGGGCATGGCGAAGGTGCCGGTCTATCCGTCGCCGTCGTCACTGAGGGCCGAAGGGCTGTGGGCTGGCCCGATTCTCTCTGATCCAGCGATCCCTGACATCAGCAATCCAGCGGTGAGCTGTGGACGGTCGAAGGGCAGCGCGTGGGTGCCCTCCACACGGGTGGTCTCTATTCCGGCCGCGAGTTCGAGGTCGAGGACATCCCCGGGCAGCACCGTCTCGTCCTGCTCGGCGACAATCACGTGCACCGGGTGGCGCGGGCTTCGCAGCAGGGCAGGCAGCGGATTGTCCTCCCAGATGCTCCACAGGGCATCGCGGTAGGCCGGGTAGGAGTGCTGCACCCCCTCACGGGCGACCTCCTCGGGGACGTCCGGTTCCAGCCGCGGAGCGAGTCGGGCAAACGCTGGACGGAGCAGGCACATGGTTCCGCAGACGAGTCCGCCGAGACCGGAGTCGTCGACTGTGGCCCGTGCCAGCCATGAGCGGCGAGCGAATCGCGCCCGGGCCGTATCAGGGTCGGCGAAGACAGCAGGTTCAACCAAGGTCAGACGGGACACCTGCTCGGGCGCTCGCTCGGCGACCGCGGCGGCGACGAGGCATCCCCAGCTGTGTCCAACGAGATGTACCCGGCCGAGTCCGTGGTGTCGGATCAGCCTCAGGACGGCATCGGCCTGGTCGGCGAGACCAAATCTGGTGCCGAGCCGCATCGAGGAGCCGAAGCCGAGCAGATCCGGCAGGAGCACCTCGTGACCGGCCTGCGCCAGCAGTCGGGCGGCCGGCCGCCACGTCGCGGCCGTCGCTCCCAACCCGTGCAACAAGATCAGTGGGTCGCTCGCGGACGTGCCGAAATGCTCGTGCGCCAGCGAGCGGGTGCGCGGATCGATCTGGGGCCGTATGATGCCGGCGCCGCCGATCCCCAGGGCCGGTGGCAGCCCGGCGGTGGCCTCGGCGTGTCGGGCGGCTAGCCATCGCTGCAGTAAGAGAGCGTAGCCCCCCGCCGCGGTCAGGGCGAGGACGAGCCAGGTCGTGTCCCCGCCCGGCATGTAGTGCGCACTGACATGCCCGAGGGCCACCACGTCCATCCATCGGAAATGCGGCACACCGAGCCGGAAGATCAGGTCGGGCCACATCGCCCAGAGGTGGAACAGCAGGACGGTGATGAGTTGCCCGCGGGCGGGCCGTGCGGCCACGAGTAGGTGCAGGCTCTGCCAGAGTGCGGTGGCCAGCAGCGCAACGAGGAAGTGCGTGGCCCAATGGAAATGGGCATCGTGAGCGGAGTAGGAGGTGTAGAGCGCCACTTCCGCGCCGACCAGGACCACGGCCTGGACGAGGAGCGTCTGCGAACGAAGTGGCCGGTAAGTCCGCGGCCACTGTCCTCGAGCCCGCCTCATGGCACCCACTTCAGGATCGTCGTGACCTCGAAGGCGTTGACCAGGTAGGCGGGGTCGAGGGTGGAGTAACGCACCTGCCGTCGGCTGTCGACGACGGCGTAGCCGATGCCCGGACCGCCGTCGACGGGGGTGGGCAGGGCAACCGCATCGGCAAGGCGTCCGTCCGGATCGACGACGACCTCGACGAGTCCTGGGTCGACCAAGGCGGCGGGCGGCTCCGGAAGGATGAGTCGTACCTCGACGCGGCGCGGCACCTCGCCGAGCCAGCTAGCCAGTTCCTGCCGGTCGGGTGGCTCTCGATCGAACAGGAGCACCACGGGACTGCGGCCGAACTCAACACCCGCAACGGTCGACGGCACCAGAGGGCCGTCGAGCAACAGCCCGTCGCGCTGGCGTGCCGGATCGGGTTGATCCAGCGGTCCGGGCGGGCGCACCAGGACCACGACCACGAATGTCAGGGTGACGGCTAGAGCGGCCCACCACGCCAACGGAACCCAGGACGGCAGTGGGGGCCGCCGGCCCGGTTCCCGGCCCCAGTCGTCGTCCGTCGACCTGGAGCGGTCGGATTGCGTGGGAGTCATCACTGCACAGGATCACTGAAGCCTGGGTCAACGGCTGAACGACAAAGCGGACCACCCCATGGAGGCCCTGCCGGAGAAGAACGGGAGGAACTCGGTAGGCCGCTCGTGAAGGGTGTCGCGGGTACTGGCACTCGACAGTGCGGTTCGGTTGCTGGCCATGGTCCACAGGGCCGAGTCGCCGTCCACAGATGCAAGCCGGTGCCGGCCGCCGGGCTGCCCCTGCTTGTTCCGTAGACGTACCAATGGCTGCCTGTAGCAGTCATCCCGCTGGCAGCGGGTGGTCGGAGCCGAACGATGGAGGTTTGCGATGGCGAAGCCACGGAGACGGCAGGCGGGCGAGGGCGGGATCAGCGAGTACATGACCAAAGCTGGTCCGCGCTTCCTGATCAAGTTCACGGCTCAGCGGGCGGACGGGACAAAGCGCGTCGTCCTCAAGCGCGGCTTCAAGACCAGGAGGGACGCCGCTGCGGCTCTGCGCGCGGAGGTCCGTAAGGCGGAGATGGGGGAGTGGGTCGAGCCGTCGAAGCAGCGTCTCGATGCATACCTCGCCGAGTGGATCCAAGGACAGCGGCTCAGCCCGGCCACGCTGGCCTCCTACCGGAAGAACATTCGGCTGCACGTCGATCCATACCTCGGTGCACAGCCGGTCGCCCGGCTCACCGGTCCGTCGGTGGACGCCTGGATGCGCATGCTGGAGGAGTCCGGCCGAGCCGACGGCCAGGGCGGCCTCTCCGCGCGCACTGTGCGCTACGTGTTCACGATCCTTCGGTCGGCACTGGGCGACGCGGTCAAACAGGGCCGGCTCTCGGTCAACCCGACCGACCGATCGACACCGCCGAGCCCGTCGGAGGCCCGGCCTCCGGAGATGCAGGCCTGGACGGCCGCCGAGCTCGGGCGCTTCCTGCGCTGGGCGCAGGCTCGCGATGCGGACCTCGCCATGGGATGGCGGCTGCTGGCCGCGACGGGGATGCGCCGCGGCGAGGCGCTGGCCCTTCGCTGGCGGGACGTCGACCTCGACGCCGGCCGGCTGCAGGTCCGGCGCAGCCTCGGCGTGGTCAAGGCCAAGGGCGCCGGTGAGCAGCTCGTCGAGGGGTCGACGAAGACCGGCCAGGCACGCGTGGTGGACATCGACGCGGACACGGTCGGCAGCCTGCGGGCCTACCGCGCGGCCCGAGGCCGGCTGGCGCTCGATCTGGTGCGCGACGCCGCGCTCGTGCTGGGCAATCTCGAGGGCACGCACCGCCATCCCGAGCGATACTCGCGCCGGTTCGTCGAGCAGGTCGTGCAGGCACGCCGGGCGCTGGGGGAGGACCAACTGCCCAGGATCCGGCTGCACGACCTGCGCCACACCCACGCCACTCTGCTGCTGGCCGCCGGCGAGCCGGTGAAGGTGGTCTCCGAGCGCCTCGGGCACGCCAGCGCGACCATCACGCTCACCGTCTACCAGCACGTGCACCCCGGCATGGGACGCCAGGCGGCCGACCGGTTCGCCGCGCTGCTGAGGGGTTGACCGGCCGCGCGAAGTATCACGCGGGTATCACGAGCCGGTTCAGGCCGTGGACACGACGTCGCCCCGGGCTCCTGACCTGCAGGAACACCGGGACGATGTGGTGTCCGAGGGGGGACTTGAACCCCCACGCCCGATAAAGGGCACTAGCACCTCAAGCTAGCGCGTCTGCCATTCCGCCACCCGGACGAGTGCGTGGAGAAGACTACCTGACCGCCGGGTGCCGATCACGCACCCCCCGGCGGCGTCGTGGCGGGTCAAACGGCGGCCAGCGCCACCCGCCCGCGGCCGCCCCTCTTGGCCTCGTAGAGAGCCGAGTCGGCCGACGTGTACAGCCCGCGCCGGTCGCGGGAATGGCGCGGCAGATGGGCCACCCCCAGGCTGATCGACAGCGCCACCAGTGAGCCGTCCGGCAGCGCGAGGGGCTCGGCCCGCACCGCCTCGAGCAGTTCCTCGGCACGGCGGGCGGCCACCTCGCGGGCGCACCCGGGCAGCAGCACGGCGAGCTCGTCCCCGCCCAGCCGGGAGAGCACGGCGTCGTCGCTGCGGATGCGGCCGCGCAGCACCCGGGCCAGGTGCACGAGCACGTCATCGCCCACCGGGTGGCCGTGCGTGTCGTTGATCGCCTTGAACGAGTCGACGTCGATGAGCACCAGGGCCGTGCCGCCGGGAACGGGCCGGTCGAGCGCGAGCTCCAGCGCGTCGTCGAACGCGCGCCGCGTGGCCAGGCCGGTGAGCGAGTCGACGGTGAGCTGCCGCTGCAGGGCCGCCACCAGCCGCTCCTGGGTGCGGTTGGCGCGCACCAGCAGCGCGGCGATCGCGACCAGCAGGGCGCCGAAGAAGAGGAAGTCGGCCAGCGCCGCCGGCGTGGGCAGCAGCACCAGCAGGGTCATCAGGTCCGCGGCCAGCGCGCTCGCCGTCACCAGCACCACCGCCGGCCTCCGCAGGTGGACGGCGCTCCACAGCACGGGGAACGCGTAGAACGCCTGGGAACCGGCGGAGACGTCGGAGGTGAGGAGGTTCAGCGCGCCGATGAGCACCACGCTGCCCAGACCGAGCACCAGGCCCATGTGCCACCGGTCGAGCACCGCGGGGTCCAGCAGCGCGCACGTCGCCGCAGCACCGACGAGCGTGGCCACGCCGATCCAGTGCACGACCAGTGCCGGGGTGCCGCCGTCGGACTCGTAGAAGACCGGCAGCACCAGCAGGATCACCGCACTGACGGCCAGCAGGGCTGCGGCGTGCTGGGCGGCGGCACGGGGCTCTCGGGCGCCGAAGGCGCGCAACGACCTCACGCACAGGTGATCGGCCGGTGAAACCGGACGGTATAGGAACGGTTCACCCGTCGGGGGCAGGCAAGCCGCCGGTGCGGCACGATCGGGCGCATGGCCGAGACCCCCGCCCCGCTCGAGGGTGCCCAGTCCGAGGTGGCCGAGCTGCTGTCCGAGCTCATCCGCATCGACACGACCAACACCGGGAGCACGGCCACCAGCGCGGGGGAGCGGGTGGCCGCCGAGTGGGTCGCCGGCAAGCTCGACGAGGTCGGCATCGAGTCGGTCATCCACGAGTCCGAGCGGGGCCGGGCCAGCCTGGTCGCCCGCATCCCGGGCGCCGACCGCAGCCGGCCCGCGCTGCTGGTGCACGGCCACCTCGACGTCGTTCCCGCCGATCCGGCCGAGTGGAGCGTGCACCCGTTCTCCGGCGAGGAGCGCGACGGCTACATCTGGGGCCGGGGCGCGGTCGACATGAAGGACATGGACGCCATGGTGCTGGCGCTGGTGCGCGACTGGGCCCGCACCGGCGTGCAGCCGCCCCGCGACGTCGTGCTGGCCTTCGTCGCCGACGAGGAGGCCGGCGGCAAGCTCGGCGCCCACTTCCTGGTCGACGAGCACCCCGACCTCCTCGAAGGGTGCACCGAGGCGATCAGCGAGGTCGGCGGCTTCTCGATCACCGTCCGCGACGACCTGCGCCTCTACCTCGTGCAGACCGCCGAGAAGGGCCTGGCCTGGATGCGGCTCACCGCCGTCGGCAAGCCCGGCCACGGCTCGATGCTGCACGAGGACAACGCCGTCACCCGGCTCTGCGAGGCGGTCGCCCGCATCGGCAGCCACCGCTTCCCGCTCACCCTCACCCCGCCGATGCGCCAGTTCATCGAGGCGGTCGAGGACGCGTACGGCGTCGAGATCGACCCCGCCGAGCCCGAGCACGCGCTGGCCCGGCTGGGCAGCATCAGCCGGATGATCGGCGCGGCCCTGCGCAACACCGCCAACCCCACGATGCTCGACGCCGGCTACAAGGCCAACGTCATCCCCGGCACCGCGAGCGCCACCGTCGACGGGCGTTTCCTCTACGGCCAGGAGGAGGAGTTCGAGCGCCAGCTCGCCGCGCTGGTCGGCGAGGGGGTGCAGCGCGACTGGCTGGTGCACGACCAGGCCGTGGAGACGACGTTCGACGGGCCGCTGGTCGACCAGATGGTCGCCGCGCTCAAGGCCGAGGACGACGGCGCCCGGCCGGTGCCGTTCACCATGAGCGGCGGCACCGACGCGAAGAGCTTCCAGCGCCTGGGCATGCGCTGCTTCGGGTTCTCACCGCTGCGGCTGCCGCCGGACCTCGACTTCGCCTCGCTGTTCCACGGCATCGACGAGCGGGTGCCGGTGGAGTCGCTGCGCTTCGGCGTCCGGGTGCTCGACCGCTTCCTCCGCCACGCGTGATGTGATGCCGACGCGACCGAGCGTGCGAGGTCGCGCGACGGCAGAGCACCCAGGGGCACGCGCCGGACGAGCGCCAGCGAGGATGGGCGCGTGACCGACACCACTCCCGCACCCCGCCCCGGTTCCGTCGCACTGATCACCGGAGGGACCGGCGGCTTCGGCCGCGCCCTCGCCACCAAGCTCCGCGAACGCGAGGTCACCGTCGTCCTCGCCGACCTCGACAGCGAGCGCAACCGGCAGGTCGCGGCCGACCTGGGCTGCGAGTTCGCCGTCCTCGACGTCACCGACCGTGCGGCGAACGAAGAACTGGTCGCCCGTATCGAGGGTGACCACGGCCGTCTCGACGCCGCCTACCTCAACGCCGGCATCTCCGCGGCCAAGAGCGACGACGTCCTCGACCTCGACGAGTTCATGCGCGTGGTCGACATCGACCTGTTCGGCGTCGTCTACGGGGTCGCCGCGGCCCGCCCGGCGATCAAGCGCGCCGGGGGAGGGGCGATCGTCGTCACCGCGTCGCTGGCCGGGCTCTCGCCGATGGCCACCGACCCCGGCTACAGCGTCGCCAAGGGCGGGGCGATCGCCTTCGTCCGCTCCATGGCCCCGCGCCTGGCCGCCGAGGGGACGACGATCTCCGCGATCTGCCCCGGCTTCGCCGACACCGCGATCATCGACCGCATCCGCGACCAGTTCACCGCCGCGGGATTCCCCGTGCTCACCGCCGAGGAGGTCGCCGACGCGATGATCATGGCGTGGGGGCAGGCCGAGCCGGGCGCGGCCTACGTCGTCCAGCCCGGGGTCGGCACGGCGCCCTACAAGTTCAAGGGCGTCCCCAGCGCGAAGACGGCGACCGGCGAGACCGCCGTCGTCCCGGAGGCGCTGCGCCCGCCGTCGATGCGCTGAGGCTCAGTCCTGCCGGCAGGCGAACAGGAAGGCCGGCGGGACGTTCCACGGGGTGACCCGCCAGCGCACCGAGGTGAACCGCTTCCGCAGCTCGGGCAGCAGCAGCGGTGAGTACTGGATGACGACGGTGGTGCCACCGGGGGCCACCGCCCCGGGCAGCACGTCCAGGATCCGGCGCCGGAGCCCCGGCTCCAGCGAGGTGTAGGGCAGCGCGGAGACGACGACGTCGGCGCGCGCGTCGCCCAGGTGGGCGCCGAGGTTCTCCGCGGAGTCGCAGACCACCTGGACCCGCGGGTCGTCGAACCGCTCGTCGAGCAGCTTCGCCAGCCGGGGGTCGATCTCCAGCGTGATCAGCCGCGCCCCGGGGCGCAGGCGAGCCAGGATCTCCTGCGTCTGCGCCCCGGTGCCCGCCCCCAGCTCGACGACCAGGTCGGCGGCGGGCACGTCGGCCATGTCCAGCATGTCGCGGACCGCGGCGCGCGAGGTCGGCAGCACCGCGCCGACCTGTCGCGGGTGGGCCAGGAACGCGCCCAGGAAGCGCAGCCGGTCGGTCACGTGCTCGATCATGGGTTCCCCTCCCCGGGCCACCAGGAGGGTGACCACCGCTGCGCACCCTGGCACGGCGGGCCCCCCGCGGCCAAGCGGCCCCGGTGACGGCCGTCACGGGGCGTCTGGCAAGGTCGGGCCATGCGTGCATGGCGGGTACACGAACTCGGTGATCCCTCGAAGGTCATGAGCCTCGACGAGGTGGACCGGCCCACACCGGGCGAGGGCCAGGTGCTGGTCAAGGTGCGGGCGGCGGCCCTGAACTTCCCCGACGTGCTCATGGCCATGGGCATGTACCAGGAGAAGCCGCCGCTGCCCTACACGCCCGGCGTCGAGCTGTGCGGCGAGATCGAGGAGACCGGCCAGCGGGTCATCGGCTCGCCGGCCGGGGGCCCGGGCGCCTTCGCCGAGTACGCGCTCATGGACGCCGCGGCCGCCTTCCCGGTGCCCGACGGCATGACCGACGAGAAGGCCGCCTCGCTCTACCTGACCTACCAGACCGGTTACGTCGGCCTGCACCGCCGTGCCCACCTGCAGGCGGGGGAGACGCTGCTGGTCCACGCCGGCGCCGGGGGCGTCGGTACCGCGGCGATCCAGCTGGGCAAGGCCGCCGGGGCCACCGTCATCGCCACCGCGGGCGGGGCACGCAAGACCGAGGTGTGCAAGCAGCTTGGCGCCGACCACGTCATCGACTACACGACCGAGGACTTCGTCCCGATCGTCAAGGAGGTGACCGGGGGCCGCGGCGCCGACGTCGTCTACGACCCGGTCGGCGGTGACGTGTTCGACAAGTCGCGCAAGTGCATCGCCTTCGAGGGACGCCTGGTCGTCGTCGGTTTCACCAGCGGGCGCATCCCCGAGGCCCCGGCCAACCACCTGCTGGTCAAGAACTACAGCGTCGTCGGGCTGCACTGGGGGCTGTACCGCAAGCACGACGCATCGGTGTTCACCGAGACCCACGAGCAGCTGGTCCGGCTCGTCCAGGAGGGCAAGGTCGACCCGCTGGTCGGCGAGGTGCTGCCGCTGGACCAGGCCCCGCAGGCGCTGCTCAAGCTCGCCTCCCGCGACACCGTCGGCAAGGTCGTGCTCGTTCCGTAGGCGGTTCCCGCGTGTGCGCCCACGCCCGGTTCTGGCGAGCAGAACCTCGCGTGGGCGCACACCTCTACGCTCGACGGCGTCATGCCCCGACCGCTCCCGCTCGCCGACGACCGCGCGCACCTCCGGGCCGACTGCGCACGCTGCGCCGGCCTCTGCTGCGTCGCCCCGGCCTTCGCCGCCTCCGCCGACTTCGCCATCGACAAGCCGGCCGGCACTCCGTGCGTCCACCTGGCGGACGACTTCCGCTGCGGCGTCCACGCCCGGCTGCGTTGAGCAGGGGTTTCCCGGCTGCACCGTCTTCGACTGCTTCGGTGCCGGGCAGCGGATCACCCAGGAGACCTTCGGCGGGCGCAGCTGGCGGGAGCAACCGGAGCTGGCCCGCCAGCAGTTCGCCGTCCTGCCGGTGGTGCGACAGCTGCACGAGATCCTCTGGCACCTCACCGAGGCCGCGGAGCTGCCGGCCGCCGCCGCGCTCGCCGACGAGGCGGTGCGGCTGCGCGCCGAGGTCGAGCAGGCCGCGGCCGGCAGCGCCGACGAGCTCACCGGCCTCGACCTCGGTGCTCTGCGCGGGCGGGTGGGGGCGCTGCTCGGCCGGTGCAGCGCGCTGGTGCGCGCCGGCAGCCGCGCACGGGACCGCCGCGGGGCCGACCTGGTGGGCCGCGACCTGCGCCGCACCGACCTGCGCGGGGCCGGGCTGCGCGGTGCCTACCTGATCGGCGCGGACCTCCGCGGAGTCGACCTGGGGACGGCGGACCTGCTGGGCGCCGATCTGCGCGGCGCCGACGTGCGCGGGGCGGACCTGAGCCGGTGCCTGTTCCTCGTCCAGCCGCAGGTGTCGGCGGCCCGGGGCGACGGTGCGACGAGGCTGCCCGCGGCGGTGCGGCGCCCGGCGCACTGGTCACGGCGCGCGCGGCTCAGACCAGCGGCTTGGGCAGGTAGGAGAGCCGCGCCCGGCGCCGCAGGATGACCTTGCGGGTGCCGTCGGCGTGCAGCTGGAGGCGGGCGAGCTCCCAGCCGCCGACGTCGGACTGCAGGCTGAGCATCGTGGCGGCCGCGGACCGGGAGGTGCCCGGCGGGATGCGCAGCGGCGCGAACTCGTAGTCCCCGGCGGTGTCCATCGGCCCGATTGTGCCTGCCGTTCGTGCTCCGGGCACGTGTTCGTCGTCTCCCTCACACCGTCCCGGCCTGCCGGGACAGCGACTGGACGGCACGATGGGGCCCAGACCGCACCCGCTTCTCAGGGAGGACGACGTGACCGAGCCCGGTTTCTCGAGCGACGTGCCCGACGCCGACCGCGCGGAGCAGGAGGCGTACCTCGAGCCGCCCGCGCCCGCCCGCGCCGCGGAGGTGAACTCACCCTCCGGCGACGTACCGGAGGCCGACGCGCTGGAACAGCAGCTCTCCGCCCGCCCGGGGGAGGCCGGCGCCCCGCGCGGTCCCCTCGGCACCCGCGAGGCCGACGACGCCGACGTGCTGGAGCAGGACGCCGACGTGCCGCTGGACGACGAGGACCAGCCCGGCTGAGCGAGCGTCTCCGCCTCGACCGTCGCGGCGCTGATCCGTGAGCTCCGTGCAGCATGTGCCGGCCAGGTGATCGTCCGCGTCACGCACGGCGACGACCTCGAACGCCTCGGCGACACAGCGCTGCACCCAGGCGAGACGGCGGTCCGGGCGTCAGGCTGAGCAGTCCGGGGACGAGTCGCTCTCTGCCCACCCAGGCGGGGCAGAGCGCTACTGCCCGCGGTACAGCACCCGGTGGGGGGTTGCGCTGGGGCGCGGCTGAGCAGTCCGGGGACGAGTCGCTCTCTGCCCACCCAGGCGGGGCAGAGCGCGACTGTGCACGGCGCACCACCCGGTGGGGTTGGGCCGGCGGGTCGCGGGTCCACTGCCGCCCGGCAGCCATGCGGCCTCCCCGGCCGAACCGGTCGTCGCCGCACCCCTTCCGGGGCGAGGGCAGCGGGTCGGTCCGTCGGCCGGGTGAATCCGGCGCCCCGGGCTGCCACGCCGCTCGCCGACCACCAGAGTGGATGGCGGAGCACGGGGAGGAGCACCCATGACGACGGACGGCGACGGGCGGACGGCGCCCGAGGCCGAGGTGCGCGGTGCCGAGGTGCGCGGTGCCGAGGTGCGCGGTGCCGAGGTGCCCGAGGCCGAGGTGCGCGGTGCCGAGGTGCCCGAGGCCGAGGTGCGCGCCGCCGCCGAGCGGTGGGCCCGGGCCGCCGGGCTGCCCACTTCCGTGCTGGACGAGCCGGCACCGGCGACCCCGTCTACGACCGCCCGCCTCGTGCGCGGGCTGCTGCTCGGGGCGGCGGTCGGCGCCGTGCTGGTGCTGTCGGCCTCGCAGGGCCTCACCGCTGCGCTCTGGGGCCTGATCGCGCTGCTCGTCGGCCTGCTCGTGGGCCGGATCGCGCAGGACCGGCGCCGCCCGGTGCCCCGTGCGGTGCCACGGCGGCTCTGAGCCACTCGTCATCCGGCGGTGGCTGGCCGAATGAGCTCCGCTTTGGTTAGCCTTCCCTAACCCACCGAGGAGGCGTCATGCCGAGCAGCCCGACCCACCCTGCGCCCGAGCGCCGTCCCGAGGCCGCCGCGCTGCGTCCGGAGCCGGCCGAGCGCGCCCGCACGGTCGCCACGCGGACCGCGGCGACGGTATGCGCACCCGGCGTCGAGGGCGGTCGGCTGCTGGCGCACACCGTCACCCGGGCCGGGCAGGTGCTGCTCGTCGTCCCGGCGGACGGGGACATCGCCGGAGCGGTCGACAAGGCCCCCGACCAGGACCTCTCCGCGCTGCTGATGGTCAGCGACCACGCGCCGGTGCCGCTGCGCCGGCCGGTCCGGGGGCAGCTGTGGCTGTCCGGCTGGGCCACGCCCGTCCGTGCCGAAGACCAGCGCGCCGCGCTCCTCGCCTTCGCCGAGACCCGCCCCACGGAGGTGCTGCTCGACGTCGGCCGGGCCGCACGGCTGCTCCGGCTCGACCTCGCCGAGGTGGTGCTCAGCGAGGGCGGGGAGGGTGTCGACGTGAGTCCGCAGGAGTTCGCCGCCGCGCGCCCGGACCCGCTGGCCGCCGTCGAGGCCGACCACCTGCGCCACCTGGCCGGCGCGCACGCCGACGTCGTCGAGCTGCTGGCCGCCCGGGTCCCCGCCGAGGTGGTGGGCCAGGTCGGCGTCGTCCGCCCGCTCGCGCTGGACCGGTTCGGCTTCCGCCTGCGCGTCGAGCGGCCGTTCGGGCACACCGACGTGCGCGTCCCGTTCCCGCGCCCGCTGACCTGCGCCGGGCAGCTCGGGGCCGCCGTCGGCCAGTTGCTCTGCGCCGCCCGAGCGGCCCGGCGGAGCTAGGGCATGTCTCCTAACCGCTTGAGCCAGAGGGTGACCGCGCGCAGGACTGCTGCGGCCCGGTAGACGACGGCGAGCTTGTCGTAGCGGGTGGCCAGGGAGCGCCACTGCTTGTCCTCGTTGAAGGCGCGTTCGACGACGTTGCGTCCGCGGTAGCGCTCTGCGTCGAAGGCCGGTGGTCGTCCTCCGCGGCTGCCCCGACGTATGCGGTGGCCCTTCTGGTCATCCCGTTCGGGGATGCAGGCGCCGATGCCACGCTCGCGCAGCTGGGTGCGGATCGCGCGTGAGGAGTAGGCCTTGTCCCCGGCCACGGTGTCGGGCCGAGTTCGTGGCCGTCCCGGGC
>NZ_FOAO01000010.1:0-103294 GCF_900109665.1 Blastococcus sp. DSM 46786
CCCGACACCGTGGCCGGGGACAAGGCCTACTCCTCACGCGCGATCCGCACCCAGCTGCGCGAGCGTGGCATCGGCGCCTGCATCCCCGAACGGGATGACCAGAAGGGCCACCGCATACGTCGGGGCAGCCGCGGAGGACGACCACCGGCCTTCGACGCAGAGCGCTACCGCGGACGCAACGTCGTCGAACGCGCCTTCAACGAGGACAAGCAGTGGCGCTCCCTGGCCACCCGCTACGACAAGCTCGCCGTCGTCTACCGGGCCGCAGCAGTCCTGCGCGCGGTCACCCTCTGGCTCAAGCGGTTAGGAGACATGCCCTAGCGGCGGCGGGAGGGGGGAGGGGGAGGCGGCGACCTCAGCGGCGACGGGTCTCGGGGAAGAGCAGGTCGACGAAGCGCTCGGCGGTCGGCTGGGGTTCGTGGTTGGCCAGGCCCGGCCGCTCGTTGGCCTCGATGAAGACGTAGTCGGGCCCGGCGACGTCGGGCACGAGGAAGTCGATCCCGGTCACCGGGATGTCCAGCGCCGTGGCGGCCCGCACCGCGGCGGCGGCGATCTCCGGGTGCAGCTGGTCGGTGACGTCCTCGATCGTGCCGCCGGTGTGCAGGTTCGCCGTCCGGCGCACCTGGATGCGCTCCCCGTTGGGCGGGACGTCGTCCATCCCGTAGCCGACGTCGGCCACCACCTCGGCCGTGGTGCCGTCGAGGGGGATCCGGGACTCGCCACCCGTGGCCCGCTCCCGGCGCCGGCTGGTGGACCTCACCAGGTCGGTGACCGAGTTCCGGCCGTCGCCGACCACCTCCGCCGGTCGGCGCACCGCGGAGGCGACGACCGCCCGGTCGATGACCACCACCCGCAGGTCCTGGCCGGGGACGAGTTCCTCCACCAGCACGTCCGGGCAGAACTGGAGCGCGACGTCGACCGCGCGCGCCAGCCCCTCCTCGTCGTGCACCCCGACGGTGATGCCGCGCCCCTGCTCACCCCGGGCCGGCTTCACCACCACCTGCCCGACCTCGCGCATCAGGGTCGCGGCCTCGTCGAGCTCACCCTCGCAGGCCAGCGCACCGCGGGCCACGCGGACACCGGCCCGTTCCATGATCCGGCGGGTGACCCGCTTGTCGTCGCACCGGCTCATCGCCACGGCGGTGGTGAACTCCGACAGCGACTCGCGCGTGACCACCGTCCGGCCGCCGAGGGACAGCCGCATCTCGCCCCAACTCGCGTCGGTGACCTCGACCCGCACCCCCCGGCGCAGCGCCTCCTCGGCGATGATCAGCGCGTACGGGTTGAGATCCTCCAGGCCCGGCGGGCGGGCGGCGAACAGCGGGGTGTTGATCGGGTTCTTGCGCTTCACGCAGACCGCCGAGACCCGGTTGAAGCCGAGCTTGCGGTACAGCCGGATCGCGCCCTCGTTGTCGTGCATCACCGAGAGGTCGAGGTAGGAGCGCCCGCGGCCGACGTAGCGCTCGGCGAGCACCCGCACCAGCGCCTCGCCGGCGCCGGGCGGGGCGTCCTGGTTGTGCACCGCCAGGCACCACAGGCTGGTACCGCCCTCGGGGTCGTCGAAGGCCAGCGCGTGGTCGACCCCGGTCACCGTGCCCACGATCTTCCCGGTGCGGGTGTCCTCGGCGACCAGGTAGGTGAAGCAGCGGGTGCGGTGGTTGTCCCACATGACGTCGGCGTCCCCGACGACCATCCCGTTCAGGGCGTAGATGTCGTTGATCGCCTCCATCTCCGCCCGGGAGGTCACCGTGCGGACGAAGACGCCGCGGATGAGGTCGTGGCGCGGCCGGTAGCGGTGCAGGTCCAGCCGGTAGGTGTAGCTCGGGTCGATGAACAGCTCGTCGGGCGCGAGGCCGACCAGCACGTGCGGGTCGCGCGGGTAGATGCAGATGTCCCGCTCGCCGGTCTCCTCCGCCCGCAGCGCGTGGACGATGCCGCGCAGGTCGGCGAAGGTCTGGCCGAACACCAGCCGCCCCCACCCGAGGTCGAGCACGACGTCGGAGGCCATGCCGCGGAGCTGGTGCTCCGACGGCTTCTTCCACGACCGGCTGGTGATGGCCGGGGTGGAGGCCACCGCCGTGCGACGGCGGTGGCCGGCGAGCCGGGGTGCCATGGTCATCTCCTCAGACCGCGTGGGTCTGGAGCCACAGCTCGAGCAGGCCCAGCTGCCAGAGCTTGTTCCCGCGCAACGGCGTGAGCTCACCGTTGGGGTCGGCGAGCAGCTCGCGGACGTACTCCGGGCGGAACATCCCGCGGTCGGCGGCCGCCTCGCTGGAGAGCGCGTCCTTGACCAGGTCGAGCACCTTGCCCTGCAGGTGGGTGATCGCGGGCACCGGGAAGTAGCCCTTGGGCCGGTCGATGACCTCCGGCGGGATGATCCGGCGCCCGATCGCCTTGAGCACGCCCTTGCCGCCGTCGGCGAGCTTGAGCTCCGGTGGGCACATCGCCGCCAGCTCCACCAGGTCGTGGTCCAGGAAGGGCACGCGGGCCTCCAGGCCCCAGGCCATGGACATGTTGTCCACCCGCTTGACCGGGTCGTCGACCAGCATGACCTCGCTGTCCAGGCGCAGCGCGGCGTCGACCGCCGTCTCGGCCCCGGCGGCGGACATGTGCCGGCGGACGAACTCCAGGCTCGGGTCCTCGGCCAGCGCGTACCGGTCGGAGACGACCGAGCGCATCTGGGCGTGGTCGCGGTCGAAGAAGGCCCGCGCGTAGGTGTGCACCGCCTCCTCGCGGCCGACGCCGGCCAGCGGCGGGTACCAGTGGTAGCCGGCGAAGACCTCGTCGGCGCCCTGCCCGGACTGCACCACCTTGATCGTCTGGCTGACCCGCTCGGAGAGCAGGTCGAAGGCGACGACGTCGTGGCTGACCATCGGCTCGGCCATGGCGCCGATGGCGTGCCCGAGCGCACCGGCGAGCTCGTCGGAGCCGACGCGGATGCGGTGGTGGTCGGTGGCGAAGCGCTCGGCGATGACGTCGGAGTAGGCGAACTCGTCGCCTTCCCGGCCGCCGACGGACTCGAAACCGATGGAGTACGTGGCCAGGCCGGTCTGCCCCTCCTGGGCCAGGAGGCCGACGATCAAGCTGGAGTCCAGGCCGCCGGAGAGGAGCACGCCGACCGGCGTGTCCGCGACCAGCCGGCGGCGGACGGCGACGCGCAGCGCCTCCTCGATCGCGTCCTCCCAGTCGCGGGCGCTCCAGCCCGCGTGCTCGGGGCGCCGCTCGTAGGTGGCGTTCCAGTACCGCTGCTCGGTGCTCGTACCGTCGGGCTCGATCACGCGGACGGTGGCCGGGGGCAGCTTCCGGACCCCGTTGAGGATCGTCCGCGGGGCCGGGACGACGGCGTGCCAGGTGAGGTAGTGGTGCAGCGCGACCGGGTCGATCGAGGTGTCGACGTCGCCGCCCCGCAGCAGCGCCGGCAGCGTGGAGGCGAAGCGCAGCCGCTTGCCCGGCGTCTCGGAGAGGTAGAGGGGCTTGATGCCCAGCCGGTCCCGGGCCATGACGACGCGACCGGTGTCCCGCTCGGCGATGACGAAGGCGAACATGCCGTGCAGGTGCGAGACGACGTCGGTGCCCCAGTGGTGGTAGCCCTTGAGGATCACCTCGGTGTCGCTGTGCGAGAAGAAGCGGTACCCGTGGCCCTCGAGTTCGGCGCGCAGCTCCTGGTAGTCGTAGATGCAGCCGTTGAAGACCGCGGTCAGCCCGAGCTCGTTGTCGACCATGGGCTGGGACCCGCAGGTGGAGAGGTCGATCACCGAGAGCCGGCGGTGCCCGAAGGCCACCCGCCCGTTGCTCCAGGATCCCTGCCCGTCCGGGCCGCGGGGGACCAGGGCCTCGACCATGCGGGCTACCGCGGTCGTGTCGGCCGTGGTCCCGTCGAATCTGATCTCGCCGCAGAGGCCGCACATGCACAACGATCTAACTCCTGCCGCGGTCGGGCCGCAGGGCGGGGTCACCCGTGCGGGCCCGATCGTGGCCCACCTCACGCCTGTTCCACGTGGAACGCCCGGCGGTTGCTCCCGCGTCCTGGCTCACCGCTCGGGGTCCTGGCTCACCGTCGACCGTGAGCCAGGACCCCGGGTGATCAGGTCACCTGATCGACACGGGCCGACGACGGGGTCAGCCGGCGGTGAGCGCCTCCGTCGCGGCGACGACGTCGACCAGGCCGGTGCCCTTGTCGAACGAGGTCACGTACCCGCCCACGGTCTCGTAAGCGGCCCCATCGGTGTAGCGGTACGCGGTGCTCTTCAGCGCCGCCTCGATCTCGGCCGGGGTGGCCGCCGGGTCGGCCTGGAACAGCTGGGCGACGGTGCCGGCCACGTGCGGGGCAGCCATCGACGTCCCGCTGATGGTGTTGAAGGTACCGACGTCCAGCAGCCCCGGGCCGTTGCGGAAGTCCAGCCCCGTGGCGCAGATGGGCAGGTAGGGCCGGCAGGCCGAGGTGATGTCCTCGCCGGGGGCGGAGAGGTCGGGCCAGGTGGAGGGGGCGGCCGCCGCGCCACGGGATGAGTAGTCGCTGACCACGCCGTCCCGGGTGCCGGTGCCCTGGTCGAAGAAGGAGGCCACCGACAGGATGCCGCCGGTCGGGTCCTGCCCCGGCGGGTTGGTGAGCGAGGTGGCGCCGTCGCCGCCGTCGTTCCCGGCCGCCCAGACGGTGACCACGCCCTCGGCGGCCAGCGCGCGCTGCAGCTTGACCGTGGCCGAGTCCGGGTCGAACTCCCCGCCCCCGGAGGGGCCGTAGCTGTTGTTGGTCACCTTGATCGGCGGGCAGACGTCGGCGGGTACCCCGGCACCGCACGGCGCCTCGTGGTTCTCCAGGACCCAGTTCAGCGCGGAGTCCGCCCCGACGATGAGCAGCACGGCGCCCGTGGAGATGGACACCAGGCTCGCACCGGGCGCGGCGCCCTGGACCTGCCCGCCGTCGGCCAGCGTGGTCGGCCGGCCGGCGACGATGCCGCTCACGTGGGTGCCGTGACCGCCGACGGAGAGGGTGTCGGTGTCGACCACCGACGGCACCCGGACGACGCAGTCGGGCGTCGTGGTGGTCTCCAGCAGGCAGACGCTCTTCAGGTTGGCGACGACGGCGCTGCCGCCACCGGGCTCGCGGAAGTAGGGGTGGCTCGGGTCGACGCCGGAGTCGATGACCGCGACCGAGACCCCGCTGCCGTCGAGCGGCAGCCCGTTCGCGCCGGTCACCGTGGCCGCGGCCTCGGCGCCGCGGGTGGCGAGGTTCGACGTCTCCTGGGCGAACTCGATCGGGGTGTTGCCCTCGAGGTAGGTGACGCCGGGGTGGGTGCGGGCGGCCTCGATCTGCCCGGCGGTCCCGGAGGCGACGACCACCCCGATGCGCTCGTACTCGGTGACGGTGCGCATGCCGGTGGCGGCGACGGCCGCGCGGGCGGCGGCGGCGTCGGTGCCGTGCACCATGACCGTCGTCGGGACGGCCGCACCGAGACCGGCGAGCTGGTCGGCCAGGAAGTCCTGCACCGGCGCGAGCGGGGGATCGGCCGGGGCTGCCTGCACAGGCGCGGAGAGGAGGGCGCCGGCGACCACGGCGCCGGACACCACCCCGAGCAGACGGCGGGACGACGGGTTCATGGCGCTCCTCGCGGGTTCACGGCGGGCGGACGTGACCGGACAAACGAGGCAGCGCCGTAGGAGTTACTCAGGGGTTACGCCAACATGCCGGGCGGGCCGGTCACGGGCGCGTCCTCCCGCACCGCCCACCGCACGGGAGGACACGCCAAGATCGGGTCACCTGATCCCGGCGTACCGAGCAGGAAGCCCGGTCAGCCGTAGTAGAGGGCGACCGGCCGGCCGTCGATCTCGCGGACGTCGACGGCGGTGTCGTAGACCGCGGCCAGCACCTCGGGGCGCATGACCTCCCGCGCCGGGGCGTCGGCCACCACCGCGCCGTCCCGCATCGCGACGATCCGGTCGGCGTAGGTCGCCGCGAAGTTGATGTCGTGCAGCACGGTGACCACCCGCTTGCCGAGCTCGTCGGCCAGCTGCCGGACCAGCCGCATGATCTCGGTCATGTGCCGCAGGTCCAGGTTGTTCAGCGGCTCGTCGAGCAGCACGTACTTCGTGTCCTGCGCGAGCACCATCGCGATGAAGGCGCGCTGGCGCTGCCCGCCGGACAGCTCGTCGAGGAACCGGTGCCGGTAGGCCTCCAGCTCCAGGTAGCTGATCGCACGCTCGATGTGCTCGCGGTCGTGCACGGTGAGCCGCCCCCGCGAGTGCGGGAAGCGGCCGAACTCCACGAGGTCGTGCACGGTCAGCCGCGCGGCGACGTGGTTGTCCTGCCGCAGCACCGCCAGCACCGTGGCCAGCCGGTGCGACGGCGTCGTCGCCACGTCCATGCCGTCCACCACGATCCGGCCGGCGTCGGGCGTGACCAGGCGGCCGACGAGCCCGAACAGCGTGGACTTCCCGGCTCCGTTCGGGCCGATGAGCGCCGTCACGCCCTCCCCGCCCAGTTCGAGGGAGACGTCGTCGACCACCGTCTGGCGGCCGTAGCGCTTGGTCGCGTTCTCGAGCGCGATCACCGCGCCCCCTTCCGCAGCACGAGGTACAGGAAGAACAGGCCGCCGGCGAACTCGATGATCGTCGACAGCGTGCCGCCGAAGTCGAACACCCGGTCGAGCACCAGCTGGCCGCCGAGCAGGCAGACCATCCCGATGAGCACGGCGGTGGGCAGCGTCCAGACGTGCCGGAAGGAGCCCGCGTAGGAATAGGCGAGGTTGGCGACGATCAGGCCGAAGAACAGGATCGGCCCGACCAGCGCCGTGGAGGCCGCGACCATCACCGAGACGACCCCGAACAGGACCATCACCACGCGCCGGTGGTCCACGCCCAGCCCCACGGCCGCCGGCTCGCCCAGGGTCAGCACGTCCAGCGTGCGCAGCAGCGGGACGACGCCGGCGCAGCCGAGGACGACGAGCCCGGCGGTGAGGGCCAGCAGCAGCTCGTCCGGCCGGGTGAGGGAGGCGAACATCGCGTCGGAGAGCACCTGGAAGTCCAGCGGGTCGAGCATCCGCTGCATCCACTCGGTGAAGGCCCGGAAGAAGGTGCCCAGCACGATGCCGACCAGCAGCATGAGGTGGATCGAGCGCCGCTTGCCGCCGAACAGCCAGGTGAACAGCGTGACGCTGAAGGCCACCATGACGACGACCTGGACGAGCCACAGGGTGAGCGCGTCCGCGGCGAGGAACGTGGCGGACCCCGCGACGAAGACGATCGCGGTCGATATCAGCAGGTAGAACGCGTCGAACCCCATGATCGCGGGGGTGAGGATGCGGTTCTGGGTGATCGTGTGGAACACCACCGTCGAGACCCCGACCGACGTCGCGACGACGAGCATCGCGGCCACCGAGAGGCTGCGGATCTCCAGCGCGAACGCCAGCGAGCCGGGGACGTCGGTGAACAGGTAGGTGGCGACCAGCGCCAGGACGGCGCTCGCGAGGGCGGCCAGGCGCACCACGGGCCGCCCCCAGGGAGCCCGGCCCGCACCGAGGCGGCTCCGCAGCCCGCGGCCGGACGGCGGAGGCGCCGCGGTCGCCGCGCTCGCCCCGGAGGCCGCTGTGGCGGGATCAGTGAGCACGGCTCCTCCTCCGGAGCAGCAGCCACAGGAACAGCGCGGCGCCGATGACGCCGACGATGAGCGACAGCGGGATCTCGTAGGGGAAGCGCAGGACCCGCGCGAGGATGTCGCAGGCGACCACGAAGACGGCGCCCAGGCCCGCGACCCAGGGGATCGCGCGGCGCACGTTGTCCCCGACGAGCAGGCTGACGACATTGGGGACGACGAGGCCGAGGAACGGGATCATGCCCGCCGTGACGAGCACCGCCGCCGTGATGACGGCGACGACCACCATCCCGATCGTGACCACGCGCCGGTAGTCCAGCCCCAGGTTGGTGGCGAACTCCTCGCCGAGGCCGATGACGCTGAACCGGTCGGCGGCGATCCAGGCGACGACGACCATGAGCCCCGCGATCCAGACCAGCTCGTAGCGCCCCTGCATGACGCTTGCGAAGCTGCCCTGCGACCACTGCTGGAGCGACTGCAGCAGGTCCAGCCGGTAGGCGAAGAAGACCGTCACCGAGGCGACGACTCCGCCGAGCATGAGCCCGACCAGCGGGACGAGCACCAGCTGGCGCACCGGGACGACGCGGACCACCCGGAGGAAGACCCAGGTGCCGACGAGGCCGAACACCGCGGCCACGCCCATCTTGCCCAGGACGGCCATGCCCGGGAAGACGATCATGGTCACGAGGGCACCGAGGGTCGCGAACTCGGTGACCCCGGTCGTGCTGGGCTCCACGAACTTGTTGCGCACCAGCATCTGCAGGATGAGCCCCGCGATGCCCAGGGAGGCGCCGACCAGCACGACGGCGACCGTCCGGGGGATGCGGCTCGCCACCAGCAGGAAGGCCGCGTCGCTCTCGGCCCCGCCGGCGAGCAGCGACGCCGGGGTGACGTCGGAGACCCCGACGAACAGGCTCGTCGCCGCGAGGATCACGAGCAGGACGCCGACGAGCACCCCCACCCACGTGCGGCGGCTGGGCCGCACCCGGGCGGGGGTGCTCGTCGGTGCCGGGGCGAGCGCTGTCACGGGTGGCAGGCGCGCTGCGCGGCGTGGTCCCGGTCGGTCACTCGGCGATCTGCAGCACGTCGTCGATCATGATCTGCGTCGTGTCGAGGCCGCCGAACACGATGTACCAGGCCATCGGGTCGAGGTAGACGATCTGGCCCTCCTGGGCGGCGGTGGTCTGCGCGACGATCTCGTTGTCGAGCACCGCTGCGGCCGGCTGCGTGCCCGCCTCGCCGGTGGCGGCGTCGCGGTCGACGACCCAGAGGGTGTCGGGGTCGGTCTCCAGCAGGAACTCGAACGAGACCGGCTCGCCGTGGGTCGCGGCCTCGACGTCCTCGACCGCGGGCTCCACCCCGAACACGTCGTAGATGAGGCCGCCGCGGACGGCGGGGCCGACGGCGTCCGCGCCCGCGGGCGCCAGCGCGCTGAGCTCGCCACCCGAGACCATGAGCCCCAGGCCCGTGCCGGCGTCGGCGGTCGCGGCGCGCGCCTCCTCGATGCCGGCGTCGAGCTCCTCCAGCGCGGCGGCGGCCTCGTCCTCGGCGCCGAGCACCTCGCCGAGGAACGTGGCGGTGCGCTCCAGGTTCTCGGTGTAGGAACCGCGCAGGCTCAGGTCGACGGTCGGGGCGATCTCGCTGAGGTCCTCGTACAACGCCGCGGAGCGGTTGGCGACGACGATCAGGTCGGGCTGCTGCGCCTCGATCTCGACGAGGTCGGCCTCGAACAGGGTGCCGGCGTTGAACGCGTCGTCGGCCAGGTACTCCTGGAGGTAGTCCGGCACGGAATCCAGCGGGGCACCGGCGACCTCGCCGCCCAGCGCACCGATGGTGTCGAGGCTGGCGATGTCGAAGGTGACGATCTTCTCGGGGTTCTTCGGGACCTCGACCGTGGTCTCCTCGTACCGCGGGTCCTCGTCCTCGCCGGCGACGTTGCGGTCCCAGGTGAAGGTGACCGTCTCGGTCTCGCTGCTGGCGGCGGTCTCCGCGTCGGCGTCGCCGCCGCACCCGGAGAGCACGAGGACGGCGGTGAGCGGGAGGGCGAGGGCCGCGAGCGGCCGGGCGGTGGTGCGCATCGTACTCCTGTCGGGAACTGAGGGTAGGTAGTCCTAACTAAGGCGTGCCTAACCTGCCATACCGGTCCTGGCGGGTCTCTACCGGGGTCCCGGGGGACGCCGATCCACACCGACCCCCCGGCCGCCGGTGCACCCGGGAGCGGGATCATGGCGGCGTGCTCGTCCCCGTCCCGTCCGCGCGGCGCCCGTGAGCCTCGCCCTCGTCGTCGCGATCACCGCGGTCGCGGCCCTCGTGGTGCTCGCGGGGCTGGCCTCCACGGTCGCGCGCCGCCGTACCGGCCTGGTGCACCTCGCCGGCGCCGGCCTGCTGGAGGCGCTGCTGGTGGTCCAGGCGGTGCTGGCGTTCGCGCGGATGGGCGACGGCACGCCCGCCGACACCCCCACGTTCCTGGGCTACCTGTTCGGTGTGCTGCTGATCCCGGTCGCGGGCGTGCTGTGGGCGCAGGCGGAGCGGACCCGCTGGGCGGGCACCGTCCTGGCGGTCGCGGCGGCCGCCGTCGGCGTCATGGTCTGGCGGCTGCTGCAGCTGTGGGAGACGACCGGTGCGTGACCGCGGGCTGGGCCGCCCCGCCGAGGCGGCGGCGCCGGGCTCCACCGGACCGGCGCGCGTGCTGGTGCTGCTCTACGGCATCTTCGCCCTCGCGGCGGGCGCCCGCGCCGGCGTCCAGCTGGCCACCCGGTTCCAGGAGGCCCCGCTGGCCTACCTGCTGTCGGCCTTCGCGGCGGCCGTGTACGTGGTGGCGACGGTCGCGCTGGCCCGCGGTGGCCGCGGGGGACGGCGCACCGCGCTGGCCGCCATCCTGGTCGAGCTGGCCGGCGTGCTGGTCATCGGCACGCTGTCGCTGGCCGACCCGGCAGCGTTCCCGGACGAGACCGTCTGGTCGGGCTACGGCCGGGGCTACGGGTACGTGCCGCTCGTGCTGCCCGTGCTCGGCCTCCTGCTGCTCACGCGCCGGCGCGGCGCCTAGAAGTCCCCGCCGAAACCGCCCCCGAAGTCCCCGCCGCCGAAGTCCCCGCCGCCGAAGCCGCCGGGATCGCCGCCGCCGGGGTCGTCCCACCCGCCGCCGGCACCGTCCTCGTAGCCCGCCGCGGAGGCCTCCTCGTCGCCCCCGCCGAACATCCCGCCGTCGCCGGGGCCGCCGTCGAACAGCGCATCGGCGACCGCCGTGCCGACGACCAGGCCACCGATGGTGCCCAGCATGCTGCCGCCGATCACGCTCCCCATCCCCGGGCCCCGCGATCCGGACCCGTAGCCGCCGCGGGCCGGACCGCTGAACGTGCGTTCCATGAAGCCGGGCTGACGCAGCTCGGCGCGGGTGGCGGTGCGGGCGAGCGTCCTCGGGTCGTCCCCGGCCGGCCGCTCGCCGGCCGGGACCGCCGCGCTCAGCTGCTCCAGCACCTCCCGGCGCTGCTCGGGCGTGAGTTGGGCGAACGCTTCGGCGTGCGCCTGCTCCACCTGGTCCGGCGGGGCGGTGCGCAGCAGGTAGCGGTAGCGCTCGATCGCCTGCTCGTCGGCCGACCGGGGCGGGGTCTGCGGGCGGCCGCGGTCCTCGTAGCCGTACCACTCGCCCTCGCTCCGTCGATACGTCTGGCTGGAGCTGCGGTCGTCGTGGTGGCGCTTGCGGCCGAACAGCCGGTCGAGCAGTCCCATGGGAGTCCCTCCTCGCGTCGGGGCGCACGGCCCGGTCTCAAGGGTGCCCGGATACGGCAGGAGGAACCCCGCCGGACGGGCCCACGCTGGGATTGTGTGCGCTGCCGCCGAGTTCCAGCGACGAGAACCCGGCCTCAGCGCACACCGTCGGCGGCCCGGCGGCCCGGCGGCCCAGCGGCCCGGCGACCCACAGGCCCGGCGGCTCAGCGGCTCGGCGGCAGCGCACGTCATCGCCGGGCGACAGGCCTGCGGGAACCGCGCTCAGTCCTCGCCGTCGCGCAGCAGGCCGTAGGCGCCCCGGTGGAAGAGGAGCGGCCGCCGGTCGGGGACGGCCCCCAGGTCGAGCACCCGGGCGACGACGATCGTGTGGTCGCCGCCGTCGTACTCGGCCCACAGCTCGCCGTCGATCCAGGCGACGACGTCGTCGAGCACGGGGGAACCGTGCGGGCTGGGCCGCCAGGGGACCCCGGCGAACTTGTCGGTGCCGGACCGCGCGAAGTTCTGCGAGACGGCGTCCTGGCCCTCGGCGAGGACGTTCACGCAGAACCGGCCGATCTCGCGCAGCCGGGCCCACGTGCGCGACGTCCGGGCGGGGGCCAGCGCGACCAGCGGGGGGTCCAGCGACAGCGAGCTGAAGGACTGGCAGGTGAACCCGATCGGGCCCTCGGGGGTGCCGGCGGTGACCACGGTGACCCCGGAGGCGAAGTGCCCGAGGACGTCGCGCATCACCCGGGGGTCGACCAGCCGGGGCGGCTCGGAGACGGCGTCGGCCGCCATCAGCCCGCGTCCGCCGAGCGGGGGACCGACCGGCCGCCGGCGCGGTACAGCGAGCTCGGCAGCTCGTGGCCGACCGCCTGCTCGGTCACCCGGGCCGCCGCCAGCAGCGCGTCCAGGTCCAGCCCGGTGCGCACCCCGGACTCCTCGAGCATGTAGACCAGCTCCTCGGTGGCGATGTTGCCGCTCGCGCCGGGGGCGAACGGGCAGCCGCCCAGCCCGCCGACCGACGCGTCGAGCTGGGTGACCCCGGCCTGCACGGCGGCGAGGGCGTTGGCCTGCCCGGTGCCGCGGGTGTCGTGGAAGTGCACCCCCACCGCGATCCCGGGGCAGGCGCGGCGGACCGCGTCGACGAGGGTGACCACGCGCAGCGGCGTCGTCGTCCCGATGGTGTCGCCGAGGCAGAGCTGGTCGGCGCCGGCCGTGACCGCCGCCCGCGCCACGTCGACCGTGCGGCCCACCGGGGTGCGGCCGTCGAAGGGGCAGTCCCAGGCGGTGGCGATGATGACCTCCAGCGAGCCGCCGGCACCGTGGGCCAGTGCGGCGATCTCCCCGACCGCGGCGACGGCCTCGGCGGTGCTGCGGCCAGCGTTGGCGCGGCTGTGCCCGTCGGAGGCGGAGACGACGTACTCCAGGTCGGCGATCCCGCAGTCCACGGCGCGGACGGCGCCCCGCGGGTTGGCGACCAGAGCGGACCAGTGCACCTCCGGCCACCGCTGCAGCTCGGCGGCGAGCTGGTCGGCGTCGGCGAGGGCGGGCACGGCCCTGGGCGAGACGAACGACGTCGCCTCGATCCGGCGCACGCCGGTGGCCACCAGCGCCTCGAGCATCTCCAGCTTGGCCTCCAGCGGTACCGGCGCCTCCAGCTGCAGGCCGTCGCGCATGCCCACCTCGCGGACGTCGACCGAGCTGGGCAGCACCAGGTCGAACTCGTTCATCTGCGTCTCCTCGGCGCCGGCATCGGTTGCTCCCCGCATCCTCCCCCTCCCGCGCCGGGTTCCCCCGATCAGGCGTCACGGAACCGCGACAGGCCGCCCAGCCAGCGGTTCGTCGTCCGCGTCCGACAAGATGGGACCCGGCACAGGAGGTGGAGGGTGACCGAGGTGGCGGACGCGCTGCCCCCGGCGGATCGGCGGAGCGTCTTCGCCAACGCGCCGATGGGGATCGCGTTGACGACGCCCGCGGGCCTGCTCGTCGACGTCAACCCCGCGCTCGCGGCGATGGCCGGCCGCTCCGCCGAGGAGCTCCACGGGCGCTCGGTGATCGACCTGGTGCACCCCGAGGGGGTCCTCGCCGCGCAGGAGGCGCACGCCACCCTGACCGCCCAGCCGGACCGCCCGATGCGGCACGAGACCCGCCTGCGGCGCGGGGACGGCGCCGACCTCCCCGTCCAGATCACCGCCTCGTGGGTGGCCGAGAGCGACGAGGGGCAGGCCGCCCACCTGGTCCTCATCATCGAGGACATCACCGAGCGCAAGGCGCTCGAGGCGCAGCTGGTGCACCGCTCGCTGCACGACCCGCTCACCGGGTTGCCCAACCGGCTGCTGTTCCACGACCGGCTCCGGCACGCGCTCGACCGGGGTCGGCGCGAGGACACGCCCACCTGCGTGCTGATCATCGACCTGGACGGGTTCAAGGCGATCAACGACGAGCTCGGGCACCCGATGGGCGACCTGGTCCTGGTGTCCTTCGCCGAGCGGCTGCGCTCCGTGCTCCGGGCCAGCGACACCGCGGCCCGCCTGGGCGGCGACGAGTTCAGCATCGTCTGCGAGAACACCGAGCGGGCCGACGCCCAGGCCCTCGCCGACCGGCTGCGCACGGCGGTCACCGAGCCGCTCGAGCTCGGCGGCACCCGGGTGCCGGTGGGGATCAGCATCGGCATCGGCACGGCACGGGGCGGCGAGCAGCCCGAGGAGGTCTACGAGCGGGTCGTGCGGGCGGCCGACGACGACATGTACGTCGACAAGGCGCGCCGCCGCACGGCACCGCGCCGCTGACCCGCCGGGCCCGGCCCGGCACGGCACGGCATGGCATGGCATGGCATGGCAAGGCACAGCACGGCACGGCACGGCACGGCACGGCACGGCACGGCATGGCATGGCATGGCACGGGCGACGGTCACCCGGTGGCGCCGGCACCGCCCGGAACCAGGACCACGGCCTCCCCGGGCCCGAGGGAACCGGTCCAGGCGCCGCCCTCGCCGCGTGCGGACGACGAGATGCCGACGGTCGCGGGCTCGCCCAGCGGGAGACCGACCGGTGCGTCGGTGAAGTTGACCGCGACGATCCGCCGGTCGTCCCCCGTCTGCCGGGTGTAGGCGAGGACGCCGTCGGGAGCCGGCGCGGCGGCCCAGGTGCCGGTGGCCAGGGCGGGCGAGCCGCGCCGGGCGGCGAGGAGCCGGCGGTAGAGGTGCAGGACCGAGGTGGGGTCCTCGCGCTGGGCCGCGGCGCTGCGCGCGGCGGCGTCCGGGGGGAACGGCAGCCACGGCTCGGGCGGCCACCCGTGGCCCGCGTCCGCCGTCCACGGCAGCGGCGCCCGGCAGCCGTCGCGGCCGCCCGGGTCGACCTGCCGGTCCGGCGGGACGACGGCGTCCTCGAGCCCCAGCTCCTCGCCCGCGTACAGGAACGGCGTGCCGGGAAGGGTCAGCAGCAGCACCGCGGCCGCACGGGCCCGGGCCTCCGACCCGCCGTAGCGGGTGCGGTGGCGGGGGTTGTCGTGGTTGGAGAGCACCCAGGTCGGCCAGGCCTCGCCGGGCCCCAGCGCCGCCAGCGTCTCCTCGACCACCGAGCGCCAGAAGCCCGCGTCCCACGGCCCGGACAGGGGCACGAAGTTGAAGGCGAGGTGCAGCTCGTCGCCCGCGCCGTAGTACGGGGCGATGAGGGCGGGGGAGCGCAGGTTGACCTCGCCGACCATGGCGCGGTCGCCCGGGAACTCGTCGAGCACCGCGCGGATGCCGCGCAGCAGCTCGTGGGTCACCGGGAGGTCGTGGGTGTGCACGACGTTCGTACCGACCAGCTCCGGCGGGTGGTCGGGCAGGTCCGGGTCCTTGCCGATCAGATGGACGACGTCGGCGCGGAAGCCGTCCACCCCGCGACGCAGCCAGAACCGGAGGACCTCGTGCATCGCCTCCCGCACCGCGGGCTCGGCCCAGTTGAGGTCGGGCTGCTCGGGGAGGAAGAGGTGCAGGTACCACTGGGCGGTGCGCTCGTCCCAGGTCCAGGCCGGGCCGCCGGTGAACTGCGCCAGCCAGTTGTTCGGCGGGGTGCCCGGGTCGCCGTCGCGCCACAGGTACCAGTTCCGGCGGGGCGAGCTGCGGGAGGCGCGGGAGTCGCGGAACCACGGGTGCTGGTCGCTGGTGTGGTTGGGCACCCAGTCCAGCATCAGCCGCATGCCGCGGTCGTGGACGTCGGCCAGCAGCCGGTCGAACGCCGGCAGGTCGCCGAACAGGGGATCGATGTCGCAGTGGTCGGCGATGTCGTAGCCGGCGTCGGCCATGGGGGAGCGGTAGATCGGCGAGAGCCACAGGACGTCGACACCGAGCCAGCTCAGGTGGTCCAGCCGGCTCCGGATGCCCTCCAGGTCGCCGACCCCGTCACCGGAGGAGTCGGCGAAGGAGCGGGGGTAGACCTGGTAGACCACACCGCTGCGCCACCACGGGGGCTCCGTCCCGGGCGGGACGCGTGGGCCCGTCACGGCGTCAGCCCGCTGCCCGACCGCCGGCCGCGGAGCCACCGGTAGCCGTAGGGCCCGAGGGAGACGCGGGGGTCGCCGGGGTCCAGCGGCTCGAACCGGTCGTTGCCGAAGATGTCGATGACCTCCTCGAACTCCCCCTCACGGGCCGGCTCGAGCCGCGTCTCGACGTGGTCACCGGACAGGTTGTGGACGGCGATGACCGTGCCCTCGAGCCAGTCGCACCGGTGGGCGAGGACCCGCGGATCTCCGGAATCCAGGACCGTCCAGGCTCCCCAGCCGAACTCCGGGGACTCCTTGCGCACCCGGATCGCCCGCTCCACCCGGTTGAGCAGGGAGTCCTCGCGCCGCCGCTGCTCGGCCACGTTGACCTCCTGGTAGCGGAACGGGCCGTCGTCGACGACGGGGGCGGCGAGGTCGCTGCCGCTGGAGAAGCCGCCGTTGGGCCCCTCGGTCCACTGCATGACCGTGCGGACGCTCTTGCGCCCCTCGATCGCCAGGTCGTCGCCCATCCCGATCTCCTCCCCGTAGAGCAGCACCGGGGTGCCGGGGAGGGTCAGCAGCAGGCTGAAGGCCAGCTCGATGCGCCGGCGGTCCCCACCGAGCATCGGCGGCAGCCGCCGCCGGATGCCGCGGCCGTAGATCCGCATGTCCTGCTCCGGCGCGAAGGCGGCCATGACGTCGTCCTTCTCGTCGTCCGGCAGCCGGGAGAGGTTCAGCTCGTCGTGGTTGCGCAGGAAGTTCAGCCACTGGGAGGTGCGGGGCGGGGACGGCGTCCGCCGCAGGTGCTCGGCCAGCGGGGTCGCCTCGCCGCGGGCGAGCGCGGTGAACACGGAGCCGGACAGGATGAAGTTGAACATCCCCGTCATCTCGTCGCCGTCGTCACCGAAGAAGGTCTCGCGGTCGCCGGGGTCGAGGTTGACCTCGCCGAACAACACGGCGTCCCCGCGCCGGCGGGAGAGGAAGCCGCGCATGTCCTGGAGGATCAGGTGCGGGTCCTGCGGCATCCGGTCCTCGATGCCGGTGTCGCCGATCAGGTACGGCGCGGCGTCCACCCGGAAGCCGGAGACCCCGAGCTCCAGCCAGAACCCCATGATGCGGTGGATCTCGTCGCGGACGTCGGGGTTGGCGGTGTTGAGGTCGGGCTCCGACGAGTAGAAGCGGTGGAGGTAGTACTGACCGGCCTCCTCGTCCCAGGCCCAGTTGCTCTCCTCCTGGTCCGGGAAGATGACCGTGGCCTCGTCCTCGGGCCGCTCGTCCGCCCAGACGTACCAGTCCCGGTAGCGGGAGTCGCGGTCCCGGCGTGCCGACCGGAACCAGGGGTGCTGGTCGGAGGTGTGGTTCACGACCAGGTCGATCACCACCCGGATCCCCAGGTCCCGGGCCGTGCGCACGAACTCGACGAACTCACCGAGCGTGCCGAACCGCGGCTCCACGGTGTAGTAGTCGCTGACGTCGTAGCCGTCGTCGGTGTTCGGGCTGGGGTAGAAGGGCAGCAGCCACAGGCAGGTCACACCCAGTCCGGAGAGGTAGGGCAGGCGGCGGGTCAGGCCGCGGAAGTCGCCGATGCCGTCGCCGTCGGAATCCATGAACGTCTCGACGTCCACGGAGTAGACGACGGCGTTCTTCCACCACTGGTCGCTGACTGCCGGATCGAACATGGGACCGCCCTACCCCGGTCCGCGCCCGCCGACCCGGCCGGGTTCAGCCCAGCGCGCGACCGACCGCGACGGCTCGCGTGTCCGGCGCCGCCACCCGCGCGGCGTCGGCCTCCTGGTCCCCCGGCTCGGTCTGCGAGCGGCGCTCGGCCTCCACCCGCGCGCTGTAGCTGGCCACCTCGTTGGCGATCCGCTGCTCGTCCCAGCCGAGCACGCCGGCGACCGCGCGGGCGACCGGCTCGGCGCACTCCACGCCGCGGTGCGTGGTCTCGATGGAGATCCGGGTGCGGCGGGCCAGCAGGTCGTCGAGGTGCAGCGCCGCCTCGTGCCCGGCGGCCCAGACCATCTCGGCCATGAGGTACTCCTCGGCCCCGGGCACCGGGTCCAGCAGCTCCGGCCGGTCCTCGGCCAGCGCCAGGAGGTCCGGGGTCAGCGAGCCGAACCGGTTCAGCAGGTGCTCGGCGCGGAAGCGGGGGATGCCCCAGCGCCGGGAGAGGCCGTCGAGGGAGTTCAGCATCGCCGCGTAGCCCTCGGCGCCCACGAGCGGGATGTTGTCCGTGACGCTCGGGGGCACCCGGCGGCTGACGTCCTGCGCCACGGCGTCCACCGCGTCCGCCGCCATGGGGCGGTAGGTCGTGTACTTGCCGCCGGCCACGGCGATGACCCCCGGCATCGGCCGGGCGACGGCGTGCTCCCGGGAGAGCTGGCTGGTCGACTCGCTCTCCCCGGACAGCAGCGGGCGCAGCCCGGCGTACACCCCGGTGATGTCGTCGTGGGTCAGCGGGACCGACAGCACCCGGTTGACGTGGTGGAGGATGTAGTCGATGTCGGCCTTGCTGGCCGCCGGGTGCGCCTTGTCCAGCTCCCAGTCGGTGTCCGTGGTGCCGACGATCCAGTGGCTGCCCCACGGGATGACGAACAGCACCGACTTCTCGGTGCGCAGGATCAGCCCGGCCTCGCCGTTGATCCGGTCGCGGGGGACGACGATGTGCACGCCCTTGCTGGCCCGCACGTGGAACCTGCCGCGGCCGCCGACCAGCGTCTGGACGTCGTCGGTCCACACCCCGGTGGCGTTGACGACGACCTCGCTGCGGACGTCGACCTCGTCGCCGGTCTCCACGTCGCGGACCCGCGCGCCGACCACCCGGCCGCCGGCGTGCTCGAAGGCGACGACCTCGGCGGAGTTGAGCACGGTCGCCCCGTAGGCCGCGGCGGTGCGGGCCACGGTCAGGGTGTGCCGGGCGTCGTCGGCCTGGGCGTCGTAGTAGCGGACGGCGCCGACGAGCGCATCGGGCTTGAGCGCCGGGAACATCCGGCGGGCACCGGTGCGGGTCAGGTGCTTCTGCGCGGGCATCGGCTCGGACAGCGCGCCGAGCCGGGCCAGCCCGTCGTACAGCGCGAGCCCGGCGGTCACGTACGGCCGCTCCCAGCCGCGGTGGGTGAGCGGATAGAGGAACGGCACCGGCTTGACCAGGTGCGGGGCGAGCCGGTTGACCGACAGGTCGCGCTCGTGCAGCGCCTCCCGGACCAGGCCGAAGTCGAACTGCTCCAGGTAGCGCAGCCCCCCGTGGAAGAGCTTCGAGGAGCGGGACGAGGTCCCGCTGGCGAAGTCGCGCGCCTCGACCAGCGCGGTGCGCAGACCCCGGGTCGCGGCGTCCAGCGCCACCCCCGCCCCGGTCACGCCGCCGCCGACGACGAGCACCTCGAAGCCACCCTCGGCGAGTTCGGCCCAGGCCTGCGCTCGCTGCTCAGGTCCGAGCGGGCGTACTGCCGTCATCTGCACTCCCCGGGGATGCCCGCCCACCGGGCGGGACGCGCTGGTGAGGCGCCGTGTCAGCGGTGCACCTCCGTGTCACTGCCCTCGGCCGCGGGGTGGGCGTGCTGCCCCGCCCCCGGCTGAGCCCACGGTAGGTCGGCCCCGGGCGCGGCGTCGACGCACGGCGTCCGACATCGTCGTACCGACGGGGGACCGGGCGGTTCGCCGATGCCTTAGCGTCGCGCCATGCCGGGCACCGTGCAATCCGTCGAACGAGCGGCGGCGATCCTCCACGTCGTCGCAGGAACGCGTGGTGCGCTCGGCGTCACCGACATCGCCGAGGCCGTCGGTCTGGCCAAGACGACCACCCACGGCCTGCTGCGCACGCTGCTGCACGTGGGGTTCGTGGAGCAGGACCGGGAGACCGGCCGGTACACCGTCGGCCCCGGCCTGCGGCGGCTGGGCAGCCCCCTCGACGTCAACGAGGTGCGCTCGCGCGCCTCGAACTGGGCCGATGCGCTGGCCGCCCGCAGCGGGCACACGGTGCGGCTGGCCACCCTCGCCGGCGAGGAGGAGGTGGTCGTCGTCCACCACGTCTTCCGGCCCGACGACTCGGCGCAGGAGCTGGAGGTGGGGGTCGCGCTGCCCGCCCGGACGACGGGGCTCGGCAAGGTCCTCCTGGCGCACTCGCCCGAGCCCCGGGCCGCGCGGAACGCGCCCGACGGGCGGGCCACCGAGCTGGCCGAGGTGCGGGCCCGGGGCTGGGCCGCCGAGCGGGGCGAGCACGAGCCCGGGCGCGGGTGCATCGCCGCGCCCGTCCGCGGGCCTGGCGGCCCGGTCGTGGCCGCGCTCGGGGTCAGCGGCCCGGTGACCTCGCTGTTCGACGGCCGCGGTGCACCGCGCGGCCTGCTGCTGGGCATGGTCACCGACGCGGCCGCCGCCGTCTCCCGCGAGCTGGGGTACGGCGGTGCCTGACCGCTACGTGCTCGCCGTCGACCAGGGGACGACGTCGACCCGGTCGCTGGTCTTCGACCGCGGTGGCCGCATGGTCGCCGTCCGGCAGCGCGAGCACCGCCAGCACTTCCCCCGGCCCGGCTGGGTGGAGCACGATCCCATGGAGATCTGGGCGAACACCCGGTGGACGGCCGACCAGGTGCTGGCAGACGTCGGCGCGGCGGGCGGTGTGGTCGCCCTGGGCATCGCCAACCAGCGGGAGACCACCGTCGTCTGGGACCGGGCGACGGGCCGGCCCGTGCTCCGCGCCCTGGTCTGGCAGGACACGCGTACCGCGGAGCTGGTGTCCGAGCTCTGCGCGCGCCCGGACGCCGGCCTCGTCCCCGAGCGCAGCGGCATGGCCATCGCCGGCTACTTCTCTGGGCCACGGCTGCGCTGGATCCTCGAGCACGTGCCCCGCGCCCGGGAGCGGGCCGAACGCGGGGAGCTGCTGTTCGGGACGATGGAGACCTGGCTGATCTGGAACCTCACCGGCGGCCCGGAGGGCGGCCGGCACGTCACCGACGTGACGAACGCCAGCCGCACCCTGCTGATGGACGTCCGCAGCTGCCGCTGGGATCCCGACCTGCTGGCCTTCTTCGGCATCCCGGCGGCGATGCTGCCCGAGATCCGTCCCTCGGTCGGCATGCTGGGCACCGCCACCGCGCTCGCCCAGCCGCTGCCCATCACCGGGGCGCTCGGGGACCAGCAGGCCGCGCTGTTCGGGCAGGCCTGCTTCGCGCCGGGGGAGGCCAAGTGCACCTACGGCACCGGCAGCTTCCTGCTGCAGAACACCGGCACCGAGCTGGTGCGCACGCGCTCGGGCTCGATCAGCACGGTCGCCTACCAGCTGGCGGGGGAGCCGGTGCGGTACGCCCTCGAGGGCTCGGTCGCGGTCGCCGGCGCCCTGGTGCAGTGGCTCCGCGACGGGCTGGGGCTGATCGGCACCGCCCCCGAGGTGGAGACGCTGGCCCGCACGGTGGCGGACAACGGCGGCTGCTACGTCGTCCCCGCGTTCTCCGGCCTGCTGGCCCCGCACTGGCGGGGCGAGGCCCGGGGGCTGGTGGCCGGGCTGACCTCCTACGTCACCAAGGGGCACCTGGCCCGGGCGGTGCTCGAGGCCACCGGCTGGCAGACCCGCGACGTCGTCCGGGCGATGGCGGCCGACTCCGGGTTGTCGCTGCCCGCGCTCCGGGTGGACGGCGGGATGACCACCAACAACCTGCTGATGCAGTTCATCGCCGACGCGCTGGACACGCCGGTGGTCCGCCCGATGGTGGGGGAGACCGTGTCGCTGGGGGCCGCGTACGCCGCCGGGCTGGCGGTCGGCGTCTGGTCCGACGTCGAGGCGCTGCGCCGCAACTGGCACCGCGCGGCGCAGTGGACGCCTTCGCCGGAGACGACCCGGGCGCTGACCGCCGAGTACCCGCGCTGGGAGCGGGCGGTGCAGCTCAGCATCGCGTGGGGGGCGCCGTGAAGGGAGCTGTCCGATGATGTCGAACCGGCACTGTTGTCCGCGTCACAGTGGCGCTCCTACGGTCCGCGGGACGGCTCCGGCGGTGTGATCTCCCGGGGTCCGACGACATCCGCGACCCGCGACGCTGCGGGCCCACCTCGAGGAGCGCCTGAACGTGGACACCACGAGCCTCTGGACAGTCTTCGGCAGCGAAGTGCTCGGCACCGGGATCCTGCTGCTGCTCGGCGTCGGGGTGGTCGCCAACGTCGCGCTGCCCAAGACGTTCGGCAACGGCGGCGGCTGGATCGTCGTCATCTTCGGCTGGGGGCTCGCGGTCTTCGCCGGCGTCTTCGCCGGCGCGAGCTCCGGCGCGCACATCAACCCGGCCGTCACCGTCGGCCTGCTGGTGAGCGGGACCGACGAGTACACCGCCGGGGTTCCCGTCAGCGTCGCCAGCACGTTCGTGTACTTCGCCGGCCAGCTGACCGGCGCCTTCCTCGGCGCGGTCCTCGCCTACCTCGCCTACTACGGGCACTACAACGACCCGGAGGCCGCCGGGACCCAGCTGGGCACCTTCGCCACCGGGCCGGCGACCGGCACGGTCAAGGACAACGTGGTGAGCGAGGTCATCGGCACGTTCGTGCTCGTGTACATCATCCTCCGGTTCGGCGACACCCCCACGCAGCTCGGCCCGCTGGCCGTCGCCCTGCTCGTCGTCGGCATCGGCGCCTCGCTCGGCGGCCCCACCGGCTACGCCATCAACCCCGCCCGCGACCTCGGTCCGCGCCTCGCCCACGCCGTCCTGCCCATCCGGGGCAAGGGCGGCAGCAACTGGGGGTACGCCTGGGTCCCGATCGTGGGCCCGCTCGTCGGTGCCGTCCTCGCGGGCGGCCTGTCGCACGTCCCGTTCTGACCGCCCAACCGAGAGGAACTCCCATGCCGCAGTACGTCGCAGCCATCGACCAGGGCACCACGAGCACCCGCTGCATGATCTTCGACCACGACGGCGCGGTCGTGTCGGTCGGGCAGAAGGAGCACGAGCAGATCTTCCCGAGGGCCGGGTGGGTCGAGCACGACGCGATGGAGATCTGGCGCAACACCCGCGAGGTGGTCGGCCAGGCCATCGCCCGCAGCGACGCCGGCCCCGCCGACATCGTCGCCGTGGGCATCACCAACCAGCGCGAGACCGCCGTCGTCTGGGACCGGGCGACCGGTGAGCCGGTCTACAACGCCATCGTCTGGCAGGACACCCGCACCACGAAGATCATCGAGGACCTCGGCGCGCTGGGCGGCGGGGCCGACCGGTACAAGGACCGGGTCGGGCTGCCGCTGGCCACCTACTTCGCCGGGCCCAAGATCCGCTGGATCCTGGACAACGTCGAGGGCGCCCGCGCGCGGGCCGAACGCGGCGAACTGCTCATGGGGACCATCGACTCCTGGCTGATGTGGAACATGACCGGCGGTGCCGACGGCGGCCAGCACCTCACCGACGTCTCCAACGCCTCGCGCACGATGCTCATGGACTACCGGACGCTGGCCTGGGACGAGTCCATCGCCGAGGAGATGGGCATCCCGGTGTCGATGCTGCCGGAGATCCGCTCCAACTCGGAGGAGTACGGCAAGGGGCGCAAGGCCGGATTCCTCGCCGGGGTGCCGATCTCAGGATCGCTGGGTGACCAGCAGGCGGCGACGTTCGGGCAGGTCTGCTTCGAGCGGGGGATGGCCAAGAACACCTACGGCACCGGCAACTTCATGCTGCTGAACACCGGCGAGGAGGCCGTGCCGTCGCAGAACGGCCTGCTCACGACGCTGTGCTACCAGCTCGGCGACGCGAAGCCCGTGTACGCGCTGGAGGGGTCGATCGCGGTCACCGGGTCGCTGGTGCAGTGGGTGCGCGACAACCTCGGCATGATCAGGAGCGCCCCGGAGATCGAGGACCTGGCCCGCTCGGTCGACGACAACGGCGGCTCCTACTTCGTCCCGGCGTTCTCCGGGCTGTTCGCCCCGCACTGGCGATCCGACGCCCGCGGGGCCGTCGTCGGGCTGACCCGGTACGTGAACAAGGGCCACCTCGCCCGGGCGGTGCTGGAGGCGACCGCCTACCAGACCCGCGAGGTGCTCGACGCCATGAACGCCGACTCCGGCGTCGACCTGACCGAGCTGCGGGTGGACGGCGGGATGGTCGGCAACGAACTGCTCATGCAGTTCCAGGCCGACCTGCTCGACGTGCCGGTGATCCGCCCGGAGATCGCCGAGACCACCGCGCTGGGCGCCGCCTACGCGGCCGGGCTCGCGGTGGGCTTCTGGTCCGACCTCGACGAGCTGACCGCCAAGTGGGCCGAGGACAAGCGCTGGGAACCGCAGATGGCGGCCGAGGAGCGGGAGCGGAACTACCGCAACTGGCAGAAGGCGGTGACGAAGTCCCTGGACTGGGTCGACGAGGACACTCTGTGATCTGTCGTCCTCCCGGACGACACCGCGACCAGGTGCCGTCCCCGACCGGCGCCGAGCCACTGCCCGTGTCCCGGTCGGGAACCCTCCGGGCCCCGCGACCGGTCCACCGCGGCCAGGTGCCGTCCCCGACCGGCGCCGAGCCACTGCCCGTGTCCCGGTCGGGAACCCTCCGGGCCCCGCGACCGGTCCACGCCGGCTGAATGCCGTACCCCGGCGGTCCTCGACCGGCCCGCCGGGGTCCGGCATCACCTCCCGAGGGCCGCCGTCACGACGGCCTTGGCCTCCTCCTGCACCTGGGCGAGGTGCTCGGGGCCGCGGAAGGACTCCGCGTAGATCTTGTAGACGTCCTCGGTGCCCGAGGGGCGGGCGGCGAACCAGGCGTTCTCCGTGGTCACCTTGAGGCCGCCGATCGGGGCGTCGTTGCCCGGGGCGCGGGTGAGCTTGGCGGTGATCGGTTCGCCGGCCAGCTCGGTCGCGGCGACGTCCTCGGGGGAGAGCTTGCCCAGGGCCGCCTTCTCCGCGCGGCTCGCCGGGGCGTCGATGCGGGCGTAGGCCGACTCCCCGAAGTGGTTGGTGAGCTGCTCGTGCAGCTTCGAGGGGGACCGGCCGGTGACGGCCTGGATCTCGGCGCCCAGCAGCGCGAGCAGGATGCCGTCCTTGTCCGTCGTCCAGACGCCGCCGTCGCGGCGCAGGAAGGAGGCGCCGGCCGACTCCTCGCCGCCGAAGGCGACCGAGCCGTCGAGCAGGCCCGGGACGAACCACTTGAAGCCGACGGGCACCTCGACCAGCCGGCGGTCCAGGTCGGCCACCACCCGGTCGATGAGCGAGCTGGACACCAGGGTCTTGCCGACGGCGACCTCCTTGGCCCAGCCGGGGCGGTGGCTGAGCAGGTAGGCGATCGCGACGGCGAGGAAGTGGTTCGGGTTCATCAGCCCGCCGTCGGGGGTGACGATGCCGTGCCGGTCGGCGTCGGCGTCGTTGCCGGTGGCGATCTGGAACTCGTGCCGGCGGTCGACCAGCGACGCCATCGCCGAGGGGGAGGAGCAGTCCATCCGGATCTTGCCGTCCCAGTCCAGCGTCATGAAGCGCCAGGTGGGGTCGACGAGCGGGTTGACGACGGTGAGGTCCAGCCGGTGCCGCTCGGCGATGGCGGCCCAGTAGTCGACGCTGGCGCCGCCGAGCGGGTCGGCGCCGATGCGGACCCCTGCCTCGCGGATCGCGTCGAGGTCGACGACCTCGGGCAGGTCGTCGACGTAGCTGCCGAGGAAGTCGTAGGTCTGCGCCGCGGCGCGCGCCTGCTCGACCGGCACCCGGCGGACCCCGCTGAGCCCGGCCCGGAGCAGGTCGTTGGCCCGGCCGGCGATCCAGCCCGTGGCATCGGTGTCGGAGGGCCCGCCGCTGGGCGGGTCGTACTTGAAGCCGCCGTCGCGCGGCGGGTTGTGCGACGGCGTCACCACGATGCCGTCGGCCAGCCCCTGCTGCTTGCCCTGGTTGGCCCGCAGGATCGCGTGGCTGATCGCGGGCGTGGGGGTGTACCGGCCGCCGGCGTCGACCAGCACGGGAACGTCGTTGGCGGCCAGCACCTCCAGCGCCGTCGCCCAGGCCGGCTCGGAGAGCGCGTGGGTGTCCCGGCCGAGGAAGAGCGGCCCGTCGAAGCCCTGCTCGGCCCGGTACTCGCAGATCGCCTGCGTGGTCGCGAGGATGTGCGCCTCGTTGAACGCCGCATCGAGCGACGACCCGCGGTGCCCGGAGGTGCCGAACGCGACCTGCTGGGCGGGCTCGGCCGGATCCGGCTCGACGGTGTAGTACGCGCTGACCACCGAGGCCACGTCGATCAGGTCGGCGGGCTGGGCGGGCTGTCCGGCGCGGGCGTCGCTCATGCCGTTGATCTTGACGCCCGCGCCGGTCCGGCGCGAGCTCAGGCGCCCCGGCGGGGCTCGCCCCGGTAGGTGCCGAACTGCCACAGGTTGCCCTCGGGGTCCCGGGCGGCGAAGTCCCGGCTGCCGTGGTCGGTGTCGTAGGGCGGCCGGACGATCTCGGCGCCGGCGGCGACCGCGCGGGCGTGCACGGCGTCCGGGTCGGCCGTGACCACGTAGCAGCCGGTGGACTCCACCGGCCACTGCCCGCCGTCGTCGCGCACCGAGCCGAGCATGACGCCGCCGCCCTCGGGCCAGTCGAGCTGGGCGTGGTCCACCCGCCCGCCCTCGCCGTAGGTGACGGTCTCCTCGAAGCCGAACGCGTCGACGAGGAAGCGGATGAGCGCCCGGGCGTCGCGGGCGCGGAAGGCGGGCCACACCTGCGGCGGCGGGGCCTGGCCCGCGCCGGGTGCCTCTGCGGTGGTCATCGGGTTCGTCATGCCCCCGAGAGTGCCGAGTCCAGCGCGGAGGTGTCTTGCACGTATCCGAACTCCGCGGCCAGCCAGCGGGTCGGCGCCAGCCCCGAGAACGCCGTCCACTCCCGGGTCAGGTGCGCCTGGTCGCTGAACCCGGCGGCGACGGCGAGGCCGGCGAGGTCCGGCGGCAGACCACGGGAGACGCGGGCGGCGAGCGCGCGGCGGGCCGCATCGAACCGCACCACGCGGGCCGCCTCCTTCGGGCCCAGCCCCGTCTCGGCGCGGAACCGCCGCTCGAGGTACCGGGTGGACCAGCCGACCCGGGCGGCCACCTGGGCGACGCGCAGCCGGCCGCCGCCCGCCGTCGTCAACCGCCAGGCCTCGCCCACCTCCGCCGGGACGCCGTCGTCGTCCCGCAGCCTGCGCAGCAGCCCCTGGTCGAGCGCGGCGAACCGGGCCGGCCAGCCGTCGGCGGCGCGGACCCGGGCGAGCAGCTCCCCGCCCGCCGGGCCCAGCAGGTCCTCCAGCGCGACGTCCGCCGAGGCCAGTTCGCCGGCGGGTACGCCGAGCAGCGCCCGCGCGCCCAGCGGCGTGAGGGAGAGCTGGATGCCGGCCTGCCGGCCGGGGTGGACGATGCGCGCCGGGCGGGTGTGCAGCCCGCCCACCAGGGCGTCGAACCGGCCGGGGGACTGCGCCGGGTCGGGATGCGCCGCCATCTCCAGCGGGTCGTCCAGGGTGAGGACGACGGTCAGCCAGGGGGAGGGGAGGCCCAGGTGCTCGCCGGGCGGGAAGCCCTCGTGCCGGTAGCCGAGCGCGGCGGCGACGTCGGGGCGCAGCACCGGGTGCGGGCGGTGCACCACCGACTCCTGCCGCACCCGGCCAGGATGGCAGCGGGGGGCCCGGTGCTCCAGGGGGTCCGCGACGCCGGCGGACCAAGCCGTCCGCGCGGACGGTGGTCCGTGGGCCCGTGAGAACTCAGTAGCCGGCGGTGGACGCGACCCCGAAGAGGACGAAGAGGGTGAAGAGCCCCACCCCGATCCAGCCGAGCACGATCCCCGCCGTCGCCATGCCACCGCCGGCCTCGCCGCGCTCCTGGATCTGCCGCTTGGCGACGTAGCCGAAGACCAGCGCCAGGATGCTGCCGATCCAGTACAGCCAGAGGATGCCCAAGACCATCGAGGCGATGGCCATGCCGTTGGTGCGCTGCGGCGGCGCGTACGGGTAGCCGCCGTACGGCGGCTGGCCGTAGGGGCCGGGGTACGGCTGCCCGTAGGGACCGGGGTGACCGCCCGGCGGCGGAGGCGGCGGGCCCTGGTAGCCGCCGGGCTGCGCAGGACCGCCGTAGGGCGCCGGCTGCTGACCCCAGGCCGCCGGGGCCGGCCGGTACGGATCGTCGGCGCCGGGGTGGTTCGGACCGGAGTACGTCATCTGCTCGCTCCTGTGGCGGGTGGCGCCGGGAGCACGTCCCCGGCGGTCGCACCATCGTGACGGTCGACGGGGGCCGCACGGACGCGGCGCGCGGCATCGACCACCCCGACGAGGGAGCGTTCGGAAGACGCGGACCCCGGCACCGCGTCGGCGTCGCTGGCCGTGGGTCGTGCCCGTCCGCCTCGATCAGGTGGACGTCGGGCTCACCGGGTGCGCCGGTGCCCTCCCACGGATTCGTCGACCACGCCGAGTCGGCGGGCGTCCCGCCCACCGCGCTGAGCTGCGGTTTCTGTCGTACCCGGGGCCTAGATTCGGGGTGTCGGTCGAGGCCTGGCGGGAGGGAGCGAGCACGTGTCCGAGCTGCGCTCCGCCCTCGACGAGCTGGCCGCGATCGACCTGACCGATCTGTCGGACGACACGTTGCTCGACCTCGTCGGCGAGCTGAGCACCACCGCGAGCCGGGTCGCCGCGGCACTCACCACCGCGGTACGGGCGGCCGACCGCCGGGAGGCCTACCGCCGTGACGGCGCCGTCTCCATGCAGGCCTGGTTGCGCGGCAGCTGCCGCATGGCGCCCGAGCAGGCGACGGCCACGGTGTCGACCGGCCGGAGGCTCGAACAGCTTCCGGAGACCGCGGCGGCTTTCGCCGCCGGAGCGATCAGCGCCGCGCACGCCCGGGTCATCACGAAGGCCATGACGCCCGGCCGGATCGCCAAGGCTGCCGAGATGGGGATCGACCTCGGCGAGACCGACGGCATCCTGGCCGACCTTGCCCGGGCCACGGCCCCGCACGAGACCGCTCGGGGCGTGAAGGAGTGGGTCGCCGGGGTGGACCCGGACGGGACGCTGGACGACGCTGCCGATGTCCGCCGACGTTTCAGCATGGCGTCCGGCCTTGACGGGCGCGTCCACCTCCGCGGCGAGCTGGATGCCGCCGGCGGTGAGTACCTGCACAGCGCGCTGGGTGCTCTCATGAACGGCGACCGCCCTGCTGGTGACACCCGCTCCCACGCCGAGCGACAGGCCGATGCGCTGGTCGCGCTGGCTCGTGGGGCTCTCGACGGGGGCTCCCTCCCCGACGTCCGCGGTGAACGGCCGCACGTGCGGGTGACGATCGACTGGTTCGCCCTGTGCGCCGCGCGAGGAGCTCCCGGCGTGGCCGGCGGATCCCTGGGCTGGGCCGGTCCCATCAACCCCGAGACGGCACGCCGGCTGGCCTGCGATGCCAGCGTCGTCCGCGTCATCACCGGCCCGGACGGGCTGCCACTGGACGTCGGCCGCGCTCAGCGGACCTCGTCAACGGCGATCCGCCGGGCCATCGAGGTCCGTGACGCGCACTGCGTCTTCGCGGGCTGCGACGCCCCGCCGGAGTGGTGCGACGTCCACCACGTCGTGCACTGGGCGCACGGCGGGCCGACGAGCTGCGACAACGGCGCACTCCTCTGCGAGCGGCACCACACGAGCTGCCACGAAGGCGGGTTCGCCATCCGGCGAGATCCCGGCACCGGCCGCTGGCACACCTACCGGCCGGACGGCACCGAGATCCTCAGCCGCGCCGGCACCTGACCCGCCGGCGGCCCGCCGCCGCCCGCTACGCGCCGCGCGGGGCGTACATGATCACCGCGACGCCGACGAGGCAGATCAGCGCGCCGGCGACGTCGTACCGGTCCGGCCGGAACCCGTCGACGGCCATGCCCCAGGCCAGGGACCCCGCGACGAAGACACCGCCGTAGGCGGCGAGGATCCGGCCGAAGTTCGCGTCGGGCTGCAGCGTGGCCACGAAGCCGTACAGCCCGAGCGCGATCACCCCGGCACCGATCCAGGCCCAGCCGCGGTGCTCGCGCACTCCCTGCCACACGAGCCAGGCACCCCCGATCTCGGCCAGCGCCGCCAGCGCGAAGAGCACCAGGGAGCGGAGGACGGTCACCGCTCCACCGCGCCCGGGCCCTGCGACTCCTCCTCGACTCCGTCGAGGCCCTGCGCCTCCTCCTCGACTCCGTCGAGACCCTGCGCCTCCTCCTCGACTCCGTCGAGGCCCTGCGACTCCTCCTCGACTCCGTCGAGACCCTGCGACTCCTCCTCGACTCCGTCGAGACCCTGCGCCTCCTCCTCGACTCCGTCGAGAAAGCGCCGCAGCGTCGCCAGGAAGACCTCCGGCTGCTCGGAGTGCACCCAGTGCCCGGCGTTCTTCACCTTGACCAGCCGCGTGGAGGGGAAGAGCGCGTCCATCTGCGGCCGGTCCTCGGGCAGCACGTAGTGGGAGTTCGCCCCCGCGATCCACAGCACCGGGCCGTCGAACACCGCGCCCGGCGGCGGGTCGGGGAAGCCGCGCAGCTCGCCGAGGTCCCGCGCGAGGAGCTCGAGGTTCAGCCGCCAGTGCCAGCCGTCGCCCTCCTCCTCCCGGCTCAGGCTCTGCAGCAGGAAGCTGCGGACCATCCGGCTGGGGACGGCGGTGCGCAGGGCGGCGTCGGCGTCGGACCGGGACTCCAGCGCCCCCAGGTCGATCGCCCGCATCGCGGCGATGAAGGCGGCGAACGGGGAGGCCTCCTCGTCGGGGTCCTCGGTCCGGCCGCCCTTCAGCGGGTACTCGACCGGGGCGATGTCGACGGCGACGAGCGCGCGCAGGAGCTCGGGCCGGCGCAGCGCCAGCTGCATCGCGACCTTGCCGCCCATGGAGTGGCCGACGAGCGTGGCCGGTTCCCCGAAGGACTCCAGCTCCGCGGCGACAAGTTCGGCCATGTCCACGTAGTCGACCCGCTCGGTCCACGGGGAGTGTCCGTGGTTGGGCAGGTCCAGCAGCGTCACCCGGTGGTCGCCGGCCAGACCCTTGGCGATCGTCGTCCAGTTCTTCCCCTGGCCGAACAGGCCGTGCACGAAGACGACGCGCGGGCCGGCCTCACCCAGCGTCCGGGCGTGCAGGGCTTCCTCGGCGTTCTCCGTCACCGGGCGATTCCACCAGAGCGCGCGGATCCGCGCGGCCCCGCGGTCAGTCCAGCACGACCTCCGTCTCGCCGGTGGCGGCGTCCAGCGTGATGTGCCCCCGCTGGAAGTCGACGCGGCTGCCGCCCTCGACGGCCTGGACGCCGCTCGTCGGGTAGCCCAGCGGCCCCAGCTCCCAGCCGGTCTGGCCCCAGCGCGACCAGATGGGCCCGTACACCTCGTGCGCGCCCGTGCTCGGCGAGAAGTAGATCGAGGCGCCACCGGGCCGGGAGAAGTTCTGGTACCGCCCGACGCCGTCCGGCGAGCTGCGCTCGCCGGTGATCGGGTAGCCCAGCGGCCCGAGCTCGTAGGCCAGCGACCCGTAGTGCCCGCGGATGGCCCCGTAGATCTCGTGCGCCCCGGTCGCCGGCGTGAAGTAGATCGTCCCCGGACGGGAGAAGTTCTGGTAGCGCCCCACCCCGTCCGGCGAACCGCGCTCCCCCGTCGTCGGGTAGCCCAGCAGGCCCAGCTCGTAGCCCAGCGACCCGTAGTGCCCGCGGATGGCCCCGTAGATCTCGTGCGCCCCCGTCGCCGGGCTCCAGTAGATCGTCGCCGGTCGGGCGAAGTTCTGGTAGGCGCCGGCACCGTCCGGCGAGCGCATCTCCCAGCCCACCGGCACTCCGAGCATGCCGCCCTCCTGGCCCAGCGCGCGGTACCGGGCCTCGATCGCCGACCAGGTGACCGGGACGCCCATGCGCGAGCCCGCCTGCTCCCGCTCGGCGATGACCGGCCACACGTTGGCCCGGCAGCCCTGCAGCGAGATCGACTGCTGCTGCATCACCCAGGCGGTGCGGCCCGCGGTCGGGCAGTCGGTGTGCGGGATCCCGATCCAGTGCCCGACCTCGTGCAGGATCACGTACCGCTGGTACAGCGCCAGGTCGTGCGGCCACGCGGCCGTGCCGAACCGCCAGCGCTCGTCGTTGATGTAGACCGAGCGCCCGACCCGGCAGCTCCACTGGGCGCTGCACCCCGGCGAGGCCGCCGCGATCACCGACGGCGAGGCCAGGATCAGGTCGAAGTCGCTCCCCGAGCCGACCTGCTGGAACGCCAGGGTCCCACCCAGGCTCCAGCCGCGCGGATCGGTGAGCGCGTCGCGCGCGACGTCGGCGAAGTGCCCGAGGTCGCCGGCGACCGCCCCGCGGGTGGAGACCGTGTAGGTCACCGTCCGCTCCGCGGCGGAGGCACCGGTGGGCTGCAGGAGCACCGCCGCCACGGCGACGAGGGTGGCGAGGATGAGGCGCAGGGTTCTGGTCATGAGGTCCTCCGGCGCGGGCAGCGGTGCCCGTGCGTCGCATCCGGGCCGGCGGACGGCGGGGACCGATCGAGCGCCGGCTGCTGTCGCCGACCGGTCTACCGCATCGGTGCCCCCGGTTGGCATGTCGGTCGCGTGACGATCGCCCCGACGGCGCGCTCGCTGCCTGCCCGGAGCCGTCGTCCCCGGCCTCTACCGTGCCGGAGGACCGACGAGGGGATGCAGATGCCAGGACGACGCCGGAGCGCGGGCAGCGGCCGCAGCACGGGCAGCAGCACGCGTACCCGCCGGACGACGGCGGCGACGACGCGGAAGACGACCCCGCGGAAGGCGGCACCGCGGAAGGCCGCCCCCGACCTGCCCGCCGCCGGCCCGGGGGAGCGGGTCTGGGTGCTGGCCGTGCCCTTCCGCGCTCCCGCGCCGGGCGCCGTCTGGCACCCCGGGCTGCAGGCCCACGTCTGGGTCGGCGCGGCGCTGCCCCCGGAGCTCGCGCCCTACGACCCGCCGGCGTACAGCCTGGAGCGCTTCCTCGAGGACGAGCTCAACGAGACGCCGCGCCCGCTGCCGGTGACCCCCGCGCTGGTGCCGCGCCCCCAGCAGGAGGAGGGCGCCGCGGTGGTCGCCGCGCACGCCGCCGCAGGAGGCCGGGTCTTCCTGCTCGGCGACGACCCTGGGGTGGGCAAGACCGGGACGGCGATCCTGGCGGTGCACGAGATCGCCGCGCAGCGGCCGGTGCGCACCGTCCTGGTCATCGCCGACCGGCCGGCCGCGATCACCATCCCGCACTGGGCGCGCTCGATCGCCGGCTTCGGCGACGGCGGCCTGCGGTGGTGCGTCACCACGTGGGACCGGCTGGGCAAGGTGGCGAAGCTGCGCTTCGACGTCGTCGTGGCCGACGAGGCCCACATGGTGCGGCACACGACGACGCAACGGTGGAAGCACTGGAAGGCCGTCTCCGGCGCCGCGCGGGTCAAGGACACCCCGTACGTGCTGGCCGCGACCGCGACGCCGGCGCACACGCCCCTGGAGCTGCCCTACCTGGCGCCCGAGCTCGCCGCCCGGCACGGCGAGTCCATCAAGGAGTGGGCCGACCTTCCCAAGGCGCTCGTGCGGCACACGTTCCACGTGGAACGTGGCCGCTACGGCTGGCAGTGGACCGAGGACGCCGACGAGCGCCGGGCGGACCTCGCCCGCCTGCAGTCCTGGCTCGCCGACGCCGACCCGCCCGCCACGCTGCACCGCCCGGCGCCCTGGGGGCCGGTGTCGGTCACGGGCACGCCGGTGCTGCTCACCCCGGCCGAGCGGGCGCAGTACGAGGCCGGGTGGTCGGAGTTCCGCGCGGAGATGCAGCTGGCCCGGCGCGGCCGGCAGACCGCGCGCGGCCGGGCGGCGCTGCTGCGGTTCCGCCAGAAGGCCGGGCTGATCCGCGTGCAGGCCACCGTCGACTGGATCAAGGCGCAGGTGGAGGCCGAGCGGCAGGTCGCGGTGTCGGTGGAGTTCGTGGAGACGGCGGCCGACCCGATCCGCGAGGCGCTGCTCGACGCCGGCATCCCGGTGGCGTCGATCTACGGCCGCGACCGCTTCGACGTCGAGGCCGAGCGGCTGCGCTTCCAGCGCGGTGACGCCGCGGTCTGCGTCTTCACCGTCACCGCGTCGATCAGCCTGCACGCCGGTGAGCTGCTGCCCGGCGGGTCCACGGCATCGGAGATCCCGCGGGTGGGGCTGTTCCACCAGCCGCGCTTCTCCGGCATCCAGGCGCGGCAGGTCACCGGGCGCACCCACCGCGACGGGCGCTCCTCGCCGTGGCGGGTCGCCTTCGCCGCCGACACGGTGGAGGAGCAGGTGGCGCGGGTGATGGTCGAGCGGCTGGCCGTCAGCGGCTCCACCGCCGGGGCGGACACCTCCTCCCTGCAGGAGATCGCCGAGCTCCTCGACGCCGACTGGCTGCCCGCGGCCGCGCTCACCGAGGGCTGAGCCGGGGATAGCGACGGCGGAGGGCACGGCCGTCCGGCAGCGTGCGGCCGGCCAGCAGCGCCACGAGCCGGCCGCTGTCGGCGCGGACCACCTCGCCCTCCCCGCGGGACCAGCCGGCGTCGGTGGCGTCGAGGCGGGCACCGGTCAGGTCGACGCCGAAGACCGCGCCGTCCGCAGCCGCGACGTGGTCGAGGACGGCGAGCACCGCGTCGTCGGGAGCGACCGGCGGCCGGTCGAGCGCGACGGTCACGTCGAGCGAGTGGACGACGGCGTGCGTCAGGGCACCGGCAGCGCCGCCGCCCGGCGGCTGCCACCGGTGCAGCACCGGCGAACGCAGCGCCGCCAGGAGCTCGGCCGCCGGCAGGGTGGCGTCGCGGCCCGCCACCGTGTCGGAGACCAGGGTGAAGTCCCCACCCGCGGCAGCCAGCTCGGCGCCGAACTGCTCGGGGGTCAGCCGCGCCGGCATGGTCACGTGCGCCACCACGTGCCGGGCCCGCCAGCCCGCGCACAGCGATGGTCCGTCCCACGCCCCCGGCTCGGCGTCCAACAGGTCGGCGAGGCCGCCGTACGTCCTCGCCACCCAGGCCCGGACCTCGTCCGGGTCCGCGTCGCCCGCTCCGGTCATCCCCATCCCCTCTCGTCGGCCGGTGGGCCACGGAGCCGACCGGTCCTCCCTGCACACGACCTCCGGGAGCGCCGGAACTCATCGCTCCCCGCGAGCAGCGCTCAGCCGAGCAGGGCCGGCAGGTCCAGCACCGTGGCGGGGACGAGCCACAGCGCCACCGACGTCCACCACCAGGGACGTGCCGGCAGCCGGGCCCAGCGCCGGGCGAGCATCGTCAGCGGCCCGGCCAGCAGCGCGAACACCGACCACAGCTCGCCGATGAACCAGAAGTAGATCGCGATCCCGTCGTCGACCATGGTCGGGTCGACCGGCGTCCAGCCGGCCTCCATGGCCACCACCCACCCGGTCAGCCAGGTGTTGATGAGCGGGAAGCGGCACAGCCAGCCCAGCGCCAGCCCGAGGACCACGCACAGCGCCCAGCCGAGCGGGGTCGGCAGGCGGCGACGCACGCCCCCGGCGGGATCCGTTCCGGTTGCAGCGGTCATCGCGGGGTGGCCGGCTCGAGCCGGACGTGCGCCCCCGCACCGACGATCGTCATGCCGTCACCGTCCACGGCCACCGCGGTGCCGTCGGCCAGCCCGAACACCGTGTGCGCCAGGTCCCGGGCGGCTACCCGCAGCGCCTCCTCGGAGGCGTTCGGGAAGTACGGCGAGCCCAGGTGCGGCAGCACCAGGAAGTCCACCAGGCCCAGGCCGACGGAGTCCTCCGGCTGCGGCTTCGCCGAGGCGCTCAGGCGGAGGTCCGGGCCCAGCACCATGCTCCCCGCGCTGATCCCGACGAGCAGCCGCGAGGCGAGCAGCCCGGGCAGCCGGTCGGCCAGCCCGGAGCGTCGCAGCCACCGCAGCAGGTGCGTGGTGTCCCCACCGGTGAGCACCAGGACGTCGGACGCCTCCAGCCGGGGCCCCCAGACATCGGCCTCCAGCGCGGAGACGTCCACGATGTCGACCTCGGCGAACCCGGCGCGCTGCAGGTTCACGTAGTCGGCGATCAGCCAGCCCTTGTCGCCCGCGATGACGTTGGCCGCCGTGGGCACGACAGCGGCCCGGAGCCCGGACAGCGGGCGGCCGACCAGCTCCTCGGCGGCCGCCACGAGGGAGGGATCGCAGAGGCCGGCAGAGGTCAGCAGCAGCTTCACGCGGGGCAGAGCCAGTCGTCCGACGACGGCGCCTGGACGTCCTCCAGCGGCGGGAAATGGGTGCGGAAGGTGAACGCCTCGGGGGTGGGGCCGTGCGCCCGCAGGTGGCGGATGCGGGCCTCGGCGTCGTCGGTCGTGGGCAGGGTGCCGGCCGGGACCCACCAGAGCGCCGTGGTGGCCTCCGCGGCGCGGTGGAACCACTCCCGGCGCCGCCGCATGATCTGCACGTGCCGGCCGCCGAACACGTAGCCGGCCAGGGACTCGACGTCGCGCCAGACGGTGAGGTTCACGATCACGCCGTGGCTGCCGGCGGCGTCCCACCCGAAGGCCTGCACCGAGGTGGCGTTCCCGTCCTCGGTCTGCAGCCGCCAGACGAAGCCCGGTGCACGGTCGGCCTCGGCGTTGACCTCGTCGAGGGCGGCCATGAAGTTGGTCAGCACCGGGCTGCCCAGCGGCGCGAGCAGCCGGGAGACGTTGACCTGCGCGAGGTGGTGGGCCACGCGCCGGAACCTAGGCGATCCGCACCCGTGCAGGCCAGCGTCCCCCCACCCGGCGGGACACCGGCCGCCTGCTGCGCTAGGTTCTGCCCCGTACGTGGCACGGGGTGTCCCGCCCGGGACTGAGATCACACCCGCCGAACCTGCTCCAGTTCGCACTGGCGAAGGGATGTCACCGGCATGTCCGATGCTGTGGAAGTCGTCGACCTGCGCGCTGCCCGCACGGCGCTGCGCGAGCACGCACCGCTCGTCCACTGCCTGACCAACACGGTCGTGCAGACGCTCACCGCCAACGCGCTGCTCGCGGTGGGCGCCGCCCCGGCGATGGTCGACGCACCGCAGGAGGCCGGCGACTTCGCCGCCATCGCCTCCGCCGTCCTGGTCAACGTCGGCACGGTCAACGCGCGCACCGCCGAGGCGATGCGGCTGGCAGCCCGGTCGGCCGGGGCCGCCGGCACCCCGTGGGTGCTCGACCCGGTGGCCGTCGGCGCCCTGGCCTACCGGACGGCGCTCGCCGGCGAGCTGGTGGCGCTCGCGCCCGCCGTGGTCCGGGGCAACCCCTCCGAGATCATGGCGCTGACCGGGGCCGGCTCCGGTGGGCGCGGGGTGGACAGCACCGCGGGCGCCGACGACGCCGCCTCCGCCGCCGCGGGGCTCGCCGGGCGCACCGGGGGTGTGGTCGCCGTCAGCGGTGAGGTGGACCTGATCACCGACGGCGCGCGGACCGTCCGCGTCGGCGGCGGCTCACCGCTGCTCACGCGCACCACCGGCGCCGGGTGCGCGCTCGGGGCGCTGGTCGCCGCCTACGTCGCCGCGACCCGCGACCCGCTGACCGGTGCGGTGGCCGCGCACGCGCACGTCGCCCTCGCCGCGGAGCGGGCCGCGGCGACCGCCGCCGGACCCGGCACCTTCGCGGCGGCGTGGCTCGACGCCCTCGACGCCGTCGGCCCCGACGACCTCGCGGGCGCAGACGTGCGGAGCGCCTGATGCGCCCGTCGTTCGACCCGACGCTCTACCTGGTCACCGACACGCAGCTGTGCCGGCCGCGACCGGTCGCCGACGTCGTGCGCGCCGCGGTCGCCGGTGGCGTCACCGCCGTCCAGGTGCGCGACAAGGAGGCCTCGCGCCGGGAGCTGCTGGCGCTGACCCGCTCGGTCCAGGCCGCACTCGCCGACCGGCCGGACGTGGCGGTGGTGGTGAACGACGCGCTGGACGTCGCCCTGCTGGCCGGCGCCTCGGGCCTGCACGTCGGGCAGGAGGACCTGCCGGTCGCCGAGGTGCGGGCGGCGCTCGGGCCGGACCGGCTGGTGGGCCTCTCCGTGGAGAGCACCGACGACCTCACCGCCGCGCTCCGCCTCCCGGACGGCACCGTCGACCTCCTGGGGCTGAGCCCGGTGTGGGCGACGCCGACCAAGCCCGAGGCGGGTCCGGGGCTCGGCCTGGCCGCCGTCCGGGAGCTGGCCGCCACCGCGCGGGCTGCGGGGCTGCTCGCCGTGGCGATCGGCGGCATCGACGCCACCCGGGCAGCCGCCGTGGCGGCCACAGGCGTGGACGGCGTGTGCGTGGTGTCGGCGATCTGCACGGCAGCCGACCCGCGGGCCGCGGCGGCGGCGCTGCGCGCGGAGCTGACCCCGGTGGGTGCGCGGTGACGCCGACCGCGCTCACCGTGGCCGGCAGCGACCCCAGCGGCGGCGCGGGCGTCCAGGCGGACCTGAAGACCTTCAGCGCCCTCGGCACCTACGGGACGGCGGTGCTCACCGCGCTCACCGCGCAGAGCACCCGCGGCGTCACCGGCGTGCACCCCGTGCCCGCGCCGTTCGTCACCGAGCAGCTGCACACCCTGCTCGACGACGTCGCGGTGCACGCCACCAAGCTCGGCATGCTGGGCAGCGCGGACGTAGTGCGGGCGGTGGCCGCCGTGCTGGCCGAGCGGCGCCCCGGCCCGGTCGTCTGCGACCCGGTGATGGTGGCCACCAGCGGCCACCGGCTGATCGACGACGACGCGGTGGCCGCGGTCCGCACCGAGCTGCTGCCGGTGGCCGACCTCATCACGCCCAACGTGCCGGAGGCCGCCGCGCTGCTGGACGCCGCACCGGCGGCCGACGTCGCCGCGCTGCACGAGCAGGCGCGGGCGCTGCTGGCCCTCGGACCCCGCGCGGTGCTGCTCAAGGGCGGCCACCTGGGCGGGCCCGAGAGCGTCGACGTCCTCGCCACCGCCTCCGGCACCACCGAGAGCCGGCGGCCCCGCGTCGACACGACGGCGACGCACGGCACCGGGTGCACGCTCTCCTCGGCGCTGGCCGCGCTCGCCGCCCGCGCCGGTGGGACCCCCGACTGGGCCGCCCTGGTGGAGCCCGCCCGCGACTACCTGCAGCGGGCGCTCGCCGCGGGCGCCGCGCTGGGGATCGGCTCCGGCTCCGGCCCGGTGCACCACTTCGCCGGGATCTGGCCGGCGTGACCGGCTTCTGCGACCGGGCCTGGGCGGCGACGGCCGATCTCCGCCGGGTGATCGACGAGCTGCCCTTCCTCGCCGAGCTGGCGGACGGCACCCTCGCCCCGGAGGCGTTCCGCCACTACCTGGAGCAGGACGCGCTCTACCTCGGCGGCTACGCCCGGGCGCTCGCGCTGCTGGCAGCCCGGGCACCCGATGCGCCGGCGGCCGCGTTCTGGGCCGGCTCGGCGCAGAACTGCGCGGTGGAGACCCAGCTGCACGCCGACCTGCTCGGCACCGACCTGCTGGGGACACCGGACGGCGCGCCGGTCGCGTCGCCGACCTGCCTGGCGTACACGTCCTACCTGGTGGCGACGGCAGCGACGGCGCCCTACCCGGCCGCCGCCGCGGCCGTCCTGCCCTGCTACTGGGTGTACGCCCACGTCGGAAGCCGCCTGGCCCCGGTGGCGCGGTCGGCCGCCGACCACCCCTACCGCCGGTGGGTCGCCACCTACGACGCCGCCCCGTTCCAGGAGGCCACGGCCACCGCCCGCCGGCTGACCGACGCCGCGGCGCGGTCGGCCCCCGACCAGGAGGCCGCGATGCTCACCGCGTTCGCCGTCGCCACCCGGTACGAGCTCGAGTTCTGGCGTGCCGCCCACGCCCGCGAGAGCTGGGCCGTCCCGGTCTGACCGCGGGCCGCACGCCCCGGCCGGGCGGGGACGGGCGATCATCGGGGCATGAGGCGGGAGGCGAGCATCCTGCACCTGGACCTCGACGCCTTCTTCGCCGCCGTGGAACAGCGCGACAAGCCCTCGCTGCGCGGCCGGCCGGTGGTCGTCGGCGGCGTGGGTGGCCGGGGCGTCGTCGCCACCGCGTCCTACGAGGCGCGGGCCTACGGGGCGCGGTCGGCGATGTCCACCGCGGAGGCGCGCCGGCGATGCCCGGCGGGCACGGCGTTCCTCGGTGGCCGGTTCGCCGCCTACCGCCGCACCTCCGACGTCGTCATGGACCTGCTGCGCGAGCTCTCCCCGCTCGTGGAGCCCGTCTCGATCGACGAGGCCTACGTCGACCTCGCCGCCGGCCCCGGCCATGACCTCTCGATTTCCGGTGTGACAGAACTGGCCGAGGGGCTCAAGGAGCGGATCGCGAGCGCCACCGGAGGGGTCACCGGGTCGGTCGGCGTCGGCAGCTCGAAGCTGATGGCCAAGATCGCCTCCGACCTGCAGAAGCCCGACGGCCTCGTCGTCGTCCCGCCGGGCGGTGAGCTCGACCTGCTGCACCCGTTGCCGGTCACCCGGCTCGGCGGCGTCGGGCCGGCGACGGCGGAGCGGCTGCACCAGGTCGGGGTGCGGACCGTCGGGGACCTGGCCGCCAAGTCGCTGCCCGACCTCGTGGCGCTGGCCGGCCGCGCGCACGGCGCCGGGCTGCACGCCGTGGCCCGCGCCGAGGACGACCGCGCCGTCGTCCCCGACCGGGAGGTGAAGTCGGTGTCGCACGAGGAGACGTTCGAGCGGGACCTCACCGACCTCGTCGTGCTGAACCGGGAGATCGACTCGATGGCGGCCCGGGTCGGGGCGAGGCTGCGCACCTCCGCGATCTCGGGCCGCACCGTCACGCTCAAGCTGCGCCGCTACGACTTCACGACGATCACCCGCTCCCAGACGCTGCCGCAGCCCACCGACGACCCCCGGCTGATCGCCGCCACGGCCCGCCGGCTGCTCACCGAGGCGGGCACCGGCGGGGGGTTGCGCCTGCTGGGGGTCGGGGTCTCCGGGCTCTCGCTCTACGCGCAGGGTGACCTCTTCACGGCCGACGACGAGGAGCCGGACGAGACCGCGGCACCCGAGCCGGAGACGACCGCGGAGCCGCCGCAGCCGGTGGAGAAGCGCTGGTGGCCGGGGCAGGACGTGCGGCACGAGGAGCACGGGCCGGGCTGGGTGTGGGGCCGCGGGCTCGGCCGGGTGACCGTGCGTTTCGAGGGCCCGTTGACGCCGCCCGGCCCGGTGCGCACGCTGGCCGCCGACGACCCGGCGCTGCAGCCCGGCGACCCACCCGACTGGAGGACCCCTTCATGACCACCACGGCGACGCGCTCCTGGTGGGGCTGGGGGACGACCGACCAGGCACTCCCCGACGACGAGTGCGCTGCGCTCGCCGCGCTCCTCCCGGGGCTGCCCGCGCGCCCGCGGCCGGTGCCGGACGTGCGGGATCTCGTGCTCCCGCCGACCCGGATCGCCCCGCCGTCGACCCTGCCGGTGACCACCGATCCGGCGGCGCGCGCCGCCCGCGCCTTCGGCAAGGCCTACCGCGACGTCGTCCGGGCGCTGTCGGGGAACCTCGCCGGCGCACCGGACGCCGTCGCCCGGCCCGCTACCGAGGCCGAGGTCGTCGACCTGCTCGACTGGGCCGCCGCCTCGGACGTCGTCGTGGTGCCCGTGGGTGGCGGCAGCTCGGTGGTGGGCGGGGTGGAGTACCGCGGCGACCGACCCTGGCTCGCGCTGGAGCTGACCGCGCTGGACCGCGTGCTGGAGGTCGACCCGGTGAGCCGGGCCGCGCGGATCCAGGGCGGCGCGCTCGGGCCGGTGCTCGAGGCGCAGCTGCGGCCGCACGGCCTGACGCTGCGGCACTTCCCGCAGAGCTTCGAGTTCTCCACGCTCGGCGGCTGGCTGGCCACCCGGGCCGGCGGCCACTACGCGACCCTGCACACCCACGTCGACGACCTGGTGGAGTCGCTGCGGGTGGTCACGCCGGTGGGCATCAGCGATTCGTGGCGGCTGCCCGGCTCGGGCGCCGGCCCCTCGCCCGACCGGCTCTTCCTCGGCTCGGAGGGCACGCTCGGCGTCCTCACCGAGGCCTGGATGCGGCTGCAGGACCGGCCCCGCTGGAAGGCCTCGGCGTCGGCGACGTTCACCGGGGCCACGGCCGCGTTCGAGGCCGTCCGCGCGATCGCGCAGGCCGGGCTGCACCCGGCGAACTGCCGGCTGCTGGACCCCGGCGAGGCGGCGCTGGCCGGCGCCGCGTCGGGAGAGTGGGTGCTGGTCCTCGGCGTGGAGTCCGCGGCGCACCCGGTGGCGGGCCGGCTGGCCGAGCTGACGGACCTGGCGCGCGCGCACGGGGGCCGGGTCGCCGACGCCGCGGGGGCGGGCGATGCGGCCGCGGACGCCTGGCGCAGCAGCTTCCTGCGCATGCCGTACGTCCGCGACGGGCTGGCCCGGATGAGCGCGCTCGTGGAGACCTTCGAGACGGCGTGCACCTGGGACCGCCTCGAGGAGCTGTACGCGACCGTGCGCACCGAGGTGGGGGACGCCGTGGCGCGGGTGACCGGTGCACCCGGGCTCGTCAACTGCCGGCTCACCCACGTCTACCCCGACGGCGCCGCGCCGTACTTCACCGTGCTCGCCGCCGGGCGTCCCGGCGCAGAGGTGGCGATGTGGGACGAGGTGAAGGCGGCGGCCTCCGAGGTGCTGGGGCGCCTCGGGGCGACGATCACCCACCACCACGCGGTCGGCCGGGACCACCGCCCCGGGTACGACCGGCAGCGCCCGGAGCCCTTCGCCGTCGCGCTGCGCGCGACCAAGTCCGCGCTCGACCCGGCCGGGGTGCTCAACCCGGGGGTGCTGCTCGACGAACTGCCTGCCGGCCGCTGAGCGCACCGGGCCGTCCGCCCTGTAGAACGGCTGCATGGCCGAACGCCCCGAACCCAGCGCCTGGACCCGCATGACGCAGGAGGACCCCGAGCACTCGGCCGCCTACGTGCAGCGGTTCCGCACGCTCGCGGAGCAGGGGATGGACCTGGTGGGGGAGGCGCGGCTGGTCGACGCGATGCTGCCGCGCGGATCGCGGGTGCTGGACGCCGGCTGCGGGCCCGGCCGGGTCGGCGCCCACCTGCACGAGGTCGGTCACCGGGTGGTGGGCGTCGACGTCGACCCGGTGCTGATCGCGGCGGCCGAGGAGGACCACCCCGGCCCGCGGTGGCTCGTCGGCGACCTCGCCGAGCTGGACCTCCCGGCGCGGGGCATCGACGAGCCCTTCGACGCGATCGTCAGCGCCGGCAACGTGATGGCGTTCCTCGCACCCTCCACCCGGGGCGCCGTGCTGCGCCGGCTGCGCGCCCACATCGCGTCGGACGGCCGGGCGGTCATCGGTTTCGGCGCCGACCGCGGCTACGACTTCGACGAGTTCCTGGACGACGCGCGCGCGGCGGGCTGGGCCCCGGACCTGCTGCTTGCCACCTGGGACCTGCGGCCGTTCACCCCCGGCGCGGACTTCCTGGTGGCGGTGCTGCGCCCCGCCTGAGCAGCCCAGAGCACCGTGCGGCCCGCCAGGGTCATCGGCGGACCGCACGGCACGCCCGGCGTTCGGATCCCGAGTGCTCCGCGGATGGGCGCTCAGAGGCGGCCGTTGGCACGCAGCAGGAGCAGCGCCTGCACCGTCCGGTGGCCGCGCCACTCGAGCACGGCCGCCGGGGACCAGCTGTCGAAGTCGACCGTCCAGCCGCCGTCGGCCTGCTGACCCGCGGCGAGCCGGTCGAGCTCGGCGACCACGACCGCCGGGGCGAACAGGGACCTGGCCGGCCCACCGGGCAGCGGAGCGAAGTCGAGCGGGCGCATGTGCTCGTCCGGCGCACCCCCGGCCACGTGCAGCAGCCCGTCCTCCGGCACGTGCGGCCGCAGGCGCTCCACCAGGTCCGCGGCGTCCGGCCGGACCACGGCGGCGGCGTCGAGGAACCGCACCGCGAACGCCAGCTCCATGGCGTGCGCGCTGCCGTCGAGCGCACTGATGGCGTCCAGGCAGTAGCCGGTCGCCCGGGCCAGCCACGGGTGCCCGGCCACGGCAGGGTCGGCGGCGGCGACCAGGTGTGCCGTCGCGGCGACGACGGCGGTGATCTGCAGCGAGGACCGGGTGGGGTCGGCCCCGGCCCAGAACGGGGCGCACGCGGCCGGATCGGGCACCGGCAGCGCGAAGGGCAGGCCGCCGTCGGGCAGGGTCGCCGCCGCCAGCCAGTCGCAGAGCTCGAGGGCGCGGCCCGTCGTGGCGGGGGCGACGTCGGCGAACACCTCCAGCGCGTGCAGCGCCCCACCCGGCTGGCTGGTGGCCGAGCGCAGGTCGGGCTCCAGCCCCCACCCGTAGCCACCGTCGGCGTTCCGGTAGCCGTCGACGGCGGCGAGCACCGGTTCCGGCGTCCCCCCGCTGAACAGCAGCTCGAAGCGGCGGCGGTCGAGGACGCGCCCGGCCGTGGCGAGGAAGTCGGCGGCAGCGGTGAGGTCGACGGTCACCGTGCCAGCCTTCCCCACCTGGCCGACGGTGTCAGCGGGGCAGCCACCGGGGTCGCGTGCCCGGCGGCAGCAGCGCCCCGGTCGTGAACGGGGGTGCCCCCGGCGGGCCGACCACGGTCACCGGCCCGGCCGGGGACGGCAGCTCGACCAGCCACGGGCCGGGATCGGGCGGGTTGCCCGGCGGCTCGTGCCCGGGTCCGGTTCCCAGCAGCCAGTGCGCGGTGGCGGCGAGCGAGAGCTCCGCGCACCAGCCGCCGCCCTCGTCCTGCTGGCGACCGATCAGCCCCAGGACGGCGGCCGCCGCCAGGTGACCGGTCGCGTGGTCGAGCGCCTGCACCGGCAGCGCACCGGGGGCCTCGTCGCCCCCGTACAACGCGGCGATGCCGGTCGCCGCCTGCACCAGCGAGTCGAACCCCCGGCGGCTCCCCCACGGGCCGCGGGTGCCCCACGCCGACAGCCGGGCCACCACCAGGTGCGGGTACCGCTCGGCCAGCGAGCCGGGGTCCAGGCCGTGGGCGTCCAGCGCGCCCGGCCGGTAGCCCTGGACGACGACGTCGGCCGCGGCCACCAGCTCCTCCACCCGCGCGCGGTCGTGCCGGTCGGCCAGGTCGAGCAGCACGTGCCGCTTCCCCGCGCCGGTGTCGTCCAGCAGGGCGGGGTCGTCGGGCGCCTGCGGGGCGTCGATCCGCAGGACGTCGGCCCCCTGCGCCGCCAGCGCCCGGGTGGCCACCGGGCCGGCGATGACCCGGGTCAGATCGAGCACCCGGAGCCCGCGCAGCCCGACCCTGCGCCCCGGGTGCGCGGCGGTGCGGGCCACGGCCACGAGGGGGCGCTCGCGCACCGCCGCGGCCTGGGGGAGCGCCGCCCAGGCCGCGGCGCCACGGACGGCCGCCGCCGCCCCGCCGGCCGCGACGACCGCCGTCTCCAGCTCCTCGGCGCGCCACCCGAGCGCCGCCGACGCGACGTCCTCCCCCAGCACCGCCGTCGCGGCGGCGCGGTGTCGCGGGTAGTTGCCGTGCAGCCGGACCCAGCCATCGGCGGTGCGCCAGAACCGCGACAGCGGGGCGAACCCGCCGCCGGCTGGTTTCCCGTGAAACCTCACGTGCCGCTCACCGGCGAAGGACGCGGCCACGTGCCCGGCATCGAGGGAGAGCGGCCCGGGCGAAGCGTCCTCGAGCGCCCGGGCGGCGAGCAGCTGCGCAGCGACCGCGCCGACCGCCAGGCCCGGGACGTCGAGGGCGCCGCCCAGCCCCGTCCGCGCGCGCAGCACCGGCGCACCGACGTCCCAGGTGGCGCCGACCGCCGTCCGCACCTCGTCGACCAGCCCGGCCGCACCCGGGGGGAGCGTCACGCCGGCCCGGCAGGCTGCGGGCGGGGCGCGACACCGAGCGCGATGGTCAGCTCCAGCACTGCCTGCGGTTCCTCCAGCCCGGGGCCGTAGAGCTCGCGCAGCTGGGTCATCCGGTAGCGCACCGTCTGGGGGTGCACGTACAGGGCGGCGGCCACCTGGTCGCGCCGGCCGTGGTGGAGCAGCCAGCAGCGCAGCGTCTCGGTGAGCTTCTCGCGCGCGGTCTCCCCCACCTCCTGCAGCGGGGCCAGCACCCGGGCCCTCAGGTCGGCCAGCGCCTCCTCGTCGGCGCGCAGGACCAGCTCCGCCAGCCGCGCATCGGTGTCCAGCGGCGCGTCGTCCTCCTCGGCCACGCCCAGCCGCAGCGCCCGGAGCGCCCGGCCGTACGAGGCCTGCGCGCCCCACCAGGGCCGGGCGGGCCCCACCACGGCACGGCGGCCCGCCAGCCCGCGCAGCAGCGCGCCGCGGGCGGCCCCGTCGGCGTCCGGCACCAGCAGCACCGCCAGCTCCCCCGGCGCGTCCAGCCCCGGCAGGTCCTCCGTCGCGACCAGGGTGCGCGGGTCCAGCGAGACCAGCGCGCCGCGCACCCTGCCCTCGGGCAGCAGCACGGCGGTCAGCGTGCGCGGCGGGGCCCACTCCGCCCGCTGCGCCATCTCGGCGAGCTCGGTGTGCGGGCTCCCGGTGAGCAGGCCGCGCGCCAACCGCTCGAGCAGCCGCTGGCGCGCCCGGCCGCTGGAGGCCAGCTCGTCGGCGTGCCCGGCGACGCTCGCCGCGGAGAGCCGGTCGATGTAGGCGAACACCAGCTCGGCGAACCGGGCCAGCGACATGGGGTCCAGGCCCGCGCGGACGGCGGTGGCGCTCATGTCCCGCCACGACACCCGCGCGCCGACCCGGTAGGCGGCCAGCAGGGCGTCCATCGACCGGCCGCTGCGCGCCTCGCCGCGACCCAGGGCGTAGGCGGCCTCGACGACGGGGCCGCCCGGGGTGCCGGCGTCCACGTTGCCCCCGTCGGCGGCCACCTGCAGGAACCCCCGGAGCGCCAGCTCGACCGCGGTGGAGATCTTCCGCCCCATCGGGCCGAGGAACGCATCGGCGTAGCTCGGGACGCCCACGATGATCTCCTCGACGGCCCGCTCGGCCACCGCCGGCAGGTCGGCGCGCATCGCCTCCGCCACCGCCTCCGGGAACGGTGCAGGGTCCACCGGCATCGCGCCTCCTTGTTCTCCGGGAACAGAACCTACCGCCCGATTCACGTCCCGGGCACAGGTATTTGGTCGCCGGCCTGGGAAAGCTCTAGAGCATGACCGCAACAGCTCCGCGCCCCGCCGCGGCCCGCCCGCCGGCACGGAAGGCGCTGCGCGACCGCGTGTTCAAGTTCGCCGAGCTGGTGACCACCCCGCTGCTCCCGGTCGACTACCTCGACCTCTTCGACCCGCTCCGCTCCGGGGCGGCGTTGCGCGGCCGGATCGAGGCCGTCCACCGGGAGACCCGGGACGCCGCCTCGATCGTGATCCGCCCCGGCCGCGACTGGCTGCCGTACGTCCCCGGCCAGTACGTGCGCATCGGCATCGACATCGACGGGGTGCGCCAGTGGCGCGCCTACTCGATCACCTCGGTGCTCGACCGCGCCGACGGCTGCTTCACGATCACCGTGAAGGCCATCCCGAGCGGCAAGGTCAGCAACCACCTGGTGCACCGGGCGAAGCCCGGCACGATCATCCAGCTCGACCAGGCCACCGGTGAGTTCTGCCTGCCCGAGCAGGTGCCGGCCAAGGCGCTGTTCGTCACCGCCGGCTCCGGCATCACGCCGGTCATGGGCATCCTGCGCAACTCCGTCGACCAGCTGGCCGACACCGTCCTGGTGCACTCCGCGCCCACTGCCGAGGACGTCGTCTTCGGCGAGGAGCTCCGGCGCATGGCGGCCGAGGGCCGGATCCGGCTGATCGAGCAGCACACCGACAGCGCCGGGATGCTCGACGCCCGCTCCATCGCCGAGCTGGTGCCCGACCTGCACGAGCGCGCCACCTGGGCCTGCGGCCCGGTCGGCATGCTCGAGGCGCTCGAGGAGCACTGGGCGTCGGTGGGGATCGCCGACCGGCTGTACACCGAGCGCTTCCGGCCGCGGGTCCTGGTCACCGGCGAGGGCGGCACGGTCGCCTTCACGAAGAACGGCACGACCGTCGAGGCCGACGGCGCCACGCCGATCCTCGACGCCGCCGAGGAGGCCGGGGTCCTCATGCCCAGCGGCTGCCGGATGGGCATCTGCTACGGCTGCGTGCTGCCCCTGCGCGAGGGCGCCGTCCGCGACCTGCGCAACGGCGAGATCACCACCGCCGAGGACGTCGGCGACGGCGTCCTCATCCAGACCTGCGTCAGCGCCGCCGCCGGCGCCTGCGCCATCGACCACTGATCCAGCCCCCAGACAGAGGAGCGCCGACGATGACCGTTCTGCAGAAGAAGCCCGACAACCCGATCGAGCACCTGTCCCCCGAGGACATCGAGCTCATCGGCAAGGAGCTCGACACCATCCGCCAGGAGGTGCGCGACAGCCTCGGCGAGGACGACGCGAAGTACATCCGCACGGTCATCGACGTGCAGCGCAAGCTGGAGCTCGGCAGCCGCGCCGTCCTGCTGTTCTCGAAGTTCCCGCCCGCGTGGCTGATCGGGACGGCCGGCCTGTCGGTCGCCAAGATCCTCGAGAACATGGAGATCGGGCACAACATCCTGCACGGCCAGTGGGACTGGATGCGCGACCCGAAGATCCACTCCACGACGTGGGAGTGGGACATGGCCAGCCCCGCCGAGCAGTGGAAGCACTCGCACAACGAGCTGCACCACACGTACACGAACGTGATCGGCAAGGACAACGACCTCGGCTACGGCATCATGCGCGTCGACGAGGACCAGAAGTGGCACCCGATGTACCTGGCGCAGCCGGTCTGGAACTTCATCAACGCCTGCTTCTTCGAGTACGGGATCGCCGCCTACGACCTGGAGCTCGGCAAGAACCTGGCCACCAAGAAGCGTCGCAACGACCCCAAGTTCCGCGCCGCCGCCAAGCAGGTGCTGAAGAAGATCCGCAACCAGGCCGCCAAGGACTACGTCGTCCACCCGCTGCTGTCGGGTCCGTCGTTCCTGCCCACCCTGGCCGCGAACTTCACCGCCAACGTGGTGCGCAACCTCTGGTCGCACTCGGTGATCATGTGCGGCCACTTCCCCGAGGGCGTCGAGACGTTCGAGAAGACGTCCATCGACGGCGAGACCCGCGGCGAGTGGTACGTCCGGCAGATGCTGGGCTCGGCCAACATCTCCGGTAGCAAGGCGATGCACCTGATGACCGGGAACCTGTCGCACCAGGTGGAGCACCACCTGTTCCCCGACATCCCGAGCAACCGGTACGCCGAGATCGCCCCGCGGGTGAAGGACATCTTCGACCGGTACGGCCTGACCTACCACTCCGCGCCGCTGTACAAGCAGGTCGGCAGTGCGTGGCACAAGGTGATCCGGCTGTCGCTGCCCAACGGCTGGCTGGCCGAGACCACGCCGAAGAACGCGCCGGCGCAGGTCGTCAAGCTGGTCCGCATGACCACCGGTGGCAAGAAGGTCCGCCGCGAGCTCATGCGCGCCGCCGCCTGACCGCCGCACCGCGTTGAACCTGAGAGGCCCAGAACCATGTTGGTTCTGGGCCTCTCAGGTTCACAGCTTGGCACTTCCCAGCTGCTTGCGCTATTTCAGGTACCTCATGCCTTCGCCATCGCGCGTCAAGCGATTGAGACATCGGCCGCTCGGCCACATCTCGACCGACACGGCGAGCGCGAGTCCCTCGATGGTCAGTCGTGTGTAGACATTGTCAGGAAGCAGTGCGCGCGTGACCGGGACGAACTCCAGGAGCTCGTAGTCTGCAGTGGGCTGGAGTTGGTCCGCGGTGGCGGTCATCGAGACGACTTCCACCTGACCTAGATCACGCTCGTCGCCCCCGGCGGCCCGGGCTCGGTCCAACGCGAGACGGACAGGCGACGTCCGCGACCCCTTCCGGCGGAGGTGGCCTCGGATCCTCGCCGCAAGGTCCTTTCCCTCCCCGACGTAAAACACGTTGGGCCAGAGGACGATGCGGTAGACGCCCGGCCCCGCGACGAGCTCAGGGCTCAGCTCGTACCGACGGAAGCGCGGATTCCACGAGATTCGGTGGCGCACCTCGAACGTCAACCGCGCGTCGATGCCGACCACTTCGACGCATCGCACCGATTCTCCGGGCGCACTGCCGCCCGAGTCGTCCTCGCGAGCCTCCAAGTCAGTTCGCCATGTCGACGAAGCGGCTGTAGTGGCCCTGGAAGGCGACGGTGACGTTGGCGGTCGGGCCGTTGCGGTGCTTGACCAGCATGATGTCGGCCTCACCGGCCCGCGGGGATTCCTTTTCGTACATATCTTCTCTGTGAATCATCATGACCATATCCGCATCTTGTTCGATCGAGCCGGATTCGCGAAGGTCGGACAACATCGGCTTCTTGTCCTGCCGTTGTTCCGAACCGCGATTCAGCTGACTCATAGCAATGACCGGAACTTCCAGTTCTTTCGCCAGCAGCTTCAGCGCACGGGAGAACTCCGAGACCTCCTGCTGGCGGCTCTCGACGCGCTTGCCCGAGGTCATCAGCTGGAGGTAGTCGATGACCACGAGCTTGAGGTCGTTGCGCTGCTTGAGGCGCCGCGCCTTGGCTCGGATCTCCATCATCGTCATGTTCGGCGAGTCGTCGATGTACAGCGGGGCGTCGGCCACCTCGCCCATGCGGCGGGCGAGCTTCGCCCAGTCCTCGTCCGAGAGCGTGCCGGCGCGCATGTGGTGCAGCGGCACCTTGGCCTCGGCCGAGAGCAGACGCATGGTGATCTCGTGCTTGCTCATCTCGAGCGAGAAGATCACCGCGGGCATCTGGTGCTTCACGGTGGCCGAGCGCGCGATGTCCAGGCCCAGGGTCGAGTTGTGCGTCGGGATGAAGCTGCGGCCCGCGAGGAACAGGGAGTCCGCAGCATCGACCTGGATGCACCGCACGGGCACGCTGGCCACCGGCCGGACGTCGGTGATGAAACGGACACCACGGGCGGTGAACGTGCGTGCGCCCCGCTCCTTGTGCAGGAGCTTCTTCCGTTCGAGCGCGAACACCTCGTCGTCGGTGCTGAAGGTGAGCGTGTAGCAGGTCGACGACGCCTCGGACCGACCACGCACCCGCTTGGTGCTGAACTTCACCCGGTGGCCGAGGCCCGCGACGAGTTCACGGGCGTCCTCGGCCAACCGCCGGTTGGTGACGGCGAACTGGACGGCCCCGCTCGGTGTGACGGTGCCGTCGGTGTCGAGCAGGCCGGCCAGCAGCGCCCGTCGCTGGGGGACGGACGCCCGGAGGTACGACGTCGGGATGTGCTTGTCGCCGAGCACGCCCAGGGTGCGCAGGAGGCCCTTCACGGTGCCGTGCTCGTCGCGGCAGCCCTGGCACTGCGCCAGGCCGCTCGAGGGGCGACCGCAGTCGGGACACGTGGCCTGGATGCCCACGCCGCCGCTGGCGCGCAGTCGACCGCCGCACGTCTTGCCGCAGGTCTGCACCTGCGACGTGCGCGGCAGGAAGAGCTCGCCGCACATCGGGCAGCTCCGCATCTCTGCGGAGACCCGCGCCGGCAGCCGCAACGAGTACCGACGGTCAGCCCCGGTCGGCTGGGCCACGAGCCCCTCGGCCTCGATGTAGACGGCGATCTCCGGGTCCGCGCTGGTGAACTGCGCTGCCGCGGAGGTGCCGTCTCCCAGCCACACGCCGAGGGCGTACGGCGGGATGGGGAGATCGGCCGGCGACAGGTCCAGGGGCCGGCAGTTGCGCACCGAGTGGTTGAGACGGGCGTCCTTCGTCGCGCATCGGACGGTGCGCGCGATCTCCTCGGTCGTCCGCACCTCCGCGAACGTGCGCTGGTTGCGGTAGCCGTTGTAGCCGGTTGCCGCCGCCTGGGCCGACTTCCGGCTGGCCCGGGTGTCGGTGAGCCACTGGTGCTCGGCGTCGGCCACGATCACCGAGCCGTCGGAGAAGTGGACCTCGTAGCAGGGGCGCCCGTCCATGACCTCGGTCGCCGCGACGACCGTCGTCGGGCGCCCGTCGGACCCCATGACCTGGTCGCCGACGCGGACCTCGCCCATGGTGGTCCACCCCGATGGCGTGGCGATGAGGGTGTCGAGCGCCAGAGCCTTGCCCACACCGGGCCGCGCCGCGATGACGACCATCTGACCGGCCTGCAGGCCGTTGGTCAGCTCGTCGAGATCGCGGATCCCGGTGGGGACGCCGCGGGCGGTGCCACCGCGGGAGGCAATCGCGTCCAGCTCGTCCATCGTCGGCTGGAGCACGTCCTCGAGGCGCGAGTAGTCCTCGCTCATGCGCTTCTCGGTGACGTCGTAGATCTCCTGCTGGGCGCGGTCGACGATGTCGTCGACGTCGCCCTTGCCGCCGGCCGCACCGTAGCCGAGCTGCACCACCCGGGTGCCGGCCTCCACCAGGCGCCGCAGCACCGCCTGCTCGGCGACGATCGCGGCGTAGTAGCCCGCGTTGGCCGCCGTGGGCGTGGACTGGATGAGCGTGTGCAGGTAGACCGCGCCGCCCATCTTGGACAGCTGGTCGGTCCGGTTGAGCTCCGCGGCGACGGTGATCGCGTCCGCCGGCTCACCCCGCCCGTAGAGGTCCAGGATGCAGTCGAAAATCACCTGGTGCGCCGGCCGGTAGAAGTCGTTGCCGTGCAAGACCTCCACGACGTCGGCGATCGCGTCCTTGCTCAGCAGCATGCCGCCGAGCACCGACTGCTCCGCCGCGACGTCCTGAGGCGGCTGCCGGTCGTACTCCGGCGCCGTCACGGACGGTCGGCTGAACTCGTCGGCCACCGCCACGGGGGTACCTCCATCTCCTTGCGGGCGCGCCCGCATCACCACCGCGCGCAGGGGAAGTACGCGAGCTCGGCGGACGGCGCCTTGCCGAACACCTGTTCGGCTCCTGCCTACCGGAGGGGACCGACATTCGCGTCGTCTGCTCGGTGGCGGAGAGGACGTTAGGAAGCTCAGCGGGCCGCGTCCACCACCGGTGTGCACACCGATCTGCACAACTTGTGGACAAGTCGGTGGACGGAGGCGTGTCGACATGTGGACGAGTCGGGGGACAGCCACCGCACGTCGTGCGGACCACCGCGGCTGACCTGCACGGACTCCTCCCACGGGGTGTGGACGGAGAAAACTTCGGAAGAAACTTCCGGGCGACGCACCACGAGTCACAGCGGTCCGCCGTCGGTCGCCGACGGTGGTGGTTCGGCGGAGTGGAGGCCGCGATCGGGCAGCCCGGCGGGTCGGCGTCACGCGGTCGCGCATGGAGACCGCGGGGCGCGGCGCGGCCCCTCAGCGGGCCTGGGCGACGCGGAGAGTGCTCCACCCGTCTGCGGGGGGCCCGGCACCGCCCGCACGGCGGCAGGAGGAACCACGAGGCGCAGCGGCCGGCCTGGGGCAGGGGGAGCGACAGGGCCCAGCGACCGGCCCGGGGATCGGAGGGCCGGGACAGCGGCCGGCGGCCGGCCCGGAGACGCCACGAGGGGCGCCGGACTCGCGTCCGACGCCCCTCGTGAGCACGGCCCCGTCCCGAGGCTCACCCCGAGCGTGCGAGGGGTGAGGAGGACGGGGGCCTTCGATCAGCCTGCGACGACCTCGATGGTCAGCTGGGCGGTGACCTCCGGGTGCACCCGCACCGTGACGGTGTGCTGGCCCGTGGTCTTGATGCTGCTGGGCAGCTCGATCCGGCGACGGTCGAGCTCCGGGCCGCCGGCAGCCGTGACGGCCGCGGCGACGTCGGCGGTGGTGACCCGGCCGAACAGACGACCGCCGTCACCGGCGCGGGCCGGCACCTGGACGGTCAGCCCGGACACGCGGCCGGCGAGGGTCTGCGCCTCCTCGTGCGAGGCCACCTCGCGGGCGGCACGCGCCCGGCGCAGCGACTCGACCTGCTTCTGCGCGCCCCGGGTGGCGACGATCGCCAGCCCGCGCGGCAGGAGGTAGTTGCGGCCGTAGCCGCCCTTGACCTCCACGGTGTCGCCGGAGGACCCGAGACCGGTGACCTCCTGCGTCAGGATCAGCTTCATCGTGCTCATGATCAGCGCGCCGTCGAGGTGTAGGGCAGCAGGGCCATCTCACGGCTGTTCTTCACGGCCGTGGCGACGTCCCGCTGGTGCTGGCTGCAGTTGCCGCTGACGCGGCGGGCACGGATCTTGCCGCGGTCGGAGATGAACTTCCGCAGCAGGGTCGTGTCCTTGTAGTCGACGTAGGTCGCCTTGTCCTTGCAGAACTGGCAGACCTTCTTCTTGGGCTTGCGAACAGGGGGCTTGGGCACTGATATCTCCAGTGAGGGAAGTGCGTGGGTGACCTGGGGTGGCCCTCCTGCAGAGGCCCACGCCGAGCGAAGCGAGGCGTGGGGGGCAGGAGGGTCCTCTTAGAAGGGCGGCTCGTCCGACGGGCCGGCGGGAGTCGACCACGGGTCGCTCGCGCCACCGCCGCCGCCGCCGCCACCGCCACCGAAGCCGCCGCCACCCTCACCGCGCGAGGCGCGGGTGACCTTGGCCGTGGCGTAGCGCAGCGAGGGGCCGATCTCGTCGACCTCGAGCTCGACGACGGTGCGCTTCTCGCCCTCCTTCGTCTCGAAGGAGCGCTGCTTCAGGCGACCGCTGACGATTACCCGCGAGCCACGCGTCAGCGACTCGGCCACGTTCTCCGCGGCCTGCCGCCAGACGTTGCAGCGGAGGAACAGCGCCTCGCCGTCCTTCCACTCCTGCGACTGGCGGTCGAAGGTCCGCGGCGTGGAGGCCACGGTGAAGTTCGCGACGGCAGCGCCCGACGGCGTGAAGCGCAGCTCCGGATCGGCGGTCAGGTTACCGATGACGGTGATGACGGTCTCGCCGGCCATGGTCAGTGGACCTCGGGCCGCATCAGCTTCGTGCGCAGCACCGACTCGTTGAGGTTCAGCTGCCGGTCGAGCTCGGCCACCGCGGCGGGCTCGGCCTGGATGTCGACGACGGCGTAGATGCCCTCGACGTGCTTCTTGATCTCGTAGGCCATGCGGCGACGGCCCCAGATCTCGGTCTTGACGGTGCCACCGGAGTTGGTGACGACGGTCAGGAACCGCTCGAGCGAGGGCGCGATCGTGCGCTCCTCCAGGTCGGGGTCGAGAATGACCATCAGTTCGTAGTGACGCACGGAGAACCCCACCTCCTCTGGTCTTCGCGGCTGCAGGGAATCTGCAGCAGGAGGGTCGTACACGCGTCGCGCGCCCCGGCAGGAGCCGGAACGCGCGAACCCAGGCTACCAGCGGCCGGGACCGGCGGGCCAGGCGCTGCCCGGACGGGGGAAGGACCCCACCCCTCGCAGGCCCGCGACGGGACCCTGGGCGGGCGCCGCGCTCAGCGGGACCCGCGGGCCGCCTGCGCGGTGCGGACCAGGGCTGCGGTGACCGCGGCCAGCGCGACGACGGCGGCCAGCGCCGCGACGGGCAGGGTGACCGGCCGCGCCCCGGTGGCGGAGACGACCTGGCCGGCGTCCTCGCCGCCCGGAGCCGGCGTGCTCAGGCCGGCGAGCTGGCCGAACTCGGGGACGGCGGCGCCGTCGTAGGTCCCCGTCACGCCGCCCGAGCCGCCGCCGTCGGCGCTGCTGCCCGTCAGGCCGGGGAGCACGAAGCGGGACGGGTCGAACGCCGCCGCCGCGGCCCGCGCCCCGGGGAGGAGCTGCGCGGCCCCACCGGACCCGGTCTCGTAGGTGTACTGGTCGCCCGGCACGTCCTGCGGCGCGGGGCCGGCCTGGGCCGGGGGCTGCGCGGTCGTCGGCGGCTGCGGGGCCTCCGGCGCCGGTGCGGGCGGCGGGGTGGCCGAGGGCGGGGTGGCCGGCAGCGTCACCGGTGGCAGCTGGGGCAGGTTGACCCCGGGCACGTTCGGCAGCGGCAGGAGCGTGTTCACCACGAGGGGCTGCGGCCGGGGGAGGGGTGGCAGGAGCGCGGTGGTGGCGTCGATCAGCGGCTGGGTGAGCGCCGCACCGGACGTCATCGAGTAGGTGAAGGTCAGCCAGCAGCCGGTGACGCAGCTGCGGTCGAACCGCTCGGTGACGCTCGCGCCGGGGGCCAGCGTCCGCTGCCCCGACGGGACGGTGAGGGTGACCTCGGTGCTGGCCGTGACGCTGACCAGCGAGGGCAGCAGCCCACCACCCCCGACCTGGAGCGTCCTGTCCTGGAGCTCGTTGACGAAGGTGACCGCGCCGCCCTCGTCGATCGACACGATCAGCTGGGTGAGGTCGCGGATCGGCACGGTCGCCGTCGGGGCGGCGCTCGCGGCAGGGGTCGCCGTCACCGACGCCGCGGTGATGCCGAGCCAGCCCAGGAGGGCGACGGCGACGCCCCGGCGGGCCGAGCGTCGGATGCGACCCGTTGCCATGTTCTGCTACCTCCACGTCGACGTCACAGCTGTACCGGCGAGTAACCCCCGTCACAGCCTCAACGATGATGTGACCTCGGCGATACGGGCACACCTGGAAATCGTCGACGAACCGGAGATCAGCATGGGCAGTCACCCGATCGGCGTACACGTGGGTGCCGGCCTCACCGACGACGGCGAGCCCGACCGCGGCGGCCCGCTGGCGCGGGCGGCCGAGGTGGACGCCGACGCCGTGCAGGTCTTCCTCGCCGACCCCCAGGGTTGGAAGGCCCCGCGACCCCGGCCCGACGCCGCGGAGCTGCGCGGCTCCGGCGTCGCCGTCTACGTCCACGCCCCCTACGTCCTGAACGTGGCGACGACGAACAACCGCATCCGCATCCCCAGCCGCAAGCTGCTGGGCGCGCACGCCGGGGCCGCGGCGGACGTGGGGGCCCGGGGCCTGGTGGTGCACGGCGGGCACGTCCTGGCCGGCGACGACCCGGCGGTCGGCGTGGACAACTGGCGCAAGACCTTCGCCCGCCAGGCCGAGCAGGGCGGCTTCCCCGTGCCCGTCCTCGTCGAGAACACGGCGGGCGGCGGCAACGCGATGGCCCGCGACCTCGACGCGCTCGGCCGGCTGTGGGACGCGATCGGCGAGTTCGGCGCCGGCTTCGTGCTGGACACCTGCCACGGCTGGGCCGCCGGCTGGGACCTGGGCGCCGTCGTCGACGCCGTCCGGGCCATCACCGGCCGGATCGACCTGGTGCACCTCAACAACAGCCGCGACCCCGCGGGCTCGGGGCGCGACCGGCACGCACCCCTGGCCGGTGGCGAGATGCCCGCCGGGCTGCTGGTGGAGGTGGCGCGGGCCGCCGGCTGCCCCGTCGTCCTGGAGACGCCGGGGGACGCCGCGAGCCACGCGGCGGAGATCGCGCTGCTACGCGAGGCGATCGGCTGACCGGCGGAGCGCCCACCGGTCGGGGGCGTGTTCCAGGGGCCCGCCGGCCGGGTCGTCCACGCCCCGCCAGCTGGTGCGCACGACGTCGCGGTCGGGGTCCAGCACGTCCCGCACCACCAGGGCCATCAGGACGACGACAGCGGCGTCGCGGAGCGTCACGGCCAGGAAGAACCACTCGACGTCGACGCCGCGGTTCTCGGTGCCCAGGTACCAGAGCAGGCGCGGCACCCACAGCAGCGCCTCGGTGGCCTGCCAGGCCAGCAGCGAGCGCCACCGCGGCCGGGCGAGCACCGCCAGCGGGAGCAGCCACAGCGAGTACTGCGGGCTCCACACCTTGTTGGTGAGCAGGAAGACGGCGACCAGCAGGAAGGCGATCTGGGCGAGGCGCGGCCGGACGGGTGCGGCCAGCGTCAGCCAGGCCACCGCGGCGAGCCCCGTCAGCAGCACGACGGCGACGGCGGCGTTGAGCACCGTGGGCGTCTGCCCCTCGGCCAGCGGCCCGTCCAGCCACCCGTTCCCGGCCACGTGCTGCGCGAGGTTCCAGAGCGAGTCGGGGTCGGCCGGCCGCGTGCGGTTGAGCGTGAAGAAGCGGGACCAGTTCTCCGGCGCCAGCACCGCGACGGGCACGTCGACCGCGGCCCAGGCGAGCGCCGCCGCCGCCGCGGTCCGGGCCCAGAGGCGGAGCCGCCCGGCCCGCAGGCACAGCAGCAGGAGCGCGGCGAGCAGGAACGCCGGGTAGAGCTTGGCGGCGACGCCGAGACCCAGCAGCACGCCCGCGAGCACCGGGCGGTGGCGCGCCCACGCCCACATGCCCAGGGTGGCCAGGGCGACGGCGAGGAGGTCCCAGTTCGTGAAGGCGTGCACCACCAGCAGCGGGGACAGCCCGATCATCGCCGCGTCCCAGGGGCGGCGTCCGGCCAGGGCCAGGGTGGCCCGGACCACGAGCAGCGCGCAGACCGTCAGCAGCAGGCACGTCACGACGTAGTAGCTGAGCACCGGGGCGACCTCGGGGAGCGGGCCCGAGGCCGTCGCCACCCGGTCGTAGCCGGCGGAGACCGTGGCGGCCAGGGCCATGAAGGCCCCGGTGAGCACCGGGTACTCGACGGCGGAGTCCAGGTAGGGGACGGCGCCGTCGTCCAGGCCGTGCAGGCCGAACAGCGGCACCGTGTCCGAGTAGCAGAAGTGCGTGTACTGGACGGAACCCGCCCAGTCGCCGTCGGCGCACGGCGCCTGCTTCACCCACGCCACCGCCAGCGCCAGCGTGGCGAAGAGCAGGCACACCCGCAGCGGCGTCCAGAACAAGGCGCGGCCGGTGACGGCGAATCGGCCCCACGGTCCGCCGATGGCCTCGCTCGCCTGGCGGACCACCGGATCGGTCCAGGAGGGCACCACGCGGTCCGGGGCGGACGGCGGCTGCGTTCCACGTGGAACGCGCACGGGCCCGTCCGCGGTGGCGGACGGGCCCGTGGGCGAGCTGCTCATGCGAGCAGTGTGCGGGACGTGTCAGTCGAGCGGTGGCGGGACGACGGGGCCGGGCGTGCCCGGCTCCGTGTCTGGCGGCTCTTGGGTGCGGTCGTCGATGCCGTCGTTGTTCTCGTCCGGGAACGGCGGCCGCTGGGTGCGGTCGTCGATGCCGTCGTTGTTCTCGTCCGGGAACGGCGGCTGCTCGGTGCGGTCGTCCACGCCGTTGCCGTTCCGGTCCGGGAAGCTCGGCCGGGACGGACTCGGGGGCGACGACGGCGCGGCCGGGGTCTCCACCGGCGGCGGCGCCTCGGTCGTCGGCGCCGCGACGCCCTCCCCGGTGTCGCCCTTGATCAGCGGCTTGTCGGGCAGGTCCTCCTCCGGGGTGCCGGCGAGCACCGTGTCCATGAAGCGCTGCCAGATGGCACCGGGCAGCCCCGAGCCGTAGATGATCCGCCCGCGGGAGTCGACGATCGGGTCGCTGGGGGAGTCGTTGCCCATCCACACCGCGGTGGCGATGGAGGGCGTGTACCCGACCATCCACGCGTCGGAGTTGTTCTCCCCCTGCCCCTGGGTGCCGGTCTTGCTCGCGACCTCGCGGCCGCCGTCGAGCGCGCGGCGGGAGTAGGAGGCGACGTCCTTGAGCGCGACGGTGACGTCGTTGACGACGTCGGCGGGGAGGACCTGCTCACCCCCTGCGGCGGCGGTCTGGTCCACCAGCACCGCGCCCTCGCCGTCGGTCACCTTCCCGATGAAGTGGGCGTCGCGGAAGACCCCGTCGGCAGCGAGCGTGGCGAAGCCCTGCGCCTGGTCGAACGGGCGCAGCTCGTACTCGCCGATGCCGATCGACGAGCCGGTGAGGCCGTCGGAGTTGGCCAGCACCGTCTTCCCCGCGAAGAAGTCGCTGCCGCCCCACGTGTCCGGCAGGCCCGTGGCCGCGAGGATCGTGTCGCGCACGTTCTCGGGGCCGACCTCGTAGGCCAGGCCGTAGAACGTGGTGTTGAGCGAGCGCGTGATGGCCTCGGTCAGCGTGCAGGCCGGGCAGCTCGCGCCCCCGGAGTTGGTCACCGGCAGGCCGGGCCGGTCGGGGAACTCCTGGTCGTCGCTGCCGTCGCGGCGGGCCTGGATGCCGATGCCCTGCTCCAGGGCCGTGGCCAGGACGTAGGGCTTGACCGACGACCCGGGCTGGCGCTTGGCCTGCGCGTAGTCGGTGCCGACCCCGTTCTCGCCGCCGTAGTAGGCGACGACCGCGCCGGTGCGCGGGTCGACGGCGACCAGGGCCTCCCGCAGCTCCTGCGGCTCGGGCGGTCCCGTGACCTCCTGGACGGCGGCGACGGCGGCGTCCTGCGCCGGCTTGCTGATGGTGGTCGTGACCTGCAGGCCACCGGCGTTGACCTGCTGCTCGTCGTACCGGTACCGCTCCTGCAGCTCCTGGGTGACCTGCCGGACGATGTGGCCCTCGGGGCCCTGGGGCATGCCGAGCGTGGAGTCGGTCTTGGGCAGCACCGGCGGGTACACCGAGGCGGCCCGCTCCTCCGTCGTCAGCCAGCCCTCCTCGACCATCGCGTCGAGCACCAGGCCCCAGCGGTCCTGCGCGCCCTCGGGGTTGGTCTCCGGGTCGTAGTTGGAGGGGCTCCGGATGAGGACGGCCAGGACGGCGGCCTGCTGCGCGGTGAGCTCCGCGGCCGGGATGCCGAAGTAGGTGTTCGCTGCGGCCTCGATGCCGTAGGCACCGCGGCCGTAGTAGATGGTGTTCAGGTAGTTCTCGAGGATCTGCTCCTTCGAGAAGTTGTTGTCCAGCTTGATCGCCAGGAACAGCTCCTGGAACTTGCGGCTGAACGTCTGGTCGTGCGTCAGGAAGGCGTTCTTCACGTACTGCTGCGTGATGGTCGAGCCACCCTGCGTGGAACCACCGGTGAGGTTGTTCCACGCAGCGCGCACGATGCCGGTGAAGGAGATGCCCGGGTCGGAGTAGAAGCTGCGGTTCTCCGCGGCGAGCACGGCTCGCTGCGCCGGCTCGCTGATCTCCGCCAGCGGCACGTTGGTGCGGTTCTCGTCACCGAGCCGCGCCATCTCCGTCACGCCGTCGGAGTAGTAGATGACCGTGGTCTGCTTGGTCGAGACCGAGTCGGGGCTCGGCACCTCGGTGCTGGCGTAGACGACGCCGACGAAGACGCACATCAGGGCGAGCAGCCCGCCCATGATCGCGGCGGTGATCTTCAGCCGCCGTGCGCGGCGCTGCTTCCCGCTGCGCCCGGCCTTGCCCTTCGCGGATGCCGGTCGGCCCGACGGACGGCCGGAGCCGCCGCGAGAGGCCGTGGTCCCGCCGCGCGAGGCCGTGGTGCCGCCGCGGGCGGGCGGCCGCGCGCCGCCCGACGGGCGCCCGCCCGCCGGGGGACGCCCGGTGCCGCCTCCGCCCCCGGTGCTGCGGGTACGGGCGGCCGGCGGGCGGCGCACCGAGCCGGCACGCGGAGCGACGGGCGAGGTCTCGTCGTGGCTGGGCACGAGCACACCCCTTCCTGGACTGTCATGGTCGACGCCGGGCACCTGCCCGGACGCAGCGGTTCGTCTTCAGCTGTGGCAGCGGAGAGGGCCCGCTCCGTCGCGGGCCCGGTGGCACGGTGGGGGCCGGTGACCGGCCGGTCCGTCACCGCTCGGGAGCGGCCCGGTGCCGGCTGCGGCGGGGCTTGCGCCCCGGCTCGGGCTCGACACCGAGGACGTACGAGCAGTCCAGGTGGTTCCAGCCGCAGCCGCGGCACACCTCGACCCGGTACACCGAGAACTCGTCCTGGGCGGCGTCCATGCGGGCGAGCTCGGCCTCGGTCTTGGCCTGGCCGGCCACCGGCCCGAGGTGCTCGCCGTACACGTAGTTCACCAGGGTGAGGTGCTCACGTCGGCAGACCGGGCAGGCGGCGTCGGTCGGCTCTCCGTGGTACTTCGCCGCCCGCGAGAGGTACGGGCTGGCGTCGCACACCTCGAACAACCCGGTGCGGCCCGCATGTACTCCCGCGAGGACGGCTCGCCGCTGCAGCGAGTAGTCCACGACGGAACGACGTCCGGGCACGGCGGCCAATGTACGCACCAGGCCCTGGTCCGTGGGGTGACCGAGCACGGTACCCGCCCCGGGAGACCCACCCGCCCCACGCCTCCGGGTGGAGCCTGCAGAACGGTCGATGTATCGTGCCGATACATCGACTGCAGGTGCGACCGAGGAGGGCGACGTGCTCGAGTTCGCCATCCTCGGCCTGCTGCACCAGGCGCCGATGCACGGGTACGAGCTGCGCAAGCAGCTCGCCGCGGTGCTCGGCGGGCTGCGCAGCATCTCCTACGGATCGCTGTACCCCGCGCTGCGACGGATGCAGGCGGCCGGGCTCATCTCCACCGACGAGCCCGCACCGCGTGCCCTGCTGCCGGCCGATGCACCGCCGCTGACCGGCCGGCGCGGGAAGGTGGTCTACACGATCACCGCAGAGGGCAAGGAGCGCTTCCACGAGCTGGTCAGCCAGACCGGCCCGGAGGCCTACGACGACGGCGGGCTCTTCGGGGTCCGCCTGGCCTTCTTCCGGCACACGGCGCGCGACGTGCGGCTGCGGATCCTCGAGGGCCGCCGGCGCACCGTGGAACGGCAGCGCGAAGGGTTGCGGTCCTCACTGGCGCGGACCCGCGAACGGCTCGATCGCTACACGCTCGAACTGCAGCGCCACGGCCTGGAGTCGGTGGACCGGGAGGTCCGCTGGCTCTCCGAGCTCATCGACAGCGAACGGGCGGAGTCCGGCGACCGGCCGGCACCCCGCGCGGGCGAGGACGACGGGCCGGCCGCCGCGCAGCGCGTACCGACCTAGCAACGGTCACGCACCACCAGCACGACCGGCGGGCCAGCCCGCCCGAGACAGCAACGGACCACCACCGGTCCGGGCCCAGCGGACCACCACGGTCCAGGAGTAAGGAGAGTCATGGGGTCAGTCAAGGTCGCCATCGTCGGCGTCGGTAACTGCGCCGCCTCGCTCGTGCAGGGCGTGCACTACTACCGCGACGCCGACGAGACCACGTCCGTCCCGGGCCTGATGCATGTCCGCTTCGGCGAGTACCACGTGTCCGACATCGAGTTCGTCGCCGCGTTCGACGTGGACGCCAAGAAGGTCGGCCGCGACCTCTCCGAGGCCATCGTCGCCAGCGAGAACAACACGATCTCCATCTGCGACGTCCCGCCGCTGGGCGTGACCGTGCAGCGCGGGACCACCCTCGACGGCCTGGGCAAGTACTACCGCGAGATGGTCGAGGAGTCCGACGAGCAGCCGGTCGACGTCGTCGCCGCTCTGCGCCAGTCGGGTGCCGACGTCCTCGTCTGCTACCTGCCCGTGGGCTCGCAGCAGGCCGCCGAGTTCTACGCGCAGGCCGCGATCGACGCCGGTGTCGGCTTCGTCAACGCCCTCCCGGTCTTCATCGCCGGCACCAAGGAGTGGGCGGACAGGTTCACCGCCGCCGGCGTGCCGATCGTGGGTGACGACATCAAGAGCCAGGTCGGCGCCACGATCACCCACCGGGTGCTCGCCAAGCTGTTCGAGGACCGCGGCGTGCAGCTGGACCGCACGATGCAGCTGAACGTCGGCGGCAACATGGACTTCAAGAACATGCTCGAGCGCGAGCGCCTGGAGTCCAAGAAGATCTCCAAGACCCAGGCCGTCACCAGCCAGGTGGACCGGGACATGGGCGCGGGCAACGTGCACATCGGCCCCTCGGACCACGTGCCGTGGCTGAGCGACCGCAAGTGGGCCTACGTCCGGCTGGAAGGTCGCGCGTTCGGCGACGTCCCGCTGAACCTGGAGTACAAGCTCGAGGTCTGGGACTCGCCGAACTCGGCCGGCATCATCATCGACGCCGTCCGCGCCGCGAAGATCGCCAAGGACCGCGGCATCGGCGGCCCGATCCTGTCGGCGTCCTCGTACTTCATGAAGAGCCCGCCGGTGCAGTACAGCGACAGCGAGGCCCGCGACGCCGTCGAGGCCTTCATCCGCGGCGACCTCGAGCGCTGAGGCCTCACCGGGCATAGGAGGCTTTACCTACGTCCCTGGGGGCCAGGACGTAGGTAAAGCCTCCTATGCCCGCGCCGCGTCATCGCCGGTCCGGGGCGACCGGCTGCATACGCTGCACGCATGCGTGCCCGCCGCCAGCTCGTGCTCCGGGTGGGCGCGGCCGGGCTGAGCCTGCTGCTGCTGGCCGGCTGCACCGACGACCAGCGGCAGCCCGGTGAACCGGTCACGGAGGACGACGCCGCCGTCCTCGCCGAGCTGCTGCACCTCAACCACGAAGAGGGCGGCGCGGACTTCGTCGTCACCGTCCCCTTCGCCGACGAGGCGGTGCTCACGCTCACCGGTCAGATCGACTTCCGCCGCCAGGTCGGCCAGGCCCAGGCGGTCACCGTGGTCGGCAGCGAGGACCGGGACACCCGCACCCTCTTCTTCGACCGCGACGACCTCTGGGCCGGTGACGTGCCGGGGCTGGCCGAGGCGCTCGCCGCCGACGGGGCGCCGGAGGCGGCGTACCTGCGCCGGACGCTGTCGTCCGGGGAAGGGGAGCCGCCGCTGCTCGACGTCCTGGTACAGGTGCTGCAGAACCTCGCCGCGGAGCGACCCGACCGGCCAGCGGCGTTCCTGGACGGCCCGTACCGCTGGCAGGGGGAGCAGGCCGTCGACGGCCGCCCGGCCACGGTCTACCGGCTCCGCGACGAGCGCACGGTCGCGATCGACGACTCCGACCGCACGCTGGTGCAGTACCGGACCCCGCTGGGCGGCGTGGAGGTGACGGTGACGCTGGCCGAGCACGGGACCCGCCGGCTCGCGCTGCCGACGGCGGAGGAGACGGCCGAAGCCGCGGACCACCCGGAGATCGCGGAGGCGTTCGGCATCTAGGGCGGGGGACGTCACCGCCGGCGGAGAAGCGGGAAGGGGCGGCCTCTTCCCCAGACCGCCCCTTCCCGGGTCAATTCCTACCAGACGACGCCGGATCGCGCTGCCCGACACGTGCCGCGAGGGACGTCAGTTGGCGGTGGGGTCCGCTGTCGCGCTCGAGAGGACCGCCAGGCGACCGCGCTGCCGGCCCATCACCCGGCGCCAGAGCTCGAGACCGGAGAGGGCGCTGAGCACGTCGCCGGGGCGGCTCGGCACGCAGGCCCACGCGCCCTCGGCGAGCTCCCCGACCAGCTGCCCGGGTGACCAGCCCGCGTAGCCGGCGAAGACCCGCAGGCCCGACAGCCGCCCGGCAAGCGCGTCCGGGTCCCCGTCGAGGTCGACCAGGTGCACGTCGCCGGCCACGGGGCGCAGACCGGGGACCGCAGCCTCGGCCGACGCCGTCGCCAGGCAGAGCGCCGTGTCGGTCTCGCACGGCCCGCCGACGTGGAAGACCCCCGGCTCCACCGCCAGGTCGCACCACCCGGGCAGCACGTCGCGGATCTCGACCTGGCTGGGCTGCCCCAGCACCACGCCCAGCGTGCCGGTGTCGGAGTGGTCGAGGACGTAGACCACCGCGCCGGCGAACGTGGGTTCGGTCAGCGCCGGCATCGCCACGAGGAGGGCGCCGGCCCGCACGTCGTCGAGGGAGCCGACCGACAGCGGGGGGACCGCACCGGCGCGACGGCGGCCGGTCGCGGGCCGCGCGGGCGGACCGGATTCGGGCTCGGGCGGGGGAGGCACCGACGACATCCTCCCCAGTGTGCCCCACCTCGGCGCCCGGGGCAGTGCCCCCGGCGCGCGCGGGAGGAGGGACGGCGGCTGCTGCTCGTAGGGTGACGCGCGTGGCCGGGGCGGGGACGACGGTGCGCGGCCTCCTCGAGCGCCGGGACTTCCGCCGGCTGCTCGGCACCCGGCTGCTGTCGCAGTTCGGCGACGGCGTCTTCCAGGCCGCGCTGGCCGGCACGGTGCTGTTCAACCCGCAGCGCGCCGCCGACCCGGTCGACGTCGCCGCGGGCTTCGCCGTCCTGCTGCTGCCGTACTCCGTCGTCGGGCCCTTCGCCGGCGTCTGGCTGGACCGCTGGAGCCGGCGCCAGGTCCTGCTGCGAGCCAACGTGCTGCGCGCGGGGCTCGTGGCCGTGGTGGCCGCACTCGTGGTGGCGGGCGTGCAGGGGCCGGGCTTCTACGTCGCCGGGCTCGCCGTCTTCTCGGTCAACCGGTTCGTGCTGGCCGCGCTGTCCGCCGGGCTGCCGCACACCACCGAGGAGTCCTCGCTGGTGACGGCGAACGCCCTGTCGACGACGGCGGGCGCCGTCGCCGCGGTGGTGGGGGGCGGTGCCGCGCTGGCGCTGCTGCAGCTGACCGGGTCCGACGACGCCGGGTACGGCGCGGTGGCCCTGTCCTCCGCCCTGCCCTACCTCGCGGCCGCGGCGGTCGTCGCCGGGTTCACGCGCGCATACCTGGGGCCCGACCACGTCGCCCGCACCGCGCGGTTGCCGGCACGGGAGGTGGTGGCCGGGATGGCCGCCGGGGCCCGCCACGCCTGGGCGCACCCGCCGGTCGCCGCCGCGCTCACCGCCATCGGGCTGCACCGCATCTGGTTCGGCCTGCTCACGCTGATGACGCTGCTGCTCTACCGCAACACGTTCGTCGACGGGACGGGTGCCTTCCCCGGCGGGCTGGTGGGGCTCGGTCAGGTGGTCGCGGCGATCGCCGCGGGCACGCTCACCGCCGCCGCCGTGACGCCACCGGTCGTGCGCCGCATCGGCACGGTGCGCTGGATCGGCCTCCTGCTGACCGTCGGCGGGCTGCTCCAGGCCGCGCTCGGCCTGCTGCTGCAGCCCCCGGCCGCCGTGCTGGCCGGCTTCGTCCTCGGCCTGCTGGGCCAGGGCGTCAAGATCTGCGTCGACGCCACGCTGCAGGAGTCGATCGACGACGACCACCGGGGCCGGGTCTTCTCCGTGTACGACACCCTCGTCAACGTCGGCTTCGTCGCCGCGCTGGTGGCCGGGGCGTTCGCACTGCCGGAGTCGGGGGTCTCGCGGCCGGCGCTCGCCGTCGTGGGCGTGGGCTACGTCGCTACCGCGCTGCTGCACGCGCGCATGAGACGCCGCTGAGCCGTCCGGGGCTCAGAGCTCGGGCACGCAGGGCCCCTGGCCGAGCGCGGTGAGACCGGTGCGGTCGCCGTCGGCGAAGTCGGGGACGGCGCGCCGGGCCTCCGGGTACATGAGCTCCCGGTCGTCGTCCACGTGCGAGAGCCCGACCAGGTGCCCGAGCTCGTGCAGGAGCACCGAGCGGAGGGCGGTCGCGCCGCCGGGCTCGGCCAGCAGGTCCGGCGCCTGGCCGGCGTCCAGGGTGACCGTGCCGGTCACGTAGACGCGCGGGCCGTCGCCGAGGGAGACCGCGGTGCTCCCCGCCGCCCCGACGACGTCGCCGGCGAGCGTGGGGTCCTCGGCCTCGGTCTGCCAGCCGATGAGCACGGGTGCCCAGCGGTCCCCGTAGCGGTCGGGCTGGAACGGGGCGCGCTCCCCGCCCATGGGCTCGTCGGTGGGGCCGTCGTAGACGAACCGGAGGCCGGTCTCCGCACCGATCCGCGCCACGGCCTCGTGCACCAGCGCCTCGGTGCCCGGGGGTGCGGCGTCGGGGCGGAGCACGTAGCGGATCTCGCGGCAGGGGTCGTAGGCGACCGGGGTCACACCGTCCTCCTGCAGCGCCGCGTAGGCGTACGACCCGGCGACCGCCGGGGGCAGCGGGGGGCGGCCCAGGGGCGTCGCCGCGCCCGAGGGGGTCGGCCGGTCCGTGGGCCGCGCGGGGACGGCGGGGGACAGTGGGGCGGCCGCACCGGGTGCGGCCGGCGCCTCCGCCCACGGCCACGCCGGGGGATCGGCGAGGACCGCGCCGCCCACCACGGCCGCGACGACGAGCGGGACCCCCCACCGGCCGCGGCGCCCGCGCCGGGGGGCGGGCAGGGGTGCGGACGACGCGGGACCGGGGGCGCCGGCGAGCTCGTCGAGCAGCCACTGCGGGGTCCGGCCGGACGCGGACACGGGCAGCCGGACGGTGTCTTCGGGGGGCTCCGGGCGCACACCGGTCATGTCGGCACCGTCGTCCCCCTCCTGGAGCCGGCCCGCTCCGTCCGGGTGGTCAGCCCTGGCGGGCGGCCCACCACGCCCGCAGCGCGGCCTCGGCGTCGTCGCGCTCCAGCGGCCCCCGTTCGAGCCGCAGGTCCTTGAGGAACCGCCAGGCGGCACCGACCTCGGGGCCTGGACCCAGACCCAGGAGCTCCATGATGGCGTTGCCGTCCAGGTCGGGGCGAACCCGCGCCAGGTCCTCCTGCGCGCCCAGCTCGGCGATCCGCTGCTCGAGCGAGTCGTAGGTCGCCGACAGCGCCGCGGCCCGCCGCTTGTTGCGGGTGGTCGAGTCCGACCGTACGAGCTTGTGCAGCCGGGGGAGCAGGTCACCGGCGTCGGTGACGTACCGGCGGACGGCGGAGTCGGTCCACTGCCCGTCCCCGTAGCCGTGGAAGCGCAGGTGCAGGAAGGTGAGCCGCGCGACCGCCTCGACCACGTCCTTCGGGTAGCGGAGCGCGGTCAGGCGCTTGCGCACCAGCTTGGCGCCGACGATCTCGTGGTGGTGGAACGACACCCGGCCGCGCGGCTCGTGCCGGCGGGTCGCGGGCTTGCCGATGTCGTGCAGCAGCGCGGCCAGCCGGAGCACGAGATCCGGCGACCCCGCCTCCGAGTCCGCCTTCTCCAGGTCGATGGCCTGGTCGAGGACCGTCAGCGAGTGGGCGTAGACGTCCTTGTGCTGGTGGTGCTCGTCGATCTCCATCCGGAGCGCCGACAGCTCCGGGAGCACCACGTCGGCCAGGCCGGTCGAGGTGAACAGCTCCAGCGCCGCGCGCGGGGCGTCCTGCAGCAGCGTCTTGGACAGCTCCGCCTGGACGCGTTCGGGGGTGATCCGGGCCAGCTCGCCGGCGAGGGAGGACATCGCGGCGAGGACCTCCTCGTCCGGCGCCAGGCCGATCTGGGCGACGAACCGGACGGCGCGGAGCATGCGCAGCGGGTCGTCGGCGAAGGACTCGACGGCGGGGGCGGGGGTGCGCAACCGCTTCGCCAGCAGGTCGCCCAGCCCGCCGAAGGGATCGGTCACCGCGCGGTCCGGCCCGAGGGACACGGCCATCGCGTTCACGGTGAAGTCCCGCCGGGCCAGGTCGTCGGTGAGCGAGTTCCCCCACGCGACCTCGGGGTTGCGGGAGGTGCGGTCGTACCGGTCGGCCCGGAAGGTGGTGATCTCGACGCGCATCCCGCCGAGGTCGGCGCCCACGGTGCCGAAGGCGATGCCGGTGTTCCACGTGGAACGGGCCCAGCCGCGCAGCACCTCCAGCACCTGCTCCGGACGGGCGTCCGTGGTGACGTCGAGGTCCCCGGGGACGCCCGGACCCCCGGCGGCCGCGGCGAGCAGGGCGTCGCGCACCGAGCCCCCGACCAGGTGGGCCTCGAAGCCGGCGGCGGCGAACCGCTGCCCGAGCTCGATGAGCACGGGGGAGACGTCCACCAGCTTGCGGACGGTCTCCTGGACGGCCGGGGGCACCGGCTCCGGCTCGGGTCGGCTCGGCGGGGTGGCGGACACGACGAGCCAGCGTAGTGCGGGCGGAGGAATGACCCGGTCGGGCTCCGCGTCCCGGTCCGGCCGGCTGCCCGCGTCCTGGCTCACCGCACCCCTGACGACCAGGTGACCTGATCATCATCCCCGCGCTCCGGTCCGCTCCTCGTTCGCTGGCGCTCCCTGCGATGCTCCCGGGGCTGTCGCCGGGCGCGCGCTACCCTCCTGACATGGCTGGGACGGGCGGGCGAGGGCGCCCGGGCCGCCGGCTGCGCCGGGTCGACGAGACCTCCGCCGGGGGCCTGGTGGTGGCCGACGACGGCGTGACCGGGCCCCGTGCCGCCCTGATCGGCCGCACCGATCGCCGCGGTCGCCTCCTCTGGTCGCTGCCCAAGGGGCACATCGAGGCGGGCGAGACGCCCGAGGACACCGCCGTCCGCGAGGTCGCGGAGGAGACCGGCATCATCGGCGAGGTCGTCGCACCGCTGGGGATCATCGACTTCTGGTTCGTCGCCGAGGGCCGCCGCGTGCACAAGACCGTGCACCACTTCCTCCTGCGCGCGGTCGGCGGTGCCCTCTCCGACGCCGACGTCGAGGTCACCGAGGTCGCCTGGGTGCCGCTGGAGGAGCTCAGCACCCGGCTGGCGTACGCCGACGAGCGTGCCCTGGTCGAGCGCGCCCCCGGACTCCTGGCCGACAGCGCGTGACCCGGCCGGCTGCCACCCGAGCCGGTGGCCGCCCCGCCGCCGCTACCGCCCGGCAGGGCACCGTCCGGCGCGCGGTCGCGCTCGTCCCGCTGCTGTCGGGCGCCCTCGTGCTCGGCGGGCCGCTCCTCGCGCCGGCGACCGTCCTCGCCCCGGCGGCCGCGGCACCCGCACCGACCGCACCGGACGGGACCACCACCTCCGCCGACCGGCCGGTGCGCATCGACGTGGCCCGCTTCGAACCCCGCACGGTCACGCCGGGCGCACTGATCACGGTCACCGGCACGCTGACCAACACCGGGCCGGACCTCATCACCGGCCTGACCGCCCGGCTGCAGCGCGGCGACGTCCTCACCGCGCGGCCCGATTTGGCCGACGCCGTCAGCGACCCCGACCCCGCGACCACCGTGCAGCCGCCCTTCGCCGCCTTGCCCGGCGCGCTCGCCCCCGGCGGCAGCGTGGAGTTCAGCTACACGATCGACTCCGCCGAGCTGCGCCTGGAGCAGGACGGCGTGTACCCGGTGCTGTTCAACGTCAACGGCACCGTCGACGGCGACCAGGAGCGCCGGGTCGGCGAACTGGCCACCTTCCTGGTCCAGCAGCCGGTCGTGCCCTCCTCGCGGACGACGGTGGCCTGGCTGTGGCCGCTGTCCGAGCCCAGCCACCGCGACGCCTCCGGCGACTTCGTCGACGACGGGCTCGCCGAGGCCGTGAGCGAGGGCGGCCGGCTCGACCGCGCGCTGGCCGTGGTGGAGCGGCTGCCCGGTGGCCAGCCCGGGGCCGAGCCGGGTGCGCCGCCCGCCGCACCGCTGCCGGTCACGCTGGCCATCGACCCCGCCCTCGTGGAGGAGCTGGCCCGCATGGCCGCCGGGCCCTACGCCGTCGACGGGGTCGCCGGCGCCGGGACGGGCACCGAGGCGGCGCGGGCGTACCTCGACCGGCTGCGCGCGGTGGTGGCCACCCGCCCGGTCGTGGCGCTGCCCTACGGCGACGTCGACGCCGACGGGCTGCAGGCCGCCGGGATGCCCGCCGTTCTCACCCGCAGCCTGCCCGGGACCCCGGACGGCACGGCGCAGGACCCGCCGGGTCCGCCGCCGGTCACCGAGGCCCCGGCCGTCGACGGGGCGACCCCGCCACCCGAGCCGGCGGCCGCCACCGGTGCCGGGGCGGAGATAATCGCCGACGTCCTGGACGTCACCCCCATCACCGACCTGGCCTGGTCCCCGGACGGGTCCTACGACGCCGCGACCCTCGGCACGCTGCGCGCCGGGGGCATCGACCAGGTCGTCCTGGGCAGCGGTGCGCTCACCGACGGCGATTCCGCCGTGGGCCTGGACGGCTCGGACGCCGTCGCCCGCAGCTCGGTGCCGGTCGGTGACGGGGCGCTGGACGTGCTCGTGGCCGACCCGACGCTGAGCGCCGTCGTCGGCGCCGCCGAGGTCGTGCAGGGCGGGCCCCGCATCGCCGAGCAGCGCTACCTCGCGGAGTTGGCCGCCCTGACCCTGCAGGCCCCGCCGGGGAGCGAGCAGACGGTGCTGGTGGCTCCACCCCGCGACCTCGAGGCGGAGCTGGAGGGGGCCGGCGCGATGATCGCCGACACGGCCGGCCTGCCCTGGCTCCAGCCCGGCAGCGTGACCGACCTCGGTGCCGCACCGCCGGCCGACGCCGGGACGCTCGCCGCCCCCGGCGAGGAGACCGCGCTCGACCCGGCCGGGCTGGCGGTCCTCGGCGAAGCGGTCGCCGCCCGGGAGGAGCTCGCCGACGCGATCCCCGCGGACGCCGACCTGGCGCTCCAGCCCTACGACGCCGGCATCGCCCGCGCCTCCTCCGTGCTCCGCCGCGACGACCCCGAGGAGTTCGTGGCCGCCGCCCTCGACGCGCGGGCCACGATGGACCGTTTGCAGGAACGGGTCACCGTCGTCGCGCCGGCCGACGGCACCTACAGCCTTGCCTCCAGCGATGCCCCGCTGGTGCTGACGGTGGACAACCCGCTGCCGTTCCCCGTGGACGTCCGGCTGCGGGTCGACCCCCCGGCCAACGGCGGGCTCGCCGTCGGCGACATCGGGGTGCAGACGCTCGCGCCCGAGCAGCGCACCACCCTCCAGGTGCCCACCGAGCTGCGCCGCTCCGGTGGCTTCACCGTGACCGCGCAGGTGACGACCCCCGCGGGCAGCCCGCTGGGCGACAGGGTCGAGATGCAGGTGAAGAGCACCGCCTACGGGCCGATCTCCCTGTCCATCACGATCGGCGCCGCCTCGCTGCTCGCGCTGCTGTTCCTGCGCCGCCTCGTGCACTTCCTGATCCGGCGGCGCCGGAGCACCGCGGCGGGCGACGCCGGCGCCGGCCCGTCGTCCCCGGCCCTCTCCCCCGCGCCCACCCGGAGCCCGGTGTGAGCGACCGGCCCGGCACCACCGGCGACCGTCCCGACGTCGCGGCGGACGGCGAGCGTCCCCGCCCGCTGCCCCCGCCCCCGCCGCCCGCCCGGCCGGCACCGGGCCGCCGCAGCTGGGGCTCGCCCACGCCGCTGCCGCCGGCCCCCTACCTGGCCACCCCGCCGAGCGACGCCGTCTTCGCCGCGCCCCCCACCGCCGAGGGCGGGCCCGCCGAGGCCACCGTCGACGGCGCCGTGCCCCCGCCGTCGGCACCCCGGCTGCCACCCGTCTCGCCCGCCCGGCCGGCGCGTCCGGCCGCCCCCGTGCCGCCGCTGCCGCCGCTGCGGCACCGCTGGGTGCCGGCCGCGGACGACACCCAGGTCTTCCCCATGCCGCTCCTGCCGCCGGTGCCCCGCGCCGAGCAGGAGACCGAGGAGGAGACCGAGCTCCGCGAGGGGGCACCGGGCGCCAGCGGGGGCATCCTGCGCGCCGCCGGCACCATGGCGGTCGCGACGCTGGTCTCCCGGATCACCGGGCTGCTCCGCACGATGGTGCTGCTCGCCGCGCTCGGCGTCGGGCTGGTCGCCGACGCCTACAACACCGCGAACACGCTGCCGAACATCGTGTACGAGCTGCTGCTCGGGGGCGTCCTGACCTCGGTGATCGTGCCGCTGCTGGTGCACGCGCAGGAGCGGGACCGGGACGACGGCGTCGGTTACGCGCAGCGGCTGGCCACCTTCGCGATGGCCGGGCTGGCCGTCATGACCGTGCTGGCGGTGCTCGCCGCCCCCGCGCTGACCGCCCTCTACGGCCTGGCCGAGGACCCGGAGCAGTACCGCCTGGCGAACTGGCTGGCCCGCATCCTGCTCGTGGAGATCGTGTTCTACGGGTTCGGCGCCTTCGCGCAAGCGGTGCTCAACTCCCGTGGTGTGTTCGGCCCGCCCGCCTGGGCCCCGGTGCTCAACAACGTCGTGGTCATCGCCACCGGCCTCGTGTTCTTCGCCGCGAGCGGACCCGGTCCGCTCCAGCCGGCCACTCTCGAGCCGGGCCTCGTCTGGCTCCTCGGTGTGGGCACGGTGCTGGGCATCGCGGTGCAGGCGATGGTCCTGGTTCCGTACCTGCGCCGCGCGGGCGTCCCGCTGCGGCCCCGCTGGGGGATCCGCGACACCGGGCTGCGCGAGGCCGGCGGCCTCGGGCTCTGGGTGATCGGCTACGTGGCCGTGAGCCAGGTCGGCGTCCTGTTCGCGTTGCGGATCGCCAACGAGGCGCAGCGGAGCGGCGGTCTGGGGTCGACGGCGTTCCAATCCGCCAGCCTGCTCTTCCAGATGCCCTACGGGGTCATCGGCGTCGCGCTGCTGACCGCCCTCGTCCCGCGGATGAGCCGCGCCGCCGCCCGGTCCGACGTGCCGGGCGTGGCCCAGGACCTGTCCCTCGGCACCCGCCTCTCGGCGCTCGGGCTGCTGCCGGTCACCGCCGCGCTGACCGTCCTCGGCCCGCCCCTGGGCGTCCTGCTCCTCGCCTGGGGCAACACGTCGGCCGACGAGGCGCAGGCCATCGGCACGGCGCTGGCCGTCGGGGCGTTCGGTCTGCTGCCGATGGCGGTGACGCTGCTGCAGCTGCGGGTCTTCTACGCGATGAAGGACGCCCGCACCCCGACGCTCATCCAGCTCGGCATGGTCGCCGTCCGGGTACCGCTGCTCCTGCTCGTCCCCGTGGTCGTCGAGCCCGAGCTGGTGGTGGCCGGGCTGATGCTCGCCACCAGCCTCACCTACGTCGCCGGGTGGGTCATCGGCGACCTGGCGCTGCGCCGCCGGCTCGGTGGGCTCCGCACCCGCGAGACCTTCGGGCCCCTGGTCCGCATCGCCGCCGTCGCGGTCGTCGCGGGGCTGGCCGGCGGTCTTGTCCGGATCGTGACCGGCGACCTGGGCGGACGCTCGACGGCAGGCTCGCTCGCCGAAGTCGTCATCGGTACCGTGGTCGTCGGCGGCGTCGCACTGACCGGTCTGGTGGTGGCCCGCGTTCCGGAGGTCCGGGAGCCCGTCGCTGCGCTGCGGGCCCGGCTGGGGCGCAGGTGACCGGGGGCCGGCCAGGAGGGCCGACCGTGCCGGAGCGTCCGCCTCGGCGGCCGGAGCAGCACAGGGAGTCGACAGTGTCGATGGCGTCCACGACCACCGGACTGCCCGACCGCTACCGCCCGCTCGACCAGATCGGTCCCGACGAGACCACCGCCACCGGCGTCATCCAGAGCTGGCGGGCGAAGGACCGGGTCCTGAACCGCGACGTCGCCATCCGGGTGCACGTGCCGGCCGGGCCGGCCGCGCACGCCTGGATCACCCGCGCGCTCACCGCGGGCGGGCTGGCCACCCCGGCGCTGGCGATGGTCTACGACGCCTCCGAGGGCAGCGGCGACCCGCAGGCGCCCGGAGGCGCGGCCTACGTCGTCAACGAGTGGATCGACGGCGAGACCCTGGCCGAGCGGCTGCGCTCCGGCCCCATGCCCGAGCGCGACGTGCGGCTGGTCCTCCGCCGGCTGGCGGAGGGCGTGGCCGAGGCGCACCGCGTGGGCCTGGCCGTCGGCGGCCTGACGCTGGAGAACGTCGTCCTCCGGCCCAACGGGCTCGTCGGCCTCCGGGCGGTGCCGGCGGCGTCCGGCACCGTGCACGGCGACATCACCGCGCTGGGCGAGCTCCTGGAGGCCTGCCTGACCGGCGTCGGGCCCGGCGCCCGGCCGGCCACCGGGCCCTCCGACCTCGTGGCCCTCGCCCGGCGGGCCCGGTCCACCGAGCCGGGCCAGGGTCTGTCCAGCGTCGCGGCCATGGCCGCGCTGCTCGCCGAGCGCCCGCGGACCGGGCCCAGCCCCTCCACGCCGCACCGCGGCGAGGAGGTCGACGGCGGACGGCGCCGTCGCGGGCGGGACCGCCGTCCCGAGGGCGCGGCACCGGTGCGGCTCGGGCCCGGCGCGCTCCCCCCGGTGCCGCCGGTGCGCCCCGGGTCCGACGAGGAACCGGCTCCGCACGCCCGCACGTCCCGCGACACCGTCGCCGCCGGCACGGCGCTGCCCCCGGCCCCGCCCGCCGGCGAGGACGAGGAGCCCTTCGGCGTCCTGCACGGCGGCTCGACGGCCGCCGACCGGTACGCCGACCCGGCGGACCTGGACGCTGACGACGAGGACGACGCCCGGAAGCACCGGCTGGTCGTCCTGGCTCTGCCGCTGCTGGCCCTGCTCGTGGTGATCGCGCTCGCGTGGTGGATCGGGTCGAGCGTCCTGTCGGTGACCGACTCGGTGGACGAGGACATCGACGGCTCCACCCCGCCGGCGAGCAGCGCCCCGGTCGCCGAGGGCGGTGCGGGCGAGGAGACGGCGGGCGCGCCCGGCCCGGCGGCCGCCATCGCCGGTGCCGAGGTGTTCGACCCCTTCGGCGACGGCGCGCCGGAGAACGACGGCGACGTCCCGCTCTCCTACGACGGCGACCCCGCCACCGGCTGGTCCACCCTCACCTACCGCGGCTCCCCGGCGTTCGGGAACCTCAAGCCCGGCGTCGGCGTCGTCTACGACCTCGGCTCCGCCCAGGACCTCGCCGGGGTCACCGTCCAGACCGCGCAGCCGGGCGCCACCGTCGAGATCCGCACCGCCGAGACCGCCGTCGGGGGGCTGGACGACTTCACCGTTGCCGCGAACGGCACGCTGGAGCCGAGCACCGAGCTCGCGTTCGACGACCCGGTGACCGCGCGCTACGTCCTCGTCTGGCTCACCGGCCTGGTCGACAGCCCGGACGGCTTCTCCGCGGAGCTGGCCGAGGTGGAGATCAGCACCGCCGGCTGAGGGAGACCCCTTCCCCCTCTGGACGGGACCGCGGGGAATGCCGCCCTTACGATCGTGGTTGTGCCGCCCGTGACTGCAGACCAGCCGACCCCCGGCCCCGCCGTGACCACCGGCGAGGTGACCCAGCCGGCGATCCCGCCCGCGGAGCACGACGGCGTCCGCGACCTCATCATCATCGGCTCGGGGCCCGCCGGGTACACCGCGGCGGTCTACGCCGCCCGGGCCAACCTGCACCCGCTGGTGTTCGAGGGGTCGCAGTTCGGCGGCGCGCTGATGACGACCACCGAGGTCGAGAACTTCCCCGGCTTCCCCGAGGGCATCCAGGGTCCCCAGCTCATGGACGACATGCGCACCCAGGCCGAGCGCTTCGGCGCCGAGCTGGTGCCGTCGGACGTGACCGAGGTCGACCTGACGGCCGAGCCCAAGATCGTCAAGGTCGGCGACCAGGTGCACCGCGCGCACGCGGTCATCGTGTCCACCGGCTCCAAGTACCGGTACCTGGGCCTGGACAACGAGCAGCGGCTGCTCGGCCGCGGGGTCTCCGCCTGCGCCACCTGCGACGGGTTCTTCTTCCGCGACCAGGACATCGTCGTCGTCGGCGGCGGTGACTCGGCGATGGAGGAGGCCACCTTCCTCACCCGCTTCGCCAAGAGCGTCACCGTCGTGCACCGCCGCGAGGAGCTGCGCGCCTCGAAGATCATGCAGAAGCGGGCGCAGGACAACGAGAAGATCCGCTGGGCCCTCGGCAAGCAGGTCACCGAGGTCCTCGGCGACACCACCGTCTCCGCCGTCGAGCTGACCGACACCACCACCGGTGCCACCGAGACCGTGCCGGTGACCGGCATGTTCGTCGCCATCGGCCACGACCCGCGCAGCGAGCTCTTCGCCGGCCAGCTCAAGCTGGACGACGAGGGCTACATCCAGGTCGACCACCCGACCACCCGGACCACCATCGACGGGGTCTTCGCCTGCGGCGACGTCGTCGACCACATCTACCGCCAGGCGATCACGTCGGCCGGCACGGGTGCCGCCGCCGCGATCGACGCCGAGCGGTGGCTCGCCGAGACCTTCGACGAGCGCTGAGCCCGCATCGGGCTCGCCCACCCGGGCATAACCGGTTCCCGCGACCGGTTGTCCCGGCAGGCAACCTCGTCAGCGCCAGCAACGAGCCAGTCGACCGAGAGGGAGAACGACCATGGCAGGCAACACCGTGACCGTCACCGATTCCAGCTTCGCCACCGACGTGCTGGGCAGCGACAAGCCCGTGCTCGTCGACTTCTGGGCGGAGTGGTGCGGGCCGTGCAAGATGGTCGCCCCGGTGCTGGAGGAGATCGCCGCCGAGCACGGCGACAAGCTCACCATCGCCAAGCTGAACATCGACGAGAACCCCCAGATCGCCCGCGACTACCAGGTCATGTCGATCCCCACCATGACGGTCTTCCAGGGCGGCAAGCCGGTGAAGAGCATCATCGGCGCCAAGCCCAAGGGCGCCATCCTGAACGACCTGGCCGACTACCTCTGAGTCACGGCACCTGAGCCACGACAGCGCCGCCCAGCGCGGCGAGGTCACGCTCCGTGCGGCGAAGGCCCACCCCTCCACCGGACGGGTGGGCCTTCGCCGTTCCCGGGGGTCGCGATGCTCTCCCCGGGCGCGCCGACGAGGACGGGAGGGACGACAATCGGCGGCACGATGGGAACCGACAGCCGCATGCAGCCCTTGGCGCGGGGGGACCGCGGGCCGGCCGTGGCCGACGTGCACGCCGCCCTCCGCAGCCTCGGCCTCCTCCCCGCATCCCCCGACGGTCCCGACCCGGCGCTGGAGTCGGCGGAGTACGACGCCGGCACCGAGCTCGCCGTCCGCCACTTCCAGCAGGTCCGCGGTCTCTCCGTCGACGGCCGGGTGGGGGAGGAGACCTACCGGGCGCTCAGCGAGGCCCGCTGGTCCCTGGGGGACCGGCTGCTCCGCTACGACCCCGAACGGCCGATGCGCGGTGACGACGTCACCAACCTCCAGGAGCGCCTCCTCGAGCTCGGCTACGACGCCGGGCGGGCCGACGGCATCCTCGGCCCGGAGACGGAGCTCGGGCTGCGGGCGTTCCAGCGCGACTACGGGCTGACCTCCGACGGCACCTGCGGCCCGGCGACGCTGCGGGCGCTGCGCCAGCTGGGCCGCAAGGTCACCGGCGGCCGGCCCCAGCTCCTCCGGCAGAGCGCGTCGTTCGTCGAGAGCGGCCCCCACCTGATCGGGCGGCGCATCGTCGTCGACGCCGGCCACGGCGGCCCGGACACCGGCTTCACGGTGGGCGAGACCACCGAGGCGGACCTGGTGTTCGACCTGGCCTCCCGCATCGAGGGGCGGCTGGCGGCCGCGGGCGCCACCGTGTACCTCACCCGGGGCCGCGGGCAGGGGCCGGCGCTCGCCGAGCGCACCGCCTTCGCCAACGACGCCCGGGGCGACCTCTTCCTCTCCCTGCACATGGACGCCCACGGCTCCGAGCACGCCCGGGGGGTCGCCAGCTACTACTACGGCACCGGCTCCGGCGCCTCCTCCACGGTGGGGGAGCAGTTCGCGAACCTGGTGCGGCGCGAGATCGTCGCCCGCACCGGGCTGCTGGACCTCGGCTCGCACCCCAAGACGTGGGAGCTGCTGCGCATGAGCCGGATGCCGGCCGTCCGGCTGGACTGCGGCTACCTCTCCCACCCGGTGGACCGGCTGCTGCTGCTGGACGCCTGGGTCCGCAGCGCCATCGCGCACGGTGTCCTGGCCGCCGTGCAGCGGCTCTACCTGCCGGCCGAGGCCGACCCGGCGACCGGCACCTTCGTGCTGCCCGAGAAGGCGTAGCGGGCCAGGCACGCGCCCGGCGACCGGCCGCGTCCGAACGGTCCACCCGGCACCGGTGGTCCCACCGGACGACGACGCACCCGCGCCTACACTCCTGGGGTGGCCACCACCCCGCCCGGCTCGCCCGCCGGTTCCGGACAGCAGGGGGCGCACCCGGGTGCGCACCCCCACCCCGCGCCGCGCCATCCGCGGCTCGACCCGCTGGCCGACCGCTACGCAGCACGCACGCACGGGATGAAGACGTCGGAGATCCGGGCGCTGTTCTCCGTGGTCAGCCGCCCCGAGGTCGTCTCCCTGGCCGGCGGCATGCCGGCCGTGACCGCCCTCCCGCTGGATGCCGTCGGCTCCATGATCGGCGACCTCGTCTCCGGCATGGGCGCGCAGACGCTGCAGTACGGCTCGGGTCAGGGCGACCCGCGGCTGCGCGAGCGGATCTGCGACGTCATGGCCCTGGAGGGCATCACCGACGCCTCGCCGAGCGAAGTGGTCGTGACCGTCGGCTCGCAGCAGGGGCTGGACCTGGTCACCCGCGTCTTCGTCGACCCCGGTGACGTGATCCTGGCCGAGGCGCCGTCCTACGTCGGTGCGCTGGGCGTCTTCCAGTCCGCCCAGGCCCGGGTCCGGCACGTCGCCATGGACGACGACGGGCTGATCCCCGAGGCCCTGGAGGAGGCGCTCGTCGCCTGCCGCGTCGCCGGTGACCGCGTGAAGTTCCTCTACACGGTGCCCAACTTCCACAACCCGGCCGGTGTGACGCTCTCCGAGCCGCGCCGCGAGGCGATCATGGCGATCGCCGAGCGCTGGGACCTGCTGGTCATCGAGGACAACCCCTACGGCCTGCTCGGCTTCGACCGCGAGCCGATGCGCGCCCTGCGTGCCCGCGACTCCCAGCGGGTCATCTACCTGGGCTCCTTCTCCAAGACTTTCTCCCCGGGCCTGCGCGTGGGATGGGTGCTCGCCCCGCTGGCGGTCCGCGAGAAGCTCGTCCTGGCCACCGAGGCGCAGGTCCTGTGCCCGCCGTCGCTGACCCAGTACGCCGTCGCCCGGTACCTGGACACCCAGCCCTGGCGCGAGCAGATCAAGCTGTTCACCGAGCTGTACCGGGAGCGCCGCGATGCCACGCTGGAGTCCCTGGCGGCCCTGATGCCCGCGGGCACCACCTGGACGCGCCCCGACGGCGGCTTCTACGTGTGGCTGAAGCTGCCCGCCGGGCTGGACGCCAAGCTGATGCAGCCGCGGGCCGTGGGCGCGCACGTCGCCTACGTCCCGGGCATCGGCTTCTACGCCGACGGCAGCGGCCAGGAGTACATGCGCCTGTCGTACTGCTACCCCGAACCCGACCAGATCCGGGAAGGGGTGCGACGGCTCTCCCGCGTCGTGGAGGCGGAGCTGGACCTGCACTCCACCTTCGACACGGTCGACACCGGCACTTTCCGGGCGATCCGCCCGGGCTCCGGCCACGACGCCGAGTCGATGGTCGGTCCGGCGAACAGCGACACGTACGAGGACGGCCGATGAGCGAGACCGCGCCCACCGCAGAGCCCGCCGCAGCGCAGGAGCAGCACCCGCTGCGCGCCGTCGTCCTCGCCGGCGGGCTGACCTTCGAGCGGGAGGTCAGCCTCTCCTCGGGCACCCAGGTGGTCGAGGAGCTCACCCGGGCGGGCCTGGACGCCGAGCTCCGCGACGCCGACGCCGAGCTGCTGCCCGGCCTCGCGGCCGCGCCGGCCGACGCGGTGTTCATCGCCCTGCACGGCGCCACCGGTGAGGACGGCGCGCTGCGTGCGGTCCTCGACCTGGCCGGCGTCCCCTACGTGGGCTCCCCCGCGGCCGCGTGCCGGCTGGCCTGGGACAAGCCGGCCGCCAAGTCAGTCGTGCGCACGGCGGGCGTGACGACGCCGGACTGGGTCGCCCTCCCCCACAGCACGTTCCGCGAACTGGGTGCCGGTGCCGTGCTGGACCTGATGGTCGCCCGTTTGGGTCTGCCGCTGGTGGTCAAGCCGGCCTCGGGCGGATCGGCGCTCGGCGTCCAGAAGATCAGCCGGGTCGAGGACCTCCCGGCCGCGATGGTGAGCTGCTTCGCCTACGGCGACACCGTGATGGTGGAGCGCTACGTCGAGGGGGTCGAGGTCGCCCTCGCCGTCGTCGACCTCGGCGAGGGGCCGATCGCGCTGCCGGCCGTCGAGATCGAGCCGGAGTCCGGCGTCTTCGACTACAGCTCCCGCTACTCGCCGGGGCTCACCGAGTACCACGCACCCGCCCGCATCCCCGACGACGTCGCCACCCGCGCCGCCGACGTCGCCGTCCGGGTGCACGAGGTGCTGGGGCTGGCCGACCTCTCGCGCACCGATGCGATCATCACCCCCGACGGCGAGGTCCACTTCCTCGAGGTGAACGTCTCGCCGGGCCTCACCGAGACCTCGATGTTCCCCATGGCGGTGGAGGCGGCCGGGTACGACCTCGGCACGGTGCTCGGCCGGCTGCTCGCCCGCCGGGCCGAGAGCGGCCACTGACGGAGAACCCGTTCTCCCACCCCACGGACGCCGGGCAGTGCCCTGATCGTGGCCCGCACACAGAGGCCGCCTTCCGTCAGTGACGAAAGGCGGCCTCTGCAGTCGCTCTGTGTCGGATCAGGCGTCCGGACGGCGTCCGGTGATGTCCGGGGCCATGACGCCGATGATGCGCTGCAGATCGTCCACCGAGCCGAACTCGACGACGATCTTCCCCTTCGACCGGCCGATCTGGATCTTCACCTTGGTCTCGAACATGTCCGACAGCCGGGAGCCGAGCTCCTCGACGCCGGGCGCGGAGATCCGCCGGGTGCGCCGCTTCGCCGCCGGCTCCTCGGCGACCGCCAGGGCGACGGCCTCCTCGGTGGCCCGCACCGACAGGCCCTCGGCGACGATGCGGGTAGCGAGGGCGTCCTGGGCCACCGGGTCCTGCAGGCCGAGCAGCGCGCGAGCGTGCCCGGCGGAGATGACGCCGGCGGCGACGCGGGTCTGCACCTTCACCGGCAGCTTCATCAGCCGGATGGTGTTGGTGACCTGGGAGCGGCTGCGCCCGATCCGCTGGGCGAGCTCCTCGTGCGTGGCCCCGAACTCCTCGAGCAGTTGCTGGTAGGCGGCGGCCTCCTCCAGCGGGTTCAGCTGGACCCGGTGGATGTTCTCCAGCAGGGCGTCTCGGAGCATCGCGTCGTCGGTCGTGTCGCGCACGATCGCGGGCACGGTGCCGAGCCCCGCGGCCCGCGCCGCACGCAGGCGCCGCTCGCCCATGATGAGCTCGTAGCGCCCGCCCTCGGACTCCCGGACGACGATCGGCTGGAGGAGCCCGAACTCCTTGATGCTGTGCGTCAGTTCGTCCAGGGCCTCGTCGTCGAAGACCTGCCGGGGCTGCTTCGGGTTCGGCACGACGTCCTCGACCGAGACCTCGCGGAGCTGCGCCCCCGGCACACCCACCGTGTCCGCCTCCGCGGCCGGCGATGGCGGGGGGGAGGGCACCAGGCTGACCGGGGCGGACGCCGGCGCCGCCTCGGCACGCTCGCCGGCGGCGGGCGTCGCCGGTGGCTGCTCACCGGTCTGCTCGTCCCGCTCCTGGCTCGGCGCGGGCGCAGCCGGGGCGACCGGGGCAGGCGTGGGCGCCGGACCCGTCGGGATGAGCGCCGCCAGCCCGCGTCCCAGGCCGCCTCGCTTCGTCATGACTGCTCCTCGCTGGCAGGGGTGGTCACTGGGAGTCCTGGCGGAACGGCACCGACGTCTCCCCGAAGGCGAGCGCGCCGACCGGGGTGGCCCCGTTGCTGCCCGCCGCCACGTCGAGCGGTTCCAGCGCGACCCCGCGCTGCGCCAGCTCCCGGGCGGCCTCGACGTAGCTGGTCGAGCCGCGCGAACCCGGGTCGTAGGTCAGGACCGACTGCCCGTAGCCCGGAGCCTCGGAGACCCGGACGTTGCGGGGGATGACCGCCTGGAGCACGAGCTCGCCGAAGTGGTTGCGCACCTCGTCGGCGACCTGGTCGGCGAGCTTGGTGCGCCCGTCGTACATGGTGAGCAGGATCGTCCGCACGGCGATCCCCGGGTTCAGGTGCTGGCGGACCAGGTCGATGTTGTTGAGCAGCTGCCCCAGCCCCTCCAGCGCGTAGTACTCGCACTGGATGGGGATGAGCACCTCGTCGCCGGCCACCAGCGCGTTGAGCGTCAGCAGTCCCAGCGAGGGCGGGCAGTCGATGAGCACGTAGTGCGGCCGGCGTTCCCGCGGCAGGGCCGCGACGTACGCCTCGATCGCCCGCCGCAGCCGGTGCTCGCGGGCGACGACGGAGACCAGCTCGATCTCGGCGCCGGCCAGGTCGATGGTCGCCGGCACGCAGAGCAGGTTGGGGCTGGCCGTCGTCGGGTGCACCACCTCGGAGAGCGTGCTGTCGCCGACGAGCGCGTCGTAGATCGAGGGCGTGCCCACGGTGTGCTCGACGCCGAGGGCGGTGCTCGCGTTGCCCTGGGGGTCGAGGTCGATGACGAGGGTGCGCAGGCCGTACAGGGCGAGGGCCACGCCGAGGTTCACCGTGGACGTGGTCTTCCCGACCCCGCCCTTCTGGTTCGCGATGGTGATGACCCGGATGCGCCCGGGAGCAGGGAAGGGCTCCTGCTCGGCGGCGTGCAGCACGCGCGTCGCGCGCAGGGCCTCCATGGCGATAGGGCTGTCGAAGTCCGCGAGCCCACCCGAGGACGACGCCGTCGACGACTGGTCAGCCGCGAGACTGCTGCGCAGCCGCTCGCCCGGGTCGGTCATCGCTGGTCCTTCCTCTGCCGGCGTTTCACGTGGAACGGATCGGGTAGCGGCATCTGTTCCACGTGGAACAGGACACGGATCGGCCTCCCGGCACCGTCACCGGTCTCCCCGCGTCATGACCACCACGGTAGTGGCAGCGTCTCCCAGTGATGCACCGACGGCCCGCGCCTCGATGTCACGCATCCCGGCGGCGTGCAGTTCCGGCCGGAGCGCCGGCAGCTCGGCCAGCGCCCGCGACCCGACGAGGGCCACCAGCTGGGCTCCCGGCCGCAGGAGGCCACGGCACCAGCCGACGAGCCGTGGGAGGGGTGCGACCGCCCGGGCGGTGACGACGTCGACGCGTCCGACGGCGGCGACCACCGACCGGTCCTCGGCGCGGCCCCGCACCACCCGCCACGTCGACGGCGCCTCGGCCAGGTCGGCGACCGCCTCCTCCAGGAACTCCACCCGCCGGGCCATCGGCTCGACGAGCGTGAGGGCGATGTCCGGACGCGCCAGTCCGAGGGGGATACCCGGCAGCCCGGCGCCGCTGCCGACGTCGACCACCCGGGCGTCCCGGGGCACCGCCTCGGCCACCGCGGCGCTGTTGAGCACGTGCCGTTCCCACAGCCGGGGGACCTCGCGGGGGCCGATGAGTCCGCGGGTCACCCCGTCGGAGGCGAGCCGGGCCACGTACCGCTGCGCCGCGGGCAGGGCGGCGCCGAAGACCTCGGCGGCCTGCGCCGGCGCAGCGGGTACCTCCGGCACGCCCGCCGCGCCGGCCGGGGGACCTGCGTCGCTCACCTGTCGGGCAGGACCACGACGCGGCGGCGGGGCTCCTCGCCCTCCGACTCGCTGTGCACGCCCGCGACCGAGGAGATGACGTCGTGCACGACCTTGCGCTCGAACGGGTTCATCGGGCTCAGCCGCTCGGGCTGACCGCTGGCGGAGACCCGGCGCGCGGTCTCCGCGGCCAGCGAGGTGAGGTCGGCCCGGCGCTTGGCCCGGTATCCGCCGACGTCGAGCATCAGCCGGCTGCGCACGCCCGTCGACTGGGCGACGGCGAGGCGGGTGAGCTCCTGCAGCGCCTCGAGCGTCGCGCCGTCCGGCCCGATGAGGTCGCCCAGCCGGCCCCCGACGATGGCGACCGACGCCCGGTCGCCCTCCACGTCGAGGTCGATGTCGCCGTCCACGTCGAGGATGTCGAGGAGGCGTTCCAGGTAGTCCCCGGCCACGTCACCCTCGCGGACCAGCAGGTCGTCGCCGGTCCCACCGGCCCCACCTGCCCCGTCCGTCTCGACGTCGACGGGCTCCACGACGGCGTCGTCGCTGGCGGCGTCCGCGTCGGGCAGGGCCGGCGGGTTGTCTGTCACGGGCTGCTGCGGAGCACTCACGGGTGTTCCTCCCAGTTCGGTGCGGCGGCCGGGTCGTCCCGGTGGTCTGTGTGCCGGACGGGCCGGCGGGGGAGCGGTACGGCGGAGGTCAGCGACGCTTCCGCTTCCCGCGGTTGGCCGGCCCTTGGCCCGCCCCGGGCCGGGAGCTGCGGCCGGATCCGGAACCGGCGTTGCGCGACCCGGTGGAACCGTTGGCCGTCGAGCCGTTCCCCGTCGAGCCGTTGTCCGTGGAACCGTTGTCCGTGGAACCGTTGTCCGTGGAACCGTCCGCCGTTGAACCGTCCGCCGTGGGCCCGTCACCGGGGAGGCCGTCGCCGTCCACGGTGCTGGCCGGGGCGGCGGTGGTGCCCGACGGGCGCCCCTGCTTGGGCCGCACCGGCTTGGCGCCGGGCTTCGGGGCCAGCGTCTTGGGGTCGATCGCCGGCTTGTCCGCGGCGGCCTTCGCCTTGGCGGCGTCCGAACCGGGCGGCGGCATTTTGCGGAGGATGAAGAACTGCTGGCCCATCGTCCACAGGTTGTTCGTCATCCAGTAGATGAGGACACCGATCGGGAAGATGAAGCCCGAGACGAAGAGGCTGATCGGGACGCCGTAGAGCATCAGCTTCTGCACCATGGCGGCCTGGCCCTCGACCGGGCCCGAGCGCGACATGATCTGCTTCTGCGTGAAGTACGTCGTGAAGCACATGACGATGATCAGCGCGAACGCGACGATGCGGATGTTCGTGTAGTTGACCCCGGCGATCCCGAGGATCGCCTGCTCCTTGGCGCCGCTCATGTTGAACGACGCGGAGATCGGCGCACCGAACAGCTGCGCCCGTGCGGCCTCGTCGGTGAGCTGGTTCGACCACGAGTACAGACCCTGCTTGTCCGGCGCCAGCCGGCGCAGGACGTGGAAGAGCGACAGGAAGACCGGGATCTGCGGCAGGATCGGCAGGCAGCCGGCCAGCGGGTTGACGCCGCGCTCCTTCTGGAGCTGCTGCATCGCCACGGCCATCCCCTGGCGGTCGCTGCCGTACTGCTTGCGCAGCTTGGCGATCTCCGGCTGGAGCTCCTGCATCGCCCGCTGCGACTTGACCTGCTTCACGAACAGCGGGAAGAGGATCAGGCGGATCGTGACGACCAGGAAGACGATCGCCAGCACCCAGCTCAGCCCGCCGAGGGCCGTCTCCGGTGCGGGGTCGCCGAACACCAGGTTCCACAGCGAGTGCCACCGGGCCATGACCCAGGAGATGGCGGTGTACAGCCAGTCAAGCAACGGAGGACTCCTCCTGCGGGGTCCGGCACGCGGCCGGCGGGGTGGCCTCGCGGCCGGGGTCATCGGACGGCGCGACCTGAGGACGTGCCGCTGAGCTGGACGAGCGGGCGCCCGTCCCAGTTCCACGGGCCGGCGGCACGGGGTCCACACCGCCCGGGTGCCACGGCGCGCACTTGGCCAGCCGTACCAGCGCCAGCCGGCTGCCGCGGGCCGCGCCGTGCCGGCCGACCGCCTCGGCCGCGTAGGCGCTGCAGGTCGGGTGGAACCGGCACCGCGGGGGGAACGCCGGGCTGATCGCCCGGGAGTAGAAGCCGACGGCGCACAGCAGCAGCCGAGCGGCGGCGGAGCGGTGCGGGGCCGACCCGGTCGGGACGTTCACCGCCGCGCCCCCCGGTCGCCGAGCAGCCGGTCCAGGCCGGCGGTCAGGTCGCGGTGCAGCGCGGCCGAGTCGGCCGCGGCGGCCTCGGGACGGGCTCGGACGACGAGGTCCGCGCTCGCCGGGAGCCGGTCGAGCTCGGTGCGGACCACGGCACGCAGCCGGCGGGTCACCCGGTGGCGGACCACCGAGTTGCCCACGCTCTTGCCCACCACGAAACCGGCCCGCGCAGCCACCGGCGACGATGCGTCGCCGGCCGGCTGCTCGGGCCGTTCGGGGAGGTAGTGCAGCACCATGGTCGGCCGCCCGGCGCGCCGGCCGGATCGGACCACCGCGGTGAACTCCGGGCGCCGGCGCAGGCGTGCCTGCGCAGGCAGCACGTCAGGCGGAGAGCTTCTCGCGGCCCTTGCGCCGACGGGTGGCGAGGATCGCCCGGCCCGCGCGGGTCCGCATCCGCAGCCGGAAGCCGTGGGTCTTGGACCGGCGGCGGTTGTTCGGCTGGAAGGTGCGCTTGCTCACGAGGTACTCCCACTACACGGCATCGGCGGTGCGCCCCGTCGGTGGACGGGAGCGCGCGGGGCACCGGAACGGCACGACGACCGTCCCCGGGACCCCGGAAGCTGGCACTGCGGACCGACGGACCCGGGCCCGACCGCGCAGACTGGCGCGGCGGGAGGACGGGCACACCCGTCCGCAGACTCCGGCCAGCATAGCCGAGGACGAACGGGTGCCGGTGACCGACCGCCCATGGTGCGCCCACCACGACGGGCGGACCACGGCGGCACGCCGGGCGGGCACGACGTCCTCCGATGCGCGGAGCGACCTCTGCGCCACCCGGTGCGGACCGCGGCGGCGTTGCCGGGCTGTGGACGGGGCTGTTAGCGTCGCCGTCGCTCCGCGTCGGACGTCAGGGTCACGGCGCGCGGGCCGACCCCGTCGGTCGACCGACCGCCGAGCCACTCCTCCAGCCGCCCGAACAAGGCCGTGACCAGCGAAGACGCTGCATCGGCCAGCGTCCCGTGCGGAGCCGGCGCAGCACCTCTGCCGGCCGTGCACAGCCTGTGGACACCGATGTGGATCGCACGCGTTCGTGTGTCCACAACCGGGGCATCCACCGGTGGACGGCCGCGGAGGGCGCGGCGCGGCCGTGCAGGACGCACCGGGAGCGGCCGCGGGGTCGACAGCACTGGGAGGACGAGACGGCATGGCGGATGCCACGCTGGACCTGGCGACGGCCTGGGACCAGATCCGGGAGCGACTGGCGACCAGCCTCTCCCCGCAGCAGAACGCGATGCTCAACCTGACCCGGCCGCTGGGCCTGGTCGAGGACACCGCCGTGCTGGCGGCGCCGAACGAGTTCACCCAGACGGTGCTCGAGTCGCGCATGCGCCGGGTGCTCGCCGAAGCGTTGTCCGAGCAGTTCGGCCGCGACATCCGCGTCGCCGTCCAGCTCGAGGACGCGCCGGCGGCGCCACCGCCCGACCCCCGGGACGACGAGCCGACCCGCCGGCCCTGGTCGGCGGTCGAGGCGCAGCGGGCCGAGGAGGACCAGGCCAACCGGGACCGCACCGACGACGGGCGCAGCGCGTTCGGCGTCCGCACCGACGTCGTGGGCACCCCCGCACCCTGGGACCGGCCCGCGGCGGCCGAGCGACCGGTCGCCCACGACTTCCCCGAGGTCCGCGAGCTCCACCCCGCCGACGGCCCGCCGCGCCCCCCGGCCGACCGCGGGGCGCCGGAGGACTGGAGCACCACCACGTGGGGCAGCGACGCGTCGGCGCCGGCCACGAGCCAGGACTGGGGTGGCGCCGGGACGGCGTCGACCGCCGACGTGCTCCCGTTCGACGTCGACGGGTCGGCGGGGGAGTCGCGCCGTTCCGGGGCCGGACCCGCGGCCGGGGCGCGCAGCCGCCGGCCGGAGGCGGGCCGCCCCGCCGGCCTGGACCCGGGGCTCAACCCCAAGTACGTCTTCGACAGTTTCGTCATCGGCAACAGCAACCGGTTCGCCCACGCCGCGGCGGTCGCGGTCGCCGAGGCGCCGGCGCGGGCCTACAACCCGCTGTTCATCTACGGCGAGTCCGGGCTGGGGAAGACCCACCTCCTGCACGCGATCGGGCACTACGCCGCGCGGATGTTCCCCAACGTCAAGGTGCGCTACGTGAGCACCGAGGAGTTCACCAACGAGTTCATCAACCTGGTGCACTCCGGCCGGGCCGAGGACTTCCGCCGCCGGTACCGCGACATCGACTTCCTGCTCATCGACGACATCCAGTTCCTGGAGCGCGCCGAGCGGACGCAGGAGGAGTTCTTCCACACCTTCAACACGCTGCACAACGCCAGCAAGCAGATCGTGATCACCTCCGACCGGCCGCCGAAGAAGCTGACGACGCTCGAGGACCGGCTGCGCACCCGCTTCGAGTGGGGGCTGATCACCGACGTCCAGGCACCCGACCTGGAGACCCGCATCGCGATCCTGCGCAAGAAGGCGTGGGGCGAGCGGCTGCAGGTGCCCGACCAGGTGCTGGAGTTCATCGCGTCGAAGGTGCAGACCAACATCCGCGAGCTCGAGGGCGCGCTCATCCGCGTGACCGCGTTCGCGTCGCTCAACAAGCAGCAGGTCGACCTGCCCCTGGCCGAACTCGTGCTCAAGGACCTGATCAGCGACGAGCAGGGGCCGCAGATCACCGCGGCGATCATCATGGCCGCCACCGCCGAGTACTTCTCCGTGACGATGGAAGAGCTGCAGGGCACCAACCGCAGCCGCACGCTGGTCAACGCCCGGCAGATCGCGATGTACCTCTGCCGTGAGCTGACCGAGCTGTCGCTGCCGCGCATCGGGGCCTCGTTCGGCGGCAAGGACCACACCACGGTCATGCACGCGGTCAAGAAGATCACCAACCTGATGAGCGAGCGGCGGGCGACGTACACGCAGGTCACCGAGCTCACCGCCCGCATCAAGAGCCGCGCCCGGCAGTAGAAGGACTTCCCTGCCCCCCAGCGCTCGCACGCTCGCGCCGGTCCCCTGCAGGGAGGCCGTTCCAGCACGTCACCGCGTGCCGTTCCCGACGTGAGCTGAGCCCACCAGTCGTGCCTGCGCGGGACCCTCCGGGCCCCACTCGGCGCGACCCTGCCTGTGCCGTCCCCAACTCTCACGGAGCCGGTCACCGGGCGCCTGCTCGCACACCCTGGGCCGTCTCGGCGGGAGCTTGCCCTACCTCGGATGTTCACGTCCTGGTCGCCGTCCACGGCTGCCCGCGGTGACGGTGCGCACCCGCGACGGTCACCGTCCGGACGCCTGCCGGCCACCGTCCCGACGCGGTCGACAAGTCGTTGTCCACACCTGTGTGGATCCCTGGGGACGGAGGAATCGCTGGTTCTGCGCACGATGACCCGCGTGGGGACGGCGACCGGCGTCGACTCGTCGAGAAGTTGTCCCCAGGGATGTGCACAGCTGGGGGAAAGTCCGGTCGGCACCGTTCCGCGACCCGTCGACACGGCACCCCCAGCTCTCGGCCGACGAGCCCCCGGATGCCGGTCGCGCGCCGTTGACCTGCACGGATGTCCGTCCAGGGCGATCCGGTCCGCACGGGGCGCCGCCGGCCGCCCGCGACCGGTGCACACCACCTGGGGACGGACCGGGGAGACGCAGGGGACAGCAGGTGGACCGCCGGCGGTGACCGTGCACAACCGTCGATCTGTCCACGTGTCGACAACAGGGAGACCCTGACCACCCACAATCGGCCAACACCCCGATCCGGGCGCTGACCTGCGCGAAGGGCCTCGATCCCCAGGTTCCACACCAGTGATGACGAGGATGAAGGAGTTATCCCGGAGAATTCTCGAACCACAGTCTGGGTGGGGACGCTCCGCTGGGCAGGGTTCCCGGCTCCCGGACGCCCATCACCGAGACCTCGTGGGGAACAGCAACCCATCGAGGGACCGGGGTTTCCCCACCAGGGGCTGCAACAGGCACGATGAGCACCGCAGCGGAGCCTCTGCCCCGCCGCAGGACGGACGACGAGCTCCGCGCCCGTGCCGGCCACCTCCCCGGTGGTCCCACGGACGCGGACCGAGCATGGGTGGGTCGAGAGATGAAGTTCCGGGTGGCACGTGAAGTGCTCGCCGACGCCGTCGCCTGGACGGCGCGCAGCCTGCCGCCGCGGCCGTCGGTACCGGTGCTGGCGGGCATCCTGCTCGAGGCCGAGGGGAACCAGCTGTCGGTCTCCGGTTTCGACTACGAGGTCTCCGCGCGCTCCGAGGTCGACGTGCAGACCAGCGAGAGCGGGCGGGTGCTGGTCCCGGGCCGGCTGCTCGCCGAGATCACCCGTGCGCTGCCGCCGCACCCGGTCGAGATCACCGCCGAGGGGCCGCGCCTGGCGATCACCTGCGGCAATGCGCGCTTCAGCCTGCCCACGCTGCCGGTCGAGGACTACCCGTCCCTGCCGGCGATGCCCTCCGCGGCCGGCATCGTCGACAGCGAGGTCTTCAGCGAGGCGGTGGCCCAGGTCGCCATCGCCGCCGGGCGGGACGACACGCTGCCGATGCTCACCGGCGTCCGGCTGGAGATCGACGACGACCAGATCACCCTGGCCGCCACCGACCGCTACCGCCTGGCCGTGCGGGAGTTCGCCTGGCGCCCGCAGACCTCGGGCCTGTCGGCCGCGGTGCTGGTGCCCGCCCGCACGCTGGCCGAGGCCGCGAAGACGCTGACCAGCGGGCCGGAGATCACCCTCTCGCTGTCCTCGGGCAGCTCCGGCGAGGGCATCCTCGGCCTCTCCGGCAAGGACCGGCAGACCACCACCCGGCTGCTGGACGCCGAGTTCGTGAAGTACCGCGCGATCATGCCGTCGGAGTCGTTCGCCAACGCCACGCTCCCGGTCGGCCTGTTCACCGACGCCGCCAAGCGCGTGGCGCTGGTCGCCGAGCGGGGGACGCCGCTGCGCTGCGAGTTCAGCCCCGGCCAGGTGACCCTGCGGGCGGGCGGCAGTGACGACGAGGGGCAGGCGGAGGAGCGCTGCGACGTCGACTTCGACGGCGAGCCGCTCACCATCGGGTTCAACCCGACGTTCCTCCTCGACGGTCTGGCCGCCGTGCACACCGAGCGGGCGCGCATGGACTTCACCAGCCCGCTCAAGCCCGCCGTGCTCTCCGGCGTCGACGAGCCGCCGGCCGACGGCGACGCGCCGCCGGTGCCGGCCGGGCGCGCCGGCAGCTACCGGTACCTGATCATGCCGGTGCGGCTGCCGGGGTGAAGCGAGAGCCCGGTCCTCCTCACCGCTCGCACGCTCGCGGCGAGCCCCTGGACCGGGCCGCGGCGAGCGGCCCGAGGTGTCAAGGCCGTGCCGGGCGAGCACGATGGCAGTCAACGCAGTCGAGGTCGAAGAGGGGCGAGTCGTGCAGCTGGGTCTGATCGGGCTGGGCAAGATGGGCGGCAACATGGCCGAGCGGCTGCGCCGCGCCGGTCACGAGGTGGTGGGCTACGACCGGTCGCCGGGGAAGCGGGACGTCGAGAGCCTGCCGGAACTCGTCGAGGCGCTCGCCGAGCCCCGCGTCGTCTGGGTGATGGTGCCCTCGGGCGAGCCGACGAAGGCCACCGTCAAGGAGCTCGCCGGCCTCCTCGCCCCCGGTGACGTGATCATCGACGGCGGCAACTCCAAGTACACCGACGACCAGGTGCACGACGTCATGTGCCGCGAGAAGGGCATCGGCTACATCGACTGCGGCGTCTCCGGCGGCGTGTGGGGCCTGGAGAACGGCTACGCGCTCATGGTCGGGGGCACGAAGGAGGACGTCGCCAAGGCGCAGCCGATCTTCGACGCCCTGAAGCCGCCGGCCCCGGTGGACGAGTCCGGGCAGGAGATCCCGGGCGCGGGCTACGTGCACGCGGGCCCGGTCGGCGCCGGACACTTCAGCAAGATGGTCCACAACGGCATCGAGTACGCGCTGATGCAGGCCTACGGCGAGGGCTACGAGCTGCTCGCCGCGGTCGACCTGATCGAGGACGTCCCCGGCGTGATCGCCTCCTGGACGCAGGGCACCGTCATCCGCTCCTGGCTGCTCGACCTGCTGGTCCGTGCGCTGCAGGAGGACCCGGCGCTGGAGCGCATCTCCGGCTATGCGGAGGACTCCGGCGAGGGCCGCTGGACCGTGGAGCAGGCGATCGAGAACGCCGTCCCCATGCCGACGATCGCGGCCTCGCTGTTCGCCCGGTTCTCCTCCCGGCAGGAGGACTCGCCGACCATGAAGGCCGTCGCCGCGCTGCGCAACCAGTTCGGCGGGCACGCGGTCCGCGCCGTCCAGGCGCAGGAGGCCGAGCGGCCCGCGTGAACGGAAGGACCCCCGGGAAGGAGCTCCCTGCCCCGCACCGCTCGCAGGATCGCGGCAAAACCCCTGCCGGTAGGCCGGCAGCGGCTCGGCGCGAACCCCTGGACCGCCGCCGCCCCGGTCACCCACCGCGGGTGCTGAGGTGTACCTGAGGCACCTGCAGGTGGGCGACTTCCGGAGCTGGGAACGGGTCGACCTGGCCCTGGGCCCGGGGCCGACGGTGTTCGTCGGCCGCAACGGGGAAGGCAAGACCAACCTCGTCGAGGCGGTCGGCTACCTGGCCACCATGGGCAGCCACCGGGTGTCCGGTGACGCGCCGCTGGTCCGCCACGGATCGGGGCAGGCCGTGGTCCGGGCCGCGCTGCGCCGCGGGGACCGGGAGCTGCTGGTCGAGATCGAGATCAACCCCGGCAAGGCCAACCGGGTGCGGGTGAACCGGGCGGCGCTGCCGCGGCCGCGCGAGCTCCTCGGGCTGGTGCGCACGGTGCTCTTCGCGCCGGAGGACCTCTCCCTGGTCCGGGGTGACCCGACCGAGCGGCGGCGGTTCCTCGACGAGCTGCTGGCCACCCGCACGCCCCGGCTGGCGGGGGTGCGCAGCGACTACGAGCGGGTGCTCAAGCAGCGCAACGCCCTGCTCAAGACCGCCCGGCTGGCGCGCGGCAAGGCGGTGGAGACCCTCGACGTCTGGGACGGCCACCTCACCGACCTCGGTGCGCAGGTCCTCGCCGCGCGCCTGCGGCTGGTCGCCGACCTGGTCCCGCACGTCGCCGACTCCTACGCCGGCGTCGCCGGGGAGGGCGCCGTCGCGGCCGGGCTCGGGTACAGCTCGACGGTGCCGCTGGCCGGGGACGGCGCGGCCCTGCCCGTCGGCGCCGCGCTGCCCTCGGTGGAGGACCTGGCCGAGGCGATGCGCGCTCGCATCGCCGAGCGCCGGGGCGACGAGCTCGACCGCGGCATGACGCTGGTCGGCCCGCACCGCGACGACCTGGTGATCCACCTCGGGCCGGCCCCCGCGAAGGGTTTCGCCAGCCACGGCGAGTCCTGGTCGCTGGCCCTGGCGCTGAAGCTGGCCACCTTCGCGCTGCTGCGCAGCGAGGGGGAGGACCCGATCCTGGTGCTGGACGACGTCTTCGCCACCCTGGACGCCGAGCGGCGCGCGGCGCTGGCCGCCGTCGCCCGGTCGGCCGAGCAGACGCTGATCACCGCCGCCGTGGTCGACGACGTGCCCGTGGAGCTGCAGGGGACCCGCGTCGAGGTGGGGCGCGGCATGGCGCTCGTGGTGAAGGATGCGGTCCCGGTGGGTGAGGGAGGCGATCCGTGAGCGACGACCGGCCGGCACGGCCCAGCGACATCGCGCGTGCCGCGCTCGAGGCGGCCCGTGCCGCGTCGGCGTCCCGGCCGCGGCCGACCCGGCGCCGGATCGCCGGCCCGCGCCGCACCTGGACCGGGCCGCGACCGGGCGCCGACGACCCGCAGCCGCTCGGCAACCTGGTCGACGCGCTCGTCGACCAGCAGGACTGGTCGGCCCGCACGAAGGTCGGATCGGTGTTCGGCCGGTGGGACGCGATCGTCGGCCCGGACATCGCGTCGCACTGCCGGCCGCAGACCCTCACCGAGGGAGAGCTTCTGGTCGTGGCCGAGTCCACGGCGTGGGCCACCCAGCTGCGGCTGCTGGCGCCCTCCATCCTGGGCAAGCTGCGCGCGCAGGTCGGCGGGGACGTCGTGACCAGGTTGCGCGTTGTCGGACCGACGGCTCCCAGCTGGAAGAAGGGTCCGCGCTCGGTGCGCGGTCGGGGGCCGCGCGACACCTACGGATGAGGCGCCCGCCCGGCGGGCCGGCGCCGGGGAGGACGATGCAGGGATGAGCACCCCCCGCGACGGTGACCGGGACGGCTTCGACGACGGCGACGGCCGCGGCTGGCGCGAACCGCCGCACCTCGGCGACGGTGGCGCCGAGGAGGAGGACCGCCCCAACTTCGCCGACCGGCGGAAGGCGCCGCGCGACGAGCCGCCGGCGAACCAGCCGTGGCAGCCGCCGGGGTGGGACCTGCCGGCCGCGGAGCCCGACCGGCCGGCCCCCCGCGCGGACGTGCCACCGGCGGCCTACCCGCCGCCCCAGGTCCCGCCGACGGAGCAGGTCCCGCCCTCGCAGCCGGTGCCGCCCGGGCAGCAGTACCCGCCGCAGCACCCGCAGGAGCAGTCCCCGTCCCAGGGTTTCCCGCCCCCCGAGCAGCCGGCGCAGCGCGGCCTGCTCGGCCGCCGCCGGCGCAAGCCGGGCGCCGTCGAGCAGGTGTTCCGCTACGAGGGCGACCTCGTCGGGGCCCAGGGCTGGGCGCTGCAGCAGGGGTGGACCGTCTCCGACGGCACCGCCCCGCAGGACGCCGGCCTCGCCGACCTGATCGCCAGCGCCCCGGTGCGGGCGACCAAGGACCACCGCGCCGGGAACGTCCTGCGCGGGCGGGCCGGCTCGCTGGAACTGGTCGCGTTCGACGTCGTCTACGCGTCGGGGCGCTACCTGGTGCCGGAGTACGCGGTCACCGCCGTCCCCATGCTGGGCACCGTGCCCGGCTTCCGGCTGAGCCCGGCGCGCTTCTGGCGGCACCGGACCGGCGGCCTGGTGCCGATGCCCAGCGGCGACCAGACCTTCGACGCCCGCTGGCTGCTGCTGGCCGCGGAGGACGACCCGCGGCTGCGCCGCCTCGCGCAGGACCCCGCCGTGCACGGTGTGCTGCTGGGCAGCGACGACGGCGACGAGTTCTGGTCGGCCGCCGTCCGCGGGGGTGGTGGGGCGGGTGACCACGTGGCGGCGATCCGGCCCGACGGGCACCGGCCGCAGCTGCTCGAGCACCACGCGCGCCTGCTGACCGCGATCACCGCTGCGCTCACCGCCGGGTACTGACGGCGCCGGTACCCGTGACCGCACCCACCCCCACGGACTCCGCCGGGCCGGCCGGGGGCACCGCGCCGCCCCCGGCCGCCCGGCTGCGCGACCTGCTGCCGCTGCTGCGGCCGCACCGCCGTCGGCTGCTGCTGGCCGGGGGTCTGTCCCTGGTGGGGGCGGCCGCCGCGCTCGCCCAGCCGGCCCTCGTGGCCCGGGTCATCGACGTGGTGGGGGCCGGTGAGCCGCTGCTCCCCGCGGTCGGGCTGCTCGTGGTCGTCCTGGTGGCCGCCTCGGCGCTCTCGGCGCTGCAGCAGTTCGTCCTGCAGCGCACGGCCGAGGGGTTCGTGCTCACCACCCGCCTCACGCTGGTCGACCGGCTGCTGCGGCTGCCGGTGGCCGAGTACGACCGCCGGCGCACCGGCGACCTGATGTCCCGCGTCGGCTCGGACACCACCCTGCTGCGCGCCACGGTCACCTCCGGCGTCGTCGACGTCGCCGGTTCGGTGGTGGTCGGGGTCGGCGCGCTGGTGGCGATGGCCGTGGTCGACGTCTGGCTGCTGCTCGTGACGGTGCTGGCCGTCGCCATCGGTGCGGTCACCGCCGTCCTGGCCTCCCGCGGCGTGCGCCGGCTCTCCCAGCGCGCCCAGGAGGAGGTCGGCGCGATGACCGCGGCGGTCGAGCGCGCGCTGTCGGCGGTGCGCACCATCCGGGCCAGCGGTGCCACGGCGCGGGAGGTCGCGGCCGTCGGCGCGAGCGCCCGGCGGGCGTACGCGGCCGGGGTCCAGGTGGCCCGGCTGGAGGCGTTGGTCTCGCCGGCCGGGTCGATCGCCGTGCAGGGCGCCTTCCTCGCCGTCCTCGGCGTCGGTGGCTACCGGGTGGCGAGCGGCTCCATCACCGTGGCGTCCCTGGTGGCGTTCATCCTCTACCTGTTCCTGCTGGTCATGCCGCTGGGGCAGGCGATCGGCGCGTGGACCCAGCTGCAGACCGGCCTGGGGGCCCTCACCCGCATCCAGGAGGTGCTCGCCCTGCCCCCGGAGGACGACGAGCGCCCGCAGCGGGCCGGGTCGCGGCCGGCCGGCCCGGCGGTCGGCGCGCCGCTGCTCGAGCTGGACGACGTCTCGTTCGCCTATCCGGACGGGACACCGGTGCTGCACGGGGTGTCCCTGCAGGTCGCCGCCGGCAGCCGGGTCGCGCTCGTCGGCCCCTCGGGGGCGGGGAAGTCCACGGTGCTGGCGCTGATCGAGGGCTTCTACCCGCACTCCGGGGGCGTGATCCGGTGGGCGGGCACCGACGTCCGGGACCTGCCCCGGGCGGCCCTGCGCGCCGGGCTCGGCTACGTCGAGCAGGAGGCCCCCGTCCTCGCCGGCAGCGTGCGGGACAACCTGCTGCTCACCCGGCCGGACGCCACCGACCCCGAGCTCTGGGCGGTGCTCGCCGACGTCGGCCTCACCGACGTCGTCCGGCGCTCGCCGCGCGGGCTCGACGTGCTGGTCGGCGACGAGGGCGTGCTGCTGTCCGGGGGTGAGCGGCAGCGGCTGGCCATCGCGCGCTCGCTGCTCGCCCGCCCCGAGCTCCTGCTGCTCGACGAGCCGACGGCCAGCCTGGACGCGCGCAACGAGGGGCTGCTGCGCACCACCCTGGCGGCGGCGTCGGCGGGCCGGGCGCTGCTGGTCGTCGCCCACCGGCTGTCCACGGTGCTCGACAGCGACCAGATCGTGGTGCTCGACGAGGGGCGGGTGGTCGCGCGCGGCACCCACGACGAGCTGGTCGGCAGCAGCCCGCTCTACCGCGAACTCGCGGCGGCCCAGCTGCTGGTGTGACGTCCGCGGCCGGGATCAGGTGACCTTGATCATCGCGCGTCCTCCCTCGCGGTGGGCGCTGAGGGAGGACGCCGTACGGCGCGGGAGGACGGCCGGCGCAGCACCGTCCCGCGCCGCCGGGACCGTGTTCCACGTGGAACTCCAGCGGTGCCGACGACGAGCGCGCGACCTCGAACCGGCCAGCGCCGTCCCTGGCGGCGTGTCGGGGCGGGGGGCAAGCAGGATGGTGGCGGTCATCCTGCGAGCGGCGCAGACACGACGTCAGGGCGTGCACGGCACGGTTCCTGTCGTACCTCGCGCTATCGTGGGAGACGAAAACCGTCAGCAACCGGCTGAGCGCCCTCCTGCGCCGTCCCGGCCCCCCGCGCGTGCTCGGGGTCCCGGCGCGCCGGTTGCTCGAGAGGAAGGCCCCACGTGGTCGCAGCACCCCAGGTCGACAACACCTACTCCGGCAGCTCCATCACCGTCCTCGAGGGCCTCGAGGCGGTGCGCAAGCGCCCCGGTATGTACATCGGCTCCACCGGTGAGCGCGGTCTGCACCACATGGTGTGGGAGGTCGTGGACAACGCCGTCGACGAGGCGCTGGCCGGCTACTGCGACACCGTGAAGGTCACCCTGCTGGCCGACGGTGGCGTCCGGGTCGAGGACAACGGCCGCGGCATCCCGGTGGACATGCACCCCGTCGAGAAGCGGCCGACGGTCGAGGTGATCATGACCGTCCTGCACGCGGGCGGGAAGTTCGACGGCAAGAGCTACGGCGTGTCCGGCGGTCTGCACGGCGTCGGCGTCACCGTCGTCAACGCGCTCTCGACCAGGCTCGACGTCCGCGTCTGGACCCGCGGCAAGGAGTGGCACCAGGAGTACACCGAGGCCAAGCCGGGTCCGCTGGAGGAGGTCGGCCCGACCGACAAGCGCGGCAGCCAGATCACCTTCTGGGCCGACGGCGGCATCTTCGAGACCACGACCTACTCGTTCGACACGATCAACCGCCGGCTCCAGGAGATGGCCTTCCTGAACGCCGGGCTGACCATCGTGCTGCGCGACGAGCGCCCGGGCCACGCCAAGGCCGAGACGGGGGTGGGCGAGGAGTCGCTGGCCGAGGCGGCCACGCCGACCGAGGCCGAGGACGAGGCGTTCGAGCCCACCGAGGTCACCTACCGGTACGACGGCGGCCTCGTCGACTACGTCGGCCACATCAACAAGCGGCGGACGCCGATCCACAAGTCGGTCATCGGCTTCTCCGCCGAGGGCACCGGCAAGAACGACATGGCCATGTCGGTGGACATCGCGATGCAGTGGTCCGACGCCTACTCCGAGTCGGTGCACACCTTCGCCAACGTCATCAACACCCACGAGGGCGGCACCCACGAGGAGGGCTTCCGCGCGGCGCTCACCTCGATCGTCAACCGGTACGCCGTCGAGAAGAAGCTGCTCAAGGAGAAGGACGAGAAGCTCACCGGCGACGACATCCGCGAGGGCCTCGCGGCGATCGTCTCGGTGAAGCTGGGCGACCCGCAGTTCGAGGGGCAGACCAAGACCAAGCTCGGCAACACCGAGGTCAAGGGCTTCGTGCAGAAGATCTGCAACGAGCAGATCGGGCACTGGTTCGAGTCCAACCCGACCGAGGCCAAGACGATCATCACCAAGGCCGCCTCCGCGGCCCGCGCCCGGCGCGCGGCGCAGGACGCCCGCAAGCTGGCCCGCAAGAGCCTGCTCTCGGTCAGCGGCCTGCCCGGCAAGCTGGCCGACTGCCGCTCGACGGACCCGCGCAACTCGGAGGTCTACATCGTCGAAGGTGACTCGGCCGGTGGCTCGGCGAAGTCCGGCCGCGACTCGATGTACCAGGCGATCCTGCCGATCCGTGGCAAGATCATCAACGTCGAGAAGGCGCGCATCGACCGGGTCCTCAAGAACACCGAGGTCCAGTCGATGATCACCGCTTTCGGCACCGGCATCCACGACGAGTTCGACATCTCGAAGCTCCGGTACCACAAGATCGTGCTGATGGCCGACGCCGACGTCGACGGCCAGCACATCAGCACGCTCCTGCTCACGCTGCTGTTCCGCTTCATGCGGCCGCTGGTCGAGGGGCAGTACGTCTACCTGGCCAAGCCCCCGTTGTACAAGATCAAGTGGGGCGGCAAGGTCGGCGACGAGTACGCCTACAGCGACAAGGAGCGCGACGCCGTCGTCAAGGCCGGCGTCGAGAGCGGCCGCAAGATCAAGGACGAGATGATCCAGCGGTTCAAGGGGCTCGGCGAGATGAACGCCAGCGAGCTGTGGGAGACCACGATGAACCCCGAGACCCGCATCCTCCGCCAGGTGACGCTGGAGGACGCCGCCGCCGCGGACGAGGTCTTCAGCATCCTCATGGGCGAGGACGTCGAGGCCCGGCGCAGCTTCATCACCCGCAACGCTCGCGACGTCCGCTTCCTCGACGTCTGAACCCCGGCCCCGTCCCGGCCCACTCCGAGGGGCGGGACGGGGCCTTAGCGGTCGACTTGGCCTTTTGTCCACCTCTGTGCACCGACCTGTGGAGACCTGAACCGTGACGGAGACCCCACCCCGCGACCGCGTCGAAGCGGTCGACCTCCAGCAGGAGATGCAGCGCAGCTACATCGACTACGCGATGAGCGTGATCGTCGGCCGCGCCCTGCCCGAGGTCCGCGACGGCCTCAAGCCGGTGCACCGCCGCGTGCTGTTCGCCATGTACGACCAGGGCTTCCGCCCGGACCGCGGCTACGTGAAGTGCGCCCGCCCGGTCGCCGAGGTCATGGGTAACTACCACCCCCACGGTGACTCGGCGATCTACGACGCCCTCGTCCGCCTCGCCCAGCCGTGGTCCATGCGCTACCCGCTGATCGACGGGCAGGGCAACTTCGGCTCGCCGGGCAACGACCCGGCGGCCGCGATGCGGTACACCGAGTGCCGCCTCACGCCGCTGGCCATGGAGATGCTGGCCGGCATCGACGAGGAGACCGTCGACTTCCAGGGCAACTACGACGGCCGCACCCAGGAGCCCGTCGTCCTGCCGGCGCGCGTCCCGAACCTGCTGATCAACGGCTCCGCCGGGATCGCGGTCGGCATGGCCACCAACATGCCGCCGCACAACCTGCGCGAGGTGGCCGCGGCCGTCTTCTGGATGCTCGACCACCCCGAGGCGGAGGCCGAGGAGGCCCTCACCGCCTGCATGGAGCGGATCAAGGGCCCCGACTTCCCGACCCACGGCCTGATCGTCGGCCGGGAGGGCATCGAGGACGCCTACCGCACCGGCCGCGGCTCGGTGCGCATGCGCGCCGTCGTCACCGTCGAGGAGGACGCCCGGGGCCGCGTGCAGCTCGTCGTCACCGAGCTGCCCTACCAGGTCAATCCCGACAACCTCGCCGAGAACATCGCCGACCTGGTCAAGGACGGCCGGCTCCAGGGCATCAGCGAGATCGCCGACGAGTCCAGCGACCGCGTCGGCCGCCGGCTGGTCATCACGCTGCGCCGCGACGCCGTCGCCAAGGTCGTGCTGAACAACCTCTACAAGCACACCCAGCTGCAGACGTCGTTCGGCTGCAACATGCTCTCCATCGTCGACGGTGTGCCGCGCACGCTCCGGCTGGACGAGCTGGTCCGCAACTGGGTCAACCACCAGATCGAGGTCATCCAGCGGCGCACCCGGTACCGGCTGCGCAAGGCGGAGGAGCGCGCGCACATCCTGCGCGGCTACGCCAAGGCCCTGGACCACCTCGACGAGGTCATCGCCCTCATCCGGCGCAGCCCCTCGGCCGAGGAGGCGCGCGGGGGCCTGATGGAGCTCCTCGACATCGACGAGATCCAGGCCGTCGCGATCCTCGACCTGCAGCTGCGCCGGCTGGCCGCCCTCGAGCGCCAGCGGATCATGGACGAGCTCGCCGAGATCGAGGCCCGCATCGCCGACCTGCAGGCCATCCTCGCCTCGCCGGAGCGTCAGCGGCAGATCGTCAAGGACGAGCTCGCCGAGATCGTCGAGAAGTACGGCGACGACCGGCGCAGCCAGTTCGTGGCCAACGAGGGCGACGTCTCGATGGAGGACCTCATCGCGGAGGAGGAGGTCGTCGTCACCATCACCCGCACCGGCTACGCCAAGCGGACCAAGAGCGACCTCTACCGGTCGCAGCGCCGCGGCGGCAAGGGCGTGATGGGGGCCCAGCTCAAGCAGGACGACATCGTCGACCACTTCTTCGTGGGCTCCACGCACGACTGGATCCTGTTCTTCACGAACAAGGGCCGGGTCTACCGGGCGAAGGCCTACGAGCTGCCCGAGGCCAACCGCACGGCCCGCGGCGCGCACGTGGCCAACATCCTGGCGTTCCAGGGCGACGAGAAGATCGCCCAGGTCATGCAGATCAAGGACTACACGGTCGCCCCGTACCTGGTGCTGGCCACCGCCAAGGGGCAGGTCAAGAAGACCCGGCTGACCGACTTCGACTCGCCCCGCCAGGGCGGCGTCATCGCGATCAACCTGCGCGATGGCGACGAGCTGGTCGGCGCCTCGCTGATCGACCCGGAGCAGGACCTCCTGCTCGTGACCCGCAAGGCGATGTCGATCCGGTTCAAGGCCGACGACGCCGCGCTGCGGCCGATGGGCCGCGCGACCGAGGGCGTCCGCGGCATCTCGCTGTCCGAGGACGACCGCCTGCTGTCGATGATCGTCGCGCAGGAGGGGGTCGACGTCCTCGTCGCCACCGAGCGCGGGTTCGCCAAGCGCACCGGCATCGAGAACTACCCGAACCAGGGCCGCGGCGGCAAGGGCGTGCTGACGGCCGACCCGAAGGCGCGCAAGGGGGCGCTCGTCGGGGCACTCGCGGTGACCCTCGGCGACGAGCTCTACGCCATCACCTCCGGTGGCGGCGTCATCCGGACGCCGGTCAACGGGGTGCGGCACAACAAGGACCGGGCCACGATGGGCGTCAAGCTCATGAACTTGCCGGAGGACGTGTCGATCGTGGCGATCGCGCGTACGACGGACAACGACGAGCCTCCGGCCTAGGGTGAGTAGTTAGTCACGCAAGCGACTGCGGCTCCGCGGTGGCCAGAAGCCGCCGCGGAGCCCGGAACTGAAGGAGCGGCGTCGCCGCTGCGGAACGGGAGACTGGCATGAGCGACCGGACGCACGGTTCGGTGCGCACCGACTCCCGGGCAGGGGACGGCGGCGCGGCGAAGGGCACCCCCACGGACGGCAAGCCGGCCCCGACGCAGTCCATCCCCGCGACCGGGAGCCAGCGGGCCCAGGCCCCCGGCACGGGTTCGGCGCCTGTCGTCCCGCAGCCGCTGACCCCGGCGACCGGCGCCACCCCGGCCCAGCAGGGGGCCGCCCCGCAGGGCACGGCGCCGCAGGGTGCGCCGCCGCAGGACACCCCCAAGCAGGCGCCCTCCGACGACGGCGACGCGCCCGCGGGCGGCCCCGAGAGCGGCGCCGGCCCGATGGGCGTCGGCGTGGGCAGCGCGCGGACCGGCCGGGGCAAGGCCGGCCGCGGCCCGCGCCGCGCCCGCCTGCAGGTGCGCCACATCGACACCTGGTCGGCGCTGAAGATCTCGCTGATGCTGTCGATCGCACTCTTCTTCATCTGGATGGTGGCGGTCGGCCTGCTGTACATGGTCCTCGGCGGGCTGGGCGTCTTCGAGGCCGTGAACGACCTGTTCGGGCAGATCGGCAGCGCGTCGGGCGCGGAGTCCACGGGCGACGTCGTGACCCTCGGCGTGGTGTTCTGGGGTGCGGCGGTCATCGGGGCGATCAACGTCGTCCTGCTCACCGCGCTCTGCACCGTCGGCACGTTCATCTACAACCTCTGCTCCGACCTGGTCGGCGGGCTCGAGGTCACGCTCTCCGAACGGGACTGAATCACTGCGATCCTCCGGATCGCACCGCGGCCACGTGCCGTCCCCAGTTGGGGCGGAGCGTGGCCGTCGTCCCTTCCCGGGACCCTCC
>NZ_FOAO01000010.1:103519-175600 GCF_900109665.1 Blastococcus sp. DSM 46786
GGCCCCACTCGGGACGACACCGCGGCCACGTGCCGTCCCCCTGGGGGCGGAGCGTGGCCGTCGTCCTTTCGCGGGACCCTCCGGGCTGAGCACTCCGTCGTCCTCCGGACGACACCGCGGCCTGGTGCCGTCCCCCGGTGGCGTCGAGCGCGTCCGTCGTCCCTGCGCGGACCCTCCGGCCCACTCGGGACGACCGTGCGGGGGTGCCGGGCCCCCTGCGGGCGCGGTCCGGCGGTCACGTATGCTGTTCGAGGTTCACGGGCCTGTAGCTCAGGCGGTTAGAGCGCATCCCTGATAAGGATGAGGCCGGAGGTTCAAGTCCTCCCAGGCCCACCCGTGTACCGGAGCCTCGAGGTTCCGCGTTCCCCCGCACGTCGCCCCCGCGGCGAGCGAAGCGCCCGAGGAGGTTCTCCGCGTGCTGAAGAAGCTGGCGCTCGTCGCCGCTGCGGCCGGTGCACTGGTCGCCGTCCGGAAGCGGTCCACCGACCGCACCGAGGCGGACCTCTGGCGCGAGGCCACGAGCGGCCCGGGCGCCGTCAGCACGCCCACCCGCTGAACCACCGGCCCGCGCAGGGCCCCCCGGGGACGTAGCTCAATTGGCAGAGCACCGCCTTTGCAAGGCGGGGGTTAGGGGTTCGATTCCCCTCGTCTCCACCAGTGCGACCCGTTGATCCATCTCCCTCGGGACTCCGGTGAGCCCTCCGAACGGGCCTCGGTCCGCGAGAGGTCCGCAGCTCGTCCGCGGGATGCGGCCCGCAGCGCGTCCGGCCGGTCGGTCACGGCGTCCAGGTCGTCGTCGAGCGGGCCGGCGTAGCTGGGCATCCGACGACCGGCAGCGCGACCGATGAGTTCGGCGGGGCGGCACGGTCCTAACGTGCGCACGGATCCAACGGACCCCTCGCAGCCCCCGGAGGCGCACATGTCGTTCCAGGCCTACCTCGACGCCGCCGAGCAGAAGACGGGCAGGACCCCGCAGGAGCTCGTCGCCCTCGCCACGGCCCGCGGCTTCGGCCCCGGCACCAAGGCCGGCCCGATCCTCGCCTGGTTGAAGGACGACTTCTCACTCGGGCGGGGTCACGGCATGGCGCTCGTCCACGTCATCACCAAGGGCCCGGTGATCAGCGACGCGCACGTCGGGACGTCGGGTTCGCACCGCGACGAGTCCGCGGTGCTGCGGCTGGACGGCATCGCCGCCCGGGCAGGCGATGCCTGATGGCTCCCGGAGCAGCGGCACCGCTCACGCAGCACGTCACCACGTCGCGCGGCGACACGGTCGGGTACGACCGTCGCGGCGAGGGCCCGGCCGTCGTGTTCGTCGCCGGGGCCGGGCCGTTCCGCGCCATCGACCCGCAGACGACCGAGACCGCGGAGCTGCTCGCGGAGCGCGGGTTCACGACCGTCGTCCACGATCGGGTGGGCCGGGGGGACAGCGTCCCCGAGGGGAGGGTGGACCTCGCCGACGAGCTCGCCGCCGTGCGGGCGATGATCGACGTCGCCGGCGGGCGCGCGACGCTCTGCGGCCACTCGTCCGGCTGCGCGATCGCCTTGCGGGCCGCCGTCGAGGGCCTGCCGGTCGACCGCCTCGTCCTGTTCGAGGCGCCGCTCGACCCCGCGGCACGGGGTGTCCCGGAGTGAACCGCGGAGCTGTACCGGTTGCTCGACGCGGGCGACCGGCCCGGCGCCGTCTCGCACTACATGAAGGACATCCCCCTCGAGATGCTCGAGGGCCTGCGGGACTCGCCCCTGTGGGAGCCGTTCGTCGCCCACGCGGAGAGCCTGCGCGCCGACGCGCAGGCGCTGGAGTGGGCGATGTCCGCGCCGCACCGCGAACTCCTCGGTGCGCTGGACGTGCCCACCCTCGTCGTCGTCGGGGAGGAGACCGTCGACGAGATGCCGGCCGCTGCCGCGTCCCTCGCGGCCGCGCTCCCGGACGCCACCCGTGCCGAGGTGGCCGGTTCCCAGCACAGCTGGCAGCCCGCCGCCATGACCGATCTGCTCGCCGGTTTCCTGGGCGGCCGTCCGGTCCGGATCCACGCCGGCGGCTGACCCGGGCACGCACCCCCCCACGGCGACCGGCAGCGCCTCCCCACGGTGCGGTCCGCGTGCTGGTCAGGACTGGCTCCCGGTCCCGGCCCGCTGCGCCGAGACGCCCCTCGGTCGGTCCTCCGAGGCGGGGGTGCGGGGCTCGCTCTCCCCTCGTCTCCACCACAAGCGCCGCACACGGCGCTCGGTGCCACGTGAAACCTCCCCGCCCCGGCCCAGCGACACGCCGTCGGCGGGACGGTGGGAGAGTGGAGCGGTGACTTCATCGACTCCCGCCCGCCGCGCGGTCCTGCACACCAACCACGGCGACATCACCGTGGACCTGTTCCCCGACCACGCCCCCAAGACGGTCGCGAACTTCGCCGACCTCGCCGAGGGCGCCCGCGAGTGGACGCACCCCGCGACCCGTGAGAAGACGACGGACAAGCTCTACGACGGCACGATCTTCCACCGGATCATCTCCGGCTTCATGATCCAGGGCGGCGACCCGCTGGGTCAGGGCATCGGCGGCCCGGGCTACCAGTTCGGCGACGAGTTCCACCCCGAGCTCGCCTTCGACCGGCCCTACCTGCTGGCCATGGCCAACGCCGGCCCGGGCACCAACGGCTCGCAGTTCTTCATCACCGTGGGCCCGACCCCGCACCTGAACCGCAAGCACACCATCTTCGGCGAGGTGGCCGACCAGGAGAGCCGCGACGTCGTCGACCGGATCGCCGCCGTCTCCACCGGCCGCAACGACCGCCCCGTCGAGGACGTGGTGATCGAGTCCGTCGAGGTGCAGCGCAGCTGAGCACGGAACCGCACGGCGGGGGCGCGGCCGACCAGCCGCCGCCCCCGCCTCCGGCCTGCTACCGCCACCCCGAGCGGCCCACGGGCATCTCGTGCACGCGGTGCGGCCGGCCCGTCTGCCCCGACTGCATGATCCCCGCGTCGGTCGGCTTCCAGTGCCCGGCGTGCGTCCGCCAGGGCGCGGCGTCGGTGCGGGCGCCCAAGCGCACCTCGGGGCTGAAGGCCGCGGCCACGCGCTGGGGCGGGGTCACGGTCACGCTGATCGCGATCAACGTCGTGATGTTCCTGGTGACGGCGGTCTCGGCGGGGCTGGTGGGCAACGCCCCGCTCGACAACTACCGCTCCCCGGTCTTCGTCGACCTGGCCCAGTACCCGCTCCTCGTCGAGCTGGGTGAGCCGTGGCGGCTGCTCACGGCCGCGTTCCTGCACATCGGCCTGGTGCACCTCGTGCTGAACATGCTGGCGCTGCTGGTCTTCGGCTCCGAACTGGAACGTCAGCTGGGCCGGCTGCGGTATCTGGCCCTCTACGTCGTCTCGGCGCTGGGCGGATCCACGGCGATCCAGCTGTTCGGCGACTTCGCCCGGCCCGTCGCCGGCGCCTCCACGGCCATCTACGGGCTCCTCGGTGCGCTGGGCGTGCTGATGGTGCTCCGCAAGCAGGACGTGCGCGGCATCCTGGTCCTCCTGGGCATCAACATCTTCATCAGCTTCCTGCCCGGCGTCTCGCTGCTGGGCCACCTCGGCGGGCTGGTCACCGGTGCAGCGGTCGCGGCCCTGCTGGTCGGCATGCGCCGCCGGGCGGTGGTGCAGGCGGTCGGCATCGGCGCGCTCGCGGTGCTGCTGCTGGTGCTCGCCCTCGGCGTCTCCCACGTCGGCGCCGTCTGACGGCCCGGCCCGCCCACGGCATCACCGCGCCGGGCCGCCCCGGGGGCGCAGCTCCGCCAGCGCGCCGGCCACGGTCGCGGGGTCGGCACCGAGGTCCCAGCGACCGAGCACCAGGAGCAGCCCGTCGTCCTCGCCGGCGGCGGGGCCCTCCAGCTCCAGCGTGCGCACCATCGTCCCCCAGCGCCGCGCGCTGCGCACGTGCACCCGCATCAGCCCCCAGGGCAGCACCCGGGTGCCGGTGAGCGTCCGCACCGCCACCCCGTCGGGGCCGGCGGTCAGGCGGGGCCGGAGCAACACCTCCCGTGCGGCGAGCACGAGCAGCAGCACCGCGGCCCCGCCGACCAGGATCCGGCCCGCCGGATCGAGCAGCAGGGTGACCGTGCCGAGGGCGACGGCACCGGCGGCAAGACCGGCCGGCAGCGCTGCCGGGGGTGACCACTGCACGCCTCCAGCGTGCCAGGTGTGGCACGGAACATACGATCGCGGTCAGGGTGGCCGGCCGGCGCACCCGACCGTCGTCCCCGAGGAGTGGGTCCATGCGTGATGCCGTCATCTGTGCCGCCGTCCGTACGCCGGTGGGCAAGCGAGGGGGTGGGCTCTCCGGGGTGCACGCGGTGGACCTCTCCGCCCACGTGCTGCAGGCCCTCGCCGAGCGCTCCGGCATCGACCCCGCCGTCGTCGAGGACGTCTTCTGGGGTTGCGTGAGCCAGGTCGGGGAGCAGACCTTCAACATCGGGCGCAACGCGCCGCTGGCCGCGGGCTGGCCGGAGTCGGTCCCGGGCACGACGATCGACCGCCAGTGCGGCTCGTCCCAGCAGGCCGTCGCCTTCGCCGCCGCCACGGTCGTCAGCGGCCAGGCCGACGTGGTCGTCGCCGGTGGCGTGGAGTCCATGAGCCGGGTGCCCATGGGCTCGGCCCGGGCCGACGGCATCGCGGGCAAGCCGCTGGGCCCGCGCTTCCTCGAGCGCTACGACGGCGTCTACCCCAACCAGGGCATCGGCGCCGAGATGATCGCGGAGCGCTGGGGCTTCTCCCGCACCCAGCTCGACGAGTTCGCGCTCGCCTCGCACGAGAAGGCGGCCAAGGCCCAGGCCGACGGCGCCTTCGACGAGGAGATCGCGCCGGTCACCCTGCCCGACGGCACGGTGGTCAGCGCCGACGAGGGCATCCGCCCCGGCGGCACCCTGGAGAAGCTCGCCTCCCTGAAGACCCCGTTCAAGGAGGGCGGCGTGATCAGCGCAGGCAACGCCAGCCAGATCTCCGACGGCTCGGCCGCCCTGCTGGTGACCACCAGCGAGAAGGCCCGCGAGCTGGGCCTCCGCCCCATCGTGCGCATCCACACCACGGTCATGGCCGGCGACGACCCGGTCATCATGCTGACGGCGCCCATCCCCGCCACGCAGAAGGTGCTGGCGCGCTCGGGGCTCTCGATCGAGGACATCGGCGTCTTCGAGGTCAACGAGGCCTTTGCGCCGGTCCCGATGGCGTGGATGGCCGACACCGGCGGCGACGCCGCCCGGCTCAACCCGCTCGGCGGCGCCATCGCACTGGGCCACCCGCTGGGGGGATCGGGTGCACGGATCATGACCACCCTCGTCCACCACATGCAGGCGACCGGCACCCGGTACGGGCTGCAGACGATGTGCGAGGGCGGCGGCACGGCCAACGCGACGATCCTGGAGCTCCTGGACGCCTGACCGTCCCCCGCGTCGTCCATCAGCCCCCGGCCCTGCGGCCGGGGGCTGATGTCGTTCCGGGCCGGCGTCGTCCACCGGCGGTGGTGCACTGCCTGTCCGTGCACACGTGGGCGCGCTCGGTGACCCGGACGGGTCCGTCCACCGCGCCGTCGCGGGTCGGTGTATGCGCAGGTCAGCATGGGTAAGGAAGTCCACGGCCGTCGTCCCGGCCGCACGGACATGTCGACTCGTCCACAGCTGGGTACACAGCTGGGGACAGACTCACACGGCTGTAGTTACGCCGATGGACACCTCGTCACACCAGCCCCATGGATCGGATAATCGCAGGTCAGCGCGGTCCGGACCCGATCGGTCCCTCCACACTCGGTGGACAACCCTGGGGGTGGGGCGTCATGTCGACCTGTGGACGGCGGCGACGGCTGTGCACAGAGGGTGGATCCCGTCCTCCCGACCCCTCGCGGGCTCCGGGGTGGGGCCCCGGCACGGGCGCGCACGCAGCCGCGGGACGGGCGAGGCCCCCGTCCCTGGGCGGGGACGGGGGCCTCGTCGGGTGGCCGGCACGGTGATCCCGGCGGGTGCCCCGGGCGACGCTCTGCCTCTGCTCCCCATGCGGACCAGAGGGGAAGCGGCCGGGGGACTTCCCCCGGTGGGGCCCCGGCTCGGCAGGCGACGGTGGAGCGGGCGACGGTGGAGCGGGCGGCCGTCGGTGGTTCGGCGGCTACCGCCAGCGCATCGACATGATCAGCCCGGCGACCATGGCGCCGAACCCGATGGCGAAGTTCCACGCCGACAGCGACACCATGAACGGGATCCGGTCGCCGGCGACGTAGTACACGACGATCCACAGCAGGCCGAGCAGCATGAGGGTCACCATGACCGGGGCGTACCAGCGCGGGCTGGGCTGCAGCGCCTTGGCCTGCGCGCTCCGCGAGCGGACCGCGTCCTCCGGCGGGGTGTAGACCGACTTCTTGCGCACCTTCGACTTGGGCACGTGCGTACTCCCTCCCGGCGGCCGGATTCGTCCTCCCCGGCCGGAACTGGCATCCAGACTAAACTTCCGGGGGACGTCGGCACCGGTACCTCACCCGTACGCGCCGACCCCCCGTCCGCTCCGAGGGAGGTACCCGGTGGTCCGCTGGTCCCTGCCCGGACGCTCCCCGTCCGCCTGGGGGGCGCTCGTCCCCGTCGTCGCCCTGGCCGCCGGCCTGCTGTTCGCCACCTCCGGCCGCACCGCCCAGGGCAGCGACCTGCGTGCCGGTGAGGTCACCCAGCTCTCCCAGCTCGTGGAGGAGCGGGACGCGGCGGTGGCCCGCCAGGAACGCCAGCTCGCCCAGCTCCAGGACCAGGTGCAGCGGCTCACCGACCAGGTCGCGACCCGCGACGACGCCGTGGCAGAGGAGCAAGCCGTCGGCGAGGCCGGTGCGCCGGCCGCCGGGCTGACGCCGGTCACGGGTTCCGGGCTGGTCATCACCCTCGACGACGCGCCCCAGCGGTCCGACGGCAGCCTGCCGAGCGGCGCCCGCCCCGACGACCTCGTCATCCACCAGAGCGACGTCCAGGCGGTCGTCAACGCCGTGTGGGCGGCCGGCGCCGACGGGGTGGCCGTCATGGACCAGCGCCTCATCTCCACGAGCGCCGTCCGCTGCGTGGGCAACACCCTGCTGCTGCAGGGCCGCACCTACTCGCCGCCGTTCGTGATCACCGCCGTCGTGGACGCCTCCCAGGTCGAGGCGGCGCTGGACGCCTCGCCGCAGGTGGCGGTCTTCGAGCAGGCGGCGGAGTCCTGGGGTCTCACCTTCGAGGTACGCGAGCGGCCCCAGGTGACGGTGCCCGCCTACGATGGCGGCCTCACCCTGCAGCACGCGACCGCCGGCTGAGCGTTCCGCGGCCGCCCGTGCCGCACGACGACCCCAGCGAGGAGCCCGACCGCGATGACCGCCGCCGACCGTCCGGTCCTCGTCGTCGACAACTTCGACAGCTTCGTCTACAACCTCGTGCAGTACCTGGGGCAGCTCGGCGTCCGGTGCGAGGTGCGGCGCAACGACGCCGTCACCGTCGAGGAGCTGGCCGACCTCGACGTCGCCGGCGTGCTCCTCTCGCCCGGCCCGGGAGCCCCGGTGGACGCCGGCGTGACCGTGCCGATGGTCCGCGCCGCCGCCGAGCAGGGCACGCCCGTCCTCGGCGTGTGCCTGGGCCACCAGGCGATCGCCGAGGCGTTCGGCGCGGTGGTCGTGCGTGCCCCCGAACTGCTGCACGGCAAGACCAGCCAGGTGGTGCACGAGGGCCACGGCGTGCTGGCCGGTCTCCCGTCGCCGTTCACCGCCACCCGCTACCACTCGCTGGCCGTCGACGCCGAGACGGTGCCCGACGAGCTGGAGGTCACCGGGCACACCCCGTCGGGTCTCGTGATGGCGCTCCGGCACCGCGAGCTCCCGATCGAGGGCGTCCAGTTCCACCCCGAGTCGGTGCTCACCGAGGGCGGCCACCGCATGCTCGCCACCTGGCTGGCCGCCTGCGGGCTGGCGCCCGACGAGGACCTGGTCGCGGCCGCCACCGCGAGCGCCCAGCGGCTCTCCTCGGCCATCGCCTGAGCCCTGGTAGGCAGCAGGGCCCCTCCCGTCCGGGAGGGGCCCCGCTCGCATCCTGGGTGGTTCAGCCCTCGCCGCCCTCGTCCTCCGCGGGCGGCGTCTCCGGCTCCGCGGGCGGGCTGGGTGGGCTCGTGGTGGTCGGCGTCGCCGGCTCATCCGCCGGGACGGGGATGGCGACGAGGAGCGTGATGGTCTCGCCGGAGCCGACGTCCTGCCCGGCCGAGGGGTCGGTCTCGACGACGGTGCCCGGCGCCACGTCGTCGCGCTCGACGTCCTGGACGGTGATCTGCCCCGCGCCGAAGCCGGCTTCCTCCAGCGCCGCCCGCGCCTGCGCCTGGGTCTGGTTGACGACGTCGGGCATCTCGATGGTGCCGGTGGAGACGCTCAGCGTGATCGCGGTGTCCGGATCCGCCTGGCTGGACTCGGCGGGGCTGACGGCGGCCACCCGGCCCTCGTCGTACTCGATCGAGTCGACCTGCCGGCTGGAGACGTTCGTGAAGCCGGCCTGCTCCAGGTTGGCGCGTGCCTGGTCCTCGGTGAGGCCGACCACGTTGGGCACCTGCACGGTGTCGGGGCCGGCGCTGATCACCAGGTCGACGTCGGTGCCCTCGTCCACCCGGCTGCCGCTGGGCGGCGTGCTGCCGACCACCTGGCCCTCGGGGACGGTGGTGCTGGCCTCCTGGGTCACCTCGCCGACGGCCAGACCGGCGCCGGTGATCGCCTGCTCCGCGGCGGCCTGGTCGAGGTTCAGCAGCGGCGGCACGCTGACCTGCGCCACGGTCGGCGTGTCCTCGCCCCGGGTGAGCGCCACCGCGGCGGCGATCGCGCCGCCGAGCAGCAGGACGCCGAGGACCGCCACGATCGCGATGATGCGGCGCTTGCGGCGCCGGTCGCCGTCGTCTTCCCAGTCCTCGTCGCCGTAGCCGCTGGCGTAGCCGCCGACCGGGGCGCCGATGATCGCGGTCTTCTCGGCGTCGCCCATGACCGGCGTCGCCTCGACCCGCTGCCCGGCGAGCGCCCGGAGCAGGTCGTTGCGCATGTCCGCGGCCGACTGGTACCGGTTGGCCGGGTTCTTGCTCATGGCCTTGAGCAGGATCGCGTCCAGCTCCGGCGGGACGTCGGGGTTGATCGACGACGGGAGCCGCGGGTCCTCGCGCACGTGCTGGTAGGCCACCGACACCGGGGAGTCGCCGGTGAAGGGCGGGGCACCGGTGACCAGCTCGTAGAGCAGGCAGCCCAGCGAGTAGACGTCGGACCGGGCGTCCACGCCCTCACCGCGGGCCTGCTCGGGGGAGAGGTACTGGGCGGTCCCTATCACCGCCGCGGTGGAGGTCATCGTCGCCGCGGAGTCCGAGACCGCGCGCGCGATCCCGAAATCCATGACCTTGACCGTGCCCTGCGGGGTGATCATGACGTTCCCGGGCTTCACGTCCCGGTGCACGATGCCGTTGCGGTGGCTGAAGTCCAGCGCGCCGCAGATGTCGGCGGCCAGGCTCATCGCCCGCTCGATCGGCAGCCGGCCCTCGCGCCGCAGCACGTCGCGCAGCGTCTCGCCCTCGACGTACTCCATGACGATGTACGGGGTGGCGCCGCTGGGGGTGCGGTCCTCGCCGGTGTCGTAGACGGCGACGATCGCCGGGTGGTTCAACGACGCCGACGCCTGCGCCTCGCGGCGGAAGCGCACCTGGAAGGAGGGGTCGCGGGCCAGGTCGTGGCGCAGCACCTTGACCGCGACCTCGCGGCCCAGGCGCAGATCGCGTCCGTGGTGCACCTCGGCCATGCCACCGCGGCCCAGGACTCCGCCGATCTCGTAGCGCTCACCGAGCACCTGCGGCGTGGTCATCGACGGTCCTCTCGGCCGGTTCCGTGCAGCCTCCGCGGCCCGGTGGTGCGGAGGCTGCCCGCGACGGTCGGCGCCGCGGACTGCTGGCCGTCGGCGAGCCTAACCGCAGAACGGCCCGCGACCCGGGACCCGAGTGTCGAGCTGCTCACTGTCCGTCATCCAGGGGCGTCGCCGCATTGGCGTCAGGGTCGGTCCCCGGATCCGTCGGCTCGGCCGGCGGTGGCGGCGGCGGTGGCGGTGGCGGCGGCGGTGGCGTAGTCCTGGTGGTCGGTGCGGGGCTGCCTCCCGCGGAGGTGGACGTGCTCGTGGTCGCCGTGGTGGTCGTCGACGTCTCCCCCGACGGCTCGGTCGTCCCGGTCGGGGCCGTGGGCGTCGGCGGCGCGGTCGTGGTCGGGGTCGCCGTCTCCTCCCCGCCGTCACCCTCGCCCTCGTCGTCCTCCACGGGCGCGGGGTCGTAGTCGTCGGCCGAGTAGAACAGCGTGATCGGGGTGTCCGGCGCCGCCTCGATGCCGGCCGGGTCGATGCCCGCGACATCGCCCTCGTCCAGGGTCTGGCCCAGGGCGGTCAGCAGCCCTGCGCTGGCCTCCTCCTGCGAGACCGAGGTGAACCCGGCCTCCCGCAGCTCCTCCTCCACCTCGTCGGCGTCCCGGCCGACGTACCGATCCGGGTCGAGGAGGATGCCGCCGGTCTCGGCGCTGCTCGTCGTCGCCGTGGTGGTGGGAGAGGCGTCCTGCCCGGTGTCGCCGCCGGGGTTGTTCAGCAGCACGTACGTGGTGCCAGCGACCAGGAGCAGGAGCACCAGGGCCGCGGCCGGCCAGAGCCAGCGCGGGGTGCGCCGCGCCGGTGGTTCGTCGCCGCGGGCCCAGTCGTCGTCGTCCGGCGGCGCCTGGAGCGGCGGCATGGGGCGGCCACCGGTGGCGGGTGACACCGTGGGCATCCCCGCGGCCGGGGTGGCGAAGACCTGGGTGTGCCCGTCCCCGACCTCCACGACCTGGGTGGGGGCGGTCGTCGGTGCCACCACGGGGCCGGCGGCGGCCGGGCCGTCACCGGCGGCGACGCGGCGGACGGCGTCGGCGAAGGCGCCGCCGTCGGTGAACCGGTCCGCGGGGTCCTTGGCCAGGGCGCGCTCGACCAGCAGCCGGACGGTCGCGGGGACGTCGCCGGGGAGCGGGGGCGGCGGCCGGTTGATGTGGGCGAGCGCGATGGCCACCTGCGAGGCGCCGTCGAACGGGCGGGCGCCGGAGAGGCACTCGAAACCGACCACGCCGAGGGAGTAGACGTCGGAGGCGGCGGTGACCTCCATCCCCTGGGCCTGCTCGGGGGAGAGGTACTGCGCGGTACCCACCACCATGCCGGTGCGGGTCAGGGGGGCGGCATCGCGGGCCTGGGCGATGCCGAAGTCGGTCAGCTTCACCACGCCGTCGGGGCGGACGATCAGGTTGCCCGGCTTGATGTCGCGGTGCACCACGCCGGCCCGGTGGGCGGCCGACAGCCCGTCGGCGGCCTGGCCGAGCACGTGCAGCGTCCAGTCGACCGGCAGCCGCCCCTCCTCGTGCAGGATCGTCACCAGGGGCTGGCCCTCGACGAACTCCATGACGAGGAACGCCAAGGTCTGCACGCCGCTGTCGTCCGTCGTCTCGCCGTAGTCGTAGACCGAGGCGATGTTGGGGTGGGACAGCGCCGCGGTGTGCCGCGCCTCGTTGCGGAACCGGGCCAGGAAGCTCGGGTCGTTCGTGTACTCGGTCTTGAGCACCTTCGCCGCGACGATCCGGTCCAGGACCCGGTCGCGCGCCTTCCACACCTCGCCCATGCCACCGGTGGCGATGGGTGCGGTGATCTCGTAGCGCCCGGCCAGCATGCTGCCGATCCCCAGTGCCATCAGCCCTGCCCGTCGAAGTAGGCCGCCAGGACGTCGCGCGCGATCGGTGCCGAGACGTCGCCGCCGGTACCCCCGCCGTTGGCCACGAACACGGCGACGGCGATCTGCGGGTCGTCTGCCGGGGCGAAGCCCATGAACCAGTTGTGGTCGGGGACGCCCTCGCGCACCTGCGCGGTGCCGGTCTTGCCGGCCACCTCGATGCCGGGCAGACGGGCGGCGCGCCCCGAACCGCGGGCGACGACGCTGACCATCATCTCGGTGAGCTGGTCGGCGACCTCGGCGGAGACGGGCTCGTTGAGCACCTCGGGGTCGGCGGAGTCGATGACCGTGAGGTCGGGGGCGCGCAGCTCGTCGACGAGGTAGGGCTTCATCTGCACGCCGTCGTTGGCCACGGCCGCGGCGACCATGGCCGCCTGGAGCACGGTCATGCGGACGTCGCGCTGGCCGATCGAGGTCTGGGCGAGGGCGGCGTCGTCGACGATGTCACCGACGGTGCTCGGCGCGACCTGCAGCGGGATCTCCAGGCCTCCGTCGTCCAGCCCGAACGCCTCCGCCATCTCCCGCACCTGCTCCTCGCCGAGGTCGAGGCCGAGCTGGGCGAAGGCGGTGTTGCAGGAGATCGTCAGGGCGTCGGTGAGCGACTGCTCGCCGCTGGGGCTGCACGCCGAGCCGCCGAAGTTCGGGATCACCCGGCTGCTGTTCGGCAGCGGCAGCTCGCGGGGGGCCGGCACGACGGACTCGGGGGTCAGCCCCTCCTCGAGCGCGGCCGCCGCGACGATGACCTTGAACAGCGACCCGGGCGGGAAGTTGTCCCCGATGGTGCGGTTGACCCGGGGGTCGGGGTCTGCCCCGGTGAGCTGCTCCATGTTCTCGCGGATGGCCGAGGGGTCGTGGCCGGAGACCAGGCCCGGGTCGTAGGTCGGCGTGCTCGCCATGCCCAGGATCGCGCCGGTCTGCGGGTCCAGCGCGACGACGCCGCCGGTCACGCCGTCCAGGCCGGCCAGGGCGGCGGCCTGGACGTCCGGGTCGAGGGTCAGGACGACGTCGCCGCCGGCCGGGTCGCGCCCGGTGAACAGGTCGGCGATGCGGCGGACGAACAACCGGTCGTCGTCACCGGAGAGCACGTCGTTCATGACGTCCTCGAGGTACCGGTTGCCGTACACCAGCGAGTGGTACCCGGTGACCGGCGCGTACAACGGCCCCTGCGGATAGGTGCGCAGGTACTCGAGGCGGCCGTCGGTGGGGACGGAGAGGGCGACCTCGGTGCCCTCGACGATGATGGAGCCGCGTTCCCGGTCGTAGGACTCGGCGATCACGCGGGTGTTGCGGGTGTCGGAGCGCAGCGAATCCGAGCGGACGACCTGGATGACGTTGACGTTGACGATCAGCAGCGTGAACAGCACGAGCACGCTGATCGCCACCCGGCGCAGCGGGGCGTTCACGGCGTCACCACCTCGGTCGGGGCGTCACCCAGGCGCACCGGCGCGGCGTGCGGTGCCGCCGGGCGGCGGGCGGCGTCGCTGATCCGCACCAGCAGCGCCACGAGCACGAAGTTGGCCACCAGCGACGACCCGCCGTAGGCCAGGAACGGCGTGGTGAGGCCGGTCAGCGGGAGCAGCCCGGTCACCCCGCCGAGCACCACGAACACCTGCCACGCGATGGCGAACGCCAGTCCGGTGGCCAGCAGCTTGCCGAAGGCGTCGCGGACGACCAGCGAGGTGCGCAGCCCGCGCTCCACCAGGATCAGGTAGACGACGATCACGGCGACCAGCCCGAACAGGCCGAGCTCCTCGCCGACGGCGGCGGCGATGAAGTCGCTCTTGGCCACCGGCACCTGGTCGGGGCGCCCGCCGCCGAGACCGGCGCCGAACAGCCCGCCGGTCCCGAGGCCGAACAGCGACTGCATCAGCTGGTACCCGGCGCCGTCGTAGTACGCCGACGGGTCCAGCCAGGTGTTCACGCGGGCCTGCACGTGGCTGAAGATCTGGTAGGCGATGAAGGCGCCGCCGGCGAACAGGCCCAGACCGATGAACAGCCAGCCGGCGCGCTCGGTGGCCACGTAGAGCATCACCACGAAGATGCCGAACAGCAGCAGCGAGCTGCCCAGGTCGCGCTCGAAGACGAGCACCAGGATCGAGACGATCCAGGCGAGCAGCACCGGGCCCAGGTCGCGGCCGCGCGGCAGCTCGATGCCGGCCACCTTCTTGCTCGCCAGCGCCAGCACGTCCCGCTTGTCCACCAGGTAGGCGGCGAAGAAGACGACCAGGCAGATCTTGGCGAACTCGCCCGGCTGGATGGAGAAGCCGGCGACGCGGATCCAGATCTTGGCCCCGTTGACCTCGGAGATCGACGCCGGCAGCACGGCCGGGATGGCCAGCAGCACCAGCCCGATCAGCGCCAGCGTGTAGGCGAACCGGGAGAGCGTGCGGTGGTCGCGGACGACGACGAGCACCGTGACGAAGAGGGCGACGCCGAGGGTGGCCCACACCAGCTGCACCGGGGCGTCCTCGCGGGTGACCGTGCTGCCGACCTGCTCGGCCGCCAGGTCCAGCCGGTGGATCACGGCCAGCCCCAGCCCGACGAGCAGGGCGACCGAGGGCAGCAGCAGCGGGTCGGCGTAGGAGGCCCACTTGCGGACGACGAGGTGGGCGACGACCCAGAGGGCGGTGATCCACACGCTGAAGCCGGCCATCTCCGGGCTCATCTCACCGGTCACAGTGAGGTCGACGATGATCTGGGCGACGACGGTGATGAGCACGGCGAAGGCCAGCAGCAGGGCCTCGGTGCCCCGCCGGGTGGGCGTCTCGGCGGACGCGGCGCGCGGGTCGGTCACGGGCCCGGCCATCAACACACCTCCGGTGGGGAACCCGGGCCTGCGGCGCTCACTAGTCGACCTCCCGGCAGTCCACCCCCGGCACGGACGACGAGGTCGTCCGTGCCGACGACGGGACGGTCAGCGTCTCCTCCGGGGCCGGCCCCCCCGGGAGGGCTGCGTCGCCGGGGGCGGGCTCCTGGGCGGTCGTCGGGGTGGCCGCCGGCGGCGTCGGCGTGGCCGTGGGCGTCGCGGCGCTCCCGGTGGCCGGCCGGCAGAGGGGCAGCCGCTGGTCGGCCAGCGCCGAGACGATCCGTTCGGCGTCGGCGGAGTCGTCCGCGGTGATGCTGCCGAGCACGCGGTTGCGCGCGGCCGGGGTCAGGTCGCCGAGCGCGAGGTCGGTGCCCCGGTCCAGGCGGTGGAGGTCCATCCCCAGGAAGGAGACGTCGAGCCCGCGGTAGACGGCCACCTGCTGGTCGTCGCCGGAGCCGCTCACCCCCACGAACCAGTTGTTGAGCGCCCACACGTACATGCCGATCGCCCCCGCCACCAGCACGGTGAGAAGGGCCCCCGCCACCAGGAGGATGCGCATCGGGCGGCGGCGGGCGGAGGGGCCGCCGCCCGTCGGCAGCGTGGGTGTCGGCGGGGGGGCGGCGGCCTGGTCGGCGAGGGCCGCCCGGCCGGCGGCGGAGCGCGGGTCCACCTCGCGCTGCCCGATGTTGTCCCCCGCAGCGCCGTCCACGACCGGGTCGAAGCGGCCGTTGCTGCCGGTGTCCTCCAGGACGTCGGCGACGATCACGGTGATGTTGTCCGGCCCGCCGCTGCGCAGCGCCAGCTCGACCAGCCGGTCGGCGGTGGCCTCCGGGTCGGGGTTCTGCAGGGCCTCGGCGAGGGTCTCCTCGCTGACGACGCCGGAGAGGCCGTCGGAGCAGAGCAGGTAGCGGTCGCCGGCGCGCGCCTCGCGCATGGAGAGGTCGGGCTCCACCTCCTGCCCGTTGAGGGCGCGCAGCAGCAGCGAGCGCTGCGGGTGGTGGTTCGCCTCCTCCGGCGTGATCCGGCCGTCGTCGATCAGCGTCTGCACGAAGGTGTCGTCGTGGGTGATCTGGCTGAACTCGCCGTCGCGGAGCAGGTAGGCGCGGGAGTCGCCGACGTGGCACAGCGCCAGCCGGCCGCCGGCGAAGAGGATCGCGGTGAGCGTGGTGCCCATGCCCTCGAGCTGCGGCGACTCGCGGATGACCTCCCGCAGGTGCTCGCTGCCCTCGAAGACGGCGGCGCGCATCGACTGCAGCATGTCGCCGGTGGGGGTGTCGTCGTCGAGGTGCTCGAGTGCGGCGATCACCACCTTGCTCGCGATGTCACCGGCGGCGTGGCCGCCCATGCCGTCGGCCACGGCCAGCAACCGGGGCCCGGCGTAGACCGAGTCCTGGTTGTTGCCGCGGATGAGGCCGCGATCGGAGCGCGCGGCGTAGCGGAGGACCAACGTCACGAACGCAGCTCCAGTGCGGTCTGGCCGATGCGGATCGGCTGGCCGGGGGTGACCTGCAGCGGGCCCTGCACGCGCTGCTGATCCAGGTAGGTGCCGTTGGTGGAGCCGAGGTCCTCGACGTACCACTGGCCGCCCCGGTTGGTCAGGCGGGCGTGCCGGGAGCTGGCGAAGTCGTCGGTGAGCACCAGCGTCGAGTCGTCGGCCCGGCCGATGAGGATCGGCTGGTCACCGAGGGTGATCTTGGTGCCGGTCAGCGGGCCGGCGGTGACCACCAGGGACTTGGGGCCGCGGTGCCCGCGCTTCTTCGGCGCGGCGGCGCGGGGCGGCACGGTGGCGACGCGCCCGGGGCGGCCCCCGAACAGGTCGGCCCGCACCACGCGGAACGCGGCGAAGATGAACAGCCACAGCAGCAGGAGGAAGCCGAAGCGGAAGATCTGGACGACGAGTTCGGTCACGGCCGCACCCCGCCCTGCACCTGCCCGGCATCGCGGCGGAGCGCCTGCTCCCGGATCCCGACCGGCTGCGTCCGCACGGACCCGGTCACGCCCCGTCCTGCCGGTAGACGAGCACCGAGTGGCCGATGCGGATGACGTCGCCGTCGCTGAGCGCCTGGCGGGTGATGCGCCGGCCGTTGACGAGCGTGCCGTTGGTGGACCCCAGGTCGTCCACGGTGGCGACGTCCCCGTCGAGGACGACGTCGACGTGCTTGCGGCTGACACCCGTGTCGGGGATGCGGATGTCGGCCTCGGTGCCGCGGCCGATGACGTTGCGCCCGGTGGACAGCTCGTGGCGCGTGCCGGGGCCGTCGACGACGAGCACGTGCGTCATCGTCGTGCGGGAGCCCGCGCGGCCGACGACGGAGGGGTCCTGCTTGCCCGTGTCGGTGGCCATCCGGCCGCGCAGCGGCGGGAGCGGGGGCAGCGGCGGGTGACCAGGCACCGGCGCGGAGGCCATCGGGGGCGCCTCGGCCCGCGCGTGGGGACGCGCCGGGTCGGCGACCTGGGAGCTGACCTCGAAGATGCCGGTGGTCAGCTCGTCGTCCCGTTCGAGGGCGACGGTGACCTTGTCGAAGACCTGGTAGCCCTCGTCCTCGATGTGCTCGGTGACCATGTCGGCGAGCTCGCCGGCCAGCTGGTCGGACCACTGGCCCAGGTGCTCGTAGTCGGTCTCGCCGAGGCGGACCACGTAGACGTTGGGTGCCAGGACACGGCCCTCGCCGAGGATCGAGCGCTGCTCGTCGGCCTCGCGCTGGAGGGCCTTGGCGATCTCGGCGGGGTGCACCTTGCCCTTGAAGAGACGGGCGAAGGCGAGCCCGACCATGCCTTCGAGCCGGCGCTCGAAGCGCTGCAGCACACCCACAGTCGCTCCTCTGCGCTCGCCGGACGTCCCACTCTGCCATCCGTGATCGTAGCCGGGCCGGGCGCGGCTGACCGCCCAGGAAGGCGCGACGCCCCGCACGTCGTCCTCGCCCGCGCCGCGGCCGGACCCCCTCGGCGGCGGAGGCCTTCGCGGCTGCTACTGTCGTCCCTCGCCAGGGCAAGTGGCGGAATGGCAGACGCGCACGGTTCAGGTCCGTGTGTCCGAAAGGACGTGGGGGTTCAACTCCCCCCTTGCCCACTCCGGACTGGGGAATCCCCCAGTCCTCGCAGAAGGCCGGGACTCAGTCCCGAGCTGCGGACGGCAGGCCTCACCGGCCACCGTCCGCAGCTCGCGGAGACCGGCCAGCATCCGCGGGCGAAGATCTGAGCCCCGGGGCGACTGACACCGCCGGATCCCCCGGCACCAGTCCCTCCATGCCCGCTGGACTGGACACCGCTCACCGCACCGCAGCCCGCGTCGCCGCCATCCGCGCGCCGCACCCGGGCACTGACGCCCTCCGCCGGAAGGCCGCGCCGCGCAGTGCCGGTGGCCGTGCCGCCGCCGAGGTGCTGGCACCGGTCGTGCACATCTCCGACCGCGCCCCGCGGCCGCCGCGCGACGGCGCCGTCCGGGACGCGCACGCGCCGCGCATCGACGCGCAGAACCGGGTCAACCTCGGCAAGGCGTTGCGCGCACTCGGCTGGACCCCGGAGACCCTGCTCGTCGCAGCCCGGGAGAACGGGCACGTCGTCATCCGCGCCGCCGCCGACAGCCCGCTGCTGACCCGGGTGCCCGTCGACGCCGACCGCCGCCTGACCCTGCCGCCGGCCGTGCTCGTCGCCCTCGACGTCCGCCCCGGTGACCAGGTGCTGGCTGGCGTCGTCGTCGACACCGCCGAGCTGCACCTGTTCGCGGTCGCCGACGCACTGCAGTTGCTGACCGGTGTGCTGCCAGCCGGATCGCAGGCCGAGGGCTCGCCGGAGCCTGCGCTGCGTGCCGCCGGCGGCAGTCGCATCAAGGGCCGCTGGCGGGCCGCCGAAGGCAGTGCTCGGACCAGTGGCGACGGCCGCGCCGGGGACTGATTGACCAACTCATCGAGGGGCGGACCGTGCCGGTGGTCCCCAACGGCAACTGAACGGAGCCAACAACCATGTCCCGCAACACCGCCATCCTGCAGCAGTACCTCGACTCGCTCACCGAGGAGTGCGACGACGACTGCGACTTCGTCCTCGTCGAGGACTACAGAGACATCGCGGCCGTGATGAGCATGCCCGCCGGGCCCGACCGGGTTCGGTGCGCTGACCGCTGGGCCGAGACGCGCAGCCAGGTGCTTCCTGACGGCCGGGGGTTCTACGCGGTCATCTCCCGTGAGGCCGATGGCGAGCTCAACGCCACCGGGCACGCCGACCCCCACTCGATGGCGAGGGAGTACCTGCGCATCAGCGAGGACATCCTGGGCCGCCCACGTGGCACCAACATCGGCAAGGCCGGGGCTGGCTACCTCCTCCAGCGGATGGTGGCCGACCAGGACGACACGTTCTTCCGGGTCGTCGGCCTGACCTTCCACGGCGCCATCGGCGTCGTCTCCCTCGACCTCGTGGGGCTGGACGACCACGGCGAGCCCGTCCCCGGCACCGAGAGGAGCGTCTTCAGCCTTGACGGCTGGCAGGTGCTCTGACCAGCGCTCCAACGAAGGCCCCCATCTGCTCCCGCGAGCGGGTGGGGGCCTTCTGCTGTTCCGAGCCCCGCCGGGCCAAGGCCGAGTGCCCCCTCGCAGCCGGTGTCCGATGACCTCACGGTCTGGCGCCGCGGCGGAAACCGGCGCCGATCCCCTCGGCCCGATCTCGGTTCTCCAGGTGACTGCGCAGCGGCTGATCGCCCGCACCGTCCGGCTCGCCAACACCCGAGCCGGCGCCGCCGGCCGCACCGAGGAGAACCCATGTCCCACCCCGAGCCGACCGCTGCGACCAACTCCGACACCGCCGCTCCGGCCGGCCCCCTCGCCGAGTACGCCGCGGCGATGGCGAAGGTCCGGCAGCTCGTCGACGCCGGACTCGTCACCCCCGAGGCCCTCGGCTTCCAGTCCCCGGTCGCCGCCGCAGGTCCGGCCGCGACCCTCGTCCCCGGCGAGCGCATCACCATCGCCGACCTGGCCACCAAGACGCTCGACGGGCTCAAGGGCGGCACCAAGAGGACCTACCGCTCCTACATCCGCTTCCTCGCCGAGGGCTGGCCGCTGGACGTGCCGCCGGAGGAGAAGGTGTACCCGGGCCTGGGGGAGAAGTGGGCCGACGAGGTCCTGCCCAGCCACCTCGAAGAGGCCCTCCGCCACATCGAGTCCCGCGCGCTGGACAGCGCCGCCACTCGGGCGGCCAACCGTGAGGCCGCCGGGCGGGAGGTCCGCACCAGCACCGCCGGTGGCGCGAAGTACAACGCAGTGGGCGCCTGGCGGCGCATGTTCAAGGTCGCCGTCAAGGACCGCCACCTCGCGAAGGCCTTCGATCCCTCCCAGGAAATCAGCAAGCCCAAGCGCCGCGACGGCACCCGCATGGCCTTCGAGCAGTTCCAGCTCGACGACGTCTGGGCCGTGGCCACCGGAACCGGCGACGACCCCGTGCTCGACGAGCACGTCCTGGAGACCATCCTCATCGCCGGGGCCCGCCAGGAGGGCATCCTCAACCTGACCCTCGGCGGGCTGGACCACGTCGAGTGCACCATTCGGCTCGACGAGAAGTTCGGCAAGGTCGTCCACCAGCCGGTGCCCGACTGGTTCATCGCCAAGCTGCACGCCTTCGCGGTCGGCCGGGGTGCAACCCGGCCCGGCGACGCCGTCTTCCGCTACCACCCGGGCGGCCGCCGGCGCGGAGCCCCCATCGGCAGCCGCCGCTTCGACTACCTCTTCGAGGACCGCATCCAGGCCCGCCTGCCCTGGGCGGACAAGGAGCAGGTCACCGGCCACACCGTGCGGCACCACGCCATCACGGTGGTCGAGCGCGAGTTCAGCCACGCGGTGTCGGTGGCCTTCGCCAGGCACGAGCCCGAGGGCGTCAACGGCCGGTACACGGTGGCCCGGCCGAAGGAGGTCGCCGCGGCCGTCGTCGCGCTCTACGGCGGCGACCACCCCTGGCTGCACCGCGAGCCGCGGCCGCGCACCGACTGACGCCGTCGCCGCCCGCAGGGGCCCCACCGCCGGGTGGGGCACCTGCGGCGTTTCGGCGGGGATCTCCGCACCGCCGTCCGGCCGTGTGGAACCCCGGGGTGCTCATCACCCAAGGGCGGTCGGCGGCTGCACCCGGGCGGGTGGGCAGGTCTCGGTGGGCCCCGTCCTCGCCCTCCAGGCGCCGCCGCGTCGGCGCGCGATCGGCTCGCCGGCCGGCGTCACCGGCTGAACCGCAAGCCGAGCAGGGCTGTGCTTATACCCCAGGGGGGTATAAGGTTAGCGTCGGTGCAGGTCCCCCGGCGCTGCCACTCACCCGTCTCCGGCGGGTCCGGCGGCCGGCCGGTGGAGCAGTGCGAGGCAGAGGGGAAGGTCATGTCAGATCCGACGAACGGCCCGGGCCGCCACGCGGGGCAGCCGGACGCGGCGGTGCCCGGCCACCACCACGGCCACGGGCCGACGCACGGACAGGGACTGCCGGTCGCCGCCGGCGACGGCCGCGTGGGCGTGGAGGACCCGCTGCGCGCCGCCGCCGGCTCCACCCCCGACGGCCACGCGGTGCACGGCGGGCACGACGACCACGGTGGCCAGGGAGACCTCGGCGGTCACGCGGCGCACGGCGGGCACGCCGGCCACGGCGGTGATCACGTGGCGATGTTCCGTCGGCTGTTCTGGCTGATGCTGACGCTGGCGGTGCCGACGGTGCTGCTCAGCGGCATGTTCGCCGACATCGTCGGCTACACGCTGCCCGACGTCCCCGGCCTGGAGTGGGTGTCCCCGGTGCTGGGGACGGTGATCTACGTCTGGGGTGGGTGGCCGTTCCTCACCGGCGCGATCGGGGAGATCCGGGCCCGCAAGCCCGGGATGATGCTGCTCATCGGCATGGCCATCACCGTGGCCTTCCTCTCCTCCTGGGGCTCGACAGTGGGCCTGCTCTCCCACGAGCTGGACTTCTGGTGGGAGCTCGCGCTGCTGATCGTGATCATGCTGCTCGGCCACTGGCTGGAGATGCGATCGCTGGCCCAGACCTCCTCGGCGCTGGACTCGCTGGCCGCGCTGCTGCCCGATGAGGCGGAGAAGGTGGTCGGCGACCAGGTGGTCACGGTGCCCCCGGCCGAACTCGTCCTCGGCGACGTGGTCATCGTCCGCCCCGGCGGCCGGGTGCCGGCCGACGGCGAGGTCGTCGACGGAACCGCCGACGTGGACGAGTCGATGATCACGGGCGAGTCCAGGCCGGTGCGCCGGGGAGTCGGCGACACCGTGGTGGCCGGCACCGTGGCCACCGACACCGCGATCCGGGTGCGGGTGGCCGCGGTCGGGGAGGACACCGCGCTGGCCGGCATCCAGCGGCTGGTTGCCGAGGCGCAGTCCTCCACCACGCGGGCTCAACTGCTCGCCGACCGGGCCGCCGGCTGGCTGTTCTGGTTCGCCGTGACCGCCGCGGCGATCACCGCCGTCGTGTGGAGCCTCTACGGCGCGCCGGACAGCGCGCTGGTCCGGGTGATCACGGTGCTGGTCATCGCCTGCCCGCACGCCCTGGGGCTGGCGATCCCGCTGGTGGTGTCGATCTCCACCGAGCGGGCGGCGCGCGGCGGTGTGCTGGTCAAGGACCGCGGGGCGATGGAGCGGATGCGCACTGTCGACACCGTGCTGTTCGACAAGACCGGCACGCTGACCCGCGGGGAGCCGGCGGTCACCCACGTCACCGGGGTCGGCCGGACCGAGGACGAGGTGCTCGCGCTGGCCGCCGCCGCGGAAGCCGACAGCGAGCACCCGCTGGCCCGCGCGATCGTCGCCGCCGCCCACCGGCAGGGCCTGCCCGTATCGCCGGCCACGGCGTTCCGCGCGTCGGCCGCGGTCGGGGTCACCGCCACCATCGACGGGCACACCGTCGCCGTCGGCGGGCCGAACCTGCTGACCGAGCACGGCCTGGCGCCACTGGCCGACACCCGGCCGTGGGCAGCCGAGGGTGCGACGGTGCTGCACGTCCTCGTGGACGGGGACGTCGCCGGAGCGCTGGCCCTGGCCGACGAGATCCGGCCGGAGTCCCGGCAGGCGATCGACGCCCTGCACGCCTTCGGCGTCGACGTCGTCATGATCACCGGCGACGCCGAGCCGGTCGCCCGCGCGGTGGCCGCCGAGCTCGGCATCGACCAGGTGTTCGCTGGGGTCCGTCCGGAGGACAAGGCCGAGAAGGTCGCCGTCCTGCAGTCCCAGGGCCGGGCCGTGGCCTTCACCGGCGATGGCGTCAACGACGCACCAGCCCTCGCCCAGGCCGATGTGGGCATCGCGATCGGCGCCGGCACCGACGTGGCGATCGGCTCCGCCGGGATCATCCTGGCCTCCTCCGACCCGCGCGCGGTGGTGTCGGTGATCCGGCTGTCGCGGGCCAGCTACCGCAAGATGCAGCAGAACCTGTGGGCCGGCGCCGGCTACAACCTGGTCGCGGTGCCGCTGGCCGCCGGGGTGCTGGCCCCGGTCGGGTTCGTCCTGCCGATGGAGGTCGGCGCGCTGCTGATGAGCCTGTCCACCGTCGTCGTGGCGTCCAACGCCCAGCTGCTGCGGCGGCTGGACCTGCGCCCGGAGGCCAGCGTCGCCGAGGTCACCGCCGGCCGGCTGGCTCCGGAACGGCGGTCCGCGGCGGCCGCCGAGCCGACCGCGGCCGGGCGGCGCTGACCGGCTCCGGCCGCCGGGCACCGTCCCGGCGGCCGGGACTGCGGGCGTCGTAGCCTCGCTGAGGAAAGGGGGGGTGGGCATGGCGGCACGAGGATGGGCAGCGCTGCTGCTGCTGGCCGCCGTCTTCGCCATGCACGGCCTGCAGTGCACCGCCGTCGGCACCGATCACACGGCCGGACACGGCACTGCAGGGATCGCTGTGGCCCCCGCCGAGCAGCTTGAGGGTGGTCTGCACGCAGGGGCGGTGAGCCCCGGCCCCGACGCGCACAGTGCCGTCCACGACAGGAACCCCGGCAGCGTGCACGCCGCCGCCGCGATGGCTGCCGCCGCCCCTCTGGCCGGCCTGCTGACCGCCGGCCACGACAGCACGGCGCCGGCCGGAGCGGCCGGGCACCTGTGGACGCTGTGCCTGGCGGTGCTCGCCGCCGGGCTGGCGGTGCTGGTCGCCCTGCTGCTGCCCCGCCTGCTGACGCTGCTGCCGGCGGCGTGGGCGCGGCTGCGCGCGCACGCCTCCACCGGCCTGGCGCCCCTGCGCCCGCCGGACCTGCACGCCCTCTGCCTGCTGCGGATCTAGGCCGACCGCCTCCACCGCCCCCGCCTCAGCGCCCGTGCTGGCCCGGCGGCGGTGTACGCGCACGTCCACCGGCCAACTTCTGCAGCTTCAGGAGACATCCACCATGACCCGCACCACCGCACGCCTGACCAGCCTCACCGTTGCCCTGCTCGCCGGCGCACTCGTCCTCGCCGGCTGCGCCGACGACGACAACGACGCCGCCGGGCACGGCTCGATGATGAACGACACCGGCTCCTCGGCCAGCTCCTCGGCCGAGCAGGCCGAGTTCAACGACGCCGACGTCACCTTCGCCCAAGGCATGATCCCGCACCACCGGCAGGCGATCGTCATGGCCGAGCTCGCCGAAGGACGCGCCGCCGACCCGCGCGTGCTCGACCTGGCCGCCCGCATCCAGGCCGCGCAGGACCCCGAGATCGAGACGATGTCCGGCTGGCTGCAGGACTGGGACGCCGACGGCGGCCACATGGACGGCATGGACGACGGCATGGGTGCCATGGATCACGGCGAGGGCGGGATGATGTCCGAGGGCGACATGCACGCGTTGATGTCCGCCACCGGCCCGCAGTTCGACCGCCTCTTCCTCGAGCAGATGATCGTGCACCACCAGGGCGCGGTGGAGATGGCGGCCGAGCACTCCGCGAACGGCCGCAACGCCGAGGCGCTCGCGCTGGCCCAGTCCATCCGCGACAACCAGAACGCCGAGATCGCCGAGATGCAGCAGCTGCTCACCGAGCTGGGCGGCTGACCCGGCCGCGGCGGGGCCGGCGCTCAGGCCCGCCCCGCCGCGCACCGGCCCGGTCCGCCCTCGCACCGCCCTGGAGCATTCGCATGCCCACGAACCGCACCGCTCGCGCCGCCGTCGCCGGCGGCGTCCTGCTCACCCTGCTGACCGGTTGCGCGGCCACCGACGAGTTCGCCACACCCGCGCCGGGCGACACCCCCGGCACGCTGCCGGCCGCGCACGTGCACGCCGTCGCCGTCGATCCCGGTGACGGTGCGCTGCTGCTGGCCACCCACGAGGGGCTGATCACCGTCGCCGACGACGGCCGGCCGGCAGCCGTCGGCCCGGTCATCGACCTCATGGGATTCACCGTCGCCGGGCCCGACCACTACCTGGCGTCGGGGCACCCCGGGCTGCGCACGGACCTGCCCAACCCGGTCGGGCTCATCGAGAGCACCGACGGCGGGGAAACCTGGGCGCCGCTGTCCCGCGCCGGCGAGTCCGACTTCCACGCCCTCACCGCCCTGCCCGGCGGGGGTGCGCTGGGCTACGACGGGGCGCTGCGCCGCACCGCCGACGGCACCACCTGGGAGCAGCTGGCCATCCCGGCCGAGCCGCACACCCTCACCGCCACCCCCGACGGCCACGTGCTGGCCACCACCGGCGCCGGGCTGCTGCGCTCCACCGACGCCGGGGCTACGTGGGCGCCGGTGGACGACGTGCCGCTGCTGCAGGTGGTGACCTGGTCCGGCGACGGCACCGCCGCGGTCGGCATCACACCGGACGGGGCGGTGTGGACCAGCACCGACGCCGCGGCCAGCTGGACCCAGCGGGGGCAGCTGGACGGGGCGCCGCAGGCGGTGGCCGCGACCACCGCCGACGGCGAGCTTCGCGTCCTCGTGGCGACCGACCACGGCCTGCTGGAGTCCACCGACGGCGGCGCCACGTTCACCACGCTGTTGAGCACCTGAGCCGACGCCGCGACCTGCCCCCGTGGGCTCTGGTGCTGGTCAGCCGGTCGGGCAGTCGCGCAGCGCCGAGCCCTTGAACTCGGGGACGGGTCGGGCCTGCGCCTCCTCGGGCGTCTCGGCCTCCCCGTTCTCCTCGATGTCCTGGATCAGCCACTCCATCTCGGCGATCTCGCGCTCCTGGGCGCGGATGATCTCGACGGCGAGCTCGCAGACGCGGACGTCGGTGATGTCGGCGCGCTCGGAGCGGGTGATGGCCAGCGAGTGGTGCGGGATCATCGCGCTCATCCAGGCGGAGTCCTGCACTGTGGCCTGGGTGCGGTCCAGCGCGATCCCTCCGCCCAGCAGCAGCAGGCTCACGGCCACGATGGCGATGTTGCCCTTCATGTTCTTGTACATGTTGAGCATCCAGGCCAGCATGACCAGCCCCATGGTGCCGCCCATGGTGATCGCCATGAACACGCGACTCTGGCTGAACTGGACGTGGCTCCACTCCCAGGTGCCGGCGAACATCGTCCAGTACATGACCACCATGGACGTGGCGATCATCGCCGCGAAGCGCAGGTACATCTTCCGCTGCATCTTCTTCTGCATCCCACCGTCGTCGGAGGCGTCGTGGTGGCCGGACTCCTCGCCGCCGTGCCCGCGCGAGTGGTCCTCGTTGCTGCTCTTGGTCGCCATGGGTTGGTGTTCCGTTCTCTCGCCGACCGGTCTCCGGGGGCCGGGCGTGGGTGGTCGTGCCCTGCCGACGTCCCGGCGCCTGGTAGGGGCCTGGTGCGCTGGGACGCCTGCTGGTTCGGGCCGGGTCGGTCAGCCCAGCGAGCTGATGAGGTCGCGGCACGCCTGCTCGCAGCGCCGGCATGCCTCGGCGCAGACGCGGCAGTGCTCGTGCATCTCGGCGTGCTCGGCGCACTCGTCACCGCATGCCTTGCACGCCGCAGCGCAGGCCTCGAGCACCGCCCGGGTCAGGTTGGCGTCGTAGCCGGTGTGCCGGGACAGCACCCGGCCGGTGCTGTCGCACACGTCGGCGCAGTCGAGGTTGGTGCGGATGCACTTGGTGAGATCGGCGACGGTGTCCTCGGACAGGCACGCGTCGGCGCAGGCGGTGCAGGCCTGGGCACATTCGAAGCACGCCTCTACGCACTCGCGGAGCTTGTCCTTGTCCACCCCGCCGAGGTCCTTGGGGTAGGTGTCGAGCATCTGCGCGGCCACGGTCATGGCTACCTCCTCGGATCTCCGGCGCCGGAGGGCTCGGGTGCCGTCCGGGGCTGTCGCCGGCGGATCCGTGCTACCCGTAGATCCGTACGGGTATGAGCGCACCGGAGGTGTTTCTCGATGTCCGAACCCACCCACGCCCATCCGGTCGATCCCGAACGGGTCGCCCACGCCCGCAGCCGGCTGCCCAGCCGCGATGAAGCGGCCCAGCTGACCAGCGTGCTGAGCCTGATGGCGGACCCCACGCGTGCCCGCGTGTTGTTCGCCCTGGACATGGTGGAGGAGCTGTGCGTCGGCGACCTGGCACTGGCGCTGGAGGTCAATGAGGACGCCGTCGGGTACGCGCTGCGGCTGCTGCGTACCGCGGGGCTGGTGGTCAAGCGCAAGCAAGGGCGCGTCGTGTACTACCGCCTCGCCGACGGCTTCCCCGAGCCACTGCGCGAGCACTGCCTGCGCCAGCTGATCGCCCTGTCCCAGGCGCCGGCGCCCGACGAGGGCTGAGGCCGCCCGGCGCGGGCCCCGGCTCATCGACCGGCCGCACAAGTGGAGATCGAGCCGCACAACACCAGCGAGGTGGAGGTCTGGTTCGTCGCCGAGGACCCCGGGCGCACCCGGGTGGAGCTGGAGCACCGCAACCTCGACCGGCACGGCCCCGGTTGGCAGTCCGTGGCAGAGGGCGTCGGCCACGACCAGGGCTGGCCGCTGTACCTCGACCGGTACGCCGCCCTGTTCGGCGATCGCGGCTGACGGCCACCGGCTGCACAGGTCCCGCCGGTTCGCGTGGCGGTCAGCGGTCCGCGGTCGCCACCTGCCATACCGGGCCGCGGTGGGCGACGGCCGGCCGCAGCCCGTGGTCAGCCAGGACGGCGAGCATTGCCGCCGGGGAGTGGGCGAAGGTGCGGAACTCCCGCCGGGCCAGCCGGAACATCGTGTTCTGGGTGAGGACGACCGCGCGGGAGACCGGGCTGCGCGGCGGGAAGCTGAACACGAACCGACCGCGGGTGCGCTCGGCGACCGCACCGAGCAGGCCGGGGTGGTCGGCCGCCACGGCCTCTGCCGGGACGCGCGAGAAGTGACCCGCCGGGCACGGGCGCTGATCCGGACGGTCACTCGACCACGGGCCGCAGCCATCGTGGGCCCTCCACGGCGGCGGCCACGCCTGGCTGCGCCACCTGGTGCGGCCGATCGCCCCCTGATCGGGTCGACCACGTTCAGCAGGGGCCCACCGGTTCGGTGGGCCCCTGCTGCCGTTCATGCTTCGCCGCGTCGACGTACTAGCCGGCGTGCGATCCGGGTCGGAGCGCGCGTGCTGCCTCCTGCAGGTGTCCGGTCAGGACCCGGCGCAGGGTCTCAGCTGACGTGCGAATGCTCGCCAGCGACTTCTCCCCGCTGGAGATGTGACGAGTCAGTTCGTCCCATCGGGGGAGGAGCTCCAGGGCGTGACCCACTGCAGTCTGCGCTTGACCGACGTCGACGGACGCGCCCGGCTGCTGCCCGGCGGCGATGACCAGACTCAGCTCCCTGAGCACCGACAGCACGAGGGTGAACGCAGTCGGATCGTCCGCCGCGACGACGAAGTCGACAGCACCGACCCGGCAGAACCGGCTCGGACCCGGGACGTGGGTCTCGTCCGGAACCACGAGCAGGCCCACCGTGGCGCGGCGAACACGCCTGGCGTCGGAGAGCGCTTGCTGAGCTTCGCGGACGCTGAGCGCCCTGGAGCGGTTCTTGCACTCCACTGCGATGGTGGGACGCGCCCCGCTGCTGAGGACGCACAGGACCACGTCCCCCGCCTTGCGGCTGTTGCTGCCCGGCGCCGGCGTCGAGCCCACGTGCTCGACCACATCGCCGGTTGCCGCCGCGAAGGACGCGAGGTGGTCGGCGACCAGGGTCTCCCAGGCGGTGCCGGCCACGTTGGGGTTGCGGCGGCCGGCTGCCTGCCCGGCCTGCTGAGCCTGGATCATGCCGCGCACGGCGGCTATCCCCTCGGCCAGTTCCCGACGTGCGCCGTCGACGCTGGCGGTGATCTCCCTCTTGGCGGCCGACAGCGGTGACATCGGATTGTCCGTCGAGAGGGTGCTCCGCACCTGCTCCGTGTGGGACGACACGACCCGGGCCAGCTGGCTCAGTGCCTCCGCCTGGACGGTGGTCGCGGCCTGCCGGACCGCCTCCTGGACGTTCGCGGCTTCGCCGCCGAGCACGGCCGAGAGCCGTGCCGGTAGATCGGCCAGCGCAGTGGCGGCGGCCTGGCGGGTGGCCTGCTCGGTGTCGGCGAGGCGAGCGGTGAGCTCGTCCAGCTGCGCGACGGTGGCCGTCGCCCGGGTCGCGAGGGCATCCTCGAAGCCACTCAGGGCTCGCTGGACGACCGCCTCGACGTCGGTGCCGCGCTGCAGCTCGCCGGCCATCAGGCCGACCGCGACGGCACGGGCCACGGTCTCCTCGAGGGAGGCCGGGCCGTGTGCGGCCAGTTCCCGCTGGGCGATCGCGACCACCTCACGGTGCGTCACCCGCAGGTGGCGGATCTCCAGGGCGTCACCGGAGACGGTGACGTTCCCGCTGCGGCCTCGCTGGGCCGGGAGGGCGGTCATCGCGGCAGCTCCGCCTGGAGCAGCTGCGCGACCGTGACCGGTGGCCCGTCGCCGAGGCGGCGGCAGGTCAGGCAGTCCGCGGCCCGGGTCAGCGGGTCGCCGGTGTGCTCGGCTTGGAGCAGGAGGAGGTGCAGGCCGGTCTCGATCACCCGGAAGTCGTCCGGGTGCCGCCTGCGCAGTGCCTCCTCGATCGCCACGACGGCGTCGAGCAGCTCCTGCTCGTCGGCGCCGCCGTGGGCCTGGGCCGAGATCAGCCGGGCCGACGCGGCCAGCCAGCTCGAGAGGAGCCGGCGGAGATCCCGGTCACGGTGTGCGGCCTCGGCCGCGGGGGACGCCGGTCCGGAGACCGGGAGGGGACGGATGGATTGGGACACGGTGGGCCCTTCGGGTTGCTGGGCGCCGTGGTGCGGGGGACGGACGTCCCCCGCACCACGGGGGTGGCGTTCGTCCACCGCCGGACACCATCGGGGCGGCGCGGCCGGGGACAAGGTGCGGATCACCGCCGCTCGTTCCGATGGCGCTCCCGGGTCCACAGCAGGCCGACCAGGCCGCCGATGTGGACCACCTCCCCCTGCTCCTGGAGGTAGTCCCAGTCGCTGTCGCTGAGCAGCGTCGGCCCGCAGACCTGGACGATGACGTCGACCGCAGCGGGTGCTTCCCCGCTGAGCAGCCAGCTCAGGCGACTGCAGCTGAGGTCGTGCTCCTCGCACCAGCAGCGGTGCCCCGGGACCGTCAGCTCACAGTTGAAGCAGGTCGTGCAGGTCTCGCTGGCGTCGTACTCGACGGGGTCGACAGCAGGCAGGCGGTTGGTGACGGTGACCGCCGCGAGGCACACCTCGTTGCACAGCATGACGCTGGCGCCGCGGTCGATGGGCAAGAACAACATGAGGGAGCTCCCGGAGGGCTCGGCCGGCGCCCCGCCGGCGGGGACGGCGCCGGAAGGCGACCGCGGCCGGACCGTGCTGCGAGTCCGAGCCGCTGCATTCGCCTCGGCCGGGCTCATTGCGCCGAGGGGCACTCGCGCCGACAGGTCACCGGCATGGACACCGACCTGCCCGCCCACCCCGACCACGAGCCCGCCGCGCTGCGCCGCTACCGCGAGCTGGTCGCTCGCCTCAGCGACCCGTCGGCCCTGACCGACGAGGCGTTCGACCTGCTCGCGCCGCCCGGCGGTGACACCGCAGGTGACGAGGGCGTCTGGGTGCCCCTCATCGTCACCAGCGGGGTTGTTCCCGAGGTGTAGAACCCCAGGTCCATTTCGCTGGTTCGGGGGCCTTGTATCGCTGCGATTGCCGCCGACGGTGCCCTCGGCACGGTGCGAACCGTTCGCGCCCCGCCGAGAGGACCACCCCCATGTCGATGTACACGCCGCAGAAGGTCTACCGCCTGCTGGCTCCGCTGCTGCCCCCTGGTGCCCCGACGTGCGTGAACCTGCCGCGCTTCTCCGAGGAGAAGCACTGGCCGGGACTGGCGGCACAGATCGCCGCGCTGTTCGAGGCCTACGCGCCGGGCAGCCCCGCGCTGCAGACCATGCAGAGCTGGCCGGAGGAGGTGTGGAACCCCGAACACGCGGCGCTCGGTGCGCAGTACGGCGTCCAGTGGCTGCGGCTGGCGGATCTGCACCACCTCGCCGAGGGGGAGGACCCGCTCATCTGCGTTGTTCTCGTCGGCGACCAGCTGCTGGTCGGCGCCACGCTGTCCACGACGAAGCGGCACATCGCCCGTGAGGACGGCGAGGACGAGAACGCGTACCTGGTCCTGCTGATGGCGCTGATGAACCACTACCGCTCCCTGCGGGCGCTGCGGTGGGTCGAGGATGTCACCCGGGCCGCTCGGGACGACTTCGGCTGGTCTTCGATCAAGCGCAAGTGCAAGGACCGCGGAATCCGCATCGTGCTCGCTGGCCGGTCCTACGACCTCCACGACCAGGGCGACGAGCTGGCGCTGAAGGCGCTGGGCATCCCGGCCACCCAGGACGACGACAAGCGGCGCAAGGCCCTCACCGGCAAGCGCCTGCTCAAGTACATGTCCGGGGGCGCCGCCATCGCCGAGGACCAGATGCCCCACGGCTGGCGCTTCGCTCGCGACGACCACGGCCGGGCCCGGTGGGAGGGCATGCGCGGCTACATCCCGGAGGGCGAGTTCGCGACCGCTGCTGCCCTCCAGGACCTGTACCGGCGCGTCGCCGCCGGTGAGACGTGGACGCGCATCGCCGACCAGCTGATCGACTGGGAGGCGAAGGGCAACATCACGCGTCGGGCCCACGCCAGCATCGGCAGGACCTACGCCGACGTCGACGGGGACCCCCAGGCCCGGTACGGCGCTGCGAAGGGCGTCTTCGTGCGGGGCAACGGCCGCCCGAAGGTCGCGCCCACCGAGGCTGCGATCGCCGACTACGAGGGCGGCGGCGACCCCGCCGTGCTGTTCAGCCCCGAGATCCGGCTGTTCCTCGGCAAGGTCGAGCTCGTGCGCACCGGCCGGTACTTCCGCCGGCTCACCAACGACATCCGCGGCCGCAACGTCGTCCTCCACGGCCTGGCCGCCACCTACCAGGACGAGGACGACGAGTTCGGCTGGTTCGACGTGCTCAGCGAGCCGTGGGCGTGGCCGGTCGACCCGGTCAGCGGAGAGCCGCTGGCCCGGTTCGGCATCTCCGACGAGACCTGCCGCAAGGTCGGCGCCCGCCTGCTGCGGGAGCTGCGGCAGCCGCCGGCGGAGTCCGGCGGCCGAGTCCACCACTCGCGGCTGGTGCGCCGAGTGCTGCAGAACTTCAACCTCTGGACCGTGAAGCCGGGGAAGCCCGGCGCCCAGTACGACGACGAGCCCACCGAGTACGGCATCGAGGCGCGCCAGAACAACAGCGGCAAGGACAACTTCGTCGTCCTGTTCCGCCGGTACAGCGTCGGCGGCAAGCCCAACGGTGACCGTCGTGGCCTGTCCTGGCTCGGCCCGAAGGAGAGGAAGCCCGAGCACATCGCCGCGACCGGCAGCCTGGACGACCTCACCGGCTCGGTCGCCGCGGCGCTCGACGACGCGCTCACCGCGCTCGCCGGCAGCACGGAGCTGGCCACGTTCGACGGGACCGCGCCGGCTGGCGAGGACCTCCACCGGCGACGCGTCTCCCTCGAATCACAGCTCGGCCGACTGACCGAGGAGGCCGCGGCGCTGCGCCGCGACGCCGACAACCAGCGTCTGATGGCCGGGCGCAAGGTGGATGCGGGTGATCTCGAGGGCGCGGACCGCTACGACCAGCTCGCCACACGGAAGACCGCCGAGGCGGTGGCGAAGGACCAGGACCACGAGCGCGTGCGCCAGGAGCTCGCGGCGCTCGAAGATGCGCTGAGGGCGGCCACCCGCAGCCGCGAGGCAGAGGTGGACGTCTCCGTCGGCGCCTGGCTGGTCGCTGGCCTGCGTCGTGCCGTCTACACCGGCGGCCGCGGCTCGGCGGTGCTCGGCAAGCTGGCCGACAAGACGTTCACGCACTGGACCTTCCGGGCCGACGACGAGGACCTGCACTGGGGCTGCGTCGCGGAGCTGCCCCTCCGCGACGGCGGCAAGCTGCGCCTGCCGTTGGCCAGCTGCATCCGCAACGTCCGGACCCGGCCCGGCAAGGGCCTCGCCTCGGCCGACGTCGTCGCCCGCTACGTCCTCGACGAGGGTCGCGACATCAAGGAGGTGGCCACCATCCTCGCTGCCACTCGCCGGACCCTCTTCGTCAAGATCCTCATGCCCTGGCTGGTCGCCAACCGGGTGAAGGCCCGTGGCGCCAAGAGCTCCCTGCTCGACCACCCGCTCCCCGCGGTGCGGCGCATCGTGTACGCGGCGGTCACCGGCACGGACAACGGCGTCGCCGCTCGCTGGCCGGAGGCCGTCTCGAACCTCGTCGTCTCGACCTACACCGACCCCGACCTGCCGTGGGGCGACGCCGCCGTCCCCGACGACGTCCGGCCGGTGATGCGGCTGGCAGCCACCCTGGACCAGCCGGGGCCGCGCGAGCACGGCCTGCTGGTCTCTGAGGCCTCCCTGCTGCTCGGCGTCTCCGAGGACGAGGTGCGCAGCTGGGTCGTACCGGTGCCCCCGTCGTCCGGCGGGTTCAAGCGCCCGCAGTACCTGCAGTACGTCCCGGGCAGCAACAAGCAACGGGTCGAGCTGATCCCGTGTCCGCACCGGCGGTGCGGAGGCCGCGCCAGCCACGTGGTGATGCTCGCGGAGGTCGCGCGCAGCGGGTTCGGTGTGCTGTGCCCGGCCTGCCGCCGCGCCCCCCGCAAGGACGACACGTGGGCCTGGATCGCCTTCCCGCCCGTCTACCTCGGCACCTGGAGCCGCACCGAGAAGGTCGCCTTCCGCCAGGCGCCCGTCACCGTCGCGGTGCCCGCACCGGTGCCGTACGCCATCGACCCCGCCGATGCGGCGTGAACGAGGGCGGGCACGCGGCGCGAACGTCGAGGCCGCGCAGACCTAGCACTCACCGGCAGTCGATCGTTGGCAGATGTGGCGAGGCGCGGACAGCGGGACTCGCCGCCGGAAAGTCCTTCGGTGTGTCTACGGTGGAGAGGTGTCCGTGATGCTCGATCGCCTTGCCGCTGGCGATGAGGCGGTGGCGGTGCCCGAGTCTCGCGTTCTGGCGTTTCGGTGGGAGCGCGACATGCTTCCGCCGCTCATGGCGGTTGTCGATGACGTCGTCCCACACCAGGGACGGGGACCAGTGCATGTTCTGACCGAGGTCGCTTCGGCGTCCGGCGTTCCGGACCTCGTGGCCGTGCGCTTCGACGAGCGGATGACCTCCGAGCGGCTCGCTGCGGGACTCGGACCCATCGGGGACCTCACGCAGGTGCGGGCGTTGGTCGCCGCGGCCGACGGCGGCCGAACCGTCGCGCAGCTCGCCGCTGCGGCCCAGGTCACCCGGGCCTACCTGCGAGGCAGCGTCCTGCCTGCACTCGTCGACGCCGGCTGGCTGGAACCGACAACGGGCCGTGGTTCTTCGGCGGTCGTCACTCCTCGCCATCTGCTCCGTCCGGTGGCGGCCGACTTGGTCACCATCGAGGCGAAGAAGGCCGCATGGCAGCGCGCCGTCAACCAGGCGATGCGCCACGCCCCGAGCACCGACGCCTGCTACGTCGCGCTGGACGCCATCCGCGCAGCCCCGGCGATCGCACAGCGGGCCGCCATCCGCCGGCTGGGCGTGGGGCTGCTCACCGTCGACCCGGTGACGTGTCGTGTGACGGTCATCGCGCGTCCACGCCGTCGTCCCCACGATCCCGCGATGAGGACGCTCCTTGCGGAGCGGTCCTGGCAGCTCGTGCTGTCCGGTCAGACGACCGGTCCGACGTTCCCCGTCTTCGGACGAGACCTCACCGCGGTTTGACCGACCCGACCGCTCAGATCAGCAGGTTCTCCCACTCGGCGAGGTGAGCGGGTGCGTTGTTCCCCGTAGGCGCAGCGGGCGTGCCGGCCGTTGCCCGCAGGAACGCCTGGGCGCGGCGCACCTCACGGAGCGCCTCCATCCGGCGGTTCGGCGACGCGAGCAGCGCGGTCAACCTCGCGCACCGCAGCAGGTAGTGCATCGACGCCGTCTCCTTGTCCCACCGCGCCGTGCTCGGCGTTGCAGCCCCCAGCGCCGTGCAGTACCGGCACTGGCAGAGTTGGTAGTCGGTCTCCCCCAGCATCGCGACGTGCGAGGCGTGGTCGACGGTGTGCAGGACGGTCCGCTCGAACAGCCGCAGCGTCGGTGGTGGTCTGCGCTGCCCGGGCCGGTTGGCGACGATCTGCGGTGCCGCGTAGGCCTGCTCCCCCCACGACGGTCCTGTGGAGAAGCCCGTCGCGCCGAGCGCCGTGGCAACCCACCCGGTGAGACCGCTGTTGGGCAGGACGAGGACCTTGTCCTCGAGCGCAGCGGTGACGGCGAGCTGCCGGTAGCCCTCGAGCAGGGAGCGCTGCCGGAGCTGGCCGTACCGGGGCTGCACGACCGGCCAGCGGAAGCGGAGGTACCACAGCCGCTCGCCCGACTCGACGATCTCGTGGAGCAGGACCCCTCGCAGGACCGGGTCGGTCAGCCAGCTGCCGTCCAGGGTGAGGTTGACGAACATGGGGGTCGTGCCGGCCGCCCGCCGACTTTCGGCCACCCAGCGGAGCGCGTGGGCGAACTCCCGCGCGCCGTTGGCCGCGCTCACCCATCCCGTTGCGGACAGCAAGACGGTGGCGCCGACGTCCGTCTGGCGCTCGAGCACCTCGCGGACCCAGGCCGGGTTGGTGGGGGCCGAGGCCGGCACCGCGTTGACGAGCCACGGATGACGGCCGGCCTTCTGATCGCTGACGTTCGCGTCCGGGCCGCCGTACGCCGGCGCCGTGTACAGATCCGGGTCGGCGATGCGGATGGGTGAGCCGGGGAACCGGTCGAGAAACGTCTCCGCGGCCGCTGGCGTGTGCGCCGGGAGTCGCACGACGACGCCGATCCCCACCCTGCCTCGCGTCACGCGGGTCGCGACCCTCGCCACCGACGGCATCTGGCTCGACTGCTGGTAGCTCTTGGCTAGCAGGAGCAGGGGCATGGTGCCTGACAGCTGCACCTCGAGCGCCGACTGCACCGGGGTCGTGACGCGCGGACGATCGCGGACCTCCCCGGTCGAGACGTCGACCGTGAACGCGGACACGTCCGGGGCGAGCGATCCCGTCGGCAGGTCCTCGGCGTCGTCCTCGGCGGTGCTCAGATCACCGGCTGCGGCGGCCTCGTCCAGCTGGACGAGGTCCAGATCGGGGGAGTCGACGTCCTCGACATCGCCCTGTTCCTCCTCGACATCGTCCCCCGCCTGGTCGAGATCGCCCGGGAGCTCGTCGTCCGGCTCAGCCATCACCGCGTGCCCCCGCCCAGGTCGCGGTACGCCCGCGCGGCGGAACCACGTTCGTGCGGCTCGAACGACAGCAGTCGTCGCACCACCGCTGCCGTCGCCTCGGGTACGCCATCCGGCAACGGGCGCGGGCCCTTGCGCATGCGCTCGAGTGCCTCATCGGCGAGCACGGCGCGACCCCGGTCGTCGAAGAACGGGTGCTCCCGCGCGAGCAGGATGTGCGCGACGACGCCGACCGCCCAGACGTCCGCCGCCTTCCGCGCCTCCTGCTGCTGGACCTGCTCGGGGGCCATGAAGGGCAACGTGCCCATGAGCGCGGGGTACTGCGTGAACGACTCGGCGTTGAGCAGCTTGGCCAGCCCCAGATCGAGCAGGACTGGGGCAGCCCAGGATGCGCCGCGGAGGGCGACGTTCTCCGGCTTGATGTCGCGATGGACTGTCTCCACCGCGTGCAGTTCGGTGACGGCGCCGAGGAGCTCCCGCAGGAAGGCCTGGGTCTCCTCGAAGGTCGGCAACGACTGGGACTCGATCCGTCCTGCGACGTCGCCGCCGTCCACGAACTCGAACACGAGGACCGGGCGTGAGCCCATCGGAAGACCGACGGTGAGGACGTCCTGGAGCGCGACGACGCGCGGATCGTCGACCCGTCGCAGACCCCCGACCTCCCGTTTCAGGTAGGCCTCGGGGTAGTTCTCGTCGAGGACGACCTTGACCGCACGAACGGCTCCATCCGGGTCCACGATCCGCCAGGTTTCGCCGAAGGCACCGCGACCGAGGAAGGACGCTGTCGTCGCGCCGAAGGCCGCCTGGACGTCGTCGGTGCCCAGCGTCGGCCCGAGCCTCACGCCCGGCGTCGGCTCCCACCAGAAGAGCGCGTTCACACAACCTCCCCCGTACATGGCGTAGAGCTACAGACCCACCCGGAAGCAGGGGCGCCGGCGCCGCATCACCCGCGTCGGCCAGAGCGGACGTCCGGGGGACCGCATCCGCACAAGACGGGCGGCTCTGTGGTGTGACGAGTCTAACAGGCCGTAGTCAGCGCAGGTCGGTGTGCACATGAGCGTGGTGACGCCCCGCACCAGCACGGGTGGGTGCGGCGCCGGCCGCAGCCACCAGCCCGGGATCCGGGCGCGGTGATCGCGGGGCGGCACTGTCCGTAGGCGGACGTACCCTTCCGGCCATGATCACCAGGGCGTCGGATGTGAGCCGCGAGGGCTCCGCTGGGGAATCGCCCAGTGACGCACCGTCAACTCCCCCCTTGCCCACCAGGCAGACGACGAGCGCCGGTCCCCTCGGGGGTCGGCGCTCGTCGCACGTGGCGGTCAGGCCGATCCGCCTGCCCCCTGCACGAACGCCGCCGAGTCGTAGTAGGTGCGGACGCCGCTGAGCCGGTCCTCGTCCCCCTCGATGACCGTGACGCCCCGGTAGGTGAACGGCTTGCCGCTGCGCAGGGTGCCGGTCGAGGTCCACTCCAGGGCCGCGCTGGTCTCCCCGACCACGGAGTGGGTGAACGTCGTCTCCAGGTCGCCGAAGACGTCGCGGTAGTCCTCCCAGAAGACCTTCGCGCCGTCCTTGCCCGAGGTCTCGTGGTGCTCGTCGAGCTTGACCAGCTGGGCGTCGTCCCCGGTGATCTCGAGCATCGGCCCGACGTCGCGGTCGCTGTCGAGCGTGTGCAGCGCGGCGGTGAATCGCTCGGTCATCGAGTGCACGGTTCCTCCTGGGACGTCGGTGCGGCGGGGGCCGCCGCGGAGCGGGCCTCGCCCCACCGTCGCGCCCTACCCCGTCGTGCCCGGCCCACCCGTCCCCCGCCGGCCCGGCCCTCGTTCCCGGCGGTTGGTCCGGCGCGGGTCCCGGTCCCCTCGGCGGCCGGCGCGCGCGTCACACGTGCGGGCAGCGGTGGCGTCAGCCGGAGATGCGGCGCTGCGCCCGCTCGCCGAGCCGGCCCATCAGCAGGACGGCGCCCCACGGCACGATCACCCAGAACGGCCAGAAGTAGAGGAACTCGCCCGACGCCAGCGACGTGATGCCCCAGACGAGCAGCACGATGACCGCGGTGCTCGACCACGAGACCCAGGCGGCCTGGTGGACGGCCTGGTGGGTCCCCCCGAACCCCCGGCTGCCGCAGGCCGGCACCGGGTGCGCCGACCGCGCCGGCGCGGGGCGCGGAGCCGGCGCCGGCAGGTCGGTGGTGAGCTCGGCGAGCTCACCGAAGGTGCGGGCGGCGTAGGCCCGGCCCAGCCGCTCGTCGTACTCGGCGACGGTCAGCCGGCCTTCCGACATCGCGCGCCCGAGGGTGGCGGCGACGGCGGCGCGGTCGGAATCGGCGGCGCGGAGGTGCGGCTCGGCCACGGTGCTCTCCTCGTTCGGGGACACCAGTCTGGTCCGCGGAGCCCGGCCGGGACCACTGACAGCTGTCACCGGTTCCACGTGGAACCCGTCAGCCCGCGGGCGGCACCGCCCCCGCGGTCAGGTGCCGGCCGATGACCATCCGCTGGATCTGGTTGGTGCCCTCGAAGATCTGCATGACCTTCGCCTCGCGCATGTACCGCTCGGCCGGGTGGTCGCGGGTGTAGCCGGCGCCGCCGAGCACCTGGACGGCGTCGGTCGTCACCTTCATCGCGGCGTCGGTGGCCACGAGCTTGGCGATGCTGGCCTGCCGGGAGAACGGCTTGCCTGCGTCCTTGCGGCGGGCGGCCACGAGGTAGGTGGCGCGGGCGGACTCGACGGCGGCGGCCATGTCGGCCAGCAGGAACTGCACGCCCTGGTGCTCGGCGATCGGGCGGCCGAAGGCCTCCCGCTCCACGGCGTAGGCGACGGCGACGTCGAGGGCCGACTGGGCCAACCCCACGGCGACGGCGCTGATGCCCAGCCGACCGGAGTCCAGCGCGCCCAGGGCGATGGCCATGCCGCGGCCGGGCTCGCCCACCAGTCGGTCGGCGGGGATCGGGGCGTCGTCGAGCCGGATCGCCGCGGTCGTGGAGCCCATCAGCCCCATCTTCTCCTCGGGCTTCGCCGCACTGAAGCCGGGCAGGTCGGGGGTCAGGTGGAAGCAGGAGATCGCGCGTTCGCCGTCGGCCGGGGTGCGGAGGAACGTGGAGTAGAAGTCGGCGTGGCCGCCGTGGGTCACCCAGGCCTTCTCCCCGCGGGCGAGCCAGCCGTCGTCGGTGGGGGTGGCGGCGGCACGCATCGCGGCGACGTCGGAGCCGGCGTGCGCCTCCGACAGCGAGTAGGCGCCGATCAGGGTGCCGCCCACCATCTCGGGCAGCAGGTCGCGGCGCTGCGCCTCGGAGCCGAAGTTCGCGATGGGGGAGCAGGCGAGCGTGTGCACGCTGATGCCCAGGGCCACGGTCGCCCAGCGCGCGGCCAGCTCCTCGAGCACCTGCAGGTAGACGGCGTAGGGCTGCCCGCCGCCGCCGACCTCCTCGGGGAACGGCAGCCCCATGAGCCCGGCCTCCCCGAGGAGGCGGAAGACCTCGCGGGGGAAGCGCTCCTCGCGCTCGTGGGACGCCGCCTGGGGGGCCAGTTCGGCGTCGGCGATCTCCCGGGTGAGGGCCAGCAGGTCCTCGGCCTCGGGCGTGGGCAGTTCGCGGTCGACCGGCACGGTGCTCCTTCTCGAGGGGGCGTCCAGCGGACGGTACCTCCGGGAGCGGTCGCGGGCCGTTGGCAGGATCGGCGTCCGTGATCATCGAGGCGGCTGCCTGGGACCACCCCGACGTGCGGCGGCTCACCACCGACCAGCAGACCGAGGTGCGCGCCCGCTACGGCGGCAAGGACGAGCCGGGCAGCCACCCCTCCGCGGCCGACGTCGCCGTGGTGCTGCTGGCCCGCGACGACGACGGGACGGCGGTGGGCTGCGGTGCCCTCCGTGAACTCGGGGACGGCGAGGCCGAGGTCAAGCGCATGTACGTGGTGCCGGCCGCGCGCGGTCGCGGGGTGTCCAAGGGGCTGCTCACCGCGCTGGAGGACGCCGCCCGTGCCCGCGGCTGGACGACGCTGCGGCTGGAGACCGGCCCGCTGCAGCCGGAGGCGATCGGCCTCTACTCGGGCGCCGGCTACCGGCCGATCGCGGCCTTCGGGGACTACGTGGGCGACCCCGACGCGGCCGGCTCGCTGTTCTTCGAGCGGGCGGTCGCCGGGCCGGGCGTCCCTGCTCCGCGCTGACCAGGGACCGCGATCGGGTGTGTGAGGGTGTGCCGACGCCGTCGGGCACCGTTGTCCGACCGACCGCCGAAGGGATCCCCATGCGCATCCGCCCGCTCGCCGTGGCCGCCGTCGCGGCCGCCCTGCCGCTCTCCCTCTCCGCCTGCGGCGGCGCGAGCGTCGAGGACTTCTGCGCGCAGTACGAGGCGATCGACCAGATCCAGTCGGACGAGACCGACCAGGCCAAGGCCGAGCTCGAGGAGCTGGCCGACGTCGTCCCGGACGAGGCCGGGGACGAGGTGCAGGAGGCCGCGGACCTCATGGCCGAGATGTTCCCGGCCGACGGCGACCTGGAGGGCGCGGTGACCAGCGGCGAGCTGAGCGAGGACGACGCCCAGGAGTTCCTCTCCGCCGCCGGGACCGTCACCGGCTACGGCGACGAGAACTGCGCCTGAGCGCGACGCACCGGGGTCCCGGGAACGGCCGCCGCCCCCGGCGGGGCCAGCACGGCGTCACGTGGGCGGTCCTGTGGGACATCACGACGGGAGTCGAGGCCCTGACACGCCGGCCCCTCACGGATCCCACCGGCCGGCGTGTGCGCTGACGCGGACTCCCGGGCCTCGAAACCGGGCGTCAGCGCCCACGCTGGCCGGTTTCGCTCGTCTGGTCCGACGCCCCACATCTCTGCCCACCGGGTGTCGCACCGGCGGCGGGGTGCCGCGCGACGGGCGGCGTGAACCGGATCCGCCGCACCGGACATCAACGGGTGTGACGACTTCACCGATCGCGGCCGGATCATCACCTGCCGTGACCCCGACGGCGATGCACCGGTCCGCCGGCCCGCCCGCCGAGCCCCCGCGGCTGCGGGCGCTGCCCGACGCCCTCCCCGGCGACGCCGAGTTGATCGCCCGCTCGGTCGACGACCCGGCGGAGTTCGCCCCGCTGTTCGACCGGCACGCCGCGACCGTGCACCGCTACCTGGGCCGCCGCGTGGGCGAGCTCGCCGACGACCTGCTCAGCGAGACCTTCCTCGTCGCGTTCCGGCGCCGCGCGGCCTACCGTCCCGAGCACGTCGAGGTCCGGCCGTGGCTGCTGGGCATCGCCACCAACGTCGTGCACGGCCACCGGCGCACCGAGCAACGCCGCTACCGCGCACTGGCCCGGGTCGCCGCCGAACCCGAGCGGCACGGCGAGGACCCGGGTGACGCCGCGGACCGGCTGGACGCCCAGGCGCTGCGCGGTCCGCTCGCCGCCGCGCTGGCCGGGCTGAAGCCCCGCGACCGCGACGCCCTGCTGCTGCTCGCCTGGGGCCAGCTCGGCTACGAGGAGATCGCCGCCGTCCTCGACGTCCCGGTCGGCACGGTGCGCTCCCGGCTGCACCGCGCCCGCCGCCAGACCCGCGCCGCCCTCGGCGACGTCTCCCCCTTCGCGCCGACCTCCGAGGAGGAGGACCGATGAACGACCTCACGCTGCTCCGCGAGGCGGGCCCCGAGGCGCCGCCGCTGTCCCCCGCCGCCCGCTCGGCCGCCCGCGCCGCGCTGCTCGCCGAGATCGAGGGCCCGGCTCCCCGGCGACGGCCGCGCAGGAGGCTCGTCGTCCGCACCGGGGTGGCGGCCGTCGCGGTGGCCGCCGCCTGGACCGCCGCGGTGGTCATCGCCGCCCCGGAGGGTCCCGGGACGCCGGCCACCAGCGTCACCCTCGTCGACTTCGAGATGCCGACCTTCCCGCTCTCGCTGGCCCCCGAGCCCGTCGGCATGAGGCCGGCGTTCACCGGGGACGGCGAGTCCGCCGGCTTCGCCGAGTACGACTCCGCGGACGGGGCCGACCGGTTCACGGTGGGCGTCCACGAGGACGAGCCCGACTGGCTGGAGGACGGCTACGCGTCCGCCGACGTCACCGATCGCCGGGAGATCGTGGTCGACGGCGTGGCGGCCGACCTGGTCCGTGGCACGAGGAACGTCTACTGCGAGGACGGCCTGACGGTCTGCGCGCGGGAAGGGTTCGCCGAGATCCTCTGGGAGCGCCGACACGACCAGTGGGTGCTGCTGTCCGGCGAGGGCCGGTACGGCCGGCCGCCGGAGCTGGTCGCGGTCGCCGAGTCGCTGGTCGACCGCCCGCAGCGGGCCACGCTCGCCGCCGAGCTCGCCCCGGCCGGCTGGTCGGTGCAGTTCTACAAGATGGGCCGCGTCCTCACGCTGGTCAACGACTCCTACGAGCAGCAGACGATCACCGTGCACGTGCCCCTGCCCGAGGACGTCCCCCCGCTGGAGCAGGTGCGGGAAAGTCTCATGGGGCCCGTCGGGCCGCAGCTCGACGTGACGGTGCAGGGCCGGCCGGCCGCGCTGGTTCGGGTCGACAACGGGCCGAGAGACCGCGGCTGGTTCCTCCAGGCCCAGTTCCAGGACGGGACGACGTTCACCCTGCAGGTGCCCGACGCGTTCACCCAGGAGCAGGTGCTGGAGTTCGCCGAGCAGGTGACCTACCACCCCTGACGCGGCGAGATGCGCCAGGTCGGGGTGTCCGGGTGCCGGGCACCCCGATCTCGCGCGTCTCGGCGCAGGGAGCGGCCCCGTCGCCCGGTGTGGTGAGGTGGCGGCATGCCCGATCCCGACCGCACCGAGGTGGAGCTGACCGCCGGCGACGCCGTCCTCGCCGTCGACCTGCGCGGCGGGACGCTGCGCCGGCTCGCCGTCGGCGCGTGGGAGGTGCTCGACGGCTACCCGGCCGGGGAGGTCCTGCCCGGCTGGCGCGGCGCCACCCTGGTGCCCTGGCCCAACCGGCTCCGCCACGGCCGCTGGAGCTGGCAGGGGACCGAACTGCAGCTCGACGTCCGCTCGCCCGAGGAGCCGCACGCCATCCACGGGCTGGTCACCTGGCAGCCGTGGCGGGTGCTCGCGGAGGCGGACGGGTCCGTCACGGTCGGGACGACGGTCGAGCCGCAGCCCGGTTACCCGTTCCGGCTCGCCGTCGTGGTGCAGCACACCCTCGCCGCCGGCGGGCTCACCAGCACGCTGCGGGTCCGCAACGCCGGCGACCGGCCGGCGCCCTTCGGGGCCGGGTTCCACCCCTACCTCTCGGTCGGGGCGGTGGACGACGGCGGGATCGGCGAGGCCGAGCTCGCGCTGCCGGCGCGCACCGAGCTGGTGCTTGACGGCGGCCTGCCGACGGGGGAGCGGCGGCCGTTCGACGGCGCCGTCGGCCGTATCGGCGACCGCGCGCTGGACACGCCGCTCACCGACCTCGAGCGCGACGCCGACGGCTGGTGGCACGTGCGGCTGCGGGGGAGCGCCGGCGAGCTCACCGTCTCCGCGGACGCCGCCTGGCCCTGGCTGCAGGTCTACACCGGCGACACGCTGCCCGCGGGCCAGCGGCGGCGCAGCCTCGCCGTCGAGCCGATGACCTGCCCGCCGAACGCGCTCGCCGACGGCGTCGACCTGCAGGTGCTCGAGCCGGGCGCGGAGTGGGCCGGCACCTGGTCGCTGGCCTGGACCCCGGCGGCCTGAGATGCGGGTGCGCGAGCTGTGGCGCTACCCGGTGAAGTCGCTGCAGGGTGAGCGGCTGACCGAGGCCGAGGTGGGCGCGCTCGGCCTCGAGGGCGACCGGCGCTGGGCGCTCTTCGACCGCGACACCGGCTTCGGGCTGACCGCCCGCCGGGTGCCCGAGCTGCTCTTCGGCGCGGCCCGGCTGCGCCCCGACGGCGGGGTGGAGGTCGTCCTCCCCGACGGCACCGTCACCGCCGACGAGGCGATCCTGTCGCGCTGGCTGGGCCGCCGGGTGGAGCTGCGGGCGGCGCCGGAGGACGACGCCGACGTCCCCACCTACGAGTCCGCGGTGGACGACGAAGAGCCCGACCCCGCGGAGTGGCTGCAGTGGGAGGGTGCGCCGGGCCCGTTCCACGACAGCCCGCGGATCCGGCTCTCGCTGGTCTCCACCGGCACGCTCGGCACGTGGGACCGCCGTCGCTTCCGGGCCAACGTCGTCCTCGACGGCGCGGGCGAGGACGCGCTGCGCGGCACGGAGGCCGACCTGGGCGGGGCGCGGCTGCGCTTCGGCACCGGCATCCCCCGCTGCGTGATGACCACCCGGCCGCAGCCGGGCGGGATCGCGCGCGACACCTCGGTGCTCAAGACGGTGCACCGCGAGCGGGACGGTCTGCTCGCCGTGCGCGCCGCCGTCCTCACCCCCGGCCGGGTCCGGGTCGGGAACGAGCTGCACCGCGCGGCAGACTGAGCCCGTGCAGACCGTCGACCTCCGCCCGGGCGAGGAGAGCATCCGGCTGGGCCAGCTGCTCAAGCTCGTCGACGCCGTTCCCACCGGGGCCCAGGTGAAGGACGTGCTGCTCTCGGGCGCGGTGACGGTCAACGGCGAGCCCGAGGACCGGCGCGGCCGGCAGCTGCGCTCCGGCGACGTCGTCGCGATCGAGGGGCACGAGGACGTCCGCATCCGCTGAAGAAGGACCCCCTGCCCCGCGACTCGCAGGCTCGCCGCGGGACCCTGCAGGGGGCCGCGAGGAACCGCCCGGGGAGGGAGCCGCATGACCGCACCGCTGGCGTCCCGGCTGCGCGGCTTCGGGACGACGATCTTCGCCGAGATGAGCGCGCTCGCCGTCACGACCGGGTCGATCAACCTCGGGCAGGGCTTTCCCGACTACCCGGGCCCGCCGGAGGTGCTCGACGTCGCCCGGGCCGCCATCGGTACCGACGCCGACCAGTACCCGCCCGGCCCCGGCATCCCCGAGCTGCGGGCCGCCGTCACCGGGCACCGGGAGCGCTCCACCGGCACCCGGTACGACCCCGACACCGAGGTGCTGGTCACCGCCGGCGCCACCGAGGCGCTGGCCGCCGCGATGCTCGCGCTGCTGGAGCCCGGTGACGAGGTCGTGCTCTTCGAGCCGATCTACGACAGCTACAGCGCGTCCGTCGCGATGGCCGGCGGTGTCATCCGCCCGGTGCCGCTGCACCCACCGGAGGGCGGGCCGGGGCCGTGGACCTTCGACGAGGCCGAGCTGCGCGCCGCGATCACCCCGCGCACCCGGCTGCTGCTGGTCAACTCCCCGCACAACCCCACCGGCACGGTGCTCACCGGCGAGGAGCTCGCCGTGCTGGCCGAGCTGGCCACGACCCACGACCTCGTGGTCGTCACCGACGAGGTCTACGAGCACCTGGTCTTCGACGGCGCCCGGCACGTCTCCCTGGCCACGCTGCCCGGCATGCGGGAGCGGACGCTCGTCGTCTCCTCCGCGGGCAAGACGTTCAACGTCACCGGCTGGAAGGTGGGCTGGGTGTGCGGCCCGGCGGCGCTGGTGGCCGCCGTCCGCACCGCCAAGCAGTTCCTCACCTACGTCAACGCCGGGCCGTTCCAGCCGGCGGTGGCCGCCGGGCTGCGGCTGCCCGAGGCGTACTTCACCGGCATCGCCCGCGACCTGGAGTACCGGCGGGACGTCCTGGTCGCCGGGCTCCGGGACGCCGGGCTGCCGGTGATCAGCCCGCAGGCGACCTACTTCGCCACCGTGGACGTGCGCGGGGTGCAGCCGGACGGCGACGGGCTGGCCTTCTGCCGGGCGCTGCCGGAGCGGGCAGGCGTCGTCGCGATCCCGACCGTGGTCTTCTACACCCCGGAGCACGCTCACCTGGGGCGGCACCTGGTCCGGTTCGCGTTCTGCAAGAGCGACGCCGTCCTCGCCGAGGCGGTCGAGCGGCTGAGGAGGCTGGCATGAGGGTGGCTGCGGTGCAGCACGACATCGTCTGGGAGGACCGCGAGGCCAACTTCGCGCGGCTGGCCCGCCAGGTGGCCCGGGCCGCCGCGGCCGGCGCCGAACTGGTGCTGCTCACCGAGACGTTCTCGACCGGCTTCTCCATGACGCCGGGCATCGGGGAGCCCGAGGACGGACCCTCGGCGGCCTTCCTCGCCGCGCAGGCGGCGGAGCACGGCGTGTGGCTGGGCGGCAGCTGCCCGGAGATCGCGCCGGGGGAGGAGCTGCCCTACAACTCCTTCGTCCTGGCCGGTCCGGACGGCACGGCGCACCGGTACCGCAAGCTGCACCCGTTCTCCCACGGCGGCGAGCACGAGCGGTTCCGCGCCGGCGACGGGCCGGTCACGGTCACCATCGGGGGCCTGCGGATCACCCCGTTCATCTGCTACGACCTGCGCTTCGCCGACGTCTTCTGGCACGCCGCCCTGGAGACCGACCTCTACGTCGTGGTGGCCAACTGGCCGGCCGCCCGGCGGCACCACTGGCAGACCCTGCTGCAGGCCCGGGCCATCGAGAACCAGGCCTACGTGGTCGGGGTGAACCGCGTCGGCACCGCCGGGGACGGCACCGAGCACACCGGGGACAGTCGCATCGTCAGCCCGATGGGCGAGCTCCTGGCGACCGCCGCCGGCACCGAGACGCTCGTGCTCGCCGACGTCGACGCCGCGGAGGTGGCGGCCACCCGCGACCGGCTGCGGTTCCTCGCCGACCGGCGCGGCTGAACCGCCCGGCCGGTCAGGAGCGGGGTGCGTCGTCCCGGTCGACGGTGATCTGCTCCCGCAGCACCTGCTCGGTCACCGTCTCCCGGCCCTCGACCACCTCGGTGCGCAGCCGCACCCGCTCGACGGGCACCACCTCGACGCTGAACACCGGCCGCTCGGCGTGCAGCACGATCTCGTCCGGCAGCCCGGTGGTGGGCGTGCCCTCGGGCACCAGCGACTCCTCGACTCCGGCATCGCCCGCCGTCCCGGTACCCGCCGTCCCGGTGCCCTCCAGCGGCACCTCCTCCAGCCGGATCTCCTCGCGCCGGACCGGCACCGTCACCTGCACCTCCTCGGTGACGACGTACTTGACCAGGCGGACCCGCCGGGCGGTGACCTGCTCGGTGCCGACCCGCAGCCGCTCCTCGCTCCGGGTCATGGCGCCGGGGGTGTGCTGCGCGGTCCCGGCGTCGCGCGTCCCGGCGTCCTCGCGTTCGCGGTGGCGGCCGGCCGGCGCCGTCGCCGCCTGCTCCCCGCCCAGGCCGTAGTGGCGGCGCAGCTCGGCCTCGTCACCCGGGTCGAGGTGGGCGCCCTCCACGGCCGGGGCGCTCGTCACCGCGTCCGCGGTCACCGGCAGGCGCAACCGGCCGTCCTCCCAGGACGCTTCCCGGGCCGGGACGATCGAGTGGCGGGTGCCGAACAGCCCGGTGGTCACCGCCACCCAGGTCGGCTCCCCGGTCCGGTCGTCGACGAAGAAGTGCTCGACGGTGCCCAGCTTGTCGCCGCCGTCGCCGTACGCGGTGCTGCCGATCGCGGCGGTGACCTCGTGCTCGCTCAACATGGCCCGGCTCCCTCCGTGGGGCGCGCCTCGTCGCGCGCCACCACGTCGGGGCTGCCCAGCGGGCGGGCTCGGTGAACATCGGCGGCCGGGCGCTCAGCCGCCGGGCAGCACCAGGTCCACCACGACCGACCGGTGGTCGCTGCCCGCCACGGGGACGAACCGGCAGCCGGCGACGGCGAGCCGCGGGTCCACGAGCACGTGGTCCAGACCCAGCCGCGGCACCGGGGAGCGCAGCGGGCTCCAGGTCCGCACGTGCCCGCGGCCGACGGCGCGCGCGGCGTCCAGGTACCCCCGGCGCAGGACCGCGCGCAGCGCCGCGTGGTCGAGCGTGGCGTTGAAGTCACCCGCCAGGACCCGCAGGACGGCCGGCCCGGGGCCGGGGAGCGCGGCCAGGTCCTCGGCCCACCCTCGGACGGCGGCCGGGGACGTCGCCGGGGGACGGGTGTGCACCGCGGTCACCTCCACCTCCGGCCCGGGCCCACCCGGGAGCCGCACCGCAGGCTGCTCGAACCCGCCCGGCACCGCGCTCCGGGCGCCGAGGGGCATGCGGCTCCAGACCGCTCCGGAGGCCGCCGGCTCGCTGCCCGGCCGCGCCGGGACGACGTGGGCGTGCGGCAGCAGCTCGGCCAGCCCGGCGGCGAGCAGCCGCTGCTCGGCCTCGGGGGTGAGCTCCTGCACCGACAGGACGTCGACCTCGTGCCGGCGGGCCAGCTCGACGACCGCCTCGGCGGGGACCAGCCCCCGCCGCAGGCTCACCGTGGCGATCCGCAGCCGCCGGCCCTCCGGTGGGGGTGCGACCGCGGGCCGGCCCCGGTGCGAGCGCACCGCCGCGGCGAGCACCGCAGTCGATGCGGCGGCGAGCAGGGTGGCGGAGCGCGACCGGGCCCGCACGGCCACCGCCAGCGGCAGCACGGCGGTGCCGGCGGCGTACGGGGTGAAGGCGAGCGCGGGTACCAGGGGGAAACCCCGCTCGGTCCCCGTGCGGCGCAGCACCGCCCAGACCGCCCACGGGACGGCCGCCGCGACGGCCCACCGGCGGTGGTCGCAGGGCGGTGCCATGCCCGCCACGCTAACCAGGGCACCGGGGAGCTGCCGCCCGGCGGGGTGCCCTACGGTCGGGCGCGTGGTCGCCGAGCAGCTCGAGATCGAGCGCAAGTTCGACGTCGACGAGGGGTTCGCCGTGCCCGCCCTCGACGGGGTCCCCGGCGTCGCGGCCGTCGCCGGGCCGGTGGTGCACGAGCTGGCGGCGGTCTACCACGACACCGCGGACCTCCGGCTGGTGCGCACCCGGGTCACGCTGCGCCGCCGCACCGGCGGACCGGACGAGGGCTGGCACCTCAAGCTGCCCGCCGGCGCAGCCCGCCGCGAGCTGCACGCGCCGTTGACCGACGGCACCGACGTCGCCCCGGCCGAGCTCCTCGACGTGATCGGCGGTCTCCTGGCCGGGGAGGTGCCCGCGCCGGTCGTGACGATGCGCACCCGGCGGGTGGTGACGGCGCTGCGTGACGCGCCGGGCCGGGTGCTGGCCGAGCTGGCCGACGACACGGTCACGGCGACGGTGGCCGCCGGCACCGCCGGAGGAGCACCCGAGGTGCGCAGCTGGCGGGAGCTGGAGGTCGAGCTCGTCGACGGGCCCGAGGCGGTGCTCGCCGCCGTCGGGGAGGTGCTGGTGGCCGCCGGCGCCCGCCCGTCGCCGCGGGCGTCCAAGCTCGCGTTCGCGCTGTCCTCGCGGCTGGGGCGCAGCGGCTGATCCCGCCCGGGAACGCCGCACCGCCGTCCGTCGTCCATCCTCTGCACCGGCGTGCACCGATCGGTCCCGCCCCGCCGCTCCTTCCCCGCCGGAGGTCCCCCTGTCCCTCATCGGTCTGCTGGGCTTCGGGACCGTCGTCCTGCTGGCCGTGGCGCTGCTGCACGCCTACCTGTGGTTCCGGCTGGTCCGGAGCACCACGGGGCCCGGCTCGCTGCGCCGCCGGCTGACCGCGCTCACCGTGGTCCTGGCCGTGCTGCCGGTGGCGGCGCTGCTCTCCCGCGGGCTGCTCCCGATCGAGGCCGCCGCCCCGCTGAGCTGGATCGGCTACAGCTGGCTGGGGATCGCCCTCTACGCCGTGCTCGCGCTGGTCGTCCTGGAACCGGTCCGCCTGCTGGGGAACGCCCTGATCGGGCGCCTGGTGAGCACTCCGGTCCTGCCGAGTGAGCGCCGGAGGCCTTCGCGAGGGCTGGACGCAGCGGCTCCGCCCGACGGGGGAACGGCACCTGGCCGCGGTGCCGTCCGGCAGGACGGCGGTGTGCAGAGCGGTGCGGACGGCGAGGTGCAGACCGAGGTCGTCCCGAGTGGGGGCCGGAGGCCTCCGCGCAGGGACGTCGCAGCGGCTCTGCTCGAGTCGGGGACGGCACCTGGTGGCGGTGCCGTCCGGGAGGACGGCAATGTCATCGACCGGCGGCGCTTCCTGGCCCGGGGGCTGGCGGTGACCGCCGGCGCGGTCGCGCTGGGCACCGCCGGGACGGGCGCCTACTTCGCCAACTCCGCGCCGGTGGTGCGGCGCGTCCCGGTGACCCTGCGCGGGCTGGACCCGGCGCTGGACGGGCTGCGGATCGTCACCTTCTCCGACGGCCACCTGTCGGCCACCTACGGCGGGCGGCGGTTCGAGCGGGTGGTCGAGCTGGTCAACGAGCAGCGCCCCGACGTCGTGGCCATCGTCGGCGACCTGGTCGACGGCGGGGTCGACGAGCTGCGGGAGGACGTCGCCCCGCTGGCGGACCTGGTCAGCGAGCAGGGCGTCTACTTCGTCACCGGCAACCACGAGTACTTCGTCGACACCCGGGCCTGGATGCGGCACCTGCCGACCCTGGGCGTGGACGTGCTCCGCAACGAGCGGGTGGCGATCCGCCGCGGCGGCGCGTCCTTCGACCTCGCCGGGATCGACGACCGGACGGCGGCCGCCTCGGGGCTGCCCGGCCACGGCGCGGACCTGGATGCCGCGCTGGACGGCCGGGACGGCGACACGCCCGTGGTGCTGCTGGCCCACCAGCCGGTGCAGGTGGAGCAGGCCGCGGCCGCCGGGGTGGACCTGCAGCTCTCGGGGCACACCCACGGCGGGCAGCTGTGGCCCTTCGACTACGCAGTGCGGCTGGACCAGCCCGCGGTCGAGGGCTGGTCGCGGCACGGCGACACCCGGCTGTACGTGACCTCGGGGGCCGGGTACTGGGGCCCGCCGATGCGGGTCGGGGCCCGCCCGGAGGTCACGGTCGTGGAGCTCCGGGCCCCCGGGCGCTGACCGGCGTCAGCACGTCCAGCCGCTCCAGCGGACGTCCAGCCGCGTCACGGTGCGGCTGGAGATCCGGTGACGCGGCTGGACCCCCGTGCCGTTGGCGCCGCAGGCCTCGGCACGGCGACCCCCGTCGCGGGCGGGGACCCCGGAGGGCGCCCGCTCCGCAGCTCAGGCCTGGGCGAGTGCGTCGAAGGCGGCCTCGATGCACTCCTCGAGCGTGCGCTCGCCGTCGCCGTCGGCCCAGGTGAGCAGCCCCGTCGTGTAGGCGGCCAGGTAGGCGCTGGCCACCACGAGATCGGCCGGCCGCGGCCGCCCTCCGTCCGCGCACGCCTCGGCGACCATCGTCGCGGTGATCCGGTCGAACTCTCCGGCACGGTGCCGCAGCGAGCTGCTCCCGGCGATGATCTGCCAGCGCGCGTGCAGCTGGTCACGCACCTCGGCCCCGATCCCGGTGAGCGATTCGACCGCCGCCCGGCGGATGCGCAGCGCGAGGGGCAGGTGGGCCGGCTGCGCGGCGATGAGCGCGGCCACCTGCGCCGGCGCCATGAGCCGCATCACGACGTGCTCCTTGCTCGGGTAGTGCGCGTAGAAGGTGGGCACCGAGACCCCCGCCGCCGTGGCGAGGCGGCTGACGCTCACCCGGTCGAAGCCCTCGGTCTCGAAGAGCCCCACGGCGGCCTCGAAGATGCGCTCGTGGGTGGCCTCCCACCTGCGCCTCCGCCAGTCCGGTGAGTCGGTCACCGGGTGATCATCGGTCGCCGGCCGGGTCCCTGCCAGCCGCCGCACCGCGGGCCGTCACGTTGGTTGCATGATGCACACCGCCGCTCACGGGATGTGACGTCCCATACGACATGACGACCAGACGTCTCCTCGGGCAGTACCTTTGGCCCCGTGGTGAATGCCGGGGCGGGACCGAAGTACCTGTCGGTCCGCGAGCACCTGCGCCGTCGGGTCGCCGCACTGCCCGAGCTCACGCTGCTCCCGCCCGAACCGGTCCTCTGCGCCGAGTACGGGGTCAGCCGCATCACCCTGCGCCGGGCCGTGGACGGGCTGGTCGCCGACGGGCACCTCGTGCGCGAGCAGGGCCGGGGGACCTACGTGACCCGCCCCGCCATCCGGCACGAGTACCGCGAGAGCTTCGTGCACCGCATCGCGGGCTTCAACTCGGTGATGACCGAGCAGGGAGCCCAGGTCGGCACGGCGGTGCTCACCCAGCGCGTCGTGCCGGTGCCGGCGCCCGTGGCCACCGAGCTGCAGCTGGAGCCGGCGTCCGACGTCGTGGAGCTGGTGCGGCTGCGCAGCGTCGACGGCACCCCCAACCACGTCGCGCACAGCTTCCTGCCGGCCGACGCCTATCCCGGGGCCGTGGACGCGGACTTCAGCCAGGGCTCGCTCTACGACTACCTGCGCCGGGAGTACTCCGCGGATCTCGCCCACGCCCGCATCGTGGTGGACGTCGGCACCGCCGCCCCCGACGAGGCCGACGCGCTCGGCGTGGTGGCCGGCTCGCCGCTGCTCGTCGTCCGGACGACGGTGCGCGACAGCGGCGGCCGGCCGCAGGTGCACAGCTTCTCCCGGCTGCGGCCGGACGTCAGCCAGGTGGAGTTCGAGGTCTCCGTGGGTGGGCGCTGACGTGCGCACCACCGCGACCGGTGCCCGCGAGGTGCCGCAGCGCCGTGCGGAGGTCTGGCGCGCGCTGGCGGTGCTCGAGCCCTACTGCGCGGTGTGCGACGTCTCCTACGTGCTGGACCGCGATGGCAGCCCCGGCGTCGGCACCACCTTCGTCTGCGCCCCCGGGGAGCTCGCGGGTACCGCTCCCCGGGCCGGCGCACCCCGCGGCGAGATCGTGACCTGGGAGCCGCGGTCGCGGGTCGGCACCCGCCTGGAGCTCACGCCCGAGACGTGGACGACGGAGATCGAGCTCACCGACACCGCCGACGGCGGCACGCGCGTGTCGATCACCATCGGGCACGAGCCCACCGGTGGGAGCCGGGTGGTCCGCCGGCTGACGCGGAACGCCGTGCGCCGGTTGGTGCAGCGCACCGTCGACGCGGAGCTCGCCAAGGTGCCCGACCACGTGGCGCAGGCGGCCGGGCGCGGCTGACCGGCGGTGCCGCGCCCGGTCCAGCGGGCCGTGGGCGCGCAGCCGGTGACGGGGCCCGGCCACGCCCGGCGCCGCTACCTCCTGGCGGGCCGTGATCGCCACCTCGATCCGGGAAATGACGCATCACTGCAAAGTGCAGGGGTAGTGGTCACGCCGAGCGCCGGTGTGCGCACCCGGCCCGGACCGGGGTCGCTGCGGCACCGGACGGACGAAGGAGAGCAACTGTGATCTGGGACCTTCTCGGACTGATCGTCATCGGGCTCGTCATCGGTGTGCTGGCTCGGCTGATCACGCCGGGCAAGCAGCACCTCGGCTTCCTGGGCACGATCGCCCTGGGTGTCGTCGGCGCGCTGATCGGCGGGATCATCGCCAGCCTGATCGGCAGCGGGACCATCTTCGAGCTGAACGTGATCGGCTTCGTCGTCGCCGTCGTGGCGGCCGTCCTGCTGGTGGGCGTCGCGGAAGGGATCTCCGGCCGGTCGAAGCGCGGCGCCGTCCGCTGACCGCGCCCCGGGGCGCCGTCGGGCTCAGAGCTCGACGGACTCCCCGGGTGCCAGCCGCGCGTACGGCGTCGGTGTCCCCGGGCCGCGCTCCCCGAGCAACCCGCTCAGCACCCCGAGCCCGGTGTCGTTGAGCAGCCCGTCGTGCACGGCGAACGCCTGGTCGGCGTGCACCTCCCGCACGTAGTCGATGACGTCGGCCGCGCGCGACCACGGCGCGTGCAGCGGCAGCAGCAGCGTCGGGACGGGCGTGCCGGGCACGGTGAAGGCGTCGCCGGGGTGGAACACCTGCTCGTCGACGAGGAAGCCGATGTTGGCCACCCGGGGCAGCTCGGGGTGGATCTCCGCGTGCAGCTCGCCGTGCACCTGCACCTCGAACCCGGTGATCGTCACCGCGTCGCCGGCCCCGACCACGCGCACCCGGCTCCCGGCCCCCTCGAGCGCCGCCGCCACCGAGCGGTTGGTCCACACCTCCAGCGAAGGGGTGGCCTCCAGCGCCGCCCGCAGCCGGTCGGCGACGAAGTGGTCGGCATGCTCGTGGGTGACCAGCACCGCCGTCGCGCCGTCGAGCGCCACCGGATCGGTGAACGCGCCGGGGTCGATGACCAGCCGGCGCTCGCCCTCGGAGAGGACCACGCAGGCGTGCCCGTGCTTGGTGAGCTCCATGCCCCGATCCTGCACCCCGCTCCCGGGGCTCACCCCTCGGGGTGAGCAGCCGCCCGCACGCTGTCACCTGGGGCCGCCGCTCTGCCGACGTCCTCCGCATGATGCTGCAGACCACCGCGTTCGCCGCCGCCCGCAGCCGCGCCCACGGCCCGACCGCCGCGCTGTGGCACGCCGTGGAGCTGCACCGGCCGCCGGCCGAGGTGGACAGCGCCTGCGAGCTCACCGTCTGCGGCTCCCTGGCCCGGGTCACGACCGAGCAGCCGTGGCCGCTGCAGGCCTCCGACGTCTGCCCGGCCTGCGCCGCCCTCGCGCGGTGAACCCGTCGCCGGTGACGGCGACCCCCTGACGCCCTGCCGCCGGCCCGGACCCGACCCCCGGCGGCAGGTGCACACTCCCGCGGGCCGGCCGCCTCAGCGGCCGGTGAACCGCGGCGCGCGCTTGGCGAGGAACGCCTCGACCGCCTCGCGGTGGTCGGCGGACTGGCCCACCTGGTTCTGCAGCCGTCCCTCCAGCGCCAGCGTCTCCTCCAGGGAGTCGGTGGCCGCGGTGGCGAGCACCGTCTTCACCGCCCGGTACGCGGCGGTCGGCCCCGCGGCCAGCCGGGCCGCCAGCGCCTGCGCCTCCGGCAGCACCTGCTCCGGTGCTACGACGCGGTGCACCAGCCCCCACTCGGCGGCGGTCTCGGCCAGGAAGGGCTCGGGCAGCAGCAGGAGCTCGGCGGCGCGCGAGCCGCCCACGCTGTGCACGAGCCGGGCGGCCAGCGCCGAGTCGCTGGAGAGCCCGATGCCGGTGAACGCGGTGGTGAACTTCGCGCCGGCCGCGGCCACCCGCAGGTCGCCGGCGAGGGCCAGGCCCAGCCCCGCCCCGGCGCAGGCGCCGTTGATGCCCACGACGACCGGCACGCGCAGGCCGGCCAGCGCCAGCACCAGCGGGTTGTACTCCCGCTCCACCACCGACAGCGGGGCCTCGGCGCCCCCCTGCATCTCCGCCAGGTGCTCGCCCAGGTCCTGCCCGACGCAGAAGGCGCGCCCGGTGCCGGTGAGGAGCACCGCGCGCACCGAGTCGTCCGCCGCGACGTCGCGCACCGAGGCCAGCAGGTCGGCGCGGGAGGCGTGGGTCAGGCCCGGGCGCAGCAGGGTGAGGGTCGCGACGCCGTCGGCGTCCTCCCGGGTCACGGTGTCGGGCATCGGCGCCCCGCCTTCCGGTCGCGGTCGGCCGCACGGCGCGGCCCTGTCGGCGATCACCTTGCCAGGCGGGGGCGCGCCCGCGTGCGGGGCCGGCCTCGCCGTGCGGCCGCCGTCCTCGCGGTGTGCGGCGAGGTGGGGGTGCGCACCCCGAGGTGCACGACGGCCGCGCCCCGAGGACGACGGACGTTCGTGCCCCTGTGCGCGTGCGGCGGCGGGGCGTGTAGCCCTCCGTGCACGAACTGCAACCGGCGCGCCGGTGTGGCGGGTGGGGCAGAAGGGGCGGGAGGGGGCATCCTCGGAGGTGGTGGACGATGACCCAGTTGCGCGGCGCCACGGCCCGTGCGCAGGGCCGGACGGACGAGGAGTGACCCCCGTGGTGGAACCAGGACGCAGGCGCCTGGGTGACCGCTACGAACTGCAGCAGCTCATCGCCGCCGGCGGCATGGGGCAGGTCTGGCGCGGGCACGACGCCGCCCTGCACCGCCCGGTCGCGGTGAAGGTCCTGCGCAGCGAGTACACCGGCGACCCGACCTTCGTCGCCCGCTTCCGGGCCGAGGCCCAGCACGCCGCCGGGCTCAACCACCCCGGCATCGCCGCCGTCTACGACTACGGCGAGGAGACCGCCCGCGACGGCTCGGGGGAGACGCTCGCCTACCTGGTGATGGAGCTCGTGGAGGGCGAGCCGCTGTCGGCGCTGCTGCGCCGGGAGGGGCGGCTGGACCCGGAGACGACGCTGTCGCTGCTCGGGCAGACCGCCGCCGCCCTGGCCGAGGCGCACCGCAGCGGGCTGGTGCACCGCGACGTCAAGCCCGGCAACATCCTGGTCCGCCCCGACGGCGCTGTGAAGATCACCGACTTCGGCATCGCCTGGTCCGCGCGCGGCGTCGCCCTCACCCGCACCGGCCAGGTCATCGGCACGCCGCAGTACCTCTCCCCCGAGCAGGCCGAGGGGCGGCACGCCACGCCGGCCAGCGACGTCTACGCCCTCGGGCTGATCGGCTACGAGTGCCTCACCGGGCACCCGGCGTTCGAGGGCGACAACGCCGTCACCATCGCGCTCAAGCAGGTCCAGCAGGACCCCGAACCGCTGCCCGGCGAGCTGCCCCCCGGCGTCCGGACGCTGATCGGCCGCGCGCTGGTCAAGGACCCCGGCGCGCGGTTCCCCGACGGCGCCAGCTTCGCCGCCGCCGTGGCCGAGGTGCGGGCCGGTCGCCGTCCCGACCCGGGCACGGTGGCCGTGGACGCCGTGCCGCGGCGGCGCCGCTCGGCACCCGCCCGTCCCGCGGGCGCGCCCTCCTCGGCGCGGCGCCCCGGCACCGGGGCGGCCCACCCGCCGGTCCCGCGGCGGCGCGGCCGGCTGGCGGTCGTGCTGCTGCCCCTCATCGGGTTGCTGGCCGGTGCCGCGATCACCGCCACCCTGCTGCAGGCGCTCACCCAGGGCGGGACGCCGAGCACCGCCGCCGCGGCCGGGGAGCGGATCGACGGCAGCATCGTGCTCGAGGAGGCGGACTTCCTGGGCCGGCCGGTGGGCGAGGTGGCCGAGCGGCTGGCGGACCTCGGGCTGACCGTCACCGTCCGCGCCGAGGTGCGCGATGACGTCGCCCCCGACCGGGTCACCGGGGTCGAGCCGGCCGGTCGCCCGCTGCGCGCCGGGGACCGCGTGGTCGTCCGCTACGCCGCCGCCACCGAGCAGCGGGACCGCCCGCGGGCGCCGGCGGTGACCGGCGCCGCCGTCGACCGCGCGGGGGCCTCCAGCGCCGCGTCGACCACCGAGGCCCCCGCGCCCACGACCGGCGCGGACACGGGCACGGACACGGGCACGGACACGGGCACGGACACCGGCACCGGCACCGGCCCCGGCACGGGTGGGAGCACGGACGCCGGCACCTCCACGGCCACCACGACGCCCAGCCTCCCGGCGACCCCCACCCCGACCACCGGGGCGGGCCCGGAGCAGACCACCACGCCCACGACGACGACCGCGCCCAGCACGACCAGCGCCACCCCCACCACGGACTCGTCGAGCCCCGCCACGGAGCAGTGACCTCCGCCCACCGGCCGTCGTCGAGCCTCCTCGGTGGCCGCTACGAGCTGCGGTCGCTGCTCGCGTCCGGGGGCATGGGGCAGGTCTGGCGGGGCCGCGACGTCGTCCTGCAGCGGGCCGTCGCGGTCAAGGTGCTGCGCAGCGAGTACACCGGCAACGCCACCTTCCTCGCGCGGTTCCGGGCGGAGGCGCAGCACACCGCCGCGCTGACGCACCGCAACATCGCCGCGCTCTTCGACTACGGCGAGTCCACCGCCGCCGACGGCGAGGCCCTGGCCTACCTGGTCATGGAGCTGGTCGAGGGGGAGTCGCTGGCCCAGGTGCTGGCCCGGGAAGGGCGGCTCGCGGTCGACCGGACGCTCGACGTGCTCCACCAGACGGCGGCCGCCCTGGCGGCGGCGCACGCCGCCGGGCTGGTGCACCGGGACGTGAAGCCGGGCAACGTGCTGGTCGGCGACGACGGCACGGTGAAGATCACCGACTTCGGCATCGCGTGGTCCGCCGCCAGCGCGCCGCTCACCCAGACCGGCCAGGTCGTCGGCACCGCCCACTACCTCTCCCCGGAGCAGGCCGGGGGCAGCAAGGCGGGGCCGGCCAGCGACGTCTACGCGCTGGGCATGATCGGCTACGAGTGCCTCGCCGGGCACCGCGCCTTCGACGGCGAGAACTCGGTGCAGATCGCGCTGCGCCAGCTCCGGGACGAGCCGCCGCCGCTGCCCGCCGACGTCCCGGATCAGGTGCGCACCCTCGTCGACCGCGCCCTGCTCAAGGACCCGGCCGAGCGTTTCCCCGACGGGGCCGCCTTCCGGGACGCCGTCGACGACGTCCGCGCCGGCCGGCTGCTGCCGCCGGTGGCCCGGCCGGCCGGCACCCGGCTGCTCGACGTCCCGGCGCCCGCGCCGCGTCCGCTACGCCTGCGCCTGCGCCTGCTCGCGCCGCTGGTGGCCCTCCTCGTCGGTGTGGGCCTGGGCATCGCCGCACTGCAGGTGTGGGGGGACGCCCCGGCCGATCCCGACGGCGGCACCAGCGAGGCCCCGGAGCCCGTGGTGCTCGCGGCCGGCGACTTCGTCGGCCGCCCGGTGGCCGAGGTGGAGGCCGAGCTGGCCGCCGCCGGCCTGGGCGTGGAACTCGTCGGCCGGGAGAGCGCCGCCGTCCTCCCCGACCACGTGCTGGAGCTCGCACCGGTGGGCGCTGTCGCCCCCGGCACCGTCGTGACCGTCACCTACGCGATCGCGCCCCCGGAGCCGGAGCCCGTCCCCGCCCCGGTCGCGCCCGCGCCCGAGCAGCCGGCGGCCCCCGCACCGGTGCCGGTCGGGGACGACGGCGGGGACGACGGCGAGGACGGCGGCGAGGCGGAGGAGGACGACCCGCCCGGGAACGGCCGCGGGAACGGCAACGGCGGCGGGAACGGCGGTGACAACGGCAACGGCAACGGCAACGGCAACGGCAACGGCAGTGGGAACGGCAACGGCCGGGGCCGCGGCTGACCGGCGGGTCACCCGCGGGACGGTGCCCCGCCCTCCCCGGACCGGTCCTCGCGGCCGGTGGCCAGCCACAGCGCCCCGCCGAGGGCGCCGAGCGCGGCGGTGAGCAGGAAACCCCGGTCGGTCCCGGCGCCGGGCAGCACGACCAGCACCCAGAAGACCGCCAGGCCGGTCAGCCCGCCCGCGGCGATCCGCCACCCCGTCCGGGCGCCCAGCCGCCGGCCGGCGCCGAGCGCCCCGGCGAACGCGGCCAGCCCCAGCAGGGTGCAGGCGGTGGCGAAGGCCGACCACAGCGGGATGGCCGACCACGCCGACTCCGTGCCGAAGCGCAGCGACAGGCCGAGCTCCAGGAGCACCAGGGCGAGCGCCACCAGGCCGGCGCCGATCAGCGGGGTGCGGTCCCGCGGGGCACGCGGCTGCTCCGGGGGGCCGTCGGCCGCAGCCGGGGGAGCGGTCGGTGCCCCCAGGCCCGGCAGCCCGGGCACGAAGTCGACCGGGCCCGTGGGCTGGGCGGCGCCGGTGGGCGCCGGAACCGGGCCGGGCTGCGCCGCGGTCGAGCCACCCGGTGCCGTGGCCGGGCCGGCCTGCGCCGCGGGCGGGCGGACCGGCGCCGAGGGCGGCGGGAGCTGCTGCACCGTCGTCGGGCCGCCGGAGGCCGGTGCGGGCACCGGGATCTCCTGGGTCGACGACTGCGCGGGGCCCGCGCCGGTCGGAGGGGTCTGCTGCTCGGACGGCGTGCTCACGGGTGCCTCCAGGTCGGGCTCCGGCGGGACCACCGGTCGACGGCGGTGCGCCCTGCACGCTAGCGGCGCCGGGGCCGGCCGTCCGCACGCCACCCGGAGGAGGGTGCACCTGCGTCTGCCGGACCGGGCCGGCGCCCCTAGGGTCGGTCCGTGGTCACGCGCGCCGGCATCGTCGTCACCGGGACCGAGGTCCTCACCGGCCGGGTGACCGACCGGAACGGCCCCTGGCTGGCCGAGCAGCTGCGGCGCCTCGGTGCCGACGTCGGCCACGTCGTCGTCGTGGGCGACCGGCCCGAGGACCTGGTGGCCGCGCTGTCCTTCCTCTCCGGCACCGGCGTCGACCTGCTCATCACCACCGGGGGGCTGGGGCCCACCGCCGACGACCTCACCGCCCAGGTGGTGGGTGGGTTCCAGGGCCGCGACCTGGCGGTGGACCCCGCCCTCGAGCAGCGGATCGGCCGGATCGTGGAGCGGCTGATGGCCCGCCGCGGCTGGCGGGCCGACCCGGCGTCGACCGCGGCGGGGGTGCGCAAGCAGGCCCTGGTGCCCGACGGGGCCACCGTGCTGGAACCGGTCGGCACCGCCCCCGGCCTCGTCGTCCCGCCCGCGGCCGGCCGGACCGGGCCCCCGGTGCTCGTGCTGCCCGGCCCGCCGGGCGAGCTGCGGGGCATGTGGCCGGCGGCCGTCGCGGCGGCGCCGACCCGGGCCGCGCTGTCGGGAGCCGCGGAGCTGCGCCAGGAGACCCTGCGGCTGTGGGGGACGCTCGAGGCCCAGCTCGCGGCCACCCTGCGCGAGCTCGAGGCGGAGCTCGGCGGCCTGGAGATCACCACGTGCCTCCGGGAGGGCGAGCTGGAGATCTTGACCCGGTTCCCGGCGGCGGCCCAGCCGGCGTACGACCGGTTCGCGGCGCTCCTGGCCGAGCGGTACGCGGCCACGCTCTTCTCCACCGGCCCGACCCTCGACGACCTGGTCGCCACCGCGCTCGCCGAGCAGCGGCTGACGATCGCCGCCGGGGAGTCGTGCACCGGCGGGCTGCTGGTGGCCCGGCTCACCGAGCGGCCCGGCTCCTCCGCCGCGGTGCTGGGCGGGGTGACCGCCTACGCCGACGGGGCCAAGGAAGCGCTCCTCGGGGTGCCCGGCGAGCTGCTCGCGGAGCACGGCGCGGTCAGCCCGCAGGTGGCCCGTGCGCTGGCCGACGGCGTCCGCGCCCGCTTCGGCGCCGACATCGGGGTGGGCATCACCGGCATCGCCGGCCCCGGCGGTGGCACGGAGGCCAAGCCCGTGGGCACGGTGCACCTCTGCGTCGTCGGGCCGGACCGAGCCGAGGAGCGCTCGCTCGCCGTCCCGGGCAGCCGGACGGCGGTGCGGGAACGCTCCGTCACGATGGTGATGCACCTGCTCCGCACGCTGCTGCTGGGCGGTCCCGCGGCCTGAGGGCGCAGGTGTCCGCCCCGCCCGGCGCGGGCACCTCCCGGCGGTGACGACGCTGACCGTGCACGCGACCGGGACCGCAGCGCCGGCGGAGGTCTGGGAGCGCTACGCCGTCCCCGCCCGCTGGCCGGGGTGGTCGCCGCAGATCACCGGTGTCGAACTGCCGGTCGACCGGCTGGCTCCCGGCGTCACCGGTCGCGTGCGTGGCCCGCTGGGGGTGGCGGTGCCCTTCACCGTCGAGCAGGTCGACGAGGCCGCCCGCCGGTGGTCGTGGCGCGTGGCGGTGGGCCCGCTGCACGTTCGGCTGCTGCACTGGGTGGCCGAGGGTCCCGACGGCGGGACGACCACCGGGCTGCGGCTGACCGGGCCGGCGCCGCTCGTCCTGGCCTACGCTCCCGCCGCCCGCCTGGCCCTGGCGCGCCTGGTCCGCGGCTGAGCGCTCGTCTGGTCCGCGGATCGGCGGCCCGGACCGGGGGTGCGCCTGGATCACCTGAATTACGGTGCCGTCATGCCCGCCACCCACGAGGTCACCAACCAGGTCCCGCCGCTGGTCGGGCACGACCCGCTCGCCGGGGACGCCGCGCTCGCCGACGCATGCCGCCGGCACGCCGACGAGGCCACCCTGGCGTCGCTCGCCGGGCTCGGCCGGCTCGCCGGCAGCGAGCAGGCGCAGGAGTGGGGCCGGCTGGCGAACGAGAACCCGCCGCGGCTGCGCACCCACGACCGCTACGGCCACCGCGTGGACGAGGTGGAGTTCCACCCCGCCTGGCACGAGCTCATGCGGACGGCGTTCGAGCACGGCCTGGCGGGCGCGCCGTGGGCGGACCCCGCTCCGCACGCGCACGTCCGCCGCGCCGTCGGGTACCTGGGGTGGACCCAGGTCGAGATGGGCCACGGCTGCCCGACGACCATGACCTACGCGGTGGTCCCCGCCCTGCGCCGGGCACCCCGGCTGGCCGCCCGCTACGAGCCGGGGCTCACCGCGCGGGCGTACGAGTTCGGCCTCGCCGACCCCGCTGCCAAGCGGGGGCTCGTGGCCGGCATGGGCATGACCGAGAAGCAGGGCGGCTCCGACGTCCGCGCGAACACCACCCGCGCCGTCCCGCAGCCCGACGGCACCTACCGGCTCACCGGGCACAAGTGGTTCACCAGCGCGCCGATGAGCGACCTGTTCCTGGTCCTGGCGCAGCTGGACGAGGGGGTCTCCTGCTTCCTGGTGCCCCGGGTGCTGCCCGACGGCACCCGCAACGTCCTCCGGCTGCAAAGGCTCAAGGACAAGCTCGGCGACCGCTCCAACGCCTCCAGCGAGGTGGAGTTCGAGGGCACGACCGGGTGGCTCGTCGGCGAGCCCGGGCGCGGCGTCAACGCGATCATCGAGATGGTCAACATGACCCGGGTGGACTGCGTGCTCGGGTCGGCCGCCACGGTGCGCGCGGCGCTCACGCAGGCCGGTCACCACGCCCGGCACCGGCGCGCGTTCGGCGCGCTGCTGGCCGACCAGCCGCTGATGCAGAACGTGCTGGCCGACCTCGCGGTGGAGAGCGAGGCCGCGACGGCGCTGGCGGTCCGGCTGGCCGCGGCGGTGGACGACGGCGAGGCCGCCTTCCTCCGCCTCGCGGGGGCGGCCGCGAAGTACTGGGTGTGCAAGCGCGCTCCCGGGGTCGTCGCGGAGGCCATGGAGGTGCTCGGCGGCAACGGCTACGTCGAGGAGTCCGGCCTGCCGCGGCTGTACCGGCAGGCGCCGCTGAACTCCATCTGGGAGGGCTCGGGCAACGTCATCGCCCTCGACGTGCTCCGGGCGCTGGGCCGCAGCTCCGAGTCGCTGGCCGCCGTCACCGCCGAGCTGGAGCTGGCCCGGGGGGCCGACCGCAGGTTCGACGACGCGGTGAAGCGGCTGCACGCCGAGCTCGGCGACCCGGAGGGGCTGCCGTTCCGCGCCCGCCGCATCGCCGGATCGCTGGCGCTCTGCCTGCAGGGCTCGCTGCTCCTGCGCCACGCGCCGACGGCGGTCGCGGAGGCCTTCTGCGCCTCCCGCCTGGGCGGAGAGGCCGGGACCGTGCTGGGCACGCTGCCCGCCGGCACGGGCGTGGCGGAGATCGTCCGGCGGTCCGAGGTCGCCGCCCCCTGAAGGAACCGTCGCGGGCTACTACTCTCGGGGACGGCTCAGGTGCTGCCCGTCGTCTTCGCGAGCGGCCCGAGCCCCCGGCGTCCGCGCGAGCGCGCTGGACGACCAACTGGACGAGAGCGGGCAGCGTGCAACCAGGTGACGACCGGCCCCCGGAGGGCCGGCCCGACCCGTTGAGCGGCGTTCCCGACGCGGTCTACCGCCTCGACGGGCAGGGGCGCTTCGCCTACCTCAACCAGGCCGCCGAGCGGCTGCTCGGGCACCGGGCCGACGAGCTGCTCGGCCGGGACGCCCGCGACGCCTTCCCCGCCCTGCGCGGCTCGCTCGCCGAGGAGCGGTACCGCGAGCTGCTCGCCGACGGTCGGCCGCGGGAGTTCCAGTTCTTCTACGAGCCCGGGTCGCGCTGGTACGAGGTGCGGATGTTCCCCGACTCCGCCGGGGCGGCGGTGCTCTTCCGCGACATCGACGTGCGCCGGCGCACCGACCAGGAGCGCGACGACCAGATCCGCGGGCTCACCGCGGTGCTGGAGGCGCTGCCCTCGCCCACCGTGCTGGTCGGGCCCGACGGCAGGATTCTCTCCACCAACCGGGCGTGGGTGCGCAGCAGCGAGGAGCTGCTCCCCGAGACCTCCTGGCCGGGCCGCGAGGGCGAGGACTACCTGACGGTCATGACGCGTGGCCTGGCGCCGCAGGAGCACGCCGGGCTCGCCGAGGGCCTGCGGGGGCTGCTGGCCGACACGTCGAGCTCCGACGGCCGCACGTTCGCCTTCGACTACTCGTGCCGGACGCGGCGGGGCACCTGCTGGTTCCACCTCCAGGCGACCCGGGTCGACCGCGAGGGGCGCGTCGTCGTCACGCACAACGATGTCACCGACCAGGTGCGGGCCCGGCAGGACCTGCTGTGGAGGGCGCAGCACGACGACCTGACCGGCCTGCCCAACCGCGCCCGGCTGATCGAACTCACCGGTGAGGCGCTGACCGCCGACCACGGGGGAGGTGTCGCGCTGCTCGTCGTCGACCTCGACGCCTTCAAGACCGTCAACGACTCGCTGGGTCACCAGGTCGGCGACGAGCTGCTGCGCCTGGTCGCCGGCCGGCTCTCCGAGCAGGTCCGCCCGGGCGACACCGTGGCCCGCCTCGGGGCCGACCAGTTCGTGGTCCTCGCGCACGGCTGCGACAGCGCCGAGGCCGCGGCCCTGGCGTTCCGGCTGCAGTCCGCGTTCGGCCGCCCCTTCGCCGCCGGCGAGATCACCGTGCCGCTCAGCGCCAGCATCGGCGTGGCGGTGGCGCGACCCGAGGTCCGCGACGCCCACCACCTGCTCAGCGACGCCGACGCGGCCATGTTCGCCGCGAAGAGCTCCGGCCGGGATCGGGTGCACCTGTTCTCCCCGGCGCTGCGCGAGGCGGCCCGGTGGCGGCTCGAGGTGGCCACCCGCCTGCGCGGCGACGCGATCGACCAGCTGGTGGTGCACTACCAGCCGGTCGTGCGCCTGGACACCGGCGAGATCGAGGGCGTGGAGGCGCTGGTGCGCTGGCAGCACCCCGAGCGCGGGCTGCTCTCGCCGGACACCTTCCTCTCCGTGGCCGAGGAGACGGGGCAGATCATCCCGATCACCCGCTGGCTGCTCCGCGAGACCACCCGGAAAGCGGCGGAGTGGGCCGCCGAGGGCCTCGCCCTGCGCATGTCGGTGAACGTCAGCGCCCGACACTTCTCCACCGAGACCCTGGTGCGCGACGTGCGCCTGGCCCTGCAGGACTCCGGGCTCCCGCCCGACCAGCTGGTGCTCGAGCTGACCGAGACCAGCGTGGCGGAGGACCCGACCCGGGCCGAGGACCAGCTGTCGGTGCTGCGCGGCTTCGGCGTCCGCGTCGCGATCGACGACTTCGGCACCGGGTGGTCGTCCCTGGCGCAGCTGTTCGCGCTGCCCATCGGGACGCTGAAGATCGACCGCTCGCTGCTCGCCGCCGCCGAGCGGGTCGCGGCCGGTGACACCGGCGCGGTGCTGGCGGCGATCGTCGGGCTCACCCGGACGCTGGGCATCCGATCGGTGGCCGAGGGGATCGAGACCCCCGACCACCTGCGGATGGTGCGGGAGGCCGGGTGCGACCTGGCGCAGGGCTGGCTGCTGGGGCACCCCATGCCCGCCGAGCGGCTGCCTGCGTGGATGCGTGAGGTGAAGGAGGCCGGCGGGGACCTCTGCGCGCTGGCCATCGCCGGGCGCGCCGTCCCCGTGCGCGGGTGAACCTTCGCCGTCCCGGCCGCCGTGCCACCGCGCCCGCCGGACCGCCCCGGGCCGCGGGACCCGGCGCGCTGCTGCCCGCGGGGACGCGCGCCTTCGCGCCCGGGCAGACTGTCCCCGTGCTGGACACCTCCGAGGCCGCGCCCGAGCCCACCGAGCAGCCGGTCGGCCCCGCCGACGACGGCCGGTCGCGTCCTGCTCTGGACCTGCTCATCTGGGACGCCCCGAACATCGACATGACCCTGTCGACGGTGATCGGCGCCCGGCCGACGGCGGCCTCCCGGCCGCGCTTCGACGCCATCGCGGCGTGGTTCGTCGAGGGCGCCGGCGGGGTGGGCGGGGATGGCGCCGCCGACGCACCCGACGTCGAGGCCTGCGTCTTCGCGAACATCCCGCCGCAGCCGGGCTCGCTGCAGCGCTGGGTCGAGGCGCTCCGCGGCTTCGGGTACTCGGTGTTCGCCCGGCCGAAGAGCCAGCCGGACGACGACATCGACCAGGACATGCTCGACCACATCGCCGTCCGCGGGCGCAGCCACCGGCTGCGGCGGCTCGTGGTCTTCTCCGGTGACGGGCGCAACTTCGCCGAGCCGCTGGAGGACCTGGCCCGGCAGGGCACCGAGGTCGTCGTCGTCGCCTTCAGCGAGGTGGCCGGCTACGCGATCGGCTCGGACCTCCTGGAGTTCATCGACATCGAGGACGTCCCGGGAGCCTTCGTGGAGCCCCTCGACCGGGTCCGCCTGGACGCTCTCCCGCCGGACGGCGCCTGGCTGCGGCCGACCCGCAGCCTGCGCGACTTCGTGGCCGCGTTCACCGCCCGCCGCGGCGGCTGACCCCGCCGCTGAGCTGCGCGAATCCGCCGGGTCACCCGCACGGGTGGTCCGCGCGGGAACCGTTCAGGAAACCGGGCGGGGTGCCGATCGCAGAACCGTGCCGCTCTCGATGTCCCAGCGCCTGGTGGCCGTGCTGCGCCGGGGCGACGTGCTGCCCTCCCCGGCGCCCGTCGCCGCGGAGGGCCGGCCGTCACGCGGCCGGGCCGCCGCCGAACTGGCCGGCGAGGTCCCGGGGCTCGCCGAGGAGCGGATCGAGCGGGCCCGGACCGCCGGGCTCCTCGTCGGCTGGGTCGCGGTCGTCACCGTGCCCCTGTGGTCGGTCGTCGACCTGGCGACCGAGAGCAGCAACGCCGCCACCTTCCTGGCCGTCCGGCTGCTCTGCGAGATCCCGATGCTGCTCGCCCTCGTCGCGCTGGGCCGGCTGCCGCTGGGTCGCCGCCGGCCCGAGCTGCTCACGTTCCTGGTCCTCGCGGTCGTCCAGGCGGAGGTGGCCTGGATGGTGACGCGCTCGGAGGACCCGCGCTACCACCTGCTCGGGTTCACCCTCGCCATCTACGGCAGCGGCTGCGTCATGGTCGCCCGGCCGCGCTGGACCGTCGCGCTCGTCGCCGTCTCCTGGGCCGCCCTCGGGCTGGCCTCCGTCACTGCGGAGGACGGACTCTCGCCCGGCGACCTGCTCGCGGTGACCGTCTACCTCGCCACCGCGTCGGTGATCGCGGTCCTCGCCCACCTGCGGCGCTACGCGCTGGACACCCGCGAGCTGCACACCCGGGTCCGGCTGGAGCGCGAGCAGCAGCGGACCGGTGTGCTGCTGGCCCAGCTGGAGCGGCTCAGCCACGAGGACCCGCTCACCGGGCTGGCCAACCGCCGCCGGTGGGACGCCGAGCTGGCCGAGCTGTGCACCCGGGCCCGGCAGCGGGGGAACGTGCTCAGCGTGGTGCTGGTGGACCTCGACCACTTCAAGGACGTCAACGACCGGTACGGGCACGGCGGCGGGGACGACGCCCTGCGTGCGGTCGCCGGGCTGCTGTCGGCCCGCGTGCGCGGCGGGGACCTGGTCGCCCGCATCGGCGGTGACGAGCTCGCCGTGCTCATGCCGGGCGCGGACGAGGAGCGCGCCGCCGCGGTGGCCGAGCAGCTCCGGCGCGAGGCGCGGCTGCTCCGGCCCCCCGGTTTCGGGGCCGCCCAGCTGAGCCTCTCCCTGGGCGTGGCGACGGCGACCGGTGCCGATGCCTACCCCCTCGAGCTGATGTCCTGGGCCGACGAGCAGCTCTACCGGGCCAAGACCACCCGCAACGCCGTCGGCGCCGGCGCCCTGCCGCCCGGGGAGCCGGAGCCCCAGCCGGCCGGCTGAGCGGGACCGGTCCGCCCCGGCGCGTCGGCTGCGCCTGCCGCCGGACGCCCGCCCCCGACGGTTACCGTTCCCGGGCGGTCGCGCGGTGACGCCGGCCGGGCGGCAGATGATCGAAAGAGGACCATGAGCAGCGTTCCCGGCGTGGACCACCCGGCGGAGCAGACCGAGGTGGAGGTGCGGCTCTCCGGCACCGACGTCGCGATCAGCGCCCGGGTGGAGGTCGTCCACGAGGGCGTCGTCTCCGTCCGCCCGTCCGCGAGCGAGTTCGTCGAGGGCTCGGTCGTGAAGCCCGGCGACGCCGTCGAGGTCTACTGGCGCAGCGACGCCGGCCACCGCCTGCTGCCGGCGGAGGTCCTCGACGTGCAGGGGGGCGCCGTCGCGCGCTGGCGGCTCACCGCGACGGGGCCGGCCGAGCACAGCCAGCGCCGGGCGGCGGTGCGGGGCCGCGTCGTCGTCCCCGTGGAGGGGGGCCTGGGTGCCGTCGAGCTCAAGGGCGAGACCCTGGACGTCAGCGAGGCCGGTATGCGCGTCCACTTCGAGGGGTTCGGCATGCTGCCCGACGTCGGGACGACGATGGCGCTGACCGTCCGATTCGAGGACGGCCCCCTGACCTGCCGGGGCGAGATCATCCGCGTCCAGGCGCGCGGCGCCCGCTGGATCATGAGCATCCGCTTCCTCGACGTCCAGGAGCGCGACCAGGACCGGGTGCGGCGCCGGGTGTTCCAGGCGCTGCGCGAGGAACGCGCGCGGCTGGCGGAGTGACCGGGCCGCGAACCGGCGGGTAGCCGGGCGCGTCGCGGGGCAGAGGAGCGGGCGTGATCCCGTCGCCGCCCCGCCTGACCGAGGCCCTCTCGGCGCTCCGCGACCAGGTCGCCGCCGTCCCGCTGGCGCTGACGACGGCGGGCCGCGACGACGCCGTCCGCACCGCCCGCGGCGTCACCGACCAGATCGACGACTACCTGCTGCCCCGGCTGCGCGACCTGGACGCCCCCCTGCTCACCGTCGTCGGTGGCTCCACCGGGGCCGGTAAGTCCACGCTGGTCAACAGCCTGGTCGGCGCCCCGGTCACCACGGCCGGCGTGCTGCGTCCCACCACCCGCGCCCCCGTGCTGGTGTGCGCCCACGCGGACGCCGGCAGCTTCTCCGGCGACCGCGTGCTGCCCGGGCTGGCGCGGGTCACCGGCGGGGACGGCGGGCCCGGGACGCTGCAGCTGGTGGTCCGGGACGACGTGCCCGCGGGCCTCGCCGTGCTCGACGCCCCCGACGTCGACTCGGTGGTGACCGCGAACCGCGACCTCGCCGGCCAGTTGCTGGCCGCCGCGGACCTCTGGGTGTTCGTCACGACCGCCGCCCGCTACGCCGACGCGGTGCCCTGGGACCTGCTGCGCACGGCGGAGCAGCGGGGGACGGCGCTGGCGGTCGTGCTGGACCGGGTGCCGCCGGAGGCCGCCGCCGAGATCTCCGCCGATCTCGCGGCCATGCTGCGGGCCGCCGGCCTCTCCTCGGCCCGCCTGTTCGTCGTCGAGGAGCGTCCCCTCGAGGGCGGCCGGCTGCCCGAGGACCAGGTGGCGCCGCTGCGGGGCTGGCTGCACGGGCTGGCCGCCGACCAGGAGCAGCGGGCGGCCGTCGTACGGCAGACCCTCGCCGGGGCGCTGGACAGCCTGCAGGAGCGGACCACCGCGGTGGCCGCGGCGGTGGAGGAGCAGCGGGCCGCGGCCGGCGCGCTGCGGGAGGCGGCCGCGGCGTCGTACGACGCGGCACGGGACGGGGTGGACCAGGGGGTGCGCAGCGGCAGCCTGCTGCGCGGTGAGGTGCTGGCCCGGTGGCAGGAGTTCGTGGGCACGGGGGAGTGGATGCGCAGCCTGCAGACCCGGGTGGGCCGGGTGCGCGACCGGGTCGCGGCGGCGCTGACCGGGCGCCCGGCGCCGGCCGAGAGCCTGCAGGGCGCGCTGGAGAGCAGCGTCGAGCAGCTGCTGCGCGCCGAGGCCGACCGCGCCGCCGAGCGGACCGTCACCGCCTGGCGTGCGCTGCCGGCCGGGCCGGGCCTGCTGGGCGACCGGGAGCGGGAGCTCGCCGCCGCCTCGCCCGACTTCTCCGAGGCCGCCGCGGTGCAGGTGCGCGACTGGCAGGGTGCGGTGCTGGACCTGGTGCGCAGCGAGGGCGCCGACAAGCGCTCGCGGGCACGGCTGCTGTCCTGGGGCGTGAGCGGGACGGGCGCGGTGGTCATGGTGGCGGTGTTCGCCCAGACCGGTGGGCTGCTCGGCGGGGAGGTCGCGGTGGCGGGCGGCACCACCGCGGTCGGTCAGCGGGTGCTGGAAGCCGTGTTCGGTGATGCAGCGGTGCGCTCGCTGGCCGAGCGGGCCCGGGCCGACCTCGGCGAGCGGTCCGAGGCGCTGCTGCGGTACGAGCAGGACCGCTTCGACGCGCTCGTGGACGCCGTGGCCCCGCAGCCGCGGGCGGCCGAGGAGCTGCGGGCGGCGGCCGCCGCGCTCGTCGAGGCGCGCGGCGCATGAGGCGTTCGGACGGCGCGCTGGCCGACCGGCTGGCCGCGCTGCGGGAGGCGGTCGAGGTGGCCGACGGGCGGCTGTCGGCCCCGGAGGTGGGCCGCGCCCGGGCGGTGCTGGCCAAGGCCGGTGCACGCGAGGCGCTGGGCGACGCCACCGTCGTCGCGCTGGCCGGCGCCACGGGGAGCGGCAAGTCCACGCTGTTCAACGCGCTGTCGGGCAGCGAGGTGAGCACCCCGGGCGTGCGCCGCCCCACGACCGGCGTCGCGCACGCCACGGTCTGGGGAGCGGCCGACGACGGCAGCGACCGGCTGCTGGACTGGCTGCAGGTGCCGCGGCGCCATCGCCGGGAGCCCGAGCCGGCGCTCGACGGACTGGTGCTGCTCGACCTGCCCGACCACGACAGCGTCCGGCTGGAGCACCGGCTGGAGGTCGACCGGCTGGTGGAGCTGGTCGACGTCCTGGTCTGGGTGCTCGACCCGCAGAAGTACGCCGACGCCGCCGTCCACGAGCGGTACCTGGCCCCGCTGGCCGGCCACGCGGGGGTGCTGCTCGTGGTGCTCAACCAGGTCGACCGCCTGGACGAGGCCGCCGCCCGCGCCTGCCTGGCCGACCTGCGGGGCCTGCTCGACCAGGAGGGGCTGGACGCGACGCCGCTCCTGGCGGTGTCCGGACGCACCGGCGACGGGCTGGCCGAGCTGCGCGGTGAGCTGGCCCGGCGGGTGCGCGCCCGCCGAGCGGCGGGCGAGCGCCTGCTCGCCGATGTCCGGGGCAGCGCCGCGGAGCTGGCGGTGCACTGCCCGGAGACCGCGGCCGGGCGCTCGCGGCGATGGGGGCGGGGGGCCGGCGAGGACCCGGCCCGTGAGCCTGCCGACGACCTCACCGACGCCCTGGCCGCCGCGGCCGGCGTCCCCACCGTGGTCACCGCGGTCGAGCGCTCGACCCGGCGGGAGGGCACCGGGCGTACCGGCTGGCCGCCGGTCCGGTGGACGCGCCGGCTGCGCGCGGACCCGGTCGAGCGGCTGCACCTGGGGGACGAGCGCGCCCGCACGTCTCTCCCGCCGGCGGGCGCGGTGGAGCGGGCCCGCATGGCGACCGCCGTCCGGGAGGCCCGCGACGCCGTCGGGGAGGGGCTGGCGCCGGCCTGGCGGGACGAGCTCCGGCGCACGGCGGAGGTATCCGAGGAGCGGCTCGCCGACGCGCTGGACCGGGCGGTGGGCGGTGCGGACCTCGGGCCCGACCGGGTGCCGCTCTGGCAGCGGGCGGCCGCCGGGCTGCAGTGGCTGCTCCTGGCGACCGCGCTGGTCGGCGCCCTGTGGCTCCTGGCGCTGGTCGCGCTGGGTTTCCTCCAGCTCGACGACGTCGTGCCGCTTCCCCGGGTCGAGGGGATCCCGCTGCCCACGCTGCTGCTGGTCGGCGGGCTGCTCGCCGGTCTGCTGCTCGCGCTGGTGAGCCGCCCGCTCGTGGCGCTGCGCGCGCGCCGGCGGGGACGGGCGGCCGGGCGCCGGCTGCGGGCGGCTGTGCGGGAGGTGGCCGAGGAGGAGCTGCTCGCCCCCATGACCGAGGTGCGGGCCGACGCCGACCGCTTCTGCGCGGCGGTGTCCCGGGCCCGGTGATCGGTGGATGGGCATCGTTCAGCGGCGCTGGGGGTCGGGTGGGGCTTCTTCGTCGAGCCAGGGTGGGTCGGGTTCGGGGTCGTGGGACCAGCCGGGTGGTCGGGTGGTGCGGGAGACGCCTGAGGGGGTGCGGACGGTGAGCCGGCCGTCGGGGTGCAGGGTGAAGGACCAGCCGCGGGCGAAGGTCTTGATGCGGTGGTGCCGGCGGCACAGGCAGCAGAGGTTCCAGCAGTCGGTGGGGCCGCCGTCGGCGTGGGCGATGGCGTGGTCGATGTCGCAGCGGCCGGGGCGTCGTCGGCAGCCGGGCATGCGGCAGTGCCGGTCGCGGACGTGCAGGAAGCGGCGTTGGGTCGCGGTGGGTTCGTAGGCGGTTGTCGGTGCCGGTGGGCCGAGGCCGGGTCCGGTGTCGAGCCGCTCGTCGGTCG
>NZ_FOAO01000027.1 GCF_900109665.1 Blastococcus sp. DSM 46786
CCGACAACGCGCCACCCGCCACGGCATCGGCAAGATCACCACACGGAACCATCCCGACACCCACAACCAACAGGTCAGGGGTTAAACGGCAAGCTCAGGGCGCCAGGACGACGGGCGGCGGGCCGGGGACGGCGTCGTCGCGGCCGTGCCGGCCGAGGCCGTCGTCGGCGGCCACCAGCGCGCAGCCCAGGTAGACGAGCAGGGCGGCGAAGGGTGCGGCGGCCAGACCGGGCAGCGAGCTCAGCACCAGCCCCGTGGTGACCTGCGCGCCGACCTCGGACAGCTGCGCCTCCGACGGCGAGGGTGCGAGCAGCTCACCGACCTGCCAGGCGAGCACGGCGGCAGCCGACGCCCCGACCGCGAGGGCGACCAGCATGCCCACGCCGCGACCACGGCGCACCTGCCACGCCGCCGCGCCGGCCAGCAGGCCGAGCCCCAGCAGCAGGAGGACGAGGACGGCGTCGTCGGCCACCCGGACCTCGGCCGCCGGCGCGCCGACGGCCACCGGCCCGGTCTCGGTCAGCCGGAACTCGGCGCGCGGCGCGAGCAGCCACCAGAGCACCCCCGTGGGCAGCCCGGCGAGCACCAGCCCCACGAGCAGCGGCCGGGCGGCGTGCAGGTCCTCCCGGACCTCCGCCCTCCCCCGCCAGTAGGCGTGCACCGGCACGCCCGGGGCGGGCTGGACGGGCAGCGGTGAGGTGCTCACCCTCCCAGTGAACAACGATCGCGCGGCCGGGGTCGGGAGGACCCTCCTACAGCAGCGCCACGCTCGTCGGCCCGAGAAGGGCCTTGATGTCCCCCATCAGCGCCGTGCTCGGGCGCACCCGGAGCCCCTGGTCGAGCCGGAGCACCGTCTCGCGGCTGCCGTTGACGAGCTTGAGCTGCACCTCCGTGGTGCCCGGGTGGCTGCCCAGCACCTCGCGGAGGCGCTCGACGACCGGCGGGGTGCAGCGGGCGGCGGCCATCGACACCAGCACCGGCCCGCGCGGCCCCTCGGTGAGCTCGGGGATGGTGACCTCGGAGCCGAACAGCGAGGGCTGGTCGTCCCGCCGGCTGATCCGGCCCTTCACCACGATGATCTGGTCGCGGACGACCTTCTCCGAGACCTCGGCCCAGGTCTTGGGGAAGAACAGCACCTCGATGCCGGACTCGAGGTCCTCCAGCGTGGCGATCGCCCACGGCGCGCCCTGCTTGTTCGTGCGCGGTGAGACGGCGGTGAGGATGCCGGCGATGGTGACGTTGGCGCCGTCCTCGACGCCGCCGGCGTTGATCTCGGCGATCGGGGTGTCGGCGTTGGCCGCGAGCACGTGCTCCACCCCGTGCAGCGGGTGGTCGGAGACGTAGAGGCCGAGCATGTCGCGCTCGAACATCAGCCGCTCGCTCTTGGACCAGTCGGCGGTGGGGATCGTGATGTCCAGCGCGCTGCCGAAGGGGTCGTCGGCCGCGTCGCCCTCGCCGAAGCTGCCGAAGAGGTCGAACTGACCCTCGGCCTCCTTGCGCTTGAGGCCCATGGCGGAGTCGACGGCCTGCGCGTGGATCGCGACGACGCCCTGGCGCGAGTGGCCGAGCGAGTCGAAGGCGCCGGCCTTGGCCAGGGACTCGATGACCTTCTTGTTGCAGGCCACCGTGTCGATCTTGCGCATGAAGTCGGCGAAGTCCTTGAACGCGCCCTTCTCCTCGCGGGCCCGGACGATCGACTCGACGACGTTGGTGCCGACGTTGCGCACCGAGGCCAGGCCGAAGCGGATGTCGGTGCCGACGGCGGTGAAGTCCCAGGAGGACTCGTTGACGTCCGGCGGGAGGACCTTGATGCCCATCCGGCGGCACTCGGCCAGGTAGACCGGCCGGCGGTCCTTGTCGTCCTGGACGCTGGTGAGCAGCCCGGCCATGTACTCGGCCGGGTAGTTCGCCTTGAGGTAGGCCGTCCAGTACGACACGAGGCCGTAGGCGGCCGAGTGGGCCTTGTTGAACGCGTAGTCGGCGAACGGGACGAGGATGTCCCACAGCGTCTTGATCGCGGCGCCGGAGAAGCCGTTGGCCTTCATCCCCGCCTCGAAGCCGACGAACTCGGCGTCCAGGACCGACTTCTTCTTCTTGCCCATCGCGCGGCGCAGCAGGTCGGCCTTGCCGAGCGAGTACCCGGCGACCTTCTGCGCGATCGCCATGACCTGCTCCTGGTAGACGATCAGGCCGTAGGTCTGGCCGAGGATCTCCTCCAGCGGCTCGGCCAGCTCCGGGTGGATCGGCGTGATCTCCTGCTGGCCGTTCTTGCGCAGCGCGTAGTTGGTGTGCGAGTTCGCGCCCATCGGGCCGGGGCGGTAGAGCGCGCCGACGGCCGAGATGTCCTCGAAGTTGTCCGGCCGCATGAGCCGCAGCAGCGACCGCATCGGCCCGCCGTCGAACTGGAAGACCCCGAGGGTGTCGCCGCGGGAGAGCAGCGCGTAGGTGTTCGGGTCGGTCAGGTTCTTGCTGATCTCGTCGAGGTCGACCGGCTCCTTGCCGTTGATCACGATGTTGCGCAGCGCGTCGTCGATGACCGTGAGGTTGCGCAGCCCCAGGAAGTCCATCTTCAACAGGCCGAGCGTCTCGCAGGTCGGGTAGTCGAACTGCGTGATCACCGCCCCGTCGGCCTCGCGCCGCATGATCGGGATCGAGTCGATCAGCGGGTACCGGCCGATGATGACGCCGGCGGCGTGCACCCCCCACTGGCGCTTCAGCCCCTCGAGCTTGCGGGCCTGGTCGACGACCTCGGCCGCGCCCGGGTCGGACTCGTAGCGGGCGCGGAACTCCGTGGCCTCCTTGTAGCGCGGGTGGGCCGGGTCGAAGACACCCGAGAGCGGGATGCCCTTGCCCATCACGTCCGGCGGCATGAGCTTGGTCAGCTCGTCGCCCACCGAGTACGGCCGGTCCAGCACGCGGGCGGCGTCCTTGATCGCGGCCTTGGCCTTGATCGTCCCGTAGGTGACGATCTGGCTGACCCGCTCCTCGCCGTACTTCTTCGAGACGTACTGGATGACCTCCCCGCGCCGGCGGTCGTCGAAGTCGATGTCGACGTCGGGCATGGAGACGCGCTCGGGGTTGAGGAACCGCTCGAAGATCAGCCCGTGCTGCAGCGGGTCGAGGTCGGTGATGCCCATGGCGTAGGCGGCCAGCGAGCCCGCCGCCGAGCCACGGCCGGGACCGACGCGGATGCCGTTGTCCTTGGCCCAGTTGATGAAGTCGGCGACCACGAGGAAGTACCCCGGGAAGCCCATCTGGGTGATGATCCCGACCTCGTAGTCGGCCTGCTTGCGCACGTGGTCGGGGATGCCACCCGGGTAGCGCTTGTGCAGGCCGCGCTCGACCTCCTTGACGAACCAGGAGGTCTCGTCCTCCCCCGGCGGCAGGGGGAAGCGGGGCATCAGGTCGGCGCCCTCGGTGAAGCTCACCTCGCACTGCTCGGCGACCAGCAGGGTGTTGTCGCAGGCCTCGCGGAGATCGCCGGTGAACAACGCGCGCATCTCCGCGGCGGACTTCAGGTAGTAGCCGTCACCGTTGAACTTGAAGCGGTTGGGCTCGTTGAGCCGCGACCCCGTCTGGATGCACAGCAGGGCGTCGTGGGCCTCGGCGTCCTCCTTGTGCGTGTAGTGCAGGTCGTTGGTGGCCAGCAGCGGGATGCCGAGGTCCTTGGCGATCGCCAGCAGGGCCGGGCGGGTCTTCTTCTCGATGGACAGCCCGTGGTCCATCAGCTCGGCGTAGAAGTTCTCGCGCCCGAAGATGTCCTGGAAGTCGGCGGCCGCCTGGCGCGCCTTGTCCTCCTTGCCGGCGCGCAGCCACATGTTCACCTCGCCCGACGGGCAGCCGGTGGTGGCGATCAGGCCCGTGCCGTAGCGCTCCAGCAGGTCGCGGTCGAACCGCGGCTTGCGGTACTGCCCCTCCAGGCTGGCGAGCGAGGAGATGCGGAAGAGGTTGTGCATCCCCTCGGTGGTGCGGGCCAGCAGGGTCATGTGGGTGTAGGCGGCCTTGCCCCGGTTGGAGCCGCCGTCACCCTCCTCGTCGATGAGGTTGTCGCCGAAGTCGAACGGCGCACGGTCGAAGCGCGATCCGGGGGTGTAGTAGCCCTCCATGCCGATGATCGGCTTCACGCCGGCGGCGCCCGCCTGCTTGTAGAAGTCGTAGGCGCCGAAGACGTTGCCGTGGTCGGTCATGGCCAGCGCCGGCATGCCCTGCTCGGCCGCGGCCTTGGTGACCTCCGGCAGCTTCGCCGCGCCGTCGAGCATCGAGTACTCGGTGTGCACGTGCAGGTGCACGAACGAATCGGACGGGCTGCTCACAGCGGGTCTGGCTCCTCACGGGTCGTGCGTGCCCGGCCGGCGTCACGCGGCGGGCGACCGGCGGGGAAGACCGGCGGTGCGTGCGGGGGCGGCCGGCACCGGCGGGCCGGTGGGTCGATCCTCGCACTGGTTCGGTTCTACGCCGAGGGTCTGACAGGACGTGTCTTCTCACACCGGACCGTTCCGTCACACGGGTGCCTCAGGGCAGCGCACGCCGCATCGTCACGTGGGGGATGCCGGCCTCCGCGTAGACCTCGCCGACGGCCGTGTAGCCCTCCCGCTCGTAGAAACGGCGGGCCGGGAGCTGCGCGTGCAGTTCCACCTCGGTGGCGCCCCGGGCGAGGGCCTGGCGGTGCAGTTCCGCGAGCACCGCGGCGCCGTGGCCGCGGCCGCGCATCCCGGCGTCGGCGGCCATCCGGCCGATCCGCGCCGTGACGCCGTCGAGCAGCAGCCGCCCGGTCGCCACCACCCGGCCCGCGTCGTCCCGGCTGAGCACGTGGACGGCGGTCGCGTCGGCGTCGTCCTGCTCGATCTCGGGCGGGACGCCCTGCTCCTCGACGAACACCCGGGTGCGCAGGGCCAGGGCCTCGGCCCGGTCGGCGGGGGCGGCGACCTGCGCGGTGGGGCTCGGCACGGCCCCATTCTGGCGCCCCGCCCCGCCGGGCCGGTCAGCGCCCCGGCGGGCCGGTCAGCGCCCCGGCGGGCCGTCCGCCTCGTGCACCGACACGGGCAGCGCGCTGGCGGGCACCAGCAGGAACCGCAGGTCGATCAGCGCGTGCAGCAGGACCGGCAGCAGCAGCGATCCGGTGTCCACGTAGATCAGCGCCATGACGCCGCCCAGCACGCCGGTCAGCACGATCCCCGCGCGGCCCTGGTAGGCGTGCGCCAGGCCGAACGCCACCGCGGCGACGACCACCAGCGCCCAGGCGGGCGGCCCGCCGGCCATGGCGGCGACCACGGCGAGGAAGAACCCCCGGTACAGCCACTCCTCGCACACGCCGGCGGTGACCCCGACCAGGGTGAACAGCCGCCGCTCCCCCCCGGTCCGGGGCAGCAGCGCCAGCGTGGACTGCCCGGGCGGCTCGGCGTGCCGCCCCCGGGCGGGCGGGTGGTGACCCGGTCGGCTCGGCCGAGCCGCCTCCAGCAGCGCCCCGGCGCGCAGCTGGCGGGTGGAAGCGACCACGAGCAGCAGCACCACCACGACGACGACGGCGGTCGCCGGCCCGGGCCACTCCTTCGGCCACAGCAGCCCGACGGCCGCGGCGTCCACACCCGGGGAGGCCAGCCAGACGACGAAGGCCACCACCGCCAGGCCCCACTCGAGCACCAGCAACCGCCGGTAGAACGAGCGGCGCGCCCCGGCGTCGGTGCGCAGCCGCCCCTCGAACCGGCGGTGCAGCACGTGGCCGACGACGGGCTCGCCCACCACCAGGTAGACGGCCACGACCACCGCGGCCAGCGCCGCCGGGCCGAAGGCGTCGAGGGCGACCGGCAGGGTCGTCACCGCTGGCGGGTCAGGCCTCGGCGCGCAGCAGGGCCAGCGCGCCGGCGAGGTCGGGCGGGTACTCGCTGGTGAACTCGACCCACTGCCCGTCGGCCGGGTGCGGGAAGCCCAGCCGCACCGCGTGCAGCCACTGCCGCGACACCCCGAGCCGGGCGGCCAGCGTCGGATCGGCGCCATAGGTCGTGTCGCCCACGCACGGGTGGCGCAGGGCCGAGAAGTGCACCCGGATCTGGTGCGTGCGCCCGGTCTCGAGCCGGATGTCGACCAGGCTGGCGGCGGCGAACGCCTCGGTCACCTCGTAGTGGGTCACCGACGGCCGGCCCCCGCTGACGACGGCGAACTTCCAGTCGTGCCGCGGGTGCCGGTCGATGGGCGCGTCGATGGTGCCGCGCGAGGGGTCGGGGTGGCCCTGCACGAGCGCGTGGTAGCCCTTCGCCACCGTGCGCTCCTTGAAGGCGGCCTTCAGCGCGGTGTAGGCCCGCTCGCTCTTGGCGACCACCATGACGCCGGTGGTGGCGGCGTCCAGCCGGTGCACCACGCCCTGCCGTTCGGCGGCACCGGACGTGGAGATGCGGTACCCGGCGGCGGCCAGGCCGCCGATGACCGTGGGCCCGTCCCAGCCGGGGCTGGGGTGGGCGGCGACCCCGACCGGCTTGTCGACGGCCACCAGGTCGTCGTCGTCGTGGAGGACCGTCATGCCCTCGACCGGCTGCGGGGGCGCGGGTTCGCCGGGCGGGGGTGGCAGCTCGACCTCGAGCCAGCTGCCCCCGGTGAGCCGGTCCCCCTTGCCGCGCACCCGGCCGTCGACGACGACGTGGCCGGCGTCGGCCAGCTCGGCCGCCGCCGTGCGGGTGAGGCCGAAGAGCCGGGACAGGGCCTGGTCCACCCGCTGGCCCTCCAGGCCGTCGGGCACCGGGAGGGCCCGGTGCAGGCCGGGAGTGCTGGTCACGGCGTCCATTGTGCGGGTCGGGCCGGACGACATGGTGGAACGGCCCGCCTGCAAGGTCCCGGCGCGAGGCGGCGAACGGCGGGGAGCAGGCGGGTCCTCCTACCGGGCGGCGCTGGGCCGCCCGTCCACGCCGCTGCGGGTGCCGTCGAACTCGATGCCCCGCAGCGCCAGCAGCACCCCCAGGATGCCCCCGCAGACGATGGCCGAGTCGGCGACGTTGAACACCGGGAACACGCTCCCGTCGGGGCCGAACACCGAGAGGAAGTCGACGACGCCGCCGCGCAGGAACCCCGGGTCGCGGAACACCCGGTCGATCAGGTTGCCCACCGCCCCGCCGAGGACCAGCCCCAGCGCGACGGCCCAGCCGGTCGACCGCAGGCGGCGGGCGGTGCGCACGATGACGACGGAGACGACGGCCGCGATGAGGCTGAACAGCACCGTCGCACCCTCCGCGAAGGAGAACGCGGCGCCGGTGTTGCGGAGGTTGGTGAGGTACAGCGCACCGCCCAGGACGCGGATGTCCTCCCCCGGCTCGATGGTCGCGACGACCACCAGCTTGGTGACCAGGTCGAACGCCAGGACGGCGGCGGCGAGGGACAGCAGCAATCGGGTGCGCGGCCGGCCGGACGGCTCGGCGGCGGAGGAACCGCCGTCCGCGCCGTCGGCCGGGTCGACGTGCTCGGACAGGTCGGGCTCCTCGCTCGGTCGGCACCGGCCGGCCGACCCGGCGGTGCCGACGACGATAGCCGGGCCCGCCACCGGCGCTGCGGCGGCGGGCCGGGTGCCCGCTCAGCCCACGCCCACCGCCGTCGCCCCGCCGCGGGCGTCGGTCTCGCGGCCGCGAGCGTCCTCGGCCTGCTCCAGCCGGTCCTGCGTGGCCAGCCGGGTCAACTCGGCGCCGGCCTCGGCGTCGCGGGTGAGGTTGTCGCCGGTCTCGGGGTCGAAGACGTGGACCTTGCGGCTGTCCAGCCAGAACTCGGCCTCCCGGCCCTCTCGGATCCGGCTGGTCGCGTCGATCGAGACAATGGCCTGGGTGCGCAGCTCCTCGGAGTCGAGCTCCTTGGACAGGTCGCGCAGCTGCGCCTTGATCGAGTCGGGGGCGTCGTAGGGGATGTAGGCGTACTGCGAGTCGCCCAGCCACTCGGTGACGTCCACCCGCGCCCGGAAGGTGGAGCCGACCGGCCGCTTGGCCTCGTCGACCAGCGTCGCGTCCTCGAAGTACTCGGGCCGGATGCCCACCAGCAGCAGGTCGCGCCCGGCGACCGCCGCGGCCCGCTTCTCGTCGAGCTCGATGTCGCCGAAGGGCGTCTTCAGGCGGTTGCCCTCCGGCGTCGCGGGGAGGAAGTTCATCGGCGGGGAGCCGATGAACCCGGCGACGAAGAGGTTGACCGGCTGCTCGTACAGCTCGCGCGGAGAGGCGACCTGCTGGATCTTGCCCTTGCGGAGCACGCAGACCCGGTCGCCCAGGGTCATCGCCTCGGTCTGGTCGTGGGTGACGTACACGGTGGTGATCCCCAGCCGGCGCTGGAGGCGGGAGATCTCGGTGCGCATCTGCCCGCGGAGCTTCGCGTCCAGGTTCGACAGCGGCTCGTCGAAGAGGAACGCCTCGGCGTCACGGACGATGGGCCGCCCCATGGCGACGCGCTGCCGCTGACCACCGGAGAGGTTGGCCGGCTTGCGCTCCAGGTGCTCCTGAAGCTCGAGCACGTCGGACGCCGCCTCCACCTTGCGGCGGACCTCGTCGTCCGGGGTCTTGGACAGCCGCAGCGGGAAGGCGATGTTCTCGTACACCGTCATGTGCGGGTACAGCGCGTAGTTCTGGAACACCATCGACAGGTTGCGGTCGCGGGGGGCCAGGTCGTTGACCCGCTTCCCGCCGATCACCATGTCGCCGCTGGTGATGTCCTCCAGGCCGACGATCATCCGCAGCAGCGTCGACTTCCCGCAGCCCGACGGGCCGACCAGGATCATGAACTCCCCGTCGGCGATGTCCAGGCTGACGTCGTTCACCGCCGGGAAGCCGTCGCCGTACTGCTTCACGATGCTCTTCATCTCGATGGAGGCCATCAGGATTCGTCCCCTCGCTGGGTCGATGAGGTGCAACTGCGGTCGGTCACGGCGCTCAGCCCTTGACCGCGCCGTTGGTGAGGCCGGCGACGATGCGCCGCTGGAAGAGCAGGACGAGGACCACCACGGGGATGGTGACGATCACCGCGGCCGCCGAGATGGCGCCGGTCGGCTCCTCGAACTGCGAGGCACCCGTGAACAGACCGAGCGCCGCGGGCACCGGGCGGGCCGCCTCCGTGGAGGTCAGCGAGATGCCGTAGATGAAGTCGTTCCAGGCGATGAAGAACGCGATGATCGCCGTGGTGAAGACGCCGGGGGCGGCGAGCGGGACGATCACCTTGCGGAACGCCTGCCAGGTGGTCGCGCCGTCGACCTGCGCCGCCTGCTCCATCTCCCACGGGATCTCCCGGAAGAACGCCGACATCGTCCAGATCGAGATCGGCAGGGTCAGCGACAGGTACGGGATGATCAGCCCCGGCCAGGTGTCGTACAGGCCGATGTTCCGCCAGAGGTTGAACAGCGGCGTGACGATCGAGATGACCGGGAAGATCGCCACCGCCAGCGCCGTGGAGAGGATCAGCTTCTTGCCCGGGAAGTCCAGCCGGGCGATCGCGTAGGCGGCGAACATCGCCAGCAGGCAGGAGATCGCCGTCGCGATGAGGCAGATGCCGAAGGAGTTCACCAGGGCCGGCAGGAAGAGGTCGCTGGCCCCGCCGAACAGGATCAGGTCGTAGTTCTGCCAGGTGGGTGTGCTGGGCAGGAAGCTCCCGTTGGAGAGGTCGCTGGGCGCCTTGAGCGACACCGAGACGATCCAGGCGATCGGGAACAGGCAGTAGACGACGATGAGCGCGCCGCCGATGCCCCAGAGCACCTTGTTCCGCGTGGACATGGGTCACTCCCCCCGCGCCTGGGACAGGTCGACCTTGAAGAGCTTGATGAAGCTGAAGGCGATCAGCACGACCGCGAGGAACAGCAGCACCGAGACCGCGGACCCCAGGCCGATCTCCAGCCGGGCGATCGTCTGCCGGTAGGCCAGGAACGACACCGACTCGGTGCCGTTCGCACCGTTGGTCATGATGAAGATGCTGTCGAACACCCGGAACGCGTCGAGGGTGCGGAACAGCAGGGCGACCATGATCGCCGCCTTCATGTTGGGGATCGTCACCTTCCACAGGCGCTGCCACCGCGTCGCGCCGTCGACCTTCGCCGCCTCCTGCAGCACCTCGGGCACCTGGGCCAGCCCGGCGAGCAGGAGCAGCGAGATGAACGGCGTGGTCTTCCAGATCTCGGCGAGGCAGATGACCAGCAGCGCCGTCCAGCGGTCGCCGAACCAGTCGGTGTTCTCCGAGACCCCGGGCAGCCAGGCGAACCACGAGTTCACGAACCCGGACTGGATGTCGAAGGCGAACTGCCAGGCGAACGCCGACACGACGGTGATGACCGCGTACGGGATGAGGATCGCCGCCCGCAGGACCGGCCGCAGCGCCCGCAGGGCCTTGACCATCACCAGCGCCAGCCCGAAGCCGAGGACCAGCTCGACGGCCACCGTGACCACCGTGATGAAGGCGGTGACGCCGATGGACTGCCACCACAGGGAGTCGGTGAGGATCACCCAGTAGTTGGTGAGGCCGGTGAAGGAGCGGTTCTCCGGGTCGGTCAGCCGGTAGTCGAACAGCGACTCGTAGGTCGCCTGCAGGATCGGGTACGCGGTGACGAGGAGCATCACCGCGAACGCCGGCCCGGCCAGCAGCCACCCCAGCCGCTTCTCCCCGCGGGCCCGGTCGCTGGCCCTGACCTTGGGCGCCGAGACCGGTGCGTCCTTCTTGGTCGGGGGGAGCGTCGTCGTGCTCACGAGGACTCCTCGCCGGCGCTCGTGCCCCGCGGTCGCGGGGCTGCTCTGCCCATCGGTGCGCTCGCGAGCTCGCTCACAACAGATCCTCCTTCGCCAGGACCGCCTTGATGAGCTCGGTCGCGTTCTCCCCCGTCTCGCCGGGCTGGACGCTCGACGGCGGGTGGTAGCTGCGCTGGATGCCGACCGAGATCTCGTTGTAGTAGGGCGTCTGCGGCCGGGGCGCGGCCTGCTCCAGGGACTCCCGGATCACCGGGGCCATCGGGAAGGCCTCGAGCACCTCGGGGTCGTCGTACACCGCCGTGGACGACGCCGGGTTGCCGTTGGTCACGAAGTAGTAGGCCTGGTTCTCGTCCGAGACGATGCACTCGGCCGCCTCGTAGGCCAGCTCGGGGCTCTCGCTGAAGGCGCTCACCGCGAGGTTGATGCCGCCGTACGGCGGGGCGGCCGGCGTCTCCTCGTCCACCCGCGGGTAGATCGTCGCGGCGTAGTCCTCGGGGACCGACGGATCGAGGGTCCCGGCCTCGGCCGCCCCCAGCGCGCGGGGGTAGACGAAGGGGTAGTTGACCTGGAACCCGCCGGACTCGCTCTCGAAGCCGGTGGCGGTGGAGTCCTCGTTCGCCGTCGAGAAGGCGGCCCCGACCGCGTCGGACTCGGCGACCATCTGCATCACCTCGGTGGCCCGGACGCCGGCCTCGGAGGTGAGCCCGAGCTCGATCTGGGACGGGTCCCCGGGCGACGCCTCGGTGATGATGGAGCCGCCGGCGGACTCGATCAGGGCGTTGAACCAGACCGTCAGCGACTCGGCGCGGGTGCCCTGGGCGCCGACCAGCGTGCCGGTCTCCTCGGCCGCCTGGACGATCTGCTCCCAGGTCACGGGCTCGGACATGTCCAGCCCTGCCTCCTCCGCCACCGACTCCCGGTACCAGAGCAGCTGCGTGTTCGCCCAGAAGGGGACCGCGACGAGCTCACCGTCCCAGGTGGACCCCTCGACGGCGCTCTCGACGACGCCCTCGGTCACCCGGTCGGCGACGTCGTCGGGCACCGGGGCCAGGAAGCCGGCCTGGGCGAACTCGGGGATGAACGGCGGGTCCAGGCTCATGAGGTCGATCGAGTCGTCGTTGGCCGCGAGACGCCGGATCAGCTGCTCGCGCTGCGACGCCGCGTCGCGGGGCAGCAGGGCCGTCTCGATCGTGTACCGGCCGTCGGCCTCCTCGGTGCACCGGGCGGCGATCTCGGCCTGCCCGCCGGCGTCCGGGTTGATGTACCAGGTGAGCGTCGAAGCATCCCCGCCCCCGCCGCCGCAGGCCGCGAGCCCGGAGGCCAGGAGCGCGCCGGCGGCTGCACCCGCGAGGCGCCGCGGCCGGGCCCTGCCCTGGCCGGGAACCCCCGTGCGGGCTCGGGGCGAGTGGGGATCGGGGATCGCTGACACGCGCATCGCCTCCGTTGGCGCTCGGTGCAGCCCGATGATCTCGGGGGTGCTTGGAGCGTCGTACCGTCGCCGGAGGCTGTCAAACCGAACGAGACGTGCACGTGACACCGGGCCGACCGGCCCGTCACCTGCGGTTCATCCCCGGCCGGCGATGACCGAGGGCGTGGTGAGCTCCTGCGGCGTGCCCGGCAGGACGTTATCGAAGTAGGAACGCGCCGCCTTCGTCGTCCCGACGTCGCGCCCGGCCTTCTCCGACAGGAACCAGCGGTGCTCGAGGACCTCGTGGAAGACCTCGGCCGGCTCCAGCCGGCCGCGCAGGTGCTCGGGGATGGCGTCCACGACCGGCTGGTAGACCTCACCCAGCCAGCGGTGGCCGGCGATCGTCTCGGGCACCGACTGCCCCGACTTCTGCTCCAGGTACGCCCGGAAGGCCCGGACGTCGTTCAGCAGCCGCTGCGCCTGGCGCTCCCGCACCTCCAGCCCGGTGAGACGGAACAGCTCGCGGCGGTTGTGCCCGGGCTCGGCGACCCGGGTCTCCACCCGCAGCCGGGTGCCCTCGTCGGTCGTGAGCAGCTCCACCTCGCCGACGTCGAAACCGAGCTCGTTCAGCCGCTGCAGGCGTTCGGCGACGCGGTAGCGCTGCTCGTCGGTGCGGAAGACCTCCTCACGGGTGACCTCCTCCCACAGCGACTCGTACCGCCGCGGCAGGCCCTCGGCCACCTCGATGGGGTCGATGTCCTCGGGCAGCAGCCCGCCGAACTGCAGGTCGAGCAGCTCCGCGCCGACCCGCTCGCAGGCCAGGTCGACATCGTAGCGGCGCTGGCCGGGCGACAGCCGCGGGTGGCGCTCGACGGTCTCGGCGTCGACCAGGTAGGCGGCGAAGGTGCCGGCGTCGAGGCGGAAGAGGGTGTTGGACAGCGAGCAGTCGCCCCAGAAGACGCCGGCCAGGTGCAGCCGCACCAGCAGCACGACCATCGTGTCGAGCAACTGGTCGGCAGACTCGCCACCGCGCGGGCCGGAGAACAGCCAGCGGTAGGACATCGAGTACTCGAGGTAGCGGGTGACCAGGATCGCCGCCTGGCCGTCGGGCCGGTCGACGCAGATGCCGAGCACCGAGACGGTGGGCAGACCCTCGTTCTCGAACTGGGCCAGCAGCGCGTACTCGTGGCGGGCCAGCCGCTCGTCGATCTCCTTCAGCGCGTAGACCCGGTCCTCGACGGCGACGAAGCGCACGACGTGCCGGGAGATGCCGCGCGAGGGGACGTCGAGCAGGAGGTCGTCGTCCCACTCGTCCAGCGGCTGGTCCCACGGCAGCGACAGCAACCCGGTCGCGTCCGTGGCCGGTGGTCGGAAGAGGTACCGCATGGCGCGCTCCGGGGGGAAGACAGGTGCTGGCCGTCACGATCCCACGCCGCAGCCACCGCGACGTGGGGGAAGGGTGGTCCGTCGTCAGTCGGTCTGGTCGGGGCGGCCGTCCTCGCCACGCCACATGGCCAGCCGGCCGGCCCGGCTGACCGCCCGCAGCCGGCGTTCGGCCTCGGGCCGCGACGCGCGCGCCGAGACCAGCAGCGCCTGGTCGCCGTGCATCAGGCGGGTCGTCTCGTCGGGCACGAACGCCCGGCCCCCGCGCACGATGAGCACCACCGCGGCGTCCTCGGGCAGCCGCAGCTCGGGCAGGTAGACGCCGTGGAGGCGCGACCCCTCCGGCACCCGCATCTGCATCAGCTCGGCGTCCAGCTCCTCCAGTGGTGCGGCCTCCACCTGGATCTCCCGCGGCGCGATCGGCGCGCCGATCCGCAGGCGGCGGGCCACCCAGGGCAGCGACCAGCCCTGCACGAGCGTGAAGACGACGACGAGCACGAACACGGTGTCGAAGATCCGCGCCGCGCCGGGCACCCCGGCCGTGACGGGGAACGTGGCGAGGACGATGGGCACGGCACCGCGGAGCCCGGCCCACGACACGAACGCCTGCTACGGCCACGGCCACCGGAACCACACCAGCGACAGGGCGACCGACAGCGGCCGGGCCACCAGCAGCAGCGCGCCACCGACGACGAGGGCCGGCACCAGGGCGTCGAGCAGCCGCGGCGGCGAGACCAGCAGGCCCAGCAGCACGAAGAGCCCGATCTGGGCGAGCGACGCCATGCCCTCGGCGAAGCCGATGCTCGCCGTCCGGTGCGGCAGCGCGGCGTTGCCGAGCACGACGCCGCACAGGTACACCGCGACGATGCCCGAGGTCCAGGCCAGCGTGGCGGTCGCGAAGGCGAGCACGCAGAGCGACAGCGTCGCGAGGGGGTAGAAGCCGGCCAGCGGGAGCGCCACCCGCCGCAGCAGCTCCGCGCCGAGCAGCCCGATGACCACGCCGACGACGGCCCCGCCGACGAGCTGGCCGACCACCTGCAGGACGACCAGCCACCAGGCACCGGCCGCCGCGTCGGTGAGCACGGCGGCCAGCGTCGTCACCAGCAGGATCGCCGGGGCGTCGTTCAGCCCGCTCTCGGCCTCGAGGGCCGCGGCGAGCCGGCGCGGGAGCGGCAGCCGCCGGAGCGCCGCGAACACCGCCGCGGCGTCGGTCGAGCCGATGACCGCGGCCAGCAGGAGCGCGAACCCCCACGACGCGTCCAGCAGCCACACCGTGATCCCGGCGGTGACCGCCACGCTGACCGCGACGCCCACGGTGGCGAGGGTCAGCCCCGGGCCGATCGCCCGCCGGACGTCGGCCCACCGGGTGGTCAGCCCACCCTCGGCGAGGATGACCACGAGCGCGGCGACGCCGAGGTTCTGGGTGAGCTCGGCGTCGTCGAACTGGATGCCGAGACCGCTCTCCCCCAGCGCCACGCCGATCGCCAGGTAGAGCAGCAGGCTGGGCAGCCCGAGCCGGTCGGCCAGGCGCAGGGCCACGGCCGCGAGGAGCACGACGCCGGCGCCGAGGGCGAGGGCGACGGTGACCGTCGTGTTCACCGTCGCCGCCCCATGGGGGCAGTCTCCCGCACGGCCTCGCGGGCTCCCCCGGACTGCTGCGGGACGGCGGGTCGGCGGCACCCGGGGACGCACCGCCGGACCAGTTCGCCCGTGCGCCGCCGGAGGCGTCGGGTTCCCCACCGGAGGTGTGTTTGCCGTGCGCCGCCGGAGGCGTCGGGTTCCCCACCGGAGGTGTGTTTGCCGGTTCGGGGAGAATGGGCCGCGTGAGTGCCCCCACCGGTCCCTTCGGCGCGCTGCCCCCGCAGGTCGACCTCCCCGCCCTGGAGCACCGCATCCTCGAACGCTGGGAGAGCGAGAAGGTCTTCGACCGGTCGCTGGAGGCCTCCCAGGGCCGCCCGCAGTGGAACGTCTACGAGGGCCCGCCGACGGCGAACGGCCGCCCCGGCACCCACCACATCGAGGCGCGCGCGTTCAAGGACGTCTTCCCGCGGTTCAAGACGATGCAGGGCTGGCACGTGCCCCGCCGCGCCGGCTGGGACTGCCACGGCCTCCCCGTCGAGATCGCCGTCGAGCAGGAACTGGGCTTCGCCGGCAAGCCCGACATCGAGCGCTTCGGCATCGCGGAGTTCAACGCCCGCTGCCGCGCGTCGGTCGAGCGCCACGTCGACGCCTTCACCGAGCTGACCCACCGCATGGGCTACTGGGTCGACATGTCCACCGCGTACTGGACGATGGACCCGGCGTACATCGAGAGCGTCTGGTGGTCGCTCAAGCAGGTGTTCGAGAAGGGCCTCCTGGTCGAGGACCACCGGGTCGCGCCCTACTGCCCGCGCTGCGGCACCGGGCTCTCCGACCACGAGGTGGCCCAGGGGTACGAGTCGATCACCGACCCCTCGGTGTACGTCCGCCTGCCGATCACCGACGGCGAGTGGGCCGGCCGGGCCGACCTGCTGGTGTGGACGACGACGCCGTGGACGCTGCCGTCGAACACCGCCGTCGCGGTGCACCCCGAGGTCAGCTACGTCGTCGCCCGCCCCGCCGGCACCGACGACGTCCCCGTGGTGGTGGCCGAGCCGCTGCTGGCCGCCGTCCTCGGGGAGGACGCCGAGGGCCATGGCATCGAAATACTTGGCCGGGCGCCCGGCCGTGACTGGGAGCGCACCCACTACCGGCGGCCGTTCGAGCTGGTCGAGTTCCCCGAGGGGGACGCCCACTTCGTCGTCCTCGCCGACTACGTCACCACCGACGACGGCACCGGTCTGGTGCACCAGTCCCCCGCCTTCGGCGCCGACGACCTGGTCGTCTGCCGGGGCTACGGGCTGCCCGTGGTGAACCCGATCGACGCGACCGGGCACTTCCTGGCCGAGGTTCCGCTGGTGGGCGGGCACTTCTTCAAGGCCGCCGACCCGGCCCTGGTCGAGGACCTGGAGAGCCGCGGCGTGCTGTTCCGCGAGATCCGGTACGAGCACAGCTACCCGCACTGCTGGCGCTGCCACACGCCGCTCATGTACTACGCGCAGCCGTCCTGGTACATCCGCACCAGCGCGATCAAGGACCAGCTGCTCGCCGAGAACGCGCGCACCACGTGGTACCCCGAGAGCATCAAGACCGGCCGCTACGGCGACTGGCTGAACAACAACGTCGACTGGGCCCTCTCCCGCGACCGGTACTGGGGCACGCCGCTACCCATCTGGCGCAACGACGCCGACCCGGCGCGGATGGTCGTCGTCGGCTCGCTCGCCGAGCTCTCGGAGCTGACCGGCCGCGACCTCTCCGACCTCGACCCGCACCGGCCCTTCATCGACGAGGTGACCTTCACGCTCACCGGCGAGGAGGGCACCTACCGGCGCGTGCCGCAGGTCATCGACGCCTGGTACGACTCCGGCTCGATGCCGTTCGCCCAGTGGGGCGCGCCGTACCGGAACCAGGAGCGGTTCGAGGCCGCCTACCCGGCCCAGTTCATCTGCGAGGCGATCGACCAGACCCGCGGCTGGTTCTACTCGCTCATGGCCGTGGGCACCCTGGTGTTCGAGGAGAACTCCTACGAGAACGTGCTGTGCCTGGGCCACATCCTGGCCGAGGACGGCCGGAAGATGAGCAAGCACCTGGGCAACATCCTCGAGCCCATCCCGCTGATGGACCGGCACGGCGCCGACGCCGTCCGCTGGTTCATGCTCGCCGGCGGTTCGCCCTGGTCGGCCCGGCGGGTCGGGCACGAGACGCTGTCCGAGGTCGTCCGGAAGGTGCTGCTCACCTACTGGAACACCGCGAGCTTCTTCACCCTGTACGCGGAGACCAACGGCTGGGACCCGGCCGCCAGTCCGGCGCCGCCGCGGACCGAGCGCCCGCTGCTGGACCGCTGGGCGCTGGCCGAGCTCGCCGCCGTCACCCGTGACGTCACCGCGGCGCTGGAGGACTTCGACACCCAGGGCGCGGGCCGCCTGCTGGCCCAGTTCGTCGACGACCTCTCCAACTGGTACGTGCGCCGCTCCCGTCGCCGGTTCTGGGACGGCGACCTCTCCGCCCTGGGCACCCTGCACGAGGTGCTCGACGGGCTGACCCGGCTGATGGCCCCCTTCACCCCGTTCGTCACCGACGAGGTGTGGACCCGCGCCGTCGTCCCCGGCCTGGGCGGCTCGGACGTGCCGGACTCAGTGCACCTGGCCTCCTGGCCCGTCGTGGACCCCGACGCCCTGGACGACGCCCTGGTCGAGCAGATGGCGCTGGTCCGCCGGCTGGTGGAGCAGGGCCGCTCGGCCCGGACCTCCGCCAAGGTGCGCACCCGGCAGCCGCTGGCGCGCGCCGTCGTCGCAGCCCCGGGATGGGGTTCGCTCCCCCGCGACCTGGTCGCCGAGGTGGCCGACGAGCTCAACGTGGCCGAGGTGCTCGAGCTCGCCGCGGTCGGCGGTGACCTGGTCGACGTGAGCGTGAAGATCGACTTCCGCGCCGTGGGCCGCCGTCTCGGCAAGCAGGTGCAGGCGGTGGCCAAGGCCGTCGCCGCCGCCGACGCCCCGGCGCTGGTCGCCGACTACCGGGCCGGCACCGCGAGCGTCGAGGTCGACGGGGCGGAGGTCGAGCTCGTCGACGGCGACCTGATCGTCACCGAGACCCCGCGGGAGGGCTGGACGGTGGCCAGCAGCGGCGGGCTCACCGTGGCGCTCGACCTCGCGCTCACCCCGGAGCTGGAGCGGGCCGGGCTGGTGCGCGAGGCGGTCCGCCTGGTGCAGGAGGCCCGCAAGGGCAGCGGCCTGGAGGTCAGCGACCGGATCGAGCTGTCGTGGACCGCGGACGGCGCCATGGCGGAGGCGCTCACCGAGCACGCCGAGCAGCTCGCCGGTGAGGTGCTCGCCGTCGCCGTGCACGCCGGCACCCCCGGCACCGGGGAGGGCGTCGAGGGTCCGGAGGGCTCGCGCTTCTGGGTGGCCAAGGCCTCCGTCTGAGGGGACCCGGGGCGCGGCTCAGGCGCCCCGGGACCGGCGGGCGCGGGCCCGGTCGGCGAGCTGCCGGTCGGGCCGGCACACGCCGCAGGGGGTGAAGCCGTCGGTGCGCGCCTCGTCCAGCGGCAGCGGGATCGGCTCGTGGCGGCGGAGGTGGACGCAGCCGGGCAGGTGGTAGCGCGGGTGCTCGTCCACGACCAGCACCTCGTCGGTGAGGTCCACGATGATCAGCAGGTCGGTCACCTCGACCTCCTCGACCGGCGGATCCTCCAGCTCGGGTGGCGCGCCGACCGCGGTGCGGCCGCCGGCCGGAGGTCCGGTCGGCTGAGCCGGGAGCACGGGCTCGTCCGGCTCCACCGCGACCAGTTCGGAGGCGGGCGGGGTCGGGGCGGCGGCCGGTTCGGCGGCGGGCGGTTCGACGGCGGCCGGGTCGACGGCGGGCGGGTCGACGGCGGGCGGGTCGGCGGCGGCCGGCGGAGCGGTCACGGGCGGGACCGAGGTCGCACCGGTGGCGAGGTCCGGCCCGGTCGCCGCGGGGCCGGCGTCGGACGCCGGGACGCCGTCCGCCGTGGACGACGCCGGAGCCGTGGACCGCGCGCTCGACGCCGTCGACCCGGTGCCCACCGCCGGCGCGCCCGCCGGCTCCTCGGCGCGGGCGGCGAGCTGCCGGCGGGCCACCACCAGGACCCCCGCGGCGACGGCGCACGCCGCCACGCAGGCCCAGTACAGCGCGGTGCTGCCCGTCAGCAGGCCGCCCACGAAGAGACCGAGGCCCAGCAGCAGGAGCAGCGCGGCGATCACGATCACAGCAGGGACTGTAGGGCGCGGCCGGCCGGAGGCGCCCGCTGGACGCCCCCGGTGCGGCGGGTGTCAGCCCGGGGTCTGGGTGACCCGGAGCCCGGTCTCCGCGGAGAAGAGGTGCGCCTCGCCCGGGCGGATCGCGACGTGGACCACCTCGCCCTTCATGGGTGGGCGACGGGGGTCGGCCCGCAGCACGAGCTGCCGGTCCTCACCGCCCGCCTCCCCCGCGGCCAGCCGGCCGTAGGCGAAGGCGTCCGAGCCGAGCTCCTCCACGATCAGGACCTCGACCGGGATGCCCTGACCGGCGGCGACGAACTCGACCGACTCCGGCCGGAACCCGAGGGTCGCGGTGGCACCGCCCTCGCGGGCGATCGCGGACAGGGCCTCGCGCGGCAGCGGGACGGTGTGCCCGGCGACCTGCGCCCCGCCCTCGGTCAGCGAGACGGGGACGATGTTCATCGCCGGCGACCCGATGAAGCCCGCAACGAACACGTTGGCCGGGTTGTCGTAGAGGTTGCGCGGGGTGTCGACCTGCTGGAGCACGCCCTCGCTGAGCACCGCGACCCGGTCACCCATCGTCATCGCCTCGACCTGGTCGTGGGTGACGTAGACGGTGGTGACCCCGAGCCGGCGCTGCAGGGCGGCGATCTCGGTGCGGGTCTGCACCCGCAGCTTGGCGTCGAGGTTGGACAGCGGCTCGTCCATGAGGAAGACCTGCGGCTGGCGCACGATGGCCCGCCCCATCGCGACGCGCTGCCGCTGGCCACCCGAGAGCGCCTTGGGCTTGCGGTCCAGGTAGGGCTCGAGGTCGAGGATGCGGGCGGCCTCCTTGACCCGGGTCGACCGCTCCTCCTTGGAGACCCCGGCGATCTTCAGGGCGAAGCCCATGTTCTCGGCGACGGTCATGTGCGGGTAGAGCGCGTAGTTCTGGAACACCATCGCGATGTCCCTGTCCTTGGGCGGGAGGTGGGTGACGTCCCGGTCCCCGACCCGGATGGCGCCGTCGGTGACCTCCTCCAGGCCGGCCAGCATGCGCAGCGACGTCGACTTGCCGCAGCCGGACGGGCCGACCAGCACCAGGAACTCGCCGTCGGTGATCTCGAGGTCCAGCGCGTCGACCGATGGGCGGGTCGCGCCGGGGTAGACGAGCGTGGCGTGGTCGAACGTGATGGCGGCCATGGGTCCCTTCCTGCGCCGAACGGTGCCGTCACTCTGGCACGCCCGGGGCCACCGGGACCACCATCACGTCGCCGTCGTCCCCGACCGGGTCACCCGGTCCGGACAGATTCCTCCCCCGATCGTGCACCGAGCACGGGACACCGTGGGAGCGCTCCCATATGCTCGCCGACGCAGCCACCGCCGAAGGAGCCACCACCGCTCGGAGGCTGCACAACCGTTACGGCAACGTTGCCGCCGGGGATCTCCCGCGCGGCTAATGTCGCCGGACGGATGTGGCGGCCGCACCCGGGATCGGGTGCCGGGCACGAGTCACACGATGCGGCGACGGAGCCGCAGGAGTCTGGAGGGGACCACATGACCAAGCGTGCGAGAGGCCGCGGCGCGGCGGCGCTGGCCGGCGGGCTGGGGCTGACGCTCCTGCTCACCGGGTGCGGCGCCGACGAGGTCGACGGCGGCGGCGGTGGCGGCGCGGCGGCCGCCGACACGGAGATCGACTGCGCGCCCTACGAGGAGTTCGGCGACCTGGAGGGCGAGACGGTCTCCGTCTACACCTCGATCGTCGACCCCGAGGACCAGCCGCACATCGACTCGTACGTGCCCTTCGAGGAGTGCACCGGCGTCGACGTCGAGTACGAGGGTTCCCGGGAGTTCGAGGCGCAGCTCGTCGTCCGCACCCAGAGCGGCAACGCGCCCGACATCGCGTTCATCCCGCAGCCGGGTCTGCTGGCCAACCTCGTCCGCTCCGGCGACGTCGTGGCCGCTCCCGCGCAGACCGAGGCGAACGTCGACGAGTACTGGGACGAGAGCTGGAAGGAGTACGGCAGCGTCGACGGCGAGTTCTACGCCGCGCCGCTGGGTGCCAACGCCAAGTCCTTCGTCTGGTACTCGCCGTCGGCCTTCGAGGAGGCCGGCTACGGGGTGCCGCAGACCTGGGACGAGATGATCGCGCTGTCCGAGGAGATCGCCGCCACCGGCGCCAAGCCGTGGTGCGCGGGCATCGGCTCCGGTGACGCCACCGGCTGGCCGGCCACCGACTGGCTGGAGGACGTCGTCCTCCGCACGGCCGGCCCCGAGGTCTACGACCAGTGGGTCAACCACGAGATCCCGTTCAACGACCCGCGGATCGTCGAGGCGCTGAACACCGTCGGCGAGATCCTCAAGAACCCCGAGTTCGTCAACGCCGGCCTCGGCGAGGTGCAGTCGATCGCGTCCACCGAGTTCGGTGACGCCGGTCTGCCGATCCTCGACGGCAGCTGCTGGATGCACCGGCAGGCGTCCTTCTACCAGGCCAACTGGCCGGAGGGCACCGAGGTCGGGCCGGACGGCGACGTCTTCGCCTTCCCGCTGCCGCCCATCGGTGGCGACGGCACGGCCCCCGTTCTCGGTGGTGGCGAGTTCACCGCGGCGTTCAACGACGACCCGGCCACCCAGGCGTTCCAGACCTACCTGTCCTCCCCGGAGTGGGCGAACATCAAGGCCCAGGTCTCCGGCCCCGGCTGGGTCAGCGCCAACACCGGCCTGGACGTCGACAACCTGGAGTCCCCGGTGGACCAGCTCTCCGCCGAGCTGTTCCAGGACCCGGAGTCGGTGTTCCGGTTCGACGGGTCAGACCTGATGCCGGCCGAGATCGGCGCCGGCCGCCTGTGGACCGAGCTCACCAACTGGATCGCCAACGACAAGTCCAGCGAAGCCGTCCTCACCGACGTCGAGCAGGCCTGGCCCGCGTCCTGACCTCTCGGTCGTGACACCGGGCGCCCGGCAGCCACCTGGCTGACCGGGCGCCCACCAGCCCGGATGCCGGGGGACGGCTGCAGCCCAGCCGCCCCCGGCATCCACCGTCGGAAGGAGGTGGCCACGGGTGCAGTGGCTCCTGGAGGCGAACACCGCAGGTCACAAGATCGCCCTCATGGTGGTCGCCATCCTGCTGTTCGCCGTCGTGATGGGCGCGATCCTGTTCGCCGTCGACCGGCCCAAGCGGGTGTCCACCTGGGTGATCGTGGCCGGCTTCCTCGGCCCCACGTTCGTCCTGCTGCTGGTCGGCCTGGTGTACCCCGCGCTGGAGACGGTGCGCGGCTCGTTCTACGACAAGGACGGCTCGGAGTTCGTCGGCTTCGACAACTACGCCACCGTCTTCACCGACGACAACTTCCAGCGCGTGCTGCTCAACACCGTGCTGTGGGTCCTGCTGGTCCCGGCGGTCACGACCGCCCTCGGGCTGGTCTACGCCTACCTGGTCGACCGCACCCGCTTCGAGTCCCTGGCCAAGGCGCTGGTCTTCCTCCCCATGGCGATCTCCATGGTGGCGGCGGGCGTCATCTGGAAGTTCGTCTACGAATTCCGCCCCGACCAGCCGGGGGTCAACCAGATCGGCCTGCTCAACCAGCTGCTGGTGTCGATCGGCTTCGAGCCCCAGCAGTTCCTGCTGACCGCGCCGGCGAACACCTTCTTCCTCATCGTCGTGATGATCTGGATCCAGGCCGGGTTCGCCATGACGGTGCTCTCCGCGGCGATCAAGGCGATCCCCGACGACATCATCGAGGCGGCGCGGCTCGACGGCGTCGGCGGCCTGCAGATGTTCCGCTACGTCACCGTGCCGAGCATCCGCCCGGCGCTGGTCGTGGTGCTCACCACGATCGCGATCGTCACGCTCAAGGTCTTCGACGTCGTGCGCACGATGACCGGCGGCAACTTCGGCACCAGCGTCGTGGCCAACGAGTTCTACACGCAGGCCTTCCGCCAGTTCAACTTCGGCCTCGGCGCCGCGCTGGCGGTCCTGCTCTTCCTGCTGGTCATCCCGATCATCGCCTACAACGTCCGCCAGCTGCGCCTGGCCGAGGAGATCCGATGACCACCACGACCCCCGTCATGGCCCCGGTGCCCGGGGAGGCGGACACCCGCGGCCGGACGCACACCCGGGCGGAGCGGGCCAAGAAGCGGCTCACCTCCCCCGCCGCGTCGCTGATCGCCATCGTCATCGCCGTCCTCTGGACCGTGCCGATCCTGGGCCTGCTGGTCACCTCCTTCCGGCCGGAGCTCGACATCCGCCGCTCGGGCTGGTGGACGGCGTTCACCGACCCCGAGTTCACCCTCGACAACTACAACCAGGTGCTCTACGGCGGCACCGACTTCGCGGGGCTGTTCGTCAACTCGCTGGTCATCACCCTGCCGGCGGTGGTCATCCCGATCACCCTGGCGCTGCTGGCGGCCTACGCCTTCGCCTGGGTGCCGTTCCGGGGCCGCAGCATCCTCTTCGTCGCCGTCTTCTCGCTGCAGGTGGTCCCCATCCAGGTGACCCTCATCCCGCTGCTGAGCCTGTACGTCGACGCCGGGCTGGCCGGGTCGTTCTGGACCATCTGGCTCTCGCACGCGATCTTCGCGCTGCCCCTGGCGATCTTCCTGCTGCACAACTTCATGAAGGAGATCCCGCCCTCGCTCGTCGAGGCCGCCCGCATGGACGGCGCGGGGCACGTGAAGATCTTCTTCCAGGTGCTGCTGCCGCTGCTCACCCCGGCGATCGCCGCGTTCGCCGTCTTCCAGTTCCTGTGGGTGTGGAACGACCTGCTCGTCGCCCTCACCTTCGCCGGTGGCGCCCAGGGCGTCTCCCCGCTCACGGTGCGGCTGGCCGACATGGTGGGCACCCGCGGCTCGGACTGGTACCTGCTCGCGGCCGGCGCCTTCGTCTCCATCATCCTGCCGCTGATCGTCTTCCTGGCGCTGCAGCGCTTCTTCGTGCGCGGTCTGCTGGCGGGCAGCGTCAAGGGGTAAGGACCTCGTTCCCCCCACCCCTCACGAGCTCGGGGCGGGCCCCTGAACGAGGCCGTTCCAGCACGTCACCTCCCCGCCGCGCGGAGGGCCCCGGACCGCCCCACCGGTCCGGGCACCGGCCGGCCGCAGGCCCCGGGGACGGGGAAGGCCCCGGACCGTGGGGTCCGGGGCCTTCCTCGAGCGGTGCTCAGGCGCTGGCGTGCTGGTTCTGCCGGCCGGCGGCGGCGGGCTCGGCCGAGCCGCGGCTGTCCAGGTCGCGCAGGTGCGACTCGAGGTAGGACCGCAGCCGCGTGCGGTACTCGCGCTCGAAGGTGCGCAGCTCCTCGATCTTGCGCTCCAGGCTGCTGCGCTTCTCCTCGAGGCCGCCCATGACCTCGACGTGCCGGCGCTCGGCGTCCTGGTCGAGGGCGGCGGCCTTGGCGCGGGCCTCCCGCTCCATCGTCTCGGCGCGCGTCCGGGCGTCGCCGATCATGGAATCGGCCCGGTGCTTGGCCTCGGCGACCATCTGCTCGCTCTTGGCGCGCGCCTCGGTCACCATCCGGTCGCTGTTGGTCTTGGCACCGGTGAGCATCTGCTCGGCCTGGGTCTTGGCCTCGTTGACGTAGCGGTCAGCGGTCTCGGTGGCCAGCGCGAGCATGCGCGAGGCCCGGGCGCTGTCGTCCTCGCGGGGCTGCTGCACCACGGGCGGCGCGGGAGCCGGCTGCGGTGCCGGAGCCGGGACGGGGGCCGGCGGCTCGGGCCGCTCCTCGACGCGCGCACCGGCCCGGCCGGCGCTGGAGCGCAGCTCGTTGTTCTCCTCGATCAGGCGGGCCAGCTCGGCCTCCACCACGTCGAGGAAGGCGTCGACCTCGTCCTCGTCGTAGCCCCGCTTGCCGATGGGCGGCTTCTTGAAGACGACGTTGTGCACGTCGGCAGGCGTGAGTGGCATCGCAGGTCACCTCAGGTCGGACGGCGGAACAGGGCGGTGGGAGCGGCGGCGGGGCGCCACCGTCCGACGGCTCTGACCCGGGGGGTTTCAGCGGTCATGCGAGTGCGAGCGTGACGTTCCGGAGGACCACCACGGCGATCAGCAGCACCATAAACCCGAGGTCCAGCCGGATGGACCCCAGGTTCAACGGCGGGATCACCTTCCGCACCGCCTTCAGCGGCGGGTCGGTGGTGGAGTAGACGATCTCGAGACCGGCCGCGACCGCCCCCGAAGGCCGCCAGCTGCGCGCCAGCACCATCACCCAGTCGACGACGAACCGCGCGAAGAGCAGGACGAGGAAGACGAGCAGCACCGATGAGACGATCTGCCAGAAAAGAGACACGGGCCCCGCTCGATCAGGGCACCACCCGGTGCCGACTCCACTGCGCCGCTCAGGACTTCTCGGAGAACCCGCCCTCGCGGATCTTCGCCTTGTCCTCAGCGGTGACGGCGACGTCCTGCGGGCTGAGCAGGAACACCTTCGCCGTGACGCGCTCGATACTACCGCGCAGACCGAAGCTCAGGCCCGCAGCGAAGTCGACGAGGCGCTTGGCGTCGGCGTCGTCCATCTCGGTGAGGTTCATGATGACCGGCATGCCGTCGCGGAACCGCTCGCCGATGGTGCGTGCCTCGTTGTAGGTGCGCGGGTGCAGGGTGACGACCTGGTAGCTCTTGGCCACGGGTGCGGGTGCCGCCTCGGGCTCGGGTTCGGGGGCCACCACCGGCTCGCGGACGGCGAGGCCGGCCGCGGCGACGGGGCCGCTGGTGGTGCTCAGCACGCGCGAGCCGGTCGCGCCGGCGCCGGTCGGGGCGAGGCCGAGGGGGCGGGCCTGGACGCGGCGCACCGAGAGGGGCTCGGGGTCGCGGGCCGGGGGCACCGGGGCGACGTCGTCGTCGGCGTAGTCGTCGGCGTACTCGTCGTCGGCGTAGCCGCGATCGGCGAAGCCCTCGCCGTAGCGGTCCTCGTCGTAGCGGCCGTAGCGACGGTCGTGCTCGAGCTCGTCGGACGGGCGGGCGTCGTACCGGCCGTAGCCGCGGGGCACGTCGTCCTCGACGAGCCCCAGGTAGATCCCCATCTTCCGCATGGCTCCAGCCATCGGACCTCCCCCTCTACTGGTGTCCTCAGCGTCGCGTCTGCACGGTCGTCGTCACATCGTCCCGGGCCGCCCCCGTTCCTGGCGCGGCTCGTGCGACTGCTGTGACTCGCGTGGCTGGTGTTGCTCGAACTCACCGCAGGGTAGGGGGCGGTCGCCGAACAACGCGGTTCCGACACGCACGATGGTGGCGCCCGCGGCGATCGCCTCCTCCAGGTCGCCGCTCATCCCCGCCGAGATCTCGACCGCGCCGGGGTGGTCGGCCCGCAGGCGCTCGGCCACCCGGGCCAGCCGGGCGAACGCGGGCGCCGGCTCCTCCCCCCGGGGCGCGACGGCCATGACACCGCGCAGCCGCAGGCCGGCGGCCGACGCCACCGCGTCGGCGAGCGCGGGTACCTCCTCCGGCGGCGCCCCACCGCGCGCGGCGGCGGCCCCCTCGGGGCCGCCGAGGTCCACCTGGAGCAGCACGTCCACGGGGCGGCCGGCCTCCTGGCCGGCCCGATCCAGCGTGGTGGCCAGCGAGGCGCGGTCCAGGGAGTGGACGACGGCCCCGGTGCGGGCCACCGCGGCGGCCTTGTTCCGCTGGAGCTGGCCGACGACGTGCCACCGCACGTCGACGCCGCCGAGCTCACCCGCCTTGCCCAGGAGCTCCTGCACCCGGTTCTCGCCGAAGTCCCGCTGCCCGAGCGCGGCGAGCGCACGCACGTCCTCGGCGGGCCAGGTCTTGCTGACCGCCAGCAGCCGCACGGTCGCGGGGTCGCGCCCGGCGGCCCGGGCGGCCCGGTCGATGCGGGCGCGCACCGCGCGCAGGTTCTCAGCGAGCGAGCTCACGGCGCAGATTGTGCGCGCAGCGACCGGCCCCGGTGCAGGGGCCCGCCGCGAGCCTGCGCGCGACGGGGGGCACGGGGGGGGCCTTCCCCTTCCTCAGCCCAGCCAGACGAGACCGGCCTGGCGGCCGGTGACGCCGTCGCGGCGGTGGGAGTAAAGCGTGGGGTCCTCGACGGTGCAGCGGGGGTCCTGCACGACCTCCGGGATGCCGGCGCGCCGGAGGATCTCCTCGACGCCGGCGCGCAGGTCCAGGCCGGCGGTGCCGGCCCGGGTGGGAACCGCCGCGGCGGGCGCGATCCGCGCCACCTCGCGCTGCATCTCCCCGGGCACCTCGTAGCAGGCCCCGCAGACCGCCGGGCCCAGCAGCGCGGTCACGTTCCTGGCCCGGGCGCCGAGGCTCGCCATGGCGGACAGGGCCGCCGGGAGCACGCCCTTGCGCACCCCCTCGCGGCCGGCGTGGACCGCCGCGACGACGCCCGCCTCGTTGTCGGCCAGCAGGACCGGCACGCAGTCGGCCGCGAGCACGGCCAGGACCAGCCCAGGGGTGGCGGTCACCAGCGCGTCGGTGGCGGGCACCGGCCCGTCCTGCGGCCGCTCGACAACGGCGACGCCGGTGCCGTGCACCTGGTCCATCCAGACCAGCCGGTCCTCCCCCACGCCGAGCTCCCGGGCCACGCGGGCCCGGTTGGCGGCGACGTCACCGGGGTCGTCACCCACGTGGGAGCCCAGGTTGAAGGAGTCGTAGGGCGGACGGGAACGGCCGCCCCGCCGGTCGGTGACGACCCTGCGAGGTCGCACCGCCGACGGAGCGGCCGGATTCGTATGCATCGGACGTCAGACTACGGCCTGGCGAGCCCGCGGAACGGCCCTGCTGCAGGGCCCCGCCCTGAGCCTGCGAAGGGTGGGGGGCAGCAGGGTCCTTCAGCCCTTGAGGAACTCGGGGATGTCCAGCTCTTCCTCGAAGTCCTCGTTCGACAGCGGCCGGCGACCGTTGGTGCCCGCGGAGCCCTGGATGGGCGGCAGCGGGGGCACGGTCAGGCCGCCCCCGGTGCCCGGCCGCCCGCCGGAGGCCGGCGGGGCCTGCTGGGCGAGCCGCTCCCCCGTCACCGGGGGGGCAGCGGGGGCCGGAGCCGCAGCCGGCGCGGAACCGGTCGACGGCGGCGGTGCGGCGGCCACCGGCGGGGCGGCCACCGGGCGGCGGTGCGCGGCGAACGGTGACGCGCCCCCGGTGGAGAGCGGCGCCTGCGGCGCACCGCTCGCCGCCGCGCCGTCCTTGCGCGTGTTGGGCCGGCCGCCGTCGAAGCCGGCGGCGATGACGGTCACCCGCACCTCGTCACCGAGCGCGTCGTCGATCACCGCGCCGAAGATGATGTTGGCGTCGGGGTGCGCAGCGTCCGACACCAGCGAGGCGGCCTCGTTGATCTCGAACAGGCCGAGGTCCGACCCGCCCGAGATCGACAGCAGCACGCCGTGGGCGCCCTCCATCGAGGCCTCCAGCAGCGGGCTGGCGATCGCCTGCTCGGCGGCGAGCAGCGCCCGGTTGTCACCGCGCGCGCTGCCGATGCCCATCAGCGCCGAGCCCGCCCCGGACATGACCGACTTGACGTCGGCGAAGTCCAGGTTGATCAGGCCGGGCGTGGTGATCAGGTCGGTGATGCCCTGGACACCGGAGAGCAGCACCTGGTCGGCGGTGCGGAAGGCGTCCATGACGCTGACGTTCCGGTCGCCCAGCTGCAGCAGCCGGTCGTTCGGGATCACGATGAGCGTGTCGCACTCGTTGCGCAGCTCCTCGATGCCCGATTCGGCCTGCACCGCGCGCCGCTTGCCCTCGAAGGCGAACGGGCGGGTGACGACACCGATGGTCAGCGCGCCGAGCTTGCGCGCGATGGAGGCCACGACGGGCGCGCCACCGGTGCCGGTGCCACCGCCCTCGCCCGCGGTCACGAAGACCATGTCGGCGCCCTTGAGCACCTCCTCGATCTCCTCGCGGTGGTCCTCGGCGGCCTGCCGGCCGACGTCGGGCTGCGCACCGGCGCCCAGCCCGCGCGTGAGCTCGCGGCCGACGTCGAGCTTGACGTCGGCGTCGCTCATCAGCAGCGCCTGCGCGTCGGTGTTGATCGCGATGAACTCGACCCCCTTGAGGCCGACTTCGATCATGCGGTTGACCGCGTTCACCCCGCCGCCGCCGATGCCGACGACCTTGATGACCGCTAGATAGTTGTGCGGAGGTGTCATGCGGCGCTCCTACCGTGTCCCTCAACCTCGAGTTCAGCCTTACAGTTATGTCAACCAGGTCGACGGGTTGAAGTTAGGTGCGTGCCGAGAGGCGCTACAAGCACCCTCTCCGGGTCGGCGTGTCGGTGGACGGGGATCGCACCAGACTCCTGCGACCCGTTGGTCACATCTGCACCACTGGCTGTGACGACTCGCGCCGGAAACGTCTCATCCCGTGATCCAGGCGCCGCCGCCGCGCGTGCGCAGAAAGATCCGTGACCGGGGTGCGTGTCGGGCGTGTCGCGGACGACGGCGTGTCGCGGAGGGAGCCCGCCCGAGCCGGTGCGCACCCGCGCGGCCACCGAGCGCCACCGGCCCGGCGTCGGGGTCAGCGCAGGACGACGGCGTCGGGTGCGCTGACGTCGACGAGGTCGGCCGGCTCGAGCTCGCCGTCCGCGATCCGGTCGAGCAGCGCGACGAGGACCTGGCCCTTGGTGGCCGACTCCTCGGCGCCGCCCCAGACGACCACCGTGCCGTCGGCCAGGGTGAGCGTGATCGACTGCGCTGCGGGCGCGGCGACCTCGACGACGTCCGCCCGCAGCTGCTCGGGCAGGGCGCGGATCGCGGCGATGCCCGCCATGGTGGCCGGGTCGGCCGGCGCCGGGTCGTCGACGGTCAGCGGGACGACGCCGCGCGGGGCGTCCCCCGTGACCGAGTCGAACAGCACGCCCTCGGCGTCGACCAGCGACCGCCGCCCGGGTGGGCCGACGACCGCCACCGGCACGCGCTCGGCGACCGTGATCACGATCCGGTCGGGCCAGCCCCGGGCCGCCTCCACGCCGCGGACCTGCGGCAGCCGGGCCACCCGGTCCTCCACCGCGCCGAGGTCCACCCGGAGCAGGGGCACCCCCTCGGGCACCTGGGCCACCTCCCGCACGCGGTCGGCCGTCAGGGTCGCCGTCCCGTCCACCTGCACGGCGCGGACCGCGAGCCACGGGCCCAGCCAGAGCAGCCAGCCGATCGCCGCGACGACGGTCAGCGCCGCCGCCACCTGGAGCGACCGCCGGTGCCGGGGCCGCCTCCGCGCCGGGCGGCGGTCGGGCAGCGGGGTGACCCGGGTGCCGCGGCGGTCGGCGGACCGGCGGTCGGCCGGGCCGCGGCCGCGCCGGCTCCGGTCACGCGTGGTGCTGCCGGTCCGGTTCACCGGCCGGCGTCCGGCGCGTCGTCCTCCCCGCCCGGCTCACCGGCACGGAGGGCGTCGAGCACCTCCGGCCCCACCATCGAGACGTCACCGGCGCCCATCGTCATGACCAGGTCCCCGGGACGTGCCCGGGCGGCCAGCGCCGGCCCGGCCGCCGACCAGGAGGGCTCGAAGCGCACGTGCTCGGCGGGCAGCGGGACGGCGTCGGCGACCATCGCACCGGTGACGCCGGGCACCGGGTCCTCGCGGGCGCCGTAGACGTCCATCACCACGACCTCGTCGGCCAGGCCGAGCGCCGCGCCGAACCCTTCGGCGAACTCCTGGGTGCGGCTGTAGAGGTGCGGCTGGAAGGCGACGACGAGCCGCCCGTCCCCCGCGACCGCGCGGGCGGCGCGCAGCTGCGCGGCGACCTCGGTCGGGTGGTGGGCGTAGTCGTCGTAGACCCGCACGCCCCCGGCGGTCCCCTTGAGTTCGAACCGCCGGTGCACGCCGCCGAAGCGGGCGAGCCCGTCCACGAGGCCGCGCGCGGGCAACCCCAGCTCCAGCCCGGCGAGCAGCGCCGCCGCGCTGTTGCGGGCCATGTGCTCGCCGGGCACCCGGATCTGCACCCGGCCGACCTCGGTGCCGTCCAGCACCGCGGTGTACGCCGTGTGCTCCCGGCCGACCTCGAGGTCGAGCATGCGCAGGTCGGCGTCCTCGGCGGTGCCGTAGGTGCGCACCCGCGCCGGGCCGGGGACCCCGGCCAGCCGCGCGGCGCCCGGGTCGTCGGCGCAGAGGACGACGAAGCCCGCGGGGTCCACCGTCTGCAGGAACCGGTCGAACGCGGCCTCGACGGCCGCGAGGTCGCCGTAGTTGTCGAGGTGGTCGGCCTCGACGTTGGTGACGATCCCGGCGAACGGCGAGAGCAGGAGAAAGGAGCGGTCGCTCTCGTCGGCCTCCGCGACGAAGACGTCCCCCTCCCCCGCGTGCGCGTTGCTGCCCGACTCGTTGAGGTTCCCGCCGATGGCGAAGGACGCGTCGACGCCGCACGCCTGGACGGCGACGGTGAGCATCGAGGTGGTGGAGGTCTTCCCGTGCGTGCCGGCCACGGCGATGCTGCGCCGGCCGGCCATCACCGCGGCCAGCGCGACGGCCCGGGGCAGCACGCGCAGACCGCGCTCGCGCGCGGCGACGAGCTCGGGGTTGTCCGCCCGGATCGCCGTGGAGACCACCACGGTGTCGGCATCGCCCACGTGGGCGCCGTCGTGGCCGACCTCCACCCGCGCGCCCAGGGCCCGCAGGGCCAGCAGCGTCGGGCCGTCCCGGCGGTCGGAGCCGGACACCGGCACCCCACGGGCAAGCAGGATGCGGGCGATGCCGCTCATGCCGGCACCCCCGATCCCGATGAAGTGCACGGCCCCCAGCTCGGGCAGCGAGGGCACCGGACCGGTCCAGGCCGCAACGGAGTCGGCGCTCACGCGCTCGCCACCTCGCAGACGATGTCGGCCAGCCGTTCGTCGGCGTCGGGGACGCCGGCCGCGGCGGCGTGGCGGGCCAGCCCGGCCAGGGCGGCGGGGTCGGTGAGCAGGGGCAGCAGGGTCGCGGTGATCCAGCCGGGGTCCAGGTCGGCGTCCTCGACGAGGAGGCCGCCGCCGGCCTCGATCACGGGCAGGGCGTTCCGGCGCTGCTCGCCGTTGCCGATCGGCAGCGGGACGAACGCCGCCGGCAGCCCCACGGCGGAGAGCTCGGCGACGGTCACCGCGCCCGAGCGGCACAGCGCGAGATCCGCGGCGGCGTAGGCGAGGTCCATCCGCTCCAGGTAGTCGACGAGGACGTAGGGCGGCTCGCCGGCCGGCCGCTCCGGCACGACGACGTCGGTGTTCTTCGGTCCCCGGGCGTGCAGCACCTGCACGCCCGCCGCGGCGAGGGCCCCGGCCGCGCCGACGGCGGCCCGGTTGAGCGAGGCGGCCCCCTGGGACCCGCCGAAGACCAGCAGCGTCGGCCGATCGGGGTCCAGGCCGAACCCGACCCGGGCCTCGGCGCGGCGGGCGGCCCGGTCGAGGGAGGAGATGACCCGGCGCAGCGGCATGCCGACGTGCTCCCCGCGGTGCAGCGGCGTGCCCGGCGCGGTGACCGCGACGCGGGCGGCGAGGCGGGCGCCGATGCGGTTGGCCAGCCCCGGCAGGGCGTTCTGCTCGTGCACCACGATCGGCGTCCCGGTGCGCCGGGCGGCCAGGTAGGCCGGCAGCGCCACGTAGCCGCCGAAACCCACCACCACGTCGGCCTGGAGCTCGTCGAGCAGCGCGCGGGTCTCCGCCACCGAGCGGCGCACCCGGCCGGGCACGCGCAGCAGGTCGGGCGTGGGCTTGCGGGGCAGCGGCACGGGCGGGATGAGCCGGAGGTCGTAGCCCCGCGCGGGCACCAGCCGGGTCTCCATGCCCCGGGCGGTGCCCAGGCAGGTCAGCCGCAGCGCGGGGTCGCGCCGCCGGAGGGCGTCGGCGAGGGCGAGCATCGGCTCGATGTGCCCCCCGGTGCCACCCCCGGCGAGGACGACCGACCGGACCGCGCTCACCGCTGGCCCCCCGGGCGACCGCGCGGGACGACCGGCCGCTGCCGGGGCGCGCCGTCCCGCGGCTGGTCCCGGAGCGGCGAACCGCTGCGGGAGGCGGGGCGGGGCCGTGCCGGGGCGCCGGCCCGCGCGCCCGGGGTGGGCGCCGGCGACCGGCGGGGCTCGGCACCGCGTGCGTGCAGCAGCGTGCGGGCGCCGCCGACCACCGGCCGCGCGGGGACGTCGGCCGCGGGGTGCCGCCGCGGCCGCACCTGGTCGACCGCCACGGTCGGGGCGGGCGCGAGCAGCCGGGCGAGGCGGCCGCGCTCGGCCGTGCGCAGTGCCTCGATGGCGGCGGGCTCCGAGCGGGCGAACCGGGCCAGCAGCCCGACGATGAAGAGGGTGAGGATCAGCGAGGTGCCCCCCGCTGAGATGAGCGGGAGGGTCACGCCGGTCACCGGGAGCAGGCCCACCACGTAGCCCATGTTCATGGTCGCCTGGCCGATGAGCCACACGGTGATCGCGACGCAGGCGAGCTGGACGAACCGGTCGGCCGAGCGGCGGGCGATGCGGAAGCCGGCGTAGGCCAGGACGCCGTACAGGGTGACGACCACCAGGCAGCCGAGGAAGCCCAGTTCCTCGCCGATGATCGCGAAGATGTAGTCGGACTCGGCCTCGGGCAGGATGTTCCACTTCATCGCACTGTTGCCCAGGCCGACGCCCCAGAGGCCGCCGGTGGCCAGCGCGTACATGCCGCGGATCGCCTGGAAACCGGTGTGGTCCGGGTCGGCGAACGGGTCGAGGAACGCGGTTATCCGCGCCATGCGGTAGGGCGCCGCCCACACCATGACCCCCATCGCCGCGACCGCGACGCCGGCGAACGCGCCGAACCAGCGCATCGGCATCCCGCCGGCCCAGAGCAGGCCGACCAGGACCAGGCCGAGGCTCACCACCCCGCCGAAGTCGGGCTCGAGGATGAGCAGGCCCGAGAGCAGCACGAAGACGGGGAGAACCGGCACGAGCAGCGACGTCGTCGTCAGGTAGCGCTCGCGCAGCGCGATGACGTGCGCGCCCCAGAGCGCGAACACCAGCTTGCCTGCCTCCGAGGGCTGGAAGTCGGTGACGCCGAGAGGGATCCACTGCCGGGCGCCGTTGCGCTCCAGGCCGATGCCCGGGATCAGCACGAGCACCAGCAGGCCGATCACCACGAGCAGCGCGATGGGCGACCAGCGCCGCACCAGGCCCACCGGCAGCCGCATCGCGACCACCATCGCGCCCAGGCCGATGCAGGCCAGCACCAGCTGCTTGACGCCGGGGGCCCACGCCGGCTCGTCGGCCAGCGCCGCCTCGATGGCGGAGGCGGAGAAGACCATGACCAGGCCGATGAGCAGGAGCAGACCGGCGGCGCCCAGCACCAGGTGGCAGCTGGTCAGCGGCCCGTCGAGCCACGCGGGGCCGGTCCAGCGGCGCGGCGGCGTGCGCGGCGCCGCGGGGCGGGTGCGGCCGCGGGCGGCACGCACCTCGCGCAGCGGTCGCTCGGTGGTGGTCATCGCCCGGCCCCGAACGCCCGCACCGCTTCGGCGAAGGCGCGGCCGCGGTGCGCGTAGTCGCGGTAGACGTCCATGGAAGCCGCCGCCGGGGCCAGCAGCACCGTGTCCCCCGGCCGCGCGAGCCCGGCCGCGGCGGCGACGACCCGCGTCGTCGTCGCCTCGGCCGTCACACCCGTCCCGTCCATCCCGCCATCGTCGCCGCTCGGCACCTCCACCACCGGCACCGACGGGGCGTGTCGCGCCAGCGAACGGGCCACCACGGCGCGGTCGCGGCCGAGCAGCACCACGCCGGCCAGCCGCGGGGCGACCGCGGCGACCAACGGGTCGACGTCGGCGCCCTTGAGCAGCCCCCCGGCGATCCACACGACCCGCGGGTACGCCGCGAGCGAGGCCCCGGCCGCGTGCGGGTTGGTGGCCTTGCTGTCGTCGACGTAGTCCACCCCGTCGATCGTGGCGACGAGGACGTTGCGGTGCGCGCCGCCGGAGAAGCCGGCCAGCCCCCGGGCGACCGCCTCCGCCGGCACCCCGGCCGCGCGGGCCAGCGCGGCGGCGGCCAGCGCGTTCACGACGTTGTGCGGGCCCGGCACCGGCAGCCGGTCGCGCTGGAGCAGCACCTCCCCCGCTGGGTCCGCGGCGAACGCGCGGTCGACCAGGGCGCCGTCGCGCACCCCGAGCTGCCCCGGGGCCGGCTCGCCGAGGGTGACCGTCACCGGCCGCGGGTGCGCCCCCACCAGGGCGGCGGCGACCGGGTCGCCCGCGTCGCCGACGGCGACGGGGGTGCGCTCGAGGATGCGGGCCTTCGCGTCGCGGTAGGCGGCGGAGGAGCCGTGCCAGTCGGTGTGGTCGTCGGCGACGTTGAGCACCGCGGCGGCGGCCGGGGCCAGCGAGGAGGACCAGTGCAGCTGGAAGCTGGAGAGCTCGACGGCGAGCACGTCGTAGGCCGGGGTGCCGTCGTCGTCGCGGGCGGTGACCACCTCGACCAGCGGCCGGCCGACGTTCCCCGCGGCGACCGCCTTGCGGCCGGCCGCGAGCAGGATCGCCTCGAGCATGGTCACCGTCGTCGTCTTGCCGTTGGTGCCCGTGACGGCCAGCCAGGGCGCGGGGGCGCCGTCGGGCCCGGCGACGCGCAGCCGCCACGCCAGCTCCGGCTCGCCGACCACCTCGACCCCGCGCGCGGCGGCGTCGACCAGCAGCGGCGCGTCCGGGCGCCAGCCCGGGGAGGTGACGACGAGGTCCACGCCCGCGGGCAGCGCCTCCGTCGCCCCCAGCCACTCCGCGCCCGCGCCGGTCAGCTCGTCGACCGTGCCCGGCCGGGCGGCGTCGGTGAGCAGCACCCGGGCACCGGAGGCCAGCAGCACCCGCGCGGCGGCCGCACCGGAGACGCCGAGCCCGGCGACGAGGACGGTGCGGCCGGCGACGGCGGAGGGCCCGGTCACAGGCCCACGAAGCTCAGCCAGTCGGCGTAGAACAGGCCGAGACCGAACGCCACCGCCATGCCGGTGACCAGCCAGAACCGCACGATGACGGTGTTCTCGGTCCAGCCGGCGAGCTCGAAGTGGTGGTGCAGCGGCGCCATGCGGAACACCCGGCGGCGGGTGGCGCGGAAGAACGCCACCTGGATGATCACCGACAGCGTGACCGCGACGAACAGGCCGCCGAGGACGACGAGCAGCAGCTCGGTGCGGGTGACGATCGCCAGGCCGGAGAGCAGGCCGCCGAGCGCGAGCGAGCCGGTGTCGCCCATGAAGATGCGGGCCGGGCTGGTGTTCCACCACAGGAAGCCCAGGCACGCGCCCATCCCGGCGGCGGCGACGAGGGTGACGTCCAGCGGGTCGCGGACGGTGTAGCAGCCCTCGATCAGCTCGTTGGCGCAGTCGTGGGTGAACTGCCAGAACGAGATGACGATGTAGGAGGCGAGGACCATCGCCGAGGCCCCGGCGGCCAGCCCGTCCAGGCCGTCGGTGAGGTTGACCGCGTTGGAGAACCCGGCGATGAACAGGTAGGCCAGGATGACGAACGCGATCGGGCCGAGGGCCAGCGGTGCGATGTCGCGGACGTACGAGACGACGGTGGAGGCGGGCTCGACGCCGTCGCCGTTCGGGAAGTTGATCGCCAGGACGGCGAACGTGACGCCCACGACCAGCTGGCCGACCAGCTTGGCGGTCTTGTTCAGGCCCAGGCTGCGGCGGTGCCGGATCTTGAGGTAGTCGTCGAGGAAGCCGACCGTGCCCATGCCGACCATGAGGAACAGCAGCAGCAGCCCGGTGGCGCTGAACCCCCAGCCGGACTCGCCGACGAACACCAGGTGCGCGGCGAGGTAGCCGACCACGGTGGCCCCGACGATGACGGTGCCGCCCATCGTGGGCGTGCCCTTCTTCGAGAGGTGGCTCTCGGGGCCGTCGTCGCGGATCTCCTGGCCCAGGCCCTGCCGGCGGAACGCCCGGATGGCCAGCGGGGTCAACAGGATGGAGACGATCAGGCCGACCGCCGCCGCGATGAGGACGCTCCTCACTGCGCGGCACCACCCAGCAGGTCGGCCGCCAGGAGCTCCAGGCCGTGGGACCGGCTGGCCTTCACGAGGACGACGTCGCCCGGTCGCAGCACCTCCGACAGCAGCGCAAGGGCAGCGGCCCGGTCCGGCACGTGCACCGACTCCTCTCCTGCGCGCCGCCCCGCGGCGGTCGCACCTCCCGCTATGCCTACCGCATCGGCGCCCACCGCAACGACCAGGTCGACCCCGGCGGCGACCGCGTCCCGGCCCAGCCGTTCGTGCTCCGCGCCGGCGTCCGGCCCGAGCTCGGCCATGCCGCCCAGGACGGCGATGCGCCGCGTCCCGGCCAGCCCGGTGAGGGCGGCGAGCGCGGCCCGCATCGATTCGGGGTTGGCGTTGTAGGCGTCGTTGACGACGGTCACGCCGTCGGCGCGCCGGTCGATCTCCATGCGCCAGCGGCTGCGCTGTTCCGCGGCCGACAGCGCCGCGGCGACGGCGGCCGGCGCCAGGCCGACGGCCAGCGCCGCGCCCGCCGCCGACAGCGCGTTGGCGACCTGGTGCTCGCCGACGACCCGCAGCGCCACCGGGTGCCGCTCGCCGCCCGCGACGAGCGTGAAGCGGGCGCGGGCGCTCTCGTCCAGCACGACGTCGACGGCCCGGACCGCGGCCTGCTCGCTGCGGCCGGTGGTGAGCACCCGCGCCTCCGTACGGGGTGCCATGCCGAGCACCCGGGCGTCGTCGGCGTTGAGGACGGCGGTGCCCTCGGCGGGCAGCACCTCCACGAGCTCGCCCTTGGCCTGCGCGATGCCGTCGGCGGTGCCGAACTCGCCGAGGTGGGCCGATCCCACGTTGAGGACGACGCCGATCTCGGGGCGGGCCACCCGGCACAGGCGGGCGATGTGCCCCGGCCCGCGGGCGCCCATCTCCAGGACGAGGAACCGGGTGCCCGCGTTGGCGGAGAGCACGGTCAGCGGCAGGCCGATGTCGTTGTTGTAGGACCCGGGAGGGCTGACCGTGGGCCCGGCCGCGGCGAGCACCTGGCCGAGGAGGTCCTTGGTCGACGTCTTGCCCGAGGAGCCGGTGATGGCCAGCGTGCGCACGCCCCCGGCGGTCAGCCGCTCGTGCACGCCGGCGGCCAGCCGGCCCAGCGCCGCCACCGGGTCGTCGACGACGACGCACGGGAGCGCCGGGTCCGGGCGGGTGGCCAGCGCGGCGACCGCACCGGCGTCCGCCGCCGCACCGAGGAAGTCGTGGCCGTCGACCCGCTCCCCCACCACGGCGACGAAGAGGTCCCCGGCGGCGACGGCGCGCGAGTCCAGGGTGACCGTGCCGGTGACCGCGCCGTCCGGCGCACCCTCGAGCCGGCCCCCGGCGAGCTCGGCCACCTCGCTCAGCGACAGCCGGATCATGCCGGCGTCCCCGATGCGGCGAGCACCTCGCGCAGCTGCGCGCGGTCGTCGAAGGGGTGCACCGTGCCGGCGACCTCCTGGCCCGTCTCGTGCCCCTTGCCGGCCACGAGCAGGGTGTCCCCCGCCCGTGCCAGCGCCACCGCGGCCGCCAGCGCGGCCCGGCGGTCGCCGATCTCGAGCACCTCGGCGCGCCGGCCGGCCGGCACGTCCCGGGTACCGGCCAGCATCGCCGTCCGGATCGCCGCAGGATCCTCCGAGCGCGGGTTGTCGTCGGTGACCACCAGCACGTCGCTGCCCTCGGCCGCGACCCGCCCCATCTCGGGGCGCTTGCCCGGGTCGCGGTCGCCGCCGCACCCCAGGACGGTGATCAGCCGGCCGGTGGTGGCCTCGCGCAGGGCGGCGAGCGCCGTCCGCACGGCGTCGGGGGTGTGCGCGTAGTCGACGACGGCGACGAACGGCTGCCCCGCGTCCACCGGCTCCATGCGCCCCGGCACCACGGTCCCGGCGAGACCTGCGACCGCGTCCTCGACGGCGACGCCGACGGCGTCCAGCAGCGCCACGGCCAGGACGGCGTTGGCCACGTTGAACCGCCCGGGCAGCCGGACGCGCGCCGGCCAGCTGCGGCCGTCAGGGCCGTGCAGGGTGAACGCCGAGCCGCCGTCGGGCACGGTCCGGACATCGCTCGCGGTCCAGTCCGCCGAGCCGGTGAGCGACACGGTGCCCGCGTCCGGCCGCAGCGCGCCCAGGCGGCGGCCGGCGTCGTCGTCGACGGTGACCAGCTCCACGGTGGCGCGGCCGTCGAACAGGAGGGCCTTGGCCTGGAAGTAGTCCTCCATGTCGCGGTGGAAGTCCAGGTGGTCCCGGCCCAGGTTGGTGAACCCGGCGGCGGCGAAGCGGACGCCGCCCACCCGGCCCTGCACCAGGGCGTGGCTGGAGACCTCCATGACGACGGCGTCGACCCCGGCGTCGGCCATCCCGGCCAGCAGCGCGTGCAGCGCCGGCGCCTCCGGCGTGGTGCGGATGCTGGGCAGGGCCGTGACGGTGCCGTCCGCGGCGCGGGTGCGGGCCTGCACCGTGCCGATCAGGCCGGTGGCCCGGCCGGCCGCGGCGAGCCCCGCCTCGACCAGGTAGCTCGTCGTCGTCTTGCCGTTGGTGCCGGTGATGCCGAGGACGGCGAGCCGGCGGCTGGGCCCGCCGTAGACCCGGTCGGCGACCGCCCCGAGCACCTGGCGCGGCGCGTCGACGACGCAGACCGGCAGCCCGGTCGCCAGCGCGTCCGCGCGGCCGGTCGGGTCGGTGAGCAGCGCGACGGCACCGCGGGCGGCGGCGTCGCCCGCGAAGCGGACGCCGTGGGTCCGGGCGCCGGGCAGGGCCGCGTAGAGGAAACCCGGGGCCACCTCGCCGGAGGCCAGCGTGACCCCGGAGACCGCGACGTCGGTGCCGGGGCCCTCGGGCGGGCCGATCAGGTCGGCCAGCTCGGCGAGGGGCAGCGGGCGGTTCCCCGTGGGCCGCGGGGCCGTCCCGGGGTCGGTCGGGGTCACAGGGCTCCAATCTACCGGCGGCTGGTGTCCGCACCGCGTCACCGCGCCCAGGCGCCGCTGCAGGGCCCCGCCGCGAGCGTGCGAGCGGTGGGGGGCAGCGGGGTCCTTCCTCAGGGGGCGCCGGTGAGCCGGAACTCGGGGCGTGCGGTGCCCGAGGGCACGACCCCGTCGGCCATGAGCGCCGCCCGCATGACGTCGGCGAACACGGGCGCGGCCACCTGCCCGCCCTCGGCGGAGCTGGTGGGCCGCTCCAGGTCCACCGCGACGACGTACTGCGGGTCGTCGGCCGGGGCGAAGCCGACGAACGTGGTCACGTAGCCGCCCCCGGCGTAGCAGTTGCACTCGGGGTTGGCGCGCTGCGCGGTGCCGGTCTTGCCGGCCACCCGGAAGCCCTCGACCTGGGCCAGCGGCGCGGTGCCACCGGGGCCGACGACCGCCTCGAGCATGTAGGCCATCTGCTCGGCGGTGGACTCGCTGACGACCCGGGTGCGGGCGGGCTCGGGCGTCTCCGCCGGGCGGCCGTCGGCGCCGGTCACCGACTGCACGACCCGGGGCTCCACCCGCACGCCGCCGTTGGCGATCGCCTGGTAGATCGAGGCCATCTGCAGGGTCGTGACCGAGACGCCCTGACCGATGGCCACGTTGGCCGCGCGCACCCCGCTCCACTCCGCCGAGTCCTGCAGGATGCCGCGGCTCTCTCCGGGGAGCTCGATGCCGGACTTCTCGCCGACGCCGAAGGCCCGCAGGTACTCCTCGAGCTTCTCGTCGCCCACCTCACGGGCCAGCATGATCGTCCCCACGTTGCTGGACTTGGCGAGGATGCCGGTGACCGTCCAGTCGATCGGGTCGTGGTCGTGGGCGTCGGTGACCACCCGGTCACCGGCCTCGATGTGCCCGTCGACGGTCATGACGCGGTCCGGGGTGGCGTGCCCCTCCTCGACGGCGGCCGCGAGGGTCACCGCCTTCATGATCGAGCCGGGCTCGAAGACGTCGCTCACCACGGGGTTGCCCAGCAGGTCGGGGTCGGTCGTGGAGTAGCTGCCGGGGTCGTACCCGGGGCAGGACCCCATGGCCGCGACGCGCCCGGTCGCGACCTCCAGGACCACGGCGGAGGCCCGGGTGGTGGCGCCGTCGGCGCACGCCTCCGCCAGCCGTTCGTCGGTGACGAACTGCAGGTCCTCGTCGAGGGTGAGGGTGACGTCGCGGCCGTCCACGGCCTCGGTGACCTCGTCGATGCCCGACGGGATGGGGTGCCCGCCGCTGCCGACCTCCACCGTCCGCTGGCCCGCGGTGCCCGAGAGCTCCTCCTCGAAGACCTGCTCGATGCCGGCGAGCCCGGTGCCCTCGCGCCCGACGAAGCCGACCACCTGACCGCCCACCGCGCCCACCGGGTAGAGCCGCACCGGGTCGTCGCGGAGGTAGACGCCGGCGAGCTCGAGCGCCTCGACCGCGTCGGCCGTCTCGGGGACCAGCTGGGTGGCCAGGACGACGTAGCGGCTGTCGTCGGTGAGCTTCTCGGTGAGCTCGGGCACGGGGACGTCGAGCAGCGTGGTCAGCGCCAGCGCGGTGCGCGCCGGGTCGCGGACCACCGTCGGGTCGGCGACCACCTTGGACGCGTCGACCGTGTAGGCCAGCGGGTTGCCGTCGCGGTCGAGGATCTGCCCGCGGATCGCCGCCAGCGGGATGGTGCGCAGCCGGTCCTGCTCGGCCGCGCTGGCGTAGGCGGCGCCGTCGATGCCCTGGAGCACCACGAGCCGACCGACGACGAGCACCAGCAGGGCCACGAGCACCACCAGGCCCCACCGGTTGCGGCGGCCGCGCTGCTCGACCGACAGCCCGGCCCCGCTGCTGCGCCGGGTGCCGGGGGCGCGGCGGGAGACGAACGGCCCGCTGTCCGCCCGTCCGATCGGGGTCGGGCGGGGGGGGCGGGGGCCGGGACCGCGGACGCTGCTCGGCACGGGTCAGTTCCCGCCCGCGGGGGCGGGGCCGGCGTCGGGCTGAGGTGCGGGTGCGGGGGCGGATGCGGGCACGGGTGCCGGTGCCGGTGCGGGCTCCGGTTCCGGCGCAGGCTCCGGTGCCGGCGCGGGCTCGGGGGTGCCGCGCAGCGCCGTCGTCCCGTCGTCCCCGAGCACCAGGTAGCCGGCGACGCCGGCCGGGACCAGGCCGGCGGCCTCGGCGGCCCGGGCGACGTCCGCGGGGGTGTCACCGGCGACGACGAGCTGCTCCAGCCGCTGCACCTCCTGGGCGCGCTCGGCGTTCTCGGTGCGCATCTGCGTCGCCTGGAGGGAGTCCACCGCGATGGCGGTGTTGAGCACCAGCAGCCCGAGGGTGGTGAGGGCGAGCAGCCCCACCACCAGGAGGACGAACGGCGCCTTGCGGGACCGCTCCGCGTCGCGGGCGGGCCGGCGCGGCCGGGCGGCGGCGCCGGTGGGCACGAGCCGCAGCTCGGGGCGGGGGGTGGCCCGGCCGGTGCCGCGCACCCCCGACGGCGAGGTCCGCGGCGCGGGGCCGGTGGCCCGGGTGGCGGCGGTGCGGGATGGCGCCGTCCGGGGAGGACTGGTGCGCACGGCCGCGGCGCGGGTCACGCCGCCCGCCGGATGCGCTCGGCCGCCCGGACGCGGGCCGACGCCGCCCGGGGGTTGCCGGCCGTCTCCTCCGGCCCGGCGGCCTCGCCACCGCGGGTGAGCAGCCGCAGCACCGGGCCGTGCTCGGGGAGCGGCACCGGCAGGTCCGGCGGGGTGCGGTCCGCCGCTCCCGCGGCCAGGGTCTGCTTCACGATCCGGTCCTCCAAGGAGTGGAAGGTGATGACCGCGACCCGGCCGCCCACGGCCAGGGCGTCGATCGCGGCGGGGAGGGCGCGCTCCAGCGCCCCGAGCTCGTCGTTGACCTCGATGCGCAGCGCCTGGAAGGTCCGCTTCGCGGGGTGGCCACCGGTCCTCCGGGTCGCGGCGGGGATGGCCTCGCGGACCAGCTCGGCCAGCCGGGCGGTGCCGGCGAACGGCTCGCGGGCGCGCTCGCGGTCGATGGCGGCAGCGATCCGGGAGGCGAACCGCTCCTCGCCGTAGACCCGCAGCACGCGCGCCAGCTCGCGGGGCGGGTACGTGTTCACGACGTCGGCGGCCGTCCGGGGCGCACCGGGGTCCATGCGCATGTCCAGCGGGGCGTCGGTGGAGTAGCTGAAGCCGCGGTCGGGCCGGTCGAGCTGCAGCGAGGAGACGCCCAGGTCGAACAGGACGCCCTGCACCTCGGCGATGCCCAGCCGGTCGAGCACCTCGGGGAGCTCGTCGAAGACCGCGGGGACGACCGTCACCCGCCCGGCGTGGCCGGCGGCCTCGATGCGGCGGGTCGCCTCGGCGCGCGCGTCGGGGTCGCGGTCCAGCCCCACCACGCGCAGGCCGGGGTGGGCCTCGAGCATGGCGAGGGTGTGGCCGGCCAGGCCGAGCGTGGCGTCGACCATGACCGCGCCGTCGGCGGCGCAGGCGGGGCCGAGCAGCTCGACGACGCGGTCCAGCAGGACCGGCACGTGCACCGGGGGCTGCGGCGGCCCGGAGGCCGCGGCAGGTCCGGTGCTGCTCATCGTCTGCTGCCTCTCGACTGGTCCTGGCCTCCCCGCGATGGTGCCGCGCCGCGCCGGGCGGCAGGGGGACGCGGCGGCGGGGGCGTGCGGGAGCGGGCGGGTGGGGCGCAGGGGGTGGGTGGGACGCGGACCCCGGGTGGGGCGCGGTGGGGCCGGTGGGGCGGAGTGGGGCGGCGGGACGAGGGATCCACGGGGATGTCCGGCCCCGCGGGTCCGCCTGGCGTCGGGGAAGAGCGTCAGGTGGGTCTCCGCGGGGCCGGTGGGGTCACCCCCCGCCGGCCGGGGCCGGCAGGTGCCCGCTGGTCCGTGCGGCCCTCCGTCGTGGGACCGAGCCGCGGGGAAGGCGGCTGGGGCCCGGTCCGGTCGAGCCGCGGGGAAGGCGGCTCGAACGGGTGCGGCGCGGGGGCCGGTGGGAGCGGGTGGGCGTTCCCGGGATCACGACAGCGTCGGCATCCCCTCGCTCTCCATGTCGGCGAAGGCGGCTTCCTGCTCGGCCACGTAGGCGTCCCAGGTCGCGGAGTCCCAGATCTCGAAGCGGGTGTCCACGCCCACCACGACCACGTCGCGGTCCAGGTGGGCGTACTCCCGCAGGCTCGCGGGGATGGTGATGCGGCCGGTCTTGTCCGGCTCGAGCTCGACCATCGAGCCGAAGCTCATGCGGGCGCGCATGCGGGCGCCGGCGGTGTCGGACGGGGCCATGGCGGCCATGGCGGCGCTCTGCTCGGCGACCCGGGCCATGGTCAGCCCGTAGATGCAGCGGTCCTGGCCCTTCTTGATCACCATGCCGTCGGCCACCTGGTCGCGGAAGCGGACCGGGAGCGCGAGCCGGCCCTTCTCGTCGAGCCGCAACTGGTAGCTGCCGACGAACACCGGATCACCTCCCGCATCGGTCCTCCCATGGCTCTGCAGCTCCCCGGACGGGACCCTGCCTCCCCACCGGCCGACACAGTAACCCACTAGCCCCCACTGGACACCACTCGAGGCCGTGTCGTGACCCGCCGCCCCCACCGGCGCCTCCGCTCCGCCGGCGGCTGCCCGGAGCACCGTGATCAGCGACCGGGACGGGGTGTCGCGCGGCACGTACGGTGGAGCGGTGACGGAGGCGACACGGTCCGCCGACGGGACGGCCGACGCGTCGGTCGACGTCGCCGCGGAGGGCGCACGCATCGCGGGCTCGATCGGTCGCGTCGTGCAGGGCAAGGACCATGTCATCCGGCTGGCGCTGGTCGTGCTGCTGGCCGAGGGGCACCTGCTGATCGAGGACGTGCCCGGGGTCGGCAAGACGACGCTGGCCAAGGCGCTGGCCGGCTCCGTCGACGCCAGCGTGCGGCGCATCCAGTTCACGCCCGACCTGCTGCCCAGCGACGTGACGGGCGTGGCGGTCTACGACCAGGAGACCCGGGCGTTCGAGTTCAAGCCCGGCGCGATCTTCGCCAACGTCGTCGTCGCCGACGAGATCAACCGGGCCTCCCCCAAGACCCAGTCGGCGCTGCTCGAGTGCATGGAGGAGCGCCAGGTCACCGTCGACGGCGTCAGCTATGAACTGGCCCGGCCCTTCCTCGTCATGGCCACGCAGAACCCGCTGGAGATGGAGGGCACCTACCCCCTGCCCGAGGCCCAGCGGGACCGCTTCACCGCGCGCGTGTCGATGGGGTACCCCGACCCGGCGGCGGAGCTCGCCATGCTGGACGACCGCTCGACGGCCGACCCGCTCACCGCCCTGCGCCCGGTGGCCGACGCCGCCCTCGTCCGGTCCCTGGTGGCCGCCGTGGGCCGGGTGCACGTCGCCGAGGCCGTCCGCCGGTACGTGGTCGCCCTGGTCGAGGCCACCCGCCGCTCACCGGACCTCCGGCTGGGCGCCTCGCCGCGCGCGGGCCTCCAGCTGCTCCGCGCCGCCCGCGCCTCGGCCGCGCTCGACGGCCGCGACCACGTGCTGCCCGACGACGTCCAGGCCCTCGCCGTGCCGGTGCTCGCGCACCGGCTGCTGCTCGCCGGTGAGGCGGTGGTCGCCCGGCGCAGCGCCGAGCAGGTCGTGGCCTCGCTGGTGTCCTCCGTACCGGTCTCCCGCGGGCGCTGAGCGTGCGCGGCGGTCCCGACCGGGCCCTGGGCTCCCTCACGTCCCGCGGCCGCTGCCTGCTCGCCGGGGGCCTCGCCCTCGGGCTGGTCGGCGTGGTGCTCGGGGAACGGTCGCTCGTCCAGCTGGCCGCGTTCGTGCTCGTCCTGCCGCTGCTCGCCGGCGTCACCGTGGCGCGGGGGCGGTTCCGGGTCACCACCCGGCGCACCGTCACCCCGCAGCGGGTGCCGCGCGGCACGGCGGCCGACGTCGAGTTGCGGCTGCAGAACGTCGACGCGCGCCGCGGCGGGCTGTGGCTGCTGGCCGAGCAGCTGCCCGCGACGCTGGGGCGCCCGTACCGGTTCACGGTGGCCGGCCTCGCCCCCGGCGCCACGACCACCGTCCGGTACCGGCTGGACGGCCGGCACCGCGGCCGCTACCGGCTGGGGCCGCTGCGGCTGCGGGTCCTCGACCCCTTCGGGCTGGTCGAGCGCACCGCCGTGGGGTCGGACACCGCGCCGCTGGTCGTGGTGCCCCGCGTCCGCCCGCTGGGCCGCGGGGGCCCGGGCGGCGGCAGCGGAGGGGGCGACGGGGCGCACCGCGCGTTCGCCGTCCACGGGGACGACGACGTCAGCATCCGCGAGTACCGGCGCGGCGACGACATGCGCAAGGTGCACTGGCGGGCCAGCGCGCGCACCGGCGAGCTCATGGTGCGGCTGGAGGAGCACCCCTGGCGCGCCCAGGGCACGCTGCTGCTCGACACCCGGGCCCGCGCCCACCTCGTCGCGCCCGCCCGGGACGCCGGCCGGCGGGTCGCCGGGCCGCCGGACGACCCGTCGCCGCCCGGTGACAGCTTCGAGTGGCTGGTCGAGGCGGCCGCGAGCATCGGGGTCGCCCTGGCCCGGCGGGGTGCGCGGCTGCGGGTGGTGACCGGCAGCGACGACCCGGCGCCGGGGGCCGCCGGCGCCGCGCTCGGCGCCGAGGAGCTGCTGGACCGGCTGGCCGTGCTGGGGGCCTCGCGGGCGCGGGACCTGTCCGACGCCGTGCCTGCCGCGTGCCGCGCCGCGGGCGACGGTCCCCTGGTCTGCCTGCTCGGCGCGGTGGGACCCGACGACGTCGCCGAGCTCGTGCGGCTGCGCCAGGGGCCGGTGCCCGGTCTCGCCGTGCTGCTGGACGTCGCGTCGTGGGGCGAACCGGGCCGGGGCCGGCGCGGCGCCACGGGCGCCGCGCTCGACGCCCTGGCGGTCCAGCGCGACCAGGCCGTCGCCGTCCTCGCCGGGGCGGGCTGGCGGGTCACCACCGCGTCGGCCGGCCAGGACGTCGGCGAGGTGTGGGCTGCGCTCACCGGGACGCCCGCGGGTGCGCCGGCATGAACCCGACCGACGTCCGGACCCCGGTCGCCGCCGCCGCGGCCACCCTGCTGGGAGCCCTGGCGCTCACCCCCGTGTTCACCAGCCGGGCCTGGGTGCCGCCGGTGGTGACCGTCGTCGTCGCCGTCCTCGCCGGTGGCCTGGCGCTGCGCTCGGCGGTGACCCGGTTCGCCGGCGACCGCGCTCCCGGGCTGCTGGGCGCCGTGGCCGTGCCGTTCGGCCAGCTCGTCCTCGTGGTCTGCGTGCTCGCGGCGGTGTTCGTGCCCGACACCGCGCTCGCCGGGCTGCTGCCCACCCCGACGACGATCGCCCGGCTCGGCGAGGTCTTCGGCGCCGGCACGGCCGAGATCCGCGAGCAGGCCACCCCCGCTCTCCCGCTGACCGGCCTGCTCGCGCTCACCACGCTGTTCGTCGGGCTGGTCGCCGTCGTCGTCGACTCGCTGGCGGTCGCGGGCCGGCAGGGGGCCGTGGCCGGGGCGGCCCTGCTCGCGCTCGTGTGCGTGCCGGTGGGCACGGTCACCGGCGGCATCGGGCTGGTGGCGCTGGTCGGCCCGGCCGCCGGCTTCGCCGTCCTGCTGTGGGCCGACCAGCGCCGGGACCTGCCGGGCCTCACCGGCGGCGCGGGGGCCGCCGTGCGGACCGGTGTGGTCGCGGTGGCGGCCGGCGCCGTCCTCGGGACCGCGGTGCCCACGCTGCCCGAGGGGTCGTTCGCCACCGGGCTCGGCGGCGGGACCGGATCGGCGACGGGGACGTCCCTGGACCCGGCGGCGGAGCTGCGCGGGCAGCTGACCCTCCCCGAGCCCGTCCCGCTGCTGCGCGTGGGCAGTTCGGTCGAGGACCCGGGCTACCTGCGCGCCGTCGCCCTCGACGAGTACGAGCCGGCCGAGGGGTGGTCGCTGAGCAACCTCGACGGCGAGACCTCCGTGGCCGACGACGGCTTCCTCGCCCCGCTCCCGGACCGGCAGCCCACGCGGCAGGTGACCGCCGAGGTGGAGGTGCTCGAGCACGACGACCGGTTCCTCCCGGTGCCGCCTTCCCCGCTGACGGTCCGCGTGGACGGCGAGGCGGCCGCGTGGCGCTTCGACGAGGCGACCGGCACGGTGTTCGGCCGGGGCGTGACCAGCGCGGGGCTGGCCTACGGGGTGACCGCGGTCGAGCCGCGCCCCTCCGAGGAGCTGCTCGCGCGCGCCCTCCCCCCGCCGCCGGACGACCCGGTGCAGGAGCGCTTCGGCGGGCTGCCCGAGCTGGACCCGGCGATCGCCGAGCTCACGGCGGGGCTGACCGCCGGCGCCGCGACGCCCTACGAGCGCGTGCTGCGCATCCAGGGGTACCTCACCGACCGGGCCAACGGCTTCGTCTACAGCCTCTCCACCGCGCCCGGCACGAGCGGCGACGACCTGGTGGACTTCCTGCGGCTCAAGCGCGGCTACTGCGAGCAGTACGCCGGCGCCATGGCCGTGCTGGTGCGGCAGGCGGGGCTGCCGGCCCGGGTGGCCCTGGGGTACACCCCCGGTGAGGTCCAGCCCGACGGCACCCGGCTGATCACGAGCGACGACGCGCACGCCTGGGTGGAGGTGTACTTCGACGGGATCGGCTGGGTGCCCTTCGACCCCACCCCGCTGGCGGCCGACCGCCAGGTCGAGCTCCCCTGGTCGCCGCGGACCACGGCGGAGGAGCGGGTCGACGCCGCCCCCGCCGTCCCGGCGCCCACGGCCGTGCCGCAGCCGGCGGTCCCCCGGACGGACCGGCTGCCGGGGGCGGTGCCCCAGGCCACCCCCCTGGCGGAGACCGCGACCGACCGGGGCCCGCTGCTGGTCACCGCCGGGGTGCTGGTGCTCGGCGCCGTCGTCGTCGCCGCACCGGCCGGGGTGCGCGCGCTGCAGCGCCGCCGCCGGCTGGCGGGGGGCGACGCCGCCGGGCCGTGGGCCGAGCTGCGCGCCGTCGCCACGGACCTCGGCGTGCACCTGCAGGCCTCGTGGACGCCACGCCGGGTGGCCGAGGCCCTCGTGCTCACCCTGAACCGCGGCCCGGGCGGCCCGACGGCGGAGTCGGCGGTGGCGGCCGTGCGCCGGCTGGCCCGGGCGGAGGAGGCGGCCAGCTACGGGCGGCCGGGCAGCGAGCCCCCGGCCGCCGAGCTGCGGGCGGCGCTGCGGGCGGCCCGCCGGGGACTGCTCGCGGCGCGCCCCCGGTCGGTGCGGCTGCGGGCGCTGCTGTGGCCGGCCTCCCTCGTGGCGGGCACGCGGGCGTGGGCCGCACGGTGGACCCGGGACGAGTCCGGCCGCCGTCCGGGGCGGACGGCGGCCGGGAACGCGGTGCGCGAGGGCTACTGGTCGTAGCGGCGGCGGAAGCGCTCCTCCAGCCGGTTCTTCATCGGCTGCCGCCCCCGCCGGCCGCCGCGGCCGGCAGCGGTCGAGCCGCGCGGCCCGGCCGGGCCGGGCGCCTCGACGGCACCGGTGGCCCCGCGGTAGTGCAGCACCCCGAGGGCGGCACCGCCGAAGGCGACCAGGAAGCCGAGGACCCCCAGCGGGACGGACTCGGCGACGGCGCCGGCGACCAGGACGGCGAAGCCGACCAGGACCAGCAGCCCGCCGAGCTGCAGTTTGCGGCGAGCCTTCTGACGGCGATCGCCGGTGCGGACCGAGGATGCGAACTTCGGGTCGTCATCGACGAGGGCGCGCTCGATCTGCTCCAGCAGACGCTGCTCGTGCTCGGAGAGCGGCACGTCGACCTCCAAATGGGCGGAGCCAGTTCCGTCGGAGGCTCCCGCCGACGGTGTCTCCGAGGATACGAGCCGATTGCACGTGGCGAAAGGCGACGCCTCGGCGAGCCGCCGAGCGCGTCCGGCGATCACTCCTCCGGGTGCAGCCCCGGGCACATCACCCCTGGTCAGCGAGCCGGTCGTCCGGACCCGCCCGAGGAGCCCAGCAGGGTGGCCGGGCGGACCGCGCCGGCACCGAACCGCCGGGCGGCCCGGTCGGCGGCCAGCTCCGCCTCCCGGCGGCCGTGCTCGCGGGCACCGAGCTCGAGCTGCCGGGGCGCCGAACCCGCCGGGACGAGCCGCTCGGCCCGGACCCCGACCAGCCGGATGCGGGTCCGGGCCAGCCCCAGGGCGTCGTAGAGGGCGCGGGCCGTGTCGTAGAGCTCCTGCCCCACGTCGGTGGGCGCCCCCAGGGTGCGGCTGCGAGTGATCGTGGTGAAGTCGGCGAAGCGGATCTTGATGCTGACCGTGCGGGCCAGCCAGCCGGTCGAGCGCAGCCGGCCGGCCGTCCGCTCCGCCAGGCGCAGCAGCTCCCGGTGGACCACGCGGGGGTCGTCGACGTCGGTGGCGAAGGTCTCCTCCGCCCCGGTCGAGCGCTCGGGCTCGTCGGGGACCACCCGCCGCGGGTCGCGCCCCCAGGCGAGCTCGTGCAGGTGGGTGCCCGCGGCGGCACCCAGCGCCCGCTGGAGCGTCCTCGCCGGCACGTGGGCGAGATCGCCCACGGTGCGCAGCCCCAGCCGCAGGAGCGTCTCCTCCGTCTTCGGGCCCACCCCCCACAGCGCGCCCACCGGCAGCGGGTGGAGGAAGCCCATGACCTCCGGGGGGCGGACGACGAGCAGCCCGTCGGGCTTGGCGTGCGTGGAGGCCAGCTTCGCCACGAACTTGGTGCCGGCCACGCCGACCGAGCAGGTGATGCCCTGCTCGTCGAAGACCCGGGCGCGGAGGAACTCGCCGATCTCCGCGGCGTCGCCCAACCGGCGACCGGTACCGGCGACGTCCAGGAACGCCTCGTCCATGCTCAACGGCTCGACCAGCGGGGTGACCGACCGGAACAGCGCCATGACCGCCCGGGACACCTCGGCGTAGAGCGCCATGTCCCCCGGGAGGACCGTCGCCGTCGGGCACAGCCGCAGCGCCCGCGCGGTGGGCATGGCCGCGTGCACGCCGTAGCGACGGGCCTCGTAGGTGGCCGAGGTGACCACGCCGCGGTTGCCCGCCCCGCCGACGATCACCGGGGTGCCGGCCAGCTCGGGCCGCCGGCACACCTCGACGCTGGCGAAGAACGCGTCCATGTCGACGTGCAGCACGGTGCAGCCCTCCGCACGACCGATCTCCCGCGCCACGCCGCCCACCCCTCCACACGTCGACCCCGGTATCGAACAAGTGTTCGATACCGGGGTCGACGATAGCGGTGCGGGAGGCCGTCAGGCGCCCGCGACCCGCTGCCGCTCGGCGTCCGTGCGGCTGGGCCACATCTTGGCGCCCAGCACGCCGCCGAGCGCCGCGGCGGTGATCCCCAGCCCCAGGCCCAGGACGGCCCAGCTCGCGCTCGCGGTCGCCACGTCGGCCACCTGGCCGGCGGCGACGTCGGGCAGGTTCGCCTGCTCGATGCCCGTCACGTCGGTGACGACGCCGGCGAGCGAGCCCAGCAGGGCTCCGCCACCGAACAGGGTCAGGAAGACGATCGAGACCACCGTCAGCGCCCAGACCAGGATGCCGTGGAGCAGCCCGTCGCTGAACCCGCGCCAGATCGCGCTGGCGCCCGCCGTCAGCCCACCGAGGAACAGGGCGATCAGCCCGTTGATCCCGCTGATCCAGTCAGCGTCGTTCCCGGTGACCCCCGGACCGACGTCCCACCAGCCCAGGGCCAGCGTGGCCAGCTGCAGCAGCAGGAAGGTGGGGACGGCGACGATCAGGCCGGCCCACACCGGGCCCCACCGGACCCGGTCTCGCCGGGGCGGGGCGGCGACGGCCGGGCCTGCCACCGGCGCCGTCGCGGTCGCCCCCTCGGCCGGCCGGTCGACCGTCCTCTCGCGGACGAGGTTGTCCTCGAACGTGGTGTCCGTACGCGTACGACTCTCGGTCACGGGTGATCTCCTCCGGTCGTCGTGCAGTTGCCTCGCTGCGGGGCGCGGTGCCACGTCCCGCACCCTCGTGGGTGCCCGCTGGAGCCCCGGTCGCCCACGTCGCCCGGCGAGCCGTGACCGGATCGTCACATTCCTGCCCGGGCCGTTCCCAGGCGCTGGACAGCTCGTGGTCCCGGGGCAGAACCGCTGGTGGGAGCGCAGGTGTCAACGCATCACGCGGGAGGTACAGCACCGTCCGGGGCCGCCGCACGGCGGTCCGCACCGACAGGAGCGGAGGAGCCCATGGCGCTCGACGACGAGATGACCAGCACGGACGGCGGAGCCGACGGCGGCGCCGACGGCGGCGCGCACGGCCCGGCCGACAGCAGCGCGGGCCCGGCCGACCACGGCGCGGCCGGTTCGCCCAGCGGTCACGACGGCGGGGCGGACGGCGGCGCGGACGGCGGCGCGGACAGCGGTGCCGACGGTGGCGCGGACGGCGGCGCCGACGGTGGCGCCCACGGTCCCGCCGACGGTGGTGCCGCCGGCGGTGGCTCCGACGGCGGTGCCGACGGTGGCGCCGACGGCGGCGCGGACGGTTCGGCCTGACCGAGGACCCGACCGCGCAGGGCCGGGCGGAGCAGGAGCTCCGCCCGGCCCTGCGGCGGTGCACGGACATGGCCCCCGAGCGGTTCGCCCGGGGGCACTGGGCGCAGCACCCGCTGCTGACCCGGGCCGAGGACACCGGCAACTCCTTCACCGACCTGCTGGACCTGCCGGCGGTCGACGAGCTGCTCTCCCGGCGCGGTCTGCGCACACCGTTCCTGCGGATCGCCAAGAACGGCGCGGTCGTCGATCCCAAGCGGTTCACCACCTCGGGCGGGGCGGGCGCCGAGATCGCCGACCAGGTCTCCTCCGACGCGGTGCTGCGGCTGTTCGCCGACGGGAGCACCGTCGTCCTGCAGGGGCTGCACCGGCTCTGGCCGCCGCTGATCGAGTTCGCCGACCAGCTGGCCGCCGACCTGGGCCACCCCACGCAGATCAACGCCTACATCACCCCGCCGTCCTCGCAGGGATTCAGCCCCCACTACGACGTGCACGACGTCTTCGTGCTGCAGGTCGCCGGCGAGAAGCACTGGACCATCCACGAGCCGGTGCTGCCCGACCCGCTGCGCACCCAGCCGTGGAACGACCACGCGGCCGAGGTGGCCGCCGCCGCCGGGCGCGCGCCCGTGATCGACGCGGTGCTCCGCCCCGGTGACGCGCTCTACCTGCCGCGGGGGTTCCTGCACTCGGCGAAGGCGCTGGGCGAGATCAGCGCGCACCTGACCGTCGGCATCCAGTCGGTGACCCGCTGGGCGGCCGCCGAATCCGCGCTGGACCTGGTGCGCACCCTGGCGGCCGAGGACCGGGCGCTGCGCGGCTCCCTGCCGCTCGGCCTGGACCTGAGCCGCCCCGAATCCGTGCGCGACGACGTCGCCGCGGTGATCGCCGGCCTGCAGGAGTGGCTGGGCCGCGTCGACCCCACCGAGGTCGCCGACCGGCTGCGCGAGCGCACGTGGGCGCAGGTCCGTCCTGAACCGGTCGCGCCGCTCGCCCAGGCGTCCGCGGCCGCGGCCCTCGGACCCGGGACCGTCCTGCGCCTGCGCCGGCGGTTGCGGTGCTCGCTGCGGAACGACGCCGACGGCCGGGTGACGCTCGTGGGCGGGCGGCGCACGCACTCCTTCCCGGGCGAGGTGCGGGCGGCGCTGACCGCGCTGCTGGATGCCGGCGAGCTGAAGGTCGGCGACCTGCCCGGCCTCGACCCGGAGGACCGCCTGACGCTGGCCCGCCGGCTGGTCACCGAGTCGATCGCCACCGTGCCCGACGCCGAACTGCCGGCCGCCGGGGCGCCCCGGTGACCCGGTGGGAGGCGTGACCGCGACCGGCCCGGCGGGGAAGGACGACTTCTGCCGCGCCGACGTCCCCGCCCGCCCGCTGGGCCGGCTGGACGCGACCCGCTGCTCGGTGCAGGCGCTCGAGCGCGGCGACTCCGGGGTGGCGACGGCGGCCCCGGTGTCGCGGTGGCTGCTGATCGAGCAGCCGGGGCCGTGGGGGCGGCAGGCGCTGCTGCAGTCGCGGTTCGACGCGCGGGTGGCGCGGCTGCTCACGGAGCGCGCGCAGCGGGAGGGCGTGCGGGTGCTGCTGGTCCGCCGGCCCGGTGACCGGCTGGCCGACTCCGGCCGGCGCTGGGCCTACGCCGACGGCCGGCTCGGCCGCGAGGGCCTCTGGTGGTCGGTGCGGTCGGCCGACTCCGACCTGCTCACCGCCCCGTGGGACGGATCGGTGGGCGAGCCGGCTCGCGGGCCCACCTACCTGGTCTGCACGCACGGCGGCCACGACGCCTGCTGCGCGCTGCGCGGCCGGCCGCTGGCCCGGGCCCTGCCCGCGCCCGGCCCGACCGACGTGTGGGAGTGCAGCCACCTGGGCGGTGACCGCTTCGCGGCGAACATGCTGGTGCTCCCCCACGGCTTCTACTACGGCCAGGTCCCGGGGGACGGCGGGCTGGTCGTCGCCGCCCACGACCGCGACGAGGTGGCCCTGCCGTGGCTGCGCGGGCGGGCCGGGCTGGCCGCACCGGTACAGGCCGCCCAGCACTACGCGCGGGAGGAGTTCGGCGCCCTCGGGGTCGACGACCTGCCCCCGATCCGCGTCGACCCGCAGGACGCGGGCGAGCCGGGCGTGGAGCGGTGGGCGGTCGCGCTCGCCCACGCGGCGGGCACCGTCGTCGTCACCGTGGAGAGCCGGCCGTCACCGGAGGCGGTGCACCTCACCTGCCAGGCCACCACCCCCGGCCGGGCGCGCACCTGGCACCGGCTGTCGCTGTCGCGGGGCTGAGCGGTCAGGACAGGGCGCGACCGTGGGCGACGAGCAGCGGGATCGCCAGTTCCGTCGCGGTCAGCGACCCGTGGTAGGCGGCCAGCCGGCTGGGTCCGGGTTCGAGGCGGGGGCTGACCAGGGCCCAGCTGCCGCGGGCGAGCGCCACCACGTCGCCGATGCGGGCCGCCAGCGGCTCCTCCACCGGCCCGAAGACGCCGCTGGCGATGGCCTCCTCGCGCCCCACCACCCACGCCCGGTCGCCGAGGACGCCGCGCCAGCGCGCGAGCACGTCGGCCTCCGCCCCGGGTTCGGTGTGCACGTAGCGGGCGCGGGGCTCGCCGGCGAGCAGCCGCACCCCGTCTGCGAGGTCGGGCTCGTCGTCCAGGTCCAGCCGGGTGGCGGCGGGCACGTCGAGCATCCCGTGGTCGGCCGTGACCAGCAGCGCGGCGTCGTCGGGCAGGCCGTCGACGAGTTGCTCGACGACGCGGTCGACCAGCGCGAGCTGCGCCCGCCAGCTCGGCGAGTCCACACCCCGGACGTGCCCGGTGAGGTCGAGCTCGGCCATGTACCCGTACACCAGCGCCCGGGGGCCGGCGTCCAGCGCCGAGCGCATCAGCGCGGTGAGGTCGCCCGGGCCGACCGCACCGGTGTAGCCGGCGCCCCGGTAGGCGGCCACGGTGAGGCCCGAGCCCGCGTACGCCCACGGGCCGACGGCGGTGACCGTGGCGCCGCCGGCGGCGACCCGCTCGAACACCGTGGGCTGGGCCTGCCAGTCGGCGGGGTCGGGGTCGTCGCCCCACTGGGTGTGGTTGAGGGTGCGGCCCTCCCCCGGCACGTCCGTGACGAAGCCCAGGATGCCGTGGCTGCCCGGGGGCAGGCCGGTGCCGATGGTGGCGAGGCTGACCGGGGTGGTGCTCGGGCAGGGCGCCTGCAGGGTGCCCACCGGCGCGGCCAGGGCGGCCAGGGTGGGGGCGATCTCGGCGTGCGCCCGGAGCAGGTCGGCGCCGAGGCCGTCCACGAGCAGGACCGCCACGCGACGGGCACCGTGCAGGGCGCCGGCCAGGCCCAGCGGGTCGCCGGGCAGGTCCCCCCGCGGCACGGGCGTGCCCAGGGCCGCCGCCACGCCGGGCAGCACGTCGGCGAGGGTCGCGACGCCGTAGGCCGGCCGGTGCAGGTCGGGCGGCAGCGCGCCGTCGACCGCCCGGGTCACGCGCGGGTCGCCAGCAGGTGGAGGCCCGCGGCGACCTCGCGGTAGGGCGAGGTGTCGGCGAGCGCGAGCTCGAGGTCCCGGACGGCGGCCGGGTCGGCGCCCGACGCCGTGTCCAGCAGGTCGGCGACGACGGAGACCCCGCGCCAGGTGCCCGGGGTCAGACCCGCGCCGCCGACGAGCGCCACGAGGTCGTCCGGGGCGAACCGGCGGCGGGCCGGGCGGCCGGGGGTGGCCTGGTCGCGCAGGTGCGCGAGGGCCTCGGCAGGGTGGCCGGCGACGGCGCGGGCGAGCACCGCGCCCGCCCGGTTGGCGACGGCGAGGCTCACCCGGCCCCCGGGGCGCAGCGCGCCGGCGATCTCGGCCAGGGTGACGGCGGGGTCGTCCACGACCTCGAGCACGGAGTGGCAGAGGGCCAGGTCGTAGCCGCCGTCGTCGGCGAGGACCTCGTGCAGCAGGTCACCGTCGCCCTGGACGCCGCTCACCCGCTCGCCCACACCGGCGGTCTCGGCGCGCCGGCGCAGGGTCGCGAGCGCGTCGGCGCTGGGGTCGACGACGGTGACGCTGTGGCCCAGGCGCGCCAGGGGCACGGCGAACATCCCGCTGCCGCCGCCGACGTCCAGCACGCGGAGCGCGTTCCCGGCGCTGACCAGCGGATCGAGCGCGGCCCACACGGCAGCGGTCCGGACGGGCAGCTGCTCCGCGGTCGGCGAGGCGGGAACGGTCGGCACCCACCGGAGCCTAGCGGCGGACCGCGGCGCCCACCGCTTCCCCGCCGGTGGGCGCCGCGTGGTCGTTCAGGCGGGGACGCCGTCGGCCGCCCGCCGGATCTCCGCCATGTCGATGCGCCGCATCTGCAGCATGGCCTGGGTGGCGCGCTGCGCCCGGCCGGGGTCGGGGTCGGTGGTCAGCGCGATCAGTTCCTCGGGGAAGACCTGCCAGGAAAGACCGAAGCGGTCCTTGAGCCAGCCGCACATGCTCTCCTCGCCGCCGTTCTCGGTGAGCCGGTCCCAGTAGTGGTCGGCCTCCTCCTGGTCCTTGCACAGGATCTGGAGGGAAACGGCCTCGCTGAACGTGAACTGCGGACCGCCGTTGAGGGCGGTGTAGGGCTGCCCGTCGAGGATGAAGTCGACGGTCAGGACGTCGCCCTCCTTCATCGGCGGGGGCATGTCCGGCCCATAGCGGGTGATGGCGCCGATGCTCGAGTTCGGGAAGAGCGAGGTGTACAGCGTCGCCGCCTCCTCGGCCTGGCCGTCGAACCACAGGCACGGGATCTGCTTGGGCATGGTCGGTTCCTCCTTGCTCCGGCCGGGTGCCGGTGTCGGTGGTGTGGACCCCGGTTGCCGGCCGGACTCATCGGTCGGCGGGCGCTCCCACCGATGTGGGCCGAGCCCGGCCGGGCCGGTCGGCCGCCGCCGTCCGTTTACCGGTCGGCGACCCGAGGGCACTCCTGGCTGGTCAGTGCACCGATGACCGAGGAGTTGCCATGACCCGCGCCACCCGTCCGCACCTGCTTCGCAGGACCGCGGCCGCGTTCGCCATCACCGCTGCCTCCCTCACGACGGTCGCCTGCGGGGAGGACGTCGTCGACGACAGCGTCGAGCAGAACATCCAGGAGGGCGTCGACGAGGTCGAGCAGGAGGTCGACGACGTCACCGAGCCCGAGGGCGGCAACGGCTGAGCCTGGGCGCCGTCCCCGGCCGGCGAGCGGCTGGGGGCAGCGGGGCCTTCCTCAGTGGCCGGAGCTGCCGGGGCTGGAGTGCCAGAGCTTCCGCGGCGGCCCGGCGGCGGCGCGGCGGGCCGCGACCTTGGTCTCGTCGCCGGCCGGCTTGATGTCGGCGTAGGGCGACATCCGGAAGCCGGTCGGGTGGACCAGGACCGGCCGCACGACCACCGGCCGGGAGCCGTGCGAGGCGGCCGCCCCGGCGATCGACTGCTCGGTGAACTCCCCCGGCGTCGCCATCAGGTCGCGCACCCCGTCGAGCCCGTCGGCCTCCCACGCCTCGTGCAGCGCCGGCAGCTCCCACGCCCCGGTGGCCCGCAGCGACACACCGCGCGGCCCGGTCCGGCGCAGCACCCCGCGGATGACCAGCAGCCACGAGTGGAAGACCGTCGCCGCGTAGGGGCCCTGCGCATCCTCGAAGAAGGTCGAGTCGGTGCAGCCGGTGCCGTCGTCGAGGGTCACGAACACCACCCGGCGCCCGGACCGGATCGGCGGGGTCTGGGTGGCCACCTTGACCCCGGCGACCAGCACCTCGCTGCCGCTGCGGCAGCCGAGGAGCTCCCCGGCCGGCACCGCGCCGAGAGCGGACAGGAACGGCCGGTAGAAGTCGACGACGTGCCGGCTGGCGTCCAGCCCGAGCACCTCCAGCTCCGCCCGCACCAGCTCGGCGTCGGTGAACTCGGGCAGCCCGCTGCCCTCGGCCCACTCCGGGCCGGCCGGCTCCCCGGCGGACTCCTCGGGCAGCTCCACTCCCATGAGGTCCAGGCTCAGCTGCCCGTCCGAGGTTGCCCGTGCGCCGCTGCGGCTCCACCGGTCGAGCTCGCTGATCTGCAGCAGCAGGTCGCGCCGGGTCACCTGGCGGCGCCGGCGGGTGGGCCGGCCGGCCTCCCGGTCACGCATCCCGAACCCGTAGAGCGAGTCGAACCCGCCGGCCAGCACCAGGCGCTCGACCACCGGGCGGGACACCGACGCCCGCGCCCAGAAGTCCGTCAGCGACCGGTAGGGCTGCCCGGCGACCACCCGCGCCACCTCGTCGTCGGAGATGCCCTTCACGTCGGCCAGCGAGAGCCGGATGCCGTACCGGGTGGGATCGGGCATCGCGGCGGGCATCCACTCCGGGCGACGCCAGCCCCGACCCTCTACCTCCACCTCAGCTTCGGGGTTGTCCCCGGAGGCATCACCGGCCCCGGCATCGTCGACCACGACGTCGTCCGGCCCGGCATCGTCGACCCCGGCGTCCTCGGCATCGGCGTCGGCCTCGAGCCGCTCGACCCGGTAGCTGCCGGTCGAGGCGTTGACGTCGAGCCCGAGCACCCGGATGCCGAAGTTGCGGGCGTCGTCGAGGATCAGCCGCTTCGGGTACATGCCGGGGTCGTGGGTGAGCACCCCGGCCAGGAACGCCGCCGGGTGGTGGGTCTTCAGCCACGCCGACTGGTAGGTGGGCAGCGCGAACGCCGCCGCGTGCGCCTTGCAGAAGCCGAACGAGCCGAAGGCCGCCAGCACCTCCCACACCCGCTCGGCGACCTCCACCGGGTAGCCGGCGTCCAGCGCCCGCGGCACGAACCACGCCCGCACCTCCGGGTGGGCGTCCTTCTCCCCCAGCGCCCGGCGCACCTCGTCGGCCTCGGCCAGCGTGCAGCCGGCCATCCGGGCCACCACCTGCAGCACCTGTTCGTGGAAGACCACCACACCGGCGGTCTCGGCGAGGGCGAACTCCAGGTCGGGGTGGGGGTACTCGGCGTCGCGCCAGCCGTTCCTGGCCATGAGGAACGGGGTGACCATGTCGCTCTTCACCGGCCCGGGCCGGAACAGCGAGATGTCGATGATGATGTCCTCGAACGTCCGCGGCCCGAACTTGCCGACCAGCTCCCGCTGCCCCGGCGACTCGATCTGGAACATGCCGAGCGTGCGGGTGCTGCGGATCAGCTCGAACGTCGTCGGGTCGTCCCGCGGGATCGCGTCGATGTCGACGACCTCGTCGTCGGTCCGCCGGATCTCGTCGAGGGCGTGCGCGATCGCCGACTGCATCCGGATGCCCAGCAGGTCCAGCTTGAGCAGCCCCAACTCTTCGACGTCGTCCTTGTCGAACTGGCTCATCGGGTAGCCGAGGTAGCTGCTCTCCACCGGCGTGCGGTCCAGCAGCGTGGCGTCGGAGAGCAGCACCCCGCACGGGTGCAGCGCGATGTGCCGGGGCAGCCCGTCGAGCCGGGAGACCAGGTCGAACAGCAGGTCGAGGTCGCCGGTGCCGCCGGCGCGGCGCGAGCCGTACCGGCTGGCCCGCAGCTCGGGCAGGTCGCGCAGCGCGGCGTGCACCTGGTTGGCCCGGATGTGCGGGAACGCCTTGGCGACAGCGTCGATCTCCGCCGGCGGCAGCCCCAGCGCGGCTCCGACGTCGCGGATGGCGTGGCGCACCCGGTAGGTGTCCATCATCGAGATGCAGCTGACCCGGTCGGCGCCGAAACGGGCGATGACCGCGTCGTAGACCTCCATCCGCCGCGCGGACTCCACGTCGATGTCGATGTCGGGCAGCTGGTGGCGCAGCGGCGAGAGGAACCGCTCCATCAGCAGCCCGTAGCGCAGCGGATCGACGTCGGAGATGCCCAGCAGGTAGGTGACCAGGCTGCCGGCGCCCGATCCGCGCGCCGCCGCCCGGACCCTCAAGCTCTTGATGAGGTCGACCACGTCCGCGACCGTGAGGAAGTAGGACGGGTAGCCCAGCGAGTCGATGACCGCCAGCTCCTCCTCGAGCCGCTGGCGCACCCGGGTCGTGGGCGCCATGCCGCGCCGCCCCAGCCCGGCCTCGCAGCGGGCGCGCAGCACCTGCGCGGGGCCCATCCCCCGCTCGGCCGGCGTGGTGACGACGTCGAGCTCGGGGTACCGGACGCTGCCGATGCCCAGGTCGCCGGCGGGGTCGACGGCGCACTGCTCGGCCAGCCGGGCGGTGCGCTCGAGCAGCCGCAGGGCGGCGTCCCGGTCGGGGCCGGTCAGGTCCTCCGCGACCTCGGCCATCTCCTTGCCCGACTTCAGGTAGCCCTCGGCCGTGGTGCGGTCGACGTGCCGGGCGCCCAGCGGGACCAGCCGCCGGGCCGCGTCCAGCACGTCGGCGGTCGGGGCGTCGAGGGCGTCGACGTACCGGACCGCGTTGCTCAGGACGACCGGCACCTGCTGCTCGGCGGCGAACCGGAGCAGCGCTTGCGCGCGCTGCCGGTCACCCCGGCCGCGGTGGTGCACCACCTCCAGCGCCAGCCCGGGGCCGAAGACCGCGCGCCAGGCATCCAGTTGCTGGACGGCCAGGTCGGCCCGGCCGGCGAGGAGGGCCCGACCCACCGGGGAACCGGGACCGAGCAGCGGGATCAGCCCGGTGGCGTGCTCGGCGGCGATCGCCAGCGAGCTCACCGGCTCGCCGCGGGTGCCGCGCAGGTGGGTGGCACTGGTGAGCCGGCACAGCGAACGCCAGCCGGCGCCGTCGCGCGCGAGGAAGGTGACCCGGGGCAGCCGCGGGTCGACGCTCACCCCGCCGCGGGCCGGCGACCGGCGCGGGGGCGTCGCGGCCCGCGACCGCGGGGGCCGGGCCGTGGCCGGGTCCTCCCCCAGCACGTGCGCGAGAGCCGGCGGCACACTGGTGCCCAGCGCCGGCGCCACCGCCAGGTCGACCCCGAAGATCGGCCGCACCCCGGCCGACCGGCAGGCCAGCGCGAACTTCACCGCACCGTAGAGCCCGTCCCGGTCGGTCAGGGCCAGGGCCGGCATGCCGTGCTCGGCGGCCCGCGCCACCAGGTCGGCGGGATGGTTGGCCCCGTACCGCATGGAGTAGCCGGAAGCGACGTGCAGGTGGACGAAGGGGTCATTCACCTGCGGGACCGGTGGACCGGGACATCGTGGACCGGGACATCGTGGACCGGGACGCGGCCCCGCCGACCACGTGCGGCCGCGGGTAGCGGGGCGGCTCGGGCAGCGCATCGACGCCCAGCCCGGCCTCGACCACGGCGAGGAAGCCCCGCACGTCGCGGACCAGGTCGTCGGCCTCCCGCTCGGTGACCGCCCGGGAGAGCCCCGCCTCCGCCGCGGCGCGCTTGGCCGCGCCGGCGGCGAAGAAGGTGGCCCACTCCCCCAGCTCGGGAGCGACCTCCCCGAGCAGGACCCAGGCGCTGCGCGGGCGCCGGCGGCCGCCCTCGGGGCGGGTGCGCGCGGCGAGCACCGCGGCGGCGGCGCGGAGGGCTGCCAGGTGCGCGGTGGCGTACCGCTCCCGCGGATCGGTGGCCGCGGCCGCCTCCGCCAGGCCGCGGTGGGCCTGGCCGAGCAGCCCGGCGGCCGCGGCGGGCAGCGCGGGGGGCAGCGGCAGCTGGCCGGCCGGCACGGCGCGTGCGGCGCCCATCAGTCGTGCACCCGGACGAGCCACCAGCGGTTGCCGGAGGCATCCCACGTCAGGTCGTAGACGCCGGCGAAGCTCATGCGAGACCGTCCGGCCCGCACCGCCTCCACCCGCCACACCTCGCGGGGCGCGACCAGGTCATCCGACGCGCCGCCCGCCTCGGCGTCCCGCAGCCACCACGGCGCCGTCTCCACCCAGGAGTCGAGCAGCTCGCCCACGACGTACCGGGACTGCCCGCGCCAGAACTGCACCGGACCCAGCGGGCCGCGTTCGACCTGCACCTCTTCGCCGGCCCGACCGACGACCTCACCGAGCACCCGGCCCATGACAGCCTCCCCACGCCTCGCCCCGCATGCCCGCCACCCCACCGGCGGGGAAGAGAGCCGGGAAGGACGGGCCGACCAGTTGCTCGAACATGTGTTCGAACGAGGTTCAGTAGACCGGAGCACCTCCCCCTCGTCAAGCCGGGTCGCGGCGTGTCCGCCCACCCGCACCGACGATGCGCCGAGCCAGAGCGGCAGCCGTGTCGCGCGCGGAGCACCGGCCTCACCGGACCCGCGCCGCCCCGGCCTCTCACTCGCGCCCCGCCTCGTCCACGACCCGCGGTTCCGCCTCGCCCCAGGACACGGGCGCTCCCCTGAACGGCCTCCGAGGGCGGGCGACCACCGCCGAATCGCCGGGCACCGTGTCGACCACCTGCGGACCTCAGGTGCGGAGCGGGTCGGGGGGTGCGAGGTCGTCCAGCCAGGGCGGGTCGGGTTCGGGGTCGTGGTACCAGCCGGGCGGGCGGGTGGTGCGGGAGATCCCTGAGGGGGTGCGGACGGTGAGCCGTCCGTCGGGGTGCAGGGTGAACGACCAGCCGCGGGCAAAGGTCTTGATGCGGTGGTGTCGCCGGCACAGGCAGCACAGGTTCCAGCAGTCGGTGGGGCCGCCGTCGGCGTAGACCTGCCCGTGGTCGATGTCGCGGCGGCCGGCGCGGCGGCGGCAGCCGGGCATGCGGCAGTGCCGGTCGCGCACGGTGACGAGCCGTTCTTGGGCGGCGGTGGGCCGGTACCCCGGCGTCGGAGGTGGCGGCCGGAGGCCGGGCCCGTCGGGCTGCCCGGGCGGGTGCGCGCCGCGTATGCCCGTCCCGCGGCGCACGCGGCGACCCCGGCCGGCGGCGCGGGCCAGCTCGGCGCGGGTGGCCACCGCGACGGTCTCGCCGGTGACCGGGTCGTCGATCGCGACGTGGACCGACCCGCCGGCCGGTGCCGCGGACAGGCCGAGCATGTCCAGGGAGTCGAGCAGTTCCCGGCACTGGGCGGCGGAGATCAGCTGCCCGTCCAGCTCCGCCGGCGCGGCGCCGGCGGGTGCGTCGGGCCGCAGCGAGGGCAGCGCGGCGTGGAGGGTCAGGTGCGCGGTCACCGGTGGGCGGCTGGTGTCCCACGGCCGCAGGATCAGGTCCAGCGCCGCCGCCGACCGCAGCACGCCGATGGGCCGGTCGTCGCCGTCGGCGCGCATCCACCGCGCGTACTGGTCGACCGCGTCGCGGGCTGCGTGCACCGCCGGCAGCGGGCCCTCGATGA
>NZ_FOAO01000028.1 GCF_900109665.1 Blastococcus sp. DSM 46786
CAGGTGCCGTCCCCAGGTGGGCGGAGCGTGTCCGTCGCGCCTGCGCGGACCCTTCGGGCCCACTCGGCACGACCGGGCGAGCTGTGACGACGAGCGGCGGGGAGGACCACCTCCCCGCCGCTCGTGCGTTCCGGGCAGTTCCGCCGTCCTCACCGCGCGATCGCCGTCCTCGCGCTGCACCGCGAGGACGGTGGCTCCCCGGTGCGGATCGCGGCACCCAGCAGGCGACCGGTGACGAGGACGACGGGACGACCGAGCCAGCCAGCACCTCCGAGTAGCGATTGGTAACGCAGGGTGATCAATCGCTGACCGCGCACGGTGCGACACGCGCTGTAGGCGTACAGGCGCTCCTGCGATGGGGTGACGGGCGCATGGTGCTGCTCCGCCCGGGCAGCCAGCATGGGTCCGTCCCGTTCCCCGGAGCCCTGGAGGCGCGCCGTGCCCTACTCCCTGGTGAGTGCCGCCACCCTCGGCTTCGACCTGGTCCGCCTGCCCGCCGGCCGGCAGGTTGCCGAGGTCCTGCTCGCCGGCCTGGGGGCCGACGAGCCGGCGCTCACCCGCCTCGCCGGCGTCCACCCCGCCCGGGGGCTGGACCGCGAGCAGCGCGGCGTGCGGGCGGTCCGGTCCCGCCGGGCGCGGGAGATGGCGGCCGCCGTGCCGCACGTGCGCACCGCGGCCGACGCCACCGAGGGCGCCGGAGACCGCACCGCCCTGCTGGTCCGCCAGCTCGAACTCGGCACCATCGGCGACGCCCCGACGCTGGAGCGGCTGCTCCGCGAGGACGTCCTCGGCCACGAGCACCCGCTCGCGGGCCGGCTCGACGCCGACACCTGGGAGCACACCGCCGACGTGCTGGCCGACGCCGCCGTCGGGTTCTGGGCCGCCGGCGTGCTCCCGCCGCTGGTGCGTCGCGAGCTGACCGCGGCCTTCGACCGGGCGCTGGACGCCGGCCCGCTGGCCGGGCCCGCCGGCTGGGGGCTGGAGCACACCGAGGAGCTGACCGGCTTCCTCGCCGCCGTCCGCGACCTGGACGACGCCGGCCGGTCGCGCTGGCGGGTGGCCGTCGACGAGGGGCGTGCCGCGCACCGGCCCTGGGCCACCGCGATGCACGAGGCCTCCTGGGGCGCGCACGTCTCCGGGCGCACCCGGGCGCTGGCCGCGGCGCAGCTGCTGGCCGTCCAGGCCTTCCTCGACGGCGGCTTCGACCTGCACGACGGCGCGGCCGGCGTCTGGAACGCCGTGGCCGGGTGCGTCCAGGCGGTCGTGCTCGACGACCTGCTCGCCACCGAGAGCTCCGCCGTGCTCCGTGCGCCCGGCCGCCGGGTCGCCGCTCTCTCCTGACCGGCCTGCGGCGGCCCGCGCCGGACCCCGCCCGTCCCGGTCGGCGACCATTTCCGGGGCACTTGTCGACAATTGCCGCGGTGGTCGTCGCACGCCCCGTTGTCGACTCGAATTGACGGCGAAAAGATAGCGCCACACCTTCTGCGTGTCGGCTGTATTCGGCCCGTCCGCCGCCGAGAATCCCAGGCAGCACCAGCCCGCCCCGGCCGCGATTCCGCGCGCTCGTGCGGCGCTGGGGCGTCCCAGAAAGCGCGGCGCGCCCGCACCCGAGACAGACCTCCCGACCATTCTGCGAAATGTCGATCATGGTCACGGGGCCGGTGTTCCTGTCGCTTTCTGCCGCCGTGCCGCGGAATCCGTCGTCGATCGCCCGAGCATTCCGGGGACGGCGGGTCCGCTCCGCCGAACGGCTCAAGCCGGAGGCGGAGATGCCGATACAGACAACGAGCCCGCCGGTCGGCGCGGGCAGGGGCCAGGAGGACGTGTGAACCCGATCCGGGTGATGGTGGTCGACGACTCGGTCGTCGTCCGCAAGATCGTCACCGACGTGCTCTCCGCGGACCCGGGGATCGAGGTCGTCGGCACCGCCGTCAACGGCAAGGTGGCCCTCGGCAAGCTCGAGCAGCTCAAGCCCGACCTGGTCACGATGGACATCGAGATGCCGGAGATGAACGGCATCGAGGCGGTCCGGGCGATCCGCGGGACGCGCAGCCGCGTGCCGATCATCATGTTCAGCACGCTCACCGAGCGCGGCGCCACCGCGACCCTGGACGCGCTGTCGGCCGGGGCGAACGACTACGTCACCAAGCCGGCCAACGTCGGCAGCGTGGCGCAGTCGATGGAGAGCGTCCGTGAGCAGCTGATCCCGAAGATCAAGGCGCTCACCGGCCGTCCGGTGACGTCCGTGCGTGCGGCCGCCGCCCCGGTGGTCCCGCCGCCGCGCCCGGCCGCGCCGCGCACGGGCCCCGGCAAGAAGCCCGCCGTGCTGGTCATCGGGTCCTCCACCGGGGGGCCGGAGGCGCTCGCGCGCGTGCTGCCCGCGCTCCCGGTGAACCTCCCGGTCCCGGTGCTGCTGGCCCAGCACATGCCCCCGGTCTTCACCCGGCAGTTCGCCCAGCGGCTCGACCGGCTCTCCCCGCTGCGTGTCGTCGAGGCGGTCGACGGCACCCCGCTGGCCCCCGGCACCGTGCACCTGGCCCCCGGCGACCACCACCTGGTCGTCCGCGCCAACGGCCGCGCCGGCTTCACCACGGCGCTCAACCAGAGCCCGCCGGAGAACTTCTGCCGGCCCGCGGTCGACCCCCTCTTCCGCTCCGCGGTGGCCGCCTACGACGGCGCCGTCCTCGGGGTCGTGCTCACCGGCATGGGCGCCGACGGGCGGAACGGCTGCGGCGAGATCCGCAACGCCGGCGGCACCGTCGTCGTGCAGGACCAGGCGACCTCGGTCGTCTGGGGCATGCCCGGGGCCGTCGCCCAGGCCGGCTACGCCGACGAGGTGCTGCCGCTCGACCGGATCGCCGAGGCGATCCAGCGCCACCTCGCCGGTGCCGCACCCCTGAACACCGGAACAGCTATGGCCGTGGGAGGTCGTCGATGAGTCTGACCGCGACCAGTTTCGACTGGGTCCGTGACCTCGTCCGCAAGGAGAGCGCCATCGTCCTCCAGCCGGGCAAGGAGTACCTGGTGGAGGCCCGTCTCCTGCCGATCGCCCGGCAGATGGGGCTGACCGACGTCACCAAGTTCGTCGAGAGCGTGCGCGTCCGCCCGGACGCCGACAGCACGCGGAAGATCGTCGAGGCGCTCACCACCAACGAGACGTCGTGGTTCCGCGACGGCGACCCGTTCACCGCGCTGACCTCGACGGTGCTGCCGTCGCTGCTGGCGGCCCGCGGCGCCAACGAGCGGCTGCAGATCTGGTCGGCGGCCAGCTCCAGCGGACAGGAGCCGTACACGATCGCGATGCTCCTCGACGACGCCCTGCCCAACGCGGCCTCCCGGGTGTCGATCACCGCGACCGACCTCTCGCGCGAGATGGTGCAGCGCACCCGCGCCGGCCGGTTCAGCCAGCTCGAGGTCAACCGGGGTCTGCCGGCGCCGATGCTGGTCCGGCACTTCACCCGCGCGGGCAACGAGTGGGAGGTGTCGGCCAACCTGCGGCGCATGGTCAACGCCAGCGAGTGCAACCTGTCGGCCCCGCTGCCGCGGATGGGCCCGTTCGACGTCGTCTACCTCCGCAACGTGCTCATCTACTTCGACCTGCCGACCAAGCAGTCGATCCTCCGCCGTGTGCGGGACCTCATGCGGCCCGACGGGTGGCTGTTCCTCGGCGCCGCCGAGACCACCCTCGGCGTCGACGACTCCTGGGAGCGGGTCGTCATCGGCCGCAGCTCCGCCTACCGCCCACTGAAGGGGGCCTGACATGCGTGCCTTGGTGATCGATGACTCCCGGGCCATGCGAAGGATCGTCACCGGGATCCTGACCGGCTTCGGCTACGAGGTGCGGGACGCCGAGCACGGTCGCGCCGCGCTCGACGTGCTGGACGAGGGCTGGCTCCCCGACCTGGCCACCATCGACTGGAACATGCCGGTGATGGACGGGCTGCAGTTCGTCTCCGTCGTCCGGGCCAACCCGGCGTGGCGCGCGATGACCATGATGATGGTCACCTCGGAGAGCGAGCACACCCAGATCGTCCGCGCCCTCGCCGCCGGCGCGCACGAGTACGTGATCAAGCCGTTCACCGCCGATGCGATCCGCGACAAGCTCGCGCTGCTCGGCCTGCTCCCGCAGGAGGTTGCCCTGTGACGACGACGGACACCGGCGAGCGGCGTCGTGCCAGCGACACGCGCCCGGTCATCACCGACCTGATCGACGAGGCGACCGTCGAGTCGATCGCCGCGGAGGCGTGGGTCGCCCTCGTCGGCGAGGACGAGGTCCTCGTCCCGCTGCCGGGTGACCTGCCCGCCGACATCCTCTCCAGCTGGGTCGACGTCGTCGGCCCGTGGACCGGCAGCGTCGTCCTGACCACCGGTCGCGCCACCGCCGAGGAGCTCTCCCGGGCGCTGCTCCGGGAGCACGCTCCCGAGGTGCTCGACGACGAGGACGTCGCCGACGCCTTCGGCGAGATCGCCAACGTGGTCGGCGGCAACGTGAAGGCAGCGCTGCCGGGTCCCTCGGCGCTCAGCCTGCCGCAGGTGGGCAACGCACCGCTGGTCCGCAACCAGGCGGACGTGTGCCGCCTCGATGTGCTGTGGCGCGGCGAGCCCGTCGCCATCTCGGTGCAGGGCGCTCTCCCGCCCCTGCCCGGTTCCACCCCTACCCGCAAGAACGAGGTGTCCTGAGTGAAGATCCTGATCGCCGACGACAGCCGCGTCATGCGGCAGATCGTCATCCGCACGCTGCGCCAGGCCGGCTACGACGACCACGACATCGTCGAGGCCGAGGACGGCGCCGACGCGCTGGCCAAGGTCTCCTCCGAACAGCCCGACCTGGTCCTGTCCGACTGGAACATGCCGAACATGACCGGCATCGAGTGCCTGCAGGCGCTGCGGGCCTCCGGCTCTGCCGTGCCCTTCGGCTTCGTCACCTCCGAGGGCTCCGCGGAGATGCGGGAGAAGGCGGCCAACGCCGGCGCGCTCTTCCTCATCGCCAAGCCGTTCACCGAGGACACCTTCAAGGAGCACCTGGACGGGGTGATCGCATGACCGCCCCCACCACGGGTGTGCAGCTGCCCGCCGCCAAGGACGTCCGCGACATGCTGACCGGCCTGGTCGGCAAGCCGGTCAACGTCTCCCCCGGCGCGCCGGTGACCCCGACGCCGGAGAAGCCGGTGTCCGTCGCCGTCTACGTCGACCCGCACATGGCGGTGAACGCGCTGTGCCTCATGGACCTCGGTGCGTCGGCCTACACCGGCGGCGCGCTGGCGCTCCTGCCCCCCGGGGGGTGCCAGGACGCCGTCGAGGAGGACGGCGAGCTGTCCGGCATGCAGGTCGAGGCGCTGCACGAGGTGGTGAACGTGCTCTCCGCGCTGTTCAACACCCCGGGCGCGCCCCACTCCAAGCTGCACAAGCTGTACGCGGCCGGCGAGGACATCCCCGGTGACATCGAGGGCATGCTCGCCGCCTTCAACCGGGTGGACCTCGCCATCGAGGTGCCCACCTACGGCAAGGGAGCCATCTCCTTCGTCGTGCCGTAACACTGTCGTCCTCCGGACGACACCGCGGCCGTGTCACTGCGGTCCTCCGGACCGCACCGCGGCCAGGTGCCGTTCCCGACCGCCGCTGAGCCGCTGATTCACGCCTGCGCGGGACCCTCCGGGCCCCACTCGGCGTGAGCGCTGCGCGCGTCTCCCCGGTGCCACGCGCAGGAGATCAGTGCTCCATCACGCATCGAGACCCCCGTCGCCCTCGGGCGGCGGGGGTCTCGTGCGTGTTGCACGTGGAACCGGCCTACGCGAGCGCGGTCGCGCGGTCGTCGTCCCCGGTCGGCAGGCAGGCCCAGACGTGCTTGCGGTCCTCGTCGACGTACCAGCCGTGGGCCACCGACAGGCGGGCCACCAGCTGCAGCCCCATGCCGCCCTTCGCCGGGTCCCGGTCGACCGTGGGCGCGGGCATGGCCTGCGGGGCCCGGTCGCTCACGTCGAGCAGCCAGCCCCCGCTGCCGGCGACGACGGTGGCGACGACGGGGCGCTCGCCGTGGCGGAGGGCGTTGGAGGCGAGCTCGTCGAAGGCCAGCACGAGCTGCTCGCCCGAGGCCTCGTCGGCGGGCAGGTGCTCGACGTCGCCCACCAGCGACCGCAGAGCTGCCCGGGCGGCCGGGAGCTCCGCGAGGGACCCGAGCTGCCAGCGCCACACCTCGCCGCGCCCGTCCGGTAGCGGGCGGACCGGCCACGCGAGTCGCCCCATGCCTCCCCCTCGACTCGGGTCATCGACCGTCCCGAGGTTCCCCGGACCGTCTCGTGTCAATCCCCTGGCGCGGGTCGGCGGGAATCTGTGGGCGGTGTCACGCGCCACACGGCGCGGCCGAGCGGGTGGTCAGTCCGGGTGGCGCAGCAGGTAGCGGCCGAAGTGCGGCACCGTGAAGGCGATCTGGCCGCGCTCGGCGGAGTAGACGAGGCCCTTCTTGATCAGCGAGTCGCGTGCGGGGGAGAGGGACGCGGGCTTGCGGCCCAGCGAGACCGCGACCTCCGACGTCGCCACCGCCGCACCGCCGGACCCGCCCAGCTCGGCCATCGCGTGCATGTACTCCCGCTCGGCGGGCGTGGCCCGGTCGTAGCGCGACCCGAAGAAACCCACGGCGAGCTCGGCCTCGGCGACCGGAGTCGCCATCGCGACGTCCGCGGCGGTGATGGGGGAGGAGGCCGCGACGTCCCAGGTGACCTTGCCGTAGGCCTGCACGAAGTACGGGTAGCCGTCGGCGGCCGCGTAGAGGGCGTCGAGGGCGGCCGGCTCGAAGGTGACGTCCTCCCGCTCGGCGGGGGCGAGCAGCGCGCGATCGGCGGCCGTGCGCTCGAGCCGGTCGATGCGCAGGTAGCGGAACAGCCGCTCCGAGTAGCTCTTGGACGCCGACAGGACGGCGGGCAGGTGGGGGAGCCCGGCGCCCACGACGATGAGCGGGGCGCCCTGCTGGGAGAGCTCGTGGCAGGCGGCGCAGATCGCCGAGACGTCGTCGGCCTGGACGTCCTGCATCTCGTCGATGAACAGGGCGATCCCGCTGCCGATGTCGGCGGCCACCCCGGCGGCGTCGCTGAGCAGCTCCACCAGGTCGATCTCCATGTCGCCGGAGTCGGCGCGCCCGGTCGCGGCGGGGACGTCGATGCCCGGCTGCCAGCGGTCGCGCACCTTGGCCTCGGCCGCGTTCACCCGCTGGGCGAAGGCCTTGACCACGCCCAGCACCTCGGCGACCGATTCCTGGTCGCCGTGCCGTGGCCCCAGCTCGCGCAGCGCCATGTGCAGCGCGGAGGAGATCGGCCGGCGCAGCGACTGCTCGGGCCGGGCCTCGATCTTGCCGGTGCCCCAGCCCCGCGAGATGGCGGCCGAGCGCAGCTGGTTGAGCAGCACGGTCTTGCCGACGCCGCGCAGCCCGGTGAGCACCAGGGACCGCTCCGGGCGGCCGCGGGCGATCCGCTCGAGGACGACGTCGAACGCCTGCAGCTCGTCGTCACGGCCGGCCAGCTCGGGCGGGCGCTGGCCGGCGCCCGGGGCGTAGGGGTTCCGCACGGGATCCATGCCTCGCACCGTATGGGCATGTCTAGCGCGCGCCGTAGACATCCGTAGAACTCCCGATGGCGTGTCGCGCGGGGTCAGAGGTGCGCGTGCGGCCGGCCGGTCAGCCACGCGTGCACCTCGGCGGCCTGCCGATCGAGCGTCCCCTGGAACGGTCCGAGGAACGGTGCTTCCGTCACGTCCAACCGGTGGCGCTCGCCGTCGGCCAGCCGGATCCACACCGCCCATCCACGGCCGCGGACCCGGTCGACCTCCACACCGTCGATCTCGTCCCGGGTGAAGGTCCGGGTCGACCGGACGTTGCGCACCGTGAGCCGCCCGTCGGCCGTGCCGATGGCGCTGGAGAGGAACAGCCGGACGACGACCGCGCCGGCGAGGACCGCGATGAGCAGCCCCGGCACGAAGGCTCCGTCGGACTCCCCGGAGAAGGACACCGCCACCCAGACGAGGAGGAGGACGGGCCCGAGCACGCGGGCCCAGCCCGGCGGGCGGATGTCCAGCGGCTCCCCGACCCTCGTCACGACGGCAGTCTGCGACCATCGACCGCCGTCTGCCAATCTCTAGCCCCGCCGCTAGACGACGGCAGACGCCGTGAGATCCCACGATCGGCCCGGCGTCGCCGCTAGCGTCGGGACGTGATCAAGTTCCTGCTCAAGGTCGTCGTCTTCGCGGCGGCCTTCTACGGGCTGACCTACTTCGACGTGCTCCCGGGCCTGGAGGTGCTGCCCAACCCCGACGGGCCGCTGGGGGAGTACGGCAGCTACCTGTGGATCGGGCTGATCTTCGGCGTCGTCAACGCCCTGGTCGGACCGGTCCTGCGGCTGCTGTCCCTCCCGTTCGTGCTGCTCACCCTCGGGCTCTTCCTGCTCGTGATCAACGCGGCGCTCCTCGGGCTCACGGCGGCGATCACCGACCGGCTCACCATCGACGGGTTCGGGACCGCCGTGATCGGCGGGCTCATCCTCGCCGTCGTCGGCTGGGCCGCCGACCAGCTCCTCGACCGCTGAACCCACCGCACGGCGGCGCGCTCACCGCGTCGCCGTGACGGCGGTCTCACGGGGCAGTAGCGTGGCCTGACATGGCCAGTGACACCGGCGTCGCCCCGGAGACCCCGGTGCGCGACCGGGACGGCGGTCCCTCGAGCGGCTCCCTCACCGAGCTCGCCGCCCTCGAGGCCGGCCGCGACGAGAAGAAGCAGCTGCTGCGGAAGGCGGCCGGTCTGGCCGTCGCCGAGGCCGAGCGCGGGGGGTCGGGGCTCCCACCGGGGTGCACCCCCGACACCCTCCCGGCTTTCTTCCTGCGCTACTACTGGAGCGAACCCGCCGAGGAGGTGCTCGGCACCACCCCCGCCGACCTCGCCGCGCTCGCCCTGGGGCACCTCTCCCTCGCGCAGGTGCGGCCGCCCGGCGCCGCAGCCGTCGACGTCCAGCGCGTCCCGCGAGGGCACCGGACCGGCCGGGCGGTGATCCGGCTGGTCACCGACGACATGCCGTACCTGGTCGACTCGGTCACCGCCGAGGTCGTCCGGCAGGGGTTCCGGCTCGAGCACGTCGTCCACCCGCTGCTGGTCGTCCGCCGCGATCTCCGCGGCGCGATCACCGGGCTGTGCGACAGCCTGGACGTCGCTGCCTGCGGGGAGGGCGCCGTCGCCGAATCGTGGATGGCCGTCGTGCTCGACGGACCGCTGGACGGCGAGGCGGCTGCCGACCTGGTGACCGGCCTGCGCACCGTCCTCGACGACGTGCGCGCCGTCCACGAGGACGGCGACCGGATGCGCGCCCGCATGGTCGACCTCGCCGCCGAACTCGACGAGCTCGCCGGCCGGGACGGGGCCCCGCCCGACCCGGCCGACGACCCGGCCGACGACCCGGCCGAGGCCGCCGCCCTGCTGCGCTGGCTGGCCGACGGCAACTTCGTGCTCCTCGGCGCCCGCGACGTCGAGATCGCCCCGGACCGGGAGGTGACCGTCGCCCGTCCGGTGCCCGGGACGGGCCTCGGGGTGCTCCGCAGCGACACCGACATCGCCCGCTCGGCGACCGCTCCGCCCGAGGCCGCGGGGGTCACCGGGCGCCACCGGCTCACCGTCACGAAGGCCGACACCCGTTCGTCGGTGCACCGCCGGGCATGGCTGGACCTGGTGGCCGTCACGCTGCCGCACGGCGCCGGCGTGACCCGGCGGCGCCGGTTCGTCGGGCTGTTCCCGACCACCGCCTACGGCACGAGCGTGCTCGACGTCCCGCTCGTGCGCCGCCGCGTCGTCGAGGTGGTCCGCCGCTCCGGCGTCCCCGCCGACAGCCACACCGGCAAGCAGCTGCTCGACGTCCTGGAGACCTATCCCCGCGACGAGCTGATGCAGGTCGGGGCCGACGAGCTGCTGCCGGTGGCGATGGCGGTGCTGCACCTGCAGGAGCGACGGCAGACCCGGCTGTTCCTGCGGCAGGACCCCACCGGCCGGTTCTGGTCGGCGCTGGTCTACCTGCCGCGCGACCGCTACACCACCGAGGTCCGCACTCGCATGCAGCAGCTGCTCCTCAAGCGGCTCGGCGGCACGAGCATCGAGTTCACCGCGCGCTCGACGGAGTCGGTGCTGGCCCGGCTGCACTTCGTGGTCCGGCTGCCGGTGAGCCGGCAGGGTGCGACGCCGCTGCTGGACGTCGACGTCGAGGCGCTGCAGGCCGAGCTCGCCGCCGCGGCCCGCAGCTGGACCGACGAGCTCTCCGACGCGCTCGCCGCCCGCTTCGGCGCGGACGCCGAGAAGGTGTTCGCCCGGATCGCCGACGCCTTCCCCGCCGCCTACCAGGAGGACTTCACCGCCCAGCGCGCCGTGGAGGACCTGGTCCGCCTGGACGGGCTGGCGTCCGGCGACCTGGCGCTGCGGCTGTGGACGCCCACGGGTGCGGCGCCGGGGGAGCGCCGGCTCACCGTGTACCGGGTCGGCGAGCGGCTGCTGCTCTCGCAGATCCTGCCGATGCTGCAGAACATGGGCGTCGACGTCGTCGACGAGCGCCCGTACGAGATCGACCGCATCGGGGCGCCGCCCACCTGGATCTACGACTTCGGCGTCGCCGTCCCGCCGGTCGAGCTCCCGCTGCTGCGCTCGCTGCCGGAGCGGTTCACCGAGGCCGTGAGCGCGGTGTGGCGGGGCGAGGCCGAGGACGACGGCCTGGGTGCGCTGGTCATGCTCGCCGGGCTCAACTGGCGCCAGGTCACCGTCGTGCGCGCCTACGTGCAGTGGTTGCGCCAGGCCGGGCTGCCGTTCAGCCAGGCCTACGTCGAGCAGACCCTGGCCGCCCACCCCGGCGTGGTGGCGCGGCTGGTCGCGCTGTTCGAGACCCGCTTCTCGCCGGGCCGGGTCACCGGGCGGGACGCCCGGCAGGCCGACCTGGTCGCGGCGCTGGAGCGCTCGATCGGCGAGGTCGCCTCCCTCGACGCCGACCGCGTCCTGAGCTCCCTGCTGGCCGCGGTCACCGCCACCCAGCGGACGACGTACTACGCCTCGACGCCGGAGCGGCCCACCCCGCTGGCGCTCAAGATCGCCCCGGCCGACGTGCCCGACCTGCCCGAGCCGCGCCCGGCGCACGAGGTGTGGGTCAGCTCGCCCCGGGTGATGGGTGTGCACCTGCGGTTCGGCAAGGTGGCGCGCGGCGGGCTGCGCTGGTCCGACCGCCGGGAGGACCTGCGCACCGAGGTGCTGGGCCTGGTGAAGGCGCAGATGGTCAAGAACACCGTCATCGTCCCCACCGGCGCCAAGGGCGGCTTCGTCGTGAAGCGCCCGCCGGCGGACGCCGCCTCCCGCGAGGAGGTGCTCGCCGAGGGGCAGGCCTGCTACCGGCTGTTCGTCGGCGCGCTGCTGTCGCTCACCGACAACCTCGTCGAGGGCAGCGTGGTCCCGCCGCCGAAGGTGGTGCGGCACGACGGCGACGACAGCTACCTGGTCGTCGCCGCCGACAAGGGGACGGCGACCTTCTCCGACCTGGCCAACTCGGTAGCGCTCGAGCGTGGGTACTGGCTGGGCGACGCGTTCGCCTCGGGCGGCTCGGTGGGCTACGACCACAAGGCGATGGGCATCACCGCCCGCGGCGCCTGGGAGTCGGTGACCCGCTACTTCCGCGAACTCGACCTCGACGTCCAGCGCGACGATTTCACCGTCGTCGGCGTCGGGGACATGTCCGGTGACGTCTTCGGCAACGGCATGCTGCTCAGCGAGCACATCCGGCTGGTGGCCGCGTTCGACCACCGGCACGTGTTCGTCGACCCCACCCCCGACGCCGCGACGTCGTTCGCCGAGCGCCGGCGGCTGTTCGAGCTGCCCCGCTCCTCGTGGGCCGACTACGACGCGTCGCTGATCAGCGAGGGCGGCGGCGTCTGGCCGCGGACGGCCAAGACCGTGCCGGTGTCGGAGCAGGTGCGGGCCGCCCTCGGGCTGCCCGCAGGGGTCACGACGCTGAGCCCGGTGGAGCTGATCCGCGCCGTGCTGCTCGCGCCGGTCGACCTGCTGTTCAACGGCGGTATCGGCACCTACGTCAAGGCCGCCGGCGAGAGCCACCTGGAGGTCGGCGACAAGGCCAACGACGCCGTGCGGGTCGACGGCCGGCAGCTGCGGGCGCGGGTCGTGGGCGAGGGCGGCAACCTCGGCCTGACCCAGCGCGGCCGGGTCGAGTACGCGCTGGCCGGTGGGCGGGTGAACACCGACGCCATCGACAACTCGGCGGGCGTGGACACCTCCGACCACGAGGTCAACATCAAGATCGCGCTGAACCGCGTGGTCGACGAGGGGCGGATCGACGCGGAGGGGCGCGCGGCGCTGCTCGGCGAGATGGCCGACGACGTCGCCGCCGCCGTCCTGACCCACAACCACGCGCAGAACGCGACCCTCGCCGGTGAGGCCGCAGCGGCGCGCAGCCTGATGGATTCCCACGAGCGGTTCATCCGGTCGCTGGAGCGCTCAGGGCGGCTCAACCGCGCGGTCGAGGCGCTGCCCGACGACCGCGCGCTCACCGAGCGGCGCCGCGACGGGCACGCGCTGACCAGCCCGGAGCTGTCGGTGCTGCTGGCCTACGCCAAGCTGCAGACCGGTGACGCGGTGCTGGCCTCCCCGCTGCCGGACGACCCGGCGCTGGAGGAGCTGCTGGTCGACTACTTCCCCGGCCCGTTGCGCAGCCGGTTCCCCGCGGCGGTCACCAGCCACCCGCTGCGCCGCGAGATCATCGGGACGGTGCTGACCAACCGCGCGGTCGACATCGCCGGCGTCACCGGGCTGTTCCGGCTCGGGGAAGAGACCGGGGTGCCGCTGCCGTCGGTCGTCCGGGCGCACGCGGTGGCCCGGGCGGTGTTCGGCGTCGACCGGATGTGGGACGCCGTCCGCCCGCTGGACAACCAGGTGTCGGCCGCCGTGCAGGCCGAGGCGCGCACGGAGGCCACGCGGCTGGCCGAGCGGGCGGCGCGCTGGCTGCTGCGCCAGCCCGACCTCACCGCCGAGAACCCGCCTCCGCTGGCGGAGGTGGTCGACCGGTTCGCGCCCGCCGTCACGGCGGTGGAGGCAGGGGTCCCGGGCTGGCTGCTCGGTGGCGAGGCGGAAGCCTTCGCCTCGCGGGCCGCCCGGCTGCAGGAGGCCGGCCTGCCCGCGGAGCTGGCCGCCCGCGTGGCGTCGGCGCCGTTGCTGCCGGCCGCGCTGGACCTGGCGGTGGTCGCCGAGCGGACCGGGGCGCCGGTGACCCTGGCCGGCCGGGTCATGCAGGGGCTGGCCGAGCGGCTGGGGCTGGTGGCCCTGCGCGAGCAGGTGATCGCGCTGCCCCGCGACCGGCGCTGGCCCTCCATGGCCCGGGCCTCGCTGCGCGACGACCTCGCCATGGAGCAGTCCTCGCTGACCGAGGACGTGCTGACCCTGCGCACCGGGGACGCCGAGGAGCCCGACGAGCTGGTCGGCCGGTGGGCGGAGGGCTGGGACGCCGCGCAACGCCGGGCGGCCGCCCAGCTGGCCGACATCACCGCTGGCGAACGCCACGAGCTCGCCGAGCTGCTGGTCGCCGTCCGGACCCTCCGGGGGCTGCGCAAGCGCCGCCAGGCCCGGCGCCTCCCGCGGCCCGAGGGGACCTGACCGGGGCCGCTCTCGTGGCGTCTCGGGCCGTCTGGCCGAGGTCCTAGAGAGCCGTAGAGAGCCCGAGTCACGGGACCGTCATCCGCGGGAGGGGTTGGCCGGCCCGTCCGCGGGCAGGGTGCGACGGACCGCTGCCCCCGTCGCGAGGACCGCCCGTGCCGCTCCGCCCGCTCAGCCGCACCGACGGCTACCTGCCGATCGAGGACCACGGACTCATCGGGGACGGCGTCACCTGCGCGCTCGTCGCCCGGGACGGCTCGATCCCGTGGCTGTGCCTGCCGACGTTCGACGGCGAGCCGTTCGTCGCGGGGCTGCTCGACGCCCGGCGGGGCGGCACCTTCGCCGTCACCCCCGTCGGGCTACGGGAGGCGGCGCAGCGCTACCTGCCCGACACCGGCGTGCTCGTCACCGAGCTGCACACCGCCGACGGCGTCCTGGAGCTCACCGACTGCCTGCCGCTGCGGTCGGGCGCCGACCTCTCCGAACCGGTGCCCGCCGGGCGCGGCGAGATCCTGCGCACCGCCCGGGTGCTGTCGGGCTCGGTCGAGGTGGAGGTGCGGCTTGCGCCGAAGGACGGCGTGCAGGTGCGCTCGGAGCTCGAGGCCTGGCGGATCCGCTGGCCGGCCCGCCCCGACCTGGACCTGATGCTGTGGTGCTCGCACCCGCTGACGCTCAGCGGCGACGGCGCGATCACCGGCCGGGCGCGGCTCGCGGCCGGCGAGCGGCTGACCGTCACCCTCCAGTGGTCGGGGCAGACCCACACCCGCGCCCGCCGCGACCCGCAGCGGCTGGTCGACCAGACCGTCGCGTCGTGGCGGGCCTGGGCGGGCTGCCTGACCTACTCGGGCCCGCAGCCGGACCTCGTGCGGCGCTCGGCTCTGACCCTGAAGCTGCTCGACCACGTGCCGACCGGGGCGGTGATGGCCGCCGCCACCTCCTCGCTCCCCGAGGGCATCGGCGGGGAGCGCAACTGGGACTACCGCTACACCTGGGTGCGCGACGCCGCCTTCACCGGCTACGCGCTCAACCGCATCGGCATGGGGGAGGAGTCGCACGCCTTCCTGGCCTGGACGCTGCGCAACGTCGAGCGGCGCGGCGGGGTCGACATCATGTACGCCCTCGACGGCGAGCCGCCGGCGACCGAGTGGCTGGACGCCACGCTGTCGGGCTACCGCGGGTCCTCCCCGGTCCGCTGGGGCAACGGCGCGGCCCGGCAGGTGCAGAACGACGTCTACGGCGAGCTCCTCGACGTCGCCTACCAGTGGGTGCGCGGCGGCGGCGAGGTGAGCGGGCCGCTGTGGATCTCGCTGCGGACGCTCGCCGAGCAGGCCATCGCCCAGTGGGGGACGCCGGACAACGGCATCTGGGAGATCCGCGACGCCGGGCGGCCGTTCACCTACTCGGTCGCGATGTGCCACGTCGCCGTCGACCGGGCGCTGCGGATCGCCGACCTGCTGGGGCTCCCGCACCCCCGGGAGCGCTGGCGGGCCGAGGCCGACCGGATCCACCGCACCCTGCTGGAGCAGGCGTGGGACCCCGACCGCGGCACGTTCACCGAGCACCTGACCCCGCCCGGCGGCGGCGACCGCGGTGGCCTGGACGGCTCGCTGCTGAGCCTGCCGCTGCGCCGGATCGTCCCGGCCGACGACCCCCGCATGGTCGCCACCACCGAGGCGGTGCGCCGCCACCTCGACGCCGGGGACGGGCTGCTCTACCGCTACCTGCACGAGGAGTCGCCCGACGGCCTGCAGGGCACCGAGGGCGCCTTCCTGCTCTGCAGCTTCTGGCTGGTCGACAACCTGGCCGGGCAGGGGCGCCTCGACGAGGCGCACGCGCTGTACGACTCGCTCTGCGGCCGGGCGACCGGGCTCGGCCTGCTCGCCGAGGAGGTCGACCCGTCGACCGGGGCCTTCCTGGGCAACTTCCCGCAGGCGTTCAGCCACGTGGGTGTGATCGCCAGCGGCTGGAACCTGGCACGAGCGGAGGAGCGGGCATGAACCGGTCGTTGGTGGTTCTCGGAGGCAGGGGTGACCTCGCCGGTCGGCTGCTGCTCCCGGGGCTGGCCGAGCTCGAGGACGTCGGGCAGCTCGACGACGCGGGGGTCCTCGCGGTGGGTCGGCGGGACTGGGGCGACGAGGAGTACCGGTCGTGGGCGCGCGACCAGCTGGCCGAGCACGCGGGGCGAGTGCCGGAGGAGAGCCGGGAACGCCTCGTGGCCCGGCTGGGGTACGAACCCGGGGACGTGACCGGGACCGACGACCTGCGCCGGGTGCTGGACCGGGCCGAAGGGATGCCGGTGGTCTACCTCGCGCTGCCCAACACCGTCTTCCTGCCCACGCTGGAGGCGCTGGTCGAGGTCGGCCTGCCCGAGGGGGCCGCCGTCGCCGTCGAGAAGCCCTTCGGCGTCGACCGGGCCGACGCCCGGCGGCTCAACGAGGTGCTGCACCGGCTGGTCCCCGAGGAGCGGGCCTTCCGCACCGACCACTTCCTGGCCATGCAGACGGTGCTCAACATCCTCGGCCTGCGGTTCGCCAACCGGTTGTTCGAGCCGGTGTGGAACGCCCAGCACGTCGAGCGGGTGGACATCGTCTTCGACGAGACACTGGGGCTGGAGGGCCGGGCCGGCTACTACGACCGTGCGGGTGCGTTGCGCGACATGCTGCAGAACCACCTGCTGCAGGTGCTCGCGGTGACGGCGATGGAGCCGCCGGCCGCCCTGGACGCCCACAGCCTCGCCGGCCGCAGATCCGACGTCCTCCGGGCCGTCCGGCCGCCGTCGGACATGGCACGCGACACGGTGCGCGCACGGTACACCGCAGGTCACGTCGGCGGCCACGAGCTACCCGATTACGCGGGCGAGGACGGCGTCGACCCCGACCGGGGCACCGAGACCTACGCCGAATACACGGTCACGATCGACAACTGGCGGTGGGCGGGCGTCCCGTTCCGGCTGCGGTCGGGCAAGGCGCTGGGCGCCGACCGGCACGAGATCGTCCTGCGGTTCAAGCCGGTGCCCCACCTTCCCTTCGGGCAGGAGGAGCAGCCTCAGCCCGACGTGCTGCGGCTGCGCCTGGAGCCCGACGGCATCGGGCTCGAGCTCAACCTCAACGGTGCCGGCGATCCGTTCGACCTCGAGCGCCGGACGCTGGACATCGACCTGCCGCCGCGCCGGCTGTCCGCCTACGGACTGCTCATCGGGGAGATGCTGGCCGGCAATTCCGCGCTGTCGATCAGCGACGTCGAGGCCGAGGAGTCCTGGCGGATCGTCGAGCCGATCCTCGCCGCGTGGACCGCGGGCGAGGTGCCGCTGCAGGAGTACCCGGCCGGCTCCGATGGCCCCGAGGCCGGCTGACCGAGGCGGGCTGACCGGGGTGCGCCGCCTCGTCGGCCGCCGCGCCGTCGTCCTGGCCCCGCGCTCCGCGCGAGTGCGACGATGTCGTGGCCATCAGCCGCTGATCGCCACGACGTCGTCGCACTCGGCGCGCGGCCCGAGGTCTTGCCGCGTCTCGGGCGTTCTAGTGCCGACGCTAGAGAGCGGTAGAGCGGTTCAGAGAGCCGGGCGGCGCTCGCCGAACAGGGTCGCCCGCTCGAAGGCGTGCCCCACCTCCAGCACCCGGCGATCGGCCTGGGGCGCCCCGATGACCTGCAGGCCCACCGGCAACCCGTCGGGGGTGAAGCCGCCCGGCACCGACAGCGCCGGGCACCCGGTCGCCGAGATGACCGTGCAGGAACGCATCCACTCCAGGTAGTTCTCCTGGTGGACGCCGGCGATCTCGGTCGGGTACTCCAGCTCCACCGGGAAGGGGAGCACCTGCGTCGTCGGCGCGAGCAGCACGTCGTACCGCTCGAAGAAGGCGACCACCCGCTCGTACAGCGCCGTGTGCAGCCGCTCGGCGCGCGCCAGGTCGGAGCCGGTGAGCTTCGCGCCCAGCTCGGCGTTCCAGCGGATCGACTCCTTGACCTGGTCCGGGTGCCGCCGCGCCAGCTCGGAGAAGTTCGAGTCGAACAGCCAGGCCCGCAGCGTGCCGAAGACCTCGTCCGCGCCCGTGAGGTCGGGGCAGGCCTCCTCCACCGACGCGCCCAGGGACTCGAACACGGCGACCGACGGCGCCAGGACGGCGGTGATCGCCGGGTCCACGGTCACCTGCCCGCCCAGGTCCGGTGCCCAGGCCACGCGGAGGCCGTCGAGGCGCTCGGGCAGGGGGGCGGCGAACCCGGCCGGGTCGTCCGCGAGCGCGATCGGCACGCGCGGGTCGGGCCCGGCGAGCACCGACAGCTGCAGCGCCACGTCCGCGACCGTGCGACCCATCGGGCCCTGCACCGACAGCTGCGACCACGCCATCGGCGCGGGCCACGTCGGCACCCGCCCCGGGGTGGGCCGCAGCCCGACGACGTTGCAGAACGCCGCGGGGTTGCGCAGCGAGCCGCCCATGTCGCTGCCGTCGGCGATCGGCACGAACCCCGCCGCCAGCGCGGCCGCCGCCCCACCGCTCGACCCGCCCGCCGAGCGGCCGTGCCGGTAGGGGTTGTGCGTCACGCCGAACACCGGGTTGAAGGTGTGCGAGCCGGCCGCGAACTCGGGCACGTTGGTCTTCCCGACCCGGACCGCCCCGGCGCCGACCAGGCGCGCCACCACCAGCTCGTCGGCGGCCGGCACGGTGTCGGCGTGCAGCGGCGAGCCCCACGTCGTGCGCATGCCGCCGGTGGCGTGGGTGTCCTTGTGCGCGACCGGGAGCCCGTGCAGGGGGCCGAGCGACCGGCCCGCGGCCTGGGCGGCGTCGGCGGCGTCGGCGGCGGCGCGGGCGCCCTCGGCGTCCACGGTGACGACGGCGTTGACCTGCGGGTCCAGCCGCTCGATGCGGCGGAGGTGGGCCTCCAGCAGCTCGCGCGCCGACACCTCGCGGTCGCGGACCAGCGCGGCCAGCTCGGTCGCGGGGCGGGTGCAGAGGTCGTCGTCGGCGGTCACCCGGGCAGCCTGCCAGAAACCCGGCCGCGCGTCGTCGCCGACCAGGGGGAACGATGGGCGGCGATGACCGACGAACTCGACCCTGCCGGCGACCCCACCTCCGAGGGCCCCACCTTCGAGGGGTCCACCTTCGAGGGCCTGGGCCTGCGCCCGGAGCTGCTGCAGGCGCTGTCCGCGCTCGGCTACGAGGAGCCGACGCCCATCCAGCAGCAGGCGATCCCGCCGCTGGCCGGGGGCCGCGACCTGCTCGGCCAGGCCGCGACCGGCACCGGCAAGACCGCCGCCTTCTCGCTGCCGGTGCTGCAGCGGATGCCGGCCCACCGCACCGACCGCGCCCCGGTCGCGCTGGTGCTGGTGCCCACCCGCGAGCTCGCCGTCCAGGTGTCGGAGGCGCTGCACCGCTACGGCAAGGACCTCGGCGCCCGCGTGCTGCCGGTCTACGGCGGCGCTCCGATCGTGCGGCAGCTGCGCTCGCTGGAGTCGGGCGTGGACGTCGTCGTCGCCACCCCCGGGCGCGCCCTCGACCTGCTCAACCGCGGGGCGTTGCGCCTCGACGAGATCGCCACCGTCGTGCTCGACGAGGCCGACGAGATGCTCGACATGGGCTTCGCCGAGGACCTGGAGGCAATCCTCGACGCGACGCCGGAGGAGCGGCAGACGGTGCTGTTCTCGGCCACCATGCCGCGCCGCCTCGACGCGCTGGCCCGCCGCCACCTCTCCGACCCGGTGCGGATCACCATCGCCCGCGAGCGGGCGGCGCCCGGGACCGCGCCCCGCATCCGGCAGACCGCCTACGTGGTGCCCCGCGGGGCCAAGCCGGCCGCGCTCGGCCGCATCCTCGACGTCGAGGCGCCGGCCGCGGCGATCGTCTTCTGCCGCACCCGGGAGGAGGTCGACTCCCTCACCGAGACCCTCAACGGCCGCGGCTACCGCGCCGAGGCGCTGCACGGCGGCATGAGCCAGGAGCAGCGCGACCGGGTGATGGGGCGGCTGCGCGGGGGGACGGCGGAGCTGCTGGTGGCCACCGACGTCGCGGCGCGCGGGCTGGACGTCGAGCAGCTCACCCACGTCGTCAACTACGACGTCCCCTCGGCGCCGGAGTCCTACGTGCACCGCATCGGCCGGGTGGGCCGGGCCGGCCGCGAGGGGGTGGCGATCACCCTCGCCGAGCCGCGGGAGCACCGGATGCTCAAGACCATCGAGCGGGTCGCGGGTGCGCCGATCACCGTCGAGAAGGTGCCCACGGTCGCCGACCTCCGCGCCCGCCGGCTCGACCTCACGCGGGCCGCGCTGCGGGAGAGCCTGCTCACCGACGACCTGGACCGCTTCCGCGTCGTCGTCGAGACCCTCACCGACGAGTTCGACCTCGTCGAGGTCGCCCTCGCCGCGGTCAAGCTGGCGCACGAGGCGACGGGCCCGGTGGACGACGACGAGGAGATCCCGCAGGTCTCCTTCCGCCCCGAGCGGGACGGCGGGCGGGCCGGCGGCGGGCGCGACGGCGGGCGGCGGGACGAGCGACCAGGCCGGCCGGCGGGGCGTCCCGGCGGCGGCCCGGCCGCACGGCTGTTCGTCGGGGTCGGCCGGGACGCCGGTATCCGCCCGGGCGACCTGGTCGGTGCCATCACGGGGGAGACCGGGCTGACCGGGCGCGACGTCGGGTCGATCGAGATCCACCAGCGGTTCGCGCTCGTCGAGGTGCCCGAGGCCGCCGCCGACGAGGTCGTGCAGGCGCTGCGGGCCACGATGATCAAGGGGCGCAAGGCGCAGGTGCGGCGCGACCGCGGTCGCTGACCGGCGCGCGGCTCAGTCCTGGGCCGGGTCCCTCGGCACGGTGGGGGGCACGCGGGCCGGCCCGGCCGCGGCCGGCCGGGGCCGGTCCTGCGGGTGCAGCCGGACGGCGACCAGCGCGACGTCGTCCTCCGGGTGGCCGTCCACCAGCCGGTGCAGCAGTTCGTCGAGCAGGGCCTCCAGCGGCAGGTCGGCGAGCTCCTCCACCGCCGCCCGCAGCCGCTGGATGCCCTCGTCGAGGTCGGAGTCGCGGCGCTCGACGAGGCCGTCGGTGTAGAGCAGGACCGTCGAGCCGCGCCGCAGCGTGGCGACCGACTCGCGCCGCTGCGTGCCGGGGTCGACTCCCAGCAGCAGGTCGCCGGTCCACTCGCCCAGCTCCGCCACCTGCCCCTCCTCGGTGAGGACCAGCGGCGGCAGGTGGCCGGCGTTGGCCCAGCGCATGCGCGTGACGCCCTGCTCCACCTCGTCGGGCGTCTGCTCGAGCCGGGCGACCGCGGCGGTGGCCATGGTGGGGATCTGCAGGGTCGTCATCGAGGCGTCCAGCCCGCGCAGGACCTCACCCGGGCCGGCGTCGCTGTAGGTGGCGACCCCGCGCAGCAAACCCCTCAGCTGGCCCATGGCCGCCGCTGCCTCGGTGTCGTGCCCCACGACGTCGCCGATGACCAGCATCGTCGCGCCGCCCGGCTGCAGGAAGGCGTCGTACCAGTCGCCGCCGACCCGGGCCGCCTCCGCGGCGGGGAGGTAGCGCACCGCGATCTCGGCGTGGTCGGGCTCGGGCGGCTCGGTGAGCAGGCTGCGCTGCAGCCCCTCGGCGAGCTGTTGCTGGGCGTTGTAGAGGCGGCCGTTGTCCAGGGCCAGGCCGGCGCGGTCGGCCACCTCCTGCGCGGTGGCCAGGTTCTCGGCCCGGGTCGGGGTCACCTGGGAGTAGTAGACGGTCAGCAGGCCCAGCGTGCGGTTGCGCCCGCGCATCGGCAGCACGACGGCCTCACGCGGATCGAGGCGGGCCAGCAGGTCGCGGGACTCCCCCGGGGCGAGCAGGTCCAGCACCGCCGGGCCCAGGCTGCGCCGCTGCTCCCCGGTGCGCAGCGCGACGGCGGCGGGGGAGTCCGGCGGCATCGCGTCCAGCCGCACCTCGGTGTAGCGCTCCAGCACCGGGCGCAGCTCGGGATCGGCGTGCCAGTACCCGACGTCGCGGGCGCGGCCGTCCTCGTCGACGACCGTGACGATGCAGAAGTCGGCGAGCGCCGGCACGACGAGCTGGGGCAGGTGCTCCATCGCGCGGTGCTGGTCCAGCGGGCCGGCGAGGTCGGCGCTGACGCTGGCCAGCAGCGCCAGCCGCTGGGCCACCCGCTCGGCCTCCTCCTGCACCCGGCGCCGCTCGGTCACCTCGAGGAAGTACACCGACAGGCCGTCGGGGCTGGGCCAGGCCCGCAGCTCGAACCAGCCGTCCAGCGGCGCGGGGTAGAAGGCGTCGAAGGCGACCGGCTCGCCGGTGCGAACGGCCTCGCGGTAGCGGTCCTCGAAGACGCTGTGCAGCGCGGCGGGGAAGGCCTCCCAGAGCTCCCGCCCCAGCAGCTCGTCGCGGGTGGTCTGCAGCAGCTTCTCGGCCACGGCGTTGACGTAGGTGAAGCACCAGTCGCGGTCGAGGCTGTAGAAGCCGGCGGGCATGGCCTCGAGGACGCGGGTGACGCGGGTGGCCTCCTCCCGCTCGCCGGTCACGTCGTAGGCGGTGCCCAGGATGCGGGTCGTGCGCCCACCCCCGTCGACCAGTGCCCGGCCGTGGGCGTGGATCCAGCGGGTCTCGCCGTCCGGGCGCACGATGCGGTAGGTGGCGTCGTACTCGCCGCCGGTCCCCACGGCCTGCTGGAGCGCCTCGGCGACCCACTCGGCGTCCTCGGGGTGCAGGCGGGCGTCGAAGGCGTCGATCGTCCGCCCGAAGTCCTCGCTGCCGTAGCCGAACATCGCGATGAGCTGTTCGTCCCAGGTCAGCTCACCGGTCTCCTGGTCCCAGTCCCAGGTGCCCACGCCGCCGGCCTCGGTGGCCAGCTCCCACCGGATGCGGTCGCCCTCGGACCGGCGCAGCAGCGCCGCCAGTTGCAGCTCGGTCATGACCGAGCCGGCGAGCTGGCGCAGCGTCGCGATCTCCGAGCTCGCCCACGGCCGCGGCTCGGGGTCGAAGACGCACAGCGCGCCGACGGGGGCGCCCGTGGGATCGGTGAGCACGGTGCCGAGGTAGGAGCCCACGGTGCCGGACCGCACCGGCGGGAGGTCGCGCACGCGCTCGTCGGCCCGCGCGTCGGGGACGACGAGCGCCTCCCCGGCGGGCAGCGCCGCCGTGACGGTGCAGAGCGAGTCCGAGAGCGGCCCGGTGGTGCCGACGGCGGCGGCGCCGGTCCCGGCGGCGACGTGCTGCTCGTCGACGAGCAGCGAGACCTGGCTGCCGCTCGTCCCCAGCAGCCGGGCGGCGAGCTGCGCGAGCCGGTCGAGCCCGGCGCGGTCCCCGGTCGGGAGGATGCGGCGGGCGGCTGCCACCCGGGTGGGGTCCAGGCGCAGCTCGGCCGCGGAGCGCGCGCCGAGGCCCGGTCCCGCGTCGACCGTGCGGTCCGTCCCGTCCACCGAAGCCTTCCTGCCCGGCGGCCGCCGGATACGAGGTGCCCGTGCGCCGCGTGGTTCGGGCGCGCCGGGTCCCCCGCAGTTATGTCACGGCAGGCCGGTTGCGTGCAACCAACCGCAGGGGCGGAGGGCGAGAGATGGGCCTCAGTGCGCAGGCACGACCAGCGTCAACGCCGTTCCGCCGGCGTGTTCCACGTGCAACCCCGCCCGCCTCAGCAGGCTCCTGAGCCGCACGACGTCACCCGGCTCGGCCGTGGTGGTGGCGAGCAGGCGGGCCAGCCGTCCCTTGTGCGCCTTGTTGAAGTGGCTGACCACGGCACGCGTGCCGTCGGGCCGTTCGCTCAGCACGGTCACGGTGACCGCGCCGGGCACGGGTGCGAGCGCGGCGTAGGAGCCGCTGCGCAGATCGACGACCAGCTCGTCGACGCCGGCGAGCACCGGCCCGAGCGCCGGCTTCCACAGGGCGCGGAGGGTGGGCAGGCCGGGCAGCGCGGAGCCGGCCGAGAGGCGGTACGCCGGGATGCGGTCCCCGCCGGCGACCAGTCCGAAGAGCGCGGACCCCACGGCCAGCCGGCGGTCGGCCCGGGCCCGCTGCGCCCGGGTGAGCGAGCGCACGGCGAGGGCGTCGTAGAGCACGCCGGTGTAGCGCTCGAGCGCCGGGAGCGTGCCGGCGGTGAAGAGCGCGGCGTTGCGGGCGATCTCGTCGTCCTGCTTCGGGGAGAGCCCCAGGGCGGCACGGGACGCCGGGACGTCGCCGGCGAGCGCGATCAGCGCCTCGGCGAGCCCGCTCCGCACCGGTGTGAGCTCCGGTGCGGTGAGCGCCCCGAGGTCGAGCGGCGGGCCCTCGCCCCCGGGGGCCTTGGTCTCCGACGGAGGCAGCAGGACGAGCACGGGGCGCCAGCCTAGGCATCCGTCAGCTGGGGTCGACGACCGCCCGGGGTCAGCGGGGCCCGCTCGATCTCGCGCCACCGTGAGCGGGCGGTGGGGCTCCGGGATGGCCGGATCCCTGCCGTTCGCGGCATTTCTGCCACTCGTGCCGACAGCGTCATGCCCAGCACGCTGGCCGGGCGACGGCGGCCACCCGGCCCCGCCCCCAGCAGTCCGACGGGAAGAGGGAAGCCATGACGGAACTGGTAGAGCAGACCGAGCACGAGGTAGAGCACTGCGCAACGGTGGAACGTGCAGCGTTCCTCTGGCGAGCGCCCGTGTACTTCGACGATCTGGACGCGATGGGGATGCTGCACAACGCGCGGTACTTCGCGCTCACCGATCGCGCCATCTCCGCCTACTTCGAGTCCCTGGGGCGGCGGTGGGAACTCGATCCCCACCGGAACCCGGACCAGCACTGGGCCGTGCGGGAGCAGCAGCTGACCTACGCCGCACCCTTCCGGGGGGTGGGGCTCCTGGACGTCGAGCTCGCCGTGATCAGGGTGGGCGTCACCAGCGCGGTGTACGCGGTGCGCTTCACCACGGACGGCGTCGAGCACGCGAGGGGCTCGCGGGTGGTCATCAAGGTGGATCCGGACACGGGTCGGCCGGCGCCGTGGACGCCGAGCACCCGTGCAGCTCTGACCGCCCTCATGGTGCCGGGCGTCGGAGCACCCGCGGCCGGCGGACCGGCATAGGGGACACGGCGGCCGTGTGCCGGCCGCCCGCCCCGCTCGACGAGGTGGGCGCCGGGACCTGGCGGGCCGACCGTCAGCCGGTGTCCGGTGTGCGGGACGTGCTGATGCCCCCGAGCACGAGGTCCAGCACCTCCAGGGCCAGCGCTTCGGTCACCGGCGCTCCGGTGATGACCAGGCGGTGCACGATGGGTGCCACGAGGAGGTCCTCCACCAGGTCCAGATCGACGTCGGCCCGTACCGCACCCTCCGCGATCCCGCGCTGGAGCAGGCGGACGACGGCGCGCTTGCGCGGTTGTGCGAAGCGGGCGCGGAACTCGGCGGCTAGTTCGGGGTCGCGGGTCAGGTCGGCGGCGAGGCCGGGGATGGTCTGCCCGGCCACGGACTGGCTCAGCGAGCGGGTCGTCTGGAGCACGGTCTCGCGGAGGTCGTCGGCCCACCGCCCGGTGTCCACAGCGGGGCCCAGATCCATCACCCCCGAGACGGCGTCGATCACCAGGGCCGCCTTCGACGGCCAGGACCGGTACACGGTCGTCCGTGCCACGCCCGCACGAGAGGCGACGGCGCCGATGCTCAGCGCTGGATAACCACCCTCGGCGAGCAGTTCCCTGGTGGCCGCGAGCACCGCAGCTCGCCGCTGCGCATCCCGTGGTCTCCCGACCGTCGACACCCGGACCCCTCTCTGAGATACGCGACACTGTGCATCGTTAGTAGACCGCCTGACCGCCAAACGGTGTAGAAAGCAGATCCTGATAACGCGACACAGCGTAGCGCCAGAGCGGGAGGGCGGCACATGACCGGGTCTGTGCGGGAACGGGTCCAGCACGACGTGGTGCCAGGAGTCCGGTGGATCGACCGGGATGCCGACGACCGCGACACGTACGGATCGCGGTGCGCCGTCCCGTCGGCACCGGGAGCCGGCGGCCCGCTGCCCGGGGGGTCGACCGTGGCGATCGTGGCGTTCACCGGTGCGCGGCTCCTCGACCTCGCCGTGCCGCTGGAGGTGTTCGCTGCCGACCGCACCGGCGCGGGCCACCCGGTGCACCGGGTGGAGGTCGTGGCCGGTGACGACGGTGCGCACGAGGCCCTGGGCATGCTGGTCGCCGCCGGAGGGGTGGAGGACGTCATCGCCCGTGCGGATCTGGTGGTCGTGCCCTGGTGGCGGCCGGACACCGGCCCGGCCCCGCGCTCCGTTCTCGACGGCTTGCGTGCCGCGCACGCCCGGGGAGCGACCGTCGCCGGGTCCTGCCGCGGCGTCTTCGTGCTGGCCGAGGCCGGCCTGCTGCGGGGACGTCGCGCGACGACCCACTGGATGCACACGGCCGAGCTCTCGCAGCGCCATCCGGACATCCGCGTCGACCACGAGGCGCTCTTCGTGGACGAGGGCACGGTGCTCACCGCGGCAGGGAACATGGCCTCGGTCGACCTGTGCCTGCACCTGCTGCGGAGGCTGCGCGGGGCCGCGGCTGCGGGTGACGTGGCGCGCCGGATGGTCATGCCGCCCCCGCGTTCGGGCGGCGACGCGCAGGTCCTGGAGGTGCCCGTGTCCGGTGACGAGCCGGACGACCGGATGCCGCGGGCCCTGCGCTGGGCGCTGGAGAACCTCAGCAGCCCGATCGAGGTCGACCAGTGGGCGGCCACCGCGTACATGAGCCCGCGCACCTTCGCCCGGCGGTTCCGGGCGGAGGTCGGGCGCACGCCGCACCAGTGGCTGCTCCACCAACGCGTCCTCCTCGCCCAGCAGCTCCTCGAGCGCACCGATCTGACGATCGACCGGATCACCGACGCGACCGGATTCGGCTCCCCGATCGCGCTGCGGACCCACTTCCGGCGGGCCCTGGGCTGCTCGCCGACCCAGTACCGGGCCGGCTTCCGGGCCCGGGTGTCCGCCGGGGAAGCCTCTCCCCGGACGGCGGCTACCTGACCAGCGCCACGTCTGCCGCGGCGCCCAGGAGCCGCTCCAGGACGACGACGTCGTGCCACGTCCCGTCGACCTGCCCGTGCCGCCGGTGGACGCCCACCTCGCGGAAGCCGCACGCCGAGCACAGGGCCCGGCTCCCGGTGTTGCCGGCGAGGACCCGGCCGACGAGCTTGTGGAGACCGGCCGCCTCCGACCCCCGGGTCAGTTCCGCGAGCAGCCGGCGACCGTGACCCCGCCCGGCGCTGCGCGGATCCACGTAGACCGAGAACTCGGCCACGCCCCGGTACGCGGCGCGCGGCGAGTAGGCGAAGGTCGCCGCCCAGCCCACCACGCGCGCGCACTCCTCGGCGACCAGGAACAGGTGGGGCGCGCCGGTCGCTCGGATCCGCGCCCGGGTGCCGGGGACCGTGCGCGGCGTGGTGTCCAGGGTGGCGACGCCGCTGAGGATGCCGGCGTCGTGGATGCCTGCGACGGCCGCCGCGTCCTGCTCGGTCGCCGGGCGGATGCCGGGGTGCGGGGTGGTTCCGCCTGGGGAGGTGGTGGTCACGGGCAGAGCGTCGGCTCGCGGCGTCGCCGGAACCACCCCCGGGGGCGCCACGGCTCGCCCGGTTCCCGCCACGGAGCACCGGCTGGCAGGAATCGTTCCCGGCTCGTCGCTTCTGCCCCTCACCGTCGCCACCGCCCCGGCCGGAGGCTTCCTCGCGACCATCACCGGCCCGTCGGGGGTGGCCAGGAGGAGAGGAGCGCGACGTGAGCCGTGCACTGCTGGTGATCGACGTCCAGGGGGAGTACGACGAGGGAACGCTGCCGGTCGCATGGCCGCCGCGCACCGCCGCCCTGGCCAACGTGCGGCGGGCCGTGGACGCCGCCACCGCCCGTGGCATCCCGGTCGTCGTCGTCCAGCAGACGGAGAAACCGGGCGCGCCGGCCTTCGCCCGGGGCACGGCCGGCTGGCGGCTGCACCCCGTGCTCGACGGCGTCCGCGCGGACCTCCGGGTGCAGAAGACCCTGCCGAGCGCCTTCAGCGGCACGTCCCTGGACGACTGGCTGCGCAGCGAGGGGGTGGACACCGTGACGCTGGTCGGGTTCCTCACCCACAACTGCATCGACTCGACGGCCCGGTCGGCGGCGCACCGGGGATACGCGGTGGAGGTCCTCGACGACGCCACCGGGACCATCGCGCTCCGCAACGCCGTCGGGAGCGTGACCGCCGAGGAGCTGCACCGGCACACCCTGCTGGTGCTGCAGTCGCGGTTCGCGGGCGTGCTGAGCACCGACGGCTGGGTGGCCGCGCTGGACGGCGGTTCCCGCCCGGCGCCCACCGGCCTGCTGGCGTCCGCCGCCGCCGCGCTGGAGATGGTGGCGCCGTGAGCCGCGCCGACGCCCGGCTGCGGATGCTCGCGCTCGGCAGCTTCGCGCTGGGGACCAGTGGCTTCGTCGTGGCCGGGATCCTGCCGACGATCGCCGGGGACCTCGACGTCCCGCTGGCCGACGCCGGCCGGCTGCTGTCCCTGTTCGCGCTGGTCTACGGCACCGCGGCCCTGGTGCTCGGGCCGCTGGCCGCCCGCTTCGATCGGCGCACCGTGCTCGTCGTCGGCATGGCGGGTTTCACGGTGGCGCACCTGGTCGCCGCGGTGGCCCCGGACATGGGCGTCCTCCTCGGCGCCCGGATCGCGGCAGCGGTCTTCGCGGGGTTGTACTCCCCGACGGCCATGGGCGTGGCGGTGGCGCTGTCGCCGCCGGAGGAGCGGGGCCGAGCCGTGGCGGCCGTGCTGTCCGGCATGACGGTCGCGATGGTCCTCGGCGTGCCGCTGGGCAGCCTCCTCGGCGGCCTCGGCTCGTGGCGGAGCACGTTCGTCGCCGTGGCCGTGCTGGGTGCCGCCGCGACGGTCGGGCTGGCGCGACTCCTGCCGCGGCTGCCGGTCGCCCCGGCCGCCGCGGCTCCGACCGGACGTCCGGCCGGCTGGGTGCGGTCGGCCGTGCCGCTCAACCTGCTGGCCGTGTTCTCCTGGCAGCTGGCCATGTTCGTGCCGTTCACGTTCCTCGCGGAGGTCCTCAGCGTCTTCGCCGGCCTCGACGCGACGGCGATCAGCGCCCTGCTGCTCGTGTACGGCGGGTTCGCCTACCTGGGCAACCGGTCCGGCGGGCGCGCCGCCGACCGCCATGGCGGGACCGCCACGGTGCTGGCGATGCTGGGCGCACTCCTCCTCGCCCTCACCTGCCTAGCCCTCCTCCCGCAGCTCCCGGCTCCGTGGCGGGTACCGGTGGCCGTGGGCGCCCTCGCGCTGTGGGGATGGGCCGGCTGGGGGATCGTCCCGGCTCAGATGAGCCGGCTGGTCCGCTTCGTGCCGTCGGCCGCGCAGACGGTGCTGAGCCTGAACACCGCCGTCGTCTACTGGGGCATCGCCGCCGGCGCGTGGGTCGGTGGCGTGGTCCTGGAGGGCTACGGCCTGGCCGCGCTGAGCCGGGTGGGCGCCGCGGTGGTGGCGGTCGTCCTGGTGCTGCTGGCAGCGGGGACCTGGGCGGCGGCGGCCCGTCCGGCTCCCGCGACCGCACCGCCGGCCGGCGAGGCGCTGACGCGGTGACCGATCGGCTCCCGGCGGGACCACGAGCCGCGAGCAGGCCCGCGCTGCTGGCCCCCACGGGTACGACGTTCGCCACCGAGTCTCCCCGAACTTCCCGGGGCGGGCGAGCGGCGGGCCGTGACGGTGGGGACGACGTGACCGGGCCGCGGGACCGCCTCGAGGTCGGCGATGTGGTCGGCGCGGCCCGCGCCGCCCGCCCCCTGATCGCGCCGCACCTGCACCGGACGCCGGTAGAGCTCTCCGCGTCCGCCGGCCGGGTGAGCGGGGCATCGGTCTGGCTCAAGCACGAGCAGCAGCAGGTGACCGGCAGCTTCAAGCCGCGCGGGTCGCTGACCAAGCTCACCCGGCTGACCGCGACCGCGCGGTCGCGCGGCGTCGTGGCGCCGACGGCCGGGAACCACGGCATCGGGCTCGCCTACGCTGCCGGCCGACTGGGCACGCAGGCGCACATCTACCTGCCCGCGGCCACCGATCGGGCGAAGCTGGACCGGCTGGCCGATCTCGGCGCGCGCATGGAGACCTTCGCCGACATCGAGTCGGCGCGGCGGGCGGCACTGGCCTCCGCGGCGGCGTACGGGTGGACGTTCTCGTCGGCGTACGACGATCCGGACATGATCGCCGGGGCCGGCACCCTGGGGCTGGAGCTCGACGAGGAACTGCCCGACGTCGACGTCCTCGTGGTGCCGATCGGCGGGGGAGGCCTGGCCGCGGGACTCGGGGCCGTCCTCGCGGAGCACCGGCCCGGCGTCCAGGTCTGGGCGGCCGCGACGGAACGGAGCCCCACCTGGCTGCGCTGGCATGCGGCCGGACGACCCGTACCGGTCCAGCCGGCCGAGTCGGTCGCCGAGGGGCTGTCCGGCGCCGTCGACCCGGCCACCCGGACGTTCGGGCTGGTGTGCCAGGTGGTGCACCGCGTGCTGCCGGTCTCCGACGAGCAGATCATCCGTGGGCTGCGGTGGCTCGCCGCCGAGCACCAGCAGATGGTGGAACCGTCCGGGGCCGCCGCGCTCGCCGCGGTCCTCGACCCGGCCGCCGGGCTGGCGGGGGCCCGCGTGGGCGTGGTGCTCACCGGACGCAACGTCGGCCTCCCGCGCTTCCTCCGGCTGGTGGCCGAGAGCGGGTGACTTCCGCGCCGGGCGCCGTGGCGAGCATGGCAGCAACCCGGCGCCCGGTGACCGGCGACGGGCTCGTCCTCCGGCGCCGGCTGCCGCAGGGTGGAGGCCGAGCGCACCGGTCCCCGGCGCCACGACCTCAGGAGATCCCCGTGCCGCGTCCCCCCTTCCCGCCGTTCACCCGGGACACCGCCCTGGAGAAGGTGCAGGCGGCCGAGGACGCCTGGAACAGTTGCGACCCGGCCCGCGTCGCGCTGGCCTACACGGAGGACACCGTGTGGCGGAACCGGGACGAGTTCCTGCAGGGCAGGGACGCCGTGGTGGAGTTCCTGACCCGCAAGTGGGACCGCGAACGCGAGTACGCGCTGCGCAAGGAGCTCTGGGCCGTCACCGATGACCGCATCGCCGTCCGGTTCCAGTACGAGTGGAGCGACGCGGCCGGGAGATGCTGGCGGTCCTACGGCAACGAGCAGTGGGAGTTCGCCGCCGACGGCCTCATGCGGCGGCGTGAGGCCAGCATCAACGACGTCGCCATCCCCGCGGATGCCCGCCGGATCCACGGGCGGCGGGAACCGGGAGACCGGTCGCCACTCGCCCTGCGTTGAGCGGCCGGGCCCGCTCACCGTCCGTCGACGCCGAGCAGCCGCCAGCCGGTGCGCGGATAGCTGCCCGTCCGCTGGGCCAGCTCCCGCCCGAGCAAGGTCATGCGCTCGACGGTCCGGCTGTTGGCCAGGGGGCCGGCATCCAGGAACCGGAACGGGAGGGGGGCGAGCGTGGCGAGGACCAGTTCCTTGCTCGCCGCGTCGTCGCCGGTCACGAGCACGTCCGACGGGCCCTCCGGAAAGATCGTGGGCTCCTCGAGCACCACCCAGAAGGTGTTCTTGAACGCCCCGACGACGTGTGCGGCCGGCGCCGCGGCCGCCAGCCGCTCGGCGGCGGAGGTCGTCTCCGGCAACGAGAAGCCGAGGAAGTCGGGGGTGAACGGGTTCGCGATGTCAACGACCACCGTGCCGGCCAACCGCCGGGCGTGCCGAGTGGCGAATGCGACCGCGTCGTCGTGCCAGAGCGCCAGCACCACGACGTCGGCCTCCAGTGCCTCCGGCTCGGCCTCCGGGCGGACCCGGCCACCCATCTCGAGCGCGTCGAGACGCTGGGCGAGCCGCGCGGGGTCACGGCTCGCCCAGACGACATCCGTGTGTGGCGCGAGCAGGGACACCAAGCCCGAGCCCATCCGGCCGCTGCCGACGACGGCCACCGAGCGCGCGGCACCCCTGGACTGGCGGTCATCCGGTTCCGAGAGCGTAGGGCGCCTCATGGTCGAGTTCCTCTCCGAGGCGAGGGACCAGGGACGCTCCGGAGCGCCGCCCCCCGTGTCCGTCGGACCGCGACGGTCCGACACCGATGAGACTCGGCTTCCGGGCCGGCGGACGCGAGGGCCGGTGCAGCCACTGACCGACTGATCTCTGCCGGTCCGCCCCGAGGAACGCCGCGCGCCGGTGCCGGGGGATCGGTGTGCTGGCGGTGCCGACCCGCCGCCGACACCGGCCGGCTGAGCGACGCGGCGACGGAAAGCCCGCCGACCCGACCACGGAACTACATGCGCGGACGCGGCTCCCCGCCTCGCCTCGACGCCCCACCTGCCACCAAGACCCGCGCTCCGGACACGCTGGCCCGTCAGCTCAGGTCGACGACCACCGGGGCGTGGTCGCTGGCGCCCTTGCCCTTGCGCTCCTCGCGGTCGATGAACGCGCCGTCGACCCGGGCCGCCAGGGCGGGGGAGCCCAGCAGGAAGTCGATCCGCATGCCCTCGCGACGGGGGAAGCGCAGCTGGGTGTAGTCCCAGTACGTGTAGACGCCCGGGCCGGGGGCGTGGGGGCGCACCAGGTCGGCGTACCCGGCGTCGACCACCGCCTGGAAGGCCGCGCGCTCCGGCGCGGAGACGTGCGTGGAGGTGCTGAACACCGACATGTCCCAGACGTCGTCGTCCTGCGGGGCGATGTTCCAGTCGCCGACGAGCGCCACCTGGGCGGCGGGGTCGTCGGCCAGCCAGCCCGCCGCGGTGCCGCGCAGCGCGGCCAGCCACTCCAGTTTGTAGGTGTAGTGCGGATCGGCCAGCGTGCGCCCGTTGGGCACGTAGAGGCTCCACACCCGCACCCCGGCGCAGGTGGCGGCCAGCGCCCGTGCCTCGCAGGAGGTGTCCTCGCCCCAGCACGGCTGGCCGGGGAAGCCGACGGTGACGTCCTCCAACCCCACCCGGGACAGGATCGACACCCCGTTCCACTGCGAGTAGCCGACGTGCGCGACCTCGTAGCCCAGCGCGGTGAACCGGGCCTCCGGGAACTGGTCGTCCCGGCACTTGGTCTCCTGCATGGCCAGCACGTCGACGTCGTGGCGCTCCAGGAAGGCGGCGACGCGGTCGGCGCGGGTACGGATCGAGTTGACGTTCCAGGTGGCCAGTCGCACGCCGCGGAGCTTACGGAGGGCCACCGACGAGACGGTCCCGCGCCTGCGGCCCCGGTGTCGCCGGATCGGGCGGTCCTGCGCGGGTGGGCACCGTCGGCGCCCCCACCTGGTCGAACGGTGGGAGCATGGCCCGGTGAGCTGGTGCGCCGCAGGAGCCGCGGGATGACGGACGGGACGACACCCCTCTCCCCGCGACCGGGCGCACACCCGCCGGCACGGGCCCCGCGCCGCAGCTTCCGCGCCGCCCTCGGCTGGACCGTCCTCGGGGCGCTCGTGCCAGGTACCGGTCTCCTGGCGGCCGGCCGGCGGCGGCTCGGGGCGGCCGTCCTCACCGTGTTCCTCCTGCTGGTCGCGGGTGGGGTGTGGCTGGCCACCGCGGGCCGTCGGTTCGCCGCCCGGACCCTCGTCGACACCGACGTCCTGCTCTGGACGACGGTCGGGGTCGGCGTGCTGGCCCTGCTCTGGATCGCCGTCGTCGTCGTCGGCTACCGGATGCTGGTGCCACCGGGCACCTCGCGCGGGCGGCACGTCGCCGGCGGCCTCGTCGTGGCGGTCCTCGTGGCGGCGGTCGCCGTCCCGTCGGTCCTCGCCGGCCACCTGGCCACCACGTCGCGCGACCTCATCGCCGGCGTCTTCGACGACGACCGGCAGTCGGCGACCGTCGACGAGGAGGGCGAGGACACCGCCGAGCTGTTCGGTGGGCGGGAGCGGGTGAACGTGCTCCTGCTCGGGGGCGATGGCGGGGAGGGGCGCGAGGGCGTGCGCACCGACACCGTCATCGTGGCCAGCACCGACGTCGAGACCGGTGACACCGTCCTGTTCAGCCTGCCCCGCAACCTGCAGGACCTGCCCTTCCCCGAGGACAGCCCGCTCGGCGAGGTCTACCCCGACGGGTTCGACGCCGGCAGCGAGAGCGAGAGCCTGCTCAACGCCGTCTACCGCAACGGCCCGGCCTGGTACCCCGACGTCCTGGGCCCGACCGACGACCCGGGCGCCGACTTCCTCAAGCTCGGCGTCGGCGAGGCCCTGGGCCTGCGCATCGACTACTTCGTGCTCGTGAACCTCGAGGGCTTCAGCCGGCTGGTCGACGCGCTGGGTGGCGTCACGGTGGACGTGAACTACTACGTGCCGATCAACGGGGACCCGGGCACCGGCGAGCTGCCCGACGACTACATCGCGCCGGGCCGGGACGTCCGCATGGACGGCTTCACCGCGCTGCAGTTCGCCCGGGGCCGGTTCGGGCTCACCGACTACGACCGCATGGCCCGGCAGCGGTGCACGATCTCCGCGATCGTCGACGCCGCCGACCCGGTCACCCTCCTGCAGCGCTACCAGCGGCTGGCGGCGACCACCGAGGACATCGTCAGCACCGACATCCCGCGCACGCGGCTCGACGACTTCGTCGACCTCGCGTTCCGCGTGAAGGACGCCGAGATCCGCAGCGTCGTCCTCGACACCTCGGTGATCGACCCCGCCTACCCGGACTACGACCGGATCCGGGAGCTGGTCGACGAGGCGATCGACCCGCGCACGCCCGTGCCCGCGGCCGGGACCCAGCCGTCGGGGGACGGCGCGGAGGTCACGGAGGCCCCCGAGCCGTCGGAGGGGCCGGTCACCGACGTCGTCGACGCCTGCGCCTACGACCCGGTGCGCGCGGCGGAGGCCCGCGCCGCGGGCGAGCCGCCGAGCAAGCAGGGCTGAGGGCCGCGTCGAGGGCGGGTCGGGGCGGGGCGGAGAATGCCGGTGTGCCCGCCGCCGTCGTCCGCCCCGTCTCCACCGTCGACGACGGGCTCCGCGCCGAGCTGCTGCGCTGCTGGACCGACGTCACCAACGCCGGCGGGGCGGTCGGCTTCGTGCCCCCGGTCACCGAGGACGACGTCGTGCCGCTGCTGGACAAGCTGCTCGAGGGCGTCCACTCCGGCCGGGACGTGCTCGCCCTGCTCGAGGTGGACGGGGAGACGGCGGGGTTCGCCAGCGTCGTCGGCTCGCTGAGCCCGCTGCGCCGCCACTGGGGCACCGTGCTGCGGGTGCAGGTGCACCCCTCGCGGCAGGGGCAGGGCCTGGGCCGGGTGCTGATGGACGGCGTGCACCGGATCGCCCGCGACCGGGGCTGGGAGTTCCTCCACCTGACCGCCCGCGGGGGCACCGGCGTCGACCGGTTCTACCGGGGCCTGGGCTACGTCGAGGTCGGCCGGCTGCCCGGCGCTATCCGCGTCGCACCCGGCGACGACTGCGACGAGATCGTCATGGCCTGCCGCCTCTGAACGGCCCCGGTCAGACCTGGACGGGGACCTCGCCCCGGGCCGCCATGCGCGCCCGCATCCGCTCGCGGCTCTCCACGAACCTGGTGGCCTCGGCGTCGAGGCCGGTCAGGAACCCGGCCAGTTGCTCGCGGGCCTGCTCGCCGTCGGGGCCGAGGTCGTCGCGCTCGAAGACCTTCCAGGTGCGCAGGATCGGGCTGACCACCTCGTCGTGGTGGAGGCGCAGGTCGTAGATGCCGGCCTTCGCGATGATCGTCGAGTTCCGCCGGAAGTTCGCCATGTTCGCGCCCGGCATCTCGAAGGTCATGACCTCCTTGGCCACGGCCTTCATCATCTCGTCCGGGTCGATGTCGAACGCCGCCGTCACCAGGTTCCGGTAGAAGATCATGTGCAGGTTCTCGTCGGTGGCGATGCGGGCCAGCAGCTTGTCGGCGATCGGGTCGCCGGTGGCCCGGCCGGTGTTGCGGTGCGAGACCCGCGTGGCCAGCTCCTGGAACGACACGTAGGCGACGGCCTCGAGGGGGCTCTTGTCGCCGGAGTCGTAGCCGGTGGTCATGTAGTCCATCCGGGCTCGCTCGAGCTCGACCGGGTCGACGCCGCGGGTGACGACGAGGTAGTCGCGCAGCGCGACGCCGTGCCGCCCCTCCTCCGCCGTCCAGCGGCCCACCCACTGCCCCCAGGCGCCGTCCCGGCCGAAGCGCGTGGCGATCTCGCGGTGGTAGCTGGGCAGGTTGTCCTCGGTCAGCAGGTTCACGAACATGGCGGCCTTGGCCGTCGCGTCGAGGCGGGACTGCTCCGGGGACCAGTCCTCCCCGCCGAGGAAGGCGAAGTTCCGCCCCTCGTCCCAGGGGACGTAGTCGTGCGGGTGCCACTCCTTCGCCATCCGGATGTGCCGGTCGAGGTTCTCGGCGACCACCGGCTCGAGCTCGGTCAGCACGGCTGCCTGCGGCGATGTCTGCGGCATGAGGACCTCCGGGTCGGCTCCGAGCTGCGTCGTCGCACCGTACGCCGACGTGGTCTCGGATCGGGCTCGTACGGGGGTTCCCCGTCCGGCCTGCCGCTACCCCTGCACCGACCATCCGGCAGGGTGGTGGGCATGACCGAACCCGCCTCCGGCGCCCCCGGCTCGCGCAACGCCCGCCGGGAGCGGCTCGTCGGGCTGCTGGTGCTCGGCGTCGCCGTGGTCCTGCTGGTCTCGACCCCGACCTGGTTCGCCAGCGACCAGGGCGGCGTGGCGATCGCGCAGCTCGCCGTGGCCGTGGTGCTCGCGGCCGTGGGGGCGTTCCTGGTCCGTCGCGCCGGCCGGGGCTGACCGGGGCCCGGACAGCCGCGGGGCGGCCCACCGTCGCCGCCGGGCCCCCTCGGCGAGCTGCCGCATGGCGGTGACCGACGCCGGCTCGCTCATCCGTTGGGCTCCGACAGCGGAGCCTCGGCGACGACCGCGCCGCGGTCGTCCAGGATCCGCACCCGGTCGGCCGCGGGCGATCGCAGCGGGCCCACCCCGGCGCCGTCCACCAACGGCACCGTGGCGTGCAGGGTGCCGTCCGCGAGGTAGACCTCGGCCAGGACGCCGGACGCCGGGCCGCTGATCGTGATCGACTCCGAGGTGGGCACCGCGAACACCTGCTCCAGGAGCGGGGTGCCGGCCGGGGCCAGCGTGACGCCGAACGAACTCTCCTGCGGCATGTCGAACCGGTCCGTCCAGTAGTCGACGAGCGCGGCCCCCGTCGCGCCGGAGGGGAAGGTCAGGCCGACCAGGAGGGTCCGGTTCTCCGAGCCGCCGCCCACGGGGCCGGCCGCGAGCAGGGTCGGGCGGAGGTCGCGCAGCGGCAGCCCGTACCGCCCGGCCAGCTGCCTCGCCGCCTGCTGCAGCACGTCCTCGTGGACGACCCCGCGCAGCCTGCGGGGGTCGGCGACCTCCACCGGCTCGTTCCATGCCCGGACCAGGTCGTCCCCGGTGGTGTTGGTCCGGTTGAGGGGCCGGCTCTGGCCGGGCCGGGACAGCTCCACGGGGATGCCGGTCGACCAGTCGGAGGAGTCACCGAGCGCCAGCGCGCCGGCGCCGTCCTCCATCGGCACCGCTTCCCACTGTTCGACGACGTCGGCCGCGGCCGTCACCGTCCGGCCGGTCAGCACCCGGGCCTCGTCCCCGGGCGCGCCGACGACCACCACCATGCGCTGCTCGGGCGCCCCGTACGGGGCGGCGAACAGCTCCGCGGCCTCCAGATGGGGGGCCGGCCCGGGAAAGCCGACCGGCACCATCTCGCCCGGCGCGGCGTCGCGGGGACCGGTGAACCAGGCCTGGATCACGCCCTCCTGTCCGGTGGGGCCGAGGACATCCTGCTCGGTCCGGCCGAGGACGAGCGCCACCCGGCTGCCGGCCACCTCGCCCGCCCAGGCGATCCGGCGGGTCTCGACCGGTGGATCGGGCAGCTCGACGCCCGGCGGCAGCATGGCCGCGAGCTCCGGGGACATCCAGTCGAGCTCCCGGACCCCGGCCAGCCACTCCTCGTCCCCGGCGAGCGAGCCGCGCGTCGGCAGGTCGTAGAGGGCGGGCGCCGGAGCCCGGGTCGCGATGCTCGGCACCGCGACCTCGCCGCCCCGGTCGCCGGCCAGCAGGCCGGAGGTCGCGACGGGCACCCCGACGAGGACCGCCAGGGTCACGAGGCCGCCGGCGGCCATGGCGGCCCGGGAGCGCCGCTGGGCGCGGTACCGCTCGCGGGTGCGCTCGGCCAGGTCGGCAGGGGGAGGCGCGAGGACGTCGGCACGGTAGCGCAGGTCGCGCAGGCCGGCCTCCAGCTCGCCGTCGGAGATCGTCACGTCAGCACTCCTCGCCGGGGTGGTGGGACGGGTGGGGAACGAAGACGGTGGCGGGGGTGGCGCCGAGGACGGTGCGCAGCCGGGCGAGGCCCCGGACGGTCTGGCTGCGCACGGTGTGGACCGAGCAGCCGAGCAGGTCGGCGGTGGCCGCCTCGCTGAGGTCCTCCGTGTAGCGGAGGACGAGCACCGCCCGCATGCGCGGCGGAAGGGTGCCCAGCGCCTGGGCCATCCGCTCCCGCTCGGCGAAGGCGTCGGTCGCATCAGGGGCGGCGGGGTCGTGCGCGGGCAGCGACACGATCTCCTGGGTGCTGCGCAACCGCCACCAGCTCGCCGCGCTGGTGACCAGCACCCGGCGCACGTACGGGAAGGGGTCGCCGGAGATCCGGCCCCAGCGGCGGTACGCCTTCACGAGCGCGGTCTGCAGCAGATCCTCCGCGTGGCCGCGGTCGCGTGTCAGCAGCACGGCGGTCCGGAGCAGCTCACCGGATCGTGCCGCGACGAACTCCTCGAAGGCGGATTCGTCCGTTCGTCCCACCGGGCCTCCCTCCGTCGTCACTGTCCACGACGTCCGAGGACGGGCCGGATGAACGCCGCCGTGACCGGATCGTGATCTGGAGGGTTCAGCAGGCCACCGTTGCGGACCTGCGGTGACCGGCACCACACTCGCCACGACGCCCGACGGGCGGTGGACGGAGGACCGGTGAAGCTGGACAAGCAGGAGCTGGTGCGGATGCTGCGCACCGAGGGCGACAACGACACGGCCGAGAAGGTGGAGGGGCGGTTCGGCGACCAGGTCGACACCGACCGGGACGGCGACGCCCTGGCGGAGATGGGGCTGGACCGCACCCAGCTCATGGCGAAGCTGGCCGGCGGGGGGTTCGGGAGCACGCTGACCCCGTGACGGCGGCTCCCGCGGGCAGGCGCAGAGGGGCCGACCTCGCCGCACGGTCGCCGTCCTCGCGGTACAGCACGAGGACGGCGACGCGACGGTGAGGTCGGCGGACGGCGGCGGAGAGGCCGCCACATCGCTCAGCCGGAGAAGGGGCGCTCCCGGGCCAGCTCCTCCTTGGCCACGCCGCGGATGTGCACCGCGTCGGGGCCGTCGACGATGCGCAGCGTGCGGGCGCTGGCGTAGAAGCGGGCGAGCACCGTGTCGTTGCTGACGCCGGCGCCGCCGTGCACCTGGATCGCGCGGTCGATGACGTCGAGGGCGACCTTCGGCGCGGCCACCTTGATGGCCGAGATCTCGGTGCGGGCCCCCTTCGCGCCGTACCTGTCGATCAGGTCGGCGGTCTTCAGCACGTAGAGGCGCGCCTGGTCGATCTCGATGCGGGACAGGGCGATCGCCTCGCGCACGGTGCCCTGCTCGGCCAGCGGCCGGCCGAACGCCACCCGGTTCTTGGTCCGCTCCACCATGAGCGCCAGCGCCCGCTCGGCCATGCCGATGGCGCGCATGCAGTGGTGGATGCGGCCGGGGCCCAGCCGGGCCTGGGCGATCATGAAACCGTCGCCCTCGCCGGAGAGGATGTTGCTGACCGGCACGCGGACGTCGGTGAAGCGCAGCTCCGAGTGGCCGTGCTGGTCCTGGTACCCGAACACCGGCAGGTGCCGGATGATCTCCAGCCCCGGGGTGTCGCGGGGGACGAGCACCATCGACTGCTGGCGGTGCGGCGGGCCGTCGGGGTCGGTCTTGCCCATGACGATGAAGATCTGGCAGCGCGGGTCGGCGGCGCCGGAGGTCCACCACTTGCGGCCGTTGATCACGTACTCGTCGCCGTCGCGGACGATCGAGGTCTGGATGTTGCGGGCGTCGGAGCTGGCGACGTCGGGCTCGGTCATCGCGAAGCCGGAGCGGATCTCGCCCTCGAGCAGCGGGTCGAGCCAGCGCTCCTTGTGCTCCGGCGTGCCGAAGAGCATGAGCGTCTCCATGTTGCCGGTGTCCGGCGCGCCCACGTTCATCGACTCGGGGGCGATGGTCGGCGACCAGCCGGTGATCTCGGCGACCGAGGCGTACTCGAGGTTGGTCAGGCCACCCACCTCGTGGTGGAAGAGGTTCCACAGGCCGCGCTTGCGCGCCTCGGCCTTGAGCTCCTCGAGGACCGGCGGGTGCTCGTGGTTGTCGTAGCCGCGCTCGGCGCGCCAGGCCTCGTAGACGGGCTCGGCGGGGAACACGTGCTCCCGCATGAAGTCCCACGCGCGTGCGCAGACGTCCTCGGCCTTGGCGGAGAGAGCGAAGTCCATGTCCGGCAACGTAGCGCCGGACGTGACGGTCGTCGCATCGGGGTGCCCCGGTGCTCGGAAAGCCGAGGAGCCGGGCCCCGCCGTCCCTGGGGACGACGCGACCCGGCTCCGCGGGACGGGGTGCCCGTTCAGGCGCGGGTGCGACCCTCGACGGCGTTGCGCACCGGGCCCAGGGCGATGACCAGGCCGGCCAGGGCGCTGACCAGGTGCAGCCAGTTGTCGGCCCAGTTGAGGCTCAGGAAGTCCCACTCCTCGTTGACGGCGAACAGCCCGTAGACGAAGGCGGCGCCGTACCCGATGGCCAGCAGCCAGCCGTACGTGCGGGCACCGGTCAGCGTGCGCGACAGCGCGAGGCCGGCGGCACCGATGACGATGTGCACGACGTTGTGCAACGGGTTGATCTCGAAGCCGACGATGTACTCGTCGGTGTCGTGCGCGAACCAGTTGTCGAACCCGGTGATGAAGAATCCGACGATCCCCACCAGCAGGTAGACGGCCCCGATGGCCAGGCCCAGCATCTGCGGCCAGGTCATGCCCCGGTCTGCGCCGGTGTTGCCGCGGGTTGCAGACATCGCGTCCTCCCATAGGTCATCCGACCTGCCAGGTTCTTGACAGGGAACTGCCAGGCACGCGTACCCCTGCCTGAGCACGAGTAACGACCCGTCGCCCGTGCGGGGGACGGTGTTGCCGAACCGAGACCCGGGCGTGGCCGCCGGTTCAGCCGCGGCCGGGGCGGGGGGTGGCCTTCGACCGGCGGACGACGAACGGACCGATGGCGAGCAGGTCGACCGGGGCGGAGCCGAAGCACTCCAGGGCGTCCCGCGGGTCGTCGACCATCGGGCGGCCGGCGGTGTTCAGGCTGGTGTTGACCACCACCGGCAGGCCGGTGCGGCGTTCGAACGCCGAGATCATGCGGTGCACCAGCGGTTCGGTCGCCGGGTCGATGGTCTGGATCCGGGCCGTGCCGTCGACGTGGGTGACCGTGGGGATGCGGTCGCGCCACTCCTCGGCGACGTCGTGGACGAACAGCATGTACGGCGAGGGGATCGGCCCCCGGCTGAAGATCTCCGGCGCGCGCTCCAGCAGCACCATCGGGGCGACGGGGCGGAACTGCTCGCGGCCCTTGACGTCGTTCATCCGCTCCAGGTTGGCCTCGAAGCCGGGGTGCGCGAGCAGCGAGCGGTGGCCCAGCGCGCGGGGGCCGTACTCGCTGCGGCCCTGGAACCAGGCGACGATGCCGTTGTCGGCGAGCACCTCGGCGACGGCCTCGGCGACGTCGTCCGGGCGCTCGTAGACGATCGCGGCCGTCTGCAGCACCCGCTCGATCCCGTCGTCGCTCCAGGCGCGGCCCAGGTCGGCGCCGGCCATCGGCTCGGTGCGCTCGCCGAGCTCGGTGGCGACGTGCAGGGCCGCGCCCAGCGCCGTGCCGGCGTCGCCGGCGGCCGGCTGCACCCACACCTGCTCGAACGGGCTCTCGGCCAGGACACGGGTGTTGGCGACGCAGTTGAGCGCGGTGCCGCCGGCCATGGTGAGCGTCGTCGAGCCGGTCTGCTCGTGCACCCAGCGGGCGAGGTCGACCAGCACCTCCTCCAGGCGGGTCTGCACGCTGGCGGCGAGGTCGGCGTGCGCCTCGGTCCAGTCGTCGCCCTTGCGCAGGCGGGGCGCGAACTCTTCGAAATCGATCCGTTCGGTGCGGAAACCGCCGTCGTCGGTGGCGCGGATCAGCTCGGACAGCTCGCCGAGGAAGCGGGGCTTGCCGTAGGAGGCCATCGCCATGACCTTGAACTCGTCGGAGCTGCGCAGGAAGCCGAGGTGGTCGGTGAGCTCCTCGTACATCAGGCCGAGGGAGTGGGGGAGCGCCTGGCCGGCGAGCACCTCGAGTTGCCCGTCGACGTAGCGGCCGGCGAGGTGGCTGTGCGCCTCGCCGCGGCCGTCCAGGACCAGTACCGCGTTGTCCCGCTGCGGGGCGGCCTTCCCGGCGGAGGCGGCGTGCGCGACGTGGTGCTTCACGTACCGGACCTTCGCCGGGTCCAGGCCGGGCAGGGCGTGGGCGAGGAAGTCCGGCGCCATCTCGGCGTACTTCTTGCGCATGCTGTCGCCGTCGTCGAACAGGCCGGAGTCCTCGGGCGTGCCCATGAGCGCGGGGTCGAAGGAGTAGGCGACGGCGTCGAGCTCCTCGGGTCGGATGCCGGCGTGCTCCAGGCACCAGGCGGCCGAGAGCTCGGGCAGCTCCCAGGCGCTCCACGGCAGGGGGCGCTTGCCGTGCTTCCGGCGGCTGAACCGCTCTTCCTCCGCGGCGGCCACGATCCGGCCGTCGACGACCAGCGCCGCAGCGGGGTCGTGGTAGATCGCGTTGATGCCGAGGACCTTCACGCGTGCACTCCTTCTCCCGGGTCCGTGCCCTGTCTGCTCCAGGCGCGTCGACCCGCTGTCCTGCTGATGATCATGGGTGCGATGGGCCGGTCCCGCAGGTCGAGGCGGGCGGTGCGTTCAGCTGCGGGGGTGGAGCAGGTCGTGCTCGACGACGGCGGCCAGGCCGAGGGTCTTGTAGCCGACCTCGTCGAACAGCACGGTGAGCCGGTCGTCCTCGACCCGCATGACCACGCCGGGGCCCCACTCGGTGTGCTCGACCGGCGTCTCCGCGGGGAAGGGCGTGTCCTCGGGCTCGGTGGCGACGTGCTCGTGGGTGGTTCCGACCGAGCAGTTGTCGCAGTTGCCGCACGGCTCGTCGAGCTGCTCGCCGAAGTAGCCGAGCAGGAACTGGCGGCGGCACTCGGTGGTCTCGGCGTAGCCGCGCATCATCTCCACGCGCGACTGGTCGACCTTCTCGTGGTGCTCGGCGAGCTCCCGCGCCTGCTCGGCCGCCTCCCCGGGCGGTGGGGCGCCCTCGGCCGGGTGGGCGGCGCCGTCCTCGTCGAGGACGACCGCCGAGACCTGCTCCAGCAGGTTGAGGTCGCGCACCAGCGGGGTGGCGGCCCGGCCGGTCTCCTCCCGCAGCGCCTTGACGTCGACGCCGTCGTCGATGCCCGCCGCGGCGGCGGCCTGTACCAGGCCCGCCACCTGCTGCAGCTCCTCCTCGGCGGGGGCGCCGGCGGCGAAGAACCGGCGCAGCCCCAGGTCCTCCTGCCGGTAGACCAGGACGGCGAGGGCCGGGTCGCCGTCGCGGCCGGCCCGGCCGATCTCCTGGTAGTAGCTGTCCACGGAGTCGGCCGGCTCGGCATGGACGACGAAGCGGGTACCGGGCTTGTCGATGCCCATGCCGAACGCGGTGGTGGCGACGACGACGTCCAGCTCGTCGTCCATCCAGGCCCGCTGGGTCTCCTCGCGGTCGGACTTCTTCAGCCCAGCGTGGTACGCGTGGGTGCGCAGCCCCCTGTCGGCGAGGGCGGTGGCGATCTCCTCGGCGCCCTTGCGGGTCGCGCTGTAGACGATGCCGGGGCCGCGCCCCTCGCCGATCTCGGTGAGCACCCGGTCGAGGACGCCCTCCTGCTTGCCCCGGGCGTCGGCGTGGTGGTCGACCTCCAGGCGGATCTCCGGCCGGTCGAAGCCGGCGACGACGACCTCGGGCTCCCGCATGCCGAGCTGTTCGAGGATCTCCGCGCGCACCGGAGGGGCGGCCGTGGCGGTGAGCGCCAGCACCGCGGGGTGACCCAGCTGCTCGATGACGGTGCCGAGGCGCAGGTAGTCGGGGCGGAAGTCGTGGCCCCAGGCGGAGACGCAGTGGGCCTCGTCGACGACGAACAGAGCGGGCCGGGCCTTCGCGATCACGTCGACGACCTCGGGCTTGGCCAGCTGCTCGGGGGCGAGGAAGAGGAAGCGGACCGTTCCGTCACCGAGACCGTCGAGGGCCTCCTGCTGGTCGCCGGCGGAGAGCGTGGAGTTCAGCTGCGCGGCGCGGCCGGCGCGGTCCGCCAGCCCGGTGAGCCGCTCGACCTGGTCGCGCTGCAGGGCGATGAGCGGAGAGACGACGAGCACCGGGCCGTCGAGGAGCTGACCAGCGACCTGGTAGATCGCGGTCTTCCCGGCGCCCGACGGGAGGACGGCCAGGGTGTCGCGGCCGCCGACGACGGCTTGCATGGCCCGTTCCTGCCCCGGGCGGAAATCCTCGTAGCCGAGCGCCTCGCGGGCGAACTCACGGATGCGGCGGGTGCGGACGGACGCGCTGGCGCCGGCGGGGTTGTCCCGCTCGGGGGAGGGAGGCACCGGCTGCCTCTCCCCGGCGGGGGTGCGCGGCAAACGGTGCGCTGGCCCACGCCACGTTCCCCCCTGCGGCCGCTCCGGGGAACGCGGCTGCGAGGAAGCGGCGACGCGGTCGCGGCGCGTGACGTGCGTCAGCGGAGAGGTGAGCGCCGCGGGGCGACGTCGGCGCGCTCGGCGGCTGCCCGGCCGGCGTACCAGCCGCCCGCGTCGACGGAGGACCGGCTGCGGCTGGACCGGACCTTCGGGAAGAGCTCCTGCGTGCGGGCCTCCACGGCCTCCTGCCGCGACCGCAGCACCGGGAGCAGGTCCGTGCCCCGTTCCGCCGCCGCCTCCTCGGTCACCCGCCGGCGCGCCGAGGCCAGCCGCTCGCCGATGCGGTGGGCGTAGCCCAGCAGGAACGCGCGGCGGAACGACCGCGAGGCCGAGCCGCGGCCCTCCTGCCGTTCCGCGGCGGCGAGCGCCTGGGCGACCTGGAGCAGCAGCGAGGTGAACAGCAGCTCCACCGCGTCCAGATCGCTCCGGATGCCGACCAGGGTGGCGATGCCCAGGCCCTGGTACCAGACCAGCCGCACGTCGTTGGCCTCCGCGACGGCGCCCAGCAGTTGCGTCTTGGCCCTCGCGTACGGGTCGGCGAGGTGCACCCGGCGGGTGTCGACGTCGACGCCGGCCGGTGCGCCGCCGTCGAGCAGGGCCGCATCCACCGCGTGCCGGGTCATGAGCTCCTGCGCCTTGGCCGTCAGCGCCTCGGCCTCCTCGGGGAACCCGGTTGCCTCCGCCTTCGCCAGCAGGCCGCGGATGCGCCGCAACGCCCGGTCGTCGCCGCCCGCGACCGGCCCCTCGGCGCGGCTCCGCGCGGGGCCCCACCGCGACGGCGGGGGCACGAGGACCTCGATGCGCGCCGTGGTGCGCAGCATCCCGGTCAGCTGCAGCACGATGCGCCACGCCTCGGCCGGCGCCCGCCGCTCGGCCCGGTGCCAGGAGGTGACCGCCGTGCCGGGAGCGTGACCGGGGTCCAGCGCCCCGAGCTCGCGCAGCTGCGCCGCCCAGCCCTCCGGTGCCCGCGACACCGCATCGGTGCGACGAGCGTGCTCGGCGAGCAGCGCCACGAGCAGTGGCACCGATCCCGCGCCGACCTGCCGACGGGCGGCGTGGGCGACGTCGGCCGGTTGCCAGCCCCGCTCCCAGGTCCCGTCCAGCGCGTCCTGCAGCGTCCGCGAGAGCAGGCCGCCACGGTCGAGGGCGAACCCCTGCGCGCTGAGCGTGGCCGCCACCTCGGCGGCGGCCCCGGCGTCGGTGAGGACCGGGGCCCGGTGCTGGAGGAGGTCCGCGAGCCAGGCGTCGTCGATCACGTCCGGCATGCTGCCCGCCGGAGCAGACGCCCCGAGCGGGCGGCCTGTGGAGGACGCCGGTCGTCCACAGGCGCGGCTAGGGTCTTGCCGTGGCCGCCACCTACCGCATCGCCGAGGCGGCGGCGCTGCTCGGCGTCAGCGACGACACGGTCCGGCGCTGGGTGGACGGCGGCCGCCTGCCGGCGCACCGGGACGGCGGGGGCCCGGCGATCGTCGAGGGTGCCGACCTGGCACGGCTGGCCACGCAGCTGCGCGAGGCCCCCGAGCCCGGGACCACGCCGTCGTCGGCCCGGAACCGGCTGGCCGGCATCGTCACCAACGTCGTCCGCGACGGCGTCATGGCGCAGGTGGAGATCCAGGCCGGGCCCTTCCGCGTCGTCTCCCTCATGTCCCGCGAGGCGGCCGACGAGCTGGGGCTCGTGGTGGGCGTCCGGGCGGTCGCGACGGTGAAGGCGACCCAGGTCAGCGTCGACGTGCCCTGACTCCGCAATTGCGGGACCCGCGGAGTCCAGCACTTGCGCAGATGCGGAGTGGTCTGGTGTGGTCTCCCGCAGGAGCGGTCGACCCGGGAGGTTCCGTGCGCGTGCGTGCCCTGCTCGTGGCGACGGTGCTCGCCCTCGCCGGCTGCGGCGGCTCCGCCTCGAGCGGCGGCCCCGGGGCGCCGGGGGACGGCGGGCTCACCGGCACCCTCACCGTGTTCGCCGCCGCCTCGCTCACCGACGTCTTCACCGAGCTCGGCGGGCGGCTGGAGGACGAGCACCCCCGCCTGGACGTGCGGTTCAGCTTCGCCGGCAGCTCGGCGCTGGCCACGCAGCTCACGCAGGGCGCTCCCGCGGACGTCTTCGCCTCGGCCGACGAGGCGCAGATGTCGGTCGTGACCGACGCCGGCCTCGCCGACGGCGAGCCGCAGGTCTTCGCCACCAACGTGCTGGAGATCGCCGTGCCCAGGGGGAACCCGGCGGGGATCACCGGCCTGGCCGACTTCGCCCGCGAGGAGCTCGCCCTGGCCGTCTGCGCCGCGGAGGTGCCGTGCGGGGTCGCGGCCGGGCAGGTGTTCACCGCCGCCGGTGTCGCGGCCCGGCCCGACACCCTCGAGGAGGACGTGCGGGCCGCCTTGACGAAGGTGGAGCTGGGCGAGGTCGACGCCGCGCTCGTCTACGCCTCCGACGTCGCCACCGCCGGGGGCGCCGTCGAGGGCGTCACCGTCCCCGAGGCGGCGCAGGCGGTGAACCACTACCCGATCTGCGTGCTGGCGGACGCACCCGCCCCGGAGGCGGCCCGCGCCTTCGTCGACCTGGTCCTCTCCGACGAGGGGCGGGCCGCGCTGGCCGACGCCGGGTTCCAGCAGCCGTGAGCCGCGCCCGCGAGGGCACGCGGGTACCGGCGCCGCTGCTCGTCCCCGCCGCCCTCGGCGCCGCCTTCCTGGTGCTGCCGGTGCTCGGCCTGCTGGTGCGCACCCCGTGGTCGCAGCTGGCCACCCAGCTCGCCGACCCGGCGGTGGGGGAGGCGCTGCGGTTGTCGCTGGTGTCGGCCACGCTCGCCACCGCGCTCTCGCTCGTGCTCGGCGTCCCGCTGGCCTGGGTGCTCGCCCGCTCCCGTGCCCGTGGCCGCTCGGTGCTCCGGGCGCTGGTCACCGTGCCCCTGGTGCTGCCGCCGGTCGTGGGCGGTGTCGCGCTGTTCCTCGTGCTGGGGCGACAGGGGATCGTCGGCTCCTGGCTGGACGACGCCTTCGGGATCACCATCCCGTTCACCACCACCGCCGTCGTCATCGCCGAGACGTTCGTGGCGATGCCGTTCCTGGTGATCAGCGTCGAGGGTGCGCTGCGGGCGGCCGACGCCCGCTTCGAGGACGTCGCCGCCACGCTCGGCGCCGGCCGCTGGACGACGTTCCGCCGCGTCACCCTGCCCCTGGTCGCGCCGGGCGTCGCCGCGGGCGCGGTGCTCTGCTGGGCCCGGGCGCTGGGCGAGTTCGGCGCCACCATCACCTTCGCCGGCAACTTCCCGGGCACCACGCAGACGATGCCCCTGGCGGTCTACCTGGCGCTGCAGCGCGACCCCGACGCGGCGATCGTGCTCTCGGTGGTGCTCCTGGCCGTCTCGCTGGCCACCCTGCTGCTGCTCCGCGACCGCTGGCTGGGCCGGACGGGCGCCGCGTGAGCCTGACCGCGAGCGTCGACACCCGCCGGGGCGACCTCCACCTGCGGCTCGACGTCGAGGTGGCCGACGCCGAGGTGCTGGCTCTCCTCGGCCCCAACGGGGCGGGCAAGTCGACGTTCGTGCGGGTGCTGGCCGGCCTGCTGGGCCCCGACCGCGGGCGGGTGGTGGTCGACGGCGAGGTCTGGGACGACGAAGGCGCGTCGCGCCCGGCCCACCGGCGGGCGCTGGGCATGGTGTTCCAGGACGCCCTGCTCTTCCCGCACCTGAGCGTGGCCGACAACGTCGCCTTCGGCCTGCGCACCCGGGGCATGCGCCGGGCGGAGGCGCGGGCGACCGCGGCGGGATGGCTGACCCGCGTGGGGCTCGACGGGCTGGGCGACCGGCGACCCGCCGAGCTCTCCGGAGGTCAGGCGCAGCGGGCGGCGCTGGCCCGGGCGCTGGTCGGCGACCCGGCGCTGCTGCTGCTCGACGAGCCGCTGTCCGCCCTGGACGCGCGCACCCGGCTGACCGTGCGCGCCGAGCTGCGCCGGCACCTGGCCGGTTTCCGCGGCAGCACCGTGCTCGTCACCCACGATCCGGTGGACGCGATGGCGCTGGCCGACCGCGTCGTCGTCCTGGAGGAGGGGCAGGTCGTGCAGGTCGGCACCCCCGCCGAGGTGGCCCGCCGCCCCCGCACCGACTACGTGGCCCGGCTGGTGGGGCTGTCGCTGCTGCCGGGCACCGGTGAGGGCCGTCTGGTCCGGCTCGACGGCGGGGCGGCCGTGGCGGTGGCCGAGGACGCCCGCGGACCGGTGTTCGCGGCGATCCGCCCCGAGTCGGTGGCCCTGTACGCCACGCGGCCCGACGGCAGCACCCGCAACCTGTGGCGGGAGCGCGTGGTGGGAGCGACCCCGCACGGCGCCACGGTGCGCTGCGAGCTCGACGGCGAGGTGCCGCTGGTCGCCGACGTCACCGCCACCTCGTTCGCCGAGATGGGGCTCGCCCCCGGCGCGGAGGTGTGGGCGGGCGTGAAGGCCTCCGAGGTCGCCGTCTACGCCCGCTGACCGGGAACGCGCCTGGGAGAGTGGCGGCATGACCACAGCCGCCGTCGTCCTGGCCGCCGGGGGCGGCCGCCGCTACGGGATGCCCAAGGCGCTGGTCGAGTACGAGGGCAGCCTGCTGGTCGAGCGTGCGGTGCGGACGGCGCGCGCGGCCTGCGACGTCGTCCTCGTCGTGCTGGGCGCCCGGGCGGTCGACGTCTGGCGCACCGCGGACCTCACGGGGGCGACGGTGCTGGCCAACGCGGACTGGGAATCGGGCATGGCCTCCTCGCTGCGCACCGGCCTGGACGGGCTGCGCGCCTTCCCGGGGACGGTGGACGCCGCGCTGGTCACCCTGGTCGACATGCCGGGCCTGACCCCCGGGGCGCTCGCCGCCGTCGCCGCCCACGCGGCCCCGGACGTGCTGGCGACCGCCACGTACGAGGGCGTCCGCGGCCACCCCGTGCTGCTGGGGCGCGACCACTGGGCCGGCGTCGCGGAGTCGGCCACCGGCGACGAGGGCGCCCGCCGCTACCTGGCCGCGCACGACGTCGTCGAGGTCGACTGCACCGGCCTCGCCGATCCGGTGGACCTCGACGTCCCGCCGCCGGGGGTAGCGTCGACGCCGTGATCGCCAGGGTCGTGGACGCGCCGCTGTCCGTCGCCGAGCACGAGGACGCCGTCTCCGTCGCGGCCGCCGGCGCGGTCGTGTCCTTCGCCGGGGTCGTCCGCGACCACGACGGCGGTCGCTCGGTGACCGAGCTCGAGTACGTCGGCCACCCGAGCGCGCCCGACGTCCTCACCGAGCTGGCCGAGGAGTTCGCCGCCCGCCCCGAGGTGCACGCCGTGGCGGTCAGCCACCGCATCGGCCTGCTCGGCATCGGCGACGTCGCGCTCGCCTGCGCGGTCAGCGCCTCCCACCGCGGCCAGGCCTTCACCGCCTGCGCCGAGCTCGTCGACGAGGTGAAGAAGCGGCTGCCCATCTGGAAGCGGCAGGTCTTCGGCGACGGCGAGGAGGAGTGGGTCGCCTGCCCGTAGGCGGCCCCGTCAGCCGGCGAACGCGCGGGCCGGCAGCCCGCGCACGCCGACGTCCACGGTGAACAGCGACCCCGCCACGCCGTCGTCCAGCCCGCCCTCGGCCGACGTGGTGACGAACAGCCGGTCCAGGCCGGGCCCGCCGAGCGTGCAGGCGGTCACCTGGGGCGTGGGCAGCTCGACCACGGCGTCCCGCCGGCCGTCGGCGTCGTAGCGGTGCACCTCGCCGCTGCCGTAGAGGGCGACCCAGATGCCGCCCTCGGCGTCGACGGTCAGGCCGTCGGGGTTGCCGTCGTCGGGGAAGCGCACGAACGGGCGGCGCCCGGTCAGCCCGGCGTCCCGGTCGTAGTCGAGGACGTCGATGCGGTGGGTGGCCGTGTCGGCGTAGTAGGCCAGCGATCCGTCGGGGCTCCACGCCAGCCCGTTGGAGACGGTGACGCCGCCGAAGACCTCGTGCACGCCGCCGTCGGGGTCCAGCCGGTACAGCGCCGCGGCGCCCGGCGTCTGGTCGTAGGCCATGGAGCCGCACCAGAAGCGGCCGTCGGGGTCGCAGTCCCCGTCGTTCATGCGCACGCCGGGGTCGGTCCACACCGGCTCCAGCGCGCTGGCCGCGCCGTCGGGGTCCTCCAACGCGAACCCGCGCTCCAGGGCGATGACGGCGCCGCCCCCGCGACGCGGGCGGAGCGCGGCCGCGACCGCACCGACGTGCCGGCGCACCACCGCGCCGTCCTCACCCACCGCGAGGACGTCGCCGGCGAGCATGTCCACGCAGCGCAGGCCGCCCCACGCCGGCGACCACACGGGCCCCTCTCCGTGGTGCGTCACCGCGTCGGTCAGCCGCCGGGCCTTCACCGGAGGTCCGTCCGCGTGGGCGCGGGCAGATCGGTGGCCAGCAGGGTGTTCAGCATCCGCGCAGTGTGCTCGACGACCGGCAGCTCGCGGCTGGCGCTGCGCGGCTTGGCGCGGAAGGCGATGCCGCAGAGGGTGCCGAACAGCTCGAGGTCCCGCGTCACCAGGGGGACGCCCACGTAGGCGGCGATGTCCCGGATGGAGCCGTAGGACCGGGAGGCGTAGGCCGGCACGGCGGCGGTCACGGTGGCCACCCGCGGTGCGTTGCCCTCGATCATCTGGCGGCAGAAGCTCTGCGCCCACGGGAGCTCGGTGCCCGGCCGCACCAGCGACTCGGGGAAGGCGCGCACGATGATCTGCCGGTCGTGCTCGACGTGGGTGACCACCCACAGGTCCCAGCCGACGTACCCGTGGAGGAAGCGCAGCGCCCCCTCCGCCGCGGAGAGCCAGTCGCCCCACGGCGCCACGTCGGCAACGCCCGACGGAACCATGTCGGACGGATTCCCACCCGGCGGGCCGGTCAACCGTCGGCGCGGGGGTCAGCGGGCCCCGGCGAGCCCGTCGTCGTCGGTCCGCTCGTCGTGCTCCAGCTCGGCCTCCTCGGCCTCGGCCTCCAGCCGGTGGGCCTCCCCGTCGACCTTCGCCGCGGCGTCGCCGTGCGACTCCCCGTACAGCTCCTCGGCCCGGCCGTACAGCTCCTCGGCCTTCGCCTTCGCCTTGTCGAAGATGCTCATGACTCCATCCTGGTGGGCCGGACACCCCGTGGCAAAGCGCGGTTCACCCTCCGGCGAAGGGCGGGAGGACGTCGACGACCGCGCCGGCGGGCAGCGGGGCCGCCCGGTCGCGGGGCTGGGCACCGTCGACCAGGAACGAGCAGGCGGTGAGCACCCGCTCCAGCCGCTCGCCGTGGGCGCCGGAGACCCGCACGACGAGCTCGTCGAGGGTGTCGGCCTCGCAGGGCTCGGTGTCGACGCCGGCCGCGGCGCGGGCGCCGGCGAAGTAGCGGACGATCACGGCGGGCATCTCAACCCCCGATCGCCGACATGGGACGGCTCGGCTGCAGGAAGCTCGGGTCGTCGATGCCGTGGCCGGGCAGCTTCCCCAGGGTGGCGATCCGCCAGCGGTCGGCCAGCTCGGCGTCGGTGGCGCCCTCGCGCAGCGCCGTGCGCAGGTCGGACTCCTCGCGGGCGAACAGGCAGTTGCGGATCTGCCCGTCGGCGGTGACCCGGGTGCGGTCGCAGCTGCCGCAGAACGACCGGGTGACCGAGGCGATCACCCCGACCGTGGCCGGGCCGCCGTCGACCAGCCAGCGCTCGGCCGGCGCGGAACCCCGCTCATCGCTGTCCGGGGTGAGCGCGTGCGTCCCCGTCAGCCGCTCCAGGATGTCCTCGGCGGTGACCATGCGCCCGCGAGTCCAGGCGTGGTGGGCGTCGAGCGGCATCTGCTCGATGAAGCGCAGCTCGTAGCCCTGCTCCAGGCAGTAATCGAGCAGCGGCACCGCGTCGACGTCGTTGATCCCGTGCAGCAGGACGGCGTTGACCTTCACCGGCGTGAGCCCGGCGTCGCGTGCGGCGGCCAGCCCGGCGAGGACGTCGTCCAGCCGGTCGCGGTGGGTGAGCTGCTTGAAGCGCTCGCGGTCCAGCGTGTCCAGGCTGACGTTGATGCGGTCCAGCCCCGCCTCGGCCAGCGCGGGCGCCATCCGGGACAGCCCGATGGCGTTGGTGGTGAGGCTGACCTCGGGCCGCGGGCGCAGCGCCGTCGCGGCGGCGACGATGCCTGCCAGGCCCGGGCGCAGCAGCGGCTCGCCCCCGGTGAAGCGCACCTCGCGGATGCCCAGCTGCTCCACCCCGATGCGCACCAGGCGGGCGACCTCGTCGTCGGTGAGCTGCTCGACCTTGGGCAGCCACTGCAGGCCCTCGGGCGGCATGCAGTACGTGCAGCGCAGGTTGCACCGGTCGGTCAGCGACACCCGCAGGTCGGTGGCGGTGCGGCCGTACCGGTCGACCAGGCCGCCCGACCCGGCGGCCACCGCGCCGACGGCGCGACGGACCGCGGGATCGGGGAGGTCGGCGCCGGTCATGGCCCGAATGTAGCCGCGACCGGCGACATGTGGCGGGCTGGAAATGCGCGGGCACCGCCGGGGAGGCGTTGCTACCGTGCCCTCGCCACCCGAGAGACCGGCGGAGGACGTCCCGCACTCGCCTGTGGCCAGGAAGCGCGAGAGAACCGTGTCGGCCCGCACCGTCTTCAGCCCCTACAGCCGCCTGTTCGCCGTCCCCGGCTCCGTGGCCTTCTCCCTGGCCGGGTGGGTGGGGCGGCTCCCCGCACCCATGCTCGGCCTGGGGGCGGTGCTGCTCGTCTCGCAGGAGACCGGCAGCTACGGCCTCGCCGGCGCCGTCTCCGGCGCCCTCGCCCTCAGCTACGGCATCGCCGGGCCCCAGTGGGCCCGGGCCATGGACCGACGCGGCCAGGGGCCGGTGCTCCGCCTGGCGATGGTCGTCTTCGCGCTCTCGGGGGTCGCGTTCGTCGCCGCGGTGGTCGGCGGGGCGCCCCGCTGGAGCTGGTTCGTGCTCGCGGCGGCGGTCGGGGGCAGCAGCCCCAACATCGGCTCGCTGGTCCGCGCGCGGTGGGCCGCGGTGCTCGACCGCGCCGGCCGGCAGACCGCGTTCGCCTTCGAGGCCGTGGCCGACGAGGTGGTCTTCGTCGTCGGCCCGCCGCTGGTGACGATCCTGGCCACCCTCGTGGCCCCGCCCGTCGGCTTCCTCACCGGGGTCGTGCTGGGTGCGGTCGGCGGGCTCTGGCTGGCCGCGCTGCGCGACACCGATCCGCCGCCGCACCCCGTCGCCGGGCCCTCCACCGCCCGGTGGTGGGCGGTGCTGACGCCGACCCTGCTGGTCGTCACGGTCACCTACCTGGCGGTGGGCACCGTGTTCGGCGCGATCGACGTCGTGGTGGTCGGCTTCGCGGAGGCCGAGGGCGCACCGGCGCTCTCCGGGGTGGCCCTCGCCGTCTTCGCCGCGGGCAGCCTGCTGGCCGGCCTGGTCTACGGGCTCGCGCGGCTGCCCGGCACGCTGGCCACGCGGTTCGTGGCGACGGCGGTCGCCTTCGGCCTGGCCGCGCAGCTGCTGTGGGGCGTCGGGTCGCTGGCCGTGCTGGTCGGCGTCGGCTTCCTCGCGGGGCTGACGATCGCGCCGGTGCTGGTCTCGGGCACCTCGCTGGTGGAGTCGCGCACGGCGCCCGGCCTGCTCACCGAGTCGCTGGCCTGGACCATCTCCGGACTCACCCTCGGCGTCACCGTCGGCTCGGCGGTCGCGGGGGCCGCGGTGGACGCATGGGGCGCCGAGACGGCGTTCGCCGTGCCCGCGGTCGCGGCCGCCTTCGTGGCGCTGCTCGGGCTCGGCGGCGCGGCGCTGGTCGCCGACCGGCCGGCGCCCGCGGGGTTGGTTGACGACCGCACCACCGGGTAGGCGGGGTGCGGGCCGATCGCGCACGACCGATCGTGCGGCTCGCGGCCCTCCCTCGAACCGGAAGGATCAGCCTGTGGCCACCGTGCCTTCTCTCGCACTCAACAACGGCGTCCAGATCCCGCAGCTGGGGTTCGGCGTGTACCAGGTCCCGCCCGAGGGGACCGCCGACACCGTGGCGACCGCGCTGGAGGTCGGCTACCGGCACATCGACACCGCGGAGATGTACGGCAACGAGAAGGGCGTCGGCGAGGCCGTCGCCCGCTCCGGCATCGACCGTGGTGAGATCTTCGTGACCAGCAAGCTCGACAACGGCTTCCACCGCCGCGACGACGCGCTGCGCGCCTTCGACCGGACGCTGGCCGAGCTCGGCTTCGACCAGCTCGACCTGTTCCTCATCCACTGGCCGCTGCCGGGCATCGATGTCGACTACGTCGAGACCTGGAAGGCCCTGGAGGAGATCTACCGCGACGGCCGCTGCCGCGCGATCGGCGTCTCGAACTTCAAGCCGCACCACCTGCAGCGGCTGTTCGACGCGACCGAGATCATCCCGGCCGTCAACCAGATCGAGGTGCACCCCTACCTCGCGCAGGACGACGTGCGCGCGTTCGACGCCGAGCACGAGATCGTGACCGAGGCCTGGTCGCCGATCGCCCAGGGCAAGGTGCTGGACGACCCGGCCATCACCGCGATCGCCGAGCGCCTCGGCCGCACCCCGGCTCAGGTGGTGCTGCGCTGGCACGTGCAGCGCGGCGACGTCGTCTTCCCGAAGTCCTCATCCCGCGAGCGCATGGCGGAGAACTTCGCGCTGTTCGACTTCGAGCTCGGCCGCGAGGAGATGTCCACGCTGACCGGCCTGGACCGCGGCGAGCGCACCGGCCCCGACCCGGACAGCTTCAACTACATCCCGGGCTGAGCCGCCCGTCCTGGCTCACCGCACGAGGTCCTGGCTCACCGTCGACCGTGAGCAGGACCCCTGGTGATCAGGATGCTCCTATGGATCGTCGGCGGGGGCCGGCACGGAACCGGGGGGTCTTGCCTGGGCCATACCGCGTATGCATACTCCGTATCCATGTCCATCCGACACGGTCTGCTGGCCCTCCTCCAGCGCGGGCCCAGCCACGGGTACCAGCTGCGCGCCGAGTTCGACGCCGCGACCGGGGCGACCTGGCCGCTGAACGTCGGGCAGGTCTACTCGACCCTCGACCGGCTCGAGCGGGACGGCCTGGTCGTCCAGGACGGCACCCCGGACGCCGACGGCCGGATCGCCTACCGCCTCACCGACGCCGGCCGGACGGAGGTGAGCGGCTGGTTCGGCTCGCCGGTCAGCCCGAAGGGGGCGCCGCGGGACGAGCTGGCGATCAAGCTGGCGCTCGCGGTCACCACGCCGGGGGTCGACGTGCTCGCCGTCGTCCAGACCCAGCGGACCGCGACCATGACCGGCCTCCAGCAGCTCACCCGGCTCAAGGCCCGGGCGGGCGACGGCGCCGAGGACCTCGCCTGGTCGCTGGTGCTCGACTCGCTCGTCTTCCGCGCCGAGGCGGAGAGCCGCTGGCTGGACCACTGCGAGGCCCGCGTGGCCCGCGCCGCGACCCGTCGCCCCGCCCCCGGGCCGGCGGCGGAGGCGGCCGGCGCCGCGACGGTCGAGCGGAGTCGGCGATGAGCGCGCCGCTGCTCGAGCTGTCGGGCGTGACCCGCGAGCACCGCCAGGGCGACGTCGTCGTCCAGGCGCTGCGCGGGGTGGACCTGTCCGTCACGCCCGGTGAGCTCGTCGCCGTCATGGGCCCCTCGGGCTCCGGCAAGTCCACGCTCCTGCAGCTGGCCGGCGGGCTGGACTCGCCGACCGCCGGCCGGGTGTGCGTCGAGGGCCGGGATCTCGCCGGCCTCTCCCCCGCCCAGGTGGCGGCCGTCCGGCGGCGCAGCGTGGGCTACGTCTTCCAGGACCTCAACCTGCTGCCCTCGCTGACCGCGGTGGAGAACGTGGCGCTGCCGCTGGAGCTCGACGGCGTCCGCGGGGGCGTGGCCCGGCGAACGGCGCGGGCCGCCCTGGACGAGGTCGGCGTCGGCGCTCTGGCCGGGCGCTTCCCCGACGAGATGTCCGGCGGGCAGCAGCAGCGGGTGGCCATCGCCCGGGCGCTGGTCGGGCCGCGCCGGCTGCTGCTCGCCGACGAACCCACCGGCGCGCTGGATTCCACGACCGGCGAGGAGGTGCTGCGGGTGCTGCGGGCCCGCTGCGAGGCCGGGGCGGCGGGCGTGCTGGTCACCCACGAGGCCCGGCACGCCGCCTGGGCCGACCGGGTCGTGTTCCTGCGGGACGGTGTGATCGTCGACCAGAGCGGTCCGGTTGCGCCGGCCGAGTCGCTGCTCGCCGCCGGCGGGGCGTGATGGGCCGCTGGCTCACCCGCTGGCGCCTCGCTGTCCGGATCGCCCGCCGCGACGCCCGCCGGGCGAGGGGCCGCACCGCCCTGGTCCTGCTCATGATCGGGCTGCCGGTGCTCGCGGTCTCGGCGGCCGACACCTTCGCCCGGACCGTGGACGTCAGCGCGGAGGAGGCGCGGCCCGCGCTCCTGGGTGGCGCGGACGCGCGGATCACCGCCGCCTTCCGCAGTCCCGTCTGGGTCGACCCGGCCAGCGGCCAGCTGGTGGGCAGCGACGGGCCCCCCGCCCAGGAGCCGTGGAGCCGCGCGGAGGTCGCCGCGGCCCTGCCGGAGGGGTCGCGCGTCGTGGAGACGGTCAGCGGGCGCACCCGGTACCGGACCGACTCCGGCTACGCCCGCGTGAACGCGCTGGCCGCCGATCCGGGCGATCCGCTGCTCGCCGGCACGCTGGAGCTGGTCGAGGGCCGGCTGCCCGGCCGCGCCGGGGAGGTGGCGATCAGCCCGCAGCTGGCCGAGCGCGGCCTGGTGGTCGGCCAGGAGCTGGCGCTGACCCGCGACGACGTGCCGGCGCGGATCGTCGGCGTCGTCCGGCAGCCGCGCCAGTTCACCGGTGTGCTGATGCTGCTACCCGCCGAGCGGGCCGACCTGCTGGTGCGCACCGGCGCCACCTTCTACGCCGACGTCCCCGGCGGCCTGGACTGGGCGGCCGTGCAGGACCTGAACGAGCAGGGGCTCACCGTCCTCTCCCGTGAGGTCGCCGAGGACCCGCCGCCGGCGGAGGCGTGGCAGCCGGGCGGTGGGTGGGAGACCGGTCCGGACGCGGGGGTCGCCGTCCTCGCCCTGATCGGGGTCTCGATCGCCCTGGAGGTGGTGCTGCTGGCCGGGCCGGCCTTCGCCGTGGGGGTGCGCCGGCAACGGCGCGACCTCGCGCTGCTGGCCGCCGGGGGCGGTGCCCCCGGGGACCTGCGCCGGGTGGTGCTGGCCTCCGGCCTGGTCCTCGGCGGGGTCGGCGCCCTGCTCGGCGTCGGTCTCGGCACCGGGCTGGGGCTGGTGCTCGTGCCGGTGATCGGCGCGTTCGTCGAACTCGGCGCCGGCCCGGCGGAGGTGCCGGTGCTCGACCTGGTCGGCCTGGTCGCCGTCGCGGTGCTGGCCGGGCTGGCCGCAGCGGCCGTCCCGGCCCGGCAGGCGGCACGCATGCCCGTCGTCGACGCGCTGGCCGGGCGGCGGGGGCAGGTCCGCACCTCGTGGCGCTCACCCGTGCTGGGGCTGGTGCTGGCGGCGGTCGGCCTGGCGCTCGTCGTCCTCGGCACCCGGGGCACCGAGCTCGGGATCGCCGGGGGCGCCGTGCTGCTGGTCCTCGGGGTGGTGGCCGCGACCCCGTGGCTGCTGGGCCTGCTGGCGCCGCTGGCCCCGCGGCTGCCCACCTCCGGTCGGATCGCCGTGCGCGACGCGACCCGCAACCGGGGCCGCACCGCACCGGCGCTGGCGGCGGTCATGGCGACCGTCGCCGGGATCACCGCGCTGCTGGTCGGCAGCGCCAGCGACAGCGCCCAGGACCGGCGGGATTACCAGCCTGCGGCCGTCGAGGGCGCCGGCATCGCCTATCTGGGCGGCCTGGACGAGCAGAGCCGCGCCCAGGTGGCCGAGGCGCTCCGCGATCAGGTCCCCGGCCGCGACGTGCACCTGGTCCGGGTGGCCGCCACCGGGGGCGCGGACGGCTGGCGGGAGCTCGCGCCCGTGACCCCGGGGTGCACGACCGGGCCGGTCGACTGCACCTGGTTCCCCGACGTCTCGGGGGCCGTCTCTGCCGGCGGCTCGCTCCTCGTGGTCGAGGCCGGCGGGGCGGAGGCGCTGACGCCCCGCGGACTGCCGGAGGCGGCATCCCGTGCGCTGGCGGAGGGCACGGCGGTCGTGTTCGGCTCGGGGGCCGTGGACGAGCGCGGCGAGGTGCAGCTCGCCGCGGTGGCCTACGACGAGAACGGGGAGAGGCGGGTCACCTCGACGGCGGCGCTGCCCGCCGTCGAGGTCCCGATCCCGCCGCCGAACGACGGCGGGCTGGTCAGGATCCCTGCCGCCGTGCTCGTGCCGCCGTCCCTGGCCGACCGGCTGCCGGTCGAGTTCACGCCGATCGAGCTGGTCGTCGGCGGGCCGGGGGACCCGGTCACCCCCGAGCAGGAGCGGCGGGCCGACCGGCTGCTGAGCGCCCTGGGCGCTGGTGAGCTCCGGGTCGAGCGGGGGTGGAGCGACGACCTCGCGTTGCCGCGGTTGGTGCTGCTCGCGCTCGGTTCGGTCCTGGTCCTGGTGGCCACCGGCACCGCGACCGGGCTGGCGCTGTCCGACGCACGGCCGGACTTCGCCACCCTCGCGGCCCTGGGCGCCGCTCCGCGCACCCGCCGGTTCGTGGCGATGGGCTCGGCGGCGGTGATCGCCGGCGGGGGAGCGCTGCTCGGGACCCTGGTGGGGCTCGCGCCGGGGATCGCGGTCGCCTACCCGCTCACCAGCACCGACTACGGGGCCGGGGTGAACCCGGTGGTCGACGTCCCGTGGCTGCTGCTGGCGGCGGTCGCCTTCGCCGTCCCCCTGGTGGCGGTGGCCGTCACCGGGCTGGTCGTCCGGTCCCGCCTGCCGATGGTGTCGCGCCTACCGGGGTGACCGCGCCATGTTCGGGATGCTCCTATGGATCGTCAAGCGGCCGAGGCGATGTTTTCGGGCGACTGGGTGGGGCGTAGGACGTAGTAGAGCTCGCGGGCGATCATGCGCTTGAGGCAGCGGATGATGTCCTTCTTCGACAGTCCCTCTTGAGTGCGGCGTTCGACGTAGGCACGGGTGCGTGGGTCCCAGCGCATCCGGCAGAGCGCGACGCGGTAGAGGGCGGCGTTGGCTTGGCGATCGCCGCCGCGGTTGAGCCGGTGGCGGTGGGTTCTGCCCGAGGACGCCGGGATGGGGGCGGCGCCGCAGAGCATGGCGAAGGCCGGTTCGGAGTGCAGCCGGTCGGTGTTCTGCCC
>NZ_FOAO01000035.1 GCF_900109665.1 Blastococcus sp. DSM 46786
GCGGTCGGCCCGGCCGTGCTGCTGGGGCACGTCGACTCCGCCGAGCACGGCCCCGGCGTCTTCTTCGAACTCGGCGCGCTGACACCGGGTGCGGAGGTGGAGGTCGAGCGCCGGGACGGCACCGTCGCCGTCTTCACCGTCGACCGGGTGGAGCGCTACACCAAGACCGGGTTCCCCACCCTGCAGGTGTACGGCAACACCCCCGACCCCCAGCTGCGGCTGATCACCTGCGGCGGCGAGTTCGACCCCGTCGCCCGCAGCTACGAGGACAACGTCGTCGCCTACGCCACCCTGGCCGGCACCCGACCCGCCTGAGCTCGCCGGCGGTGGCCTCACGCCCGGCTGTCGGTGGGCCTGGGCAGCGGCGCCACGAGTTCGAGGTTGATGTCGTCGGGATCCTGGACGGACACGATCGCGATACCGAGGTGACGCAGCTCGACGACTTCGCCGTGCTCCACCCCGGCCGCGCTCAGCCGATCGGCGGCCTGCTGGAGGGCAGCCGGTGAACCGACCGACAGGCTCACGTGGTCCAGTCCGACCCGTGTTGGGTCGAAACGGTCGCCGGGCAATGCAGTCGGTCGTAGGCCCAGGAGCTGGTCGCCGAGCGCGAAGGTGCAGCCGCCGAAGAACCGCTGTGGGTCCTGACGTGCCGACGGGTCGTCGGACTGGTCGCTGAAGTCGATCGCCGGCTCGACGCCGAGCAGGCTGGTGTAGAAGGCCTTCGAGCGGGCGATGTCCGTCACCGTCAGCCGGACGTGGTGCAGCCCGGTCGGGTGCCCTGGAGCCATGGAGGTCTCTGACATGCGCTCACCCTCGCGCACGGCACGGACGCTCGCGCGGTGCCTTCCTCGCCGACTCGTCCTGAACGATCCACCGGCTCCGCGTCGGTGACTCGCGGGGCAGGGTCTGAGAGCCGCCGGTCATCCCTCCATGGCGGCGTCGTCCCGGCCGCGCTGAGATCAGAGTGACTGTTGTGACCGATGTCATTGACGGTGCGTGGTCGACAGGCCGTCAGGAGTCACTTGATGGACCACCACCGGATGCCGTAGGACCCGACCGCCTTCTACGTTTGCCCTGCTCGCAGCGGGCAAGCCGGAGTCGGACGAACCACGGCGCAGCAGGACCGTGCCAGCTCCGGCCGGTGACCTTTCCTCACCCGCTTGCTGCCGCGTCCTGTCCGAGGACCCGCCGTGCGGCGGGGAGGGAGTTCCACATGCCAGGTTCAGTACGAGGTCGATCCGGGCCCAGAGTCGCCACCGCGTGCTTCGCGGCCGGCGGAGTGTTCGCCACCTCTGCGGTGATCGGCCTGCTGCCCAACGTCGCGGGGGCGTCCAGCCACCGCGAGGCACCGCTGATCCTCAACGATCCGGCGGTGGACAACACCGACGTGTATGCGTTCTCCAGTCCGGAGAACGAGGACAACGTCACCCTCATCGCCAACTTCCGGCCGTTCCAGGAGCCTCTGCAGGGCCCCAACTTCCACCCGTGGGCCGAGGACGCCGAGTACCTGATCAACATCGACAACAACGGTGACGCGGTTGCCGACCTGATCTACCGGTGGCGGTTCACCACGGAGGACCTCCGGGGTCTCGACACGTTCCTCTACAACAACGGCCCGGTCACCTCGCTCGACGACGAGAACCTGCTCTACCGGCAGTTCTTCACCCTCGACGTGAGCACCGACGGCGGCGCCACCTACGGCGAGCCGATCTCCCAGGGCCAGGCCGCTCCCTCCTACGTCGGCCCGGCGAGCATGGGGTCGGCACGGGACTACGTCGACAACCTCCGGCAGCCGGCGATCGCCGATGTCGGTGGCGGCGGCATGACGCTGGTCACCCAGACCGAGGACCCCTTCTTCCTGGACATCCGGGTCTTCGACCTGATCTACGGAGCTGACCTCTCGGAACGGGGCAACGACACGCTGGCCGGGCACAACGTCAACAGCATCGCGCTCGAGGTGCCCAAGTCCGCGGTGGCCATCAACAACGACGCAGCGGCCAACCCGGTGATCGGTGTCTGGAGCACCGCCACCCGGCCCACGCTGCGCGATGCCGACGGCACGGCAGCGGAGGGGTCGGAGGGCTTCACCCAGGTGTCCCGGCTCGGCCAGCCGCTGGTCAACGAGGTCGTCGTCCCCGCTGGGTTGAAGGATGCCTTCAACTCCATCCCGCCGTCCGCGGACGCCGAGGCGGCCGACGGTGCCGTCGTCGCGCGCGTGCTCGCCCCTGAGGTGCCGCGGCTGATCGAGCAGATCTACGGGATCCCGGCGCCGCCGACGCCGCGGTGGGACATCTACGAGGTCTTCCTCACCGGCATCGTCAGCACCGAGGTGCTCGACGTGGACGGGGACCCGGCGACGCAGAACCCGATCGACATCGACCTGAACTCGCAGGCGCTCAACGCCGACGCGGCCGATTTCCAGCCGTCGGAGATGCTGCGGCTCAACATGTCGATCACCGGCCCGACCAGCCCGGACGGCAAGCCGCTCAAGAAGGCCAGCCCGCTCGGCGTGATCGGTGGGGACATCCAGGGCTTCCCGAACGGCCGCCGGCTCGCCGACGACGTGGTGGACATCGAGCTGCTCGCGCTCGAGGGCATCTTCGACGTCAGGAACGTGCCGGCCGACCGGCTGGAGGCGTTCCGGGCGTTGAAGCAGGGCGACAAGGTGCCGCGCAACGACGCCGAGTTCGGGCGGAACTTCCCGTACCTCGCGCCGCCGGAGACCGATGCGTCCAACGTGCCGGACTCGAACAAGCAGTACACCACCTGGCCCGGCCGGGGCGACAAGGACCACGGCGCAGCCGTAGCGTCGTCCGGGGGGACCGGGGCCGGTTGGGACGCGCTTCCGGTGGCCACCGGAACGTTGGCGGCGCTGCTGATGGGCGCCGGCGGAGTCTCGCTGCTCCGCAGCCGGTCGGTGACGGCTCGCGCCGCGGTGGGCGCGAAGAGCTGACCGATCCGTCGCCGCGGGGTGCCGGCAGGCATCCCGCGGCGACGGCCCACCGTCCGTTCGAATTGATCGTGTCGTCGCCGGTCGGAGCTGCGCATCAGCTTCGACCGGCGTCGACGACCGAGGAGAGCTCACGCCCCATGACAGCGCACCGCATCGGCCGCGCGCCTCGTCCGTCGGCCGCCGGATCGACCGCGCCGGGCCGGCGACGTCGATGACGACCCGTCGCACCGCTCGCAATCTGCTCGCGGCCGGCGTGCTGCTGCTGATGGTGTCCGCCGCGGTCGCCGGCCGGGCGGACTCGCCCGAGCCCGGCCCGTCGATCGGCGCTGTGGCCACGGCGGCGCCTGATCCGCTCGCAGCTGCCGTGTCGAACGCTGAGCAGCGCCTGGACGACGTCCCCGGCGACTGGCGGACCTGGGCCGAGCTGGGCGCCGTGTACGTCGAGCAGGCGCGGGTCACGGCCGATCCCTCCTACTACGCCAGGGCCGAGGATGCGCTCGACCGCTCGCTCGAGCTGCGTCCGGAGGGCAACGACGGCGCGCTGACCGGCCTCGGTGCGCTCGCCAACGCCCGACACGACTTCGCCGCGGCGGCCGACCTCGCCGACCGCGCCCTGGCCGTGAACCCGTACAGCGCCACCGCGTGGGGCGTCCTCACCGACGCCCGCACCCAGCTGGGGAACTACGACGGTGCCGGCGCCGCGCTGTCCCGCATGCTCGAGCTGCGGCCGGGCGTCGCCTCGTTCACGCGCGCGTCCTACGACGCAGAGCTCCGCGGGGACACCGGCACCGCGGTCGCAGCGCTGGAGCAGGCGCTCGAGCTGGCGGCCACCCCCGCGGACGAGGCGTTCTGCAGGACGTACCTGGGTGGGCTCGCGTGGGCCGACGGCGACGTGGACGAGGCGTCGCGTCACTACGCGGCCGGCGCCGAGGCCGCACCGGGGAACCCGCCGGTGCTCCTGGGGCAGGCACGCGTCGCCGCGGCCCGGGGCGAGGTGGAGGAGGCCACCCGGAAGTACCGGCAGGTGGTGCAGGCGCAGCCGTTGCCGGAGCACCTGGTGGAGTTCGGCGAGTTCCTGCTCGCCGTCGGCGAGGGGGACGAAGCCGCCGAGCAGTTCGCCGTGCTGGCGACCGTGTGGAAGCTCTTCGAGGTCAACGGCGTCGCCGATGACCTCGAGGTCGCGCTCTTCGAGGCCGACCACGGTGACCCGGTGGCCGCAGTCGCGGCGGCGGAGGCGGAGTTCGCGCGCCGGCAGAGCATCGACGCCCATGACGCGCTCGGCTGGGCGTTGCACCGGGCGGGGCGGGACGTCGAGGCGCTGGAGCACGCGCGCGCGGCCACCGCGCTGGGTGGTGAGGATGCCCGCTTCCTGTACCACCGTGGGGCGATCGAGGCCGCACTCGGCCGGGTCGACGAGGCCCGCGCCACGCTGACCGCAGCCCTGGACCGCAACCCGTACTTCTCGCCGCTGCACGCCCCCCGGGCCGAGCAGTTGCTGACTGCGCTCGGCGGGCGCCCGTGAGGCGTCTGGTCGTCCTCGTCCTCGCGACGACCGCCCTCGCGCTGGCCCCGGCCGGCATCGCGGCTGCGCACCCGCTCGGCAACTTCACCGTCAACCACGCGAACGCGTTGCTGTTCACCCCGGACGGCGTGGAACTCACCGCGGTGGTGGACCGGGCCGAGATCCCGGCCGCCCAGGCCCTGCTGGACCTGGCGCCCGACGGCACTCCGGGTGCCGGCGTCCTCGCGGAGGCCGCGGACGCCCAGTGCGCCGCCCTCGGCGACGACGCCGTGCTGACGGTGGACGGCCGGACGGTGCCCTGGACCGTCGAGCGCACGTCCCTGGAGGTCCTGCCGGGCACGGCCGGGCTCCCCACGTTGCGGCTGGAGTGCGACCTCCTGGCGGCGGCCGACCTGACCGCCCCTCGCCAGGTCTCCTTCCGGGACGACCACCTCGACGGGGTTCTGGGATGGAGGGAGATCACCGCGGACGGCGACGGCGTCCGGCTGCTCGACCCGTCGGTGCCTGCCGAGAGCCCGACCGACGCCTTGCGCGACTACCCGGAAGAACTGCTCGAGACACCGCTGGACGTGCGCAGCCTCGAGGTGGAGGTCGAGCCGGGCCAGAACCGCGGGGCAGGGGCACCCGCTGCCATGGGGTCGTCCGGCGATCCGTTCGGCTCCGCACTGGCTGCGCTCGACCGCCGGCTCTCGCAGCTGATCGGCGATGACGCGCTGTCGCCGCTGGTCGGTGCCCTCGCCCTCGGGCTGGCGGCCCTGCTCGGGTGCGGGCACGCGCTGCTCCCCGGCCACGGGAAGACCGTCATGGCCGCCTACCTCGCCGGCCGCCGGGGCCGCCCCCGGGACGCCGTCCTCGTCGGGGTGACCGTCACGGCAACCCACACGGTCGGAGTGCTCGCGCTCGGACTGGCGGTCTCCCTCTCGAGCGCGTTCGCCGGCGACCAGGTGCTCCGCTGGCTGGGGGTGACCAGCGGCATCCTCGTCGCCGGCATCGGCGCCTTCATGCTCCGCGGAGCGTTGCGCGACCGCCGGGCCGCGCTCGAGGTCGATGTGGTCCGCCACCTGCCCGAGCCGGCGCTGGCGGCCGGCGTGCCCGCACTCGCCTCCGTGAGCAGCGTCGGTCCGGTGACCGAGGTGGTCCCGCACCGTCACGGCCACGGCCACGGCCACGGTCACGACCACGACCACGGCCACGGCCACGACCACGACCACGACCACGATCACGATCACGACCACGATCACGACCACGATCACGATCACGACCACGATCACGGTCACGATCACGATCACGACCACGGTCACGACCACGGCCACGACCACCACCACGGTCACGGCCACGACCACGAGCACGGTGCACCCGGCGGCTGGTGGGCCGGTGCGCACACGCACGGGCCCGGCACCCACACGCACGGGCCGGGCCGCGGCGGGCTGGTCGGTATGGGTATCGCGGGAGGCCTGGTCCCCAGCCCGTCGGCGCTGCTGGTGCTGCTCGCCTCGGTGGGCCTGGGGAGGACGGTGTTCGGCGTCCTGCTGGTGGTGGCCTACGGGTTCGGCATGGCGGCCACGCTGACGGCCGTCGGCCTGGCACTCGTGCGGCTGCGCAACCGGCTGGCCCGGCGGCTGGCGTCGATCGGGCCGTCCTCGGTGCTCCGAAGGCTGGCCGGCGCGGCTCCGCTGGTGACGGCGCTCCTCGTGGTCACGGTCGGGGTGGCGCTCGTCGTCCGCGGCGCCCTGCTCGGTGCTGCCTGACACCGATCGAGCACGCGATCCCTGCGTTCAGGAGGAGCGGCCACCGCCGTCGAACTCGGCGAGCAGGCGCCGGGGCGCGCGTGCGCGCCACGCGTCCTCCACGAGCTCGGCGAGCTCCTCGACCGGGATCCGCCCCAGCCGCACCAGGACGACGGCGTACCCGTCGAAGTGCGGGGTGGTGAGGAAGACGTCGGGCGCCGCCGCGAGCAGCGAGGCCTTCACGCCCTCGTCGGCCACGCGCACCCCCAGCAGCGGCCCGGCCGCGTCCGGCGCCGCGTCCCCGAGCGCCGCGCGCTCGCCTTCCCGCAGCGGCCGCGCCCACACGAACGCCTTGCCGTGCACCCGCCACGAGGGGTGCCCGCCGTACGAGGGGTGCTCGTCGGTGTCCGGCAGCCCGGCGGCGAGCCGCCGGACGTCCTCCCAGGTGGCCACCCCCGCAGTGTGGTCCCGACGGGGCTCGGGTGGGAGGGTCCTTCGCGGTGGGGCGGCAGCCGCACCGCCGCAGGACACCCGTGGAGAGAGGGACGACCGTGCCGACCGACCCGTACGCCGCCTTCCGGGCGGCCGTCGAGAGCCGCGACGTCGACGCCGCGGTGCGGCTCTTCGCCGACGGCTGCGTCTTCCTGTCGCCGATCGTGCACGAGCCCTACCGCGGCACCGGGCCGCTGCGCGCGATCCTCACCGGCGTGATGTCGCTGTTCGAGGACTTCCGCTACACCGCGTCCTACGCGGGCGACGGCGGGCACGTCCTCGCCTTCGACACCCGGGTCGGCGACCGCGCCCTCCAGGGCGTGGACATCCTGCGCGGCCGCGACGGTGTGCTCACCGAGCTGACCGTGATGGTCCGCCCGTACTCGGCCGCGACCGCGCTCCGCGAGCGGATGGCGGCGCTGCTCGCGTGAGCCTGCGGGGCGGAGGACCGGTTCGCCGTAGGGTGCGACACCGCGGTGCGGCCGAACGGCGGCAGCCAGGAGGGAAGAGGCGATGACGATCGGTCCCGATCGGGAGACGGCTCACGAGGAGGACCGGCCACCGGTCACGATCTTCGGCCCGGACTTCCCGTTCGCGTTCGACGACTGGATCACCCACCCCGCGGGCCTCGGCGCGATCCCGCCGGAGCGGCACGGCGAGGAGGTGGCCATCGTCGGCGCCGGGATATCCGGCCTGGTCGCGGCCTACGAGCTGATGAAGCTGGGGCTCAAGCCGGTCCTCTACGAGGCCTCGCAGATGGGCGGCCGGCTGCGGTCGGCCCGGTTCGAGGGGGCGCCGGAGGAGATCGTCGCCGAGCTGGGCGGCATGCGGTTCCCCGTGTCGTCGACCGCCTTCTACCGCTACGTCGGCCTGCTCGGCCTGGAGACGAGGCCCTTCCCGAACCCGCTCACGCCGGCGTCGGGGAGCACGGTGATCGACATCGAGGGGGAGACCCACTACGCGGAGTCCTCCGAGGCGCTGCCGCCGCTGTTCCGGGAGGTGGCGGCGGCGTGGGCGGACGCCCTCGGGACCGTGCGCTTCGCCGAGATCCAGGACGCGATCCGGGCGCGCGACGTGAAGACGCTCAAGTCGCTGTGGGACGAGCTGGTGCCGCTGTGGGACGACCGCACCTTCTACGACTTCATCGCGAGCTCCGACGCGTTCTCGCGGCTGTCGTTCCACCACCGCGAGGTCTTCGGGCAGGTGGGGTTCGGCACCGGCGGGTGGGACTCCGACTTCCCGAACTCGATGCTCGAGATCTTCCGCGTCGTGATGACCAACTGCGACGAGGACCAGCGCTTCGTCGTGGGCGGCGTCGAGCAGGTGCCGTGGGGGCTGTGGAACCACTCCCCGGATGCGCCGGCGCACTGGCCGGCCGGGACGACGCTGGCCAAGCTGCACTCCGGCGGGCCGCGTGCCGGGGTCGCCGCCATCGCGCGCGACGCCGACGGGAGCTTCGCCGTCACGGACGCCTGGGGCCACACCGTCCGGTACCCCGCGGTGCTGGTCACCTGCCAGAGCTGGCTGCTGACGACGACGATCGACTGCGACGAGGACCTCTTCGCGCAGAAGATGTGGACGGCGCTGGACCGCACCCGGTACATGCAGTCGTCCAAGACCTTCGTGATGGTCGACCGGCCCTTCTGGAAGGACAGGGACCCGGAGACCGGCCGTGACGTCATGAGCATGACCCTCACCGACCGGCTCACCCGCGGCACCTACCTGTTCGACCACGGGGACGACAAGCCCGGCGTCATCTGCCTGACGTACTCGTGGATGAGCGACGCGCTGAAGATGCTCCCGTACCCGGTCGACCAGCGCGTGCGCCTCGCGCTCGGCGCACTGGGGAAGATCTACCCCGACCTGGACATCGCGCAGCACATCATCGGCGACCCGATCACCGTCTCCTGGGAGGCCGACGCGCACTTCCTCGGCGCCTTCAAGGGCGCCCTGCCCGGGCACTACCGCTACAACCACCGGATGTACGCGCACTTCGTGCAGGACGACTTCCCGCCCGAGCAGCGGGGGATCTTCCTGGCGGGCGACGACGTCTCGTGGACCCCGGCCTGGGTGGAGGGCGCCGTGCAGACCTCTCTCAACGCGGTGTGGGGCATCATGCGGCACTTCGGCGGCGGCACCCAGCCCGAGAACCCCGGCCCCGGTGACGTGTTCGCCGAGCTCGGCCCCGTCGCGCTGCCGGACTAAGCCGAGCGGCTCCACTCCGGACGGCGCAGCGGGAGCCGGTCCTCGCCGCCCGGCCGCACCGCGAGGACCTGGTTCACGCCCACCCGGTGCCGTTCGAAGGCCAGGGCCGACCCCGCCAGGTAGAGCCGCCACACCCGTGCCCGTCCGGGTGAGGACGCCCGTACCGCCTCCTCCCAGTGCTCCTCGAGGTTGCGCACCCACGCCCGGCAGGTGAGCGCGTAGTGGCGGCGCAGCGCCTCGACGTCGACGACCTCGAGCCCGGCCTCCTCCAGCACCCGCACGTGGGTGGCCAGGGGCTGCAGCTCGCCGTCGGGGAAGACGTACCGGCTGAGGAACGACCCCGGGTCGGGGCGGTCGGGCCCGGCCGCCGGACCTCGCGCGATCGCGTGGTTGAGCAGCCGGCCACCGGGGGCCAGCAGCGCGTGCAGCCGGGACGCGTAGACCGGCAGCTGGGCGTGGCCCACGTGCTCGGCCATCCCGACCGACGCGATCGCGTCGAAGGGCCCGTCGGCGACCTCGCGGTAGTCCTGCAGCCGGATCTCGACGCGGTCGGCGAGCCCGGCGTCGGCGATGCGCCGGCGGGCCAGCTCGGCCTGCGCCGCGGAGATGGTCACGCCCACCACCGAGACGTCGTAGCGCCCGGCCGCGTGGAGGGCGAGCGACCCCCAGCCGCAGCCGACGTCGAGCAGCCGCATGCCCGGCTCCAGCCCCAGCTTGCGGCAGACCAGATCGAGCTTGGCCTCCTGCGCCTCCTCCAGCGTGGCACCGGGCCCGGGGAAGTAGGCGCAGCTGTAGACCAGCGAGGGGCCCAGCAGCAGCCGGTAGAAGTCGTTCCCGACGTCGTAGTGGTGGCTGATCGCGCTGCGGTCGCGGCGCAGCGAGTGGCGCAGCCCGCGCAGGCGGGCCTCCTCCGGGGGCGGCGCCGGCGGTGGTCCGAGGACCCCCAGCCGCAGCAGCGGCCCGGCCAGGTGCACCAGCGTCCGCCGGTCCAGCCGCAGGGTGGGGCGGGACGGCAGGTCGTCGGGGAAGCTCAGCGCCGCGTACAGGTCCCCCTCCACGTCGAGGTCCCCGCTGACGTAGGCGCGGGCGAGCCCGAGCTCCCCAGGGGCGTGCACCAGGCGGCGCAGGGCCCGCCGGTTCCGCACGACCAGGGTCGGGGCGCCGTCGACGACGGATTCCGAGCCGTCCCAGCAGCGCACCGAGAGGGGGAGCGGGGCACCCAGCAGGGTCGTGGCCAGCTCGTCCACCAACCGGCTCGCTCCCTGGTGCGCCATGCGCCCGACCCTGGCAGACCGACCGCCGTCCCCGGGAGGGGTTTCCCCGTCGGGATGCGGTCAGAAGGCGGCGAGGAGGAACCGCCCGGCCGTCCAGACGCCCAGTCCGGTCAGCGCGGCCACGAGCAGGAGGAGCAGGACGACCCAGGCCACGGCGAGGTGGTCGCGCCACGTCGTCGCGTACGGCGCCGGCGGTGCCGGGTCGGGCAGCGGCCGGGCGAGCCACTGGGCGGCGTGCTCCTGGGAGCAGAAGTCGGCGTCCACGAAGCGGAGCCCGTCGACCTCGTCCGAGCGGGTGACCTCGAGGTGGACCCAGCCCCGGCCATCGTCCACGTCCGTCCAGGGCCGGCCGCAGGTTGCGCAGGCGGCGGCGTCCGCGGGGTCGGGCGGGGGCACGCCGGGGACGCTAACGGCGGGCCGGCGCCCCGGCCGGCCAGGCGCACCGGCCGGTGTCCTGACCGTGACCTCCGCCGGTTTGCCCCCGGTGCGCGAGGGGCCCACGCTGAGGTGGCGAGAGCCCCGGCGGAGCGGAGGAGAGAGCATGCGCGCCCAGCGGCGGACGCGTGCGGGCAGCGGCGTGGTCACCACCGGCGCCCGCGCGAGCGGGGTCGCGGTCGCCGTCGCCCTCGCCGTCGGGGGTCTGGCCGCCTGCGGGGACGGCGCGACCGGCGCGACGGCGCAGGAGGTGCAGGGGCTCTCCGACGAGCTCGGTGCGCTGCGGGACCGGGTCGCGGCGCTGGAGGAGCGCCCGGTGCCGTCGGCCGCCCCCGCCACGCCCACGGAGGACGCTCCCGGGACCGGTGACCAGCAGCCGCCGCCGGACGACGGACCGCAGCAGCCGTTCGACGACCCCGCCGGGCTGTTCGAGGACCCCGGGCCCCTCATCGGTCAGGACGTCACGGTGACCGCCGAGGTCGTCGGCCTGGTCTCGGTCTCGGAGGTCGGCGCCGCCTTCCGGCTCGGCGACGGGAACGGGACCACCGTCGGCGTGATCACGGTGACGCCGCCCGGTGAGCTGGAGGTGGGCGACGTCCTGCGGGTGACCGGCTCGGTCGAACGGGTCGAGCGGGAGTCCTTCGAGGCGGACTTCGGCATCTCCGCCGGCGTGCTGGCAGAGAACCCCGAGGCGCTGTTCGCCGCCCTCGCCGGGGACGTCGCGGTCGCGGCCCGCGAGATCGAGGTCGTGCAGCAGTCCTCCGGCTGAGCCCGGGCTACCGGACGCGCGCGTCCGGCGCCGGTTCCAGCGAGACGGGCTCCGGGACCGCGGGTACCGGTTCGGGGCGCGCCGGCGGGTGCTCGCGCAGGTGGTCCAGCACCCGGTAGGCGACCGCCACGAGCGGCACGGCCAGCAGCGCGCCGGCCAGGCCCCAGAGCATCGAGCCGGCGGTCACCGCGACGAGGATGACCACCGGGTGCAGCCGCAGCGCCCGGCCGACGATGATCGGCTGCAGGATGTTCCCCTCGACCTGCTGCACCACCAGGACGGCGACCAGCACGATGATCGCGTCGGTCAGCCCGTTGGTCACCAGGGTGACCAGGACGGCCACCGCCCCGCTCACGGTCGCGCCGAACAGGGGGACGAAGGCGCCGAGGAAGATCAGCAGGGTGAGCGAGGGCCACAGCGGCACCCCCAGGACCAGCAGCGCCGCGCCGATGCCCGCGGCATCGATCAGCGCGACGATGATGACGCCGCGCACGTACAGCGACAGCGTCGTCCACGCCGTCCGGCCGGCGCCGTCGACCTGGTCACGTCGCCGGTCGGGGACCAGCCGCAGGACCCAGGCCCACATCGACGCCCCGTCCTTGAGCAGGAAGAACGTCAGGAAGGCCACCAGGACGACGGCGGCCAGCACGTAGAGCGCCATGCTCGCGGCGGCCGTCGGTTCGGGTGCGAGCCGGAAGATGCGGTCCACGACGGCGTTGCGGGCCTCGGTCACCTGCTGGGGGTCCAGCCCCAGCGGCCCCTCGATCAGCCACACACGGATCCGGTCGATCCCGGCGGCCAGCGGGCGGGTGAGGTTGCGCAGCTGGTCCGCGGCGCGGAAGCCCACGAGGAAGCCGACGCCGACCAGGGCGCCGAACAGCAGGAGCACCGACAGCAGCGCCGCGAGCGCCCGGGGGAGCCCCTGGGACAGCCACCGGGTGAGCGGCTGGACGATCGCGGTGAGCAGCAGGGCGACGGCGATGGTCACCGTCACGAGCGGCAGCCGCAGCAGGAGGAAGAACAGCAGCCAGCCGACCCCGGCCAGCGCCAGGAGGGCGGTGCTGACCACGAGGGTCCGCACCGCCCAGGCCGGTGCGGCGGGCACCACCGGCCCCGGGCGACCGTCGCGCGATGCCGGGACGGTGACCTGCGCGGGGGCGCCGGCACCGTCCTCCGGTGCGCCCGCTCCCCGCCTCGACCACCAGCTCACCGCCGTCGTCCCGTCCGCACAGTCGCTCCTCCGGTCGTGGTGATCCCCGTCCGTCCCCGGGCCGCACCGCGGCCAGGGGTACGTCCGCATCCTCGGCCACCGCGGCGTGACCGGCCGGGCGAGCTGCGCACGGCGGCGGTGGAGCACCGAGAGAACCGGTGCTCCACCACGCGTCGCCCGCTGGGTGGGTCAGTCGTTCTGACCCTGCTCCTGCAGCACCTCGATGCTGTCGGCGGAGATGGCCACCGAGCCGTCCTCCTCCTGGAACCACGCGTCGGCGTCCTCGAACAGCTCGTCCTCGGCGATGCCGAAGTCCTGCTCGAAGCTGTCCCGCTGCACCTGGACCACGGTGCCCGTGACCTGGACGACGTCGTTGGCGTCGATCTCCGCCGGCGGGGAGGCCGAGACGACGGCGATCGGGTCGCCCGACTCGCCGGCGATCCGGAAGGCGCTGCCGACGTCGGTCGTCGTCACCATCTCCGAGATCTCCGCGCTGACGGTGACCTCCTGGCCGACGTAGGACTGGCTGTCCTCGAAGACCGCGGCGGTGTCGTCGTCGGCACCCAGCGCGTCGCTGGCGCCGACGTCGGCGTCCGTGCCCAGCCCGTCCTCCAGGACACCCACCCGCTCGTCCAGGCCGGCGAGGTCGTCCTCCACCTGCTGCAGGTCCTCGGCGGTGACGCCGCCGGCCTCGGGCCCGGCGGAGTCGTCGCTGCAGGCGGCCAAGCCACCCATGCCGAGCACGGCGGCGGCCAGGGCGGTCGCGGTGCGACCCGCCCGCTGCCTACCGGTGGACGTGGTGCGTGCGGCGTTCGTGCTCATGTGTCTCCCCCTCTGCATCGCGGCCGATCGTGTCGCGGCCGTCGTCGATGTGGACGAGGCACCAGGTGCCCGCCGGCGGCAGGGGGAGGCGGCCTGTGCCCGCACCGACACACAGCCGACACCGTTCCGCCACATGGTCACGGATCGGTCTCGGCCGACTGCCTGCCCGTTCTGTTGCGGTCGTCTTGCAGATCCGTGTCAGCACGGCGGGCGCCGCGCTGACCGCCGTGCGGGCGGGCACATCCGGCGGAGCGGCCGGCGTCGCCGTGGCCGCCCACGTCCAGCCCCACCCGGAGGTCGTCATGTCCCAGCCCGTCCTGTCCCGTCCGGCCGGGGCCGAGCCGCTGCCCCGGAGCCTCGCCGCCGTCGACGACGACCTCCGGTCCTGCCGCCGCATCCGCCGGGACGCGGCACGAGAGCTCGCCGAGGTCCGGCGGCGCCAGGAGGAGCTCGCCGACCTGGAGGCCGCCCTGCTGGTGACCATCGACTGCCGGTCGCGCATGGTCGACCACCTCCTCGACGAGCGCTTGCGGGTCCGTGCGGCGCCGGCGTGCCGCGGTGGGTGGACGCCTGCGCCGTGACGGTGCCGCGCGTTTCGCGGCGGCCCGGCTGGACACCGGACCCTGGACCGACGTGGGAGGAGAACCCGTGGCAACCGGATCCGTGGTGCAGCAGGGCCAGGGGGCGCCTTCGTCGTCCCAGGAGCGGCCGTCCCCCCGGCGGGCGCTCGAGGCGCTCGTCGGGGTGCCGTTCACCGAGGGCAACCGCGTCCGGCTGCTGCGGAACGGGGACGAGACCTTCCCGGCGCTGCTCGACGCCATCGCGGCCGCCGAGCGGAGCGTCGACCTGCTGTGGTTCTCCTGGCGGGGCGGGGAGATCTCCCACCGGATGGCCCGGGCCCTCGCCGACCGGGCGCAGGACGGCGCCCGGGTGCGCATCCTGCTCGACGGCTACGGGGCCAGGCAGATCGACCGCGACGACCTGCGGACCATGCGGCAGGCCGGGTGCACGGTCTTCTTCTACCGGCCGCTGCACACCCTGCGCGTCGGGGTCTGGAACCTGCGCACCCACCGGCGGGTCCTGCTCTGCGACGAGACGGTGGGCTTCACCGGCGGCACCGGGGTGGACACCACGTGGACCGGCGACGGCCGGCATCTCGGCAGCTGGCGGGACACGGCCGCGCGCGTCGAGGGGCCCGCGGTCGCCGGCCTGCGGTCGGCGTTCGAGCAGGCCTGGATGCAGGCCCAGGTCCGCCTCACCGGGGAGGTGGTGTCCGACCAGGACCGGTTCCCCGAGCTCACCCCGGTCGGGCGGACGGCGGTCCAGGTCCTGCGGCCGCCGTCCCAGCCGGGCTGGAGCGAGGCGGCGATCGCGCTGGCCGCCCTCCTGAACTCCGCCCGGGAGGAGGTGCGGATCACCACGCCCTACGTGCGGCTGCCGCGCTGGCTGCGCCGGGCGGTCGCGACGACGGCGCAGCGGGGGGTGCGCGTCCGGCTGCTGGTGGCCGGCCCGCACGTGGAACGGCCGGCGGTCCACCTGCAGGGGGAACTGGACTTCCAGGAGCTGCTCGACGCCGGCGTGGAGATCTGGCGGTACCAGCCGTCGCTGCTGCACGCCAAGGTCATCACGGTCGACGGCGCTCTGGCGATGATCGGCACCGCGAACCTGGACACCCGGTCGCTGGCGCTCAACGAGCAGGTGTGCCTGCTGATCGACGACCGCACCGTCGCCGGGGCGCTGGACGCGGACTTCGAGGAGGACCTGGGCAGGAGCGAGCGCGTGGACCCGGAGCAGTGGCGTGCGCGAGGCCTCTGCCGCCGCACCCTCGAGGTCGCCTCCGACGTCGTCGGCCGGCCGCTGCGCGGCTGGGGGGCCGTCGGGCTGGCCGGCCGTCGTCCCTGACTCCCGCATGACGATCCGGGGACGAACCCGGGACGGCGGTGTCCCGCCCGCGCGCGCGGGTCATGGATCCGACGTGGCGGAGACGAAGCATGGAGCAGGTGGACGGACGGGGCGGGCCCACCCGCTGGGCCGGGGGAGCGCGGCGCTGGCCGGGGTCGCTGCGGTGGCCGCCGCGCTCGGGCTGGCCGAGTTGGTCGCCGGGCTGATCCCCGCGGCGCCCTCCCTCGTCGTCGCCGTGGGGGACACGGTCATCGACAGCGTGCCCGGCTGGCTGGAGCAGTGGGCGATCGCGACGCTGGGCACCGCGGACAAGCCGGTCCTGATCGGGGGCGTCCTGGTCGTCTCCGTGCTGATCGGCGCCGGGCTGGGGGTGCTCGCCCGGCGCTACGTCGTCCTGGCCGCCGGCGGCATCGCCCTCTTCGCGACGCTCGGTGTCGCCGCCGCGCTGGCCGACGACCGCAACCCCGTCTTCCTGACCGTGCTGGTGGGCCTGCTCGGAGCCGTCACCGGCATCGCCGTGCTGGGTCTCCTCGTCGTGGGCCTGCCACGGCGGGCGGTGCCGGCGGACGCGGACCGCCCGGCCCCCGCCGACCCCGCCGATCCCGGGACGGTGCCCGCGCTGAGCCCGCTGGACCGGCGGCGGTTCCTGGCCGTGACCGGCGGGGCGACCGTGCTCGGCGTGCTCGCCGGGATCGGTGGGTCGCTGCTCTCCGGGCGGGAGCGCCTCGACCAGCTGCGGGCCGCCATCCGGCTGCCGGTGCCCGCGCGGCAGGCCGGCCCGGTGCCCCCGGGCGCCACCCTGGACGTCCCGGGGATCACCCCGCTGTTCACGCCGAACGCGGAGTTCTACCGGATCGACACGGCGCTGCGCGTGCCCACCGTCGACCCCGACGGCTGGCAGCTCGAGGTGCGGGGGATGGTCGACGAGCCGTTCACCCTCACCTACGCCGAGCTGATGGAGCTGCCGCACATCGAGGCCGACGTGACGCTCGCCTGCGTGTCCAACGAGGTGGGCGGCGACCTGGTCGGCAACGCCCGGTGGCAGGGCGTCCCGCTGCGCGCGCTGCTGGACCGCGCCGGCCTGCAGGAGGGCGCCACCCAGCTCATCGGCCGCTCCGTCGACGGGTTCACCGCCGGCTTCCCGGTGCTCACCGCGCTGGACGTCGAGGAGGCGATGGTCGCCGTCGCCATGAACGGCGAGCCGCTGCCGGCTGAGCACGGCTTCCCGGCCCGCCTCGTGGTGCCGGGCCTCTACGGCTACGTCTCGGCGACCAAGTGGCTCTCGGCCATCGAGCTCACCGGCTGGGACGTCGACGGCTACTGGATCCCCCGCGGCTGGGCCAAGGAGGGGCCGATCAAGACGCAGGCACGCATCGACGTGCCCGGCGGGGCGGTGACCGCGGGACGGCGGCCCGTCGCCGGGGTCGCCTGGGCGCCGACCCGGGGGATCGAGCGGGTCGAGGTGCGCATCGACGACGGTCCGTGGCAGGAGGCCGAGCTCGCCGAGCCGCTCGACGTCGACTGCTGGCGGCAGTGGTACCTGCCCTGGGAGGCGACGCCCGGCCGGCACCGCATCGCCGCCCGGGCGACCGACGGCCGCGGCGAGGTGCAGACCGACGAGCGGACCCCGGTGGCGCCCGACGGGGCGTCGGGCTACCCCGTCATCGAGGTCGTCGTCTCCTGAGCGACGTGGCCACCGCCGGTCAGGCGGCGGCCTCCTCCTCGCGGGCGACCCGGGCGACCCAGCGGGCCACCTGCTCCACCACCACGTCGGGGGCGGTCAGCGGCAGCATGTGACCGGCTCCGGGCACCTGCACCAGCTCCCCGTCGGGCAGCGCGGACAGGAGCCGGTGGATCTCCGCGTTCGGCACCTCCGGGTCGCGGTCGCCGTGGACGAGCAGCGTGGGGACGGGAAGGGCGTGCGCCCGCGCGACGCCGTCATCGGACAGGCCGGCCAGGGCGGTACCGGCCATGGCGAGCGGCCGGGTGGTGAGGAAGTCGTCCCGCATCCGCGCCACGGCCGCCTGCGGCTCGCCGGGGGCGAAGGCGAAGTACCGGATGCCGCGGTCGGAGACCGCGCGCAGCGGCCGGAGCCGCCGCCCCCACCGGGCGCCGGTGCGCAGCAGGGCGAACCAGACCGAGCTCAGCCGAACCCGTGCCCAGGCCGGCAGGTGGCGCCCCGGGAACCCCGGCGCCGTCACCCCGGCGCCACCCGAGCCGACGAAGACCGCACCCGTGATGCGGTCGTCGGCGCCGCCGTCGACGTGCCGGAGCAGGACCGCCCCACCGAGGCTGTGGCCCACCACGACCGCGGATCCGCCCCGGGGGACGACGGCGCCCAGCACGGCCGCCAGGTCCGCGGCGTGCGCGGCCAGCCCGTAGCCGCCGGAGCGGGCGTCCCCGGACTGGGCGTGCCCGCGCAGGTCGTAGGCGACCACCCGGTGCCCCTCGGCGAGCCGCCGCGGGACCTCGCCCCAGGAATCTGCGGACACCCCCAGCCCGTGCACGAGGACGACGAGCGGGGCGTCGTCGGCCCCCCACGAGTAGAGGGCCAGGCGGGTGCCGTCGAAGGAGGTCACGTCGGTCATGCCAGGCCCCTACCCAGCCGGCCGGCCGCTGCTGCGTCGATGTGGTGACGGTCGCACCGCGCTCAGCTTGCCGTTTAACCTCCGTGGCCGGCGGAGTCACATCAGTGTGATTCGAGGGCTGGCATGAAGGCGGCCACCGCGTGATCCTTCGGAGTAGCGAGCTTCGAAGATCGGCGGTGGCCGCGATGGACAGTCTTCCCCTGTCCGACGGGATTGACCAGAGCTTCGTGGGGCCGGCGGGGCTGGACCGGCTGCGAGAGTTCCGCGGTCAGCTGTATGGATGCCTGGGTCGGCGGGCCGATGAGCTGTTCGAGCTGGCCGACGCGCTGCTGTGCGCTGAGGGTCCGGTGCGGTCGCTGGTCGGGCTGTGCCTGGCCCCGGAGCACCGCCGCGGCCACGG
>NZ_FOAO01000029.1 GCF_900109665.1 Blastococcus sp. DSM 46786
GCGGCCGCGGTGTGGGTGTCGCAATGGGTGTCCACGCCACCGGTCACCTGGACCTGGTCCGGGGCAGTCTCTGGTGCGATGGTGGTCATCGCCGTCCTCCTCGCTCGCAACCGACAGGGCGGCACGCACCGCCGGGCGAGCGGACAAGACAGTGATGGGTGCCTGCTGGCACAGGCTCCTATGAGGTCACACCGCCAGGCTTGGTGAGTGCAGCGGGCCCCGCAGCGACCGAACCGACAGATCCGGATAAAGACCCGAGGTCAGTCACCTGAAGGGTCAGGAACGGTTGCTGCGGGGCCCGCCTACATCCTCACTGTCACCTGATCAACAGCGGAGGCGGCAGACGACGAGGGCGCCGCACCCCCTCGGGAGTGCGGCGCCCTGGTCGCCTGCTCTGCGGTGGTCCGGCTACTCGGCGGCGGCGTCCCGCTCCCGCGCACGCAGTGCACGGGCGATGCCGTCCCGTCCTTCGAAGACCAGCCGGCGCAGTGCGGGCGGCTGCTCGGCGTCGGAGAGCCAGGCATCGGCGGCCGCGATCGTGCGCGGCTCCACCACCGGCGGGAAGAGGTACTGCACGGCGTTCTTGGCGATCTCGCCCGGCCGGCGGTCCCAGAGCGGGCGGACGTCGGCGAAGTAGCGGTCGACGTAGCCGGCGGTCAGCTCCCGCTGGGCCGGGTGCCAGAAACCCTGCAGCACCGCCTCGTGCACGGCGTTCGGGAGGGACTCGTCGGTGAAGGCCCGCTGCCAGGTCTCCTCCTTCGACTCCGCCGTCGGCCGCAGGGCCCGTGCCGTGGCCGCCCGCCGGATACCCGTCGCGGTGGCATCGCGCTCGGCCTCCGCGTCGATCTCGGCGTCGCCGGCCGCGCCGATGGCGACCAGCCCGTGCAGGAACGCCCACCGCGCGTCGGCGTCGACGACCAGGCCCTCGGGGGTGCGCGAGCCGTCGAGCAGCCCGCGCAGCGCCGCCGCGTGCTCCTCGGTGCGCGCAGCGCTGGCCAGCGTGCGGGACCACAGCAGCTGCTCGTCGCTCCCGGCGGGGGCGGCCTGGAGCGCGGCGAGCGCGTGGTCGGCCAGCTGCGCCCACCCGGTCGGCGCCCACGCCGGGTCGGCGAAGGAGGAGAGCGCGCTCTGGACCCGGGCCAGCAGCGACTGGACGACGCTGCTCTCCGTCTCGGCGCCGATCCCGGCCAGCACCAGCTGCACCCACTCGCGGGCCGGCAGCTCGGCATCGCGGGTCATGTCCCAGGCCGCCGACCAGCACAGCGCGCGCGGCAGCGAGTCCGGCAGCGCACCGATCCGCGAGCGCAGCGTGGCCAGCGACTTCTCGTCGAGCCGGATCTTGGCGTAGGTGAGGTCGTCGTCGTTGACCAGCACCAGGTCCGCGGCCGGGTGGCCGACCAGCTCGGGTACCTCGGTGCGGGCGCCGGCCACGTCGAGCTCCACCCGGTGGCTGCGCGTCAGCCCGTCGGGGCCCTCGCTGTAGAGGCCGACGGCCAGCCGGTGGTTGCGCAGCACCGGGTGCTCGGCCACGGCGGTCTGCTCGATGGCGAAGCTCGTGTAGCGGCCGTCGTCGCTGAGCTCGAAGACCGGCCGCAGGGTGTTGACCTGGCTGGTGCGCAGCCACTGGTCGGCCCACTCCGAGAGGTCGCGGCCGGAGCTCTCCGACAGCGGGCCCAGCAGGTCGGCCAGGGTGGTGTTGCCGTACTCGTGCCGGCGGAAGTAGCGCTGGACGCCGGCGAGGAACTCCTCGCGCCCCACGTAGGCCACCAGCTGCTTGAGCACCGAGGCGCCCTTGGCGTAGGTGATGCCGTCGAAGTTGACCTCGACCGCGGCGACGTCGGCGATGTCCGCGGCGATCGGGTGGGTCGAGGGGAGCTGGTCCTGCGCGTAGGCCCAGGCCTTCTCGGTGTTGGCGAAGGTCGTCCACGCCGTCGTGTACTCGGTCGCCTCGGCCTGGCACAGGGTGCTGATGTAGGTGGCGAAGGACTCGTTGAGCCACAGGTCGTCCCACCAGCGCATGGTCACGAGGTCGCCGAACCACATGTGCCCGAGCTCGTGCAGGATCGTCTCCGCGCGGCGCTCGTAGCGGGCGCGGCTGACCTTCGAGCGGAAGACGTAGTCCTCCAGGAAGGTCACCGCGCCGGCGTTCTCCATGGCGCCGGCGTTGAACTCCGGGACGAAGAGCTGGTCGTACTTGTCGAACGGGTACGGGTAGTCGAACACCCGGTGGTAGAAGTCGAAGCCCTGCTTGGTGACGCGGAACAGCTCGTCCGGGTCCAGGTGCTTGGCCAGCGAGGCCCGGCAGTACAGCCCGAGCGGGATGCCCTCGTGCAGGTCGGTGACCTTGGCGTACGGCCCGGCGATCAGCGCCACCAGGTAGGTCGAGATGCGCTTGGTGGGCGCGAAGTGGACCAGCTGCGATCCGCCCTCGCCGGCCTCGATGGTGCGGTCGCCGGTGTTGGAGACGACCTGCCAGTCGAAGGGCGCCGTCACGTGCACCGTGAACGCGGCCTTGAGGTCGGGTTGGTCGAAGCAGGTGAACATCCGCTTCGCGTCGGCCGGCTCGAACTGGGTGTAGAGGTAGACCTGCTCGTCCTCGGGGTCGACGAAGCGGTGCAGGCCCTCGCCGGTGTTCGAGTAGCGGCAGTCCGCCGTCACCACCAGCGTGTTCTGCTCGGCGAGGCCGGGCAGCGGCAGCCCGCCGTCCTCGGTGTAGGAGCTGACGTCGAGCTCGGTGCCGTTCAGCGTCGCCGAGCGCACCGTCTCGGCGACCAGGTCGATGAAGGTGTCCGCGCCCGGGCGGCGGCAGGTGAACTCGACGGTCGTCGTCGACCGGAAGGTGCGCTCGCCTGGGTGCCCGGCGCCGTCGGTGACGTCGAGGGAGATGTCGTAGCTCCGGACGGCCAGGAGCTCGGCGCGGGCGGCGGCGTCGGTGCGGGTCAGGTTGGGTACGGCCACGCCCGAGAGCTTGTCATGCGGGGACGACGCGTCGCCCGTCGTCCACCGGCCGGGGAACAACGACCTGCCTGCGGGACTTGCCTGACCGCAGACGGCACGGGCACTCGGCGACCCGGGCCACCGGAGCGAGGAGCAAGGATGACCGAGGCAGTGCAGAGCGCGCCGACGAAGGCCCGCGTCGACTTCTGGTTCGACCCGCTGTGCCCGTGGGCCTGGCTCACCAGCCGCTGGGTGCTCGAGGCGGCGAAGGTGCGCGACATCGACCTGCACTGGCACGTCATGTCGCTCGCGGTGCTCAACCGTGGCCGCGACCTGCCCGAGGACTACGCCGAGATGATGGCGAAGGCGTGGGGCCCGGTGCGGGTGGCGATCGCCGCGGCGCAGCAGCACGGCGACGAGGTGCTCGGCGACCTGTACACCGCGATGGGCACGCTGCGGCACCACGAGGGCGTCGAGCTCGAGGGCCTCGTCGTCCCGGCGCTGGAGCGGGTCGGGCTGCCGGCGTCGCTGGCCGAGGCCGCCGGCTCCACCGAGTACGACGTCGTGCTGGAGAAGAGTCACCACGAGGGCATGGACGCGGTCGGCGAGGACGTCGGCACGCCCGTCATGCACATCGACGGCGTGGCGTTCTTCGGTCCGGTCATCAGCAAGGTGCCCACCGGCGAGGACGCCGGCAAGGCCTTCGACGGCGCCGTGCTGCTGGCCAACCTGCCCGACTTCTGGGAGCTCAAGCGCACCCGGACCTCGGACCCGGACATGAGCTCCGTCCCGGCCGACGCCCTGGAGCTCGCCCGTACCCGCTGATCGCCGGCGCGGGGTGCGGCATCCTGTCGGGGTGCCGCACCCCACCCGCCAGCGCATCTTCATCTCCGGCGCGAGCTCCGGCCTCGGCGAGGGCATGGCCCGCCGGTTCGCCGCGATGGGCCGCGACCTCGCCCTGTGCGCCCGCCGGGTCGACCGGCTCGAGGCGCTGCAGGCCGAGCTGCGGGCCGCACACCCCGGCATCCGCGTCGAGGTCGCCGCGATGGACGTCGACGACCCGGAGTCGGTGGCCGCCGCCTTCGCCGACCTCGCGGAGCGGCTGGGCGGGTTCGACCGCGTCGTCGTCAACGCCGGCATCGGCGCGGGGAGGTCCGTGGGCGCCGGCGGGGCGGCCGGCAACCGCGCCGTCCTGCACACCAACGTGCTCGGCTCGCATGCCCAGTGCGAGGCGGCGATGGAGCTGTTCCGCCGCCAGGGCATGGGCCATCTGGTGCTGATCTCCTCGGTCGCCTCGGTGCGGGGCATGCCGGGCAGCCGCACCGCCTACGGGGCCAGCAAGGCGGCGCTGAACTCGCTGGCCGAGGGCATCCGCTCGGACGTGTACGGCTCGCGGATCGTCGTCTCCACGATCCTGCCCGGCTACATCGCGACCGACATCAACGTCGGCCGGCGGGGCCCGCTCACGGTGGACCTGGACAAGGGCGTCGGTGCGCTGGTCGACGTCATCGAGCGCGAGCCGGTGCGCGGCTACGTGCCGGAGTTCCCGTGGCGCCCGGTCGCCGCGCTGCTGCGCGTGCTGCCACTGTCGGTCGTCCGCCGGGTCACCGGGTCGTGAGCGTCACCGGCTGACCGCATCGGGCGGCCGGGGAGCCACCGGCCGGGGAGCCGGTCCACGACCTCGATCACCACCTCGTCGACCGGTCGCCCCGCGTCCACCCGGAGGCACGTCCCGTCGACCCACGGCGCGTACGCCGCCGCTCGTGCGGTCACCTCGTCCCACGAGGGCTCCGGCACGTGCGCCAACGTCCGCTGCCGGCCGTGGAGCCGCCGACGGTGCTCGGCCTTGTCGTCCAGCGTCAGCAGGACGAAGGCGAGGTCGGCTCCCGCGGCGGCTGACGCAGCCCGCCACGTGTCGCGAGCCGGCTCGGTGTCGTTCACCGCGTCCACCACGACAGGTCGTCCGAGCACGAGGTTCTGCTCGGCCACGGCCCTCGCTGCTCCGTACGCCGCGACCCCCGTCTCCCAGGAACGCGGAAGGCCTGCGCCCAGGAGCGCGTCCTCGATAGGGTCGATCGACACGTGGACGGCCCCCGATCGGGCGGCGAGTGCGGCGGCGACCGCGGACTTCCCGGTGCCGGGCAGCCCGGAGACGACGACGAGCACCCGCTCACCGTGACAGGCGCCGGGCGGCGTGCACCAGCCGGCACGGCGCTCCGGGCGCGTCGTCGTCGGTGCGTCCGCTTCCGGAGATGGGCCTGTTCCGGCCCCCGGTTCGCCGTGCCCACCGGGGTGCTGACGTGTCACCAGCTGATCCGCATGGGGCGGCCACGGGCGTCGCGCCGGTCGTCGCCCACGGAGGACGCGGTGCCTGCGGCGAGGCGTTGTGCGGACCAGGCCGCGGCGCAGGCGTCCAGCGCGTCGACCATCGGCACGCGGGCCGGCGCGTCGAGTAGCGCCCGTTCGACATCCATGACGCCGCACAGCGCTTCGAGCCGCTGCATCGTGCCGCGGGCGGTGATCTTGGGATCGGCCACTCGCAGATCCAGGCGTCGGAAGGACAGTTCCGGGTGCACCTCGACGACCCGTGCATCAGGCGGTTCGCCGAGCGCGTCGTCGAGTTGCCGGATCGAGGGCAGCAGGTTCCACGCCTGCTTCGAGAGCGCCTTCCCGGACGCCGCGATCGAGATCCGGCATGCGTCGGGGTAGTCGACGGCGCCGAGCACCGGACGCAGGGGAGCCGGGAACACCGAGCTTCCGGCGCGGCGAAGGCGCCCTCGGGCTTGGACGTCGCAGGCGCGGACTCCGTCGTCCGAGAGCCCGATCGGCATGTCGACGGCCACCACGTCGACGTCGGGGACGGCGAGCACGGCATCGACGTCGTCCAGCGCCAGCAGGGTCACCGACCGGCCCTCCAGCAGCGCCCCGACCCACCGCCCGCGCCAGCCGTCGACCCCCAGCACCGCCACGGCGCGAGCCTGTCAGACTCCCGGGCATGCGCGTCTTCATCGGCACCGACCACGCAGGCCTGGAGTTCAAGGAGCACCTCGAGCGGGCGCTGGCCGAGGCCGGTCACGAGCCGGTCGACTGCGGCGCGTTCGAGTACGACGCCCAGGACGACTACCCGCCGTTCTGCTTCGAGGTGGGGGAGCGGACGGTCGCCGAGCCGGGCACCCTCGGCGTCGTCATCGGCGGCTCGGGCAACGGCGAGCAGATGGCCGCGAACAAGGTGCCCGGGGTCCGCGCCGCGCTGGTGTGGAACACCGCGACCGCGCAGCTGGCCCGCGAGCACAACGACGCCAACGTGGTCGCCATCGGCGCGCGGCAGCACAGCGACGAGGAAGCCACGGCCCTCGTGCTGGAGTTCCTCGGCACCTCGTTCAGCGGCGACGAGCGCCACGTCCGCCGGATCGGGCTGATCAGCGACTACGAGCGCGACCGGCACCGTCCCGCGGGCGGGCTGCCCACCCGGTCCCAGCACCCCTGACCCACCGGAGGCGGTGCTGGACCCGCCGCCCGCAGAGGCGTGTGCAGACCCGCCTACGCATGATCATGCATGGGCGTGCATAATCCTTCCCGTGTCCAAGGTGCTCACCTCCCTGCCCGTCGGCGAACGCGTCGGCATCGCCTTCTCCGGTGGTCTCGACACCTCCGTAGCGGTCGCGTGGATGCGCGACAAGGGCGCGGTGCCCTGCACCTACACGGCCGACATCGGCCAGTACGACGAGCCGGACATCGCCTCGGTCCCGGGCCGGGCCACCGCCTACGGCGCGGAGATCGCCCGGCTGGTCGACGGCAAGGCCGCCCTGGTCGAGGAGGGCCTCGCCGCGCTGACCTGCGGCGCCTTCCACATCCGCTCCGGCGGCCGCAGCTACTTCAACACCACCCCGCTGGGGCGCGCGGTCACCGGCACCCTGCTGGTGCGGGCGATGCTCGAGGACGACGTCCAGATCTGGGGCGACGGCTCGACCTTCAAGGGCAACGACATCGAGCGGTTCTACCGGTACGGCCTGCTGGCCAACCCCGCGCTGCGGATCTACAAGCCGTGGCTGGACGCCGACTTCGTCACCGAGCTCGGCGGCCGCACGGAGATGTCGGAGTGGCTGGTCGCCCACGGCCTGCCGTACCGGGACAGCGCCGAGAAGGCCTACTCCACCGACGCCAACATCTGGGGGGCCACGCACGAGGCCAAGACCCTCGAGCACCTGGACACCGGCATCGAGACCGTCGAGCCGATCATGGGTGTGCGGTTCTGGGACCCGGCGGTCGAGATCGCCACCGAGGACGTCACCATCGGCTTCGCCGAGGGGCGGCCGGTGATGATCGACGGCGAGGAGTTCGGCTCCGCCGTCGACCTGGTGCTGGCGGCCAATGCGATCGGCGGGCGGCACGGCCTGGGCATGTCCGACCAGATCGAGAACCGGATCATCGAGGCCAAGAGCCGCGGCATCTACGAGGCGCCGGGCATGGCGCTGCTGCACATCGCCTACGAGCGGCTGGTCAACGCCATCCACAACGAGGACACCCTGGCGACCTACCACTCCGAGGGCCGGCGGCTGGGCCGGCTCATGTACGAGGGGCGCTGGCTGGACCCCCAGGCGCTCATGCTGCGGGAGTCGCTGCAGCGCTGGGTCGGGATGGCCGTCACCGGTGAGGTCACCCTGCGGCTGCGTCGCGGCGAGGACTACTCGGTCCTCGACACCGCGGGCCCGGCGTTCAGCTACCACCCGGACAAGCTCTCGATGGAGCGCACCCAGGACTCGGCGTTCGGCCCGGTCGACCGCATCGGCCAGCTGACCATGCGCAACCTCGACATCGCCGACTCGCGGGCCAAGCTCGAGCAGTACGCGCGGCTGGGCATGGTCGGGGGCGCGCCGACGCACGCGGCCATCGGCGCGGCCCAGGCGGCGGCGACCGGCCTGATCGACGTCACCGAGGAGGGGGGCGCCGAGACGATCGCCTCCCGCGGTCAGGTCCCGGCCGACGAGGAGCTGCTGGACCGGGCGGCGATGGAGGCCGGCACCGACTGAGCCCCGGGCGGCGATGGAGGCCGGCACCGACTGAGCCCCGGGCGGTGGCCCCCGGTCGGACATCTCCTCCCTCGAGATGTCCTTCCGGGGGCCACCGCTCCGACGCCCGTCCGGCGGCCCGCCATCCCCACCGCTCGCCGGCTCGCCGCCCGCCCTGTCCCGCGCCGCCCTCCCCGCCGTCGCGCCGCCCTCAGAAGCTGTCGGGGCACCAGGGGGTGACCGGCCAGCTGAACGCCGTCGACGCCAGCGTGACCGCCCCGGGGCTCACCTCGGTCACCCGCCCGGCGGCCTGCAGCGCGGCCAGCGGGACGCCGCCCAGGTAGGCCGCCGAGAGCTCCTCGATGCCCAGCACGATGTCGGGGTCGCGGTCGGTGCGCCCGCAGTAGCCGCCGGCCGGGTGCCCGGAGAGCCGCCAGCGCCCGTCGTTCCACGGGCAGAACGGATCGCGCACCTCCAGCACGAGGTCGATCGGGGCCGGGTAGCGGCGGGCGGCGAGGGCGCGGTCGACGTCGACCAGCCGCACCCACAGCCCGTCGACCGGCGTGCTGTGCAGCGCCCGCGCGTCGGTGACCAGCCAGCGCAGCGGGTCCTCCGGTGAGGCAGCCGCGTACCTCAGGGTTCGCACCAGGTCGACCGACAGCAGCACCTGCCACAGCGCGGCGTAGGCCGGGGTGCCGCTCGCCCGCACCTCCTCGACGGTCAGCGTGCCGTCGGGCTCGCCGGTGTCGCTCCACGCGCCCTTCACCCGGTAGGCGGCGTACCCGGTGACCGTGCCGTCGGCCTCCCGGTGCAGCAGGTACCGCCGCGCCGACGCGCCTTCCCGGCCGGAGGGGTCGTCGCGCATGTGGCGGTCCCACCAGCGGTCGTCGCGCACCATGTTGCCGGGCACCCAGCGGTGCACCGCCGCGTGCACGGCCACTGCGGCCGGGCGGTACTCCTCGGCGGTCACCTGCTCGACCCGGCCGGTGCCCAGGTCGACGTCGGGCCGCAGCCGCAACCGTTCCGTGCGGCCGGAGAACCGGGCCTCCCGGGTCGCCGGCGCGTAGCCGAAGCGGCCGTAGATCGGGTACTCGGCCGCCCACAGCCCGGCCACCGGCTCGCGCTGCTGCTCGTGCAGCTCGGTCAGCTGGCGGCGCATGATCGCCGTCAGCACGCCGCGCCGGCGGTGCGTGGGTGCCACGGTGACCCAGGTGATGCCGGCGCACGGCACCAGCGCCCCGGGGACGGCGAGAGTGCGGCTGTAGATGCCGGCGGTGGCGACGACGCGGTCGCCCTCCCACATCGACAGCGACCGGTCCAGCTCCGCCACCGACGACGGCCGCTCGGCGAAGGACGCCGGCGCCTCCTCCGCGAAGACGTCGTGCATGGCGTGGGCGAAGGCCGGCCACTCGTCGAGGGTCACCGGGCGCAGTCGGGCGTCGACATCGATCACGTCGACGTGTCTACCGGTCGGGTCCGACGCTCCGCCAACGAGTTCGGCGGCTCACGGGTCCGTCGTCAGCTGCGCAGGTAGGCCAGCGTCGCCAGCACCCGGCGGTGCTGGTCCTCGTCCTGGCCGAGCCCGAGCTTGGCGAAGATGTGCTGGGTGTGCTTCTCCACCGCTCCCGGTGTCACCACCAGCGCCCGGGCGATCGCGGTGTTCGAGCGGCCCTCGGCGATCAGCCCGAGCACCTCGCGCTCCCGCGGGGTGAGCCGGCGCACGGGGTCGTCGGCCCGGCGGCGCGCGAACAGCTGGGCCACCACCTGCGGGTCGAGCACCGTCCCACCGCCCCGGACGTCCTCCAGTGCGGTGAGGAACGTGTCGACGTCGGCCACCCGGTCCTTGAGCAGGTAGCCCACGCCGCCGGCGCCGTCAGCCAGCAACTCGTCGGCGTAGGCGACCTCCACGTACTGGGAGAGCACGAGGACGGCGGTGCCGGGCGCCGCGGCCCGGGCCTCGACCGCGGCCCGCAGGCCCTCGTCGGTGTGCGTCGGGGGCATGCGGACGTCGACGACGGCGACGTCGGGCCGGTGCTCGGTGACCGCCCGCACCAGGGAGGGCCCGTCGGCGACCGCGGCCACCACCTCGGCGTCGGCCTCCTCGAGCAGCCGCACCAGCCCCTCGCGCAGGAGCACCGAGTCCTCGGCGAGCACTACGCGCACGGCAGGTCCCCGGTCAGCCGGGTCGGCCCGCCGCGGGGGCTGTCGACGACGAGCACGCCGTCGACGGCCTGCAAGCGGTCGGCCAGCCCGGCCAGGCCGTGCCCGGGCGCTGCCACCGCGCCGCCGGAGCCGTCGTCCTCGACGTCCACGCGCAGCCGGGTGCCGGTGCAGGTGACCTCGACCCGGCACGCCGTCGCGCCGCTGTGCTTGGCCACGTTGGCCAGCGCCTCGCTGACGACGAAGTAGGCGGTGTTCTCGGTGACCGGCGCGAGCCGCTCGGTCGGCAGGTCGACGGCGAGGTCCACCGGCACGGGGGAGCGGGCGGCGAGCGCGGCCAGCGCGGCGGCGAGACCGCGGTCGGCGAGCACCGGCGGGGCGATGCCGCGGGACAGCGCGCGCAGCTCCTCCAGCGTCTCCCGGGCGAGGCCGGCGGCCTCGCCGAGGGTCTCCCGGGCGGCGTCCGGATCGCGGTCGAGCTGCCGCTGGGCGCGGGCGAGGTCCATGCCCAGGCGGACCAGCCGCTGCTGCGGCCCGTCGTGGATGTCGCGCTCCAGCCGGCGCAGCGCCACCGCCTCGGCGGCGACCGCCGCGTCCCGGCCACCCGCCAGCCGGCCGATCTCGGCCTGCGTCGCCGCCCGGGAGGTGAGCAGCACCCGGCCGAAGCCCGCCTGCAGCAGCGCGACCGCCCGGACGACGACGGGGAGCAGCAGGGCGAAGACCAGACCGATCAGCGCGTACAGCGCGATCCGCCGGAAGGCGGTGCTCTCGAAGCCGAGCAGCTCGAGCAGGTCGGTGTTGCCCGGATCGCGGGAGGCGTCGGGCAGCGCCCAGTCCCACAGCCCGTAGGTGAGGCCGCCGAGGGCGACCGCCCAGGACGTGACGGTGACCGTGAACGACAGGATCACGAACGGCAGCCGGAGCACGGCGTGCAGCGCGTCGAGCCAGCTCTGCGGGTCGCGCAGCGGCGTGATCAGGCGGCGCACCGGCCGCCCCTCGGCCCGGCGGTACACCGGCCGCGGGACGGCCTCGCCGAGGACCGCGGGCAGCCACGCCCGCTCGGCGGTGGCGAAGCCGCGGGCGGCCAGCAGGGTGGCGGCCAGCACCGCCACCCCCACCCAGACGACCAGGAGCCCGGTGCCCACCGCCAGTCCGGTGACGACGACGACGAACGCCGCCACCCCGGCGGGGAACCCGGCCAGCGCGTAGCCGGTGTCGACGGCGAGCTGGCGGAACCGGCCCTGGCGGTGGTCGACGGGAAGCGGTGCCGGCCCGGTGGTCGTGGGTAGCACGGCGGTGTCGGTGATCATGCCGTCGAGCCTGGCCGGGACGGGGCTCGGGACCCATCCCGCTGGCTGGCGGACCGGGGTTCGGGCCGGCCCGACCGTGCGTCGTCGATCATCTCGCGCCGGATCGTTCCGTCCGGCGGCCGCCGGTGTCCAGTACCCCGGCCGGTTGCCTTCCCCGGCTAGGGTCGGTAGCCGCTGGCCACGCCGACCTCGTCGTGCCCCCGCAGGACGGGCGTGCCCCGGTGGACGGAGGATGCCCGTGCGTGCTCGTGCGCTGCCGATCGCCCTGACCGCCGCGCTGCTCACCGGGGCCTGCACCAGCTCCCCGGACGAGGGCTCGGACCCCGAGGAGCAGGCGGCGCAGATCGTCACCGCCGCCCCGGGCGAGCGGCTGACCCTCGTCGCGGACGAGGACCCGGTCGCCATGGCCGCGAGCGCCAGCCGCACCTTCTTCGACGAGGCGGGCGTGGTCGTGCTCGTGGCGGAGGACGACCCGGCGGGCACGCTCCTCGGCGCTTCCGCCGCCGTCGCGCTCGGCGTCCCGCTGCTGGTGGGGGCCGACGGCTCCGGGGTGGACGAGCCGGTCCTGGCCGAGCTGGAGCGGCTGGGCACCACGACAGTGCTGGCCGTCGGCGACGCGGCCCCCGCGCCCGCCGGCGCGTCGTCGTCGTCCGCGGCGTCGTCGTCCGCGGCATCGTCCTCCCCGGCGGGGACCGATGCCGAGGTCATCGGGGTGCCCGCCGACCCGGCCGCCGTGGCGGCCGTGCTGGACCAGGAGCTCGCCGAGGCGGACCCGGTCGCCGAGGGCGGCGAGGTCGCCGCCGTGGCCGCGCTGGACCCGGCGGAGCCGGCTGCGCTCCGTCCGGAGGGTGGCGGCGCTGCGGAATCCTCGACGGAGGCCGGAGAAGCGGACGCCGAGGGCTCGCTGCCCGAGATCGAGGCCGCCGAGCCGCTCGAGGGCACGCTGGTGATGACCACCGGGACCCCGGACGCGCTGGCCGCCGCGGCCACCGCGCGCGCGGCCGGCGCCCGGGTGCTGGTCACCGGCGGCACCACCGACCCGCGGGCCTCGGAGGAGCTGATCACCACCCTCGCCGAGGACGACGCCGAGCACGTGGTCGCGCTGGGTGCCGGCTTCGGCGCGGAAGAGGGGCTGGACTGGAAGCTCGCGACGGCGGCCACCGGAACCCAGCTGCCCGGCGGCGGTCAGCTCCTCTTCCCGGGCCGGATGATGGTGGCGCTCTACGGCCACCCGGAGACCGGCGCGCTCGGCGTGCTGGGTGAGCAGCCGGTCGAGGCGGCCATCCAGCGGGCCCGCGAGCACGCCGCCGCCTACGAGCCGCTGGTCGACACGGCCGTCGTCCCGACCTTCGAGATCATCGCGACCGTCGCGTCCGCGTCCGCGGGGTCCGACGGCAACTACTCCGCCGAGGGCGACGTGGAGATGCTGCGGCCGTGGGTCGAGGCGGCCGGGGCCGCCGGGCTCTACGTCATCCTCGACCTGCAGCCGGGCCGCACCGACTTCGTCACCCAGGCGGAGCTGTACCGGCCGCTGCTGGAACTGCCCTACGTCGGGCTGGCGCTGGACCCCGAGTGGCGGCTGGGCCCGAACGAGGTGCACCTCGTCCAGATCGGCTCGGTGGAGATCGAGGAGGTCAACCGGGTGGTCACCTGGCTGGCCGACCTCACGCGGGAGAACGAGCTGCCGCAGAAGCTGCTGGTGCTGCACCAGTTCCGGGTCGACATGCTCCCGGGCCTGGAGCGGCTGGACACCTCCCGGGACGAGCTGGCGATCATGGTCCACGCCGACGGCCAGGGCGGTCAGGGCGCCAAGCAGTCCACCTGGCAGGTGCTGCACCGGAACGCCCCGGAGGGGCTGTTCTGGGGCTGGAAGAACTTCTACGACGAGGACATCCCGATGCTGACCCCGGGGCAGACGATCGAGCAGGTCGACCCCCTGCCGGAGCTGGTCACCTACCAGTAAGGCGCTCGTCACCCGCGCCCGCGCACCGGTCGTTACGGTCGATCCGGATCCCCCTGCGCACCGTCACGGGGACCGATCGATCGAGAGGAACGACCGGATGAGACGGCGGACCACGCTGTCCGTGGCGGCCGCGGCGGCGGCGCTGACCATGGCGCCCCTGAGCCCGGCTGCTGCTGCACCGCACGCGGCGGACGACCTGACGCTGACCATGCTGGCCACCACCGACCTGCACGGCCGCGTGCAGAACTGGGACTACTTCGCCGACCGGACCTACTCGGAGCGGTCCGGCTTCGAGACCGGCCTGGCGAAGGTGGCCACCGTCGTCGACTCGGTCCGCGCGGAGCGGGGCGAGGAGAGCGTCCTCGTGGTGGACAACGGCGACTTCCTGCAGGGCACGCCGCTGAGCTACTACTACGCCAAGCAGGAGCCGGTCACCGAGACCCGCGTCGAGCACCCGATGGCGGCGGCGTACGACGCCATCGGCTACGACGCGCAGGTCGTCGGCAACCACGAGTTCAACTACGGGCTGGACCTGCTGCGGGCCTACGAGAAGGACGTCGACCACCCGGTGCTCGGCGCCAACGTGCTGCGCGGGGGCTCCGAGCGGCCGTACCTGCGGCCGTACACGATCGAGACGATGCGCGTGCCCGACCACAAGCCGGTCAAGGTCGGGATCATCGGCCTGACCACCCCCGGCTCGGCGATCTGGGACAAGGGCAACGTCGAGGGCCGCGTGACCTTCCAGGACATGGTCGACGCGGCGGAGAAGTGGGTGCCGGTCGTCGACCGCAAGGCCGACGTCGTCGTCGTCCTGTCGCACGCCGGCGTCGGCGGGACGTCGTCGTACGGCCCCGAGGTGCCGACCGAGAACCCGTCGGACGTCATCGCCCGCACGGTGCCCGGCATCGACGCGATGGTGGTGGGCCACACGCACCGGAACGCCCCGTCGCAGGTCGTCACCAACGAGGTCACCGGTGAGGACGTGCTGCTCACCCAGCCCTACCGCTGGGGCGCCACCGTCTCGCAGGTCGACATCGACCTGCAGCAGGTCCGCGGGAAGTGGGACGTCGTCGGCACCTCCGCCACGGCGCTGAGCACCGCGGGCGTCGAGGAGTCGGAGGAGGTGCTGGACGCCACGGGCGAGGCGCACGCGACCACCGTCGCGTACGTCAACCAGGTGGTGGCGCAGTCGGCGGAGGAGCTCTCGGCGGTCACCAGCCGGTACGAGGACACCGCGATCCTGGACTTCATCCAGGACGTGCAGACCGACACCGTGGCCGCCGCCCTGGAGGGCACGGACCGGGCCGACCTGCCGGTGCTCTCGATCGCGGCGCCGTTCAGCCGGGAGGCGGTGTTCCCCGCCGGTGACGTCACCATCCGCGACATCGCCGGGCTCTACATCTACGACAACACCCTCGAGGCCGTGGAACTGACCGGGGCCCAGCTGAGGGAGTACCTGGAGTTCTCCGCCCGGTACTTCCAGCAGGTGACGGGGACCGGGGCGGTCGACGTCGAGACCCTCACCAACGCCCCGACGGCCGAGGCCCCGAACGGGACGCCGGACTACAACTTCGACATCCTGTCCGGCGTCGAGTACGCCATCGACGTGGCGCAGCCGGTGGGCTCGCGGATCGTCGACCTCTCGTACGAGGGGCAGCCGGTGGCCGACGACGACCGGTTCGTCGTGGCGGTGAACAACTACCGGCGCAGCGGCGGTGGCGGCTTCCCGCACATCGACACCGCGCCGGTGGTCTACGACGAGCAGCTGGAGATCCGGCAGCTGCTCATCGAGCGGGCCCAGGCGGTCGGCGTGATCGACCCGGCGGAGTTCCTCGTCGGGAACTGGCAGCTGGTGCGCAACGGCGAGCCGCTGCTCCCGTGACGCACTGACACCGACCCGCCCGACCGGGTGGGAACGGTGGGGAGCCCCCGGAGCCACGGCGCTCGGGGGGCTCCCGTTCTGTCGGTGGCCTGTGGTGTGCTGACCGGCACATCGATCCCGAGGGGTGGACTCCTGTGACCAGTGCCGTCATCGGTCCCGCGGAACAGCTCGACCCGCGGCTGCTCGAGCACCGCCGCGAGCTCACCGGCTACTGCTACCGCATGCTCGGCTCGGTGTTCGACGCCGAGGACGCGGTGCAGGAGACGCTCGTCCGCGCCTGGCGCGGGCTGTCGGACTTCGAGGGCAGGTCGGCGCTGCGCTCGTGGCTCTACCGCATCGCCACGAACGTCTGCCTCGACCAGCTCGCCGGCCGGCAGCGCCGGGCCCTGCCGATGGACCTGGCCGGCTCCCCGTACCCGCCTGTCCCCGCGTCGCTGGCCGGGCGGCGGCCGACGACGGCGTGGGTCGAGCCGGTGCTCGACCGCCAGGTCCTCCCCGAGGACGGTGACCCGGCCGACCGGGCGGTAGCCCGGGAGTCGGTGCGGCTGGCGTTCGTCGCCGCCCTGCAGCACCTGCCGCCCAAGCAGCGGGCGGTGCTGATCCTGCGCGAGGTGCTGCGGTGGAAGGCCGACGAGGTCGCCGAACTGCTCGGCACCACGGTCGCCTCGGTCAACAGCGCGCTGCAGCGGGCCCGGGCGACGCTGGCCGACGTCGGCGGTCGCCCCGCGCCGCGCACCCTGGACGACGAGGCCCGCGCGCTGCTGGCCCGCTACCTGGACGCCTTCGAGCGCTACGACATCGACGCCTTCGTGCAGCTGCTGCACGAGGACGCGACCCAGCACATGCCGCCGTTCGAGATGTGGCTGCGCGGCCGGGAGGACATCGGCACCTGGATGACCGGCCCCGGCGCGGGGTGCCGCGGCTCGCGGCTCATCCAGACCTCGGCCAACGGCACCCCCGCCGTGGCGCAGTACCGGCCGGCCGAGGGTGGTGGTCACGTGCCGTGGGGCCTGCACGTGCTGGAGATCGAGGACGGCCGGATCGCCCACATCTCCAGCTTCCTGAACCTCGACTGCGAGCTGTTCGCCGCCCTGGGGCTGCCGACGGAGCTGTAGGCCGGGCAGGCGGCACGGCCCGGCAGCTCCCGCGGGCCCCGGGGCGGAGGCGGTGCGCACCCCGCTTGACCGGGTCGGCGCGCCACGCCAGCCTGTGGAGATGACGGCACTGGTGATGCCCGTGCACGGGCGATGGACGTGGGATGCGCGCGGGGAGGGCCGGGCGGTCCGGGTCTCGACGCACGTCGAGGCGGGGCTGCTCAACCTCAGCCTCTGGCGCGGGGAGACGTGCGTCGGCACGGCGCGGCTGGCGCCCGAGGACGTCGCGCAGCTGGTCACCGGGCTGACCGACGGGCTCAGCGCGCTCGCCGCCCGCCCGCGGGTGCTCGCCCCGGACGCGGGGCGGGTGGCGGAGCTGGAGACCCGGCTGGCGCGCCTGGAGCAGCGGCGCGAGCCGCTGTGGCGCCGTGCCGCCGACGCCGCCGGCGGCTGGGCGGTGCGGAAGGCCGCACGCCGGCCCCGCTGATTGGCCGTGGCGGTCAGGACGAGGCGGGACGGCCGCCGGGGGCCGGGGCGTCGTCCCGGGGGTGCACGGCCGGGCCGGTAACCGGGCAGTGCGGGCACTCCTCGATCCGGACGCGCCCGGAGCCGGACGGCTGCACCGGGGCCTCGGGAGCGTCGTCAGCGAGTGGCCGGCGCACGTACAGGACGGCCAGCAGGGCACCGGCGGCGAGCAGGCCGGCCAGGATGAGCATCGCCGTGCGGAAGCCGTCGGCGAACGCCTCCGGGTCGGTGTAGTCGTCCCCGCCGATCCCGGCGGCCACCGGGACGACCGCCACCGCGAGCAGCCCGGCCGCCCGCGCCACGGCGTTGTTGACCCCCGAGGCGAGGCCGGCGTAGCGGTCGGCGGCGGAGTCCAGCACCGTCGCCGTGAGCGGGGCGACCAGCAGCGTCAGCCCCGCGCCGAAGAGCAGCGCCGCGGGGAGCACGTCGAGCAGGTAGGAGGCGTCCGGGCCGATCCGGAGCATGAGCAGCACCCCGGCCGCCGCGACCAGCGGTCCGCCGGTGAGCAGGGAGCGCGGCCCGATCCGCTGGGCCAGCGCCCCCACCCGGGCGGAGAACAGCAGCATGAGCGCGGTGACCGGCAGCAGCGCGGTCCCGGCCAGCAGCGGGCTGAAGCCGGAGACCACCTGCAGGTGCAGCACGAGCAGCACGAACAGCGCCCCGAGGGCGGCGTAGACGAAGAGCGTGACGCCGTTGGCCGCGCTGAACTGCCGCTCCGCGAACAGCGACGGCGGGACGAGGGGGTGCCGCGACCGGCGCTCGACCTGCACGAAGGCGCCCAGGGCGACGGCCCCCGCCGCGCCCCACAGCCAGGTGGTGGCGCCCGCGCCGCCCTCCCCGGCGGCGGTCAGCGCGTAGGTCAGCGCACCGAGCCCCACGGCGACCAGCGCCGTCCCGGCCCAGTCCAGCTGCGGCGCGGCCGACGGATCACGCGACTCGGGCACGTGCCGCACGGCGACGAGGACGACCAGCGCCGCCAGGGGCAGGTTGATCAGGAAGACCGCCCGCCAGCTCCACTCGACCAGCCAGCCACCGACGAACGGCCCGACGGCGGCGGCGACCCCGGAGAGCCCGGACCAGGCGCCCACCGCGGCGGCCCGGTCGGGGCCGGAGAACGAGGCGGAGATGATCGCCAGGCTGCCGGGCGTCAGCAGCGCCCCGCCGATGCCCTGCAGAGCGCGGGCCGCCACGAGCGTCTCGATGTTCGGCGCCAGCCCGCACAGCAGCGAGGCGAGGGCGAACCAGCAGACGCCGACCACGAAGAGCCGCCGGCGCCCGTAGCGATCGCTGAGCGAGCCGCCCAGCAGGATGAGCGCGGCCAGCGTGAGCGTGTAGGCGTTGACCGTCCACTGCAGCCCGGCGAAGTCCGCCCCGAGGTCGGACCCGATCCGCTCCAGGGCGACGTTGACGACCGTCGCGTCCAGCATCGCGACGCCCGAGCCGAGCACGGTCGCGAGCAGCACCCAGCGTCCCTGGGCGGTGCCCATCCGCAGGCCCGTGCCGACCGGAGGTGGTGCGGTCATGCGTGGTCCTCCTCCGCCGGCTGCCGACAGCATCGGTTCGTCGCCCGCCGCTGTCCAACGCCCGCGGTGGCCAGGGATTCCTCCGGCCGTCCGCTGCCGTGGGAACCGTCGCCGGCGGCGCGCATGATGTCGGCATGTCGCCCCAGGCAGACCTCGTCACCGCGGCCGGCGAGGTGCCGGGCTACCTCGGGCCCACCGCGGCCCTCGTGGTGGCCGCGGCGGTCATCGGCTACCTGACGGCCCGCGCCCGGGTGGTGCCGATCGTCGGGTTCCTGGTGGCGGGGGTCCTGATCGGCCCGGCGCAGTTCGGCGTCGTCGACAGCAGCGAGGCGGTGGAGGCGGCCGCGGACATCGGCGTGATACTCCTCCTGTTCACCATCGGGATCGAGTTCTCGCTGGAGCGGCTGGCGCGGGTGTGGACGTGGATCGCCGTCGCCGGTGGGCTGCAGCTGGTCCTCGCCACCGGCGCCGGGCTCGGCGTGACGCTGGCGCTGGGCGGCGGGTGGCGGGACGGGTTGTTCACCGGCTTCCTGCTGGCCCTGTCGTCCACGGCGATCGTGCTGAAGCTGCTGGGGGAGCGGCGGGAGAACTCCGCCGTCCGGGGCCGCCTGGCGCTGGCCGTGCTGATCGCCCAGGACCTCGCGGTGGTGGCGATGGTGCTGGTCGTGCCGCTGCTCGGCCCGACCGCCGAGGGCGGGGGCTCGGGCGGCGGCGCGCTGCTGTGGGCCGTGCTGACCGCGGTGGGGGTCATCGTCGCCGTGCTCGTGCTCGCCCGCCGGGTGATGCCCACGGTGCTGGACGTGGTCGCCCGCACCTGCTCGCCCGAGGTGTTCCTGCTCGCGATCGTGGCCGTCTGCTTCGGCACCGCCTACCTGACGGCGCTCGCCGGGGTGAGCGTGTCGCTCGGGGCCTTCCTCGCCGGGCTGGTGGTGAGCGAGAGCCGGGCCAGCACCCAGGCCCTCGCCGAGGTGCTGCCGCTGCAGATCGTGTTCAGCGCGGTCTTCTTCGTCTCGGTCGGCATGCTGCTCGACGTCGGCTTCATGCTCGCCAACCTGCCGCTCGTGCTGGGTGCGGCCGCCGGTGCGCTGGTGCTCAAGACGCTGACCACCGCCGTCGCCGCGACCGCCGTCGGCATCCGGCTGCGCACCGCGGCCGCGACCGGGTTGCTGCTGGCGCAGGTCGGCGAGTTCTCCTTCGTGCTGCTCACCGTGGGCACCGCGGCCGGGCTCGCGCCGCTCGGGCTGGCCGACGACGGCGCCCAGGTCGTCGTCGCCGCCACGGTGCTGCTCATGCTGGCCACCCCACAGCTGGCCGCGGCGGCGGCGCGGCTCGACCGCTCGCGTGGCGCCGCCGCCGGTCCCGTGTCCGCGGACGAGGACGGCGCGCACCGCGACCACGTCGCGATCATCGGGTGGGGGCCCACCGCGCTCGAGCTCGCGGGCACGCTGCGCGACCGGGGGGTGGGCGTGGTGATGACGACGCTGAACCCCGACGGGGCGGCGCAGGCGGAGGCCGACGGGCACACCGTGGTGCGGGGCGACCCGACCAAGGGGGAGGTCCTGCGGGTGGCCGGGGTCCCCGCCGCCCGCGTCGCCGTCGTCGCCGAGGACGACCCGGAGCAGGCGGTGCGGGTCGTCGCCGCCGCGCGGGCCGTGACGACGGCGCCCATCGTGGCGCGCCCGCTGGGTGCCGTCGACGTCGTCGAGCTTGCGGACGCGGGCGCCGACCACGTGCTGGACCGCGACCGGATCTCCGGGCACGCGCTGGAGCGTGCGGTCCTCGCCGAGCTGGGGCACCGCGTGGCCCACCCGGACCGGGGGCGGACCGTCGTCGACACGACCCGGGTGGTCCGCTACGCGTGGCCGGACGGCAGCGGCTGCGGGCACGGGGACAGCTCCCGGCCGGTGGTTCCGTGGGCGCACGGCTGCGTGGGCTGCCTGCGGGAGGGCACCGAGTGGGTGCACCTGCGTACCTGCTTGAGCTGCGGGTACGTCGGCTGCTGCGACTCCTCGCCGCGCCGGCACGCGCGGCTGCACGCCGCCGCGGACGACCACCCGCTCGTCGCCTCGGCCGAGCCGGGGGAGAGCTGGGCCTACTGCTTCGTCGACGACGTGACGGTGCCGGCCCCGGGTGGGGCCGCGCCGGAGGCGGAGACCTCGGCTGCGCAGCAGTGACGTGTCCTCGTCCCACTCGAACGTATAGCGCACCCCGGGGCTTGCGGCAAGGCCCCCGTCGGGCCGCACACTCGCCCGCCGGGGCCGGCTGACCGCGCGCGGACGGGCGCGGCGGCGGCCCCGGATCGGAGCCGCTGCCGTGCCCGTGTCCACCCGTGCCTTCGACCTCCCCCCGCAGCTCGCCGCCAAGGCCGAACCCGCGCTGATCGCGGCCGATGAGCAGCACTTCACCCTGATCGCCGACAGCCTCGCGCGGTCGATCGCCGAGCTCACCGAGCGGCTGGCCGCCGAGCGCGCCGGACCCGGCGGCACCGGCCAGGCGGCGCTGGACCGCGACCTGGAGGTGCACCGGCTCGCCACCCGGCTGCGCACCCTGCGCCGGTTCGGCCTGGACCTGTGCCTGGGCCGCATCGTGCCTGCCGACGGAGGGGAGCCGGTGCGCGTCGGGCGCCTGGGTCTCACCGACGGCGCCGGCCGCCGGCTGCTCGTCGACTGGCGGTCGCCGGCGGCGGAGCCGTTCTTCGCCGCGACCCACGCCGACCCGATGGGCCTGGTCAGCCGCCGCCGCTACCGCTGGACCCGCGGCCGGATCACCGACTACTGGGACGAGGTCTTCACGCCGGACGGGCTCGAGGGGCACGCCGCCCTCGACGACCAGTCGGCCTTCCTCGCCAGCCTCGGCGGCAACCGGTCGGCCCGGATGCGCGACGTGCTCGGCACCATCCAGGCCGACCAGGACGCAATCATCCGCGCCGGCTCGCGCGGGGCCCTCGTCGTCGACGGCGGGCCGGGCACCGGCAAGACCGTCGTCGCCCTGCACCGCGCCGCCTACCTGCTCTACTCCGACCCGCGCCTGGGGCACTGCGGGGGCGGCGTCCTGTTCGTCGGCCCGCACGAGCCCTACCTGGCCTACGTCGCCGACGTCCTGCCCGGCCTGGGGGAGGAGGGCGTGCGCACCTGCACGCTGCGCGACCTGGTGCCCGAGGGCGCCGGTGCGCTCCCCGAGGCCGACCCGGACGTGGCCCGGCTGAAGGCGTCGGTGGGGATGGTGGCGGCGATCGAGGCGGCCGTCCGGTTCTACGAGGAGCCGCCGGCCCGGGGGACGACGGTGACGACGCCGTGGGACGACGTCCGGCTGACCGCCGAGGACTGGGCCGAGGCGTTCGACGCCGCCGAGCCCGGTACCCCGCACAACGAGGCGCGCGAGCAGGTGTGGGAGACGCTGCTGGAGATCGTGGTCGATGCGCACGACGCCGACGTGGAGCCCGACCTGATCCGCGCCGCGGCGGGGCAGGACCGGGAGCTGCGGACGGCGTTCGACCGCGCCTGGCCGCTGCTCGACCCGGACGACCTCGTCGGCGACCTGTGGTCGGTGCCCGCCTACCTGCGGCGGTGCGCGCCGGGGCTCGCGCCCGACGAGGTGCGGCGGCTGCAGCGCAGCGACCCCCGGGCGTGGACGGTGGCCGACCTGCCGCTGCTGGACGCGGCGCGGATGCGGCTGGGCGACGCGGGGGCGGTGCGGCGCAGGCAGCGGGAGGCCGCCGTCGTGGCGCGGGAACGCGAGCGCATGTCCGCGGTGATCGACGAGCTGATCGCGGCCGACGACTCCGAGCTGCTGCTGATGACCAGCCTGCGGCACGGCGACCTGCGCGACGCCCTCGTGGACCAGGACGCGCTGCCCGCGGTCGACGCCGACCCGCTGGCCGGGACGTTCGCGCACGTCGTCGTCGACGAGGCGCAGGAGCTCACCGACGCGGAGTGGCAGGTGCTGCTGCGCCGCTGCCCGTCGCGGAGCTTCACCGTGGTGGGCGACCGGGCGCAGGCACGGCGCGGCTTCCCCGAGCCGTGGGCCGAGCGGCTGCACCGGGTGGGGCTGACCGAGGTGCGGCAGATGTCGCTGACGGTGAACTACCGGACGCCGGCGGAGGTGGTGGCCGCGGCCGAGCCGGTGATCCGCGCGGTGCTGCCGGACGCCAACGTGCCGACGTCGGTCCGCAGCACGGGGGTGCCGGTGGCGCACGGCTCCGTCGCGGAGCTGGGCGCGGTCGTCGACGGCTGGCTGGCCGGGCACGCGGAGGGCATTGGCTGCGTGATCGGGGCGCCGTCGTTCGCGGAGCGGCCCCGCGTGCGGTCGCTGACTCCGTCGCTGGCCAAGGGGCTGGAGTTCGACCTCGTCGTCCTCGTGGATCCCGAGTCGTTCGGGGCGGGCGTCGGGGGAGCGGTGGACCGCTACGTGGCGATGACGCGGGCGACCCAGCAGCTCGTCGTCCTCACGAGCCGGTGAGGTCTCAACCTTGGTGCGCAGCAAAGGCAGGTCCAGCCGCGCCACCGGACGTCCAGCCGCGTCAGGGCGCGACCAGACGTCCGGCGGAGCGGCTCAACCCTCGGGCGCCGCCGCCGGAGGCGGGGCCGCGGCCCGCCGCCGTGCCCGGCGAAGCGGCACCACGACCGCGACGGCGACCAGCGCGGCGAGCACGAGCCACGGCAGGACGACGCCGAGCACCACGACGGCCCCGCCCGCGACCGCGACCAGGGACCGCCACCCGGTGGCGAGCCCGTCGAGGAAGCCGTCCGGCCCGCCGGCCGGGGCCACGCCGAAGGGCTCCAGGTGCACCCGGAGCGTCGACAGCTCCACCTGGTCGGCGAGGGTGGCCCGTCGGGACTGCAGCGATTCGAGCTCCTGCTGCCGCTGGGAGAGCGCCTGCTCCGCCTCCAGCAGCGCCTCGGTGGTGGCGGCGTCGTCCATGAGGGCGAGCAGCCGCGCCACCGAGGCCTGCAGCGCCGTGATGCGCGCGTCGAGGTCGACGACGGTGGCGGTCACGTCGGAGCGGGACACCGAGACACTGCTGACGTCGCCGAGCTCCTCCAGGTCGGCGAGGACGCCGGTCAGCTCGTCGGCCGGTACGCGGACGACGAGGTCGGCGACCACGCCCTCGGCCCCGTCCACGCCGGAGGTGGCCTGCACGGTGCGCTCGTCGACGCGCCCGCCGACGGACTCCACGAGCTCGCTGACCTGCTGGGCGCCCTCGGCCGGGTCGTCGACGGCCACCGAGGACGTGGCGGTGGTGACCACCTGCCGGTCGTCGGCGGCCTCATCGCTCCCCGGGACTGCCGCTTCGGGGGCTACCGCACCACCGCCGGTGGCACCGTCGGCGCTGCTCGACTCGCCGCCGGAGGAGCCCGTGCAGCCGACGAGCAGGGCGAGGATCAGCGCGGCCGGGACGAAGCAGTGCTTCGCGGCGCGGGTGGGTCCATCGCCTGGTCGTCCGGCGCCGGTGCGCGATCGGGACGGCAGCCGGTCGGGCCGGGCGGGAACGGTGTCCACGACTGGATGACGGCATTGACGAGCGTCCCGGTTCCGCACCGTGTCAGGCGATCACTGGGGCGGGTGACCGGGATCGAACCGGCATGGCCAGCTCGGAAGACGGGCTGATGCCCGCCGTCTGTGTCGGTGAGCCGCTTGTTCTGGCCTCGATGCAGGCGGTCGCCGGCAGGACTGAGCGCACGCCGAGGGCGCCCATGCGCAGGCCGGTCTCCCGCTCGCCGGCGGACCAGCTGCCGACAGCATCGGCTCGTTGCTGGCCCTCTCCGACCGCGTGGGGGTGCTTGGTGTGCCCGGGTCGGCGGGCCTGCCATGCAGCGTCGCGCCGGCAGATGTCGTTCATATACATGGACAGGTTTCGGAACGAGTTCATATGTAGGGACAGAGTTCTTGACGCTGTACGCGACACGCCCCTAGCGTGCCCGCCCATAGAGGGGTCGGTCCTGACTGCCGGCTTCCTATCGAGCCCAGGGGACCTAAATGACATCGACTCATGCATCCGTCCACCGACGCGCTGATGCGCCACTCCGCCGATCGTTCGCGCTTCTCCTGTCACTGGCGCTCGCGTTCGGGATGCTCGGCATCGCATCGGCGGCCAAGGCCGTCGCGGCGCCGGTGGACGGCGTGCTCAAGATCGTTCTCTTCTACAAGCCGAACTTCCACGCCTCCCACGTGCAGGCGCGCGAAGCCGTCCGTCAGCTGGCCGCCGAGGTCGGCGCCTCGTCCGGTCAGACGGTGGAGATCCAGGAGACCGACGACGCCGGTGCCTTCACCGACGCGAACCTCGCGGACAAGGACGCGGTGGTCTTCGCGCAGACCGGGGGCATCCTCTTCGACGACGCGCAGCGCGCGGCCCTCGAGACCTTCATCCGCGGCGGTGGCGGCTACATGGGGCTGCACTACGCCGGGTGGTCGGTCGGCCAGACCGAGCACGACGTCAATCCCTTCTACGCCCGCCTCGTCGGGGCCGTCTCCGAGGGTCACCCCGAGAACCCGGCGGTCCGACCGGGTCGGGTCGTCGTGAAGGACCCGACGCACCCGCTCACGCAGAGCCTCCCTTCGGAGTTCACCCGCAGCGACGAGTGGTACGACTGGGTGGTCAACCCGGCGCCGAACGTCCGCACCCTGCTCGAGGCCGACGAGGCGTCCTACGCCACCGACGCCAGTGGCGGTCGTCAGGGCACGTCCCACCCGATCACGTGGTGCCAGGAGATCGACGCGGGACGGTCCTGGTACACGGCCATGGGTCACGAGGGCACGGCCTACGCCGAGCCGGTCATGCTCCAGCAGATGCGCCACGGCCTGGCGTACGCAGCCGGTGTCGTCGCCGCGGACTGCTCCCCGCCGGTCAAGGAGGAGGTCGGCGCCTGGAGCGGCGTCACGCCCTGGCCGCTGGTGCCGATCAACGTGGCCCTGACGTCCGACGGGCGCGTGCAGTCCTTCGGCAGCGTGTCGACCGGCTGCACCGACGGGAACCCCTACGACTGGACCGGCAACAGCTGCGTCGCGCAGGGCGGCCAGTTCGAGATCGACGTCTGGGACCCCGCGACCCCGCGCACGCTGGCGAACCTCCGCGACGGGGTGATCCCCAACACCACCTACACCGACCTGTTCTGCGCCATGCAGGTGCAGGACCCGCACCGCCACTCGACCATGACCGTCGGCGGTGACGACACCCTCGGCGACTTCAACGACCCGGTGAACGGCGCCGTCGGCGTCACCAGCTACTCCACGAACAACGGGCTGCAGACCGAGGCCCCGATGAACTACCCGCGCTGGTACCCGACGGGCACGACGATGCCGAACGGCGACATCGTCGTGCAGGGCGGCAGCGTGCGCGGCGTCGCCGGCCCCGGCGTGCACACCCCCGAGATCCGCACCGCCGACGAGGGTTCCGGCTGGCGCCCGCTCACCGGCGCGACCAGCTCGGTCGCCTACGGCGACGGCGGCGCCGACCACGCGGGCCAGGACGAGAACCGCTGGTGGTACCCGCGGGCCTTCGTGGCGCCGGGCAACGGCAACCTGTTCAACATCAGCGGCACCCAGATGTTCGAGCTCGACCCGAGCAGTGACGGCACCCTGACGCTGCGCGGCACGCTGCCGGCGTCCGTCGCCAGCCAGGGCGACCTCGGCAACCCGGTCGGCGCGACCTCCACCGCCACCATGTACCGGCCCGGCAAGATCCTCCAGGTCGGTGGCGGCTGGTGGGCCAACGGCGGCGGCCCCGACGGCGCGCGCGCCGGCTTCACCGTCGACATCGCCGGAGCCGGCGGCACGGCCGCCCCGGTCATCGCCCCGACCGAGCCGATGCGCTACCAGCGCCACTGGGCGACCTCGACCGTCCTGCCCGACGGGGACGTGCTGGTCACCGGCGGCGGCCGGGAGAACAACGGCCGCGACGACGTCGTGACCAACCCGGAGATCTGGGACCCGGAGACCGGGAAGTGGACGACCGTCGACGTGCCGCACGAGCACGCCCGGCTCTACCACTCCACCGCGCTCCTGCTGCCCGACGGGCGCGTGATGCTCGGTGGCGGCGGCACCCCCGGTCCGCGGAACTACACCGACGTCGAGTACTACTCGCCGGCCTACCTCTTCGACGGCGACGCCCCGGCTGTCCGCCCGGAGATCCTCGAGGCGCCGGAGAGCATCGGCTACGACGGGACGTTCGACATCACCACGTCCGGTGACGTCTCCCGCGTCACCCTGGTGCGCAACGGGTCGGTGACCCACGGGTTCAACAACGACCAGAACTTCCAGGACCTGGAGTTCACGCAGGGCGGTTCCGGCGCGGTCACCATCACGGCCCCGCAGGACGGCACGTACGCGCCTCCCGGTGCCTACATGCTGTTCGTCTTCGACGCCGACGGGACGCCCTCGGTCGCCTCGATCGTGACGATCGACCCCACCGTCCCGATGGACACGCGGACGCCGCAGGTCGTCGACCAGTTCGAGTACCCGCGGGTGCCCGCCGAGTGGCGGAGCGCCACCCCGCCGACCGTGGTGGACGTCGCGCCGGGCGCCGGCCGGCTGTCCCCGTGGGAGATCGTCGCCCCGGTGCAGCTGGTGCGGGCCACGGCGCCGAGCAACGGTGGTCTCGGCCACGTCGGCTACCACCTGGCCCTGGGCCCGGACGGCACCATCGAGCGCCGGATCTCCGGTCTCGACGTCGGCCGGGAGTATCGGCTCTCGCTGCGCTACGCCCGCGACAGCCGGTCGGCTGCCGGTGACGGGGACGCGACGGCGCGGGTCGCCGTCGGGTCGCTGGACGCCACGGTCACCGCGACCGCGGCGGGCAACCCGTCGCAGAGCGGCCGGGAGGTCACCTTCGGCACGTACGTCGGGACCTTCACGGCGACGGCCCGGTCGGAGATGCTCACCCTCGCCGGACCGGGTTCCGGTGCCGGCATGGTGGTCGACGACCTCGTGATCATCAGTGCCGAGCCCGGCACCGGTGACGTGCCCGTGCAGTACTCGTTCGAGGAGGGTGCCGGCACCACGGCGGCCAACACCGGTGGCGACGCGTCCGTCGGCTCGGCGATCCTCACCGGCGACACCGCGTGGTCCGAGGAGGGCGTCTACGGCACGGCCCTCGACCTGCCGGGTGGCGATCGCGCCAACGCGGTGGACCTGCCGGACGACCTGCTCCGAGGTGCGGCCGACTTCTCCACGTCGTTCTGGGTCCGTCCCGACGAGCCGCGCACGAACTGGACCGGGCTGTTCCACATCGGCAACGGGACCGACGGCTTCTTCCAGATCCAGACCGGCACCCAGGCCGACGGCCCGACCGGGCTGGCGGCCACCTTCAAGGCGCCCGGTGCCGATCTGCAGGAGCGGGTCTACGCCAGTCCGGCCACGGACCTGGTGCTCGGCCAGTGGAACCACGTCGCCTTCACGCGGAGCGGTTCGACCGGCACGCTGTACCTCAACGGTGTCGAGATCGCCGGCCGCGACGACCTGACGATCGACATGGCCGACATCGGCGCGACGGCCGACAACTGGCTCGGCCGCAACGGGTTCCCGGACGCGGCGCTGGACGGGCTCATGGACGAGGTCCGGCTCTACCGGTCCGCGCTCTCCGCAACCGACGTGGCCGCGCTGCACGCCGAGGGTTCGGCGCTGCGGACGACCACGGCGGTCTCGGTCGCCCCGGCGTCGCCCTCACCCTTCGGTGAGCCGCTGACGGTGTCGGCCGAGGTCCAGGGCCAGGACGGCCAGCCGGCCGAGGGCCGTGCCGAGCTCTGGATCGACGGGGTGCGCAACGGGGGCGCGGTGGCGCTGAGCGCCGGGACGGTCTCGTTCCCCGAGGTCGCGCTGTCCCCGGGTGACCACGGGATCGAGGTCCGGTACCTGGCCGCGGAGGGCTGGCGCGACTCCACGGGGTCGGTGACCCACGCCGTGGAGCGTCCGCCGGTGGGCGAGGGCGTCCCCGTCCACTACACCTTCGACGAGGGCGCGGGCACCGAGGCCGGCAACTCCGGCACCGACCCGTCGATCGGGCCGGCGGTGCTCTCCGGCGACACCTCCTGGACCCCGGATGGCCAGTTCGGTACCGCGGTGTCGCTGCCCGGTGGCGACTCGGCGACCCCGCACTTCGTCGACCTGCCGGACAACATCTCGGCGGGCATGGACACCGAGTTCACCATGTCCCTGTGGATCCGGCCGGACGCGCTGCCCAACTGGGTGCCGCACGTGCAGATCGGCAGCAGTACGGACAAGTTCTTCCTGCTGCAGTCCTCCACGCAGGCGAACGGGGCCACCGGCTTCGCCGCCACGTTCAAGAAGGCCGGCGTGCCGGCCCAGGAGCGGCTCGTCCTCGGTGCGGGCAACGACCTGCCCCTGAACGAGTGGACGCACGTGGTGTTCACCCAGCGCGGCTCGACCGGGAAGATCTACTTCGACGGGGAGCTGCAGGCCACGCGGACCGACTTCACCATCGACATCGGTGACATCGGGGCCGGGGGCACGACGGCCAACTTCATCGGCAACACCAGCTGGGGTGACCCGCACCTCGACGGCGTCGTCGACGACTTCCGGATGTACGGCTACGAGCTCACGGCCGAGCAGGTCCAGGAGCTCTTCCAGCCGCCGGACACCCCGAACACCGCCCCGGTCGGCGTCTCCGACGCCTACACCACCGAGGAGGGTGTGGCCCTGACCGTTCCGGCACCCGGTGTGCTCGCCAACGACACCGACGCCGACGGCGACGCACTGACGGCGATCGACGTCACGCAGCCGGTCAACGGCACGGTGACGGTGGAGGCGGACGGGTCGTTCGCCTACACCCCCGACGCCGGGTTCAGCGGCAAGGACCTCTTCACGTACGCGGCCAGCGACGGTCAGGCCGGCTCCGCACCCGTGCGGGTCAGCCTCTCCGTCGAGCGGGCTGCGCCGCCGGCGGTCACCCAGACCGTCGCCACGGCCGAGACGTTCACCTACGGCCAGCCGGGCACGGTCGTCGCGACCGTGAACCCGGGGACGGCCGAAGGGGTGATCGCCGTGCGGGAGGGGACGACGGTCATCGGGACGGCGACCCTGTCGGCGGGACAGGCCACGGTCACGCTGCCGGCGAAGTCATTGCCCCCGGGGTCGCACCTGCTGAGCGTCCGTTACGTGGGCGACGAGGACCACGCCCCCTCGGTGACGTACCTGTCGGTCGAGGTGGAGAAGGTCACCCCGACCATGACGGTGGGGGCGCCGGTGAAGAACAAGAAGAACACGACCGTCACGGTGTCCCTCACGGCCCCCGACGACATCCCGGTCACCGGGGAGGTCGACGTCACGGCCACGGGTGGCACGACGGTCACCGGAACTCTGAAGGACGGTTCGGTGGTCGTGACGCTGCCGAAGCGGACCAAGAACTCCGGGACGATGACCGTGGTCTACCGGGGTAGCGACCTGGCCGCCTCGGTGCGGCAGACGGTCAGCTACAAGGTCGGCTAGGCCCAGAGCACCCACGGGGTCCGGAGGACAGCCTCCGGGCCCCGTGGTGTCCCTCCGGCCGGTCTGCCCGGACCGGGCGCGATCGGCCGGACCAGGCCGTCGGGACGCCGGATGACACGTCGACGCCCCTGCCGCAGCTTCGGCAGGGGCGTCGACGTGCTCGCTGTCATCCGGCCCCTCGCGGCCGCCGGTGTGCCGCTACCGGCGCCGGGCCGAGACGAGACGAAGCCGGCCGGGCACTGGGCCCGGCCGGCTGGGGGACTGCTCGAGAAGTGCGGTCAGGCCCTGTCGCCGAGGGCTGCGACCACCCCGGCGCGGCTGTCGTCCTCGGAGGCGAGCACCCCGCCGTTGGCGACGATGTCGGGCGTGATCTCGGTGAAGACCATGCGGACGTCCTGGCGGCGGGCGCCGAGGATCTCCACGGCGCTGTCCGCGACGGCCTGGGCGAAGGCGCGGCGCTGTTCCACGGTACGGCCGCGGAGGAGTTCGACGGTGATGTTCGGCATGGCGGTCCCCTTCTGAGACGAGCAGGTGGTCAGTGGCTGAACGCGGCCCGGGCCTGCAGGAGCAGCGCGACGATCTCCTGCTCGCGCCCCTCGTCCAGGCGGACGACCGGCACGGAGATGCTGATCGCATCGCGGGTGCCCGCACGCTGCCGCAGGGCGACCCCGAAGCAGCGCAGGTCCGAGGCGGATTCCTCGTCGTCGATCGCGTAACCCGTGCGCCGGATCCGGTCGAGGTCCTCGAGCAGCTGCGCACGGTCGGTGATCGTCTTCGGCGTCATCGCCTCGAGCTGGGGCGGCAGGCAGGCGAGCGCCGCCTCGGGCGCCATCTCGGCGAGCAGCGCCTTGCCGAGGGCCACGGAATGGGCCGGCAGGCGCCGTCCGACGGAGGAGAAGAGCCGTAGCGGGTGCGTCGACTCCCGCTTGGCGAGATACACGACGTCGCCCCCCTCGATGCGACCGAGGTGCACCGTCTCCCCGGTCTGCTGGGCCAGCTGGTCGAGCACCGGGGCGGTCTGGCGGACGACGGCGTCGCTGTCGACGTAGGCGGAGCCGGCGAGCAGTGAGCGGACCCCGAGGCCGTACAGGGTGCCGGTGGCGTCGGTCTCCAGCCAGCCCCGCCACTGCATCGTCCGCAGCAGCGCATGCATGCTGCTCTTGGGTACCTGCAGATGAGCCGCGAGGTCTCGCAGCGTGAGAGGGCCGTCCGTGGCGAGGGCCTCCAGGACCTCGAGCACCCGGGCCGCGGACTTCACCGGCCGGAACTCGTCGCCGGTCGCGCCGACGTCGTCCGTCGGGTGATCCGTGGTCTGATCCGCTCCATCGGCCATGCCGAGCTGAGCCACCATGCCGTCCAGATTAGCAGATGGCGTTCACATGCTTGACAACCGTTCGACGCATTGATTGAGTGGCTCCGGTCACTGTTGCGGACGCTGTTCGCATACGTGAACAGCGGTGACGATGATGTCGACGAGCGAGGGATGACGCGGTGGACCTGGATGTGGCGACGCTGGGCGAGGCCCTGATCGGCCTCGACAGCGGCGGAGGTCGCATCGAGTCGGCCCGCACGCTGACGAAGTCCGTCGGGGGCGCCGAGAGCAACACGGTGATCGGCCTCTCCCGGCTGGGCCACCGCACCGCCTTCATCGGGCGGGTCGGTGACGACCCCTTCGGCCGCGAGGTCGAGCGCACCCTCCGCGGCGAGGGGGTCGACGTCTCCCGCCTGGAGCGCGACGTCTCCCGGCCCACGGGGCTGCTGCTCAAGGAGCGCTGGGACTCCCGCGTGTCGGTCTTCTACTACCGGACCATGAGCGCCGGATCGGCGCTGGAGGCGTCCGACGTCGACCTCGACCTCGTCGCCAGGGCCCGGGTCCTGCACCTGACCGGGGTGACGCTGGCCCTGGGGGAGGGGCCCCGCAAGGCGGCGCTCGCGGCCGCGACCGCCGCCCGGGCGGCCGGCGTGCAGGTGTCGCTGGACGCCAACTTCCGCCACAAGATGGGCACCTCCGAGGAGCTGGTCGGGCAGTTCGACGAGCTGGCCCCGTTGGCCGACCACATCCTGCTGAGCTGGTCCGACGCCGTCGTCTGCGCCGGGTCCGCCGAGGAAGCCGCCGTGCACGACTACGCGTGCCGGCTCGGCGCGCCGACCGTCGTGGTGAAGGGCGCGCGCGGCGGAGCCGTCGCGTTCGTCGACGGCAACCTCGTCGCCGAGGTGGAGCCGTCCCCGGCGGTCGTCGTGGACCCGGTCGGGGCCGGCGACGGCTTCGCGGTCGGCTACCTGCACGGCGTGCTGACCGGAGCCGACATCCGGACCCGGCTCGCCATCGGGGCGTGGGTCGCCGGCCGGGCGATCGGCCACTGCGGCGACTACGAGGGGCTGCCGCTGGCCAGCGAGCTGGCCGCCGAGCTGTCTCCCGAGACCTCCCCGCGCCCGGGGGTGGCCCGGTGACCGGGTCGACGACGGCGGGGTCGTTCGTCGCCTCGCTCGGCCGGCACCGGGTGGTGGCCGTCGTCCGCCACCACGACGCCGACGCGGCGCGGGAGACTGCCCGCGCCTGCATCGCCGGCGGCCTGGGCCTGATCGAGATCACCCTGACGACCCCCGACGCCGTCGCACTCGTCTCGGACCTCGCCGCAAGCGCCCCGGACGGGGTGCTGGTCGGGGCGGGGACCGTGCTCGACCAAGACCAGGTCCACGCGGTGGTCGACGCCGGCGCCCGCTTCCTGGTCTCACCGGCCACCGACCCCGACGTCGTGGCCACCGCGGTCGCCGCCGGGGTGCCGTTCGTCCCCGGCGCCGCGACGGCCAGCGAGATCGCGCTCGGCCGGCGCCTCGGCGCCCCCGTCGTGAAGGTCTTCCCGGCCGGTGGCCTGGGGCTGTCCTTCCTGAAGTCCGTCGTCGCGGTCATGCCGCAGGTGCCGCTGCTGCCCTCGGGCGGGATCTCCGTCGCCCAGGTGCCGCAGTGGCTGGCCGCCGGCGCCCTCGCCGTCGCGATCGGCAGCGAGCTCGACGCGGCGCACGCCTCCGGCGGCGCGGACGCGGTCGCGGCGCTGGCCGCAACCGCCGCCGCGACCGCCGGCCAGCACCGCCCCACCCACCGACCACACACCCTGGGAGTTCCGTCGTGACCGCCGAGAACCGGCCGATGCTCGAGATCCGCCACGCCGCCGCCCCCGGCTCCGTCGAGACCGCGACGACGGAAGAGCTGCGCGCGCGGTTCGTCGTCTCCGGCCTCTTCGTCCCCGGCGAGGTCCGCGGCACCTACACCCACCACGACCGCATGGTCGTCGCCGGCGCCGTCCCGGTCGGCACGGACGTGCTGCCCCTGGGCGAGAGCCCGGTGCTCGGGGAGGGCCCGTTCCTCGCCCGCCGCGAGCTCGGCATCGTCAACGTCGGCGACGACGGCGAGGTGCTCGTCGACGGGCAGGCGCACCGGCTGGGCCGGCTCGACGGCATGTACGTGCCGCGCGGCCGCGACGTCGGGTTCCGCGGCGAGGGCGCCCGCTTCTACCTGGCGTCCGCCACCGCCCACGCCGACGGCGAGACGGCCGTCTTCCGCCACCACGAGGTCGAGCCCGTGGCGGTCGGGGACCAGGCCGGCGCCAGCCGCCGCGGCCTGTACCGCTACGTCTGGGGGCCCGGCGGGCATGCGTCCTGCCAGCTGCAGATCGGCGTGACCGTCGTCGCCGACGGCTCGGTGTGGAACACCATGCCCCCGCACCTGCACGACCGTCGCACCGAGGTCTACTGCTACACCGGCCTCCAGGAGGGAACCCGTGTCCTCCACGTGATGGGGGAGCCGGGTCGCACCCGCCACGTGTGGCTCGACGACGGCGAGGCGGTCATCAGCCCCCCGTGGTCGGTGCACGCCGGCGCCGGCACCGGTTCCTACGCCTTCATCTGGGCCATGGCCGGGGAGAACAACGAGTACACCGACCTGGGCCCGGTCCCGGTGGGGGAGCTGTGACCGCCGCTCCGGCCTCCGCCCTGGAGGCGTTCTCGCTCGCCGGCCGACGCGCGCTGGTCACCGGCGCCGGGCGCGGCATCGGGCGCGCGCTGGCCGTCGGCCTGGCCGCGGCCGGCGCTGAGGTCGTCCTGGCCGGACGGCCGGGGAGCAGCGAGGGCACGCGGGAGGCGCTGGCCGGCATCGGCGCAGTCGCCACCGCGGTCGACCTGGATCTCTCCCGCCCGTCGGACATCGGCGCCGACCTGCTCGACCGGCTGCCCGGGCCCGTCGACGTCCTCGTCAACAACGCCGGGACGATCGCGCGGGACGACGCCGTGGACGTCGACCTGGCCGCGTGGAACGCGGTCGTGGACGTCAACCTGACCTCGCTGTTCCAGCTCACCCGGGTCCTGGCCGGCCCGATGCTCGAGCGCGGCGCCGGCAAGGTGATCAACGTCGCGAGCCTGCTGTCGTTCCAGGGCGGGCTGCGCGTCACCTCCTACGCGGCCAGCAAGCACGCCGTCGCGGGGGTGACCCGGGCGCTGGCCAATGAGTGGGCCGCCGCCGGGGTGCAGGTCAACGCCATCGCCCCCGGCTACGTCGAGACCGACAACACCGCCCCTCTCCGCGAGGACGCAGAACGTCGCCGCAGCATCGACAGCCGGATCCCGGCGGGGCGCTGGGGGCGCCCCGAGGACCTGGTCGGCGCGGCCGTCTTCCTCGCCTCGGGCGCCTCCGACTACGTCAACGGGCACGTGCTCGTCGTCGACGGGGGATGGATGGCGAGGTAGTGCGACCGGCTGGAGGAGAGGACCCGACCAGGGGGCACGAGCCCCCGGTCACTGCGCATCACAAAGGAGATGACCCGTCATGGCAGCACGGATGAACCGCTCTCGCGGCACAGCACTGATCGGTAGCGTCGTCGTGGCACTCGCCCTCTCCGCCTGCGGCGAGTCGTCGGCGGAGGCGGAAGGGGAGGGCTCCGGTTCGACCGGGGCCTGCGCGCCCGAGGACGTCACGCTGGTCGGCCAGGTCCGCAACCAGACCAACCCCTACGAGGCGGCGTGGCTCGAGGGCGGCGATGCCTTCGCGGAGTCCGTCGGCCTCGAGCAGCAGAAGCTGACCTACGACGGGGACTCCCAGCAGCAACAGGAGCAGATCCGCCAGGTGCTCGCCTCGGGCGACGCGTCCTGCACGGTCATCAACGCGCTGCCCAACGGTGACAGCGACACGACCCCGATCGTGAACGCGGCGGACGGTGCCGACGCCTGGCTGGTCACGCAGTGGAACAAGCCGGCCGACCTGGACCCGACCGCGTACGACCGGTGGGTCGCCCACCTGACGTACGACGGCGTCGAGTCCGGCTACCAGATCGCCAAGGCCCTCTTCGAGGAGATGGGCGGCAGCGGCGGGGTCATCGCCCTGCAGGGCATCCTCGACACCGCGGCGGCGCAGGACCGGTTCCTGGGCCTCCAGAAGGCGCTCGAGGAGTACCCCGACATCACTCTGCTCGACGACCAGACCGCGGACTTCGACCGCGCGACGGCCCTCGAGGTCACCCGCACCCTGCTCACGCAGCACGGTGAGGAGGTGGGCGGCATCTGGGCCGCCAACGACGACATGGCCCTGGGTGCCGTCCAGGCACTGGAGGCCGCGGGTGTCGACGGGGTCGCCGTCGCGGGCATCGACGCAGTCCCCGAGGCCCTCGAGGCGATCGCCGACGGCAGCATGACCGCGACGGTGTCCAGCGACGGTCCGTGGCAGGGCGCCGTGGGTCTGGCCATGGGCTACTGCGCGGCCACCGGCGAGCTCGACGTCGCCAGCATCGACGCCGAGGACCGCGCGTTCTTCGCCGAGCAGTTCCTCATCACCGAGGACAACGTCGGAGAGTTCTCCGACCCCCAGCTCGACATGTCGGAGTTCGACTGCGACTCGCTGTTCAGCCGCGCGACTGGTCCCATCGCCGCGTCGTGATGGCCGGCGACACCGCACCGCACGCTCCGACCCGCACCCTGGAGCCGGCGCCCCTCGCGGGTGCGCCGGCCCCGGGGGCGGGCGGGGGGAACGGAGACGCCCCGGCCGCGACGTCCGGCCGGGCACGTGCGACCCGAAGCGCCGACGTCGTGCAGACCCGGGCGTCGCTCATCGCCCTGGCGGTCCTGGTCGTGGTGTTCGCCGCCATCAGCCCCCAGTTCCGCACCGCCGGCAACCTCCAGCAGATCATCGACGCGGCGGCGGTGCTCGCCGTCCTCGCGACCGGCATCACCTTCGTGCTGATGCTCGGTGCGATCGACCTGAGCCTGCCCGGCGTCATCGGCGCCTGCGCCATGACGGTCTCCCTGCTCGTCGCGAACTCGCGGAACACCCAGGATCTCGGGCTGCTGGGGATCGCTCTCACGATCCTGCTGGGAGCGGCGTTCGGGCTGCTGTCGGGAGTGCTGTCCACCCGGCTGCGGATCCCGACGTTCATGACGACGCTGGGGATGTCGGCCATCGGCCTGGGCATCGCCACCATCCTGTTCGCCGGCGTCCGCCCCGTGGTGCTCGACGAGAGCCTCGGGGCGTGGGCATCGCACCGGATCGCCGGGTTCACGGTCATGAGCCTCATCGCCGTCGCGGCCGTCGCGCTGGGCTGGGCCATCCAGCGCTGGACGCGCATCGGCCGGTACGCCGCGGCCATCGGCGGAGCGGAGGACATCGTCCTCCTGTCGGGCGTCCCCGTCGCCCGGTACAAGACGCTGGCCTTCGGGGTGGCCGGCGCCTTCTACGGCCTCGGCGCGGTGATGCTCACCGCCCGGCTGGGCTCGGGTGTGGTCGAGGCCGGTGCCGGGACGGACTTCGCGGCCATCACCGCGGCGGTCATCGGCGGGACCCTGCTCTCGGGCGGTCGCGGCGGTGTCCTGCAGTCGATGATCGGCGTGCTGGCCCTCACGGTGCTGGCCAACGGCCTGATCCTCACCGGCGTCAGCCCCTACGTCCAACAGGCCGTCCAGGGCGTCATCGTCGTCCTCGCGGTCGCCGTCGCCACCTGGCCCGTGCGCCGCCGTCTGGGAGTGGTCAAGTGATGTCGAACCACGTGCGACCGGCCGCTGCAACTTCTCCGGTCCTGGCCGTGCGCGGCCTGACCAAGCGCTACCCCGGCGTCCTGGCCCTCGACGGCATGGACCTCGAGGTGCGCCCCCGTGAGGTCGTCGGGCTCATCGGCGAGAACGGGGCCGGCAAGTCGACCCTGCTGAAGTCGCTGGTCGGCCTGGCGCAGCCCGATTCCGGCTCGATCGTCGTCCGCGGCGAGGAGGTCCGGCTGCGCGGTGTCGCCCATGCCGCCTCCGTCGGGATCGGCATGGTCTTCCAGGAGCAGTCGCTGGTCCCCAACATCACCGTCGCCGAGAACATCCTGCTCGGCGCCGAGGGCTCAGGGGTGCGCGGCGGGCTGTTCCGGTGGCGCCGCATGGCCGAGCTGGCGCAGGTGCAGCTGGACAAGATCGGTTCGACCGTCTCCGCGCGCGCCCGCACCGACAGCCTGACCTTCGCCCAGCGGCAGATGGTCGAGGTGGCCAAGGTGCTGGCGCTCGAGGAGCGCACCGCGCACGAGCCGGTGGTGCTGCTCGACGAGCCCACCAGCGTCCTGGAGCGGGAGGAGGTCGAGACCCTCTTCGCCCAGGTGCGCCGGCTGCGCGAGCGGGCGTCGGTCGTGTTCGTCTCCCACCGCCTCGACGAGGTGCTGGAGATCTCCGACCGGGTGTACGTGCTGCGCAACGGCCGCGTCGTCGCGGAGGTGGACCCGGCCGAGGTCGACGCCACCGATCTCCACCACCTGCTCATCGGGCGCGAGTCGACCGGCAGCCACTACCACGACGACGCCCAGCAGCAGCCGGCCGCAGACGTGCGGCTGTCCGTCCGGGACCTGCAGACGGCCGGGTGCACCCAGGCCTCCTTCGAGATCCGCGCCGGTGAGGTCCTCGGTGTGGCCGGCGTCCAGGGCTCCGGTCGCGAGGAGCTGTGCCGCGCCCTGTTCGGGGCCGTGCCCGGGGCCCGCGGCGAGGTCCTGCTGGACGGCAAGCCCCTGCGGCTGGACTCGCCTCGCGCGGCCGTGCTCGCCGGCGTCGGCTACGTCCCGTCGGAGCGGCGCACCGAGGGCGTGGTCAGCTCCATGTCGGTCACGGAGAACATGTCGATGGCCCACGTCGGCACGGTCTGCCGAGGGCCGGTGATCGACGGGCGCCGCGAGCGCGCGCTGGTGGACACCTGGGTGCGCCGTCTAGGCATCCGGACGCCGTCGGGGGACACCGCCATCGGCACCCTGTCCGGCGGCAACCAGCAGAAGGTCGTCCTCGCCCGCTGGATGGTCTCGGAGCAGCTGCGCCTGCTGATCCTGGACCACCCGACCCGCGGGCTGGACGTGGGCGCGAAGTCGGAGGTCTACGAGCTCATCCGCGAGCTCGCCGGCTCCGGCTGCGCCGTCCTGCTGCTGTCGGACACCTTGGAGGAGGCGCTGGCCATGAGCCACCGCGTACTGGTGATGAAGGACGGGCGAATCACCGCCTGCCTCGACGCGCCCCGTGGGGGCAAGCCCGACCCCGTAGCGATCATGGAGGCGATGGTGTGACCGAGACCGCTGTCGAGACGACCGGACCGCGGGACGACGACGGGCCGGCCCCCGGGGCGGGCCGCCGGTCCCGGCGCGACCTGGCGCTGCTGTTCATGCCCGGTGCCGTGCTGGTGCTCCTCCTGCTGGCGCTGTCGACGCGCAACCCCGACCTGCTCTCGCCGGACAGCCTGCTGGCCATCGCCGACAGCGCCGCGCCGCTGATGGTGCTGGCCATCGGGGTCACCGTGGTCATCCTCTGCGGGGGCATCGACCTGTCGATCGCCGCCCTGGCGGCGCTGTCCTCGGTGCTGTTCGCGCTGTGGATCCCGCTCTTCGGGGCGGCCGCCGCCGTGCCGGTCATCGCCGTCGCCGCGCTCGCCGGGGCGGTGCAGGGCCTCGTGCACGTCAAGGCCAAGGTGAACTCCTTCATCGTCACCCTGGGTGGCCTGGCCCTGTGGTCGGGCATCGCCCTGGTCATCTCCGGGGCCAGGACCGTGCCGGTCACCGACGTCGACGCGATCCGGTGGGCCTTCACGACGGTGGCCGGCCTGCCGAGCGCGGTGCTGATCGCCCTGGGCGCCGTCGTGGTGCTCGGGGCGGTGCTCCGCCTGACCCCCGCCGGCCGGTGGGTGCGGGCGGTCGGCCACGCCGAGCAGGCCGCCCGGCTCGCCGGCATCCCGGTGGGCGCGGTGAAGGTGGCGGCGTTCACCACGTCGGGCGCCTGTGCCGGTCTGGCCGGCGTGCTCCTCGTCGCCCGGACCTTCAGCGGCGCGCCGAGCCTCGGCGCCACGCTGCTCCTGCCCGCGGTCGCCGCGGTCGTCGTCGGCGGCACCGCCATCACCGGTGGCTTCGGCGGCATCGGCCGGACCGTCATCGGCGCGCTCATCGTCATCGTCCTCCGCGTCGGCCTGTCGCTGATCGGGGTCGACGCCGGATTCGAATCGATCATCTACGGCGTCCTGATCATCGGCGCGGTCGCCGTGACGATCGACCGAACCAAGCTCGACGTCCTCAAATGACCACCGGGCCGCCCCCTGCCGCCCGCAGAGACCTGTTCCCGACCGCCACCAGCCCGCACCGAGACCTCCGGAGGCCTTCGTGACCACCACCTTGCCCCGCACCGACCTGCTGCCCGCCGTGTCGGCCTTCCTCTCCGCCGAGCGGCGGATGCTGATCGGCGACGAGTGGGTGCCGGCCGCGTCCGGCCGCACCTTCGAGACCCTCGACCCCGCGACGGGCGAGGTGCTCACCAGCGTTCCCCGGGCCGACGAGGGCGACGTCGACCGCGCCGTCCGGGCCGCCCGCGCGGCGTTCGAACCCGGCTCGGCGTGGCGGCGCACGACGCCGCGGCAGCGCGCCCGTCTCCTCTGGCGCACCGCCGAGCTGATCGACGCCCACGCCGAGGAGCTCGCCCAGCTGGAGACCCTCGACAACGGCAAGCCGATCGCCAGCGCCCTCGGGGACGTCGGCGTCGCGGCCGAGCTGTTCCGGTACTTCGCGGGCTGGGCCACCAAGATCGAGGGCACCACCATCCCGATGTCGACCGAGGACCGCACCTACCTCGCCTACACGGTGCGTGAGCCCGTCGGTGTGGTCGGCGCGATCGTCCCGTGGAACTTCCCGCTGACGATGGCGTGCTTCAAGGTGATCCCGTCGCTGACGGCCGGGAACACCGTGGTGCTCAAGCCCGCCGAGCAGACGCCGCTGTCGGCCCTGCGGCTGGGGGAGCTGCTGCTCGAGGCCGGGCTCCCGACGGGCGTGCTCAACATCGTCACCGGGTTCGGGGACGCCGGGGCGGCCATCGTCGCGCACCCCGACGTCGACAAGGTCGCGTTCACCGGCTCCACCGCGACCGGCAAGCGCATCGTCGCGGCGGCCGCCGGCAACCTGAAGAAGGTGTCGCTGGAGCTCGGCGGCAAGGCGCCCAACATCATCTTCGCCGACGCCGACCTGCCGGCGGCCGTCGCCGGATCGGCGCACGCCGGGTTCTTCAACCAGGGCCAGTGCTGCGTGAACGGCTCGCGCCTCTACGTCCAGCGCGAGGTGTTCGACGAGGTGGTGGCCGGGATCGCCGAGGTCGCCCGGGGCATCACGCTCGGCAACGGCTTCGACCCCGCGACCGACATGGGGCCGCTGATCACCGCCGAGCAGCAGGCGATGGTGCTCGGCCACGTCCAGCGCAGCATGGCCGACGGCGCCACCGCCGTGGCCGGGGGTTCCCGAGGCCGCGACGAGGGCTTCTTCATGCAGCCCACGCTGCTCACCGGCGTCGGGGAGAACACCCCGATGCAGCGGCTGGAGGTCTTCGGGCCGGTGGTCACCGCGACGCCGTTCGACACCGAGGAAGAGGTGTTCCGGCTGGCCAACGACACCCGGTACGGGCTGGCTGCCGGTGTGTGGACGCGCGACTCGGGCCGGGCGCACCGGGCGGGCGCGGCCCTACGGGCCGGCACCGTGTGGCTGAACACGTGGCACGCCGACGACGTGGTGCTGCCGCGCGGTGGGTTCAAGGAGTCCGGCTGGGGACGCGAGCTCGGATCCTTCGGGCTCGACGACTTCACCGAGCTCAAGACCGTCATCTCCGACATCAGCTGACGGCGGTCGGCACGTGGGGCGTCCGGGCCCGGGAGCGCCGCGGCCGTCTCCCCGTGCGCCCACGTGCGGCCGGCGGGCGGCGCGGGCCGTGGTGGCGGTCCTCGCCGTGCTCGTGGCCGTGCCGGTGCTCCTGCTCGGCTCTGCGGGGCCGGCGCGCGCCCACGCCACGCTGATCGGCACCGCGCCCGCCCAGGGTGCGGTGCTGGCCGCGGCGCCCGACCGGGCCGTGTTCACGTTCGACGGGCCGGTCGTCGACGTGCCGGGCGGCGTCCAGGTGTTCGACGCCCGGGGGCGGGAGATCGAGTCGTCGGCGGCGGTCAGCGGAGAGGAGCTGGTCGTCGCCCTGCCCGGGTCGGTGGGGGAGAGGACCCTCGTCGTCGTCTGGCGGGTCGTCTCCGAGGACGGGCATCCGATCAACGGGTCGCTCAGCTTCTCCGTCGGCGCCGCCAGCACCGACGTCGCCTCGCCCCCGGCCGCCGCAGCGTCTCCCGAGCAGGCTCCGCCGGCGCTGAGCCTGGTCCGCTGGGTGGGCTACGCGGGCCTGTTCCTGGCGACCGGGCTGGTGGGGTTCGCGGTGCTGTTCCTGCCCGCGTCCTCGGACCGGGCCCGGCACCGGGTCGCGGCGCTCGCCCGCGCCGGAGCCGTGGCGACGGCGCTGGCCTGGCTGGCGGTGCTGCCGCTCACCGCGTCGTACCGGCTCGGCGCCGGCGCATCGCTGTTCCCGGGGAGCGCGGCCTGGTCGTCGCTGTCCGCCGCCGAGTACGGCGTCACCGGGGCGGTCGTCGGCGGCGTGGTCGCGGCCGTGGCCCTGCTGGGGCGCGGCCGACCCGGCCGGCGACGGGGGTGGCTCGCGCTGGCCGCGGCGGTGGTCGCCACCGGGGCCCCGGCCTGGACCGGGCACACCCGGGCGGCGTCGCCGGAGGTGCTGGCCGTCGGCGTCGACGTGCTGCACCTCCTCGCCGGCAGCGTCTGGTTCGGCGGCCTCGTCGGGCTGGCGCTGAGCGTGCCCGAGCTCGCCGGGCGGGGGAGCGCCGCCGCCGAGGTGCTCGCCCGGTTCTCCGGCTTCGCGGCGGCCGTCCTGGCGGTCCTGGTGGTCAGCGGGTCGTTGCTGGCCTGGCGGATCGTGGGCTCCTGGGACGGGCTGACCGGCACCGGGTACGGCCTGCTGTTGTTGGTCAAGATCGGGGTGGCGGTGATCGCCGTCGTCATCGCGGCCTGGAACAGGTTCCGGCTGCTGCCCCGCGTCCACCGGGCGGCCCGCGAGCCCGACCGCCGGTCCGGCGCCCGCCTCGTCGCCCGGTCGGCCGCGGCCGAGGCGGCGGTCCTCGTCGCCGTCGTGCTCGTCACCGGGTTCCTGGTCGACCGGAGCCCCGAGGGCTCGGTGGCCCTCGCCGCCTCCGCCGGCACGGGAGGGAGCGGCGTCGAAACCGTGCGCCTGGACGACGTCGTCGTGCGGGCCGCCCTCTCTCCGCAGGCGGTCGGTGCGAACACCCTCACCATCGAGGTGCAGGACCCCTCCGGCGGGCCGGCCGGCACCGTCCAGTCGCTCTCGGTGCGGGTGTCGTCGGACGCCCTGGACCTGGGTGCCGTCCCCTTGACCTTCGCGGCGGCCGGCCGCTACACCGCGTCGGTCGTGCTCCCCGCGGCCGGCACCTGGCGGATGCAGGTCTCCCTCCGGTTCGGGGAGTTCGAGAGCTCCGTGGCCACCGCGGAGTTCACCGTCGCGGCCGGTTGAGCTCCGGATCGGCCGCGAGCGGCCGGCTGCCCAGGGCGGCGACGCCCCGAGCGCCGATGAGTTCCTGCATCGTCTGCGACAGCGCCGACGCCGCGCCGGCGCAGTCGGGTGGCACCGACCCGGTCACGGTGACCACACCGGCGGCCAGGAGGGGCATCACCCTGGCCGAAAAGCAGGACCAGGCCGCCGACGACCACCCCGGTCCCTACCTGCACGCGTTCCGCCGGGGGATGCCGCCACCGACGCGCTGGCCGGAGAGCTTCCGGCGCTACCGGGCGGGGCTCGACGCCCGCTGTCACGGGCCACGCGAGTTCATCGAACTCCACCAGCTCGAGGCCCACCGGTTTCCGGACGGGCAGGACGCGAGGAGGAGCTGATCAGGTCTCTGGAGCGGGCGACGGGGCCGCCGGGGGTGGGGTCGCGGCCTGTCGCCGCGCCCTTCGGACCGGAACCAGGACCGCGGCGGCCACCAGGGCGGTGACGGCCAGCCAGGGCAGGACGACGCCGATCGCGACGACGGTCGCACCCGTGACCGCGACCAGCGACCGCCACCCGGTGACCAGCCCGTCGAGGAAGCCGTCCGGCCCGCCGGCCGGTGCGACGCCGAACGGTTTCAGGTGCACCCGGAGGGTCGACAGCTCCACCTGGTCGGCCAGCACCGCCCGCCGAAACTGCAGCGACTCCAGCTCCTGCTGGCGTTGGGACAGCGCCTGCTCGGCCTCCAGCAGCGCCTCGGTGGTGGCCGCGTCGTCCATCAGGGCGAGCAGCCGCGCCACGGACGACCGCAGTGCCGTGATCCGGGCGTCCAGGTCGACCGCCGTGGCGGTGACGTCGGAACGGGACACCGAGACGCTTCCGACGTCGCCGAGCTCCTCGAGGTCGGCCAGGAAACCGGTGAGCGCCGTGGCCGGCACACGCACTACGAGGTCGGCGACCGTGCCCTCGACCCCGCCGTCGCCGGAGGTGGCCCGCACGGTGCGTTCGTCGACGCGCCCGCCGGCGGACTCCACCAGGTCGCTCACCTGCTGCGCGCCCTCGGCCGGATCGTCGACGGCGAGGGAGGCGCTGGCGGTGGTGACCACCTGCCGGTCGGGCGCCGCCTCGTCGCTGCCCGGGAGTGCGGGCACCGGGGCGACCGCACCACCGCTGGCGGCGCCGTCGGCGCTGCTCGACTCGCTGCCGGACGGGCCCGTGCAGCCAACGAGCAGGGCCAGGATCAGTGCGGCCGGGGCGAGCAGGCGATGTACGGCGCGGGCAGGAACAGCGTCCATGCCTGGTGGACGGTGTCGCGCCGGGAACTGGTTCCGCCGCCGACCTCAGGAAGAGTCGGTGCGCGCAGCCCGAACTGCGCCCGGCGCACCTCGGGCACGAGGTCCGCGAAGGCGGGGTGATGCTGGATCCAGCTGCGGATGAACATGCAAAACGGGAGCACCGACGCACCCTCCGATCGCACGGCGTCCAGCGCTCCCTGGGTCAGCGCCGAGCCCACGTCCCGGCCCTCGAACTCCGGCTCGACCACGGTGTGGGTGAACGCCACCGACGGCCCCCGCCGCCGGTACTCGGCGCCCCCGGCGGGCGGTGCGGGAGGTCGTACGCGCCGTCGAGTCCTGGCTGGATTGGTGGCCGTCGGCGGGGAGCGGCGGGCGTTCGTGGAGCGGGTGACCGGGATCGAACCGGCATGGCCAGCTTGGAAGGCTGGGGCTCTACCATTGAGCTACACCCGCGTGACTGTGTGCCAATACGTGTCACAAAACCCGTATGGCCACTGTGAGAAAACCGAGTTGATCAAGGCCAGCCAAGATCAACCGGGCTTCCAGTCCGTGTAGAGGGTAGCGCGCGGTGGGTCCGGCGGCTGCGGGGGCGCGCGATCGCGCCCGGTCGGGGGCTCCGCGGCTCGGTGGACGGCGATGGCCCTGCCCCAGGGCAGGCTGGATTGCCGCCGGGCGCGGTGGCGGGGCGGTGCGTGAGTTGGTGGGGCTGACGGCGAGGCTGAGGGCCGCTACGCGGCGTCGGGCAGCGCGTCCGGTGGCGCGAGCTGGTGCTGGTTGGCTCGCCAGACGAGCGCGTTGTACAGGCAAAGCATGCCGAGCTGTTCGAGCTGCTGGCGGTCGGCGCCCTTGCAGCGGGCCCGGCGCAGCCAGAAGCGGCCGTCGACCCAGCTGTTGAAGCCCTCGATGCTCGACCGGTGCGGGTACAGCTCCTTGTACAAGCACGTGCCGGGCGGAACCTGGCGGACGTTCTCGCTGCGGTTGATCTTGTCGAGGGTCAGGTCCGTGAGGGTGCGCTCGCGAATGACGTCGACGTGGTCGCCGCACTGCATCTCGTACTCGGCGTACCACTGATGGACGGGGACGTCGCGGCCACCGCGACGGGCACGCCGTGTGGACGTGGTGCCGTTCTTCTCGGCCTCACGACGGTCGAGCTCCGCCTGGTTGACCTTGCGACGGGCTCCGAGGTAGCGGAGTTCGCGAACGGGGAGGCTGCCGTCGCCGGCTCGCTTGCCAGTTTCGACGATTCGTCCGCCGTAGTAGTACAGGGAGTGCTGGCAGTCCCGGCCGTTGTGCTGATGCGTGTAGGTGCGGATGAACTTCGACTTCTCGACCCTGGGCTTGTCGTCGGTTGCCGCCTTGGCTGCCGATACCGGAGAGACGACGGCCAGCCCGAGGTCGCCAGACAGCCGGCCGATGACCTCACCCGACATGGCGGCGTCGTAGAGGACGGCGTCCATCCCAGGTAGCCGCTCCTTCACGGCCACCATCCGCTTCTCGGCGGTCGCGACTTCGAGGCCGTGCTTGCCGACCCAGTCGAAGTCGACGACGACCTGGCTCCACTCGTTGCCGTTGCCGCCGGTGAGGCCGTAGACGAACTCGAGGCCGTGCTTCCACCCGGCGCCGGTCTTGAAGTCGTCGGCGTCAGCGTCCCCCAGGACCTCGGTGACCTCGCCGGTCTCCTCGTCGACGACCTTGCGGCGGGTGTGTAGGGGCTTCATCACGTGCCCGTCCCACTTCGTCGCTCCGCACAGCTGCGGTCGGTTGGGCGTGCTGGGCCCGTCCACTGTGCACTGTCCGAGCTGCTGGGCGAGCTCGGCTGCGGCGTCGCGGAACGCCTCCTTGAGGTCCTCCAGCACCTCCTTGAGCCAGGTCCTGGCCGCGTAGCGGTAGTGGAAGGCGCGGATGGGTTCCTGCTCGGAGTTCCGGAGCGCCTTGAGCCGTCGGTCGTCCGGCACGGCCTGGATGAGCGCGTCGAGGAACCGGTGCCAGATCTGCTCGTCGCCCAGGTTGTGCTCGGTGCGCCGCGCGCTTCTAAAGACAGCCTTGACCAGCTCGAAGCCCAGGTAGACGGGTTCGGGGTAGTCGCGGCTGCGGCCGGTGTCCTTGGCGCCGGGCAGCCGGGCGAACATGGCCACGGCATGCGGAGCGGTCAGGGCAGCGTCCATCGCCTCGAGGTCGGAGTACTCCAGCGGACCGCGGGGCTTGCGCGACCGTTTCGCGACCGCGGCGCGTCGCGTGGTCACGGCGCGATCTCCGTGTCCTGCGCCGCGGCGTCGTCCTGGGTCGGCTCGGCGTCCGTCATCCAGTCGTGGCCGATGAGCTGGGCAGCGCGGTCGATGCTGGTCAGACCGAGGAAGTTGGCGGCGTCCTCGATGCGCTGGTGCTCCTCGTAGGCGCGGCGGCCGGCCCAGGCGGTGATGGAGCGCTGCGTGCAGCCATCGGCCTTGTACAGGCCGGCGCGGTCGAGCACCGCGCGCAGCAGTTGGCCGACGGCCGAGACCGGGCTGGTGTCGGTGCGCCCGTCGCGATCGCCGCGGTAGACCAGCGGTCGGGTCTGGTCGAAGTCGGCGTGCTGGCGCAGAGCGTTGACGCGGCCGGTGAGCTGCTCCCACTGCCACTGGGAGGCAGTGAGGGTGCGCGGGCGGGTATGGGCGCCGCCGTGCAGCTGCACTCGCTGCCCGTCGCGCATGTCGCACGGGCGGAAGGCGGCGATCTCGGCGGTAGTGGCGCCGCATTCGGCCAAAGCCCATGCGGCCGGCTGGGCGGTCTCCCAGGGGGTCTCGATCGACGCAGACCGGCAGTCGGCGATCTCCTCGTCCAGGAGTGCTCGCAGACCGTTGTACTCGCGCTTGGGCAGCTCGAGGTCCAGAGTCGGCTCTCCGTCCGCGAGGCCGAGGCTGCGGGCGGTGCGGTAGAGCTGCCGCAGGGCGGCGCGACGGTTGTGCAGCGTGGGCAGCTGCGGCGGGCCGTATCCGTCGGCCGTGCGAATGTCGGCGTAGATCCAGTCGCGCGCCAGTTCGGCGTCGTCGGCCTCGCGCAGCGTGTGGCAGCCGGTGGCGCGGGAGTAGGCGATGAACTGGGCGGCGTTGCCGCCGAGCTTGGCGAGGCTCAGCTGGCTGAGGTCGCGCAGCTCGCTGAGCCGGCGCCACTGGCTGGTGACGAGCGCCAGACCCTCCTCGAGCGTCGGGTCAGCCACGATCGCCCGCCAGACGAACACCTGGTTCTCTTCGAGGTGCGGCCACTGCTCCCAGGCCCAGTCGTAGTAGCCGGCGTGCACGACTTGCGCGCCGATCTCCGCCGGGCAGGGACCGGTGACCAGCTCGGAGGTGACGGCGTGGGGGCGCTGGCAGCTCGGGTCGAGCGGCCCGGGCCCTGTGCGGCGCCCGAGTCGGTTGCGGGGCGCGTGCTCGCATCCGCAGTCCGTGCTTGGCCGCTGTGCCGGGCAATCGCCGTGAGCGTGGTAGCCGCACTCCCGGCTGCGCTCCTGGTTGCGCATCCGTCGCAGCTCGGCCTCTACAGCCGCCGCGCGACCACTGGCCCGGCGCGCGATCGCCGCGTCCGACTGCTTGTCCATCTCGTCCACCCCGGTGTTGCCGTCCTGTTGACGGCGCGGACCGTTCGGGGGTGATTGGGTTGGGCAGTCGCCACAGCGCGCTGCTTGTCAAGCAGGTGCCAGGACGGCGTGCGTGCGGAACGAGTGTCGCCTTGCACCAGTCAGGTGGGATCAACGGCGTGATGCCGGCCGGGGTGGCCGGGACGCCGTCAGGCACGTCGAGGTCCTCTCAGTCGGCCGCTGCGATTCAGCGGGTCGACGGAGATCGCACCCCTGCCTGCTGGGCACGCGATCAAGGTCAACGATCTTGCCCAGCCTTTGCTGGCTCTTCGCAGATGAGGGTGTAGGGGTGAGCCGCGCGTCGGTGTCCGGATAGGGGTCGAGGCCTTCCAAGGATGGAGGTTCCTACGCCGCCCATCCGGAAGACCTCGACGTGCCTGACGCTACCGCTGTGGGCGGCTTCGTTCGCCCTGATCTGACCACGTTCTGCCGACTGGACGAGCTCGGCCTTGAGGTGCTCGGGCAGCGGCTCGAGCCCGATCGTGCGGTGCTGGCCTGCCGCGTGGTGGAACCCGACCAGTGGTGCCGCCGCTGCGGCTGCGAGGGCGCGCCGCGCGACACCGTCTGCCGGCGGCTGGCGCACGAGCCGCTGGGCTGGCGCCCCACGACGCTGCTGGTCACGGTCCGCCGCTACCGGTGCACCGGGTGCGGGCACGTGTGGCGCCAGGACACCAGCCGGGCGGCCGAGCCTCGGGCCAAGTTGTCCCGATCTGGGCTGCGGTGGGCGCTGGAAGGCATCGTCTGCCAGCACCTGACCGTCGCCCGGGTCGCCGAGGGCCTCGGGGTCGCCTGGAACACCGCCAACGATGCCGTCCTGGCCGAAGGCCAGCGGGTCCTGATCGACGACCCCGATCGGTTCGAGGGCGTGCAGGTGCTCGGGGTCGATGAGCACGTGTGGCGACACACCCGCCTCGGCGACAAGTACGTCACCGTGATCATCGACCTGACCCCGGTGCGGGACCGCACCGGCCCGGCCCGGCTGCTGGACATGGTCGAGGGCCGCTCCAAGCAGGCGCTCAAGACCTGGCTCGCCGCCCGGCCCGAGGCCTGGCGCGCGGGCCTGGAGGTGGTCGCGATGGACGGGTTCACCGGCTTCAAGACCGCCACCACCGAGGAGCTGCCGGACGCGACCGCGGTGATGGACCCCTTCCACGTGGTGCGCCTGGCCGGCGACGCCTTGGACCGCTGCCGACGTCGGGTGCAGCAGGACCTGCACGGGCACCGCGGCCGCAAGGACGACCCGCTCTACCGCGCCCGGCGCGTCCTGCACACCGGCGCTGACCTGCTCACCGACCGGCAACAGCAGCGGCTGACCGTGCTGTTCGCCGCCGACGAGCACGTCCAGGTCGAGGCCACCTGGAGCATCTACCAGCGGATGATCGGCGCCTACCGCGAACCCGACCGGGCCAAGGGCCGGCGCCTGATGACCACCCTCATCGACGCGCTCGGCCGCGGCGTCCCGGCCGCGCTGACCGAGCTGATCACGCTGGGGCGGACGCTGAAGAAGCGGGCCGAGGACGTCCTGGCGTACTTCGACCGACCCGGCACCAGCAACGGACCGACCGAGGCCCTCAACGGACGACTCGAGCACCTCCGAGGATCCGCACTCGGGTTCCGCAACCTCACCAACTACATCGCCAGAAGCCTGCTCGAGACCGGCGGGTTCAGGCCCCGACTACACCCTCGATCGTGAAGAGCC
>NZ_FOAO01000032.1 GCF_900109665.1 Blastococcus sp. DSM 46786
GCCCCGGCCGGGCCGCGGTCCCCGGCCCGCTCACCCCCAGGTGGCGGATCGGAAGGCGCCGGCCGGGCGGCCGCGAGGTCCATCACCAGCTCCACCCGCAACGCGGCCAGCTTCGCCTCGGCGACCACGATCTGGCCGAGCAGGTCGGCGGCCTCCACCGCGCCGCGCCGGGCCGGCAGCCACGCGGACAACGGCTCGTCCCACCGCTGCGGATCCGGGTCGGCCAGCTCCCACGGCGCCGGGAACGGGTCGACCGGGGACACCGTCACCCCGACCGCGAACCCGCCCACCACCGACATGACCGCAGGCTAGGCGGGGGGTGTGACAGTTTCTGCAGCTCAGGGCGGGACGAGCACGTCAGATCAACATCCCGCTTCTAGTGGCTCGTGAACAGTTCCCGCGGGTCGGCGCCGCAGGCACCGCAGTGACCTTCCGGCCCCAGCGGCGCACCGCAGTTCGGGCACTCGAACCGAGGCGGGCCTTCGGGCGGCACCGTCGGTGGTGGCGATGCCGGCCAACCCCACCGGCTGCGGCGGCGCCACGTCACGGGTATCGGCCGGGGCACGAGCGTCAGGGTCCCACGGCGGGCGTACCGGCGAAGCTGTCCTGCGCCCACCACCCGCTCCGTCACCCCAGGTGACGCGCTCACGGCCCGAGCTCCCGCGGACGTCCAACCCGGTGCGGACATGACTCCAGTGCGTCACCCCTAGCGGCACTGCTCAGGGCGCGAAGAAGCGCGCGAGACCAGCGACCAGGCGCCGGCCCAGAGGCCGGACCCGGCACCGTGACGGATCGGTCCCGCACGCCTCAGCGCCGGCGGCGGCGCCTGACCACGAGTGCGGCGACCAGCACCAGCGCGGCGACCCCCGCGGCGGGCACGGCGTAGCGGGTCAGCGCCGCCCCGCCGGCCACCTCGAGCAGGTCGATCGGCTCGGGCTCGGACTGCGCGGGACGCGACCGCTCCGCCGGCCCGCTGCCGGGCACGCTGCGCAGCGGAGCGCCGGTGGAGGGCCGGCCGGGCGGGGCGGTGTTGCCGCTGGGCGGCGAGCTCGGCGCCTTGCCGGCGGGTGCGGTGTCGGCGGCCTTCTCGGCGGTGACCTTGGCCGCGGTCTCCTTGGCCGGGGTCTCCGTGGTCGCCGTCTCCTTGCCGGAGGCGGCCTTCGCCGGGGCCGCCTTCTTCGCCGGGGTGGCCTTGGCGGGCGCTGCCTTCGCGGGCGCCGCCTTCTTCGCCGGGGATGCGTCGGCCGGCTCGCTCACCTTGTCGGTGGCCGAGGCGGCGGCCTTCTTCGTCGCCGCCGCGGCCTTCTTGGCTGCGGTGCCCTCGCCTGCGGCCTGCTCCGCCGAGGCGGCGACCTCCTCGACGACGCCGGTGGCCGTCGCCGCCGCCTTCGCCGCGGGACCGGCGTCCGCCGAAGCGGCCGCCCGGTCCGCGTCGCCCTGCGCGTCGCCCTCGCCGAGCTGGGCCGCGAGCTTGTCGGCGAACTGCCCGAGCAGCTTGTTGCCGACGTCGGTCATCACGCCGCGCCCGAACTGCGCCGGCCGGCCGGTGATGTTCAGGTCGGTGAGGACGTCGACCCGCGTCACCGACCCCTCGGCGCGGAGCTTCGCGGTGACCGTCGCCGCCGCCGTCCCGTTGCCCCGCTGGTCCTTGCCCCGGGCGTCGATGACCGCCCGGTGCGCCGCCTCGTCCTTCTCGATGAACGAGGCCTTGCCCTGGTAGGTCAGGTTGATCGGCCCGAGCTTGACCTTCACGCGACCGGTGAAGTCGTCGCCGTCGACGGAGTCCAGGGCCGCGCCGGGCATGCACGGGGCGATCCGCTCGATGTCGAGCAGCACCCGCCAGGCCTCGTCGACGGGCACCGGCACGGTGAACGAGTTCTCCAGCTGCACGGGATGACCTCCGTAAGGGGGACGACGGGACTCGGCCGGCCGCGGCCCCGTCCTGGGGACCGCCCCGAGCCTCGTGACGTACCGGAACGGCCCCCGTGCAGGGCCCCAGCACGGGCCTGCGGGTGCTGGGAAGCACGGGGGTCCTCCGTCAAGCTACAGCCCGGCGGCGGCCGTCACCGCCCGGCGCGTGAGGACGGTCGCCAGGTGCTGCCGGTAGTCGGCCTGGGCGTTCAGGTCGCTGCTGGGCTCGGTGCCCTCGGCGGCGTGCGCGGCGGCCGCGGCGATCGCCTCGGGCGTCGCCTCGGCACCGGCGAGCGCCGCCTCCACCGCGCCGGCGCGCAGCGGCGTCGGCCCCATGTTGGTCAGCCCGATCCGCGCCTCGGCGATGTGCCCGTTCTCGCGGCGCACCGCGGCGGCCACCGCGACGATCGACCACGCCTGGGCGACGCGGTTGAACTTCTCGTACCGCATGCCCCACTGCCCGTCGAGCTTCGGGACCCGCACCTCCACGAGCAGCTCTTCCTCGCCGACGGCGGTGGTGAGGTAGTCGACGGAGAACTCCCGCGCCGGCACGGTGCGGCGCCCGCCGGTTCCCGCGATGACGAACTCCGCGTCCAGCGCCAGCGCCACCGCGGGCAGGTCACCCGCGGGGTCGGCGTGCACCAGCGCACCTCCGAAGGTGCCCCGGTGGCGCACCTGCCGGTCGGCCACCGTGGCCGTGGCCTCGGCGATCAGCGGCGCGTACCGGCCGATCAGCGGGTCGGCGAGGACGTCGGAGTGCGTGGTCATCGCGCCGATGACCAGCGCGTCGCCGTCCTCCCGCACGCCCCGCAGCTCGGTGACCCGGCCCAGGTCGACGACGGTCTCGGGGGCCGCCAGCCGCAGTCGCATGACCGGGATGAGCGACTGCCCGCCCGCGAGGACCTTCACGTCCTCGCCGCCGGCGGCGATCGCCTGCAGCGCCTCGTCGACCGTGGTCGGGCGGGCGTACTCGAACGGTGCGGGAATCATCGGTCCCCTCCCAGCGAGGAAGCGTTTGACACAGAGGAGCGGGCCCCGCCGCCGGCGGTGGTCTCGGTCTGCGCCCCGCCGTAGGCGTTGGAGCCGGCGGTGGCGCGATCTCCGCCGTCCCCGCCGGCGTGGATGGCCCGCCAGACGCGCTCGGGTGTCAGCGGCATGCGGATGTCGGTGACGCCCAGGTGCCGGACGGCGTCCAGCGCGGCGTTGACCACCGCGGGCGTCGAGGCGATGCAGCCGGCCTCGCCCACGCCCTTGGCGCCGATCGGGTTCCCCGGCGCGGTGTGCACCGTGTTGCCCGTGTCGAAGTGCGGCAGGTCCGCGGCCGAGGGCACCAGGTAGTCGACGAAGGTTCCGGTGGTGAGGTTGCCGTCGGCGTCGTAGACGGCCTCCTCGTACAGCGCCTGCGCGATGCCCTGGGCCAGGCCGCCGTGCACCTGGCCCTCGACGATCAGCGGGTTCACGATCGTGCCGACGTCGTCCACGCAGGCGTACTTGCGGATCTTCACGAACCCGGTCTCGGTGTCGACCTCCATGGCGCAGAGGTGCGTGCCGTGCGGGAAGGAGAAGTTTTCCGGGTCGAAGGTCGCCTCGGCGTCGATGGACGGCTCGACCCCCTCCGGGTAGTCGTGCGCCGCGAAGATCGCCAGCGCGATCTCCTGGATGCCGAGCCCGGCGCCGGGCGTGCCCCGCACCGAGAACCGCCCGCCGCTGAACTCCAGGTCGTCCTCGCTGGCCTCCAGCAGGTGCGCGGCGATCTTCCGGGCCTTGGCGATCACCTTGTCCGCCGCCTTCACGACCGCCGAGCCGCCGACGACCAGCGACCGGGAGCCGTAGGTGTCCAGCCCGCGGGAGGAGATGGCGGTGTCGCCGTGCAGTACCTCGATGTCCTCGAACGGCACCCCGAGGGAGTCGGCGACCAGCTGGCTCCACGCCGTCTCGTGGCCCTGCCCGTGCGGCGTCGAGCCGGTGACGACCTCCACCTTGCCGGTGGGCAGCATGCGGATCGCGGCGTGCTCCCAGCCACCGGCGCCGAAGGAGAGCGAGCCGAGCACCCGCGAGGGGGCCAGGCCGCACATCTCGGTGAAGGTGGAGATGCCGATGCCCAGCTGGACCCGGTCGCCGGACTCCCGCCGCCGCTGCTGCTCGGCGCGCAGCTCGTCGTAGCCGAGCAGCTCCAGCGCCTGCTGCGTCGCCGTCTCGTAGTCGCCGCTGTCGTAGGCGAGCCCGGCCACCGTGGTGAACGGGAACTCGTCGGCGTTGATCCAGTTCTTCCGCCGCAGCTCCATCGGGTCCATGCCCAGCTCGACGGCGAGCTCGTCCATGATCCGCTCGATGGCGAACGTGGCCTCCGGGCGCCCGGCGCCGCGGTAGGCGTCGGTGGGCACCTTGTTGGTGAACACCCCGTCGCACTCGAAACGGTAGGCCGGGAACTTGTAGATGCCGGGGTACATGAAGGCCCCGAGCGCCGGGACGCCGGGCGTGATCAGCCGCAGGTAGGCGCCCATGTCGGCCAGCAGCCGGACGCGCAGGCCCTTGACGTTGCCCTCGCGATCGGCGGCGATGTCCACGTACTGGATCTGGTCGCGGCCGTGGTGTGCGGTCATCAGCGACTCGCTGCGCGTCTCGGTCCACTTCACCGGCTTGCCGAGCCGGCGGGCGATCAGCAGGCAGAGGATCTCCTCCGGGTTCACCTGCAGCTTGCCGCCGAACCCGCCGCCGACGTCGGGGGCCACCACCCGCAGCTTGTGCTCGGGGATGCCGGTGACCATCGCCGCCATCACCCGCAGGATGTGCGGGATCTGGGTCGCCGACCACATCGTGTAGTTGTCGCCCTGCGGCTGGACGACGACCGAGCGGGGCTCCATGAACGCCGGGATCAGCCGCTGCTGGATCAGCCGCCGGCTGACCACGACGTCGGCGTCGGCGAACGCCTGCTCGGTGTCCGACCCGGTGCCCATCTCGCCGGCGTCGAAGACGAAGTGGTAGCTGGTGTTGGACTCGAGGTGGTCGTGCACGAGGTCGGCGCCGCCCTCGACCGCCTCCTCCATGTCGAGCACCACCGGCAGCCCGTCGTAGTCGACGTCGACCAGCTCGACGGCGTCCTGGGCCGCGGCCTTGCTGCGGGCGACGATCACCGCGACCGCCTCGCCGACGTGGTTGACCCGGTCGACGGCGATCGAGGGGTGGCCGGGGTTGACCATGTCCGGCGTCACGGGCCAGGCACAGGGCAGCGACCCCTGCTCCTCGGCGAGGTCGGCGCCGGTGAAGACCGCGACCACGCCGGGTGCGTCCGCGGCCGCGGTGACGTCGACGTTCGTGATGCGGGCGTGCGCGACCGGGCTGCGGACGACGGCGAGGTGCAGCATCCCCGGCAGCACCATGTTGTCGGTCCAGGTCGTGCGGCCGGTGATGAGCCGCGCGTCCTCCTTGCGCTTCCGCGCCTTGCCGATCTCGGGGGACGGGGCCCCGGTGCGGTCCTCGACGGCGGTCATCGTGCCTCCTCGCTGTCCCCCGCAAGCGGGAGGTGCCCCCAGCTCGTCGGCCGGATGACCGTCGGTGCTGTGTCCTTCTCCGACCTCGCAAGCTCGGTCACGACTGCCCCACCACGTGCGGCGCGGCGGCGGTGTCGACCTCGGCCGGCGCCCCGTGGCCGTTGGCGGGTGGGCCGGAGCCATCGCCCCGCAGCTCGCCGGCCGCCTGCTGCACGGCGCGGACGATGTTCTGGTAGCCGGTGCAGCGGCAGAGGTTGCCCTCGATGCCCTCGCGCACCTCGTCCTCGCTGGGGTCGGGGTTGTCCTGCAGCAGGTCGATCGAGGCCATGATCATGCCGGGGGTGCAGAAGCCGCACTGGAGCCCGTGCATCTCGTGGAAGGCCTTCTGCACCGGGTGCAGCTCGCCGCCGCGGGCCACGCCCTCGATGGTGGTGACCTCGGCGCCGTCGGCCTGGACGGCCAGCACGGTGCAGCTCTTCACGGCCTCGCCGTCGAGGTGCACGGTGCAGGCGCCGCAGTTGCTGGTGTCGCACCCGACCACGGTCCCGACCTTGCCGAGCTGCTCGCGCAGGTAGTGGACGAGCAGGGTCCGCGGTTCGACGTCGTCCTGGTAGGACGCCCCGTCCACCCGCACGCTGATCCGGGTCATCAGTCCTCCGCCTCGTTGCAGGGGTCGCTGCGCCCGCGGTCGGCCGCGGGCCCGAGCGGAGTCTGACCCGAAAGGTGTGACTTAGGCCACGCTTACCTGCGCGATTTCTCCGTCCGGGCCTCGCGAAGGCCCTGGTGAGCGGGGTCCCGGCACGTTGCACGGCCGTTGCAGGCGGGATCGCCGCGCTTCCTGGCAGCCGGGGGTCTGGTGCCCCGACCGGCGGTGGGCGACGGTTCCCGGGTGCTCACCACCGCCCCGCCCCGCAGCCCCGCCGACGCCCTGGCCGCTCACCAGCAGCGGGTGGCCGAGCTGCTGACCGCCGCCCCGGCCGCCGCGCTCCGCTCCCGGCGCCTGCCGGACGCCCAGCACGTGCGGCTGGTCGGCTCCGGCCACTTCCCCGCCTACGCCGCGGAGCTGGCCTGGACGCCGCACGAGGTGGCGGGTCACCTGCGTGACAGCGCCCTGGTGTTCACCGCCCGTGTCGCGCGCCTGCGCACCGAGGACGACCCGCTGCTGCCCGACTTCGACCCCACCGCGGCCGACCGGGTGGCCGGGTACGCCACCGTCCCGCCGTCCCGCCTGCTCGACGAGCTGCGCGACGCCCAGGCCGGTCTGCTGGCGGCCGTCCGCGACGTGCCGGACGCCGACCGGGCGCGCACGGGGCGGCACGCCACCGACGGCGCGCTGACGCTCGGCGACGTCCTGGACTTCCTGCCCGGCCACCAGCGGGACCACGCCGAGCAGCTGGCCGCCCTGCTGCGCTGACCGCGGCCGGCCGCCCCGACGGTGTGCGCTGGTGCGCGGTTCCGGGCCGGGAACTGCGCGGCGGCGCACACCGTCGCGCAGCCCGGCGCCTCGCGGTCAGCGCACGCCGGCCGGCTCCACCCGCAAGGCCGGCGCCGCGTCGCCCGCGGCAGCGTCACGCAGCTCGCGGCGGCGGAGCAGCGCCGAGGCGGTGAGCGCCAGCAGACCCAGCACGGCGAGCCCCGCCCCGACCCAGCCCGGCGCGGTGTAGCCGAGGCCGGCGGCGATGACCAGCCCGCCGAGCCACGCGCCGAGCGCGTTGGCCGCGTTCAGCGCCGAATGGTTCAGCGCCGCCCCCAGCATCTGCGCCTCCCCGGCGACCTCCATCAGCCGCAGCTGCAGGCAGACCACCAGGACCGACGCGCTGGCGGCGAACAGGAAGATCGCGAGGACGATCGTGGCGGGGGTGCGGGCGGCCACCGGGACCAGCGCCAGCAGCACGCCGGTGACGACGTTGGCGCCGACCAGCGAGGGGAACAGCGCCAGGTCGGCGAGCCGGCCGCCCACCGCCGTCCCGAGCACGCCACCCACGCCGAACGCGAGCAGCACCAGGGGGATGGCGCCGCGGGACATGCCGGTGACCTCGGTGACCAGCGGCGCGATGTAGCTGTACACGGCGAACATGCCGCCGAACCCGACGACGCCGACCAGCAGCGTGAGCAGCACCTGCGGGCGGCGCAGCGCCCCGAGCTCGGTACGCACCATGGCCCCGCGGTTGCCCGGCGCGGCGGGCACCACGAAGGCGGTGGCGGCGATGGTGAGCAGCGCGAGCACCGCGACCGCCCAGTAGGCGGTGCGCCAGCCGAACTGCTGCCCGAGCCAGGTCGCCGAGGGCACGCCCGCGACGTTGGCCACGGCGAGGCCCAGCATCACCGAGCTCACCGCCCGGCCGCGCAGGCGCGGCGCCACGAGCGAGGCGGCCACCAGGGAGGCGACGCCGAAGTAGGCCCCGTGCGGCAGCCCGGAGAGGAACCGCGAGGCCAGCAGCGACCCGTACCCCGGGGCCAGCGCGGTGAGGACGTTGCCCGCGATGAAGGCCGCCATGAGCCCGAGCAGCACCGCCCGGCGCGGCAGCTTGGTGGCCAGGGCGGCGATCACCGGCGCCCCGACGACGACGCCGAGCGCGTAGGCGGAGATGAGGTGGCCGGCGGTGGGGATGGTGATGCCCACGCCCTCGGCCAGGTCGGGCAGCAACCCCATGGTGACGAACTCGGTGGTGCCGATGGCGAACCCGCCGAGCCCGAGGGCCACGACCGCGGCGACCAGCCTCCCGGTGGACAGAGGTGGGCGGTCGGCGAGGGGCGGGGCGATCACTCCAGCTGCGAAGTCGTGAGCCGCCCTCAGCATTCCCGCGCCGGGCGGGTCAGCGCACCGGGCCGGCCAGCCGCAGGCGGTGCAGGTGCGCCGTCACGGCCGCCCGGCGCGGTGAGCCGGCGGGCAGGACCTCGCACAACGCCTGCCAGACGCCGGCGTCCTCCCGCAGTTCGGGCAGCTGCGCCAGGCGCAGCAGCAGGTCGGGGCGGCGCGCGGCGAGCACCGCCCGCCGGACCAGGCCGAGCAGCCGGTCGCGGGCCTGCCGGACCCCCGGCGCCTGCGAACCGGGCAGCACCGGCCCCGCGTAGTGCTCGAGCGCGGCGGCGAGCTCGCCCCGCGCGACGAGCCGGCGCACCTGCTCGGCGTCGGTGCGCACCCGGCCGACCAGGCGGTACGGGCGGGACTCGAGCAGGTCGCCCCCGACCAGCCGCCGCAGCCGGGACAGCTCGGCCCGGACGGTGACCGTGGCCGCCGCGCCCGCGTGCACCTCGGCGGCGAGCTGGGCGGCGTCGCGCCCCTGCCCCGCGGCGGCGGCCTCCGCGAGCAGGAACAGCAGCTCCGAGTGCCGGACCGAGAGCTCCAGCGGCCCGCCCGGCAGCGTCAGCCGGGCCCGCTCCCGGCCCAGCACCTCCAGCCGGGCCTCCGCCGGCGCCGGCCCGGCCGCCGCCGGGCCGGCCGCGAGCCGCTCCCGATGCAGCCAGCGCAGCTCGGACTCCACGGCGGCCACCGTCGCGCGGACGAGGGTGAGCACGTGCGGGCTGGCCACGTGGTCGCCGCCGGTGACGTCGATCGCGCCGAGCAGCGCCCCGGTCACCGGGTCGTGCACCGGCGCGGCGGAGCAGCTCCAGGGCTGCACCGACCGGCGGAAGTGCTCGCTGCCGTAGATCTGCACGGCGGCGTCGACCGCCAGCGCCGTCCCCGGGGCGTTGGTGCCGGCGACCTCCTCCGACCACCGGGCGCCCTCGACGAAGTTCATCGCCCCCGCCCGCGCGCGCAGCCCGCGGTCGCCCTCGACCCACAGCATCCGGCCGGCGGCGTCGCTGACGGCCACGATCATCCGGTCGGCCTCGGCGTCCTGCACCAGCAGCCGGCGGATCACCGGCAGCACCGGGGCCAGCGGGTGGGCGGCCCGGTAGGCCCGCAGCTCGGCGTCGAGGAGCTCGACCGGGGGGAGGCCGCCGTCGGGGTCCACGCCGCTGCCGAGGGAGCGCCGCCACGAATCGCGCACGACCGGGCGGACCGCGTCGTCGGCGGGCAGCGCGCTGGCGGTGACGAGGCGCTCGTGCGCCGCGCGCAGCCGACGCGTGCGGGCGGCGGACGGCGGCCCGTCCGGCAGCGCCAGCCACGGGTTGACGGCGGTCGTCACCGGCCGGGCCACGGGAAGTCGCTCATCTCCCGGTCATCGTGGCCGCTACCGGCGGTTTCCACCAGAGCGGGAACCGCGGGTCAGCGCAGCTGCCACGGCCGGACGACGGCGCCCAGGACGACGAGGGCGAGCGACAGCGCCGCGACGACCACCAGCCCGATCGCCGGCGAGTCGTTGCCGAGCAACCCCACCACCGGGGAGACGACCGCCCCCACGCCGAACTGCACCGCGCCGAGCAGGGCGGCGGCGCTGCCCGCGGCCTCGCCGTGCCGGGAGAGCGCCAGCGCGGGCGCGTTGGGCAGCGCGAGGCCGCAGGCGAACAGCACGACCCACAGCGCGCCGGTGACCGCGGGGAGGCCGCCGGTGCCGGTGGCGGCGAGCCCGACCAGCCCCGCCCCGGCGAGCGCCCCGAGCACCGTGCCGGCCACCAGCAGCCGCTGCGGGGACCAGCGGCGCAGGAGCAGCGGGTTGAGCTGGGTGGCCGCGATCAACCAGAACGCCCCCGCGCCGAACAGCAGGCCGAACTGCTGCTCGTCGAGGCCGAACTGCTCCTGGTAGACGAACGAGGAGCCCGACACATAGCTGAACAGCCCCGCCATCGTCAGCCCCGCGACGAGCACGAGGCCGACGTAGACGCGGTCGTGCAGCAGGTCGCCGTAGATCTGCAGCGTGCCCCGCACCCCGTTGCTGCGCCGCCGCTCCGGCGGCAGCGTCTCGCGCAGCGTCAGCCAGCCGACGACCACCATGACCAGCCCGTAGGCGGCGAGGGCGGCGAAGACGCCGCGCCAGCTGGTGAAGCGCAGGAGCTCCCCGCCGATGGTGGGCGCCAGCACCGGCGCCGCGCCGAGCACGAGGAACAGCCGGGAGAGCATCGTCGCCGCGGCCCGGCCGTCGTAGAGGTCGCGCACCACGGCCAGCGCGATCACCGAGCCGGCAGCCGCGCCGACGCCCTGCAGGAAGCGCAGCGCGCCGAGCACGGCGATGGTCGGGGCGAGCAGCACCAGCAGCGAGGCCAGCACGTGCAGCGCCGTCCCGGCGATCAGCGGGCGGCGCCGGCCCCAGGCGTCCGACAGCGGGCCGATGACCAGCTGGCCGAAGGCGAGGCCGACCAGGGTGCCGGTGAGCGTCAGCTGCACCGTCGCCGACGTCGTCAGCAGGTCGTCGGTGATGCTCGGCAGCGCCGGCAGGTACATGTCGATGGTCAGCGGGCCGAGCGCGACGAAGGCGCCCAGCGTCAGCGCGGTGCGCGCGGCCCCCGGGCGGTCGGGGGCGGATGCGGCGGCTGCGGGCGCGGTGCGCTCCTGGGTGGTGGTCACGGCTTCCCCGTCGATCGGTGCTGAGCGGGACCCACGCTGGTCGGACCGCGGTACGACGCCTCCCAAGGCGCCGGGGCGGCCGCGCATTCCGCGACCCGGCGGTCCGTCAGCGCGGTGGGCGCACCGGGAGGAGGGCCCGGGGGTCGCGGGCCCGCACCGCGCCGGCCCACAGCCCGGTGCCGTAGGCGAGGTCGTCCAGCCGCCGGGCCAGGCCGTGACGGACCGGTCCGATCCGATCCCGGTGCGGCCACCAGCTCACCAGCGCGTCGGCCACGGCGACGGCCAGCAGCCCCCGGCGGGCCCGCCGCGACCCCACGGCCGCCGCCGCCGCCAGCGGCCAGTGGTGCCGGGTGACCACCCGGGCCAGCGCCTGCCCCGACGCCGCCAGGCCCCGCACCGCCAGGCCGGCGGCGAGCGCGGCCGGGGCGAACTCCCCGGGGCGGGCCAGCCGGCGGGCGAGGCGGGCGGTGGTCCACCCGAGCAGGCCGACGCCGGCACCCCTCCCCCAGCGCCTCCCGGCCACCAGCAGCGCCCAGGTGGCCGCCGTCTCCGGCGCGATCACCAGCGGCGACACGGCCGGGCCGTGCCGGGCGGCCAGCAGCGCGGCGCCGGTGCCGTAGAAGGCGCGGCGGCGCAGCCAGTCGGCGGTGCGCGCCGGGTGCTCGTGGGCGACCGCGGCCGCCGGCTCGTACCGCACCCGCCAGCCCGCGGCGGCCAGCCGCCAGACGAGGTCGACGTCCTCGGCGACCTGCATCGCCTCGTCGAACCCCGCCCCCATCGCCGCCCGGCGCACCAGCAGCGCCGCGCTGGGCAGGTAGGAGACCGCCGACAGCGGCCGCACCGCCGCCGGGTGCGGGCCCATGCCGAGCGCGCCGGCGATCTCCTCGTAGGGGCTCGTCCAGCCGCGCGCCGCCCCGGCCAGCGGCACGATGCGGGGACCCACGACGGCCAGCCGCGGATCGGACAGGTGCGGGCGCAGCCGGGCCAGCCACCCGGGCAGCGGCACGCAGTCGGAGTCGAGGAAGGCGACGAGGTCCGTCGTCGCGGCCGCCAGCCCGGCGTTGCGCGCGGCCGCCGGCCCCCGGGCGCGCGGGTGCCGCAGCACCCGGACGCCCTCCGGCGCCACCACCGGCGCCGCCGACCCGTCGTCGACGACGACGACCGGCAGGCCGGCGGTGGCGGGGTCGGCGCGCAGCGCGGCGAGCAGCCGGGCCAGCCCGGCCGGGCGGTCCTTCACGGGGACGACGACGGTCACGCCGGCCGCGTCGGCGTCCGCGGGCAGGTCGGGGTGGGCCGGCAGGTCGGGGTGGGCCGGCAGGTCGGGGTGGGCGAGGCCGGCGTCCAGCAGCCGGGCGGCCAGCGCGGCGCTCGTCGCGTCGCGGACCGCCAGCCGATCGGTGGCGAGCAGGCCGGCGGCGCGGGGGGCGAGCCGGAGCAGCCGCAGCGGCGACCCGCCGAGCAGGGTGGCACCGCCGTCGCGGCGGCGGGTGCGCGGGTCGAGCCGGACGGCGAACCCGTCGGGCAGGCGGCGCTCCGATGGGGCGGGGATCACCCCTCCGCCAGGACCTCGTCGGTCGTCGCGAAGGTCACCAGCGGCGCGTAGCCGGCCATGACCTGCAGCGCCCGCCCGTGCTCCTCGTCGCCCGCCCCGGCGCACGCGTCGGTGACCACGCGCACGGGCACGCCGGCGTCGGCGGCCGGCAGGACGGTGGAGACGACGCAGCAGTCGGTGGCGACGCCGACGACGGTGAGCGGCCCCTCGCCGACCACCGCGGCCAGCTCCGGCCCCCACTTGCCGAACGTGGTGGCGTCCACGACCGGCCGTCCGCCCGGGTCCTCGACGAGCTGGTAGCAGTGCGCGTCGGGCGGCTGGAGCGCGAAGTCGTACTTCGCGTAGTACTCCTTCCACGCCCCGACCGGCTCGGCAGGCGCCACGAATCGGGTGAAGACCACGCGCTCGCCGAAGGCCTCGACCAGCCGGCGGATGCGCGGGCGGACCTCCTCGAACCGCGGCGCGGTCCAGGGCGAGTCCTGCTGGCCGAAGACGTGCTGCAGGTCGACCACGACCAGCCAGCCCTCGTGCCCCGCGCTCGCCCCGTCCATGCCCGGCTCTCCTCGTGGGTCCCGCCCGCGGCCCGCGGGGCCTCCGACAGTAACGATCCGGTCCCGGCCGCCGGCTTCCCAGGTCCATGTGCTCTGCTTAGGTCAGCCTTACCTGATCGTCCGAGGAGATCCCATGTTCGTCCGTCCTGCCCTCCGCAGCGCCGTCGCGCTCGCGGCCACCGCACTCGTCGCCACCGGCTGCGGAGCGGGCGACGAACCCGCCCCCGCCGAGAGCGAGGTGACCGGCGGCTCGTCGTCGTCGGCCTTCCCCGTGGCGGTGGAGACCGCCTTCGGCGAGGTCACCGTCGAGGAGGAGCCCACCCGCGTGGTCGCGCTCGGCTGGTCCGACGCCGAGACGGCGCTCGCGCTCGGCGTGGAGCCGGTCGGCGCCAGCGACTGGCTCGCCGTCGGCGGGGAGGACGGCCTCGGCGACTGGGTCGAGCAGGGCTACGACGAGCCGCCGGTGCTCATCGAGACCCTCGAGCCCAGCTTCGAGGCGATCGCCGCCCTCGAGCCGGACCTCATCCTCGACACCCGCTCGTCGGGCGAGGAGAGCCGCTACGAGCTGCTGAGCCAGATCGCCCCGACGATCGGCCAGCCCGGGGGCGTGGGCCCGTACCAGACCACCTGGCAGCAGCAGCTGGAGATGGTCGGCCGCGCGCTCGGCAAGACCGAAGAGGCCGAGGAGCTCGCGGCGCAGGTCGAGCAGGCGTTCGCCGACGCCGCCGCCGAGCACCCGGAGTTCGACGGCACCGAGGTCGCCGTCGGCGCGTACACCTCCGAGGGCTTCGGGGCCTACGTGAGCGGGGACTCGCGGGTCCAGTTCATGGAGCAGCTCGGCTTCGAGAACAAGGCCGAGATCGAGGCCCTGGCGACCGAGAACTTCTTCGTGCCGGTCAGCGAGGAGCAGCTCTCCCTGCTCGACGCCGAGCTCACCGTGGTCTTCCCCATCTTCGTGGAGGCCTCGGAGTTCACCGGCAACCCGCTGTGGCAGGCGCTGCCCGCCGTCCAGGAGGGGCGCGCCGTCGTCCTGGAGGACCTCACGGTGCTGAACGCGTTCTCCAGCGCGTCGGCCCCGGGTCTGCTGTACGCGATCGACGCCACCGTGCCGCAGTTCGCGGACGCGCTGGACTGACCCGGAGGGTGCCCGCCGGTGCAGGGGCCGGAGGCCTCCCACCGGCGGGCACCCAGCGGCTCAGCTCAGCCGCCCCGCGCCGTCGATGCGCCAGGTGCCCACGGCGGAGGTGAGCCGGCCGACCAGCCCGTCGAGCAGCCGCGCGCCCTCCTCGGCGCCGGCCCCGGCCGGGTCCCCGAGCACGCCGGTGGGGCTCACGGCCCGCACGCCCTCGGCGCGCAGGCGGGGCAGCAGGGCGCCGATCGGCGTGGTCTCGCCGGTCACGGCGCGGTCTCGCCGGACCTGCTCCGGTTCCACGTGCAACATCAGCGACGTCTCGGTGCGGCCGGCGTGCGCGTCGCCGCCCGGGAAGCCGCACGGGAACCACGCCACGTCGCGGCCCTCGGCGCGCACCCGCGGCACCGCCGTCCGCAGCGCGTCGAGGTTGCCGCCGTGCCCGTTGACGATCAGCACCCGCCCGGCCCACCGGCAGGCCGAGCGCCCGTACTCGACGAGCAGCCCGGTCAGCGCCTCGGTGCCCAGCGAGACCGTGCCGGGGAAGTCCTCGTGCTCACCGCTGGCCCCGTAGGCGAGCGCGGGGGCCAGCAGTGCGCCGTCCAGCCGGTCGACGGCGCGGTCGGCGACCGCCGTGGCGATCGCGGTGTCGGTCGTCAGCGGCAGGTGCGGGCCGTGCTGCTCCACGGCACCCAGCGGGACGACCAGCAGCGGGCGCTCGGGCAGCTCCGGCCAGGTCACGGCACCGAGGGAGGTCACCGCCGCACCCTAGGCCCCGGTCAGCCGGCGGAGACCTCGTCCTCGACCACGCGCATCGTCGCCACGGCGTCCTCCCGCCTCGTCCGCACCGCACCGGTGCTCCGCTCCGCGGCGCCCACGGCGTCGCCGTCCAGCACAGTCATCGGCAGCCGATCGGCCGGCGTGGGCCGAGTCCGCCCGCGGCAGCGGCTCGGGCAGGATCCGGGCGTGCCCCCACGTCGCTGCCCCTGCGGGACCGGTCTGCCCTACGCGGAGTGCTGCAGCCCGCGCCACGACGGCTCGGCGCCCGCGGCGACCGCCGAGCAGCTCATGCGCTCCCGCTACAGCGCCTTCGCCGTCGGCGACGCCGGCTACCTGCTGCGCACCTGGCACCCCGCCACCCGGCCGCCGGCGCTCGACCTCGATCCCGCGGTGCGCTGGTCCGGCCTCGAGGTGCTCGCCACCACCGCCGGCGGGCTGCTCGCCGCCGAGGGGACCGTCGAGTTCGTCGCCCGGTTCCGGCACGGCGGTGCGGACGGCGAGCAGCACGAGGTGAGCCGCTTCGCCCGGGAGGACGGCGCCTGGCGCTACGTCGACGGCCGCTGACGCGTGTCGCGGGCCGGCCCGCTGGGCACGAGCCGGGCATGAGTGCAGAGGACACCCGCAAGGTCGCCGAGCTGATCAAGGGGGAGCGCTTCGGCTTCCTCACCACCATCGCCCCCGGCGGCAAGCTGACCAGCCGGCCGATGACGCTGCAGGAGGTCGAGTTCGACGGTGACCTGTGGTTCTACGCCGAGCGCGGTTCCCACCCGGTCGCCCACATCGCCGCGCAGCCCCAGGTGAACGTCGGCATCGGTTCCGGCGGCACCTGGGTGTCGCTGACCGGCCACGCCCGCGTCGTGGACGACCTCGCGAAGAAGAAGGACCTCTGGAACGGCGGCGTCGAGGCGTGGTTCCCGAACGGCCCCGAGGACCCCGACGTCGTCCTCATCGAGGTCGAGGGGGACTCGGCGGAGTACTGGGACAGCCCGGGCGGCCGGCTGGCCACCGCCTTCAGCTTCGTCAAGGCCAAGGCCACCGGTGAGCGCATCGACGCCGGGGAGAACGAGAAGGTCGACCTCTAGCGGACCGGCACGCCGAGCCGGGCTCTCAGCGCAGGTCGAGCCCCGCCAGCGGTGACTCGTCGCAGATCTTGCTCGGGATCGCAGGGATGCCGAGCAGCGTGGGCTGCCCGCGGACCGGCCCGGTGTGCGAGTGGTCCAGGTGGCTCTTCGGCTTCACCGTCGCGGCGTCGCGGGCGGCCAGCGCCGTCTCGCCGTAGCCCTGCACGCACTCCGGGTCGGGGCCGTCCAGCGGCAGGCCGGTGAAGAACTTCGCCGCCATGCAGCCGCCGCGGCAGGCGTCGAAGTGGGCGCACTTCGTGCAGGCGCCACCGGTCTGCGGGCTGCGCAGGTCGGCGAACAGCTCGCTCTGCTGCCACACCCGCTGGAAGCCGCCCTCGTCGCGCACGTTGCCGGCGAGGAAGTTCTCGTGGATGGCGAACGGGCAGGCGTAGACGTCGCCCACCGGGTCGATCAGGCAGACCACCCGGCCGGCGCCGCAGAGGTTCAGCCCCGGCAGCGCCTCCCCGAAGGCCGACAGGTGGAAGAACGAGTCGCCGGTGAGCACCTGCTCGCCGTTCGCCAGCAGCCAGGAGTAGAGCTCGCGCTGCTGGGCCTGCGTCGGGTGCAGCTCGTCCCAGACGTCGGCCCCGCGGCCCGACGGGCGCAGCCGGGTGATCCGCAGCTGCGCGCCGTAGCGGTCGGTGAGCGCCTTGAACTCGTCGAGCTGCCCGGCGTTCTCCCGCGTGACGACGACCGAGACCTTGAAGTCCTTCATCCCGGCCTCGGCCAGGTTCTCCAGGGCCCGGGTCGCGGTGGCGAAGGAGCCGGTGCCGCGCACCCGGTCGTTGACCTCCGCGGTCGCGCCGTCCAGGGAGATCTGCACGTCGACGTAGTCCGTGGCCGCCAGCTGGGCGGCGCGGGTCTTGTCCAGCTTCACGCCGTTGGTGGAGAACTTGACCCCGACGTCGTGGCCGATGGCGTAGTCGAGCAGGTGCCAGAAGTCCGGCCGGACCGTGGGCTCGCCGCCGCCGACGTTGACGTAGAACACCTGCATCCGCTGCAGCTCGTCGATCACCGCCTCGGCCTCGGCGGTGGAGAGCTCGCGCGGGTCGCGCCGTCCGGAGGAGGACAGGCAGTGGACGCACGCCAGGTTGCAGGCGTAGGTGAGCTCCCAGGTGAGGCAGATCGGCGCATCCAGCCCGTACTCGAACTGGTCGACCAACCGGCCACCGGTGGGGCGCTGGGGGCGGGACGGCAGGACGGCGGTCATACGGCCTCCGTGCAGGGGCCCGCCGCGAGCGTGCGAGTGGTGGGGGGCACGGAGGTCCTTTCTTCGATCATCTGGGAGCGGGCGAGATCGGCCAGCGCCTTCACGTAGGCGGGCCGCTGGGTCTCGGGGACGCCGCACGCGACGAGCGTCGCCTCGGCGCTGGGGTGGTCGGCCAGCGCCTCGACGACGGCGACCAGCGTCCTCGACTTCAGGAACGAGAGCTTCCGGTTGCCGAAGTGGTAGACGAGCGCGCCGAACGGCTCCGGCCGGAGCGCGACCGACCGGGCCTTCTGCCACGGCAGCGCGGGGTCGAACACGGCCGTCACGTCGGGCCCGGCCGGCGCGGTCATCGGGGCGGGCAGCTCAGTAGACGCCGCACATGCCGTCGATGGAGACCTCCTCGACGAGCGACTCCTCGACGAGGACCTCCTCGGTCGCGGGAGCCTCCGGGGCCCGGAACTCCACGGCGGGGACGTCGGGCTGGGTGGTCTCGGGCATGGCAGCCTCCGTGAACGCGGTCACATGGACCTGCCGGACGTTAGTGACACCCGGTGCCAGGAGCAACAGCGGGTTCGCCGGCGCCCGGCGGACCGGCACAATGCCCGCGTGGCGGAGACGAGGACGGCGGCCCCCGTCGTCCCAGACGGGCGGGCCCGCGTGGAGCGCGCGGCGCTCGACCTCTTCGCGACCCGGGGGTTCGAGCAGGTCACCAGCGACGAGGTCGCCGACTCCGCGGGCATCAGCCGCCGGACCTTCTTCCGCTACTTCCCGACCAAGGCCGACGCCGTCTGGGGCGACTTCGCCGGCCACGTCGCCCGGCTGGAGCGGCTGCTCGCCGACGCGGACCCGGCCCAGCCGGTGCTCACCTCGGTCTGCGCCGCCTACGTCGAGGTCAACGACTACCCGGACGCCGAGCTGCCGCTGCTGCGGGAGCGCATGCGGCTGATCCTCACCGAGCCGGCCCTCCTGGCGCACAGCCAGCTGCGCTTCGCCGAGGTCGACCGCGTGGTCGCCCGGCACGTCGCGGCGCGGACCGGCGGGACGCCCACGGGATTGCTGCCGCGGCTGGTCGCGGCGAGCACCCGCGCCGCCGCGACGACGGCGTTCGAGGCGTGGCTCGCCGAGGCGGGTTCGCCCCTGACCCGGCACCTGCACCTGGCGTTCGACGAGATGGCGGCGGGCTTCCCCAGCCTCCGCGGCTGACCCGGAGGGGCGACCGGTGTGGCCGCCGTCTCACCTGCGGCGCTAGCCTGGCACTCAGTGCCACCGGCCGCCGCGCCGGCCCACCGCCCGGTCGACCGGGCCGGACGAAGGAGATCCCCATGGCCAACGCGTGGTTCGAGTCGGTCGCCGAGGCCCAGCGCCGGGCGAAGAAGCGGCTGCCCAAGGGCGTCTACGGCGCGCTGGTCGCCGGCTCCGAGCGCGGGCTGACCCTCGAGGACAACCTCGCCGCCTTCGCCGAGCTCGGGTTCTCCCCGCACACCGCCGGGCTGGCCAACGAGCGGAACATGGCCGTCACCGTCATGGGCCAGCCGATGTCGATGCCGGTGCTGATCAGCCCCACCGGCGTGCAGGCGGTGCACCCCGACGGCGAGGTCGCCGTCGCCCGGGCCGCCGCCGCCCGCGGGGTGGCGATGGGGCTCTCCTCGTTCGCCAGCAAGCCGATCGAGGAGGTCACGGCGGCCAACCCGCAGACCTTCTTCCAGATGTACTGGGTGGGCACCCGCGAGGAGATGCTCGCCCGCATGGACCGGGCCCGGAAGGCCGGTGCCGTCGGCATGATCGCCACGCTGGACTGGTCGTTCGCCTACGGCCGCGACTGGGGCAGCCCCTTCATCCCCGAGAAGATCGACCTCGACGCCGCCCGGAAGTACGCGTCCCAGGTGCTGGTCAAGCCGCGCTGGCTGCTCGACTTCGCCCGGACCCGCAAGCTCCCCGACCTGACGGTGCCCAACATGGTGGCGACGCCGGGCGACCCGGCGCCGACCTTCTTCGGCGCCTACGGCATGTGGCAGCAGTCACCCATGCCCACCTGGGAGGACGTCGCCTGGCTGCGCGAGCAGTGGGACGGCCCGTTCATGCTCAAGGGCGTCATGCGGGTCGACGACGCCAAGCGCGCCGTCGACGCCGGCGTCACCGCCATCTCGGTCTCCAACCACGGCGGCAACAACCTGGACGGGACGCCGGCCTCGGTGCGCGCGCTCCCCGCGGTGGCCGACGCGGTGGGCGACCAGATCGAGGTGCTGCTCGACGGCGGCATCCGGCGCGGCGGCGACGTCGCCAAGACCCTGGCCCTGGGCGCCAAGGCCGTCATGATCGGCCGGGCCTACCTCTGGGGCCTCGCGGCCAACGGCCAGGCCGGCGTGGAAAACGTGCTGGACCTGCTGCGCGACGGGCTCGGCGCGGCGATGGTCGGCCTGGGCCGGCCCGACGTCTCCGGGCTCTGCCGCGACGACCTCGTCGTCCCCCCGGGCTTCGAGCGGGCGCTGGGCGACACCGCCGTGGAGAACGCGCTGCTGGCCACCTCGCCCGCCCGCCGGCGGCGCGAGGCCTGACCCGCCCGTACGCCGGACCGGCCACGCCCGCCGGTCGTCCTGCGAGGATGACCGGCGTGAGCGAGCCGGTCCGGTCCGAGGACCTCCGCACCTCCGACGCCGAGCGCGCGGCCGTCGCGGCGGGGCTGCAGCGCGCCCACGACGCCGGCCAGCTCGACCTCGCGGAGTTCGACGAGCGGGTGCGGGCCGTGTGGGCGTCGCGCACCCGCGGCGACCTGGCCCGGGTGACCGCCGACCTGCCGGCGCTGCCACCGCCGCCCGGCCCGCGCCGGGTGTTCGGTGACGACGACGCCGGCACCGCGATGAAGGTGCTCACCACCATCTGGCTCTGCCTGAGCCTGGTGAACCTCGCCGTCTGGGGCATCCTCGAGGGGACCGTGGGCGGCATCCACCCGTGGTGGCTCTACGTGGCGCTGCCCCCGGGCGCCGTGCTGGGCACGCTCTACGCGATCGGCATCGGCCGTCCCCGCTAGTCAGCCCTCGGGGTCCAGCAAGGCGACGCGGCGGCGCAGCCGCACGAGCTGGTACCGGTGCCCGGCGGCGATCGCGACGAAGAAGGCAGCGCCCAGCCACCACCACGCGCTCTCGGTGGACGCCAGCCCCACCGCCACGGCAGCCATGAACAGGAAGAACGGCGGCCCCCAGGCGCGCTGACGCTCCAGCGGCCCCAGCTGGGCGAGGGCCAGCTCGTGCGCCGCCCGCCGCACCTCCGTCTCGGCCGGCACCGGGCCCCGGGAGGCGGCCCGCCGCACCCGCGGGGACAGCCCCTCCGGCGACCGCTCGGCGGCCTCGCGGACACCCCGGTTCTGCCGGTGGAGCACCGGCCCCATGACGGCACCGAAGAACAACCCCAGCAGCCCACCGACCGCGAGGGCCTCCGACCAGCTCTCCCCCTCGAGAAGGCGGCTCCACAGCACCCAGAACAACCCGAACGTGCTGCCGGTGACCACCGACAGGACCCAGACCGGGGCTTGCAGCAAGCGGTGGCGCACACCGCCATGCTGCTGGCTGCCGAGCCGGGCCGCGTGCCCGTCACCCGTTCGCGTGATCAGCAGGAGACGACGGCCCGCGGGCTCAGCGGCCGAGCAGGCCTCCCAGCTCTCCCCCGCCGCCGAGCTTCTTCACCAGGTCCATCGGGTCGAACCCGAACTTCTGCAGCAGCCCGGCGTCGCGCCGGCGCGAACGCTCACACGCGCACGGAGCGGACGATGCGGTCGGGGCGCACGCGCACCAGGGCGGCGCCGCCCAGCCAGCGCCGGAGCGTGCCGGTCGGGTCCTCGATCGGCACCGCGGTGCCGTCGGGGCGCCGGATCCGCAGGTCCGCGGTGATCTCGACGTAGCCGTCGCCGAGCACGTCGTCCAGCCGGCACGAGCGCCCGTCGACGAGCACCTCCGGCTGCGGGAGGAGCGTCCCGGCCAGCCGGCGGCCGGTCCGGCCCCGGCGCGCCACCAGCGGGCCGCGGCGCAGCGGCGGCGTGCGGCTGTCGGTGGCCAGCCGGGCGACGGCGGGGATGCGGCGGACCGCCGTCAGCACGACCCGCCGGGCGACCGCTCCCCCGCGTCCGCCGCCGGTCATGAGCCGCCCCAGCAGGAGGGCCACCCGGATCAGCGCGCGGGCGTGCGGCTCCCGCTCGGCGCGGTAGGTGTCCAGCAGCGCCTCCGGCGCCTCCCCGCGGAGGACGGCGGCGAGCTTCCAGACCAGCTGGTGGACGTCGCGCAGCCCCAGGCCCAGCCCCTGGCCGACGAACGGCGGGGTCAGGTGGGCGGCGTCGCCGGCCAGCAGCACCCGCCCGTCGCGCCAGCGGTCGGCGACCTGGGCCCGGAACGTGTACTCGACCGCGCGCAGCACCTCGACGTCGGCCGCGCGCGCGACCGGCGCCAGCAGCGCGGCCAGCCGCTCGGGTGCGGAGAGCTCCTCGGCCGTCTCCCCCGGTGCCAGGCGGAACTCCCAGCGGTAGCGGTCGCCGGTGACGGGCAGAAAGGTCGCCGCCCGGCGGGGGTCGCACACCTGGTGCACCCCGGGCCAGACGGGCAGAGGGGCCGGCGCCCGCGCGTCGACCACGAGCCAGCGGTCGGCGGGGCCGAGGTCGACCATCCGCGCTCCGATCAGCTCCCGCACGGTGCTGTTGGCGCCGTCGCAACCCAGCACGGCCGCCGCCCGGACGGACCGTTCCGCACCCGTCGTCCGGTCGGTCAGCCACACGGTCACCCCGGCGCGGTCCCGCGTCAGCCCGGTCACCTCGCAGCCGCGGTGCAGCGCGATGCCGGACGTCGCCGCCGCGGCGCCGGCCAGCACCTCCTCGAGGTCGGGCTGGTGCACGAACGACCCCTGCGGCCAGCCGTGCGTGCCGGCGTCCGGGGCCCGGCGGAACTCCGCGAGCACGCGGTGCGCACCGTCCAGGAGCCGCAGCCCGGCCATGGGCCGGCACCGCGCGGCGACGTCGTCGGCCACGCCGGCCGCCTGCAGCGCCCGGAACACCTCGTCGTCGAGGTGCACCGCCCGGGGCAGCGGGTAGGGCGCGACGTGCCGCTCCAGGACGACGACCTCCAGCCCGCGGCGGGCCAGCAGCAGCGCCGCGGTCAACCCCACGGGGCCGGCGCCCACCACGACCACCGGCCCGCCCGTCATGGCGCCAGTCTTACCGACGGCGCGCCGCGGGGTGCAGCACGTTGCACACGGCACCGAGTGCCTTGACGCGGCGGGTCGCCGCTCAGCAGTCTGTGATGCACTGCACACGCCGCACCGACGTGTGCGCGGGCCACCCGCGACGACGCGGGCCGACGGAAGGAGATGCCGGGTGAAGACCAAGGGCGCGGTCCTGTGGGGCGTGGGCGAGGAATGGTCGATCGAGGAGATCGAGCTCGGTGATCCGCGGGAGGGCGAGGTCCAGGTCCAGCTCGCGGCCTCGGGGCTGTGCCACAGCGACGAGCACCTGGTCACCGGCGGCACCCCGGTGGCCTCCTACCCCGTCATCGGCGGCCACGAGGGCTCCGGCGTCGTCACCAAGGTCGGTCCCGGCGTCACCGGGCTGCAGGAGGGTGACCACGTCGTCACCGCCTTCATCCCGGCGTGCGGCACGTGCCCGCCGTGCTCGCGCGGGCAGCAGAACCTCTGCGACCTGGGCGCCAACCTGCTGGCCGGCACGGCGATCTCCGACGGCAGCTACCGGGTCCAGGCCCGCGGCAAGGACGTCATCCCGATGTGCCTGCTGGGCACCTTCTCCCCGTACATGACGGTGCACCAGGCTTCGGTCGTGAAGATCGAGCCGGACATCCCACTGGAGGTCGCCGCCCTCGTCGGCTGCGGCGTCACCACCGGTTGGGGCTCGGCCACCAAGGTCGCCGACGTCCGACCGGGCGAGAACGTCGTCGTCATGGGCGTCGGCGGCGTCGGGATGAACGCCGTCCAGGGCGCCGCCGCGGCCGGCGCGAAGCGGGTCATGGTCATCGAGCCGGTCGCCCAGAAGCGCGAGTGGGCCATGGAGATGGGCGCCACCCACGCGTTCGCGAACATCGAGGAGGCCACCCCGGCCATCAACGAGCTGACCTGGGGCCGCATGGCGGAGAAGACGATCATCACCGTCGGCGACATCCAGGGCGAGGACATCGCCGCCGCGCTCAGCGTCACGGGCAAGGGCGGCCGCGCCGTCGTCACCGGCATGGGCAACGCCGCCAACGTCGACGTCAAGCTCAGCCTGTTCGAGCTCACCCTGCTGCAGAAGGACCTGCAGGGCGCGATCTTCGGCGGCCTGGCCCCGCGCAACGCCATCCCCGAGCTGCTCTCGCTCTACCAGGAGGGCCAGCTGAAGCTGGACGAGCTGGTGACCACGAAGTACGCCCTCGAGGACATCAACCAGGGCTACCAGGACATGCGCGACGGCAAGAACATCCGCGGGATGATCGTCTACACCGACGCCGACCGCTGAGCTCGCGGGGCGACCGGCCCCGGTGGGTCTTCCGCGACAGTCCGTCTCTGCCCACCCCGAGTGGGCAGAGACGGACTGCGCCGGAGCCACCGGTCTCCGCCCGCCGCGCCTCTGCCCCGCAGGAGTGGGCAGAGAGCGACCTCCCCCCGGGGAGCAGCTGACGTCGCCGGCCGCGACCCCTCGCCCGGCGGCGCGGGCCCTCAGGCGAGCAGACGGGTGAGCGCCGGGCCCAGGTCGGCCAGCGAGCGCACCGGGGCGACCGAGCCCCCGCCGCGCGCCGCCAGCGCCCGCGACGCCGCCAGCGCCTCCTCCTCCGCCGTCCCCCCGGGCAACGGGCACAGGACGTCGAGCCGGTCGATGCCGCCCAGCGCCGAGGCGGCGTCGTCCCCGGCGGTCGCCAGGCAGTCCGAGAGCAGGACGACGAGCCGCTCGTCGGCGTGCGCCGCCGTCCGCAGCTGCGCGGCCGCCGCCCGCAGCGCCGCGGCGAGATCCGTGGTGCCGTGCCCGCGCAGCCCCACCAGGGCCAGCACCAGGTCCTCCGCCGACCGGTGCCTGCCGTGCTGCTGCAGCACCTCCACGCGGTCGGCGAACGCCAGCACGCTGGTGCCCAGCCGCTCCCCGGCCGCCAGGACGACGCCGGCGGCGGCCACCGCGGCGATCGCCACCCCCAGCCCGCTCATCGAGCCCGACCGGTCGACCACCAGGCACACGGCGCGGCGGGAGCCGGTCCACCGCCGGGTCGCGACGTCCTCGGGGGCCGGCGGCCACGGCCCGCTCCACCGCTCCAGCGTGCGGTCCAGGTCCAGCTCGCCGTCCCCGCCGCGGGCGGTGACCAGCCGCCGGGTGCCCCGCGCCCGGGCGGCGCCCACCCGGCCCACCTGCACGAACACCCGGGCCGCCAGGCGGCGCGCGGCCGCGCGGAGCTCCCGGTCGGTGGCCAGCGCCAGGTCGGCGAGCAGCGCCGCCGCCGCGTCGGGGTCGGCGCCCATCAGCCCGGCGAACGCCTCCTCGTCGAGCTCCCCCACCTCGGGGCTGATCTCGTCGAAGGCGGCGTGCCGCAGCTGCAGCTCCCGGCGCGCGGTCTGCCGCGGGCCCCGCCGGGCCGGCCGCTCGCGCCGGGCACCCCCGGCATCCGGGCCTGCCGCCTCAGGCGGCAGGCCCCCCGCTTTTCCCGGGCCGTCCCCGGCGGGCGACGGCGGCGCCCCGGGTGACGGGTCCGGTGGCGGCCCGGCCTCGGCCGGCCAGACCTGCTCCAGGATCTCGTCGAGCACGGCCTCCGGGGTCCGCTCCACGCCCTCGGTGACCCGGATGCGGCCGGAGAGCGCCGCGTGCAGGGCGTCCCGCGCCGCCTCTCGGGCTCCGGCGGCCTCCAGCCGGGCCAGCCCGCGGAGCCGCAGCAGCCCGTCGAGCAGCAGCACCAGGTCGATCGCCCCGCGCACGGAGGAGCCGGTGCGCAGGTCGCGGTGCTCGCGGGTGGCCCGCACGAGCGCCACCGCCAGGGCGACCCGCCGGGGCCGGGCGCCGGTCACCGAGGCGACGATCTCCCGCTCAGCGGCCTCGTCCTGGTAGCCCAGCACCATCCGGCACATGCGGTCGGCGATCGCCTGGCCCACCCGTGCGGTGCCGATCGCGTCGAAGGGGTTCATCGCCGCGATCAGCCGGAAGCCCGCGGCCGCCCGCACCGTGCCCAGCCGGGGGACGGCGATCTCCCCCTCGGTCAGCACCGTGATGAGGACGTTGAGGGTCTCCTCCGGGATGCGGTTGAGCTCCTCCAGGTAGAGCAGCCCCGAGCCGCGCATCGCGGTGAGCAGCGGGCCGTCGGTGAAGCTGCCCGGCACGTAGCCCTCGGCCATCACCGCCGCCGGGTCGTAGGAGCCGACCAGCCGGGCCGGGGTCAGCTCGGCGTTGCCCTCGACGAAGACGACGTCGCGGCCCACCTCGCCGGCGACCGCCCGCAGCAGGGTGGACTTGCCCGTGCCGGGCGGCCCCTCCAGGACGACGTGCCGGTGGGTCTGCAGCGCGACGGTGAGCACCTCGCGCTCGCGCCGCAGCCCGACGACCGGGGCGGGGACCGGGGGGCCGTCGCTCACCGGCCGGACGGTACGGCAGATCAGCCACCGAGGGTGTTCAGGTCGACCGGGTTCTCCGGGGCCGTGATCTCGACCGTCTCGCCGAACTCGCTGAACTCGACGGTGGCCGGGGCATCGCCCTTGTCCTCGATCCGCAGCGGGTACGGGGCGTCCTCGTCGTCGGCGACGGTGAGGGTGCTGCCGTCCTCCTGCGTGACGACGACGACGGGCTCGCCGTCCAGCTCCTCGCTGGTGACCTCGCCGGTGATCTCGTCCCCACCCGAGGCGCGCAGCTCGTCCACGAGCCCGGAGAGGGTCAGCGTGCTGAACGAGCCCGCCGCCTCCTCGGGCATGAGCACCCACTGGCCCTCGAGCTGCCCGGCGAACTCGGCGGGCATGCCGAAGGCGGCCCAGAAGTCGGCCGGGGCCCGGACGTAGGCGCTGCCGGCGGTGTAGACGAGCTCGACGAGCGTGCCGTCCATCGTGATGGTGCCCTGGGCGTCCTCGCCCTGGAGCTGCAGGTCGAGCTCCTGGGTCGAGCCGCTCTCCTGCATCGAGCCGACGACGTGCGCGGCGCCGGCCTCCTCCAGGGCGCTGAAGGCGGCCTCGACCACCCCGGCGGCGTCCTGCTCGGCCAGCGAGCTCCCGCTCTCGGCGGCGCTGGTGCCGGCCGGCGACGCTGTGCCGGCGTCCTCGGAGCCGCCGCAACCGGCGAGCAGCAGGGCGGCGGCGCCCACCGTGGCGAGACGTCGGATGCGCATGGTTCCCCTCGTGTCCAGCGGCGCCGGACGGCCCCACCGGGCACCATCGTGCCGGGCGCCGGCGCGCGCGGCCGCCACCGGGTGGGCGTGTCCACCGCTCAGGGGGCGGGCGGCCGCCGGGGGAGCAGCGGCCGGGCCTGCCCGGCGGCCGCGGGATCCAGCGGCACGGGGCTGTGCAGCACGGCGGGGCCCAGCCGCAGCGCGCCGTCGGAGAGCGCCGCGCAGCGCACGCCCCCGCGCCCGCGCATGCCGCGGTGCGCGCCCGGCGCCAGCACCAGGTCCATCCACGCGCACGGGTTGGCAGCACGCCCTCCGCGCAGCAGCACCGACCCCTCCCCGCAGTCGAGGGAGAACTCCCGGCCCCGCAGCGCCTCCACCTCCGCGCCGCGCAGCACGACGTTCCTCCGCGCCAGCAGCGGGTCGAACGGCCCGGCGCCCAGCTCGGCGGCGAGCTCCTCCAGCGACTCCACCGCCAGCACGGTCACCTGCGCGTCCCGGTGGGCGGGCTTCCCGGCGTAGCGGTCGCCGACGATCCCCACGCCGGCCCGCACCTCCAGCTGCTCCCGCCGGTCAGCCGCCTGCCCGGGCACCGCCGTCCCCGGCCGCCCGTCGTACCGGTGCACCGGCGAGGCGAGCAGCCCCACCACCTCGACGTCGTAGCGGTGGCTCAGCGGTCCGCCGTCTCGTGGATGGGGCCCTCCACCTCGGCCAGCCGCCGGCCGGTCCCACCCCACCGGCCCTGGATGATCTCCGCGGCGATCGACACCGCCGTCTCCTCGGGGGTGCGGGCGCCGAGGTCCAGGCCGATCGGCGAGGCGAGCCGATCCAGCTCCTCCTCGGTCAGCCCGGCCTCGCGAAGCCGGGCCAGGCGCTCGTCGTGCGTGCGCCGCGACCCCATCGCCCCGACGTAGGCGACCGGGGTGCGCAGCGCGACCTCCAGCAGCGGGACGTCGAACTTCGGGTCGTGGGTGAGCACGCAGAGCACGGTGCGCTCGTCGATCCGCCCGGCGTCCACCTCGGCCTGCAGGTAGCGGTGCGGCCACTCGACGACGACCTCGTGCGCGTCCGGGAAGCGCTTCGGCGTCGCGAACACCGGCCGGGCGTCGCAGACGGTCACCCGGTAGCCGAGGAACGCCCCGACCCGGGCGACGGCGGCGGCGAAGTCGATGGCCCCGAACACCACCATCCGGGCCGCCGGGGCGAAGGAGTTCACGAACAGGGTGAGGTCGTCGCCGCGGCGTTCGCCGTCGTGGCCGACGTGCAGCAGGGCGGTGCGGCCGGCGGCCAGCATGCCGCGGGCGTCGTCGGCGACGGCGTCGTCCAACCGCTGGGAACCCAGCGTGCCCGAGGACCGATCGGGCCAGAGCACCAGCCGGCGGCCCAGCCGGTCGTCCGGCCCGGCCACCACGGTGACGACGGCGACCGGCTCGTGCCGCCCCACCGACTCCGCGACCTCGCCCAGCTCGGGGAAGGACTCGCGGGACACCGGCTCGACGAAGACGTCGAGGATGCCGCCGCAGGTCAGCCCGACGGCGAACGCGTCGTCGTCGCTGACGCCGTAGCGGCGCAGCACCGGCTCGCCGGTCTCGACCGCGTCCTTGGCCTCCTCGTACACCGCGCCCTCGACGCAGCCACCCGACACGCTCCCGACCGCCGTGCCATCCGGCCCGACCAGCATCGAGGCGCCGGCCGGCCGCGGCGCCGAGCGCCAGGTTCCCACCACCGTGCCCACGCCGACGGTCTCCCCCGCCTGCCACCAGCCGACGAGGTCGTCCAGGACGTCACGCATTCGACCACTCCTCCGGTCCGCGTTGTTCCACGTGCAACGACTCAGGCACGGTGGATCACTCCTGACAGCTCCTCGAACGCGGCCATGCTGTGCCCGGCCACGAAGTGGTCGACCGACGGCAGCGCGGCCTGCATCCCGCCGGTGAGCGGTTCGTACCCCGTGCGGCCCTTGTGCGGGTTGACCCAGACCACGGTGTGCGCCAGCCGCTTGAGCCGCGCCATCTGCTCGGCCAGCAGCGCGGTGTCCCCGCGCTCCCAGCCGTCGCTGCAGACGATGACGACCGCCCCGCGCGCGGTGCCGCGCTGGCCCCACCGGTCGAGGAATGCCTTGAGCACCTCGCCCAGCCGCGTGCCGCCCGACCAGTCGGGGATCGCCTCGCCCCCGGCGGCGAGCGCCCGGTCGGGGTCGCGCAGCCGCAGCTCGCGGGTGACGCGGGTGAGCCGGGTACCGATCGTGAACACCTCGGTCGAGGCCGGCCGGGCCCGGACCGCCGCGTGCGCGAAGCGCAGCAGCGCGTCGGCGTAGGGGGTCATCGACCCGGAGACGTCGACCAGCAGCACCACCCGCCGCGGGCGTGGCCGCGCCCGGCGGTGCACCAGGCGGCTGACCTCCCCTCCGTCGCGCAGCGCCCGCCGCACCGTGCGCGCGGGGTCCACCGAGCCGTGGGCGGCCGGGCGCCGCCGCCGGGCCGGGCGCATCGGCGCGGCGGGGACCAGCAGGGCGAACAGCCGCCGGAGGTGGGCCCGCTCGGCGTCGGTCAGCCCGGCGACGTCGCGGTGCCGCAGCACCTCGTCCGCGCTGGCCCGGGCCGCGAGGTCGGGGGCGTCGGTGTCCTCGTCGCCCTCGCCGGTGCCGGCGTCCAGCGGCGCGCTCGCGGCCAGCCGCGGCCGCACCTGCGCCGCCGCGGGGGCGGGCCGCGGGCGACGTCCGGAGAACCAGGCCAGGAACGCGACGTCGTAGCGGTCGAGGTCGTCGGGCCCGGCGCAGAGGGTGAGCCGGCCGGCCCAGTAGACCGCCGAGGGGCGCAGGACGTCGAGGTGGCCGAGCGCGCCGAGCATGGCCTGGACCCGGTCCGGGGAGGCGGTCACGCCCGCGTGCCGCAGCGTCCGGGCGAAGCCCAGCACCGTGTCGACGACGTCCCGGGCCGGACCCCCCGAGGCATAGGAAGCTTTACCTGCGTCCTGGCCCTGGATCGCAGGGGTGAAGCTTCCTATGCCCGGGGCACTGCCGCGCTCAGCCACCGAGCAGCGCCTCCGGGGCCAGCGACCGCACCCGCTCGGTGTCCTCCCGGTACTTCAGCACCGCGCCGAGGGTCCGCGCCGCCAGGTCGGGGTCCAGGTCCCGCGCGCCGAGGGTGTGCAGCGCCGTCGCCCAGTCCATGGCCTCGGCCACCCCGGGCGGCTTGAGCAGGTCGAGGGTGCGCAGGGTCGCCGTCGCCCGGGCCACCTGCCGGGCCAGCTGCTCGGTGACCTGCGGCAGCCGGCGGCGCAGGATCGCCACCTCGCGGTCGAAATCGGGGTGCGCGAGCCAGTGGTAGAGGCAGCGGCGCTTGAGGGCGTCGTGCACCTCGCGGGTGCGGTTGGAGGTGAGGACGACCAGCGGCGGGACCTCCGCCCGCACGGTGCCGAGCTCGGGGATGGAGATCGTGAAGTCGGAGAGGATCTCCAGCAGGAACGCCTCGAACTCGTCGTCGGCGCGGTCCACCTCGTCGACGAGCAGCACGCTCGGCGCGTCCTCCAGCGCCTGCAGCAGCGGCCGCGCGAGCAGGAAGCGGCGGTCGTAGAGGGACGCCTCCAGCCGGGCGGGGTCGTCGGCGGCGTGCGCGGCCTCGGCGGCGCGCAGGTGCAGCAGCTGGCGGCCGAAGTCCCAGTCGTACAGCGCCTGGCTGGCCTCCAGCCCCTCGTAGCACTGCAGCCGGTAGAGCGGCCGGTCGGTGATCTGCGCCAGTGCCTGGGCCAGCGCCGTCTTCCCGACGCCGGCCTCGCCCTCGAGGAACAGCGGCCGGTGCATGGCCAGCGCCAGGTGCGCGGCGGTGGCCAGCCCCTCGTCGGCGAGGTAGCCCGTGCCCTCGAGCGCGGCGGACAGCTCGTCGGGGGTGCCGGGCACCGTGCGCTCGCTCACACGCAGCAGCATCCCACCCCGCCGCCGGCGACCGCGCCCGCCCCGCGTCCCGGCGTCGGGCACGATGACCGCATGCCGACCGCCGCTCCCGATCCGCTGGCCCTGGGCGACGACCTGCGCGCCTTCGTCGACGCCTCGCCGTCCCCCCACCACGCGGTCGCCGAGCTGGTGCGCCGGCTGGGTGCCGCCGGCTTCACCGAGCTCGCGGAGGCCGACGCCTGGGCACCGGTCCCGGGCGGCCGGCACTTCGTCGTCCGGCACGGCAGCGTGATCGCGTTCCGCCTGGGCAGCGGCCCGCTCGCCGAGACCGGGATGCGGCTGGTCGGCGCGCACACCGACTCGCCCACGTTCAAGGTGCGCCCGCGCTGGGAGGTGCGGCAGTCCGGCTACCGCCTCGTGGGCGTGGAGCCCTACGGCGGCGGCCTGTGGCACACCTGGCTGGACCGCGAGCTCACCGTGGCCGGCCGGCTCGTCCTGCGAGGCGGGCGCACCGCCCTGGTCCGGCTGCCGGGCGCCCCGCTGCGCCTGCCGTCACTCGCCATCCACCTCGACCGCAGCGTCCGGGAGGGCCTCACCCTCGACCCGCAGCAGCACCTGGTGCCGGTGTGGGACCGCGATCTCGGGACCGGCCCGGGCCTCGCCGAGGCCCTGGCCGACGCCGCCGGCGTGGACCTGCGGGACGTCGTCGGCACCGACCTGGTGCTGGCCGACACCCAGCCCACGGCGCGCGCCGGCGCGGACGGCACCTGGGTGGCCGCGCCGCGGCTGGACGACCTCGCCTGCTGCCACTCCGGGCTGCTCGCGCTGCTGGCCGCACCGGCCGGGGCGCGCACGCAGGTGCTGGTCTGCAACGACCACGAGGAGGTGGGCAGCGGCTCGATGTCCGGCGCCCGGGGCAGCTTCCTCGAGGACGTCGTCCGCCGGCTGGCCGCCGCGACCGACCCCGGTGACCCGCAGGCGGCGCACCGGGCGCTGGCCCGCTCGGTGCTCGTGTCGGCCGACATGGCCCACGCCGTGCACCCGACCCGCGCCGAGCGGCACGAGCCCGCGCACCGGCCCGAGCTCGGTGGCGGTCCGGTGCTCAAGGTGAACGCCAACCAGGCCTACGCCACCGACGCGGCGTCGGGCGGCTGGTTCACCGAGCGCTGCGACGAGGCTGGGGTCCCCGTGCAGACCTTCGTCACCCGGGCGGACCTGCCCTGCGGCAGCACGATCGGGCCGCTGACGGCGACGCGGCTGGGCGTCACCACGGTCGACGTCGGCGCCCCGATGCTCGCCATGCACTCCTGCCGCGAGCTGGCGTCGGCCCACGACGTCCCGCTGATGGTCGGCGCCCTCACCGCCTGCCTGGGCGACTGAGCCGCCCGCAGTGCACGACGACGGCGGCCGACCGGAGTCTGGTCTCGGTCGGCCGCCGTGCGTCAGGTGCCCCGGCCCGGAGCCGGGGCGCGCTCACATGCGCCGGTTGGCGTCGTCCGCGCCGTCGACCTCGATCTCCTCCTTGCGGAGGGTCTCGTCGACCTGCACGTTGTCGCTGACGGTCTCCTTGTCGAGGCGGACGCGCTCGACCGGCGTGGCCTCCTTGGAGACGACCGGCTTCTCGGCGCGGAGCGTGACCTCGTGCTCCTCCTCGCTGATCGCCGGCCCGTCCATGGCGTTGCCGACGTTGGCGTCCGTGATCGGCTCGCGCTCGACCCGGACCTCCTCGTGGGACACGGGGACGGTCTCGCTGACGTTCTCGCTCACGACGTACTTGCGCAGCCGGGCGCGGCCGACCTCTTCGGAGCGGGTGCCGACGTCCAGCCGCTCCTCGGAGCGGGTCATGGCGTTGTCGGTCGTCGGCCCCGAGGTGTCGTGGCCCACGGTGCCCCGGGTGTCGGTGCGCGCGGTGTCGGTGCGCGCGGTGTCGGTGCGGTCGGTGTCGACCATCCCGGCGGTCCCGGCCATGCCCGTGGTCTCGGTCGTGGTCGTGGTCTCGGTGCGGCCGGTGGTCCCGGTGCCGAGGCCGTAGTACCGGTACAGCTCCTCTTCCTCCTGCGGGGAGAGGTGACCGTCGGTGTCGATCTTGGGGGCGTCCTTGACGCGGTCCTTGCTGACCGCTACCCGCACGCCGTCGTCGGTCAGGTCGGCGTCGCGGATCGGGACGAAGGACTCCTTGGTCCCGAACAGCCCGGTGCGGACGGTCACCCACTCCGGCTGGCCGGTCTCGTCGTCGAGGTAGACCTCGGAGGCGGACCCGATCTTCTGACCCTCGGTGTCGTAGACGTCCTGGCCGATCACGCGGCTGATGGTCTCGGTGCCGATCATCGTCGTTGTCGCTCCCATCTGAGCTCGGGGGATGTTCGTCGCTCGGATGGGTGACCGGCACGGTGGCCGCGAAACGACCGAGCCGAGATCAACAGCACCCGGATCCGGCGCCGCCGCCGCTCGCCGGAGCCGGCGCCGAGCCGCTCCGGTCCTCCCGGCACGCGTCTGCGCAGGTCACGCCCGGTGTCCGGGGCGCACCGGCGCTGCCCGGTTGCACGGGTGAACACCGGTATCGGCCGTAACTCTCCGTGTTGTGCGACGGCTCGGGCGTGTCGTGCGGGATCGGTCCGGCACACCCTCCCCGGCGCGTCGTCCACGACCGCGCGCCCGACGTGCCTAGCGTCGTCGCGTGCCTCCCCGTTCGCCGTACGACGACCTGGTCCACCCCCGCACCGTCAAGAAGCCGGTGCCGCAGGTCGAGGCCGAGCGCGACCTCGTGGTGGAGGACCCGAGCTCCGGGTTCGTGGGCGCCGTGGTGCGCTGCGAGAAGGACGTCGTCCACCTGGAGGACCGGTTCGGGCGCGTGCGCGCCTACCCGCTCGGGCCCGGCTTCTGGGTCGACGGGCGGCCGGTCGTGCTGGTGCGGCCGAAGCCGGCAGCGCCGGCCGGGCCCGCCCGCAGCGCCTCGGGCTCGACCTACGTCGCCAACGCCCGCGCACGGGTGGCCCGCGAGGGGCGCATCTACGTGGAGGGCAAGCACGACGCCGAGCTGGTGGAGAAGGTCTGGGGCCACGACCTGCGCATCGAGGGCGTCGTCGTGGAGCCGCTGCACGGCGTCGACGACCTCCCGGGCATCGTGCGCGAGTTCCGCCCGGCGTCGGGGCGGCGCCTCGGGGTGCTCGTCGACCACCTGGTCACCGGGTCCAAGGAGTCGCGCATCGCCGCGCAGATCACCGGTGACCACGCTCTGGTCGTCGGCCACCCGTTCATCGACATCTGGCAGGCGGTGAAGCCCTCCGTCGTCGGCATCAAGGCCTGGCCGACCGTGCCGAAGGGCGAGGACTGGAAGACCGGTGCCTGCCGCCGGCTGGGCTGGGAGGACGACACCGGCTACGTCTGGGCGCAGCGCATCCTGGCCCGCGTGAAGGTCTGGACCGACCTGGAGCCCACCCTCATCGGCCGCGTCGAGGAGCTCATCGACTTCGTCACGACGGATTGAGCCCGCCACGATCAGGTGACAGTGAGGATGTAGGCGGGCCCCGCAGCAACCGTTCCTGACCCTTCAGGTGACTGACCTCGGGTCTTTATCCGGATCTGTCGGTTCGGTCGCTGCGGGGCCCGCTGCACTCACCAAGCCTGGCGGTGTGACCTCATAGGAGCCTGTGCCAGCAGGCACCCATCACTGTCTTGTCCGCTCGCCCGGCGGTGCGTGCCGCCCTGTCGGTTGCGAGCGAGGAGGACGGCGATGACCACCATCGCATCAGAGACTGCCCCGGACCAGGTCCAGGTGGCCGGTGGCGTGGACACCCATTGCGACACCCACACCGCGGCCGCGGTCGA
>NZ_FOAO01000042.1 GCF_900109665.1 Blastococcus sp. DSM 46786
CCGCGGTGTCGTGCCGAGTGGGCCCGAAGGGTCCGCGCAGGCGCGACGGACACGCTCCGCCCACCTGGGGACGGCACCTGGCCGCGGTGTCGTCCGGAGGACGACAGAGTGCTACGCGCTGACGGCCTTCTGGACGTCGAGGGCCAGGAGCAGCTTCCCGTCGAGCTTGTAGGCGCCGCGGATGAGGTCGCGGGCCTGGCCCTCCAGGGTGTCCGGCGGCGCCTCGAAGTCGCCGGCGTCGACGTCGACCACGTCGGCGATGGAGTCGACCAGCATGCTGACGGCCTCGCCGTGCAGCCGGACGACGATGACGACGGGGTCGGTGCCCTCCGGGCGGGCCGGCCGGCCGAGCCGCTCGCGCAGCTCGATGGCGGTGACCACCTGGCCGCGGAGGTTGATCAGGCCGGCGACGGCGGTCGGGGCGAGCGGCACGCGGGTGAGCTGCTGACTGCGCAGCACCTCCTGCACGTGCTCGACCTCGATGCCGTACAGGTCACCGTCCAGCCGGAAGGTGGCCAGCTGCCCGCTGGTCGCGGGCGCCAGGGTGCGGGTCGGAGCGGTCACGTCAGACCTCCAGCAGTGAGTCGGGGACGCCAACGGGCGTTGTGGCGGCGGGAGCGGAGTAGAACGCCGGGTCGGCGGCGAGGATCGCGGCCCGGACGTCGAGCAGCTCGGTCACCTTGTCGCCGAGGACGGCGGAGCCGAGCAGGCCCATGTCGTCGATGTCGCTGCGCACCGCGGCCTCGCCGTCGACGATGTCGAGGATCTCCTCGACCACGATGGCGACGCTGCGGCCGTGGTCGCTGTAGACGATGACCTCGAGCACCTCGCGCTCGCTCTCGCCGTAGGCGCCGAGGTGCCGGTCGAGCCGGACCATGGGCAGGATCGCGCCGCGGTACTGCACGACCTCGCGGTTGCCGACCTTCTCGACCGCCTCGGTGCGCACCTGCTCGAGGCGGGTGACGGTGTCCAGCGGGATGGCGACCCGGCGGCCACCACCGATGGCGGCCAGGAGCATGCGCTGCCGGTCGGTCTCGGCGGCCACGGCCTGCAGCGAGCCGGCGCGGGCCTCCTGGCGGTCGGTCGTCTCGGTGCGCAGGGCCCGCCGGGCGAGCGCCTGCACGTCGAGGATCAGCGCGACGGTGCCGTCGCCCAGGACGGTCGCCCCCGAGTAGAGACCGATCGCCTTCAGCTGGCCGCCGACCGCCTTGACGACGATCTCCTCGGTGTTGATCACCCGGTCGACCACCAGGCCGAAGCGCCGGCCCTCCGACCGCAGGACGGCGATGACGACGTGGCCGTCGTGCCGCTCGGAGGTGAGGCCCAGGACGTCGGTGAGCCGGACCAGCGGGAGCAGCTCGCCGCGCAGGCGGTAGACCTGCGCCCCGCCGACCTCCTCGACCGCGTTCACGGCCTTCTCGGCGTCCAGGCTGACCAGCTCCTGCAGGCTGATCTGCGGGATCGCGTACCGGTCGGAGGCGCACTCGACGGTCAGCGCGGGGACGATCGCCAGGGTCAGCGGGATGCGGAGCCGGCAGACGGTACCCACGCCCGCGTCGGACTCGACCTCGATGGTGCCGCCGATCGACTCGATGTTCGTCTTGACGACGTCCATCCCGACGCCCCGGCCGGAGACGTTGGTGACCGCGGCGGCGGTGGAGAAGCCGGGCAGGAAGATGAGCTGCAGGACGTCCGCCGGGCTCATCCGGTTCAGCGCCTCCTGCGTGAGCAGCCCGCGCTGCACGGCCTTGGCGCCGAGCTTGGCCGGATCGATCCCGGCGCCGTCGTCGGCGACCTCGACCACGACCTGCCCGCTCTCGTGCCGGGCGCGCAGGGTCAGGACACCCTCGGCCGGCTTCCCGGCCTTCTTCCGGTCCTCGGGGGCCTCGATGCCGTGGTCGACGGAGTTGCGGACCAGGTGGGTCAGCGGGTCCTTGACCGCCTCGAGCAGGGTCTTGTCCAGCTCGGTGTCGCGGCCCTCCATCTCCAGGCGGATCGACTTCTTCAGCTGGAGGCCGAGGTCGCGGACGACGCGCGGCAGCTTGGACCAGATGTGGTCGATCGGCTGCATGCGCGTCTTCATGACGCCCTCCTGCAGCTCGCTGGCGATCAGGTTGAGCCGCTGGGAGGCGCGGATGAGGTCGGTGTCGGTCTGGCGCGCGACGTTCTGCACGATCTGGTTGCGGGTGAGCACCAGCTCGCCGACCAGCAGCATGAGCTCGTCGAGCAGGTCGACGTCGACCCGGATCGTGCTGTCGGCGACGGCGCGGCGGACCTGGCCACCGGCGGCGTCGCTCGCGACGACGTCTCCCTCGGGGTGGTCGGCGACGGCGGGCTCGGGCACCGGGTGCTCCTCGGCGACGGGAGCCGGGGCGACCGGCTCCTCGGGCAGGTCGGCCCGCAGGTCCTCCTGCGGGGTCTCGGACAGCTCCTCGACGACGGGAGCGGGGACGGCCTCGGCGCGCGGCGCTCGCTTGGCGGGGGCCCGCTTGACGGGAGCCTTCTTCACGGGGGCCCTCTTCGCCGGGGCCTTCTTCGCGGCGGCCTCCTGCGCGGGGGCCGCGGGCGCGGCCTCCTCGGCCACGGGGGCCTCGGCCACCGGTGCCGGGCCGTCCTCCATGGCGGCGCTGATCTCGGCGACGACGGCGGAGACGTCGACCGACCCCTCACCACCGGAAGCCTCGATGGAGGTGAGCAGCGAGCGCACCGTGTCCACCATCTGCAGCAGCACGCTGGTGCGGTGCGGGGTCAGGGCGAGCTCGCCGTCGCGCAGGCGGGACAGCATGTTCTCGCCGACGTGGGTGACCTCCTCCAGGCGGTTGAACGCCAGGAAGCCGCTGGTGCCCTTGATGGTGTGGATGGTCCGGAAGATGCTGGACAGCCGCTCGCGGGAGTTGGGCTCCTGCTCGAGCGCGACCAGGTCGGTGTCGAGCTGATCCAGGTTCTCGTGGCTCTCGACGAGGAACTCCTCGACGATGTCGTCCAGACCGTCCACTGCTGCCTTCTCTCTCATCGCGACGGGGCACAGGTGGCCCCGCTGGGTCATCGGCGGGTGGTCGCCGGAGTCAAGGTGAATCCGCGCGGACGCCCGTCGGCCGTGTTATCGGCAGTCCGCCGCCCGCAACCGACCCCCGGTCGGAAGCGGCGCCGGGCCGGCGCGGTGGCCGGTCCGGCGCCGGCCACCCTTCAGGGGCCCACGCCGAGCGTGCGAGGCGGGGGGAGGGTGGTCCTCTCAGTACGTGAAGTTGCCGACGGTGGTGCGCAGGTCGGCGGCCATCCGGGACAGCTCGTCCACGGCGGTGCGCGTCTGGGTCAGCGCCTGGGTGGTGGAGTCCGCCGCCGTGGAGACGCTGGTGATGTTCGCGGCGATCTGCCCCGAACCCCCGGCGGCCTCCTGCACCGAGCGGGACATCTCGCTGGTGGTCGCCGTCTGCTCCTCCACCGCGGAGGCGATGGTGGTCTGCCGGTCGGAGATCTGCGCGACGATCTGGGAGATCTCCTCGATCGCCGTCACCGCCGCCGTCGTGTCGCCCTGGATGGCCAGCACGCGCTTGGCGATGTCCTCGGTCGCCTTCGCCGTCTCCTGCGCCAGCTCCTTGACCTCGTTGGCGACGACCGCGAAGCCCTTGCCCGCCTCGCC
>NZ_FOAO01000008.1 GCF_900109665.1 Blastococcus sp. DSM 46786
CGCGGCGGTGCTCCGGGGCCAGGCACAGCCCGACCAGCGACCGCACCGGACCCTCAGCGCACAGCAGCGCGTCGGCCAGCTCGAACAGCTCATCGGCCCGCCGACCCAGGCATCCATACAGCTGACCGCGGAACTCTCGCAGCCGGTCCAGCCCCGCCGGCCCCACGAAGCTCTGGTCAATCCCGTCGGACAGGGGAAGACTGTCCATCGCGGCCACCGCCGATCTTCGAAGCTCGCTACTCCGAAGGATCACGCGGTGGCCGCCTTCATGCCAGCCCTCGAATCACACTGATGTGACTCCGCCGGCCACGGAGGTTAAACGGCAAGCTCAGCCCACGGGGGGACGGCCATTGCTCGCGGTGTCGGCCGGAGGCCGACGTTGAACGTAACAACAGAAGGCGGGGCAGTTGGTGCCCAGGCGTGGTTCACCGCCGGCCCGCCGCTCCTCGATCAGCTCGCGCAGCGCCGTCACGAAGGCCGGGTGGGTGCCGGCGGTGGCGGCCCGGGCGAACTCCAGCCCCAGCCGCTCGGCGGTCTCCCTGGCCTCGTTGTCGAGATCCCAGATCACCTCGAGGTGGTCGCTGACGAAGCCGACCGGGAACAGCACGACCGCCTTCTCCCCCGCCTCGGCCAGCGCCTCCAGGTGGTCGTTGACGTCGGGCTCCAGCCACGGCACCGACGGCGGGCCGCTGCGGCTCTGCCACACCAGGTCGAAGGGCCGGCCGGGGGCGGCGCGGTCGACGACCTGCTGCGCGGCGGCCTGCAACTCGGCCTCGTAGGCGTGGCCCTCCGGCCCGGCGACGGCGGCCATCGTGTCGGGGATGCTGTGCGCGGTCGCGACCAGGCGGGCCGAGTCGCGCACCTCGGCGGGGAGCTCGGCGAGCGCGGCGGCGAGGGCGTCGGCGTTGGCCCGCACGAAGCCGTCGGCGTCGAAGTAGTGCGGCAGCTTCTCCGCGGTCGGCCCGCTCGGTGCGGCGGCGTCGCCGGTCAGCGCGGCTCGGGCCCGGGCGACGTCCTCGTGGTACTGCCGGCACCCCGAGAACGATGCGTAGGCCGAGGTGGCCAGCACGTAGGCGTGCTGGATGCCGTCGTCGGCCATCTGCTGCCAGACGTCCTCGACGTAGGGCGCCCAGTTCCGGTTGCCCCAGTAGACCGGCAGGTCGATCCCGGCCGAGCGGAGCTCCGCCTCCAGCGCCGCGAGCAAGGCCTTGTTCTGGTCGTTGATCGGGCTGACGCCGCCGAAGTGGTGGTAGTGCTCGGCGACCTCCTCCAGCCGCTCGCGCGGGATGCCGCGGCCGCGCGTGACGTTCTCCAGGAACGGCATGACGTCGTCGTGGCCCTCGGGGCCGCCGAAGGAGAGCAGCAGCAGCGCGTCCCGCCGTCCGGGCGGGGCGGGCTCGGCCGACGGCGGGAGGCCGCCGTTGTTGCGGACGGCCAGCGACGGGTCCTCGTCGGGACGATGGCCGGCCGGGGTGATGTCGACGATGGCGCGGGGCACGTGGTTCTTTCCTCTTGCGGGGCGTCGACGGATGCAGTCACACGCCGACGGCGTGGAAGCCCCCGTCGACGTGGACGATCTCGCCGGTGGTGGCGGGGAACCAGTCGGAGAGCAGGGCGACGACGGCCTTGCCGGCGGGCTCGGTGTCGGTGACCGACCAGCCCAGCGGGGCACGCCCCTCCCAGGCCTCCTCGAACTGCTTGCTGCCCGGGATGGACTTCATCGCCATGCTGCGCAGCGGCCCGGCGGCGACGATGTTGGACCGCACGCCGTCGGGGCCGAGCTCGCGGGCGACGTAGCGGCTGACCGACTCCAGGGCCGCCTTGGCCGCGCCCATCCAGCCGTAGACCGGCCACGCGACGGAGGCGTCGAAGGTGAGGCCGACGACCGAGGACGGGTTCGCCAGCAGCGGCCGGCAGGCCTGGGTGAGCGAGGCGTAGGACCAGGAGGACACCTGGAACGCGGTGGCGGCGTGCTCCCAGGCGACCTCGGGGAAGCCCTCGCCCATGGCCTCCTGCGGCGCGAAGCCGATGGAGTGGACGACGCCGTCGAGGCGGTCGAAGCCCTGCTCGCGCAGCCGGTCGGCCAGCGTCGACAGGTGCTCGGTGCTGGTCACGTCGAGCTCGACCACCGCCGCCTCCTGCGGCAGCCGCTTGGCGATGCGCTGGCACAGCGACAGGGCGCGCCCGAAGTTGGAGAGGACGACGGTGGCGCCCTGCTCCTGGGCGAGCCGGGCGGTGGCGAAGGCGATCGACGCCTCGGTGAGGACCCCGGTGATCAGGATCTTCTTGCCCTCGAGGATGCCGCTCATCAGTGCCCCATTCCCAGTCCGCCGTCGACCGGGACGACCGCCCCGGTGATGTACGCCGCCGCATCGCTCGCCAGGAAACGCACGACGCCGGCGATCTCGTCGGCGTCGGCGTAGCGGCCCAGCGGCACCTGCCCGAGGATTTCCTTCTGCCGGGCCTCGGGCAGCTCCGCGGTCATGTCGGTGGTGACGAAGCCGGGGGCGACGACGTTGGCCGTGATGCCGCGGCTGCCGAGCTCGCGGGCGATCGAGCGGGCCAGGCCCACCAGGCCGGCCTTCGACGCCGCGTAGTTCGTCTGCCCCGCCGAGCCCAGCAGCCCGACGACGGAGGAGACGAAGACCATCCGGCCCGAGCGGGCGCGCACCATCTTGGCGGCCGCGCGCTTGGACACCCGGTAGGCGGCGGTCAGGTTCGCGTCGACGACGTCGGTGAAGTCCTCCTCCTTCATGCGCATGAGCAGGCCGTCACGGGTGATGCCGGCGTTGCTCACCAGCACCTCGACCGGGCCCTGTTGCTCCTCGATCTCGGTGAAGGCGCGGTCGACGTCCTCGGTGCTGGTGACGTCGCACCGCACGCCGAACAGCCCGCCGGGTGCGCCGCTGCCGCGGTGGGTGACGGCGACCGAGTCGCCCTGCTCGGCGAAGGATCGGGCGATGGCGAGCCCGATCCCCCGGTTCCCGCCGGTCACGAGCACCGACCTGCCCACGTCCCACTCCCCTGCGCCGACGACCTCGTTCCCCGTCGAACCTAGCCCCTGGTCGCAGGTCACACCGCCTACCGGCCGGTAGGGGGCTCGCGGGGCGCCCGCCTCAGTCCTCGGCCGGGCGCGCCGCGCGGTAGGCGCCGCCGCCCTGCGGCGCCCCGGCCGGGCGGTGGGCCCGGGCCCGCTCCGCGTTGTCCTCGTGCCGGGCGAAGACGACGGTGCCGAGCAGGAACAGGCCGGAGAGGATGAGGACGACGGCGGTGAACGCGTTGACGAACGGCAGGTCCACCCCGGCGAGCGTCACGGCCCCGAGCCCCACCAGGACGAGCGCCGAGAGAACGGCACCGGCTGCCCGCCAGGGGTTCCGGCCGACCTCCTCGACGCCCTCCTGGGCCTTCTCCTTGGCGTAGTCCAGCGGCTTCCTGGCCCACGGGAAGCGGGTGGCCAGCACCGCCAGCCCTGCCGCGACGAGGACGAACCCCGGCCCGGGCAGCACGAGCAGCGCGATACCGGAGAGGGTCAGCACGGCGCCGAGGACGGCGATGGCGACGGTCTTCACCACCCGTCGGTGCCCCCGCGCGACCGCCTCCATGCCCGTCACGGGCCGCGCGGTCAGGCTGCGCCCAGCTCGCGGGCGACGGCTTCGGCCGCCTCGGTCAGGTGGGCCACCCACTCCGGCAGCCGGTCGCGCGAGTACCGCACGGACGGCGCGGCCAGGGAGAGCGCCGCCCCCTCGACGCCGCCCGCGGCCGGCACGGCGACCCCGACCGCAGTCAGCCCCGCCTCGGTGGCCTGGTCGTTGAGGGCGAAGCCGCGCCGCCGGACCGTGCGCAGCTCGCGCTCCAGCCGGGCGCCGTCGGCCTCGTCCAGGGCGGCCAGGACGGCGGCGCGCCCGGCGTCGTCCATCGCCGCGAGCAGGGCCTTGCCGCCCGAGGCGAGGTGGGCCGGCAGCGTCCGGCCGGTGCGGTCGCCGACGCGCAGCACCTGCCGGCTCTCCACCGTCGCGACGAACCGGACGACGGCACCGGCCAGCAGCACGACGTTGGCCGTCTCCCCCACCGCGTCGACCAGCCGCCGCAGGTGCGGCACGGCCACCTCCCGCAGGGTGGTGACCGACGCCTGGGGCACCGCGCCCGGGCGCAGCACCGGCCCGGGGGCGTACCGGCGGTCGGGCAGCTGCTCGGCGAAGTCGCGGTAGACGAGCATCCCCAGCAGGCGGTGGGCGGTGGACACCGAGACGCCCAGCCGGGCGGCGACGTCGGTCACCCGCATCGCACCTTCCTGCTGGAGCAGCGTCGCCAGCAGCAGCGCCGAGTCGACCGAGCCGATGGCGTACGCCGGCTTGTTCCTCACAGCAGAAAAGCCTATCCCCTCATGCGGAACCTGCGGGACCGTCGGACCGGGCCGCCGGCCGCGGCCGACCACGACGAGGGAGTCGAGCAGTGCAGTTCTACCTGGACGGTTACCGGCCCGGCGATCCGCTGGTCGAGGAGCCGCACCCGTCGGTCGCGGACCGGCCGGAGGGTCTCCCCGACGAGGCGGACGTCGTCATCGTCGGCACCGGGCCGGCCGGCCTGGTCCTCGCCGCCCAGCTGGCCGCCTTCCCCGAGATCCGCACCGTCGTCGTCGACCGGCGGGACGGGCCGCTGCTGGTCGGCCAGGCCGACGGGGTGGCCTGCCGCACCGTCGAGATGTTCGAGGCCTTCCGCCTGGCCGACCAGCTCGTCGCCGAGGCCTACTGGGTCAACGAGGTCGCCTTCTGGCGGCCCGACCCGGCCGACCGCACCCGCATCACGCGGACCGGGCGGGTGCAGGACGTCGAGGACGGCCTCTCGGAGTTCCCGCACGTCATCGTCAACCAGGCCCGGATGCAGGCCTGGCTCCGCGAGCACATGACCCGGTCCGCCGGCCGGCTGGCCCCGCGCTACGGGCTGCACGCCACCGACGTCGCCGTGGATCCCACCGGCGGCTCCGACCACCCGGTCACCCTCACCCTGCAGCACCTCCGGGGTGGCGAGGCGACCGGCGAGGTCTCGACGATCCGGGCCCGCTACGTCGTCGGCTGCGACGGCGCGCGCAGCAGCATCCGGACGGCGATCGGCCGCGAGCTGGTCGGCGACCCGATGAACTCGTCCTGGGGCGTCATGGACGTCCTGGCGGTCACCGACTTCCCCGACATCCGGCTGAAGGCCGCCATCCACTCGGCCAACCAGGGCAACCTGCTGATCATCCCCCGCGAGGGCGGCTACCTGGTGCGGCTCTACATCGAGCTCGACGCCGTCGCCGACCGCGAGCTGCACGAGCGGCGCGCCGTCACGCCCGAGAAGCTGGCCGCCGTGGCCAACCGGATCCTGCACCCGTACTCGATCGACGTGAAGGACGTCGGCTGGTGGTCGGTCTACGACATCGGCCAGCGGCTGTGCGACCGGTTCGACGACGTGCCCGCCGACGAGGTCACCACCCGGCTGCCGCACGTGTTCATCGCCGGCGACGCCTGCCACACGCACAGCGCCAAGGCAGGCCAGGGCATGAACGTCTCGATGGCCGACGCGTGGAACCTCGGCTGGAAGCTGGCCGCGGTGCTGCGGGGCACCGCCCGGCCGGAACTGCTGCACACCTACTCGGCGGAGCGGCAGGCGGTCGCCCAGGAGCTCATCGACTTCGACCGCGAGTTCGCCCGGATGTTCAGCGCACCGCCGACGGAGGAGGGCGGGGACGGCGAGGGTGTGGACCCGGCGGAGTTCCAGCGCTACTTCGTCCAGCAGGGCCGGTTCACCGCCGGCGTCGCCACGCGCTACGCGCCGTCGATGATCACCGGGGGTACCGAGCACCAGCCGCTCGCCGAGGGCTACCCGGTCGGGATGCGGTTCCACTCCGCCCCGGTGATCAGGATCGCCGATGCCAAGCCCCTGCAGCTGGGGCACGTCGCACGGGCCGACGGTGCCTGGCGGCTGTACGTCTTCGCCGACGCCGCGGACCCGACGTCCCCCGGGTCGCGGGCCCGCGCACTGCTGGAGCACCTCGGGTCGGCGGCATCACCGGTGGCCCGGCACACGCCCGTGGGCGCCGACCCGGACGCCGTGCTCGACGTCCGCGGGATCTTCCAGCAGGGGCACCGGGACCTCGCCGTCGACCGGCTGCCACCGGTCCTGCTGCCGCGCAAGGGCCGGTTCGGGCTGGTCGACCACGAGAAGGCCTTCTCCCCCGATCCCGGCGCCGGGGACGTCTTCGCGATGCGCGGCATCGACCGGGAGCGGGGCTGCATGGTGCTGGTCCGGCCCGACCAGCACGTGGCGGCGGTGCTCCCCTTGGACGACCACGACGGGCTGGCCGGCTTCCTGTCCGGCGTGCTGGTCGACGCCCGGTAGCGGACGGCCTCAGTCGCGCCGGCGGCGCCGCAGCCAGCCGCCGCCGTACAGCGCCCAGAGCACGAGCAGCGGCTGGAAGAACAGCCGGACCAGGCGCTTGCGGTCGGTGTCGAGGCCGAAGGCGTCGGTGCCCTCCAGGTACTGCGCGACGTTGCCCGGGAAGATCACCACGAAGAACGCCGCGAGCAGCCCGCCGACGAGCCGCCGCCTCCGCGGGAGCGCGAGGAACGACGCGCCCAGGGCGATCTCGACGACGCCCGAGCCCAGCACCGTGAGGTCCTCGTCGACGGGGAACCAGGCCGGGACCTGGGCCCGGAACTCCTCCCGCTGGGTGGTCAGGTGGAGCACGCCGGCGCTCACCATGACCGCGCCGAGCAGCAGGCGGGCAGCGGTGCGGGCGGCGGCGGGCATGCACGGACCGTAGCCCGCGCGCCGCACCGCTCGTTGACAGCCGGGCCGGGCCGCCCGTAGACAGCGGGGGTGGCTGACGACGTCCCGCGCCGGGTGGCGCTCACGGTGACCGACGGCGTGGCGACCGTGCGGCTGGACCGGCCGGAGAAGATGAACGCGCTGGACCCGGCGATGTTCGGGGCGATCCTGGCCACCGGGAAGGAGCTGATGGCCCGGGAGGACGTCGGCGCGGTGGTGCTCACCGGCGCCGGCCGGGCCTTCTGCGCCGGCCTGGACTTCGGCTCCTTCGCGGACATGGCCGAACGCGGGCAGGAGCGGACCCGCGAGCGCGAGTCGACCGCCCCGGAGCCGCTGGGCGCGGCCCGCGCGCTGGCCCAGCAGGTGGTGCACGTCTGGTCGCTGGTCCCCGCCCCCGTGATCGCGGCGGTGCAGGGGGTGGCCTTCGGCGGCGGGCTGCAGATCGCGCTGGGCGCCGACATCCGGCTGGTCGCCCCGGACGCGCAGCTGTCGCTGATGGAGATCCTCTGGGGCATCGTGCCCGACATGTGCGGCACCCAGCTGCTGCCCGAGCTGGTCGGCCGCGACGTCGCCAAGGAGCTGGCGCTGACCGGGCGCAAGGTCTCGGGCACCGAGGCGGTGCGGCTCGGCCTGGCCACCCGCGAGGCCGCCGACCCGCTCGCCGCCGCGCTGGAGCTGGCCGCCGAGATCGCCGGGCACAGCCGCAGCGCCACCCGGGCGGTCAAGCGGCTGGTCGACCTCGCCGGCCGGGTGCCGCTCGCCGAGGGGCTGGCCGCCGAGCAGGCGGAGATCGGCGCGCTCATCGGCTCGCCGGAGCAGGCCGCCGTCGTCCGCCGCCGGCTGGAGAGCCGCGGCTGAGTCTCCGGACGGCTACCGCGGCACCAGCACCGACCAGGCGTGGTGGGCCAGCCGCCAGCCGCCGGCGTCCTGCACCTCGCCGAGCTCGCCGTCGGCGTCGACGGGCACCGGGCCGCCCGAGATCCGCACCTCGCGACCGCGCAGCACCAGCACGTCGGGGCGGTCGACGTGCCGGCCCGCGGTGAGCGCCGCCGCGTAGGCGGCCCGGGCGACCGGCCCGGTGGCCGCGCACACGACCACGTCGGCGAGGCCGTCATCGGGCCGCGCGTCGGGGGCGAGCGCGGTGCCGCCACCGATCGTCGCGCCGTTGCACACCCCGACCATGAGCACGGGCTGCTCGCCGTCGGCGGCCCAGCCCTCGCCCTCGTGGACGGCGACCTGCCCGTCGACCTCCACGCGCAGCGGCCAGCCGGTGTCCCCCAGCCCCGCGATCGCCGCGCCGACCGGGTAGGCAGCCGCGCCGAGCCGCTGCTTGAGCCGGTGCGCCTCGGCGGCGGCCTCCGCCCCCACCCCGGCGTGGACGGCGTTGACGACCACCGCGCCGGCGTCGTCGCGCAGCAGGTCCAGCCGGCGCGGCACCCCGGCCAGCACCGCGGCGGCGCCGTCGGCCGGGTCCAGCGGCAGCCCGAGGGTGCGGGCCAGGTCGTTGCCCGTGCCGCACGCGATGATGCCGACCGGCTCGTCGGGCGAGAGCCGCCCGGCCCGGTCGAGGGCGGCGACCACCGCGTGCACCGAGCCGTCGCCGCCGAGCACGACGACCCGACGGCCGGGGTGGGCACCCAGCGCCTCGTCGAGGTCACCGGCGTCGGCGGTCGCGGCGACGGCGACGTCGGCGCCGGCACGCAGCCCGGCCACCGCCGCCTCCACCCGCTCGTCCTCGGCGGTCCCCGCCGACCGGTTCACCACGAGCAGCATCCCCGGCTTCCCGGACATCGGGCCTCCTGCCTGGTCGGACGGACGGCCGACCGTACTGGTCGCACCGCCCGGCCCCACGAGCGCCCCGGGTGAGGAGTGCTCAGCCGCGGCGGGCGCGGGAGGCCTCGGCGAGCTCGGCCAGGAGCTGCTCGGTCGTCGGCAGGTCGACGCAGGCGTCGGTGAGGCTCTTGCCGTACTCGAGGTCGCCGGGGTGCTGCTGGTCGAGGTCCTGCCGGCCGGCGACCAGGTTGCTCTCCACCATCACGCCCCGGATGGCCCGCTCGCCGCCGGCGATCTGCCCGGCGAGGTCGCGCACGACGTCGATCTGGCGCAGGTGGTACTTCTGGCTGTTGCCGTGCGAAGCGTCGACGACGAGCACCTCCGGCAGCCCGCGGGCGGCCAGCCGGCGCCGGGCGTCGGCGATGTGGGCGGCGGAGTAGTTCGGGCCGTCCTTGGCGCCGCGCAGGATGACGTGGCCGGTGCCGTTGCCCGTCGTCGACAGCTGCGCGGAGACCCCGTGGGCGTCGACCCCGAGGAACTGGTGCGGTGCCCGCGCCGTCATCACCGCCTGGATGGCGGAGTCCACGCTGCCCTCGGGCGAGTTCTTGAACCCGACCACCGACGAGAAGCCGGACACCCGCTCCCGGGCGGTCTGGTCGGTGACGTTGCGCGCCCCGACGCCGTTGTAGGTGACCAGCCCGTTGACGTACTGCGGCGTCAGCGCGTTCAGCGGCTCGGCGGCCACCGGCACGCCGGACGCGGTGATGCGGCACATCAGCATCCGGGTGGCGACGAGACCGACGCTGATCCGGCTCGACCCGTCGAGGAAGGGGTCGTAGGCGAAGCCCTTCCAGTCGACCTCGGTGCGCGGCTTCTCGGTGTAGGTGCGCATGAGGATCTCGAGGTCGGCGCCGTGCCGCTCGCGCATGCGGGCGATGAAGGCGGCGTACTCGAGCGCGGCCTCCGGGTCGTGGATCGAGCACGGCCCGGCGATCACCGCGAGGCGCTCGTCGGCCCCGGCGAGGATCCCGGTCACCGCCCGTCGCGCGGCGCGCGTGGTGGCGGCCGAGCCGGCCGGCACCGGGACGGCGGCGGCGACCGCGGCCGGGGTGACGACGACGCTGGAGCCGGTGATCCGGGTGTTGACCAGGTCCGAGAGGTCGGCGGCGCCGTCCGGCGAGACGCCGAGCTGCTGCTGGACGCCGGGCAGCAGCTCTGCCAGCTCGGCGTCGATCCGACCGTTGACGCGGGTCTGCACCTCGAGCAGCAGCTCGGCGACCCGCGTCGCGGCGGGCAGGAGCGGTTCGGTGGTCATCGGTCCTCCAGGGCGGCGGTGAGCAGCGCGACGAGCGCCTCGAGCTGGACGTCGGCCGACCCCTGCATCTCCTCGTCGGAGCCGTCGAGCGCACGCGCCGCCAGGCCGGCCTTGCTGTCGATCAGCTCGGCGATCCGGGCGTCGAGGGTCTGCGCGGCGATGATCCGCCACGCGGTGACCGGCTCGGTCTGCCCGATGCGGTGGCTGCGGTCGATCGCCTGGGTCTGCTCGGCGTCGGTCCAGGAGAGCTCGGCGAGCACCAGGTTGGAGGCGACCTGCAGGTTGATGCCCACGCCGGCCGAGGTCAGCGAGCAGACGGCGACGGCGACCTCCGGGTCGTTGACGAAGGCGTCGATGTTGCGCTGGCGCACCGCGGGCGTCTGGTCGCCGCGGATCGAGGAGTAGCGCAGGCCCATGCCCTCGAAGGTCTCCTCGGCCACGTCCATGACGTCGATGTGCTTGGCGAAGAAGACGACCTTGCCGGCGCTGCGGGCCAGCTGCGCGGCGTAGTCGGCGGCGAGCCCGGCCTTCGCCTGCCCGATCCGCCGCATCATCGTGAAGACGTTGTCGCCGCCGGTGCCCGAGGTCGAGTCCTTGAGCTCCCAGCCGGCGACCTTGCGCACCAGCGCGTGGTCGATGCCCTCCACCACGGTGACCGACTCGCGGGCCGCGAGGGCGCTGTCGTAGCGCTTGACCAGGCGGCGGGCGAGCTCCCGCTCGGCCGCGCGGATCGAGCGGCCGGCCTTGTCGTCCAGCTCGACGGGGAGGTCGGCGATGCGGCGGGCGGGGATGTCGGCGGCGACGTCGACCTTGCGGCGCCGGACGATGCCCCGGTCGATCACGCACTGGCGGGCCGCCGGGTAGAAGCCGGGGTCGGCCGGCGTCAGGCCGGTCCCCTCCAGGCACTCCATCAGCTCGCCGAGCGGCTTCTCCTCGTCGATCCAGCCGAGGAACTGCCAGATCGCCCGGAAGTCGTCGATGTCGTTGATCAGCGGCGTACCGGTGAGCGCCATGAGCAGCGGCCGCGCCGCGCGCAGCCGGAGGCGCTGGGACAGCTCCAGCACGTGCTGCGAGCGCTGCGAGCTCTTGTTCTTGATGAAGTGCGCCTCGTCGACGACCATCCCGCCGAACCCGAAGTCGCCCAGCCAGCCCACGTGCCGGTCCAGCACCTCGTAGTTGACGACGACGATGTCGGCGAAGCCGTCGACGCTCTCGCCGTTCCCCTGGATCACGGTGGCCCGGCGCTGGGGCACCCAGCGCGCGGCCTCGCGGGCCCAGTTGGTCTTCACGACGTTGGGGACGACGACGAGCAGCGGGAAGGCCTGCGCCGCCTCCGCCGCGAGCAGCGACTGGGCCGTCTTGCCGAGGCCCGGCTCGTCGGCGAGCAGGAAGGTGCGGTGACCGCTGGCCGCCGCCGCGACCAGTTGCCCCTGGTGCGGCATGAGCTCCAGCCCGGCCGGGGTGAACTGGGAGCTCGGGAAGGGCAGCGGCATGCACGCCGGGGCACCGCCGCCGGCGCGCTCGAAGGAGTTGAACAGCGGCTCCAGCAACTCCCAGCCGGCCAGCCGGCGCGGCCGCACGGCGCTGGGCCGCGCGGCGTCGAAGTCGGGGGCGAGGAAGGGGTTGGCCAGCTGCCGCGAGACCACCGACTGCGGCACCACCTGGCGCTCGGCGGACGCGGCCACGGGGGCGGCGGCCTCCACCGGCGGCGGGGCCTCCTCCTCGGGCGCCTCGATCCCGGCGGCGGCGAGCAGCTCCCGCCGGTGCGAACGGGCCGCCTCGGTGGCGACGGCGTCGTCGGAGAGCAGCGCCAGCAGGCCGGAGTTCCGCACCGCGGTCGTGGCCAGGATCGTCGCGATCCCGTCGAGCCGCTTCAGCTGCTCGGAGCGGCGGCCCTCACCGGTGCTCTGGTCGGCCTGCACCCGGGCGCGCTCCTCGCGCAGCACCAGGGCGATGGCCTGGAACTCGGCGCGCACCGACGGCGTCACGCGGTCGCGCTTGACCGCCGCCTCGACGTCGCGGACGGCGCGGGCGAGCACCGCGATGACGTCGCCCTCGCGGACGCGCCGCTGGGCGCGCGGGGCGCCGCGCCGGGCGCCCGTCGAGCGCCGTCCTGGTCGAGCCACAGACTCCTCCTCTGCACTGCCCGGCAGGGTTGCCGGGCAGGACGCGCACGCGGCCCCCTCGACCGGACGGCGGAGGTCGCGGGGCTGAACGCCCCGCGGAAGGGCTCCGCGATCCGGCCCCGCCCCGCGGCTGCGCGGGAGAACGACGTCTCGGGCCGCGCGCCCCGAGGTCCCCGGGGGACCGTCAGCCCGCCAGACGATGACGGGAGCACCGGTCGCACCAGCGGGCTTCCTCGCCAGGCGAGGGCATGCTGGCCCGCGGCCGGTACGGCCCCCACAGTAGACCCCGTGCGGCGCCGGGTCCCGGGCCGTCGCCGCGCCTCCCCCGGCTCAGCCCCCGACGGTCGCCTGCAGGTCGTTGCGCGGGACGACCCGGAGCGCGCGGAACGGCAGGCCGTGCGCGCCGGGCCGGGCCCACTCCACCTCGACGACCTGCCCGGCCCGCAGGCCCCCCGAGCCGGTCGTGCTCTGCTCCACCGCGGCGGCGTCGGCCCAGCAGCCGCCCGGGAGGTCGGGGGCCTCGATGACCGCGCCCGGGTCCTCCTCGTCCCACCGGACGACGGTGCCGAAGGTCGTGCCGCCCTGCGTCATGGTCCGAGGCTCCGCTCTCCCCGCCCCGCGGGCAAGGCGTGCGGCCGCCGGGGAGGCGGAACCGTTGCGGCCGCGCGCCGCCGGGGGTGGGATGTGCCATGGCTGTCGTCCGGCGCGAGCCCCCCTCCCGTGGCGCGCGGAGCCGCGGCGGCGCGAGGCGCGGGCACGAGGCGCACTCCCCGCACCTGATCCCCGCCGCCGGGTGGCGCCGCGTGCTCCGGCGGGTCGCGCGCCAGGTGCTCAGCGACCGCCTCATGGTGCAGAGCGCCGGGGTCGCGTTCTTCGCCGTCCTGTCGGTCGCCCCCGTGCTGGTGACGGCGCTGTCCATCTACGGCTTCGTGAACACGCCGGAGACGGCGCGCCGGCAGCTGTCCGGGTTGGCGGACGTGCTGCCCACGGACCTCGACGCGATCGTGACCGACCAGCTCACGACGATCACCGCGGCGTCGGCCCAGGTGCTCACCTTCCGGGGGCTCACCGGCCTCGTCGTGGCGCTCTGGACGGCGACGACCGCGATGACCTACCTCATCGACGGGCTCGGCATCGCCTACCACCAGCCGGAGTCGCGGAGCTTCCCGCACCGGGTGGGGCTCGCGCTGGTGTTCGTCCTCGGGGGTGCGGTGCTCCTCGCCGCACTGCTCACCGTCGCCGGGGTCGCCGCGGCCGAGGTCGCCGGGTCGTCCGGCCCGCTCCGGCTCGCCGCCCGGGTCCTCTCGTGGCTGGCGCTCGCCGCGCTCATGGCCGTGGCCCTGGCCGTCCTCTACCGCTTCGGCCCGGACCGGGCGCGCGCCCGGTGGCGGTGGCTCACCCCCGGGTCGGTCCTCGCGACGGTCGTCTGGCTGGCGGTGACCCTCGGCTTCTTCTCCTACGTGCAGAGCCTGGGCAGCTACCAGTCGACCTACGGCTCGCTCGCAGGCGTGGCGATCAGCATGTTCTGGCTGTGGACCACGGTCCTGCTGATCTTCTTCGGGGCCGCGGTGAACGCCGAGACCGAGCGGCAGACCGTGCGCGACTCCACCGTGGGTCCGGAGCAGCCCGCGGGGAACCGGGGCGCCGTCGTCGCCGACGACACCCCGCCGTACCCCGGCGAGTGACGGCGTCCGGGACCGCCCGGCCGGGTCACCCGCCGCCGGGCCGCTCCCTGCGGTAGGTGAGGCGGACGAGGGAGTCGCCCACCGTCTCGACGTCGTGCAGGTGCAGGGGCACCCGGTCGGCGGTGGGGCCGAACAGGCGCTCGCCGCTCCCCAGCACGACGGGGAAGACCGTCAGCCGCACCTCGTCGACGAGGTCGTGCGCCAGCAGCGTCTGCACGAGCAGCCGGCTGGCATGGACGACGACGTCTCCGGCCACCGCGCACCTGAGGCCGGCGACGGACTGCACCACGTCGCCGGTCAGCACGGTGGTGCCGGCCCACCCGGGCTCCGTGAGGGTGGTGGACACGACGTACTTGGGCAGCCCGTTCAACCGGTCGGCCCACTCCCCCGTCCGCGCGGGCCAGCGGGCGGCGAACCACGTGTAGCTCCGGCGCCCGAGCAGCAGCGCGGCCGCCTCCCGCGCCTCCCGGTGCTCGACCTCCGCCCAGGCCCGGCGGTCCGCCTCGCCGATCCGGCCGAACCACCCGCCGCGGTCGAAGCCCTCCTCGCCCGTCGGGTCCTGCACGACCCCGTCGATCGAGACGTTCTCGCTGACGACGATCCTCCCCATCGCAGCTCCCTCCTCGCGGCGCCCTGGGCTGTCGACGGTGCAGACCCCGACACGGTGCTGGACTGAGCGGTCGCGACGCCGAGCAGCTGCTCACCCCGGCGGAACGGCGGGCCACCGACCGGAGGAAGCAGGCCGGTGAGGGACAGCACGTGGCGAACACCGACGCGGCCGAGGAGGCCCGTGCCGGCCCGCTCCCTACGCTGGCGTGATGTTCCTGCTCTTCGGCTTCGGCACCAAGCGCAAGCACCTCGGCCCCGGGGAGACCCGCACCTGCCCGAACTGCCACAACACCACGCGCTGGTCGCGCATCCGGCAGTACCGGCAGTTCTCGCTGTTCTTCGTGCCGGTCGCCCGCTGGAAGCGCCGGGAGCTCGAGGTCTGCGGCATCTGCGGCACCGCCGTCGCCGTGTGACGGGACCGGTGCCCGCGATGGGCAGCGTCGGCCGGTCGCACGGCCCACGACGGAACCGCTGACCGAGGGCGCTCGCGATGAGCGGCAGCCGGTGAAGGGCGACGATGACCGGCGACCGCCCGTCCGCCCGTCCGCCGGATCCGGCGGTCCCGAACGCCGGATCAGGGAACGGACGGCTCGTCGGGGATCGGAGCAGGCAGCTGCTTGGGGCCGGCTTCGGCGGGGCGCGGCCGGTCCTGGCGGTGCAACCGGACGGCGACCAGGGCGACGTCGTCGTCGGGCCGCCCGTGCACGAGCCGTTCCAGCAGCTGGTCGCAGAGCTCCTGCAGCGGCAGGTCGGCCAGCTCCGTCAGCGCACGCTTGAGCCGGTCCAGACCGGCGTCCAGGTCGCTGTCGCGACGTTCGATCAGCCCATCGGTGTACAGGAGCACCGTCGCGCCGCGATCGACGGTGACGACCGACTCGGTGCGCCTGGCGGCCGGCTCGATGCCGAGCATCAGCTCCGCTCGCTGCGCGGAGAGTTCGAGCACGCTGCCGTCCGGCTGCAGGATCAGCGGGGGCGGATGGCCGGCATTCGACCAGCGCATCTGCGTGACCCCGCGCAGCCGCTGGTCCATGTCCTGCTCGATGCGGGCGACGGCGGCGGTGACGAGGGTGCCCATGTCCAGCAGCTCGATCGACTCGTCGAGCCGGGTGAGCACCTCGGCCGGGCCGATCTGGTTGCTGGTCGCGATGCCCCGCAGCACTCCGCGCAGCTGCCCCATCGCCGCCGCGGCGGCGATGTCGTGCCCGGCGACGTCGCCGATGACCAGCACGGTCGCGCCATCACGCTGCAGGAACGCGTCGTACCAGTCACCGCCGACCGCGGCGGCCTCCGCAGCGGGCAGGTACCGGACCACGACCTCGGCGTGGTCCGGTTCCGGCGGGGCGGTGAGCAGGCTGCGCTGCAGCTCCCCGGCGACCAGTCGCTGCTGCCGGTAGAGGCGGGCGTTGTCCAGCGCCATCCCGGCGCGGCTGGCCACCTCACCGGCGGTGGCCAGCTCCTCGACGGAGATGTGCCCGCGGGCCGGGCCGTTGAACAGCGAGAGCAGGCCGACGGTGCGCCCGCGCCCTCGCAGCGGCAGGACCACGAGGGACTCCGGTGCGAGCCGGCCGATCAGCTGGTGCGCCTCACCCTGGTGCAGCACGGCGCGGACCGCGGTCGTCGCATCCCGGTCCACGATCACCTGCTCGCCGGTGCTCAACGTGCGCAGGAGGAACGAGTCGTCCCGCAGCGCGGGGATGCGCACCTGGCAGTAGGCCTCGACGAGCGGCCGGGCGGTGTCGTCGGCGTGCCACCAGCCGACGTCCCGGATCCCCGCGCGGGACCCCGAGGGCATGGCGTCGTCGACGAGGGTGACGACGCACCAGTCGGCCAGCGACGGCACCACGAGCTGGGCGAGACGGGCGACGGCCTGCTCGGCGTGCAGGGTGCCGGTCACCTGCTCGGTGACCGAGGCCAGCAGCTCCAGCCGCGCCGAGGCCCGAGCGGCGCGTTCCTGCTCGGCCCGTCGGACCGTGACATCGAGGAAGTACACCGCCAGCCCGTCGGGGTTCGGCCAGGCCAGCACCTCGTACCAGGAGTCCAGCGGCGGCGGGTAGTACGCCTCGAAGGTGACGGTCTCACCCGACGCCATCGCGTGCCGGTAGTCGACTTCGAAGGGGCTGCCCACCGCCGCCGGGAAGGCCTCCCAGATGTTCTGGCCGACCAGGTTCCCGCTGACCGGCTGCAGCAGCCGCTCTGCGTGGGCGTTCACGTAGGTGAAGCGCCACTGCCGGTCCAGCGCGAAGAACGCCGCCGGCATGGCCTCCAGCACGCGGGTCACGCTGGCGTCGGCCTCGTGCTGGCTGGTGACGTCGTACGCGGCCCCCAGCAGCCGGGACGCCCTGCCGTCGGGGTCGCACAGGGTCCGGCCGCGCGCGGAGATCCACCGGGTGTCGCCGCTGGGCAGGCGCACGCGGTAGAGGGTCCGGACGTCCCCGCAGGTGTCGATGGCCGTCTGCAGGGCCTGCGTGACCCGGGCCAGGTCGTCGGGGTGGACCCGGGCGTTGAATCCCTCGATGCTCCGGTCGAAGTCCTCGGGGTCGTAGCCGAACATCGCGATCAGCCGGTCGTCCCACTCCAGCCGTCCGGTGACCAGGTCCCAGTCGAACGTCCCGATGTCGGCGGCGTCGATGGCCAGCTCACCGCGGAGCCGCGCGGCCTCCTCGTCCCCGAGCAGCACGGGCTCGACCGACTCGTCCACGTTTTCCCCTCTGGTCGGACACCGCGGTCGCGAACGCGCCCGAACAGGTGGGACCCACGCCCGCCAGCAGTCTGACGGTGACCCCGAGGGCCCACAACCGGTGTGTCGCCGAGGTCTCGATCCGTCAGGTCTCCTGACGCACTCCGGGACGCGGCTGGGCTGCGCGGGGCCGTCGCTGCCTCGCCTGCGGTGGCCGAGGCAGGTGGACGGCGTCCGCCGCACGCGTGTCACCCCGCGGGTGACGGGGGCAGCCACCGGGCCAACCAGTCGGCGGACCGGCCGATCACCGCCTCGAGGGCTCCCGGCTCGGGGAACAGGTGCGATGCACCGGGCACCACGCTGAGCTCGTGCTCACCGGTGAGCCGGGTGGCGGCCGCCCGGTTGAGCTCCAGCACCTGGTGGTCGGCACCGCCGACGAGGAGCAGCACCGGCGCACGGACCCGCTGCAGCGCATCGCCGGCCAGATCGGGCCGGCCACCGCGGGAGATGACCGCGCGGACGCGATCCGGCCGGTCGGCGGCGGTGATGAGCGCGGCCGCCGCACCGGTGCTGGCCCCGAAGGTGGCCAGCGGCAGCCCGGCGGCGACCTCCGAGGTCCCCAGCCAGTCCGCGGCGTCGGTGAGCCGCCCGGCCAGCAGCCCGATGTCGAAGCGCAGTTCCCGGGTCGCTGCGTCGACCCGCTCCTCCGCCTCCGTCAGCAGATCCATCAGCAACGTGCCGAGACCGGCGTCCTGGAGACCGGCGGCGACCTGCTGGTTGCGCGGGCTGCGCCGGCTGCTGCCGCTCCCGTGGGCGAACAGCACCACCCCGCGAGCTCCGCCGGGGACGACGAGGTCACCTGCGAGCTGCGCGCCCGAGACGGGCACCTGCACGGCTTGCGTGGATCGGTCAGTCGGCATCGGGGAAGGTCTCCATCTCCCCGCCCGCGGGATGGGCCCCGTGCAGCGGGCTCAGCGCCCGGGACTCGTCGAACCAGCAGAAGGCGTCGTACCGGCGGCCGAGAACCGTGGGCACGTAGTTGCCCCACCGTTCCGCACCCGGGTGGTAGACGACGCCGACCGCGCGGTGCGGGCGTTCCTCGGCCAGCCACCGGGGCTGGTCCGCAGGGAAGACGAAGAGGGCGCCGGCCTCGCTCACCGCGTCGTGCAGCAGCGCCTCGGTACTGCCCCGGCGGGCGGGCGGCAGCGGCATCCGTTCCGTCGGAGCTCCCCAGCTGTCGGCCGCGATCACGCTGCCGTGGTGGCTGCCGAAGCCGACGATCACGACGTCGTCCTCGCCGTACCGCTCGCGGGCCAGCTCCCCGACGTTGACCATGCCCGAGTCCACCATGTCGGTGTACCGGGCGTCGCCGACATGGGTGTTGTGCTCCCAGACGACCGCCTTGGTCCCCGGCCCGTGGTGGTCCAGGAGGTGGTCCAGGGTGTCGACCATGTGGTGGTCGCGGACGTTCCACGACTCCGGTCCGCCGCGGACCATCGCCCGGTAGTAGGCCTCGGCGCCGGCCGCGACACGGGCGTTCTGCTCCGCGTTGAACGCTGCGTCCCGGTCGGCGCCCCCGTCGGTGACTGCTCGGGCGAGGATGTCGCGGAGCATGTCGACCACCGCGTCCTCGCAGCTGGTGGGCACCAACCGCGTCGCGCGGGCGTAGGACTGCGGGTCCTCGGCGTAGGGCTCGAAGCACCGGAACGCGTGCAGCGCGGTGTCCACGTGCTCGGGTTCGTGCTCGCGCAGGTATCCCAGGATGGCTCGCAGGGAGTCCCAGAGGCTGTAGACGTCAAGGCCGTAGAAGCCCACCCGGTCGTGCGGCGGACGCTGCGCGTTGTGCGCGCGCAGCCACCGCGTGAAGTCGGCGACCTCCTCGTTGGCCCACATCCACGTCGGCCACCGCTCGTACCCGCGGAGCACCTCGCGGGGGTCCGCGGCGGACGAGGCCAGCCGCACCGAGCAGTTGACCCGGTAGCAGTCGGGCCAGTCCCCCTCCACCCCGACGAAGGAGAACCCCCGCTCGGTGATCAGCCGGCGGGTGAGCGCCGCCCGCCACGCGTAGTACTCGTGCGTGCCGTGCGATGCCTCCCCGAGCAGCACGACCCGGGCGTCGCCGATCCGGTCCAGCAACGGGTCCAGGTCGTCGGCGGTCCGCAACGGATGGGCCAGATCGCGCACGTGCTTCTCGTCGTTCCCCACGTGGCCGCCCCCTCGATCGTCGTGTTCGCCGTTGCCGGTCACCGCACCGCGCGCACCTCCACCCTGCGCTGTCCCGGAACGCGGCGCACGCCCGGCGCCCGGATGTCCGCGTACCCCGTCCGGCAGCGCCGATGCCTGCCATCGGTCCCCGCTGGTCCGGCCACGGCGGCGATCCGTACCGGTGGCCGGCCGGGGTACAGGACCGGGGCGATCCGCGACGACCCGAGAGGGGCATCCATGTCCTCGACCACCAGACCGTTCGCCGACCGGACCGAGGCAGGTCGGGCGCTCGCCGCCCGGCTGACCGAGCACGCCGGCACCGACCCGGTCGTGCTCGGCCTCCCACGGGGCGGCGTCGTGGTCGCCGCCGAGGTCGCCGCCGCGCTGGACGCGACCCTCGACATCGTCGTCGTCCGCAAGGTCGGCGTCCCCTGGCAGCCGGAGCTGGCCATGGGCGCCATCGCCGCCGTGGACGACGACGTGGAGACGGTGGTGTCCGAGAGGGTGCTGCAGCACCTCCAGGTCGACGACGACGTCTTCGAGCGCGTCCGGCAGCAGGAGATCCGGGAACTGCGCCGCCGCGAGACGGCGTACCGGCAGGGACGCCCCGCGCCGCCGCTCGCCGGTCGGCCGGTGATCGTCGTCGATGACGGGCTGGCCACCGGGTCCACGATGCGGGCCGCCGTCGCCGCGATCCGCCGGCAGGGCCCCGGCCGCCTCGTCCTCGCCGTCCCCGTGGCCTCGCCCACCGCGTGCCGGACCCTCGAGCCGGAGGTCGACGACATGCTCTGCCTCTGGGCGCCGGACTCCTTCTCAGCAGTCGGGCAGGGCTACGAGAGCTTCGAAGCGACCACCGACGAGGAGGTCCGGAACGCGTTGGCCCGGTCCGCGTGATCCACATGCGAGGCGGCACCCGACGGAGGCCTCCGGCGTGGTCAGCCAGGTCCTGGCTCGACACATCTCTCGGGATGTCACCGGTCGCCGCCAGCACACCCGGGCGAGTGGCCGCACCTCCCGCCTCTGTCGATCGCCTCAACGCCCCTGCTCCACCGCGGTCACCACCATGCGAACCGCTCGGTGCTACGAGCGCAGGGTGACGAGACCGAGAGCTTCGGCTTCCCGCGCCAGGCGGCTGTCGAAGGCAGCGACGCGGGCAGCCGCATCCTGGGCGGCGAGCAGGACGCAGCAGTCCGGCATCCGCAGACCCGTGCCGGCACGCAACTGGGCAAGTCGGACGGAAGTGTCGGGGGGAAACGGTCGCTCGTCGACCTCGAGGTCTCGCAGGGCGGAGAGGGCTGCGTCGAGACGACCCGACCGCGCAGGCGCGACCAGCACCTCCGCGAGCGTCAGCGGATTGGCGGCGAACACGTCGTCGATCTCGCGCGCGAGCAACGAATTCGCCGCCTCGTGCTGGACGTCTTCGGCGTCCAGGTATGCGATGAGAACGCTGGCATCCAGCACGATCACGCGGGCCACTCCTCGCGCAGTCGCTGCAGGTAGTCGGAGCCGTAGACCCCGGTCAGCCCACCGCTGTGTGCACGCAGGGCCGCGAGCCGCCGCTGCCGCCGCTCGTCGTGCGCCCGCTGGGCGGCCTGATGACCTTCCAGGGCCAGTCGGGTGAGCAGTTGCGAACGGCTGAGGCCTGGAGCGCGCACCGCCGCTGCGTCCAGAGCAACAGCCAGCTCGTCCGTCTCGGTCACCATGTGGCGCGGGCGAGCAGTTGGCACGAGTGGAGTGTAGCACTTGCACATGGCGGTGTAGCACCGCATGCGTGACGGTCTGCTCGGGGGAAGCCGCCCGCGACGGCCGCCCCCCGCCGTCCAGCACGACGACGATGCATCTCGTCCGTTGGGCAGAGCCCCCTGCCCTCGGCATGTGCGCCGTGCAGTTCACCGCATCGGCGGTCCCGAGGCTCTCCGTCGTCGACAGCGGGGATCAGGCAGGGCGGACGACGGCCAGCCCCGACGCGCTCGCGGCGACACCCAGCTCGGAGTCGCAGGTGATCATCTCGTCCACCCCGACCCGGAGGGCGACAGCCAGGTGGACTGCGTCGTTCGAACGCAGCCTGCCGGGCAACGCCCCGGCCGTCCGCAGATCACCGCGCGTCAGATCGACCAGCGTGATGGTGTCGAGGACGACGCCCACCGCAGCCAGATCGATGTCGTCGGGATGGCGGTTGGCCGCACAGTGCAGCTCGGTGTGGAGCAGCCATGACGCGACCACGTCGGAGATCTCTTCCGACTGCAGGTACGTGGTGAGCGCCGCGGACTCCACCTCTTCGACGAGCAGCTTCATCGCCGCTGACGTGTCCAGGTACGACGTCACCAGCGGCCTCGGGCGTCGTCGGCCAGCTCCTGGCTCGACAGCGTGGCCGTGCGCCGCCGGATCGTCGACAGATCGGCACGAGGCCGGCGCGCTCGCCGCGCCTGTCCCCGCAGGACCAAGTCCTCGACCGTCGCGCCGACCGGGGGAACGATCACCGCGGCCAGCTGACCGTTGTTGGTCACCTGCACCGACTCCCCCGCCGCGACCGCACGAAGAATCTCTCCGCTGTTGTTGCGCATCTCCCGGTGCGTCACCGATTTCATGTAGCACAACGTAGCACCGGCGGGCAGATCCCGGTACGCAACCCGGTGCGACCGCATGGAGGAGAGCGCGGTGTGGCCGCGCAGCGCCCTCGGTCCAGCACGCCTGCACCCGGCTCCATAGGGTCACCGCCATGCGTGCTGTGCAGATCACCCGCTTCGGCGGGCCCGAGGTCCTCGACATCGTCGACATCGCCGAACCGGAGGCGGGTCCCGGCCAGCAGCTCTACGACGTCTCCACCGCCGGCATCAACTACGCCGACACCCACCAGATCGAGAACAGCTACCTCGCCGAGCAGAAGCTGCCGCTGATCCCCGGTGCGGAGTTCGTCGGCACCCCGGTCGGCGGCGGGCAGCGGGTCGTCGGCCTGCTCGACGGCGGCGGCTACGCCGAGAAGGTCGTGGCCCACGACTTCCTGACCTGGGCGGTGCCCGACGGCGTGAGCGACGAGCAGGCCCTCGCCGTCGTCCTGCAGGGCTCGACCGCCTGGCACCTGCTGCGCACCAGCGCGCACCTGGCCGAGGGCGAGACCGTCGTCGTCATCGCCGGCGCCGGCGGCGTGGGCTCGCTGGCCGTGCAGCTGGCCCGCAAGTGGGGCGCCGGCCGGGTCATCGCCACCGCCTCCTCCCCCGAGAAGCGCCAGCTCGCCGAGGAGCTCGGCGCGCACGCCACGGTCGACCCGGCGCTGGCCGACGACGACCCGAAGGCCTTCACCGGCGCGCTGCGCGAGGCCAACGGCGGCAAGCCCGTCGACATCGTGCTGGAGATGACCGGCGGCAACGTGTTCAACGGGTCGCTGTCGGCCCTTGCGCCCTTCGGCCGGCTGGTCACCTACGGCATGGCGGCTCGGCAGGAGACGCGGTCGGTTCCGCCCGGCATGCTCATGCAGAAGAGCCGCGCGGTCATCGGTTTCTGGCTGGCCCACTGCATGGCCCGCCCGCAGATGATGGACGCCGCCATGACCGACCTGCTGGCCATGGTCGACGCCGGTGAGCTGAAGCCCGTCGTCGGCGGCCGCTACCCGCTCTCCGCCGTCGCCGACGCCCACCAGGACCTGCTCGCCCGCCGCACCACCGGCAAGCTCGTCCTCGACCCCAGCCGCTGACCGCTCCGCGCCACGCCGGCTCGACCGCGCGGTGCGGCGCCCTTCCCGCCGTGTACGGCGAGGAGGGCTGCCGCACCGCGCGGTTCACACCAGGCGGTTGGTCCAGAACAGGCTGAGGACCGCACCGAGCAGCACGACCAGGACGCCGGCCCGCACGAACCAGGGGCTGATGTCCTGCGGCTCGGTGGTGTAGCCGATCTGGCTGCCCAGGTCGGCGTACACCTGCTCCAGCTCCGCGGCGCTGGCGGCCTCGCTGTAGCTGCCGCCGGTCTGGTCGGCGATCTCCTCGAGCGCCGCCCGGTCCACCGGCACCGGCACCCGCTCCCCGTCGATGTCGAGGGTGCCGTAGTCGGTGCCGAACGCGATCGTGGAGACCGGCACCCCGGCGGCGCGCGCGGCCTCGATGGCCTGCGTGTCGTCGCGGCCGACGGTGTTGGTGCCGTCGGAGAGCAGCACGATCCGCGCCGGCGGCGGCTCCTCCCCGGCGCTCTCCAGCGAGGCCTGGAAGTTCTCGATCGCCGCCAGCGAGGTGAACACCGCCTCGCCGATCGCCGTCGCCTCCGCGAGGTCCAGGTTCTCGATCGCCACCGCCACCTGCGCCCGGTCGGTGGTCGGCGGCACCACCGTGGTGGCCGTGCCCGCGAACGTCACCAGGCCGAGGTTGATCCGCTCGGGCAGCACGTCGACGAACTCGGTGGCCGCCCGCTGCATCGCCTGGAAGCGGCTCGGCTCGACGTCCTGGGCCTCCATCGACAGCGAGACGTCGACGGCCATCACGACGGTCGCCCGCTCCCGCGGGACCCGCACCTCGGTGCTCGGCACGGCCAGCGACACCACGAGCGTGGCGAGGCCGAGCGCGACCAGCCCGAAGGCGAGGTGCCGCTTCCAGCCGGGCCGCTTGGGCACCAGCGAGCCGAGCAGCGCCACGTTGGTGAAGCGGGCGGCGTACGCCTTGCGCCGCAGCTGCAGCACCACGTACACGGCCACGAGCAGGGCGACCACCAGCAGGGCCAGCAGCCACCACGGGGACTGGAAGGTCATCGGGAGGCCCCTCCGCTGCCGGCACGCCGGCGTTCGGCGACGAAGCGGACGACGTCCATGAGCCAGTCACGGTCGGTCCGCAGGTGCAGGTGCCCGGCCCCGGCCCGGCGCAGCGCCGCCGCCACACGCGTCCGCTGGGCGGCGGCGCCCTCGGCGTACCGGGCGCGGAACTCGGCGTCGCCGGTGGGCACCTCGAGCGTCTGGCCGGTCTCGGGGTCGACGACGGTGAGCAGCCCGACGTCGGGCAGCTCGAGCTCGCGTGGGTCGACGACCTCGACGGCCAGCAGGTCGTGCCGGGCACCCAGGCCGCGCAGCGGGCGCTCCCAGTCGTCGTCGCCGAGGAAGTCGGAGATCACCACGACCAGCCCCCGGCGGCGCGGCGGGCGGCGCAGCGTCTCCAGCGCCGCGGCGAGGTCGCCCCGGCGTCCGGTGCCCGCCCGCGGCGTCGCCACCACCGAGCGGAGCAGCCGCTCGGCGGCGAGCCGTCCGGGCAGCGCCGGGTACCGGTCGACCCGCTCCCCCGTGGTGACGACGGCGCCGAGCCGGTTGCCGCCGTGCACGGTGAGGTGCCCGACCGCCGCCAGCCCGGCGATGGCGAGGTCGCGCTTCTGGCAGTTGGCGGTGCCGAAGTCCAGGCTCGCCGAGAGGTCGACCACCGCCCAGGTCTCCAGCTCGCGGTCGGCGATGGTCTCGCGGACGTGCGCCACCTGGGTGCGGGCGGTCACCGGCCAGTCCATGCGCCGCACGTCGTCGCCCGGGTGGTAGGTGCGCGAGTCACCCGCCTCGCTGCCCGAGCCGGGGACGAGGCCGAGGTGGTCGCCCTGCAGCAGCCCGTCCAGCCGGCGCCGCACGGTGAGCTCGAGCCGGCGCAGCAGCACGTCGGCCGGCCCGTCGGCGAAGCGGGGCGGGGATCCGTCCTCACCCCCGGGACCGGTGCCCGAGCCGGGCGTCGCCGGGTGCAGCAGCAGCCCCTTGTGCTCGGGCGCGGCCGGCGGCGGCTCCGCCCGGCGACGGCGGCCGATCACGTCCGCTGGGACCCGGGTGCGGCGCCGTTGGAGCTGCCGTGCTGCCCGTTGTCCCCGTGACCCGGCTGACCGGGGCCCTGCGGACCCGCGCCGTAGTGCGGGCCACCCGGCGCCTGCGGGCCGTTCTGCCCCCACGGGCCGCCCTGCGGCGGACCGTAGAACGGGCCGACCTGACCGGGCGGCACCGAGGGCCCGCCCGGGACGCCGGGGCCGCCGCCGGAGGCACCCTGCCGGGGCGCGACCTGCGGCAGCGGGACGGTCTGCACGATGCGCTTGACGATGTGGTCGGCCGGCACGCCGTCGGCGAGCGCGTCGTAGGACAGCACCAGCCGGTGGCGCAGCACGTCGGCGGTGACGTCGAGGACGTCCTGCGGGAGCACGTAGTCGCGCCCGCGCACCAGCGCCAGGGCGCGGCCGGCGGCGATCAGCCCGAGCGAGGCCCGGGGGCTCGCGCCGTAGGCCACCCACGTGGCGACGTCCTCCATGCCATGCTCGCGCGGCGACCGGGTGGCCACGACGAGCCGGACGACGTAGTCGACGAGGGCGTGGTGCACGAACACCTGCGAGGCCGTGCGCTGCAGCCGGCGCAACTCGTCCGGGCCGAGCACCGTCTCGGCCACGGGGGGCTGCGAGCCCATCCGGTAGATGATCTCGCGCTCCTCCTCGGCGCTGGGGTAGTCGACCAGCACCTTCATGAGGAAGCGGTCGCGCTGGGCCTCGGGGAGCGGGTAGACGCCCTCGTTCTCGATCGGGTTCTGCGTCGCCAGCACGAGGAACGGGTCGGGCAGCGGGTGGGTGACGCCGCCGATGGAGACCTGCCGCTCGGCCATGACCTCCAGCAGCGCCGACTGCACCTTGGCCGGGGCCCGGTTGATCTCGTCGGTGAGGAGGAAGTTGGCGAAGACCGGGCCCAGCTCGGTGTCGAACGCGTCCTGGCCGGCCTTGTAGATGCGGGTGCCGATGATGTCGGCCGGCACCAGGTCGGGGGTGAACTGCAGCCGGGAGAACGTGCCGCCCACGACGGTCGCCAGCGTCTCGACGGCGAGGGTCTTGGCGACGCCGGGCACACCCTCGAGCAGGACGTGCCCCCGGGCGAGCAGCGCGACGAGCATCCGCTCGACCAGGCGGTCCTGGCCGACGATGACGTGCTTGATCTCGAAGAGCACCCGTTCCAGGCGGGCGGCGTCGACCGAGGGGGGCACGGGTGCCTGCGGGTGGGCGGGCACGCTCTCGGTCGGTGTGCTGGCAGCGCTGGACACGTGGCTCCCTGGTCGTGCCGGGCCGCGACCACCCGGCTCGGGCAGGCCGTCGACGGGGCGGTGTCGTGCCGGCCCCGGCCCAGTGTCCTACACCCGAGGCGTGTGCCGCCGCGCCGTCGCCACCGACCCGCGCGCGCCTTCGCGGAACGACCTGGGAGGGAGGAGGATTTCCCTGCCCACGGCAGGCCGGGGCTGCTAGCGTGTGCGGTGCGTCGGGCAGCTCCCCCCGTGGCTGCCCGACGCCTCACGTCCGGCCTCGTCCCGGCGACGGATCCGGCTCAGCGAGCGCTCGGCCGTACCGCGCCGAAGTAGGTGCTGCTCGAGGTGCGCGCCGGGGCCACGGTCACGTGCTTGCCGCGGTCCGGCGCCTCGATCACCTGACCGCCGCCGATGTAGAGCGCCACGTGCGTGATGGACATGTAGTCGCTCCGGGTGCCGCCCCAGAAGAGCAGGTCGCCGGGCTGCAGGTCGGCGGTCGCCACCTGCTTGTCCCGGTTGAGCCACCACTGGTCCCGGCTGGTCCCGCCGATGGCGATCCCGGCACGGGCGTAGGCGTACTGGGTGAGGCCCGAGCAGTCGAACCCGAAGAGCTGGCTGTCCGGCGGGATCCCGTTGCTGGGGCCGTTGCTGCCGCCGCCGCCCCACGAGTACGGGACGCCGAGCTGCGACCGCGCCGCCGCGATGGCCGTCTCGGCCGCCGATGCCGACGGCGCGCCGGCCGTGCCCCCGGAGGGACGCTCGGGCGTCGGGGTGATCGGGACGGGGGCAGGCACGGGGGCGGGCGCGGGCCTGGTCGGGGTGCGCTGCGGCGCCGGCGCGGCGGCCTGCCGGGCGGCCGCCTCCCGCGCGGCCGACCGGGCGCCCTCCAGCCCCTGCAGCACCTGCTGCGCCTGCTGGAGCTCGGCCTGGAGACCGTCCTCCTGGGCATCGAGCGCGTCCGCCTGCCGGCGCGCTTCCACCTCCTGGGTCTGCGCATCCGCCAGCAGGTCGGCCGCCTGCTGCTGCACGGCGGCGGCCTGCTCGGTCGCCTGCTGGGCGGCCTGCTCCGCCGTCGCGGCCTGCACCTGCAGGACGGTGAGCTCGGCGACGACCTCGGTGCGGTTGGTCCCAGCGGCCTCCAGCAGGGCCGCGCGCTCGATCAGCTCCGCCGGGCCGGCAGCGCTGAGCAGCGCGGTCATGCCCGGAGCGGTGGAACCCTGCATGTAGCTGGCCCGCGCGAAGGAGGCGACGTCGTCGCGCCCCTCCTGGAGGTCGGCGGCCGCCTGGGCCGCCGCGGCGGCCGCGGCGTCGGCGGCGGCGCGGGCGGCGTCGTAGGCCGCCTGCTTGTCCTCGTAGTCCTGCAGCGCGATGAGCGCCGCCTGGTGCAGGGCCTCGGTGTTCGCCCGCGCCCGCGCCAGCTGCGCGCTGATCTCCCCGACGCGCTCGGCGGCGTCTGCCCTCGCCTGCTGCGCGGTACCGAGCTCGGCGTCGCTGGGGTTCCGCGGCGCCGCGCCGGCCGCCGACGGGGTGAGGCCGATCGCCACCGCGGCGACGAGGACCGCCACGACCGCCCGCAGCGCCGCCCGGCCGCGCCCGACCACCCCGGCGGGGGACCGGGTACCGCCCCGCACCGCGCACGTCCGCGCTCCGCTGCCCACCGCTGCCTCTTCCCGACGTCCGACGGGCACCCGGACGGGTGACCCGTCGGGGGCATCGGCGAGAGCCGGCGAACCGTTGAGGAGGCCTCACCCCGAAGGGGTGGATCGCCCGGGTGGATGACGGCGGCTCTCCGCGCGCGCCGTCCTCGCGTGCGGGCCGCCGTCCTCACGCTGGAGCACGAGGACGGCGGCCCGCCGGTGCGGTCGGCGCGGCGGACGAGGGCCGTCGCTCCGGGACGTCAGCGGCGGTGCCAGCGGCCCAGTTCGAGGACGGTGCCGCCGGGGACCTCGCCGCCGAGGCGCCGCAGGATCGCCGCCTCGCCCCGGCGCTGCACGAACGCCCGCGGCCGGGAGTCGACCCACAGCCGGGTCGCGTCGACGTGGGTCGGCGGGACGGAGGTCGTGTCGCGCTCGGTGCGGTTGTGCCCGGCGTCGCCTGGGCAGAACCGGGCGGTGCCCGACCTCCAGGATCGCGTCGTCCTCGTCACCGGCGGGAGCACCGGCATCGGTCGCGCCGTCGTCCACCGCCTGGCCGCCGACCGTGCGCGGGTGGTGGCCTGCGCCCGCGACCAGGGGCGGCTGACCGAGGCGCTGGCCGGCGTCGACGGCGCGACCGGGGTGCGGGCCGACGTCTCCTCACCCACCGACCGGGTGGCGCTCGTCGAGCGGGTGGTCGCCGAGCACGGGCGCCTGGACGCGGTGGTCCTCAACGCGGCGATCGGCTACGCCGGGCTCGTCGAGGACACGCCGCAGGAGGCCGTCGAGACGATGATCGCCACCAACCTGACCGGGGTCGTCGACCTCGCCCGCCTGGCCCTCCCCCACCTGCTGGCCGCGGCCGCCGAGCGAGGGCGGGCCGACGTCCTCGTCACCGCCTCCTCCGCCGCGCTGGCACAGGTGCCGCCGCTGACCGTCTACTCCGCGACCAAGGCCGGCGCGCACGGCTTCGTCAAGGGGCTCCGACGGGAGGTCACCGCCCGCGGCGTCCGGGTGCACTCGATCACCCCCGGGCCGGTGTCGACCGAGTGGCTGGTGCGTGGCCGGGGTGCGGCGCCGGTCTCCGACGAGGACGCCGAGGGGCGGCTCTCCCCCGGCATCCGCCCGGAGCGGGTGGCCGAGCAGGTCGCGCGCAGCCTCGGCTCCTACTGGTCCCGCACGGTCGCCGTACCGCGGTGGATGGGCCTCGCGCGGCTCGGCGAGGTCCCGCCCGTCGACCGGCTCCTCGACATGACCCTCTCCCGGCAGGTGCACCGCATCCGGCGGATCACCGACCGGCTGGTGGCCGAGCGCGACGGTTGAGACCCCGCGCTCGGCCCGGTGGGGGCGCCCTCAGTTCACCTTGCGCTCGGAGCCGGCCCAGAAGTCCTCGCGGAGCTTGAACTTCTGGATCTTCCCGGTGGCGGTGCGGGCCAGCTCGCCGCGGAACTCCACCCGCTTCGGCGCCTTGTAGCCGGCGATCCGGGCCTTGCAGTGGGCGATGATCTCGGCCTCCGTGGCCTGCTCGCCCTCGACGAGGACGACGATGGCGGTGACCATCTCCCCCCACTTCTCCTCGGGGATGCCGATGACCGCGACCTCCGCGACCGCCGGGTGGCTGAACACCACGTCCTCGACCTCGATCGAGGAGACGTTCTCGCCGCCGGTGATGATCACGTCCTTCTTCCGGTCGGAGATCGTCAGGTAGCCCTGCTCGTCGAGCGTCCCGCCGTCCCCGGTGTGGAACCAGCCGTCCTCCAGCGCCTCGGCCGAGGCGTCGGGGTTCTCCCAGTAGCCGGCGAGCACGGTGTTGCTGCGCGCCAGCACCTCGCCGCTGTCGCTGATCGCCATCCGGGTGCCGATCGACGGCACGCCCGCCCGGGACAGCCGCTTGGCGCGCTCCTCCGGGTCGAGGTCGTCGTGCTCGGCGCGCGGCCGGTTGATGGTCAGCAGCGGGGCGGTCTCGGTGAGGCCGTAGATCTGGTTGAACTCCCACCCGAGCTCGGCCTCCACGCGGGCGATGGTCCGCGACGGCGGCGGCGCGCCCGCGACGATGATCCGCACCCGGTCGCGCCCGGGGATCTCGCCGTCCCAGTCTGCGGCGGCGTCCAGGACGGCGTTCCAGACCGCCGGGGCCCCGGCCATCACCGTCACGCCGTGCCGGTCGACGCGGCGCAGGATCTCCGCGCCGTCGATCTTGCGGATCACCACCTGGCGGGCGCCGACACCGGCCATGGCGTAGGGCAGGCCCCAGCCGTTGCAGTGGAACATCGGCAGGGTGTGCATGTAGACGTCGCGGTCGCTGATCTGCATGTGCATGCCGAACGTGACCGCGTTGACCCAGATGTTGCGGTGGGTCATCTGCACGCCCTTGGGCCGCGCCGTCGTCCCGCTCGTGTAGTTGATCGTGGCCGTGGCGTCCTCGTCCGGCTCCGCCCACGGCTGGGGCTCGGCGTCGAACCGGAGCAGCTGCTCGTACTCCTCCCCCGTGCCGAACCGGTGGTCGGCGCGCACGCCCTTGAGCGAGGTCTCCAGCTCGGGGTCGACCAGCAGCACCCGGGCGCCGGAGTGGCCGACGATGTACTCGACCTCCTCTGGCTGCAGCCGGAAGTTGATCGGGACGGCGACCCGGCCGGACGACGGCACCGCCAGCAGCAACTCCAGCAGCCGGGCGGAGTTGTGGCTGACGATCGCCACCCGCTCCCCCTCCAAGACGCCCAGGGCGTCGAGGCCGGCCTGCAGCGCCCGGCCGCGCCGGGCCACCTCGCGGTAGGACACCTCGCCGAGCGACGGTGCGGGCTGCGCCGGCTCGTCGACGATGCCGACGCGGTCGCCGTAGACGAGCTCCGCGCGGTCGAGGAAGTCGCGACTGGTGAGGGGTACGCGCATGCCGGCTCCCGGGCTGCTGGGCCGGTGCGGGCCGGCCGTGGACGTGGTCCCCGTCACGCTATCGGTCGTCGGGGACGGCGACGAGCCGCGCGGCGCGTGCGGCACCGCCGTCCTCCCGCTGGGATCGGGGAACCTGATCGTGGAGGGTCCTCCCTCGGCGCGGACGGTGAGCGAGGACGCGCCACGGCGAGGGAGGACGGGGTCAGCCCGCGGCGACCAGCCGCGGCAGCGCCGGCCCGATCGGCTCGCGCACGACGAGATCGGCGACGTCGTCGTACGGCGTCGGCTCGGCGTTGACCACCACCACGCGGGCCCCGTGGCGGACGGCGACGTCGACCAGCCCCGCCGCCGGGTGGACCTGGAGCGACGTGCCCACCGCGAGCAGCACGTCGCAGTCGCGCGCGGCTGCGCCGGCGGCGTCGATCACGTCGGGGTCCAGCAGCTGCCCGAAGCTGATCGTCGCCGACTTGAGGATGCCGCCGCAGGCGCGGCAGGGCGGGTCCGGCTCACCCGCGGCCACCCGGTCCAGCGCCTCCTGCATCGTCGTCCGGGCGCGGCAGCCCAGGCACTCGACCTCGTGCACGGTGCCGTGGATCTCCACGACCTGCGCGGGGTCCGACCCCGCCGCCTGGTGCAGCCCGTCGACGTTCTGGGTCACCAGCGCGCGCAGCCGGCCCTGCCGCTCCAGGTCGACCAGCGCGGCGTGCCCGGCGTTGGGGCGCACGTCCATGGCGCCCATGTCCCGGCGCATCAGCCAGGCCCGGCGCCGGATGTCCGGGTCGGCGACGTAGTAGGACAGCGTCACGAGCTTCTCGGCGTCCGGGTCACGGGTCCAGACGCCGTTCGGTCCGCGGTAGTCGGGGATGCCGCTGTCGGTGGAGATGCCCGCACCGCTGAGCACGGTGACGCGGCGTGCGGCGGTCAGCCAGCCGGGCAGCGGGTCGGGGACGGTGCCGGTCACACCCGCCACGGTAGGGGCCGGGCGGCCGCGCGGCGGGCCCCGGCCCGGGTCAGGCGCCCGGCCGGCGGCGCGAGCAGGACGACGGCGCACGCGTACGCGGCACCCAGCAGCGTGTCGACGACGTAGTGCTCCCCGGACCAGACCAGGACCACCGGCATGAGCACGGCGTAGGCGACCAGCCCGGCCCGCTGCCAGCCGTACCGGGCCAGCGGCAGCAGCACGATGCACATGAGGACGGCGAAGGCGGTGTGCAGCGAGGGGACGGCGGCGACGAGGTTCACCTGCCCCTGCCCGGTCTCGAGCAGCACCCCCGCGCGCGGCAGCCCCAGAACCTCCCACCCGGCGTTGCTGATCCGCGCGACCGGCTCGATCACGCCCTGCTTGGCGGCCAGCCACGGCGGCGCGGCCGGGTAGAGCACGTAGGTGACCAGCCCGGCGAGGGAGAGCGCCACCACCAGGCGGGCGCAGCGGGCCCAGCGGGCGCGGTCGCGCAGCCACAGCACCGCGAGCACCACGGGGGTGAGCACGAAGTGGCTGCTGTAGACCAGCGTCGCCACGGCCTTCCACCAGTCGGCCCGCACGTGCTCCTGCAGCCACACCGTGGGCAGCACCCCCCCGGTGAGCCAGCGGTCGGCGTCGGCCACCTCGCGCACGTGCACCGGCATGCCCAGGCCGTCGGCCAGCCCCCGGGTGGCGTCGTAGGCCAGCAGCACCGCCACCAGCGGCAGCCAGTCCACGAGCAGGCGCACGAGGCGCCGCCAGCCGTGCGTGACCGAGGTGACGGCCAGCCCCGCGAGCACCCAGCCGAGCAGGACCACGCGGTCGGTCGGCAGGCCGCGCGCCGCGCAGGTGAGCACGAAGGCGACGAGGACTCCGGCCCAGAGCACTGCCGCGACGGCGCGGCCCCGGGCGCCGGCTGCGGTGTCCCGGAGGACGGGCGGGGCCGCCGCCGGGGCGGGTGCCGATGGGTCGACCGCGGTCATGGCGCGGGACCGTAACCGCGCGCCGGCGCACGGGACGGACCCGCGTGCCCGGCACGCCGTCCCGGGGCGAGCGGTGGGGCTGCTGCGGCGGCGCGGACGGGAGGGACGGTCGGACTCCGCGCCTTGCGCCGTCGGTGACACAGGTCACCGGGTGAGGGAAGGGTCGCCTGACTCGGTGCTCCCGGCCGCGGGCTGGGATGATGGGGGGTGGTCAACGACGCGTGATGAACCACGAGGGGTAGGCGCAGAGAAGTGGCAGCCAGCAAGGACAGCTTCGGGGCCCGGTCGACGCTCGCCGTCGACGGCACCGAGTACGACATCTACCGGCTCGACGCGGTGGAGGGCGCGGAGAAGCTGCCCTTCAGCCTGAAGGTCCTCCTCGAGAACCTGCTGCGCACCGAGGACGGCGCGGACATCACCGCCGACCACATCCGCGCGCTGGCGAACTGGGACCCGTCGGCCGAGCCCGACCAGGAGATCCAGTTCACCCCGGCCCGCGTGGTGATGCAGGACTTCACCGGCGTGCCCTGCATCGTCGACCTCGCCACCATGCGCGAGGCCATGGCCGAGCTCGGCGGCGACCCGCAGAAGATCAACCCGCTCGCCCCGGCCGAGCTGGTCATCGACCACTCGGTGATCGCCGACGTCTTCGGCACGCCGGAGTCCTTCGAGCGCAACGTCGAGATCGAGTACGAGCGCAACGGCGAGCGCTACCAGTTCCTGCGCTGGGGCCAGGGTGCCTTCAGCGACTTCAAGGTCGTCCCCCCGGGCACCGGCATCGTCCACCAGGTCAACATCGAGCACCTGGCCCGCGTGGTCTTCCCTCGCGCTGAGGAAACCGCGGGCGGCCCTCGGATCGTGGCCTACCCCGACACCTGCGTGGGCACCGACAGCCACACCACGATGGTCAACGGCCTGGGCGTGCTGGGCTGGGGCGTCGGCGGCATCGAGGCCGAGGCCGCGATGCTCGGCCAGCCGGTCTCGATGCTCATCCCCCGCGTGGTGGGCTTCAAGCTCTCCGGCCAGCTCCCCGACGGCGCCACCGCCACCGACCTGGTGCTCACGATCACCGAGATGCTCCGCGAGCACGGCGTGGTCGGGAAGTTCGTCGAGTTCTACGGCGAGGGCGTCTCCGCGGTGCCGCTGGCCAACCGCGCCACGATCGGCAACATGAGCCCCGAGTTCGGCTCCACCGCGGCGATGTTCCCCATCGACGAGGAGACCATCACCTACCTGCAGCTGACCGGCCGCAGCGAGGAGCAGGTGAAGCTGGTCGAGGCCTACGCCAAGGAGCAGGGCCTCTGGCACGACCCGTCGCGCGAGCCGGTCTTCTCCGAGTACCTCGAGCTCGACCTGGCCACGGTCGTCCCCTCGATCGCCGGGCCGAAGCGCCCCCAGGACCGGGTGGCCATCACCGAGGCCAAGCCCGCTTTCCGCGCCGCGCTGGCCGACTACGTCCAGGCCGACGAGACCGGCGGCGAGGACCGCAAGCCCGGCGTGCCCGGCCAGGAGCAGCCCTACGGCGTCGAGTCGGAGGCCGACGAGGCCTCGGCGGAGTCGTTCCCCGCGTCGGACCCGGTGAGCCCGTTCGCGCACGGCAACGGCGACGCCGGGAAGCCGCACCACTTCGACGGGCACGACGTCAGCCGCCGGCCGAGCAAGCCGACCCGCGTGGTGATGGAGGACGGCACCGAGACCGAGGTCGACCACGGCCACGTGGTCATCGCCGCGATCACCTCCTGCACCAACACCTCCAACCCGCAGGTGATGCTCGGCGCCGCGCTGCTGGCGAAGAACGCCGTCGAGCGCGGGCTGGCCACCAAGCCCTGGGTGAAGACGACGCTGGCCCCCGGGTCCAAGGTCGTCATGGACTACTACGAGAAGGCCGAGCTCACCCCCTACCTGGAGAAGCTGGGCTTCTACCTGGTCGGCTACGGCTGCACCACCTGCATCGGCAACTCCGGCCCGCTGCCGGAGCCGGTGTCGGCGGCGGTCAACGAGGCCGATCTCGCCGTCGTCTCGGTGCTCTCGGGCAACCGGAACTTCGAGGGCCGGATCAACCCCGACGTCAAGATGAACTACCTGGCGTCCCCGCCGCTGGTCATCGCCTACGCGCTGGCCGGGTCCATGGACGTCGACCTGAACAACGACCCCCTGGGCCGGGACGCCGACGGCAACGACGTCTTCCTGCGCGACATCTGGCCCTCGCCGCAGGAGGTCCAGCGGGTCATCGACCAGGCCGTCTCCGCGGAGCAGTTCGGCCGCAGCTACGAGGACGTGTTCGCCGGCACCGAGCAGTGGCAGAACCTGCCCACGCCGACCGGGAACACCTTCGAGTGGGCCGAGGAGAGCACCTACGTCCGCCGTCCCCCGTACTTCGAGGGCATGCCGGCCGAGCCCGCCCCGGTCCAGGACATCACCGGCGCCCGCACCCTCGCGGTGCTGGGTGACTCGGTGACCACCGACCACATCTCGCCGGCCGGTTCGATCAAGGCCGACAGCCCCGCGGGCACGTACCTCCGCGAGCACGGTGTGGACCGCCGCGACTTCAACTCCTACGGCTCCCGGCGCGGGAACCACGAGGTCATGATCCGCGGCACCTTCGCCAACATCCGGCTGCGCAACCAGCTGGTGCCCGGCACCGAGGGTGGCGTCACCAAGAACCACCTGACCGGCGAGACGACGACGATCTACGACGCCTCGCGCGCCTACATCGACGCCGGCATCCCGCTGGTCGTGCTGGCCGGCAAGGAGTACGGCTCGGGGTCCTCCCGCGACTGGGCCGCCAAGGGCACCGCGCTGCTCGGCGTCAAGGCCGTCATCGCCGAGAGCTACGAGCGGATCCACCGCTCCAACCTCATCGGCATGGGCGTGCTGCCGCTGCAGTTCCCGGAGGGTCAGAACCGCGAGTCGCTCGGCCTGACCGGCGACGAGGAGTTCACGATCACCGGGATCACCGCGCTGAACGACGGCTCGGTCCCCCGCACGGTGAAGGTGAAGGCCGGCGACGTCGAGTTCGACGCCCGGGTGCGCATCGACACCCCCGGTGAGGCGAACTACTACCGCAACGGCGGGATCATGCAGTACGTCCTGCGCTCGCTGCGGGGCTCTGCCGCCTGATGCACCTGGTCCTGGGCGGTCGCGGACCCTTGCTCCCCGGCGCGAGCCGGAAGCGGGGGTCCGCGACCGCCCGGGCCCTCCACGCCCGGTGACCGCTCCCCCGGCGCCGGTGCTGGTCGCCTGCGCCCACGGCACCCGCAACCCCACCGGCCGGCGGCTGGTCGCCGAGCTGGCGCTGGCCGCCCGCACGCTGCGCCCCGGCCTGGTCACCGCCGCAGCGTTCGTCGACGTCCAGCCGCCGACGGTCGTCGACGTCGTCGCCGGCCTGTCCGCCGAGGGCCGGCCGGCCGTCGTCGTCCCGCTGCTGCTGTCCGGCGGGTACCACGTGCACGTCGACATCGCCGGGGCCGTTGCCGCGCACGAGTCCGCGGTCGCGGCCCGCCCGCTCGGGCCCGACCCCCGGCTGGCCGAGGTGCTGCACGCCCGGCTGGTCGAGTCCGGCGCTGATCCGGCCGACCCCTCCACCGCCGTCGTGCTGGCCGCCGCCGGGTCCAGCGACCCGCGCTCGGTGGCCGACGTCGACCGGACGGCCGCCCTGCTGCAGAAGTCCTGGGCGGGGCCGGTGACCACGGGCTACGGCTCGGCCGCGCAGCCGCCGGTGCCCGACGCCGTCGCCGCCGCGCGCGGGCGGGGCGTCCGGCGCGTGGTGATCGCGTCCTACCTGCTCGCCCCGGGGCACTTCCACGACAAGCTCGCCGGAGCGGGGGCCGACGTCGTCACCGCACCGCTGCTGCCCGACGACCGGATCGCCGCCGTCCTGCTCGACCGCTACGACGCGGTCCTCGGTGCAGAGCAGTCGGGCCGATAACGTCACGGCGGTGATGTCGCTGATCGGGCTCGCCACCTACCTCGCCCTCGTGGCCCTCTTCCTCTACGCCCTCTACCGGGTGGTGAACCGGGCGGTGCTGCACGCGCTCCGCACCCACTCCGCCGAGGTGCGCGCCGCCGCAGCGCCCGAGGGCTCCTCCCACCCGGGTCGCTGAACCGGGGGCCGCGCCGCCCGGCTCAGGCCTGCCAGCCGAGCAGCCAGCCGCCGACGGCGACGGTGAGGACGAGGACGGCGGCCGCGAGCACCGGGACCATCGGCGTCCACCACGAACGGGCGAGCGCGAGCCGGACCAGCCACGCCGCCAGCACCAGCCAGAGCACCCACAGCGGGAGCAGCGCGTACAGCGGCACGGCCAGCCCGCTCACCAGGTAGAAGTAGCCGACGACCAGGTGCGCGGCGCCCGCCACCCCGGCGAGCAGCAGCGCACCCAGGTCGCGGGCGGTCCCGGTGGACATGGCAGGAGTATGGCCCCGCCGGCGGCGCAGCCGGTCGGGTCAGGGCCGGGCGGGCTCCACCCGGCCGACGACCTTCCCGAAGCCGATGCGTGTGGCGCCGGGGCCAGGAGCGCTCGCGGTGATCGACACCGTGTCGCCGTCCTCGAGGAACCCCCGCGTCGAGCCGTCGGCCAGGCGCAGCGGCTGCGTGCCGTTGGCGGTCAGCTCCAGCAGCGAGCCCCACTGGTCGGGTGCGACGCCGCTGACCGTCCCCGAGGCGAACAGCTCCCCGGCCGAGACCGAGGCGCCGTTCACGGTCAGGTGCGCGAGCTGCTGCGCCGGCGTCCAGTACATGTCCCGGAACGGCGGGCGGCTGACCACCTCGCCGTTGATCCGCACCTCGAGGGCGAGGTCCAGCCCCCACGGGGCGCCGTCGTCGCGCAGGTAGGGCAGCAGCCCGGTGTCGCGCGGCGGCGCCGGCACCCGCGCCGCTTCCAGCGCGGCCAGCGGCACGATCCACGGTGACATCGAGGTACGGAACGACTTGCCGAGGAAGGGGCCCAGCGGCACGTACTCCCAGGCCTGCAGGTCACGGGCCGACCAGTCGTCGACCAGGCAGACGCCGAACACGTGCTCGGCGAACGCCTCCACCGGCACCGGCTCCCCCGGCTCGCTGGGCGCACCGACCACGAATCCGACCTCGGCCTCGAAGTCGAGCTTCCGCGTCGGGCCGAACGGCGGCTGCTCGCCGTCGTCCGGCCCCCCGAGCTGCCCGCACGGCCGCACCACCGGCGTCCCCGACACCTCCACCGTGCCCGACCGGCCGTGGTAGCCGATCGGCAGGTGCCGCCAGTTCGGCGGCAGCGGGTCGGTGCCCGGGCGGAACAACCGGCCGACGTTCTCCGCGTGCTGCCGGGAGCTGTAGAAGTCCACGTAGTCCGCGACGCCGATCGGGCGGTGCAGGCTCACCTCGTCCAGCGGGACGAGATGAGGCTCCACGCGGGCGCGGTGCCGCGCGTCGGTGAGCCACTCGGTGACCTGCTCGCGGAGGTCCCGCCAGGCCCCGGGCCCCGCGACGAGGAACGCGTCCAGCGTGCGGGTCCGGTGGACCGGGAGCCCGGTCATCCCGAACAGGTCGAGGACCGCGTCTCCGATGCGCACGCCGTGCCGGAACCCGGGCCGCCCGCCGCCGAGGAACACCCCCAGCGGCAGGTTGTCGATGCCGAACCCGGTGTCGTCCGGTAGCTCCAGCCAGGTCACGAGGTGGGCCCGCGGCCGGACCACGACCAGGCGTACCGCCCGTCGTCGACCGCCGCGCCGCCCTCGCCGAGCTGCAGCGGCCGGAAGGTGTCGACCATGACGGCCAGCTCGTCGAACCGCTCGGCGCCCAGCGACGCCTCGACCGCGGCCGGCTGCGGTCCGTGCGAGTGCCCGCCCGGATGCACGGTCACCGAGCCCTTGCCGATGCCCGAACCCTTGCGGGCCTCGTAGTCGCCGTCCACGTAGAACATGATCTCGTCGGAGTCGACGTTCGAGTGGTAGTAGGGCACCGGCACCGCGAGCGGGTGGTAGTCGACCTTCCGCGGCACGAAGTTGCAGATGACGAAGTTCGGCCCCTCGAACACCTGGTGCACCGGCGGCGGCTGGTGCACCCGGCCGGTGATCGGCTCGAAGTCCGCCACGTCGAAGGCGTACGGGTAGAGGCAGCCGTCCCAGCCGACGACGTCGAAGGGGTGCTCCGGGACGACGTGCACGGTGCCGGCCAGCCCGCCGGGCCCCTCGCCGCGGTGCTTGACGTACACCTCGACGTCGGTGCCCTCCGCCAGCAGCGGCGCGGCCGGGCCGCGCAGGTCCCGCTCGCAGTACGGCGCGTGCTCGAGGAACTGCCCGTACTTCGACAGGTAGCGCTTCGGCGGGGCGATGTGGCCGTTCGCCTCGATGGCGTAGGTGCGCAGCGGCTCCGCACCGGTGGGCAGCCAGCGGTGCGTCGTCGCCCGCGGGAGGACGACGTAGTCGCCCGGGCCCACGTCCAGCGCCCCGAACACCGTCTCGACCCTCGCCGTCCCGCGCTCGACGAAGACGCACTCGTCGCCGACGGCGTTGCGGTACAGCGGGCTCGGCAGGCTGCTGACCGCATAGGAGATGCGGACGTCGGCGTTGCCCAGCACCAGCCGGCGGCCGGTCACGGGATCGGCCGCCGCGCTTGTCGAGGGCATGGCCTCCTCGCCCGGGAAGAGGTCGTGCAGCTTCAGGTGCCGGGGCACCAGCGGGGCGTTCGGCGTCGTCGCCTGGTCGGGCAGCTGCCACGGGCGGGCGTCGACCAGCGAGGAGGGGACGCCGCGGTGGTAGAGCAGCGAGCTGTCGGAGGAGAAGCCCTCCTCCCCCATCAGCTCCTCGGCGTACAGCCGCCCGTCGGGACGCCGGAACTGCGTGTGCCGCTTCCGCGGCACCTCCCCCACCTGCCGGTAGAAAGCCATCGAGGGTCCCCTCGGACGTAACGGACTGGAACGGCCCCTTCGCAGGGCCGCGCCGCGAGCGGAGCGGGCGGCGGGGGGCGAAGGGGGCCTTTCAGAAGTTGCCGCGCCGTTCCTGCTCGCGCTCGATCGCCTCGAACAGCGCCTTGAAGTTGCCCTTCCCGAAACCCAGCGACCCGTGCCGCTCGATCAGCTCGAAGAAGACCGTGGGCCGGTCGCCGGTGGGCCGGGTGAAGATCTGCAGCAGGTAGCCGTCCTCGTCGCGGTCGACGAGGATCCCGCGGCGCTGCAGCTCCTCGATCGGCACGCGCACGGTGCCGATCCGGGCGCGCAGCTCCGGGTCCTCGTAGTAGGAGTCCGGCGTGGCGAGGAACTCGACGCCCTCTGCCCGCATGGCGTCGACCGTGGCGAGGATGTCGTTGGTCGCCAGCGCCACGTGCTGGGCGCCGGGGCCGCGGTAGAACTCCAGGTACTCGTCGATCTGCGACTTCTTCCTGCCCGGCGCCGGCTCGTTGAGCGGGAACTTCACCCGGTGGTTGCCGTTGGCCACGACCTTGCTCATCAGCGCGGAGTAGTCGGTGGCGATGTCCTCCCCGATGAACTCGGCCATGTTGGTGAACCCCATGACCCGGTTGTAGAAGTCGACCCACCGGTCCATCTCGCCCAGTTCCACGTTGCCCACGACGTGGTCGACGGCCTGGAACAACCGCTTCGGGGACCCCGGCCGCTTGACGAACGACGACGTGCGCCCGACGTAACCGGGCAGGTAGGGCCCGGCGTAGCGGGACCGGTCGACCAGCGTGTGCCGGGTGTCGCCGTAGGCCGCGATAGACGCCAGGCGGACGGTGCCGTGCTCGTCGCCGACGTCGTGCGGCTCCTCCAGCACGGTGGCTCCCTGCGCCCGGGCGTGGGCGGTGCAGCGGTCGACGTCGGGCACGGCGAGCGCGATGTCGACGATGCCGTCGCCGTGCCGGCGGTGGTGGTCGGCCAGCGGGCTGTCCGGGTCGTAGGCGCCCTGGACGACGAACCGCGCCGCCCCCGAGGCGAGCACGAAGGCGTGGTGGTCGCGGTTGCCGGTCTCGGGGCCGGAGTAGGCGACCAGCTCCATGCCGAACGCCGACTGGAAGAAGTGCGCCGTCTGCACCGCGTTGCCCACGACCCAGACCAGGCCGTCCCAGCCGGAGACCGGGAAGGGATCACCGGAGGGGTCGTACTGCACCAGCCCGACCAACTGCTCCAGCTGCCGGCGGTCGAGCCCCGCCAGCCGTTCCTCGTCGTTGAGCGCCTGCTCGAGCGTCACCGCGACCCCTCCCTCGCCTCGGACCATGTGTGCCCCCTCACAGCACACCCGTCGCCCGGCGCTGCGCAAGCACACCGGCTCGTGCTGGCGCGCCTGCACAACCGGGCTAGCTGACGGCGGCGCCAGCTGGGCAGAATGCAGAGCTCCCGACCACGTGGAGGTCCGATGAGCCACCCCCACCGCCTCGACGCCCTCGACGTCGCCCTGCTGGCGGCGCTCCGGCAGCACCCGCGTACGGGACTCGTCGAGATCGCCCGCATGGTCGGCGTCGCCCGCGCCACCGCGACCGCCCGGTTGCAGCGACTGGAAGCAACGGGCGTGGTCACCGGGTTCGGTCCCGACGTGGACGTCACCGCTGCCGGGTTCGGCGTCCAGGCCTTCGTCACCCTGGAGATCGCCCAGGGTGCGCTCGATGCCGTGCACCGGGACCTCGAGGCGATCCCCGGCGTCCTCGAGGCGCACGCCACCACAGGCAGCGGCGACGTCGTCTGCCGCGTCGCCGCCGCCTCGCACGAGGCACTGCAGGAGATCCTGGTGCAGCTGAACCGGTCGTCCTCCGTCGTGCGCTCGACGAGCGTGGTGGCGTTGACCTGCCTGGTGCCGTGGCGCACCCTGCCGCTGCTGCGCTCGGGAGCGGCGCCGGGCTCGGGCCGTTCGCCCAGCTACCGGTAGCGCTCGCGACCCGTGGGCCGCGACCGGCCGAGCACCGCCGGCGGGCCGCGGCGCTGACCTACTGTGGAGCCGATGGACGGCGACGAGCGGAGGACTACGGGCGGCGACGGCCCACCCCCCGAGCCGGCTCCCGCGGACGTCGACGCCGCAGCCGCTCCCGCACCCGGCGACGCGGTGGCCGGCGACGCGGTGGCCGGCGACGCGGTGGCCGGCGACGCGGTGGCCGACCCCGCCCCGAACGAGCAACCCTCGACCTCGACCCGAGGGTCAGGGCCGGTCCGGTCGTGGAGCCGCCCCGTCGCCGTGGCCGCCACCGCCGGGCTGACCGTGGTGCTGGGCTTCGCGCTCGTCGTGCAGATCCGCAGCACCGCCGAGCCGGCCGAGCAGGACGTGCGCAGCGAGGCCGACCTCGTCGTCCTGCTGGACGAGCTGAACGCCCAGGAGGAGACGCTGCGCCAGGAGATCGGTGCCACCCGGGAAACCCTCGAGCAGCTGGGTAGCGGGCAGGAGGAGTCCGGGAGCGCGCTGGAGGAGGCACGGTCTCGCGCGGAGGCCATCGGCATCCTCGCGGGCACCCTCCCGGTCAGCGGCCCCGGGGTGCTGGTGACCGTCCAGGACCCCGACGGCGCCGTCCCCGCGTCGGTGGTGCTCGGCGCCATCCAGGAGCTGCGCGGCGCCGGCGCGGAGGCGCTGCAGGTCGACGGCGTGCGGGTCGTCGCGTCCAGCGCGGTGACCGGCTCCCCCGGCGCCCTGCGCATCGACGGTCAACCGCTGAGCTCCCCCTACGAGTTCCGCGCCATCGGCTCCCCGGCCGCGATGGAGATCGCCCTGTCGGTCACCGGCGGGGTGCTCGCCGACATCGGCCGCGAGGGTGCGCGGGTGCGGGTCGAGCAGGCCGACGACGTGCGGGTGGACGCCACCGTCGACTGACTCCGGCTCACTGCGGGATGAGCAGGCCCCGCAGCTCCTCGGTCAGGGCCTCCCGCGCCTCGGGGTGCTGGTGCCACGCCGCCGGGGTGACCTGGAACAGCGAGATGCGCCACCGGCCGCGCCCCTCGTCGACGGCGATCATCGTGTGGACGGCGTTGAGCTCCGGGTCGAGGTCGCTCGCGCCGGCGGGGATCATCCCGGCGTGCGCGGTCAGCATCGCCACGCCGTCGCCCACGGGGCGGACCGAGCGGACCACGGCCACGTAGGCGGGCGTCTGGTGCGACGAGAACACCTGGCGCAGGTCCGCCGCGATCGACAGCCGGCCGCGGTGGTGGCTCCCGTCGAACCCGATGATGTCGCCGTCGTCGGCGAAGCCGGCCGCCACCGCCGCGCCGCTGCGCCGGTTCCAGCCGTCGATGAACTCGGCGTAGAGCGCCTGGATCTGGGCGTCCTGCGGGTGGGCTGCGGTCACGTCTCCTCCTCGCTGGCGTTCGCCGGTGCGTCCCGACGCGTGCTGCGGTCCTGCGTGGCCGCGCCAGCCCGGCCACGTGTCCCGGCTGCGGCCGCCTGAGACAGCTGTGACGCTAGTGGTCCGGGTGACCAACTCGTTCGATGCTCGCCGGAGTTCCACGCCGTCCGCTCCGGCGCTTTCCCCCTGCTTCCGAGCGCCCGCCACCGTGCGTGCACGGTCGTGCGCGCACGGCCATCGGAAACGTCGTCGATCGGGTCACCCGACGATGATCGGACGCCGCTCCTGCTGCGCGAACTGGGTGCGGTGCAGGTCGGCGTACCGGCCGCCGCGCGCCAGCAGCTCCTCGTGCGTCCCCGCCTCGACGATCCGCCCCTCGTCGACGACCAGGATCTGGTCGGCGCTGCGGATGGTCGACAGCCGGTGCGCGATGACCAGGGAGGTCCGGCCGGCCAGCGCGGTGTCGAGGGCGTGCTGCACCGCGGCCTCGGACTCGCTGTCCAGGTGGGCCGTCGCCTCGTCGAGGATGACGATGCCCGGCGCCTTCAGCAGCACCCGGGCGATGGCCAGCCGCTGCTTTTCCCCGCCCGAGAGCCGGTAGCCGCGGTCGCCGACCACCGTCTCCAGCCCCTCCGGCAGCGATCGCACGAGGTCGGCGATCCGCGCACCGGCGAGCGCCTCCCACAGCTGCTCGTCGGTGGCCTCCGGCCGCGCGTAGCGGAGGTTGGCCCCGATGGTGTCGTGGAACAGGTGCGCGTCCTGGCTGACGACGCCGACCGCGTCACGCAGGGAGGCCAGCGTCGCCCGCCGCACGTCGACACCCCCGACCCGCACCGTGCCGCCGGTGGCGTCGTAGAGCCGGGGCACCAGGTGGGCGATGGTCGACTTGCCGGCCCCCGAGTGCCCGACCAGCGCGACGAGACGACCGGGTTCTACCCGGAAGCTGACGTCGTGCAGGACGTCGACCGGGCCGCCGTGCTCGGGCAGCGACACCTCCTCCAGCGACGGCAGCGAGACGTCGGCGCCCGACGGGTAGCTGAAGGAGACGCCGTCGAACTCGATGGACCGGTCGTCGGCCGGGACGGGGACGGCGTCGGGCGCCTGGCGGATCATGGGCGGGAGGTCGAGCACCTCGAAGACCCGGTCGAAGCTGACCATCGCGCTCATCACGTCCACGCGGATGTTGGACAGGGCGGTCAGCGGCCCGTAGAGCCGGGACAGCAGCAACGCGAGCGCCACCACGTCACCGGCGCTCAGTTCGCCGGTGAACGCGAGCCAGCCGCCGAGGCCGTACACCAGCGCGGTCGCCAGCGCCGCCACCAGCGTCAGCGCGGTGAAGAAGGTGCGCCCGTACATGGCCGAGAGGACGCCGATGTCGCGCACCCGGGCGGCGCGGCCGCGGAAGGACTCGGCTTCGGCCGTCGGCCGGCCGAACAGCTTCACCAGCAGCGCGCCGGCGACGTTGAACCGCTCGGTCATCGTGGCGTTCATCGACGCGTTGAGCGAGTAGGACTCCCGGGTGATCTCCTGCAGCCGGCGGCCGATGCGGCGGGCGGGCAGGACGAACAGCGGCACGAGGACCAGGGACAGCAGCGTGATCTGCCAGGACAGCGTGAGCATCACGCCCGCCGTGAGCACCAGCCCGATGACGTTGCTGACGACGCCCGACAGCGTCGAGGTGAACGCCTGCTGCGCGCCGACGACGTCGTTGTTCAAGCGGCTGACCAGCGCGCCGGTCTGCGTGCGCGTGAAGAAGGCGACCGGCATGCGCTGGACGTGCTCGAAGACCTGGCTGCGCAGGTCGTAGATGACGCCTTCGCCGATGCGCGCGGAGTACCAGCGGGTGCCCAGGGAGATCCCGGCGTCGACCACGGCCAGGCCGGCGATGACCAGCGCGATCTGCACGATGTCGCCCGCGGTGCCCTCGAGCCCGGCGATCCGGTTGACGATGTCGCCGGCCAGCAGCGGGGTGATCACGCCGATGACCGAGGAGCCGACGACGAGCAGCAGGAAGAAGGTGAGCTCGCGCCGGTAGGGCCGGGCGATGCCGACGATCCGCCGGACGGTGCCCTTGGGCAGCTGCCGCGCGGTCACCGCCGGGTCCCGCTTGAACGACCGCATGGCCGCCATGGAGGTCATGGACTGGCTCACGTCCATGCCACCTCCCTCGTCCCGCCGGTCGCGCCCCGGCGGCTGCTGCAACCGGGGCGCGACCGCGCTTGTTCCTGGGAGCCTCTCAGCAGCCGCTGACTATTTCGTGCAGCCGCTGCACCTGGGCGGCGCGCTCCGCGGCGTCCTGGGCACCGGCGTCGTTGCGCACGGCCGAGCGGACCAGCGCCGCGGTGGCCCGGCTCGCACCCACCGGCGGGGCGAGGAGCGCCGCGGTCAGGTCGGCGACGGCGTCGTCCAGCTCCGCGCGCGGCACCACCGCGGTCGCCAGGCCGATCGCCTGCGCCTCGGCGGCGCCGACGGCGCGACCGGTCAGGCACAGCTCCAGCGCCCGCGCGTAGCCGACGAGTTCGACCAGCGTGCTGGTGCCGGTCAGGTCGGGGACCAGTCCGAGCGTCACCTCGGGCAGCCGCAGCTGCGCGTCGTCGGTGAACACCCGCAGGTCGCAGGCGAGCGCCAGCTGGGCACCGGCGCCGACGGCGTGGCCCTGCACCGCCGCCACCGATACGACGCCCGGCGAGCGCAGCCAGCGGAAGCCGGCCTGGTAGCCGCGGATCCGCTCCCGCGCCTCCTCGACCGGCAGCCGCCCGAGCTCACCCAGCCCACCTCCCGCGCTCGAGCCGGTGTCGAACATGCTGCGGTCCAGGCCGGCCGAGAAGGAGCGGCCGGAGCCGCGCAGGACGACGACCCGCACGTCGTCGTCCAGCGACGCCCCCACGTCGGCCAGCGCCGACCATGTGTCCGGCGTCTGGGCGTTCAGCTGATCCGGCCGGTCCAGGGTGACGGTGAGGACGGCGCCGTCGCGGCTCGTCCGCACCCAGCCGGGCGGAGGGGAACTGGTGGGGTCCGCGGTCACGCCCCCGCCTCGCCGACCCTCGTCAGGCGCGGACCGCGCGGTGCAGTGGCTACTGGTTCGTTCGCACGCTTCCTCACGTCTTCTTGCTGTTCCGGTTGGCCCCGCCGCGGCTGCGCAGCGAGGCCCCGGACTCCGAGAGCAGCCGGTGCACGAAGCCGTAGGACCGGTTCGTCGAGGTGGCCAGGGAGCGGATGCTCTCGCCCTCGTCGTACCGCTTGCGCAGCTCGTCGGCGAGCGTCGACCGGTCACCGCCGGTGATCCGCTTGCCCTTGCCGAGGTCCGCAGTGCTCGTGTCGGCCATGGCTCCCCTCCGTGTCGGCCACCGGCCCACCGGCACAACCGGCGCGCGACGGCCCGTCGTTGGCTGTCCGCCCTGGTGCCGCCGTCCCGTCGACCACGGCTCCCTCGGACCCATGATCACCCAGACGGGGGACGACGGCCACGTGAACCGAGACCTGCCGGAGTCATGCGACGTCGGGGGGTTGGGGAGTCGCTGCGGAGCGCCGACGGGCAAGTGGTTGCGTTTCGACCCGGATTTCGTCTACCGCAACGTCAGGATCATGGATGCGCGCGTGTCAGACGTCGTCGACCTCGCTGTGGTCTACAGCCGGCGCCTCGCCGCCGCCGGCGAACCGATCGTCAACAGCCATGCGTGACCAGCCGAGGTGTCCCGGAGTAGATCGCCAACCACGGCGGCCGATGGCCGCGACGAATGCCTCCTCCGCCTCGGCGGAGACGTGCACACTCCGCTCGGCCTCCGCGTGCGACTGGTGAGAGCTCTCTTCGAACCCGCCCCACTCAGGGTGCTCGCCGGTCCACTCGTGAGCTGCTTCAGCCACCGACGCGAGAAGCGCCTGCCGTTCGCCAGCCGCTCGACTCCGTTCGAGGTCATCGATCACGACGGCAGTCTGCAACGGAGCTACGACAGAGGCCCGCGACGAGCGATTCCCCTGGGATCCCGACGGCACGCCGTGACAGGCCGGCGCCGAACGGGAGCAGTCGCGCTCTGCCCCGTCCGGCGGGGCAGAGAGCTACTGTCCGCGGAACACGTGCCCAGCCTCCCGGGCCGCGACGGGCATCGACCGCCGCGGCGCCGAGCCGCGATCACCGCCGAGCAGGCCTACGCGAGCTCGACCAGGTCGGCGAGGTCCTCGCTCCACGCGTCCTCGGTGCCGTCGGGCAGCAGGATCACCTTGTCCGGGTCCAGTGCCCGCACGGCGCCCTCGTCGTGGGTGACCAGCACGATCGCGCCCGCGTAGGTGCGCAGCGCCTCGAGCACCTGCTCGCGGCTGGCCGGGTCCAGGTTGTTCGTCGGCTCGTCGAGGAGCAGCACGTTGGCGCCCGAGACGACGAGCGTCGCCATCGCCAGCCGGGTGCGCTCACCGCCCGACAGCGTGCCGGTGCGCTGGTCGACCGTCTCGCCCGAGAAGAGGAACGCGCCGAGGATGCGGCGCAGCTCGGTGTCGGTGCTGTCGGGCGCCGACGAGCGCATGTTCTCCAGCAGCGTGCGGTCCATGTCGAGCGTCTCGTGCTCCTGCGCGTAATAGCCCACGCGCAGCCCGTGGCCGGCCTTCACCTCACCGGTGTCGGGGCTCTCGGTGCCGGCGAGCATCCGCAGCAGCGTCGTCTTGCCCGCCCCGTTGAGCCCGAGGACGACGACGCGCGCGCCCCGGTCCACCGCGAGGTCGACGTCGGTGAAGATCTCCAGCGAGCCGTAGCTCTTGGACAAGCCCTCGGCGGTGAGCGGCGTCTTCCCGCACGGAGCCGGCGTGGGGAACCGCAGCTTGGCGACCTTGTCCTGCACCCGCACGTCGGCCAGCCCGGCCGCCAGGCGCTCGGCCCGCTTGTCCATGCTCTTGGCCGCCTTGGCCTTGGTGGCCTTGGCGCGCATCTTGTCGGCCTGGGCGTTGAGCGTGTCGATCTTGCGCTCGGTGTTGGCGCGCTCCTGCTTGCGACGCCGCTCGTCGGTCTCCCGCTGCGCCAGGTAGGGCTTCCAGCCGAGGTTGTAGACGTCGACGGTGGCCCGGTTGGCGTCCAGGTGCCAGACCTTGTTGACGACGGCGTCGAGCAGCTCGACGTCGTGGCTGATGACGATCAGCCCGCTCTTGTGGCCGGCCAGGAAGCCCTTGAGCCAGGTGATCGAGTCGCCGTCGAGGTGGTTGGTCGGCTCGTCGAGCAGCAGCGTCTCGGCGTCGGAGAAGAGGATGCGGGCGAGCTCGACCCGGCGGCGCTGGCCGCCGGAGAGCGTGCGCAGCGGCTGGGCCAGGACGCGGTCGGGCAGGCCGAGGTTGGTGCAGATGCGCGCGGCGTCGCTCTCCGCGGCGTACCCGCCGAGCGCGGCGAACTGGTCCTCCAGCCGACCGTAGCGGCGGACGGCCCGGTCGCGCTCGTCGTCGTCCGCGGGCTCGGCCATGGCGACCTGCGCCTTGACCAGCTGGGCCTTCAGGACGTCGAGCCCCCGGCCGGAGAGCACCCGGTCGCTGGCGGTGATGTCGAGGTCGCCGCTGCGGGGATCCTGCGGCAGGTAGCCGATCTCGCCGGTGACGTCGACCTTCCCGGCGTGCGGCAGGCGCTCACCGGCGAGCGTGGTGAGCGTGGTGGTCTTGCCGGCGCCGTTGCGTCCGACGAGCCCGATGCGGTCACCGGGTTGCACCCGCAGGTTGGCCTCGCTGATGAGGATGCGGGCGCCGGCGCGCAGCTCCAGGCCGGTCGTCGTGATCACTGCACCCAGGGTAGGCGCTCGACCGCCGGGTGCCGAACGCTTCGAGGGTGATTCGGGCGGCACCGCCGCGGGCAGGGTGCTCCGGTGACCCCGGAGGCGCGGACGACCCGGCCGGTGGCATCTCCGCCGGTGCCGCCGTTCCCGTACGCTGCCAACCCGCCGCAGGTGCTCCTCGCCGTGGGCGCCGTGCTGCTGGTGAGCGGCGCGGCGGCGCTGGCGTCGGTCCAGGGCGGGCCGCTGGTCAGCGGGGCGCTCCTGGTGCTCGCCGGGCTCGCCGCGGCCGGCTCGGTCCGGGCGGACCGCTCGCGGCTGCGCAGCTCGGCCGAGACCTTCGCCGCCAGCTCCGCGGGCTTCGCCCTGGCGGCGGGCGACGTCGGCGCGCTGCGCACCGGGGACCCGCTGTTGCCGCTGGTGCTGGCCGGCGCCTTCGTCCTGCTGCACCGCACCTCCCCCGCCACCGCCGCGTGGCCGCTGGCCGCGTGGGCGGGTCTGCAGCTCGCCGTCCTGCGGCTGCTGGACGGGGTCACCGCCCCCGTGCGCACCGAGTTCCTGCTGGCCGTCGCGCTGGCGGGCCTCGCGGTCGCGCTTTTCGCCCGGCCGCTGGTGGCCCGGCTGGTCCTGGCGACGACGGCTTTCTGGTTCGCCACCGGGGTGCTGGCCGGCCTCCAGGAGGCGTGGACGGCCGGTCCGGCCGCGCGGTGGCCGGCCGCGGCGCTGGTGGCGGCCGCCGCCGGCGGGCTGCTGCTGGCCCGGCTGCGCGCACCGCTCGACGTGCTGCTCGGCCCCCCGCGGCTGGTCCCCGTCGTCTCCGGCGCCGTGACCGGGGCCGCCGTCGCCGGGGCGTCGTCCGCCGGGGGGCCGGTCGTCGTCGCCGTGGCCGGGTTCGCCGGCGTCCTGGGAGCCGCGGTGGCGGCCGGTGCGCTCAGCGGGTGGCGGCGCGGGTTCCTGCTGCCCGTGGCCCTCACCGGCGGCGTGCTGCTGGCCGCCCTGTCGGTCCTCCGCCTGGTGGCCGGCACGCACTGGTCGGCGCTGGCGCTGCTGCTTCTCCTGACGGCGGCCCCGACGCTGTGGGTGGCAGCCCGGCGCTCCGACGACCGCCCCGTGGCGGCGCCCACGGCGGTCGGTTGCCTGGCCGGGGCCGCGGTCCTGGGTCTCCCCGACGGCTGGGCCTCCCCCGCCGGCGCCGCCGTCCTGCTGACCGCGCTGTACGTGGCCGCGCTCGGCACGGCGGCGGTGCTGGACCGCGACTCCCGGCGGGCCACGGTCACCGCCGCGGCGGTCGTCGCCGCGCTGGCCGTGCTGCTCCTGCTGGTCCTGGGGGACCGGGAACAGGTGCTGGCCCACCTGGCGGTCCAGGGCACCACGACGCTGGGCTGGGCATGGTGGACCGGTCGGGCGGACGCCAGCGACGCCGGCGCCGCGACCGACGCCGGCACCGCCTGGCGGGTGGGCGCGGCCCAGGTGGTGCTCGCCTGCTGGATCGCGGCCGCGCTCGCCGGCACCGGCACGGTGGAGGCCTGGACGCTGCCGGCCGCCGGCGGACTGCTGCTCGCGTCGGGGCGGGCACTGGTGCGTGAGCCGTCGTGGCCGTCCTGGGGCCCGGGCCTGCTCGTGGCAGCCGTCCCGTCGACCGCGCTCGCCGCCCTCTCCCCCGACGGGCCGCGCGCCGTGCTGGTGCTGGCTGCCGCCGCGGTCGCGATGGTGGCGGGGAGCCGGGCCGGCGTCCGGGCACCGATCCTGGTCGGAGCGGGCTCGGCGCTGGTGCTGGCGCTGGGCCTGGCGGTGCGCGCGCTGCCGTGGCCGGTCGCCGCCGCGCTGGCGGTGGGCACCGTGCTCCTGCTCGTGGGGGTGCTGCGCGAGCGGACGCCGGTCGCCGGGTTCGCCGCCCGCCTCGCCGACCTGCGGTGACGATGCGACCCTCCGGGTCGCACCGGGACCAGGGCCGTGACAGGCCCCGGAGACGCCGGCACGCGGAAGAGGGTCAGACCCGGAAGCCGAGGGCGCGCAGCTGCTCGCGGCCGTCGTCGGTGATCTTGTCCGGGCCCCACGGCGGCATCCAGACCCAGTTGATCCGGATGTCGTCGACCAGCCCCGGGCCGGGGCCACCGGTGAGGGCCTGGCGGGCCTGGTCCTCGATGACGTCGGTGAGCGGGCAGGCCGCGCTGGTCAGCGTCATGTCGATGATCGCGACGTTGCTCTCGTCGACGTCGAGGCCGTAGACGAGGCCGAGGTCGACGACGTTCACGCCCAGCTCGGGGTCGACGACGTCGCGCATCGCCTCCTCGAGGTCCTCGAGCAGCGCCGACTTGTAGGCGGGCAGGTCACCCGGGGCGCCGTCGGTGGCGGGCGTCGCGTTCCCGGTCACGGCGTTCTCGGTGGTCTCGCTCATCACTGGCCTCCGGCCTGGGTCGTGGACAGGGCTCGGGCGGACGCGTCCTTGAGGGCCATCCAGCTCATCAGCGCGCACTTGATGCGCGCCGGGTACTTGGAGACGCCGGCGAACGCGACGGCGTCCTCCAGCTCGTCCTCGAGCTTCTCGGCGACGGCGGGGTCGCCCTTGGCCTGCATGAGGGTCATGAAGTGCTCGCCGGTCTCCAGCGCCTCGGTCACCGGCTTGCCGACCACGAGGTCGTACATCGCCGAGACCGACGCCTGGCTGATCGAGCACCCCATGCCCTCGTAGGACACGTCGGCGACGGTGTCGCCGTCGAGCTTCACCCGCAGGGTCACCTCGTCACCGCACGTCGGGTTGACGTGGTGCACCTCGGCGTCGAACGGGTCGCGCAGACCGCGTCCGTGCGGGTTCTTGTAGTGGTCCAGGATGATCTCCTGGTACATCGACTCGAGCTGCATCAGCGGATCGACCTCACACCGTTCCGAAGAACTTCTGGGCCGCGCGAATTCCGTCGGCCAGCGCGTCGACGTCGTCGTACCCCGTGTGCACGTAGAACGTCGCCCGGGTGGTGGCCGGGACGCCGTAGCGCCGCACGACCGGCCACGCGCAGTGGTGCCCCACGCGGACGGCGATGCCGAGGTCGTCGAGCACCTGCCCGACGTCGTGCGGGTGGACGCCCTCGACGGTGAAGGAGACCGCTCCCCCGCGGGCGACGGTGTCCGGCGGGCCGATCACCGTGACGCCGGGGATCTCGGCGAGCTTCCCCAGCGCGTAGCCGGTGAGCGCCCGCTCGTGCTCCTCGACCTTGTCCATGCCGAGGGCGGTCAGGTACTCGACGGCGGCCCCGAGCCCGACCACCTGCGCGGTCATCGGCACGCCGGCCTCGAAGCGCTGCGGCGGCGGCATGAAGGTGGAGCCCTCCATGCGCACGACCTCGATCATCGAGCCGCCGGTGAGGAACGGGGGCAGCGCGTCGAGCACCTCGTAGCGGCCCCACAGCACGCCGACGCCGGTGGGCCCGAGCATCTTGTGCCCGGAGAACACCAGGAAGTCCGCGCCCAGGGCCGCCACGTCGATCGGCTGGTGCGGCACCGACTGCGCGCCGTCCACCAGCACCAGGGCACCGACCTCGCGGGCCCGCGCCACGATCTGCTCGATCGGGTTGATGGTGCCCAGGATGTTGGACTGCTGGGTGACGGCGACGAGCCTGGTGCGCTCGTTGACCACCGTCGCCAGGTCCGACAGGTCCAGCCGGCCGTCGTCGGTCAGCCCGAGCCAGCGCAGGGTCGCCCCGGTGCGCTCGCACAGCTGCTGCCACGGGATCAGGTTGGCGTGGTGCTCCATCTCGGTGACGACGATCTCGTCACCCTGGCCGACGGCGTGGGTCCGGAACTCCGGCTCCTTCGCCGTGGCCGCGTTGGACAGCGCGTAGGCCACCAGGTTGATCGCCTCGGTGGTGTTGCGGGTGAAGACGACCTCGTTCTCGGGAGCGCCGATGAACGCGCCGACCTTCGCCCGGGCCTCCTCGTAGGCGCCGGTCGCCTCCTCGGCGAGCTGGTGGGCCCCCCGGTGCGGCGCAGCGTTCACGTTCTCGTAGAACCAGCGCTCGGCGTCGAGCACCTGGCGCGGCTTCTGCGAGGTGGCCCCGGAGTCGAGGTAGACCAGCCGCTTCCCGTCGCGGACGGTGCGGGACAGGATCGGGAAGTCCGCCCGGATCGCCTCGACGTCCAGCGGGAGCGGGGTGCGCGCCCCCGTGGCGGGACGCGAGGCGGTCGAGGTCATGCCGCGGTCTCCCCCGACCCCTTCGCGTACGCCGCGTAGCCCTCGTTCTCCAGCTTCTCCGCCAGCTCCGGGCCGCCCTCCTCGGCGATCCGGCCGCCCACGAAGACGTGCACGAAGTCGGGCTTGATGTAGCGCAGGATCCGCGTGTAGTGGGTGATCAGCAGGACGCCGACGTCCCCCTCCTCGCGGGTGCGGTTGACGCCCTCGGAGACGATCCGCAGCGCGTCGACGTCGAGGCCGGAGTCGGTCTCGTCGAGGATCGCGATGCCCGGCTTGAGCAGGCGCATCTGCAGGATCTCGTGGCGCTTCTTCTCACCACCGGAGAAGCCCTCGTTGACGTTGCGCTCGGCGAAGGCCGGGTCCATCTCGAGCGCTTCCATCTCGCTCTTGACGTCCTTGACCCAGGTGCGCAGCTTCGGCGCCTCGCCCTTGATGGCGGTGGCGGCGGTGCGCAGGAAGTTCGACACCGAGACACCGGGCACCTCGACCGGGTACTGCATGGCGAGGAACAGGCCGGCACGGGCCCGCTCGTCGACGCTCATCGCGAGGACGTCCTCGCCGTCGAGCGTGACGCTGCCGCCGGTGATCGTGTACTTCGGGTGGCCGGCGATCGAGTAGGCCAGGGTGGACTTGCCGGACCCGTTGGGGCCCATGATCGCGTGCGTCTCGCCGGAGCGGACGGTCAGGTCGACGCCGCGGAGGATCTCCTTGGCGTCGTCACCCTCCCCCACGCTGACGTGCAGGTCGCGGATCTCCAGAACGGACACTTCTTCTCGCTCCTCAGTTGGCGGCCGCGGCGGGGAGGGTGCCGTCGGTCTCGGTGTCGACGTACACGTCCTCCCCCTCCACGCGGACCGGGTAGACGGGGACCGGCTCGGTCGCCGGCAGGTTGGTGGGCTCGCCCGTGCGCAGGTCGAAGCACGACCCGTGCAGGAAGCACTCGATCGTCGGCGCGCCGTCGAAGGTCTCGACATCGCCGTCGGTCAGCGGGACGTCGGCGTGCGAGCAGCGGTCCTCGAGCGCGTAGACCGCACCCTCGTACCGGACGACGGCTAGAGCATCGACGTGGCCGCCGGCCGCCAGCTCGACCCGCAGCGCACCCGTCTCCTTGATGTCGGAGAGGGCGCAGACGCGTTCGAAGGCCATGGTCAGGACACCTCGACCGGCTGCTCGTCCAGGGCGGGCAGGGCGCCGAGGCGCTCGTCGATGGCGGCCATCAGCCGGTCCTGCAGCGCGTCCAGGCCGATCCGCTGCACGACGTCGGCGAAGAAGCCGCGGACGACCAGGCGGCGGGCGGTCTCGGCCTCGATGCCGCGCGAGCAGAGGTAGAACAGTTGCTCGTCGTCGAACCGGCCGGTGGCGCTGGCGTGGCCGGCGCCGACGATCTCACCGGTCTCGATCTCCAGGTTCGGCACCGAGTCGGCGCGGGCGCCGTCGGTGAGCACCAGGTTCCGGTTGAGCTCGTAGGTCTCCGTGCCGGTGGCCGCGGGCCGGATGCGGACGTCGCCGATCCAGACCGTGCGGGCGCCCTCCCCCTGCAGCGCACCCTTGTAGAGCACGTCGCTGGAGCAGTTGGGCACCGCGTGGTCGACCCACAGGCGGTGCTCCTGGTGCTGCGTCTCGTCGGAGAAGTAGACGCCGAAGAGCTCCGCGCTGCCGCCGGGACCGGCGTACTGCACGTTGCTGACCAGGCGGACCAGGTCGCCGCCGAGGGTCACCACGACCTGGGTGAAGGTGGCGTCCCGGCCGACGACGGCGTCGTACTGCCCGCCGTGCACCGCCCCGGGCGCCCAGTCCTGCACCGACACGAGCTTCACCTGGGCGCTGTCGCCGACGAGGACGGAGACGCCCCCGGCGTACCGGGCCAGGCCGCTGTGGTCGAGCACGATCGTCGCCTTCGCGAAGGCGCCGACCTCGATCACAAGGTGGCCCCAGACGACGTCCTCGGAGCCGGAGCCGGCCAGGCCGAGGGTGACCGGGCGGCCGAGCTGGGCCTCCTTGGCCACGCGGACGACGGCGGCGCCACCGCTGCGCTGGCGGGCCAGCGCCGCGAGCCGGTCGACCGGCTCGGGCAGCCCCTTGAGCAGCGGGTCGCCGACCTCGACGCTGGTCAGCTCGACGCCCTCGGGCAGGTCGGTGGTCCAGGTGAGGTGGGCGTCCGACGGGGCGCCGTCGAGCAGCGGCCTGAGCCGCTTCATCGGCGTGAAGCGCCAGGTCTCCTCGCGTCCGGTCGGCACGCCGAAGGCGTCCGGGTCGATCGAGGTGAACCGCTCGGCGGGCGAACCGGTGGGCGTGGCCCCGCCGTGCGAGTGCGCGCCGGGCGCGGCCTGCCCGGCCGTGCCGGTGCCGGCGGCCGGGACGGCCGGCGGACCGGCCTGCGTCCCGACGCCGTCGCCGAACAGCTCGCCGGCGAGGGTGGCCGACTCGGTGGTCAGCCCGGTGGTGGTGGGGGCGTTCTGGTCGGGCATCAGCCGACGGCACCTTCCATCTGCAGCTCGATGAGCCGGTTGAGCTCGAGGGCGTACTCCATGGGCAGCTCGCGGGCGATCGGCTCGACGAACCCGCGCACCACCATCGCCATGGCCTCGTCCTCCGAGAGGCCGCGGCTCATGAGGTAGAAGAGCTGGTCGTCGCTGACCCGGGAGACGGTCGCCTCGTGGCCCATGGCCACGTCGTCCTCCCGGACGTCGACATAGGGGTAGGTGTCCGACCGGCTGATCGTGTCGACCAGCAGCGCGTCGCACTTCACCGTGGACTTCGAGCCGTAGGCGCCCTCGTCGATCTGCACCAGGCCGCGGTAGGAGGTTCGGCCACCGCCGCGGGCCACCGACTTCGACACGATCGTCGAGGAGGTGTGCGGCGCGGCGTGCACCATCTTGGCGCCGGCGTCCTGGTGCTGCCCCTCGCCCGCGAAGGCGATCGAGAGCACCTCGCCCTTGGCGTGCTCGCCGGTCATCCAGACGGCCGGGTACTTCATCGTCACCTTGGAGCCGAGGTTGCCGTCGACCCACTCCATGGTCGCGCCCTCGTGGGCCACGGCCCGCTTGGTGACCAGGTTGTAGACGTTGTTCGACCAGTTCTGGATGGTCGTGTACCGGCAGCGCGCGTTCTTCTTGACGATGATCTCGACGACCGCGGAGTGCAGCGAGTCGCTCTTGTAGATCGGCGCGGTGCAGCCCTCGACGTAGTGCACGTAGGCGCCCTCGTCGACGATGATCAGCGTCCGCTCGAACTGGCCCATGTTCTCGGTGTTGATCCGGAAGTAGGCCTGCAGCGGGATCTCGACGTGCACGCCCGGCGGCACGTAGATGAACGAGCCGCCCGACCAGACGGCGGTGTTCAGCGCGGCGAACTTGTTGTCACCGGACGGGATGACCGAGCCGAAGTACTCGCGGAACAGGTCCGGGTGCTCCTTCAGCGCCGTGTCGGTGTCCAGGAAGAGGACACCCTGCTCCTCCAGGTCCTCGCGGATCTGGTGGTAGACGACCTCGGACTCGTACTGCGCGGCGACACCGGCGACCAGGCGCTGCTTCTCCGCCTCGGGGATGCCCAGCCTGTCGTAGGTGTTCTTGATGTCCTCCGGCAGCTCCTCCCACGAGGTCGCCTGCTTCTCGGTGGAGCGCACGAAGTACTTGATGTTCTGGAAGTCGATACCGGAGAGGTCCGAACCCCAGTCGGGCATGGGCTTGCGACCGAAGAGCTTGAGGGCCTTGAGGCGGCGCTCGAGCATCCACTCGGGCTCGCTCTTGCGGGCCGAGATGTCGCGGACGACGTCCTCGTCGATCCCACGACGGGCGGAGGCACCGGCGACGTCGGCGTCGGCCCAGCCGTACTCGTAGCGGCCGAGCTGGTCGATCTGCTCGTCCTGCGTCAGCGGCGTGCTCACCGGCTGCTGGGTGCTGGTCATGCGGGCGTCCTCTCCCGGTCGTTCGTGGGGGCGGTGCTGGTGGACTCGGTCGTGCGGGTGCGCGCGCGATCGGGCGCTGCACGCTCACCTGGTACAGGGCGTCCGGGGGCCGATCTGTTCCCCGCACGCGTGTGGCCCCGGCCGCTGCCGGGGCGCACCGGCCCGGGGATGTGCGTGGTGCATACCCCGTCGCCGTGGGCGATCGTGGCCAGCCGCTGGACGTGCGTGCCGACCAGCCGGCCGATCACCGCCGTCTCGGCCTCGCAGAGCTGCGGGAACTCCGCCGCGACGTGCGCCACCGGGCAGTGGTGCTGGCAGAGCTGCCCACCGCCGGACAACGCCGAGGCGGTGGCAGCGTAGCCCTCGGCGGTGAGGGCGGCGGCGAGCGCCTGGGCCCGGTCGGCCGGGGCGCCGGAGCTGCCGTCCGTGGCCGCCTCCACCGCGCTGGAGGCACGCGCCTCCAGGCCGGCGAGCTGCTGCTCGGCGATGGCGCGGACGGCATCGGGACCTCCGGCCGCCGCGACGTAGCGCAGCGCGGTGAGGGCCAGGTCGTCGTAGGCGTGCGGGAAGGCCGAGCGGCCGGCGTCGGTGAGGTGGAAGCGCCGGGCGGGGCGCCCCCGACCGCGGTGGGCGTCGCGCACCTGCCGCTCCTCGACCCGGCCGGTGGCGACCAGGGCGTCGAGGTGGCGGCGGACGGCCGCCGGCGAGACGCCGAGCCGGCCCGCGAGCTCGGTCGCCGTCTGCGGACCGTGCTCGAGCAGCAGCCCGCTCACGCGGTCGCGCGTGCGCCCGTCGTCGGCGGTCGCCGACGGCCGGAGCTTCGCCGCGAGAATTTCCACAACACGAGTGTGTCCTATTTCGGGGACCCCGCAAGCAAGGTCCACCTAAGAAGCCGCCTGCGGGGAGACCCCGGTGACGAGACTCACGGGCCTGGCGGCTCCCTGCAGGGCCCACCGCGAGCCTGCGAGCGGTGGGGGGCAGGGACTCCTTCTAGCATCGGGGCGTGCCGGTCCTGCCCGTTTCCTTCTCCCCAACGACCATCTCGCGGGTCGCGCTCGCCAACGTCCTGGCCCACGGGGCGATCGTGCTCACCGGGGGCGTCGTCCGCCTCACCGGCTCCGGCCTGGGGTGCCCGACCTGGCCCCGGTGCACCACCGAGAGCTTCGTGACGACGCCGGAGATGGGCATCCACGGCGTGGTCGAGTTCGGCAACCGGCTGCTCACCTTCGTCCTCGCCGTCCTGGCCATCGCGCTCGTCGTCGTGGTGGTGCGCTCACGGCGCCGCGATCTGCGCCCCTGGGCCGTGGCGGCGTTCCTCGGTATCCCCGCCCAAGGCATCGTCGGGGGCATCACCGTCCTCACCGGCCTGAACCCGTGGACCGTCGCCGCGCACTTCCTCGTCTCGATGGGCCTGGTCGCACTGACCACCGTGCTCTGGCTGCGCTCGCGCGAGCCCGGGGTCGGCGAGCCGCTGCTGGGCCGCCCGTTCCGCCTGCTGGTCGGCGCGATCGCCGCGGTCACCGCGCTGGTGCTGGTCATGGGCACCGTGGTCACCGGCAGCGGGCCGCACAGCGGCGACCCCGAGGCCGGGCGCACGGGGCTGGACGCCGAGCTGGTCAGCCACCTGCACGCGGACGCCGTCTTCCTGCTCGTCGGGCTCACCGTCGCCCTGCTGGTCGCCCTGTACGCGACCGACTCACCCGGCCGGGTCCGCCGGGCCGCACGCGACCTGCTGGTCGTCCAGCTCGCGCAGGGCGTCGTCGGCTACGTGCAGTACTTCACCGACCTGCCGATCCTGCTCGTGCTGCTGCACATGCTGGGCGCGGTGCTGATCACCGCGTACACCGCCCGCCTGGTGTGGTCGGTCCGCGGGCCGGCGTCCGAGCGGCCGCTGACCGCCCCCGTCGAGCCGGCGGTCGCCGCCCGCTGACCGGACGCCGTCCCTGCGCGCACGCCCCCGACGGGTACCGCGCAGCCCCTGGGCAGTCAGCCGTGCCACACGAGGACGACGAGCGACGCGCCGTCCGGTGACTCCCAGCGCGACGCGCTGGCCGCCTCCGGGGCGCTGCGGGCGTCGGCCCAGGCCGGCCAGGCGTCGTCCTCGTCGTGCCAGAGCAGCCGCCCGCCGGGCAGGTAGGCGACGACCGGGCTCCCGGACTCGACGAGCGCCTCGACCTGGAGCCGCTCCAGCGCTCTGGCCCGCAGCGAGTACGTCCGCCCGTCCGCACCCACGAGCCGGCCCATGCGGGCGTCGGTGAGGTCCCGGCGCACGGCGGGAGGCTAGCAATGCCGACCTGTGGACGGAGCAGCAGCGAGCTCCGGCCCCGTCCAGAGGCTCGTCCCGAGCCTGCGAGGGATGAGGAGGACGGGGCCCTTCCTCAGACGATGGCGTCGACGACGATCGCGACCGAGAGCAGCGACAGGTACGAGATCGAGACGTGGAACAGCTGCATCGGCTTCATCTCGCCGCCGCGCTTGATGCGGGCGAGCAGCCGGTGGGACTCGACGACGAACCAGGCACCCAGCAGCGCCGCGGGGATCGCGTACCCCAGCCCGATGCCGTAGCCGGAGGCCACCGGCCAGAGCAGCAGCGAGACGGCGACGGTGGCCCACGCCCAGGCGACCGACTGCCGGCCGACCGAGAGCGCGGTGGTCACCACGGGCAGCATCGGGACGTCGGCCCGGGCGTAGTCGTCCCTGAACCGCAGGGCCAGGGCCCAGAAGTGCGGCATCTGCCAGCAGAAGACGATCCCGAACACCACGACCGCCGGCCAGTCCAGCGACCCGGTCACCGCCGCCCACCCGATGAGCACCGGCGCCGCGCCGGGCACGCCGCCCCACTCGGTGCTGCGGCGCGTGTGCCGCTTGAACACCATCGTGTACAGGACGGCGTAGTAGAAGATCGCCGCCGCCGCGAGCACCGCCGCGAGCGGCGTCGTCGTCACCAGCAGCAGCACGATGGCGCTGACGGTGAGGACCGACCCGAAGACCAGGGCGGCCCGCGGCGTGACCTCGCCGGTCACCAGCGGCCGCTTCCGGGTGCGCTGCATCAACCGGTCGATGTCCCGGTCGAAGTAGCAGTTGAAGACGTTGGCCGCCCCGGCGGCGAAGGTCCCGCCGAGCAGCGTCCAGAAGAGCAGCGACAGCGACGGCCAGCCCCGGTCGGCCAGCATCATCGCCGGCACCGTGGTGATCAGCAGCAGTTCGATGATGCGCGGCTTGGTGAGGCCGACGTAGGCGCCGAGGCGGGCTCGGAGCCGGGTGGCGAGGCGGGGAGCAGGGGCGGCGGTGCGCTCGGACAGCACCGTCACCGGGTGCCCTCGTGCGCGGTCGCGCGCGGGCAGCAGGGCACCACGGGATCCCTTCGAACCGGGGGGCGGAACTCCCCCACTGTAGCCCCGGCCGGTCCCGAGGCCGGCGTGCGGCATGACCTCGGATGACTAGGGTTGATCACGTTGCTGCCGCCGGTGCAGCGGGTAGGGGCGACCCGACGACGCCGTTCCGCCCCGCGGTCCCGCACCAGCCCACCGGCGGCCGGCCGCGCCCGGGCACGACGTCAGGCCTACCTCGAGGGAGAACCGACCAGATGGACACGCGCAGCACCGGGCCGGAAGCACCGGCCGAGGCCGCGACCGACGCGCCCACCGGCAGCCCGTCGCAGCCGCAGCCGACCCTCCCCCAGGATTTCGGCGACCTCGACCGCCGCGCCATCGACACCGCCCGCGTGCTCGCGATGGACGCCGTCCAGAAGGTCGGCAACGGCCACCCCGGCACCGCGATGAGCATGGCGCCGACGGCCTACCTGCTGTTCCACAAGTGGCTGCGGCACGACCCGAGCGACCCGAACTGGGTCGCCCGCGACCGGTTCGTCCTGTCCATGGGGCACTCCAGCCTGACGCTGTACGTGCAGCTGTTCCTCGCCGGTTACGGCCTCGAGGTGGAGGACCTGCAGGCGCTGCGGACCTGGGGGTCGAAGACCCCCGGCCACCCCGAGGTCAACCACACCCCGGGCGTCGAGACGACCACCGGCCCGCTGGGCCAGGGCGTCGGCAACGCCGTCGGCATGGCGATGGCCGCCCGCCGCGAGCGCGGGTTGCTCGACCCCGACGCCCCCGAGGGCGAGAGCCTCTTCGACCACACCATCTGGTGCTTCGCCTCCGACGGCGACATGGAGGAGGGCGTCAGCGGCGAGGCGTCGTCGCTGGCCGGCACGCAGAAGCTCGGCAACCTGGTGCTCGTCTACGACGACAACCGGATCTCGATCGAGGACGACACGACCGTCGCCTTCACCGAGGACGTCGCGGCCCGGTACGAGGCCTACGGCTGGCACGTGCAGACCGTGGACGACGGCGAGGACCTCGCCGCCGTGGATGCCGCCTTCGCCGCCGCGAAGGCCGAGACCGGCCGGCCGTCGTTCATCCAGCTGCGCACCATCATCGCCTGGCCGGCGCCGAACAAGCAGAACACCGGCGCCTCGCACGGTTCGGCGCTGGGCGAGGACGAGGTCCGCGCCACCAAGGAGATCCTCGGTTTCGACCCCGAGCGCACCTTCCAGGTCGACGACGACGTGCTGGCCCACGCCCGCTCGGTGGTGGAGACCGGCCGCACCGCCCGCGCGGAGTGGGGCGAGGCGTTCGCCGCCTGGGAGCAGGCCAACCCCGAGGGCGCCGCGCTGCTGGCCCGCATGCGCGAGCGCCGGCTGCCGGACGGCTGGGCCGAGGGGCTGCCGTCCTTCCCCGCCGACGAGAAGGGTGTCGCCACCCGGAAGGCCTCGGGCAAGGTGCTGGCCGAGCTCTACCCGCGGCTCCCCGAGCTGTGGGGCGGCTCCGCCGACCTGGCCGAGAGCAACAACACCGCGGTGGAGGGCGAACCGTCGTTCCTGCCCGCCGACCGCCAGACGAAGATGTGGTCGGGCGGGCCCTACGGCCGCACGATCCACTTCGGCGTCCGCGAGCACGCCATGGGCGCGGTGATGAACGGCATCGCCCTGCACGGCGGCACCCGCGTGTACGGCGGCACGTTCCTCACCTTCTCCGACTACATGCGCGGCGCGGTGCGGCTGGCCGCGCTCATGCAGCTGCCGGTCACCTACGTCTGGACCCACGACTCGATCGGGCTGGGCGAGGACGGGCCGACCCACCAGCCGATCGAGCACCTCGCCGCGCTGCGCGCGATCCCCGGGCTCGACGTCGTCCGGCCCGCGGACGCCAACGAGGTCGCCGTCGCCTGGCGCACGATCCTGGAGAACAACGACCGGCCGGCCGGGCTGCTGCTGTCCCGGCAGAACCTGCCGGTCTTCGACCGGGAGCAGCTCGGCTCGGCCGAGGGCGTGGCCCGCGGCGCCTACGTCCTGGCCGAGGCCTCCGGCGGGAGCCCCGAGGTGATCCTGATGGGCACCGGCTCGGAGGTGCAGATCGCCGTCGCCGCGCGCGAGCGGCTGGAGGCCGACGGCGTCCCGACCCGCGTGGTCTCGGTCCCCTGCGTCGAGTGGTTCGCCGACCAGGACCAGAGCTACAAGGACGAGGTGCTCCCGCCCTCGGTCCGCGCCCGCGTGAGCGTGGAGGCCGGCGTGCCCATGGGCTGGCGCGAGTTCGTCGGCGACGCCGGGCGGATCGTCGGGCTCACCCACTACGGCGCCAGCGCCGCCTACACCGTGCTCTACGAGGAGTTCGGGCTGACCGACGAGGCGGTCGTCGCCGCGGCACGGGAGAGCCTCGAGGCCGCCCGCTCGGGGCACGCCGTCCCCGCCGGTCCGGTCGCCGCCACCGGCGGGCTCCCCCAGGCCACCGGCGATCGCTGAGAAAGGACCTCGCTGCCCCCACCACTCGCAGGCTCGCGGCGGGTCCCTGCAGCGAGGCCGTTCCAGTCCCTTCCCGAAAGGCACCTGACATGGCACAGAACGAGAACCTGGCCGAGCTGTCGTCCGCAGGGGTCGCCGTCTGGCTCGACGACCTCTCGCGGGACCGGATCCGCAGCGGCAACCTGCAGTCGCTGGTCGACGAGCACTCCGTCGTCGGTGTCACCACGAACCCGACGATCTTCGCCGCGGCGATCAGCGGCTCGGACTCCTACGACGACCAGCTGCACGCCCTCGCCGTCCGCAAGGTGAGCGTCGAGGAGGCGCTGCGCACCGTCACGGCGGCCGACGTGCGCGACGCCTGCGACCTGCTGGCGCCGGTGGCCCAGCGGCAGCCCGGCGACGGCCGCGTGTCGCTGGAGGTCGCCCCCGGCCTGGCCCACGACACCGACGCGACCGCGGCCGAGGCGGCCCACCTGTGGTGGCTGGTCGACCGCCCCAACCTGTTCATCAAGATCCCGGCCACCGAGGCCGGGCTGCCGGCGATCACCGAGACCATCGCCAACGGCATCAGCGTCAACGTCACCCTGATCTTCAGCCTCGAGCGGTACAAGGCGGTCATGGACGCCTACCTCGCCGGTCTGGAGAAGCGGGCCGCCGAGGGCGGGTCGCTCGAGGGCATCGCCTCGGTGGCGTCGTTCTTCGTATCGCGGGTCGACAGCGAGATCGACAAGCGCCTCGATGCGGCCGGCGCGGACGCGTCGCTGAAGGGCAAGGCCGGCATCGCCAACGCCCAGCTGGCCTACCAGGCCTACGAGGAGGTCTTCTCCAGCGACCGCTGGAAGGCCCTCCAGGCGCAGGGCGCGGTCGCGCAGCGTCCGCTGTGGGCCTCGACCGGCGTCAAGAACCCCGAGTACTCGGACACGATGTACATCAGCGAGCTGATCGCCCCCGGCACGGTGAACACCATGCCGGAGAAGACGCTCATGGCCTACGCCGACCACGGCACGCCCGGCACCCCGGTGCAGAAGTCCTACGACGACGCCGCGGGGGTCATGCAGGCCGTGCGCGACGCCGGGGTGGACCTCGACGACGTCTTCCGCGTGCTGGAGGAGGAGGGCGTGCAGAAGTTCGTCGACTCCTGGGACGAGCTCACCGACTCGGTCCGCACCGAGCTGGAGGACAAGGCGTGAAGCTCGCGGTCACCCGCACCGGCCTTGACGTCCCCGAGCCGTTGCGGGCCCGGCTCGAGCAGGACGACGTCGCCGCCCGCCTGGCCCGCAAGGACGCGACACTGTGGGGCCCCGACGCCGAGAGCGAGGCCGCCGTGCGGCTGGGGTGGCTGGACCTGCCGGCCACCTCGCGGTCGCTGCTCGCCTCGCTCGCCGAGCTCCGCGCCGAGCTCGTCGCCGAGGGGCTGGACCGCATCGTGCTGTGCGGCATGGGCGGCTCGTCGCTGGCCCCGGAGGTCATCTGCCGCACCGCCGGCGTACCGCTGGTCGTGCTCGACACCACCGACCCGGGCCAGCTGCTGTCGGCCATGACCGAGCTGGAGCGCACCGTCGTGGTGGTCAGCTCCAAGTCCGGCGGCACGGTCGAGACCGAGAGCCAGCGGCGGGCGTTCGTCGCCGCGTTCGCCCGCGCCGGCCTCGACGAGCGCCAGATCGGCGCGCGCTTCGTCGTCGTCACCGACCCCGGCTCCCCGCTGGCCGAGACGGCCTCGGACATGGGCGCCCGGGCGGTGTTCCTCGCCGACCCCACCGTCGGCGGGCGGTACAGCGCTCTGTCGGCCTTCGGGCTGGTCCCTTCCGCGCTCGCCGGTGCCGACGTCGCCGCGCTGGTCGACGACGCCGAGCAGCTGGCCGAGCGGCTCGCCGAACCGGGCAACGCGGCGATGGAGCTGGGCGCGGCGCTGGGCGCGGCGTTCCACGCCGGCCGCGACAAGCTCGCCCTCGCCGACGCCGGGGAGACCCCCGTCGAGGGCTTCGGCGACTGGGCCGAGCAGCTCATCGCCGAGTCGACGGGCAAGGAGGGGCGCGGCATCCTGCCCGTCGTGCTCGAGTCCCCCGAGGCACCCGGCAGCTCGGGGCCCGACGTGCTGCTGGGCCTGGTCGGCGCCGGCCCCACCGGTGCCGGCCCGGCGGTCGGCGTCACCGGGCCGCTCGGCGCGCAGTTCCTCGGCTGGGAGTACGCCACCGCGGTCGCCGGGCGGGTGCTGGGCATCAACCCCTTCGACCAGCCCAACGTGACCGAGAGCAAGGAGAACACCCAGGCGATCCTCGCCGCCGGGCTGCCCGACGAGCAGCCGGAGGCCACGATCGGTGCGGTGGAGATCCGCGGCACCGCTGCGGTGCTCCGGGGGGTCGACCTCTCCTCCCACGACGGGCTGTCGCTGACGCTGGACGCCCTCCTGGCGGCCGTCCCGCCCCGCGGCTACCTGGCGGTCATGGCCTACCTGGACCGCCTCCGGGACGCCCGCGCCGCCGAGGTACGCACCGCGCTGGCGCAGCGCACCGAGCAGGCGGTCACCTTCGGGTGGGGCCCCCGCTTCCTGCACTCCACCGGGCAGTACCACAAGGGCGGCCCGCAGGTCGGTGTCTTCCTGCAGATCACCGGTGCGCTGGACGAGGACGTGCCGGTGCCCGACCAGCACTACACCTTCGGCACGCTGCAGGCGGCGCAGGCCGCGGGCGACCGCAAGGCGCTGGCCGACCGCGACCGTCCGCTGCTGCACCTGCACCTCACCGACCGGGCGGCGGGCATCGACCAGCTGCTCACCGCGCTGCACTGCTGAACACCGGCGAGCCGGCCGGGGAGCCGCCGCTCGACCCGCGCCCGACCCACCCTGCCGTCCGGTCCGCCGGACCGGACGGCGGGTTCCCCCGACCACGAGGACGGACGATGACTCTCTCCCCGCTGCGCGGCCCGCTCGTGCCCCTCTCCCCCCTGCGCCGCCCGCTCGTGCCCCTCGCCCCGCTGCGCGGCCCGCGATGATCCCCAATCCGCTGCGCGACCCCCGGGACCGGCGGCTGCCCCGGGTGCCCGAGCCGTGCGCCCTGGTCGTCTTCGGCATCACCGGTGACCTGGCGCGCAAGAAGCTCCTGCCCGCCGTCTACGACCTCGCCAACCGGGGCCTGCTGCCCACGAACTTCGCCCTGCTCGGCTTCGCCCGCCGCGACTGGGGGGACACCGAGTTCGCCGAGCTCGCCCGCGACGCGATCCGGCAGCACGCCCGGACCCCGTGGCGCGAGGAGGTGTGGGAGCGGCTGGCCGGCAGCGTCCACTTCGTGCAGGGCTCGTTCGACGACGACACCGCGTTCGACGAACTGGCCGAGGCCCTCGGTGAGCTGGAAGGCTCCCACGGCATCGGCGGCAACGCGGCGTTCTACCTGTCGATCCCGCCGTCGATGTTCCCGGTGGTGCTCAAGCAGATGCAGCGCACCGGCATGGCCGAGAACACCGCCGGCCGGTGGCGCCGCGTCGTCGTCGAGAAGCCGTTCGGCACCGACCTGGCCTCCAGCCGGGAGCTCAACGCCCTCGTCGACTCCGTCTTCAGCGCCGACGACGTCTTCCGCATCGACCACTACCTGGGCAAGGAGACGGTCCAGAACCTGCTGGCGCTGCGGTTCGCCAACAGCCTGTTCGAGCCGATCTGGAACGGCCACCACGTGGACTCGGTGCAGATCACCATGGCCGAGGACGTCGGGATCGGTGGCCGGGCGAGCTTCTACGAGAAGACCGGCGCCGCCCGCGACGTGCTGCAGAACCACCTGCTGCAGCTGCTGGCGCTGACCGCGATGGAGGAACCGGTCGAGTTCTCGGCGGAGGAGATCCGCACCGAGAAGCTCAAGGTGCTGCGGGCCGTCTCGCTGCCCGAGGACCTCGCCACCTCCGCGATCCGCGGGCAGTACGAGCAGGGCTGGCTCGCCGGCCAGCGGGCGAAGGGCTACCGCCAGGAGGACGGCGTCGCCGACGACTCCACCACCGAGACCTACGCCGCCGTCCGGCTCGGCGTGGAGACCCGCCGCTGGGCCGGCGTGCCGTTCTACCTGCGCGCCGGGAAGCGGCTGCCCCGCCGGGTCACCGAGATCGCCCTGGTCTTCAAGCGCGCGCCGCACCTGCCCTTCGCCGACACCGACACCGAGGAGCTGGGCAACAACCAGCTCGTCGTCCGCGTCCAGCCCGACGAAGGGGTCACCCTCAAGTTCGGGTCGAAGGTCCCGGGCAGCGTGATGGAGGTCCGGGACGTGTCCATGGACTTCCTCTACGGCGAGCAGTTCACCGAGACCAGCCCCGAGGCCTACGAGCGGCTGCTGCTCGACGTGCTGCTCGGGGACGCCACGCTGTTCCCGCGCAACGCCGAGGTCGAGGCCTCCTGGGCGGTGATCGACCCGCTCGAGGAGTTCTGGGCGGGGTCCGACCCCGAGCCCTACCGGGCCGGTGAGTGGGGGCCGCGCGCGGCCGACGCGATGCTGGCCGCCGAGGGCCGCCGTTGGCGGCGACCGTGACCGCCCCGCGCACCACCAGGCCGCAGCCGCGAGCGGAGGAGGAGACCCCGTGACCACCCTCTGGGACACCACCGGATCCGCGGTGGTCAAGGAACTGGCCGCCCAGCGCCGCACGGGCGGCGCCGTCCTCTCCGGCGTGGCCCTGACCCTGGTGGTCGTGGCCGACGAGAGCCGGGTGGCCGAGGCCGAGGAGGCCGCCACCCATGCGGCGGAGATGCACCCCTGCCGGCTGCTCGTCGTCGTCCGCCGCCAGATCGACGCACCGGTCCCCCGCCTCGACGCCGAGGTGCAGATCGGGGGGCGGCTGGGCCCGGGCGAGGCGGTGGTCATGCGGATGTACGGCCGCCTGGCCCTGCACGCCGAATCCGTCGTCCTCCCGCTGCTGGCCGCCGACGCGCCGGTCGTCGCCTGGTGGCACGCGCCCGCGCCCGAGCGGCTGGCCACCGACGCGCTGTCCGTCGTCGCCGACCGCCGGGTCACCGACAGCTCCCTCGCGGACGACCCGCTGGAGGCCCTGCGCACCCGCGGGCAGGACTACGTGCCCGGCGACACCGACCTGGCGTGGACCCGCGGCACGGCCTGGCGGGCCACCCTGACCTCCACCCTCGACGCCGTGGCCGGGCGCCGCGGAGAACCGGTCCGGGTGCTCGACGGCCGGCTCACCGGCGCTCCCCGGAACCCGACCGCGCAGCTGCTGGCCGGGTGGCTGTCCTCCCGCGCCGGGTGCCCGGTCGACATCGAGGCCGGGCAGCGGTCCGCCGGCCCCTCGGGCGTGGAGGAGGTGACGCTGCGGCTGGACCAGGACGAGGAGGTCCGGGTCGCCGCCGACCACCGCGGCGGGGCGGTCATCACGCAGCCCTACCGGCCGGACTCGACCGTCGCCCTCCCGGAACGCGTGCTGGGCGACCTGCTCAGCGAGGAGCTGCGCCGGCTCGATCCCGACGAGCCCTACGCCGACGCGCTCTCCTCCGCCACCGGCCTCGCCGGCCTGGCGGAACGCGCGCGCTCGCGCCAGCACATCTGGTTCGACCCCGCCGAGTCCGACGAGGAGGACGAGCGGCTGGCACCCACCGTGCCCGGCGACTCCGACGACTCCGACGAGGCCGCGCTCGGCGGGGAGCGGGACGCCGAGGAGCCCGCACCCGCCGACGTCCGACCAGGGAGGACCTCGTGACCCACTCCCCCGGCGACCGCGTCGCCGCCGAGCTCGCCGCCGTCGGGCCGCCCCCCGACGTCGTGATCGAACCCGACGCCGACCGGCTGGCGCGCGCCGTCGCCGAGGCGCTCGTCGCCCGGCTCGCGGCCGCCCAGGCGGTGCACGGCACCGCATCGGTCGTGCTGACCGGCGGCGGCATCGGCATCGCCGTGCTGGAACGGGTGGCCGGCCTGGCCGTGGAGCCGGTGCGGGAGACCGTCGACTGGACCGCGGTCGACGTCTGGTGGGGCGACGAGCGATTCGTCCCGGCCGGGGACGCGGAGCGCAACGACGGGCAGGCCCGCACCGCCCTGCTGGACCGCGTCGGCCTCCCCGCGGAGCGGGTGCACGCCATGCCGGCCGCGGACTCCGGCCCCGCTTCACCCGAGGAAGCGGCCGAGGCCTACCTGGCCGAACTGCGCGCGCACGCGCCCGACGGCGCCGACCTGCCGCGCTTCGACGTGCTGCTCCTCGGCATGGGACCCGAGGGCCACACGGCGTCGATCTTCCCCGGCTCCCCCGCGGTCCACGACGAGCGACCGGTGCTCGCGGTGCGCGGCTGCCCCAAGCCACCGCCCACCCGCGTCAGCCTCGGCTACCCGGCGATCAACAGCGCCGAGGAGATCTGGATGGTCGTCTCCGGCGAGGGCAAGGCCGAGGCCGTGGCCGCGGCCCTGGGTGGCGCCGACCCCGTCGACCTCCCGGCCGCCGGGGTGCGCGGCACGCGCGCCACCCGGTGGCTGCTGGACGCCGGTGCCGCGTCGCGGCTACCGCGGTCGGGAGGCTGACTCAGCCGCCGCGACGCACGCGCAGCCGGTCGAGGGCCTCCTCGAGCAGGGCGTCGCCGTCGGCGTCGCTGCGCCGCTCGCGCACGTAGGCCAGGTGGGTCTTGTAGGGCTCGATCCGCGGCGCCGGCGGCGGGGCGGTCCGGTCCTGCCCGGCGGGCAGCCCGCAGCGCGGGCAGTCCCACAGCTCGGGCACCTCGGCCTCGCTCGCGAGCACCACGCGGGTCTCGTGCCCGTTGGCGCAGAAGAAGGGGATCCGCCGGCGGGGCGCGGACTCGCCGCGCTCCACCTCGCCGACCGGACCCGCTCCGACCCGGGTGCCCCGGATCGCATTCCCACCAGCCACGTGTGCCCCCTGATCGTCCGTCCGGGCGCGGCGACGCCGACCGCCGCGGGAGGAGTCTAGGGCCTGGTGGGGCGCATCCCGGTCACGTTTGCGTGCCGGTTGTGAACTGTCCCACGCCGGCGTGAGGTCAGGGGGTGACCTTGATCAGGATGCCGAGGCCGACGATGCACACCGTCCAGATCAGCGCCGTCAGCACGGTCAGCCGGTTGAGGTTCTTCTCGACCACCGATGACCCCGAGAGCGAGGAGGAGACCGAGCCGCCGAACATCGAGGACAACCCGCCCCCCTTGCCGCGGTGCAGCAGGATGAGCACCACGAGCAGCAGGCTGCTGAGGACCAGCAGCACGTTGAGGACCAGCTCCATTGACCTCTCCGGAAGGTTGTCGGCGACCGGCGACGGCCGCCAGCTCTGTGTTCGAGCGTAGCCGACGGGCAGGGGTGCCCCGGTCAGCGGACGCCGGCGGTGGCGACGTCGTAGCCGTCGTACGGCCGCATGACCAGCCCGTTGCGCAGCCGCTGCCCCGCCAGCAGCTGGATCCGGGTCTCGGCCAGGGGCACGTAGGCCGCCCGGGCCTGTGCCGCCGCGGCGACCTCGGCCCACGGCGCGTCGCCGGCCCGCGCGCGGTCGACCAGCGCGTCGATCTCCGGGTCGGCCAGCCGTGCGTAGTTCGGGTTGCCCACCCGGGCGATGCTGCGCGTGTCGACCAGCGGCACCAGGAACGACCCGGGCGTCGGGAAGTCGGCGGTGCGGGTGGCGAGGACGAGCCCGTAGCCGCTGGCGACGACGTTGTCGGGGTTGCCGACGTCGGTGGCGTAGAAGGTCGCCGGGTCCAGCGGGCGGACCTCGACGTCGATCTGCACCTCGGCGAGCTGGGCGGCGATCTCGTCGGCGACCGCGACGCTGCTGCTCACGTCGGGGACCGCCAGGACGGTGGCGAAGCCGTCGGGCCGTCCGCACTCCTCGAGGGCGGCGCGGGCGGCGTCGAGGTCCGGCTCCTGCTCTCCGCCGTCGGGCCCGCCGGGCAGCGCCCGGGGCCACAGCGAGCTGCTGCGCACCGCGTCGACCGCACCGCCGAGCGCGGCCTGGACGCCGCGCCGGTCGATGGCGGCGGCGACCGCGGTCCGGCAGCCGGCGTCGTCCATCGGCGCGACGTCGGTGGGGAGCGCGAGCAGGCGGACGGCGCCGGTGGTGACGTCGTCCACCCGGTCCATCAGCTCCTCGCCACCGTCGCCGGCCAGGCGGGCCGTCGTGGCCGGCATGACCCCGGTGCCCGAGATGTCGAGGTCGGCGGAGCCGGCCAGCAGCGCCTGGTCGCGGGCCAGGCCGGAGAGCCCCGTGCGCACCACGACGCTGTCGGGCAGCGCCGTGCGCACCTCGTCGGTGGCCGGGTCCCACTCGGGGTTGCGCTCCAGCAGGATGCCGGTCTCCGGGTCCACCGAGGAGATCGCGTAGGGGCCCGAGGACACCGGGTCGGCGCCGTACTCACCTCGGGTGTCGGCCTCCGCCGGCACGGGGCTGGCCGACGGCAGGGCCAGCACGTAGGGCAGGTCCGGCTGCGGGGCGCGCAGCCGGAAGACGATCGTGCGGTCGTCGGGCGTCTCGATCGAGCTCAGGACGGGGTCGTCCTCCTCGGTGGAGTACGGCCCCGGGTAGGGGTTGGCCGGGTCGTCGAGCAGGCCCACCAGGTAGGTGGGGCCACCGACGATCACGTCGGAGGCGAACGACCGCTGGATGCCGTACTTCACGTCGCCGCTGGTGATCGGCCGGCCGTTCTCGAAGCGGACCCCCTCCTTGAGGGTGAAGGTCCAGCTCAGCCCGTCCTCGGAGACGGTCCCGAGGTCGGTGGCCAGGTCGGGCACCAGCTCGGTCGTCCCGCCGGGGGCGCTGGAGAAGGTCACCAGGGTGCGGGCGTAGAGCCGCATCAGGTTCCACACGCCCGGCAGGTAGGAGCGCTGCGGGTCCAGGCTGTCCAGTGTGGGGGCGACCACCCGCAGCGTGCCGCCGCGCTCGTCCGACGGCGACCGGACGCCCTCGACACCCGCGTCGGGGCCGTCGGCGAGCACCGGCACGTCGGCCCGCCCGCCCGTGCCACCGAGGCAGCTGACGGCGAGGACGACGACCAGCGCGATGACCGCGGCCGAGCCCAGCAGGCGCCGCGACGACCAGCCCCGGGCCCACGGCGGGAGCCGGTCGGTCATGCGCTCTCGCGTCGAAGGCTCCACCTGCTGCCCACCCCCATCCGTGTCCGGCCGGGAGCGGGCAGCAGGGTTCAGCTACCGCCCGCGGCGATCCGGCAGATCTGCGCGAATTCGTCGGCGTCCAGGCTGGCCCCACCGACGAGTGCGCCGTCGATGTCCGCGCCGGCCAGGATCCCGGCCGTGTTCGCGGCCTTCACCGACCCGCCGTAGAGGATACGGACGCCCAACCCCGTCTCGCCGCCGAAGCGCTCGGCGAGCCGCGCCCGCAGCGCCCCGCAGACCTCCTGCGCATCCTCCGGCGTGGCCACCTCGCCGGTGCCGATGGCCCACACCGGCTCGTAGGCGATCACGAAGGCGCCGCCCGGTGCCGCCACCTGCTCGGCGGTGAACCCCTCCAGCGCGGCGTCCAGCTGCCGGGTGCAGTGGGCGACGTGCTCGCCGGCCCTGCGGACGTCGAGCCCCTCCCCCACGCACAGGATCGGCACGAGGCCGTGCCGCACCGCCGCCTGCACCTTCGCGGCGACGACCGCGTCGTCCTCGGCGTGCAGCGCACGCCGCTCGGAGTGCCCCACGGTCACGTAGCCGCAGGCCAGCGCGCTCAGCATGGCGCCGCTGACCTCACCGGTGTAGGCGCCGGAGTCCTTAGCTGAGAGGTCCTGGGCGCCGTAGCCGATGTCGAGCTTGTCGCCGGCCACCAGCGTCTGCACGCTGCGCAGAGCGGTGAACGGCGGGAGGACGACGACCTCGGCGGCCTCGAGCTCCTCCTCCTTGAGCGAGAACACGACCTTCTGGACCAGCCCGATGGCCTCCAGGTGGGTCATGTGCATCTTCCAGTTGCCGGCGATCAGCGGCCGGCGGCCCTCGCGGGCCGGGGTGCGCCGGGTGCGTGCCATGTCCGCTCCTCGCTCAGTCGGCCAGCACGGCGAGGCCCGGGAGGTCCCGGCCCTCGAGGTACTCCAGGGACGCGCCGCCACCGGTGCTGATGTGCCCGTACGCGCTCTCGTCGAGGCCCAGCGCCCGCACCGCGGCCGCCGAGTCCCCGCCGCCCACGACCGACAGCCCGTCGACGGCGGAGACCGCCTGCGCCACGCCGCGGGTGCCCGCCTGGAAGGGCGCCAGCTCGAAGACGCCCATCGGGCCGTTCCAGAACACGGTGCGGGCGTCGCCCAGCGTGGTGCCGAACAGCTCGACGGTCCGCGGGCCGACGTCCAGGCCCATCTGGTCGTCGGGGATGGCGTCGACCGGCACGGTGGTGGTCGGGGCGTCCGCGCTGAACTCCGGCGTGCAGACGACGTCCACCGGCAGGACGATGCGGTCGCCGGCCTCGGCCAGCAGCCGGCGGCAGGTCTCCACCTGGTCGACCTCCAGCAGCGACTTCCCGACCCCGTGGCCCTGCGCGGCGAGGAAGGTGAAGCACATCCCGCCGCCGACGAGCAGGCGGTCGACCTTGGGCAGCAGCGCCTCGATCACCGCGAGCTTGTCGCTGACCTTGGACCCGCCCAGCACCACCACGTAGGGCCGCTCGGGTTCCGTGGTCAGCCGGGTGAGCACCTCGAGCTCGCGGGCGACCAGCCGTCCGGCGGAGTGCGGGATCCGCTCGGCGACGTCGAAGACCGAGGCGTGGGCCCGGTGCACCGCACCGAACGCGTCGTCCACGTAGACGTCGGCCAGCGCCGCGAGCCGGTCGGCGAGCGCACCCCGCTCGGCGTCGTCCTTGCTCGTCTCGGCGGCCTCGAAGCGGACGTTCTCCAGCAGCAGCACGTCGCCGTCACCGAGGGCGGCCGCCTTCTCGCGGGCGTCCTCCCCGGCCACGTCGGCGGCCAGCGGCACGGTCGTGCCGAGCAGCTCGCCGAGGCGGGCGGCCACCGGCGCGAGCGAGAACTGCGGGTCGGGCGTGCCCTTGGGGCGGCCCAGGTGCGCCGCCACGACCACACGGGCCCCGGCCTCCCGCAACGCCTGCAGGGTCGGCAGGCTGGCGCGGATCCGGCCGTCGTCGGTGATCGCGCCGGTCTTCTTGTCCAGCGGGACGTTCAGGTCGGCGCGCAGGAGCACGCGCCGACCCGAGACACCCTCGGCGATGAGGTCGTCGACGGAGCGCATCAGAGGGACTTGCCCACCAGGGTGGTGAGGTCGACGAGGCGGTTGGAGTAGCCCCACTCGTTGTCGTACCAGCCCAGCACCTTGACCATCGGGCCGAAGACCTTGGTCAGCGTGGCGTCGTAGATGCACGACGAGGGGTCGGTGACGATGTCCGAGGAGACGATCGGCGCGTCCGTGTAGGTGAGGTACTTGCCCAGCGGGCCGGCGGCGGCCTCGCGGTAGGCGGCGTCGATCTCGTCGGCCGAGGCCTCGCGGGAGACCTGGACGGTGAGGTCGGTGGCCGAGCCCGTGGGGACGGGCACGCGGATGGCGTAGCCGTCCAGCTTGCCCTTGAGCTCCGGCAGGACCAGGCCGATCGCCTTCGCGGCGCCGGTGGAGGTCGGCACCATGTTGAGGGCGGCGGCGCGGGCGCGGCGCAGGTCCTTGTGCGGGCCGTCCTGCAGGTTCTGGTCGGCGGTGTAGGCGTGGATGGTGGTCATCAGGCCGCGCTCGATGCCGAAGGCGTCGTTGAGCACCTTGGCCAGCGGCGCGAGGCAGTTCGTGGTGCACGAGGCGTTGCTGATGATCGTCTGCGAGCCGTCGTACAGGTCGTCGTTCACGCCCATGACGATCGTGATGTCGTCGTCGGTGGCCGGCGCGGAGATGATGACCTTCTTGGCCCCACCGGCGTCGACGTGCTTGCGGGCGTCGGCGGCCTTGGTGAAGAAGCCGGTCGACTCGACGACGACGTCGACCCCGAGGTCGCCCCAGGGCAGGTTGGCCGGGTCGCGCTCGGAGAGGACCTTCATGGTCGTCCCGCCGATCTTGATGCCCTCGCCGTCGGCGGCGACGTCCTCCTTGAGGACGCCCAGGATGCTGTCGTACTTCAGCAGGTGGGCCAGGGCCTCGTTGCTGGTGAGGTCGTTGACCGCCACGATCTCGATGTCCTGACCGCTGGCCGCGGCGGCCCGCCAGAAGTTGCGGCCGATCCGGCCGAATCCGTTGATGCCTACCCGGACCGTCACTGCAGACCTCCCATGGGAACCGTCACGTCGGTTGCCGCGCTGACCGCGCGGCCTCGCTCCGTGCAGACCCTATCGGTCGCGGTGGGAGGCGGCTCCCGCTCCCTGTTGATCAGGTCACCTGATCGAGAAGGGTCCTGGCTCGGCGTCGACGGTGAGCCAGGACCCTCCCCGGTGAGCCAGGACCCTCCCCGGTGAGCCAGGACGCCCGGCCGCCGGCGCCGGCACCGGGGTGACGTGCTGGAACAGCCCCGCTGCAGGGCCCCACCGCGAGCGTGCGAGGCGGTTCGGGGCAGCGGGGTCCTCTTACTGCGCCAGCATGTCGTCGGTGACGACGGACTCCGTGTCCGGGATGCCGAGGTCCTTGGCGCGCTTGTCCGCCATGGCCAGCAGCCGCCGGATGCGGCCGGCGACCGCGTCCTTGGTCATCGGGGGGTCGGCCCGCTGGCCGAGCTCCTCCAGCGAGGCCTGCCCGAACTCGAGGCGGAGCCGGCCGGCGACCAGAAGGTGCTCGGGGGCGTCCTCGCCGAGGATCTCCAGCGCCCGCTCCACCCGCGCGCTCGCGGCGACGGCGGCCCGCGCGGACCGGCGCAGGTTGGCGTCGTCGAAGTTCGCCAGGCGGTTGGCGGTGGCCCGCACCTCGCGACGCATCCGCCGCTCCTCCCAGGCCAGCACCGCGTCGTGCGCGCCCATCCGCGTGAGCAGCGCGCTGATCGCGTCGCCGTCCCGCACGACCACCCGATCGGCGCCGCGCACCTCGCGGGCCTTGGCGGCGATGCCCAGCCGGCGGGCCGCGCCGACGAGCGCCATGGCGGCCTCCGGGCCGGGGCAGGTGACCTCCAGCGAGGACGACCGGCCGGGCTCGGTCAGCGAGCCGTGGGCGAGGAAGGCACCCCGCCAGGCCGCCTCGGCGTCGTTGATGCTGCCGGAGACGACGGCCGGCGGGAGGCCGCGCACCGGGCGGCCGCGCTGGTCGACCAGGCCGGTCTGGCGGGCCAGCCCCTCCCCGTGCTTGGCGATGCGGACGAGGTAGCGCACGCCCCGGCGGATGTTCCCGCCCGCGAGCACGCTCACGCCGCTGGTGTAGCCGTAGACCTCGCTGATGTCCCGGCGCAGCCGTCGGGCGACCGAGCCGGTGTCCAGCTCGGCCTCGATGACCACGCGGCCACCCACGATGTGCAGGCCGCCGGAGAAGCGCAGCAGCGCGGTCACCTCGGCCTTGCGCTCGGAGGTCTTCGTGCACTCCACCCGGGAGAGCTCGTCCTTCACCATGGCGGTCATCGCCATGCCGTCCACCCCCACGTTCCCCCGGAGGTTCCCGCCCCCGCAGTCCGGGTCAGCGCCATGTACGCCGTCCCCTCTCCCCCTCGTGCCGGCCGATCGGCCGTCCACCTGGTACCCGCTCGCATCCCGCTACCCGTTCACCGCACTCCGACCACGGAGGCCAGCGCCGCGGCCAGGCGCCCCGGGTCGTGCCGCGGCGCTCCGTCCGGCTCGGCGACCGGCGCCAGCAGCAGCTCGGCACCGCACCCGCGGACCGCGTCAAGCAGACCACGGCGGTCAACCACCGACTCCACGTCCGCGATCACGGTGTGCAACGCCACTCCGTCCAGATGGGCCTGCAGCACGGCCAGGTGCTCCTCCGGGGAGAAGCCGTCCGTCTCGCCGGGCTGCGGTTCCAGGTTGAGCACCACCACCACTCGCGCACCGGTCGCCGCCAGCGCCGCGCGGAGCCGGGGCACGAGCAGGTGCGGCAGCACCGAGGTGTACCAGGAACCGGGGCCCAGGGAGACCACGTCGGCCGCGGCGATGGCGTCGAGCACCGCCGGGTGCACCACCGGATCGGCGGGCGCGAGCTGGATCTCCCGGACCCGCCCCGGGGTCGCGGCGATCGCCACCTGGCCGCGGATGGTGCGCACCCGGGCGGGGTCGTCGCGGTCGGCGGTCTCCACCCGGGCGACCAGGTCGAGCGGTTCGTCGGCCATGGGCAGCACCCGGCCGGAGGCCCCGACCAGCGAGCACAGCTCGTCGAGGGCCCGGACGGTGTCGCCGCCGTACATCTCGGTCAGCCCGGTGAGCAGCAGGTTGCCGACCGGGTGGCCCGCGAGCACGCCGCTGCCGCCGAAGCGGTGCTGGAACAGCGCGGCGAGGGTCTGCTCGCGCTCGGCCTCCCCGGCGAGCGCGGCCAGGGCCATCCGCAGGTCACCCGGGGGCAGCACGGGCATCTCGCGCCGGATCCGCCCCGACGACCCGCCGTCGTCGGCCACCGTCACCACGGCGGTCAGCTCCGGGGTGATCCGCCGCCAGGCCGCCAGCGCCGCGGCGAGCCCGTGGCCGCCGCCGAAGGCGACCACCCGGGGCGGCCGCCCCGCGATCGTCGTCCGCGCCACTACTCGCGCCCCAGGTCGCGGTGCCGGGCCACGGCCGCGATGCCCTCGGCGTGCAGCCGGCGCGCGAACTCCTCGGCGATCGCCACGCTGCGGTGCTTGCCGCCGGTGCAGCCGACGGCGAGCGTGAGGTAGCGCTTGCCCTCGCGCCGGTAGCCGGGCAGCAGCAGCCTCAGCACCTCGGTGTAGCGGTCCAGGAAGTCGCCGGCGTCCTCCTGCCCGAGGACGTAGTCGCGGACGTCGGCGTGGCGCCCGGTGTGCTCCCGCAGCTCGGGCACCCAGTGCGGGTTGGGCAGGAAGCGGGCGTCGACCACGAGGTCGGCGTCCAGCGGCAGGCCGTACTTGAAACCGAAGCTCATCACGGTCGCGGTGAGCGGCGGGGTGCGGCCGTCGCGCGCGAAGGCGTTCTCCAGCGTGGCACGCAGCTGGTGCACGTTGAGGTCGCTGGTGTCGACCCAGAGGTCCGCCTCGCCGGCGATGCCGGTGAGCAGGGCGCGCTCCTCGGTGATGCCGTCGGTGAGGGTGCCGTTGCCCTGGAGCGGGTGCTCCCGGCGGTTGGACTCGTAGCGGCGGACCAGCACCTCGTCACGGGCGTGGACGTACACCACCCGCGGCCGGTGCCCCGCTGCCGACAGGAGCCGGATGGCCTCCTCCAGGTCGCTGGAGAACGCCCGGCTGCGGACGTCGACGACGGCGGCGAACCGGCGCAGGTCACCACGGGCGCCGAGCTCGACCATGGGCAGCAGGAGCGCCGGCGGCAGGTTGTCCACGACGAACCAGCCGAGGTCCTCGAGCACCCGGCCGGCGCTGTTCTTCCCGGCGCCGGAGAGCCCGGTGACGACGATGACCTCGAGCGGCGGTGTCTCGGTGCTCGCGGGGTCCAGCGCCGGTGACACGTCGTCCTGCGGCCCCACCGGGGCCGCGCCGGCCCGCGCGACGCCCGGCGTCCCGGCCTCGGTCCCGGCGGTCACGAGGCCACCCGGCCGACCTCGGCGGTCCCGCCGGAGCCGGGCCGGGGGGCGCCCTGCTCGGCCGGGCCCTGCGGGGCGAGGGTGGTCTCCGCCGCCGGCTGCGCCTCGTCGGGCGCGGGGGCCGGGTCGGCGACCGCCATCTGCACCGCCTCCGCCGTCCGCCGGCCGATGCCGGGTACCGCCATGAGCTCCTCCACTGTCGCGGCCCGCAGGCGCTTGAGCGACCCGAACTCCTTCATCAACGCCTTCCGTCGCGTCTCCCCGAGACCGGGGACGTCGTCGAGCAGGGACACCAGCATGCTGGTCGACCGCTTCTGCCGGTGGTAGGTGATGGCGAAGCGGTGGGCCTCGTCACGCACCCGTTGCAGCAGGTACAGCGCCTCGGAGGTGCGCGGCAGGATCACCGGGTCGCTCTCCCCCGGCAGCCACACCTCCTCCATCCGTTTGGCCAGCCCGCAGACCGCGACGTCGACGACGCCGAGCTCCTCGAGCGAGCGCGCGGCCGCGGCCACCTGCGGGGCGCCGCCGTCGACCACGAGCAGGTTGGGCGGGTAGGCGAACCGGCGCGGCCGGCCCTCCTCCGCGGCCACACCCTGCTCGTCGCGACGGTCGGCCTCCTCCTTGAGGTGGCGGGCGAACCGGCGGCGGACGACCTCGGCCATCGCCGCGGTGTCGTCGGTGCCCTCGGTGACGGAGAAGCGCCGGTAGTCGGACTTCTTCGCCAGGCCGTCCTCGAACACCACCATGGAGGCCACCACGTTGGTGCCCTGCACGTGGCTGATGTCGATGCACTCGATGCGCAGGGGCGCATCGGGCAGCTCGAGGGCCTCCTGCAGCTCCGACAGCGCCAGGGACCGGGCGGTGAGGTCGCTGGACCGCTTGACCCGGTGCCGGGCGAACGCCTCCTTGGCGTTGCGCTCGACGGTCTCCATGAGGCTGCGCTTGTCGCCCCGCTGCGGGACGCGCAGCGAGACCCGGCCGCCGCGCAGCTCCTCCAGCAGCTCGACGTAGACGTCGGCGTCGTCGGGCAGCTCGGGCACCAGCACCTCGCGCGGCACCGCCTCGCCGGCCTCCCCGACGCCGGTCTGCTCATCGACCCCGCCGTAGACCTGCAGGAGGAACTGCTCCACGAGCTCCCCGGTGGTGACCTCCTCGACCTTGTCGATGATCCAGCCGCGCTGGCCCCGCACGCGGCCACCGCGGACGTGGAAGACCTGGACGGCCGCCTCCAGCTCGTCCTGCGCGAAGGCGACGACGTCGGCATCGGTGCCGTCGCCGAGGACGACGGCCTGCTTCTCCATCGCCCGCTTCAGCGCCCCGATGTCGTCGCGCAGCCGGGCGGCCCGCTCGTACTCCATCGCCGCCGCGGCCTCGCCCATCTCGCGCTCGAGCCGCTTGATCATCGACTCGGTGCGCCCGGCCATGAAGTCGCAGAAGTCGTCGACGATCCGCCGGTGCTCCTCGGCGCTCACCCGGCCCACGCAGGGGGCGGCGCACTTGCCGATGTAGCCCAGCAGGCAGGGGCGGCCGATCTGGCCGGCGCGCTTGAAGACGCCGGTGGAGCAGGTGCGGGCGGGGAAGACGCGGGTCAGCGTGTCGAGCGTCTCGCGGATGGCCCACGCATGGGCGTAGGGGCCGAAGTAGCGCACGCCCTTCTTCTTGGGCCCGCGCATCACCTGCAGCCGCGGGTACTCCTCGTTCAGCGTGACCGCGAGGCTCGGGTAGCTCTTGTCGTCGCGGTAGCGGACGTTGAACCGCGGGTCGAACTCCTTGATCCAGTTGTACTCGAGCTGGAGGGCCTCGACCTCGGTGCCGACGACGGTCCACTCCACGCTCGACGCCGTCGTCACCATCTGGCGGGTGCGCGGGTGCAGCCCGGCGACATCGGCGAAGTAGCTGTTCAGCCGCTGCCTCAGGCTCTTGGCCTTGCCGACGTAGACGACCCGGCCGTTCGGGTCGCGGAACTTGTAGACGCCCGGGGACTCCGGGATGGAGCCGACCGCCGGGCGGTACGTGGACGGGTCGGCCATGCCTCCACACTAGGTCGCGGCACCGACACGCCGTCAGCGAGCGCACCCGTCCGCCACACCCGCCCCAGCCGCCCCGGGCAGCGCCGAGCCCGGCCCGGTGACACCGCACCGGACCGGGCTCGCGCGGGTCGGGCTCAGACGACCGGGCGGGACCGCCAGGACGTGTGCGCGACGATCCCGGCGGTCGCGCGCTGCGCAAGGCGCACCGCCCGGCGGCCGAGCACCAGCGCCGAGACGACGGCGGCACCGCCGGCCGTGAACGCCATGACGCCGGACGCACCACCGCCGACGGCGGTCGCGGACGCCGCGAGCACGGCGAGCAGGACGACGGTGGAGCGCACCCCGCCGCCGGACACGGGCGAGCCGCAGTTGGACAGGTCGGGGTCGCAGTCGGGCGTCAGCGCACTCATCGCTGTCCTCCTCCGAGGGACTACGTCACCCCGGCGGATCGACCGAGGTGACGTCGGTCACACCGAGGGTACGGCGAGGAGGGCCCGGGCTCAACCCCACCGGCGGCACGGATTCCGGTGCGCCGCGGGCGCGCGATAGGTCGCCACGACGGGCCCGCAGCCGCGCACCGGCCCGCCCGGCTCCGCCGTCGGCGCCCCGACCGGCGCGACGGGGGGTCCCGGTGGTCCGGCTCCCCGGGCACCGGGCAGCCCGACAGGGTCCGCCCGAGCCGGTCCCTCCTCCGAGAGAAAGGCGCGCGATGATCCCCACCCTCACGGCCCCCGACAGCTCCCTGGCCCTGCTGCGCGAGGGATACGCCTTCATCTCCCGGCGCTGTGACCGGCTGGGCACGGATGCGTTCCGTACCCGGCTGATGCTGCGACCGGCGGTCTGCGTCCGCGGCGCCGAGGCCGCGCGGGTGCGCTCCGTAGAGCTCACGTCGCCGGAGGACAGTGCCGTCGCAGCCATCGCCGGCCACCGCGGGGACGACGGGGAGCTGCTGGACCTGCCCGTGGCGGGAGTGGAACTGCTCAACCTCATCCGTCCGGTCGCCGCCGTCAGCCGGTTCGGCGTCCTCGCCGCTCTGACGCTGCTCCGGCACCCCCGCTGGCGGGACGCCTTCGCCGCCGGCGAGGACGAGGACCTGCGCGCCTTCGTCCTGGAGGTGCGCCGGTTCTTCCCCTTCTTCCCGCTCGTCGCCGGCCGGGTGCGGGAGCCGTTCACCTGGCAGGAGCAGCGCTTCGGGACCGGCGACCGGGTGTACCTCGACCTGTACGGGACCGACCACGACGCCCGGTCGTGGACCGATCCGGAGGTGTTCGACCCCGAGCGCTTCCGCGGCTGGCAGAGGGACCCGTGGACGTTGATCGCCCAGGGCGCCGGCGGCTACGCCGAGAACCACCGCTGCCCGGACGAGCCCATGACCGAGTGGCTGCTCGAGGACGTCGTGCGGCTGCTGACCCGGTCCGTCCGCTACGCGGTGGGGGTGCAGGATTTCGGCATCAGCCTGAACCGGCTGCCGACGCTGCCGGCCGACGGGTTCGTGGTCTCGCACGTGCGGCCTGTGCCGGGCACCGCCGCCGCATGACGACGACGGCCCGCACCCCCGGGGGGAGCGCGGGCCGTCGTCGGGCACCGGTCGGTCAGCTCGCCTTCTTGCGGACCCGCTTCTTCACCGGGCCGGCCGCCGCCGCGGCGATCGCGTCGGCGTCCAGCAACGGCACCAGGTACCGGCCGGTGTGGCTCTCCGGGACCGACGCGACGAACTCCGGGGTGCCCTCCGCGACGACGGTGCCGCCGCGGAAGCCGCCCTCGGGCCCCATGTCGACGATCCAGTCGGCGCTCTTGATGACGTCGAGGTTGTGCTCGATGACGATCACCGAGTTCCCCTTGTCGACCAGGCTCTGCAGGACCAGCAGCAGCTTGCGGATGTCCTCGAAGTGCAGGCCGGTCGTCGGCTCGTCGAGGACGTAGATGCTGCGCCCGTTGGACCGCTTCTGCAGCTCGCTGGCGAGCTTGACGCGCTGGGCCTCGCCACCGGAGAGCGTGGTCGCGGGCTGGCCGAGGCGGACGTAGCCCAGACCGACGTCGGTGAGCGTGCGCAGGTAGCGGGCGATCGCCGGGATGGCCGCGAAGAAGTCCGCCGCCTCCTCGATCGGCATGTCGAGGACCTCGGAGACGGTCTTCCCCTTGTAGTGCACCTCGAGGGTCTCCCGGTTGAACCGGGCGCCCTTGCAGACCTCGCAGGGCACGTACACGTCGGGCAGGAAGTTCATCTCGATCTTCAGCGTCCCGTCGCCCGAGCACGCCTCGCAGCGGCCGCCCTTGACGTTGAAGGAGAACCGGCCGGGGAGGTACCCGCGGACCTTCGCCTCCGAGGTCTGGGCGAACAGCTTGCGGACGTGGTCCCACACCCCGGTGTACGTGGCCGGGTTCGACCGCGGGGTGCGGCCGATGGGCGACTGGTCGACGTGCACCACCTTGTCCAGGTGCTCCAGGCCGGTGACGGTGCGGTGCCGGCCGGGCACCAGCCGCGCCCGGTTGAGCTCGTTGGCCAGCACGCTGTAGAGGATGTCGTTGACCAGGCTGGACTTGCCCGAGCCCGACACCCCGGTGACCGCCACCATGCAGCCGAGCGGGAAGGTGACGTCGACGCCCCGCAGGTTGTTCTCGCGGGCGCCCTTCACCACAAGCTCGCGCCCGGGCGTGAGCTCGCGCCGCTGCTCGGGGACGACGATCTGCTTGCGGCCGGAGAGGTACTGGCCGGTCAGCGACCGCTCGCTGGCCAGCAGGTCGTCGACCGTGCCGCTGACGACGACCTCGCCGCCGTGCTCGCCGGCCCCGGGACCGATGTCCACGACCCAGTCGGCCATCTTGATGGTGTCCTCGTCGTGCTCGACGACGATGAGCGTGTTGCCCATGTCGCGCAGCCGCACGAGGGTCTCGATCAGCTTGGTGTTGTCCCGCTGGTGCAGCCCGATCGAGGGCTCGTCGAGCACGTAGAGGACGCCGACGAGCCCGGAGCCGATCTGGGTGGCCAGCCGGATGCGCTGCGCCTCACCGCCGGCCAGCGTGGCCGCCGGCCGGTCGAGGGAGAGGTAGTCCAGGCCGACGTCGACGAGGAAGGAGAGCCGGGCCTGGATCTCGCGCAGCACGCGGTCGGCGATCGCCTTCTCCCGCTCCCCCAGCTCCAGCGCGCCCAGCCACTGCGACGCCTCACCGATGGAGAGGTTGGTGACCTCCGCGATGGACCGCCCGTTGAGCTTCACCGCGAGGATCTCGGGCTTCAGCCGGGTGCCGTGGCAGACGGGGCAGGGCACGTCGCGCATGTAGCCCTCGTACTTGTCCCGCATGTACTCGCTGTCGGTGTCGTCGTGCCGGCGCTCCAGGAACGGCAGCACCCCCTCGAACGCGGCGTAGTAGCTGCGCTCGCGGCCGTACCGGTTCTTGTAGCGGACGTGCACCTGGTCGGGCGAACCGTGCAGGATCGCCTTCTGCACCTTGGCCGGCAGCCGCTCCCACGGCTCGTCCATGGAGAAGCCGATCTGCTGCGAGAGGCCGGTGAGCAGCCGGGTGAAGTACTCGTTGCTCATCGAGCTCGACCACGGGGCGATGGCGCCCTGGTTCAGGCTCTTGCCGGGGTCGGGGACGACGAGCTCCGGGTCGACCTCCTTGCGGGTGCCGATGCCGGTGCACTCGCCGCAGGCGCCGAAGGGCGAGTTGAAGGAGAACGACCGCGGCTCCAGCGCCTCGAAGGAGAGCCCGTCGTCGACGCAGGCCAGGTGCTCGGAGAAGGTGCGCTCGCGCGCGGGGTCGTCGTCGGGCAGGTCGACGAAGTCGAGGACGACCAGGCCCCCGGCCAGGCCGAGCGCGGTCTCCACCGAGTCGGTGAGCCGGCGCTTGGCGCTCTCCTTGACCGTGAGGCGGTCGACGATCACCTCGATGCTGTGCTTCTCCTGCTTCTTGAGCGTCGGCGGCTCGGTCAGCGGGTGCACCGTGCCGTCGACGCGGACGCGGGAGAAGCCCTGGGTCTGCAGCGAGCTGAACAGGTCGACGTACTCACCCTTGCGGGCCCGGACGACCGGGGCCAGCACCTGGAACCGGGTGCCGTCCTCCATCGCCAGCACCTGGTCGACGATCTGCTGGGGCGTCTGCCGCGAGATCGGCTTGCCGCAGTTCGGGCAGTGCGGCTGCCCGGCCCGCGCGTAGAGCAGGCGGAGGTAGTCGTAGACCTCGGTGATGGTGCCGACGGTCGACCGCGGGTTGCGGTTGGTCGACTTCTGGTCGATCGACACCGCCGGGGAGAGCCCCTCGATGAAGTCGACGTCGGGCTTGTCCATCTGGCCGAGGAACTGGCGGGCGTAGGCCGAGAGCGACTCGACGTACCGCCGCTGCCCCTCGGCGAAGATCGTGTCGAAGGCGAGGCTGGACTTGCCCGACCCCGACAGGCCCGTGAAGACGATGAGCGCGTCACGGGGGAGGTCGATGTGGACGTCCTTGAGGTTGTGCTCGCGGGCGCCGCGGACGACGAGCCGGTCCATGTGATCCCTGTCGGTCGCTGGTGTGTGGAGCGGTGGTGCGCTGGACGGCGGCCGTCGTGGTCCGGTCGCGGTTCAGCCGGTGCAACGCCGGCGCTGCCCGCGGTCGTCCTCCGCACGGTGTGAGCTGCGCCCGGTCACCGGGCCGGCCGCTACCGGGCCGGGCCCTCAGGCCGGCGTCGCGGTGGGGTCGAAGACGGGCGCGTACCGGCGCCAGGGCCGGCGGGACTCCAGCTCGCCGACGATCCAGAGTAGCCGTTCCTCGGCACCCGGCGGGCCGACGAACTGGACCGGCACCGGGGGGCCGTCGGGCCGGGCGCCGGCCGGCAGCACCGCCGCCGGGATGCCCGCGAGGTTCCAGGCCGCCGTCCACGGCGCCCAGCGGGCGTTGGCCGCGATGTTCGCCAGGAACCCGCGCTCGTGCCACGGCCGGGCGGGCAGCGGCGGACCGGTGGTGACGGGAGTGAGCAGCAGGTCGACGTCGTCGAAGAAGCGCCCCATCCGCTGCCGGAACCGCTCCTGCGTGCGCGGCCGGATGAGCCCCAGCCGGCGCACCAGCCGGCCGATGCGGGCGTGGGTGCGGCTGCGGGGCTGAAGCCGCACGCGGTCGATGCCGAGGAACTCCGCGTCGTCCTCGGCGCCGGCCATCCACCGCGCCAGGGCGCCGGCGGCGGCGGCCGGGGTGACCGGCGGGTTGCGGCGCACCACGGTGTGCCCGGCCGCGCGCAGCTGGTTCACCACGGCGTCGACCGCCGCCCGCGTGGCCTCGTCGGCGCCGACGCCGGGCAGCGGCGAGCGGGTGCTGACGGCGATCCGCAGCGGACGCCCCGGCGCCGCCGGTGCCGTGGGCTGCTCCCCCGCCAGCACCGCGTGCGCCACGGCCAGGTCGGCCGCCGTGGTGGCCAGCGCCCCGTTCACCGCCATGCCCGACCAGTCGTCGGCGCCGATGCCGCCGGGCAGGACGCCGACCCCGGGCTTGAGCGTGACCAGCCCGCAGGCGGCGGCCGGCAGCCGGAGGGAGCCCATGCCGTCGTTGCCGTGCGCGATCGGGACCGAGCCGGAGGCCACCGCCGCCGCGCTGCCACCGGAGCTGCCCGCCGGCGAGAGCGCGGTGTCCCAGGGGTTGCGTGTGACCGTGCCCGGGCCGTCGGTGGCGGCGTACAGGCAGAGCTCGGGCACCCGGGTGATGCCGATGACCACCGCGCCCGCCTTGCGCAGCCGGGTGACGACCTCGTGGTCCCGGCGCTCGGGGCCGGCGTCGCGGGCCGGCGAGCCGTCGGTGCACACCTCCCCGGCCACCGCGACGTTGTCCTTCACCGCGACGGGGACCCCGGCCAGCGGGAGGGCGAAGCGGGTGAGGCTCGCGTCGACCGCGGCGGCCTCGGCCAGCGCCGCCTCGCGCCGCACCACGCGGAAGGCGCCGATCCGTGCGTCGACCGCCTCGACGTGGTCGAGGTGCGCGCGGACCACCTCCACCGCGGTGAGCTCGCCGGCGCGCACCTGCGCCGCGATCTCCGTGGCCGTCAGCCCGACGACCCGCTGCCCGGCCTGCTGCCCGCCGGCCCTGTCCCCCGAGGCATCGCCCTGAGCTGTGCCGACACCTCCGCTAGCGTCCATGGCTGGACCGTAACGGCGCCCGCCGACACTTTCCGAACGGAGTCCGGATGAGCACCCCCACCTACACCGGCGACGTCGCCGTCGCCGGCCCCGCCGACGTGCGCGAGCTGCCCGGCCTGACCGTCAGCAAGGTCGCGGTCAGCGAGATGGCCAACAACGCCTACCTGCTGCGCTGCACCGCCACCGGCGAGGGCCTGCTCGTCGACGCCGCCGACGAGCCGGCGGTCCTCCTGGCGCTCGTCGGGGACGCCGACCTGCGCACCGTCGTCACCACCCACGGCCACTGGGACCACCACCGGGCGCTGCCCGACGTCGTCACCGCGACCGGTGCGGCGACCGTCGCCCACCCGGCGGACGCCCCGGCCCTGCCCGTACCGGTGACCCGACCGGTCGAGCACGGCGACACCGTGGCCGTCGGCGAGCAGGTGCTCGAGGTGGTGCACCTGCGCGGGCACACGCCGGGCAGCATCGCGCTGGTCTGGCGCGGGCCCGGCGACGCCGGCGTGCACCTCTTCACCGGCGACAGCCTCTTCCCCGGCGGCGTGGGGAAGACCTGGTCCGCGGAGGACTTCGCCAGCCTGGTCGACGACGTCGAGCAGCGGCTGTTCGCCGTCCTGCCGGACGGCACGTGGGTCTACCCGGGGCACGGCGCGGACACCACCCTCGGCGCCGAGCGCCCGCACCTCCGGGAGTGGCGCGAGCGCGGCTGGTGACCGCCGGCCCGGCTACTCGTCGTCGTCGTCGAAGAGGGCGACCAGCTCGTCGGCGGTGCCGGGCACGTGCAGCGGGAGCACCGAGACGGTCCACTCCGGCCGCTGCCCCTCCACGCCCAGTGCGAGGTCCCACGCCGCCCGCGGGGTGAGCGGGCCGAAGCAGGCGTCGTCACCGTCCTCCCCCAGATCGACCTCGACCAGCCACTGGTCCGACAGGTCGGCGGCGAGCTCGGCGAATTCGGGGGCCGCGTCCTCGTCGGGCTCCGGGGAGTCGATCCGGACGGGGTAGATGAGCGCCATCCTGCGCACGGTAGGCCCCCGCGCGCCGGCCGGCACCCCCGCACGGCACGAGCCGCCGCCGACGTCCCTGGGAGGACGCCGACGACGGCTCGCGTTCCCGGAGGTGGATCAGCTCACGACGTCGTGACCGTGCACGTGGTCGTGCTCGAGACCACCACCGCCGGCGGGCACGACGAACGTGCCCTCCGCGCCGGCGGGGGCGGGCAGCTCGAACGCCGGCCCGGGGACCGGCCGGCCCTTGACGCCGTTCACCGACTCGGTGGAGAAGGCGAACGTCAGCATCGCGAAGGCGATGAGATCGCTGTTGACGTCCAGCGCGTCCAGGGCGAGGTTGCCGAAGTCGTCGCAGGCCAGGTGGTAGCACGGGTCGAACTGGTCACCCGCGACACCGCCCCAGATCGCCGCCTGCTCCTCGGTCTTGCGCACCTCGGCGCCGGTGAAGAGACCACCGGAGGGGATGCCGGCGTTGATGAACGCCTGGTAGTCGCTGCGGCCGGAGTACTCCGCGTCGTCGTAGGGCACGCCGACCTTGGTGTAGAAGGACTCGTAGAGGTCCTCGATCGCCGTCGAACCCGCCGGGATCGGGGCGGACGCGTCCCAGGTCGACTCGTCCGAGTCGTAGACCATCTGCACGTAGTTCGGCGAGGCCACCATGTCGTAGTTCATGTACAGGGCGATCCGGTCGAGCTCCTTCTGCGACAGCTTCTCCACGTAGCTCGTCGACCCGACCAGACCCTGCTCCTCGGCGGCCCACCACGCGAACCGCAGCGTGTTGTGCGGCTTGAGGCTGGCCATCGACAGCGCCGTCTCCAGCAGCGCCGCGGAGCCCGAGCCGTTGTCGTTGATGCCCGCGCCGACCGTGACGCTGTCGAGGTGGGCGCCGGCCATGACGACGTCGTCCCGGTCCCGGCCCCGCACCTCGGCGATGATGTTGTAGTCGGTGCGGGTCTCCGCCGGCAGCACCTCGACGAACGCGGTGGCACCGGGCTGGGCGAGGGCCTCACCCTGCGCGAAGCTGGCGCCGACGACCGGGATCCCGTGCTCGACCGTGCTGCCGTCGCCGAGGGTCGCGGCGTTGGCGACGATCAGCTCCATGCGGTCGGGGCCGTTGCCCTGGTTGAAGATGATCACCGCCTCGGCACCGGCAGTCTGCGCGTTCACGACCTTGTCGCCGAAGTTGCAGGTGCCCCGCTGGACGAGTGCGATGTCCGCCGGGCCGCTGAGGTCCACCCCGGTGAAGTCCTCGGCCTCGCAGCCGCTGGAGGAGGCCCGGTCGCCGACCAGGTTGATGTCGACGGGGACCACGGTGCCCTCGACGGTGCCCGAGCCGCTGCCCGTGAAGACGCCGGTCTCGTACTCCTCCGCGACCGGGGTCAGCTGCCGCAGCACGGCCGGGAAGTTGAAGGTGATCTCCACCGGGTCGAGGGTGACGTCCATGCGGGCGTCCTCCAGCAGACCCGCGACGTACTCGACGCTGTCGGCGTAGCCGTCGGTGCCCGCCGCGCGGCTGTCCGGGTAGACCGGGTCGTCGCTGTTGTCGGCGATCTTCTGGAACGCGCGCTGGTGCTCGAGGACGTCCTCGAGGTCCACGCACTCCAGCAGCTTCGCGTAGGTGTTGTTGTGCCTGCGGTCGCACGAGTCCCGGGGCGCGGCGGTGGCCGTGGTGATCGGGAGCGCCAGGGCGATCATGACGCCACTGGTGCCCAGTGCGATGGTGCGAGCCGCCGTCCGTCGTGCGGACGCGGTCCGTCGTTCGTTCACGCTCGATCCCTTCGATCGGTGATCGGCGGCGCAGTCGCCGCGAGCCGGCACCGTTGCCGGCACCGGCACTCCACCGGAGTGACGAGGCGCTTGCATAGAGGAAGCTCGCGATCCGAAATATGGCGGAGCCCGCCCGTGGGCACCGGGACGTGCGCCGATCCCCCGGCCGACCTGGGGTTTCACCTGTGATCCACGTCACGACACGCCGACCGCAGGACTCCACGCTGAGTCACCGGCCGTGACGGCGTGTCGGTTCCTCAGCCCCCGGCTGCGGCCGTCCCGCCCGCCGGCAGCCACCGCCCCCACCAGCGGAGCAGGTGCTCCAGGCGCGCCACGCGATGCCGTGGCCGCCCGTTCCGTGGCAGGTCGTGCCCCTCGCCGGGGAAGAGGAGCAGCTCCGCCGGGACCCCCCGCCGCACCAGCTCGGCGAACAGGCGCTCGCCCTGCTCCGGCGGCGTGCGCCGGTCGTCCTCGGCGGAGACGACCAGTGTCGGGGTGCGGGTGCCGGCGGCCTGCGCCAGCGGGCTCTGCGCCCGCAGCCGCTCGGGATCGGTCCCGAGGTGCGAGTCGACGACGTGCCAACCGACGTCGGAGGTGCCGGCGAAGCTCTGCGGATCGATCAGCGCCCGCTCCACGACGGCCGCCGCGAAGCGGTCCGTGCGGCCGACGAGGAGCGCGGCGAGCGAGCCGCCGTAGCCACCGCCCATGACGCCCACCCGACCCGCGTCCAGCGCGGGGTCGGCGAGCACCGCGTCGAGGAACGCCAGGACGTCGTCGGCGTCCCGGCCGCCCCACGCGCCGCGGATCGCCCGTCCGTGCGCCGCGCCGTAGCCGGAGGACCCGCGCGGGTTGCAGCGCACGACGGCGTAGCCGGCCGAGACCAGCACCTGGGTGTCGGCGTCCAGCTCCCAGCCGTGCTGGCGGAACGGCCCGCCGTGGAGCACGAGCAGCACCGGGTGGGGCCCCTCCCCCGGAGGCGGGGTCACCCAACCGTGCACCGGGTACCCGTCGGGCGCCTCGGCGCCGCGCTCGTGCATCCGGTGCAGCCGCCCGGTGACCCCCAGCTCACGGCCGAAGGCGGTGAGCAGCCGGCGGCTCCCGTCGCGCAGGGCGAGCAGCTCCCCGGCGGAGCGGTCGTGGGCGATGGTGGCGACGACGACCCCGCCGGCGGCGCCGATGCCCCGGACGGTGAACGAGCCGCCGACCAGCGTCTCGGGCGGTCCGCCGTCGAGGGGCACCCGCAGGAGCTCCACCGAGCCCCGCCGCTGATCGCCGACCAGCACCGCCCCGTCGGCCAGCACGGTCGCCGAGGTGGCGTCGCCCCGGGCGTGCTGCCCGGGGTCGAGGAGCGCGGTCAGCGGGCCGCCCTGGGCGGGCACCCGGCAGGGCACGGATGCCCGGGCCACCACGTCCACCCCGTCCGGCCCCAGGTCGGGGACCGCGGTGAGCACGATCGAGCCGCCGTCCGGGGTGTACACCGGGAGCGAGCAGTCCGCGCGGGCGTCTGTGACCCGCCGCATCCCGGTGCCGTCGGGGCGGACGGCGTGCACGTCGCGGACCAGGTCCCGGCCGGCGCGGTCGTGGCGCGCCGACACGAACGCCAGCTCCTCGCCGTCCTGGCTCCAGGTCACGTCGGCGCAGTCGGCCTCCCCCGTGGTCACCTGCACGGGCACCGGCGGGGGCGCGGCGTCGTCGGCGAAGTCGGCCGGCAGGGCGATCACGAAGACCTGCGCCGGCTGGTCGCGGAGGTAACCGATCCCGTCCCGCCGGTACGCCAGGGAGGTGATCAGCCGGGGTGGCTCCGCGGCCGGCCCGACCCCGGGCACCGTGCCGTACCGGCCGTGCTCGGGCACCCGTGCGACGTAGGCCAGCCGGCGCGAATCGGGCGCCCACACCGGCGGCCCCGCTCCCAGCGGGTGGTCGGTCAGCCGGCGCGGCGCTCCGCCGGCCGCCGGCAGCACCCGGAGCTGGGCGCAGCCGCCGGGCTCCGTGCCGAGGTAGGCCAGCCACCGCCCGTCCGGGGAGAAGCACGGATCGGTGTCGTGCCGGCCGGTCGTGAGCGGGCGCGCCGGCGCGGAGCCGTCGGTGGGCACCGCCCAGAGCTGGCTGCGGTACCCGTCGGCCCCCGGATCCGGCCAGCGCACGGCGACGACCGCGATCCGCCCGTCGGGCGAGACCGTCGGCGTCCCCGGCGTCCGCAGGAGGGCGAGGTCCGACGGGCGCATGCCGGCGACGCTAGCCGAGCTGCCCGCCCCGGCCGCTGGGCGGCCGGGGCGGGGACGTCAGCGCCGGGCGCCGCCGTCGCCGCCGTCGCCGCGGTCGGCGCGGTCGGCGAGGCGCGACTCGGCCGCCGCGGCGGCCTCCGGGCCGCCGGTGGCGATCTTCTCGGCCTCCTCCGGCTCGAGGACCGGCTCGTCGACGGTGATCTGCTGGCCGCGGGTCTTGAGCAGGCTGGCCACCGTGGCGATGATCAGCACGCCCAGGATGATGCTCAGCGAGAGCCAGATCGGGATGTGCGGCACCGCCTCGATGGGCTCGCGCTCGCCGGCGAAGGGCAGCTGGTTCTCGTGCACCGCCTCGAGGATCAGCTTGACGCCGATGAAGGCCAGGATGACGGCGAGCCCGAGGGAGAGGTACACGAGCCGCTTGAGCAGCCCGCCGAGCAGGAAGTACAGCTGCCGCAGGCCCATGAGCGCGAAGACGTTCGCGGTGAAGACGATGAACGGCTCGCGGGTCAGCCCGAAGATCGCCGGGATGCTGTCGAGCGCGAAGATCAGGTCCGTGGTGCCGAGCGCCAGGATGACCACGATCATCGGCGTCCACATCTTCTTGCCGTTCTCCGTCACGCGGATCTTGGCGCCGTGGTAGTCCTTCGTGATCGGCAGGACCTTGCGCATCCGCCGGATGAAGGCGTTCTCCTCGTACTCCTCGTCGTCGTCGCGGTGCCGCACGAGGTTGATCGCCGTGTAGATCAGGAAGACGCCGAAGATGTAGAAGACCCACACGAAGCGCTCGATGACCACCGCACCGAGCAGGATGAAGATCCCGCGCAGGACGAGCGCGATGATGATGCCGATCATCAGCGCTTCCTGCTGGTACTTCCGGGGCACCTGGAAGCGGGCCATGATGATCACGAAGACGAAGAGGTTGTCGACCGAGAGGGAGTACTCGGTCAGCCAACCGGCGTAGAACTCCGTGGCGTAGACGCCGTCGGTGAACGCCAGCATGAGCAGGCCGAAGATCAGCGCCAGGCTGACGTAGAAGCTCACCCAGAGGCCGGCCTCCTTGAGGGAGGGCTCGTGCGGGCGGCGGGCGACGATGGCCAGATCGGCGAGCAGCAGGGTCGTGAGCCCCACGAACGTCGCGATCTCGAACCAGGCGGGAAGTTCCATGCGGGTGAGGTCCTCCGGGGACGTGTGTCGGCACCGGAGGTCTCTCCCACCGCCGGCCCGGGGCCGACGACCGGCAGCACCGGAGACCGTGGGATCTCGTGATGACGACGCTGCCGCGGGGGGATACTCCCCTCCATCGTGCGACCCCGTCGCCGCGCAGGCCTCATCGACTGCCAGCACCGGGGTACGTGGCGCACACCGTACCCCGGCGCACCGCCGTCTACCGCCGGAGCGATCCGTCCGCCCGGCGCGCCGTCCCCTCGTCCGTGTCGGCGGCCCCGGACCGGTCGTCGCCCACGCCCCGGCCGAGCACGTCGCCGGTGGTCCGACCCGTCCCGACCGCCGGGTCGGCACCCGCCGGGCGCTCCTCGGCGGCGAGGCCGGCCGGGGCCTGCGGCACCGCGGCCTCGGCTGCGAGGGCGGCGTGCTCCTCGCGGTCCCGGCGGCTCCTGGCCAGGCTGGCCACGGTCGTCGCGACCAGGGTGACGAGGATGACCGTCAGCGAGAGCCAGGTGGGCACCTCGGGGATCAGGGTGATGTGCTCACCGCCGTTGAGGAACGGCAGCTCGTTGGTGTGCAGCGCGTGGATGACCAGCTTGATCCCGATGAAGCCGAGGATGACCGCGAGCCCGTAGGCCAGGTACACCAGCCGGTCCAGCAGCCCGTCGATGAGGAAGAACAGCTGGCGCAGACCCAGCAGCGAGAAGGCGTTCGCGGCGAAGACGAGGAACGTCTCCTGGGTGAGGCCGAAGATCGCCGGGATGGAGTCGACGGCGAAGATGACGTCGGCGGTGCCGATCGCGATCAGCGCGATCGCGAGCGGCGTCAGGTAGCGCTTGCCCTGCTGCCTCACGGTCATCCGGTCGGAGTGGTACTCCTCCGTGGTGCGCAGCCGCTTGCGCGCGAACCGGAGGACGGCGTTCTCCTCGTAGTCCTCCTCCTCGCTGTGCCCGCCGCTGCGCGCCTGCGCCCAGGCGGTCCAGATGAGGATGCCGCCGAAGAGGTAGAACACCCAGCTGAAGTTGGCGATGGCGGCAGCGCCCACGGCGATGAAGACCGTGCGCAGCGCCAGCGCGAAGGCGATGCCGAACAGCAGCACCTTCTGCTGCAGCTCCCGGGGCACCCCGAAGCTCGCCATGATGATGACGAACACGAAGAGGTTGTCGACCGACAGGCTCTTCTCGGTGATGTAGCCGGCGAAGTACTCACCGCCGAACGTGGCGCCGTAGAAGATCCAGATCAGGATCCCGAAGACGATGGCGAGCGCGACGTAGACAGCCGACCAGATCGCCGATTCACGCAGGGTGGGCGCGTGCGGCGTGCGCACGTGGCCGAAGAAGTCGAAAGCGAGCATGGCGACGATCGCGGTGACTGTGATCGCCCACACCCAGAACGGGACGTCCAAGAAGAGCCTCCGGAGAACTGGCGGTTGTCAGTCAGCCGGAGGTCTCTCCCACCGCCCGGACGGGCGGCCGACGGGCCGGGGACCGCAGGGGATCCCGTAATGACGACCCGTTCGCGTCGGGATACTCCCCTCCACGAACCGGGAACCGTGCAGACGTCACCGCCCGCACGTTCCGTGTGGTTCATGGTCAGCAACGCGCTGGCCTCCGGGACAGTTCCCGCCGTCCCGGAGAAGTTCTGCGGAGCCGTCGGACGGCCCTGGTGGAGCGGGTGGAGCTAGGCGTGCGCGGCGTCGAACTGGCGAAGCTCCTTCTTGAGCTCGTTGAGCTCGTCGCGCAGGCGGGCGGCCACCTCGAACTGCAGCTCCCGCGCCGCGGAGAGCATCTGCTCGTTCATCGTCTGGATCATGTCGGCCAGCTCCGCCCGGGGCAGTCCCTGCACGTCGATCGAGCCGGCCTTGGCCTTGCTCTTCGACGACAGCCCGGGAACCGGCGACTTGCCGCGGGACTGCTGCCGACCGGACCCACCCAGCAGCTCGGTCGCCGCCTCGGTGTCCTCGGCGGCCTTGTAGATGCCGTCCAGGATGTCGACGATCTTCTTGCGCAGCGGCTGCGGGTCGACGCCGTTGGCCGTGTTGTAGGCGATCTGCTTCTCGCGCCGCCGGTTGGTCTCCTCGATCGCCTGCGCCATCGACGGCGTGATCTTGTCCGCGTACATGTGCACCTGGCCGGAGACGTTGCGGGCCGCGCGGCCGATCGTCTGGATCAGCGACTTGCCCGACCGCAGGAATCCCTCCTTGTCCGCGTCGAGGATGGCGACCAGGGAGACCTCGGGCAGGTCCAGGCCCTCGCGCAGCAGGTTGATGCCGACCAGCACGTCGTACTCGCCCTGCCGGAGCTCGCGCAGCAGCTCGACCCGGCGCAGCGTGTCGACCTCGGAGTGCAGGTACCGCACCTTGATGCCGAGCTCGAGCAGGTAGTCGGTGAGGTCCTCGGCCATCTTCTTGGTGAGGGTCGTGACGAGGATCCGCTCGTCCTTCTCGGTGCGCAGCCGGATCTCGTGGACCAGGTCGTCGATCTGCCCCTTGGTCGGCTTCACCACGACCTCGGGGTCGATCAGGCCGGTGGGGCGGATGACCTGCTCGACGACGTCGCCCTGGACCCTGCCCAGCTCGTAGTCGCCCGGCGTCGCCGAGAGGTAGACGGTCTGGTGGATCCGGTCGGTGAACTCCTCCCACTTCAGCGGGCGGTTGTCCATCGCCGACGGGAGGCGGAAGCCGTGCTCCACGAGCGTGCGCTTGCGGCTCATGTCGCCCTCGTACATGCCGCCGATCTGCGGCACGGTCACGTGCGACTCGTCGATGACGAGGAGGAAGTCGTCCGGGAAGTAGTCGATGAGGCAGGCGCCGGCGCTGCCGGGCGTGCGGCCGTCGATGTGCCGCGAGTAGTTCTCGATACCGGAGCAGAAGCCGACCTGCCGCATCATCTCGATGTCGTAGGTGGTGCGCATGCGCAGCCGCTGGGCCTCCAGCAGCTTGCCCTGCTTCTCCAGCTCCGCCAGCCGCCCTTCGAGCTCGGCCTCGATGCTGCCGATGGCGCGTTCCATCCGCTCCGGCCCGGCGACGTAGTGGCTGGCCGGGAAGACGAACAGCTCCTCGACCTCGCGGACGACCTCGCCGGTCAGCGGGTGCAGGTAGTAGAGCCGCTCCACCTCGTCGCCGAACATCTCGATGCGGACGGCGAGCTCCTCGTACACCGGGAAGACCTCGATCGTGTCGCCGCGCACCCGGAAGGTGCCGCGGGTGAACGAGAGGTCGTTGCGGGTGTACTGCTCGGTGACCAGCGTGCGCAGCAGCTCGTCGCGGTCGCGCTCCTCCCCCACCTTGATCTTCAATGCGCGCTCGACGTACTCCTGGGGGGTGCCCAGGCCGTAGATGCAGGAGACGGTGGAGACGACCACGACGTCGCGACGGGTGAGCAGGCTGTTGGTCGCCGAGTGCCGCAGCCGCTCGACCTCCTCGTTGATCGAGGAGTCCTTCTCGATGTAGGTGTCGGTCTGCGGGACGTAGGCCTCGGGCTGGTAGTAGTCGTAGTACGAGACGAAGTACTCGACCGCCGCGTCGGGCAGCAGCTCCTTGAACTCGTTGGCCAGCTGGGCGGCGAGGGTCTTGTTCGGGGCCATCACCAGCGTCGGCCGCTGCACCTGCTCGATCAGCCAGGCCGTCGTCGCCGACTTGCCGGTGCCGGTGGCACCGAGCAGGACCGTGTCGTCGGCGCCGGACCTCACCCGCTCGGCGAGCGCCGCGATGGCGGCCGGCTGGTCGCCCGCGGGCTGGAACTCGCTGACGACGCGGAAGCGCCCCTGGGTGGGCCGGAGCTCGGTGGACGTGCGCACGCGACGACGGTACGTCGGCGGTGTGACAGGACGCGTCGCGAGCGCTCCGCGCGAGGGCTGGGGCGCCCGGGACACCGAGCGGCAGGGCGGGTACTTGTCTGCTCCCGCCCGCACCCCTAGCGTGCCCAGTCGCAGGAGCGGTCCGCGCCGAGGACCAGCGCCACCCGGGAGCCCCCCGGGCGAGGTCGGACCCCGGTGCGCCCCCCGGTCCCGGCCCGGCGGGCACGCGGCCCCCGGCCGGGCCTGCGCACGACGCCCTCTGCGGTCCGCCGCGGGGGGCGTCGTCGTCTCCCGGCGGTCCCCGTACGCCGGGTCGCCAGTCTCACTGCCCGCGCAGGTGTGGCGGGCCCCGCGGGCGGGCAACCGGGTCCCGACGTCCGTCCCCGACCCGGGCGCGCGAGCATGTACCCGGGTCACCCGCCCCTAGCCCCGGGGCGCCCTGCGCAGGAGGAATTCCCCAGATGACCCAGGTGTGGCCCGGAAGTGCCTACCCCCTCGGCGCCACCTACGACGGCACCGGGACCAACTTCGCGATCTTCAGCGAGGTGGCCGAGAAGGTCGAGCTGTGCCTCTTCGACGACGAGGGCAACGAGGAGCGCATCCGCCTGCCGGAGATGGACGGCTACGTCTGGCACGCCTTCCTCCCCGGTGTCCACGCCGGGCAGAAGTACGGCTTCCGCGTGCACGGTCCGTACGACCCCGCGCAGGGGCTGCGCTGCAACCCGAACAAGCTCCTGCTGGACCCGTACGCCAAGGCGATCGACGGCCAGGTCGCCTGGGACCCGTCGGTCTTCGGCTACGACTTCGAGACCCAGGAGCGCAACGACGAGGACTCGGCGCCGCACATGCCGAAGTCCGTCGTCGTCAACCCGTACTTCGACTGGGGCGTCGACCGCCCGCCGAAGACCCCCTACAACAAGACGGTCATCTACGAGGCCCACGTCAAGGGGCTGACGATGACCAACCCACGGATCCCCGAGGAACTGCGCGGCACGTACGCCGGCATCGCCCACCCCGCGACGATCGAGCACCTCACCGAGCTGGGCATCACCGCCCTCGAGCTGCTGCCGGTGCACCGGTTCGTGCAGGACGACACGCTGCAGCAGAAGGGCCTGCGCAACTACTGGGGCTACAACACGATCGGCTTCTTCGCGCCGCACGACGAGTACGCCAGCGACACGACGGCCGGCCAGCAGGTCCAGGAGTTCAAGGGCATGGTGCGCGCACTGCACGAGGCGGGCATCGAGGTCATCCTCGACGTCGTCTACAACCACACGGCCGAGGGGAACCACCTGGGCCCCACGCTGTCGTTCAAGGGCATCGACAACCGGGCGTACTACAAGCTCGTCGAGGGCGACGAGCAGTTCTACATGGACTACACCGGCACCGGGAACACGCTCAACGTCCGGACGCCGCAGTCGCTCCAGCTGATCATGGACTCGCTGCGCTACTGGGTCACCGAGATGCACGTCGACGGGTTCCGCTTCGACCTCGCCTCCGCCCTGGCCCGCGAGCTGCACGCGGTCGACCGGCTGGCCACCTTCTTCGACCTCGTCCACCAGGACCCGGTGGTCAGCCAGGTGAAGCTGATCGCCGAGCCGTGGGACGTCGGCGAGGGCGGCTACCAGGTCGGCAACTTCCCGGCCCTGTGGACCGAGTGGAACGGCAAGTACCGCGACACCGTCCGCGACTTCTGGCGCGGTGAGGGCGGGACCATCGGAGAGTTCGCCGACCGCATCTCCGGCTCCTCGGACCTCTACCAGCACTCGGGCCGGCGTCCGATGGCCAGCATCAACTTCGTCACCGCGCACGACGGCTTCACGCTCAACGACCTCGTCTCCTACAACGAGAAGCACAACGAGGCCAACGGGGAGGGCAACAACGACGGCGAGAGCCACAACCGCAGCTGGAACTGCGGTGTGGAGGGCGAGACCGACGACCCGGAGATCCTCCTGCTGCGCGCGAAGCAGCGGCGCAACTTCATCACCACGATCATGCTCAGCCAGGGCGTGCCGATGCTGCTGCACGGTGACGAGCTCGGACGCTCGCAGGGCGGCAACAACAACGGCTACTGCCAGGACTCCGAGCTCACCTGGATCGACTGGGAGAACGTGGACGAGGGGCTGCTCGAGTTCACCAAGAAGGTGACCAGGCTGCGGAGCGACCACCCGACGTTCCGCCGTCGCCGGTTCTTCCACGGCCGGCCCGTGCGCCGCGGGCTGGGCGACCCGGTGCCGGACATCGCCTGGCTCGCCCCCTCGGGCGAGGAGATGGCCGACGAGGACTGGGATGCCGCCTACGCCAAGTCGCTGGCGGTCTACCTCAACGGGGTCGGGATCCGGGAGACCGACGAGCGCGGCGAGTACGTCTCCGACGACCACTTCTACCTGGCCTTCAACGCCTCGCACGAGCTGATCGAGTTCACCCTGCCCAGCGCCGACTACTCGCGGAGCTGGACGCCGGTGCTCGACACCGCCGAGATGCACGAGGTGGAGCCGGTCGACGTGAAGCCCGGCGAGACGATCACCGTGCAGGGCCGCTCGATCGTCGTCCTGACGGGGCCCGCCCAGTGACCCAGCCCATCCAGGTGCCGGGGAGCGAGCGTCGCCGCGGGACCCCCGCGGCGACGTACCGGCTGCAGGTGCACGCCGGCTTCCCCCTCCAGGACGCCGCCGAGGTCGCCGGGTACCTCGCCGACCTCGGCGTCACCCACGCCTACTCCTCCCCGCTGCTCCGCTCGGCCGAGGGCAGCAACCACGGGTACGACACCGTGGACCACGCCCACATCGACGAGGCCCGGGGCGGGCAGGGCGGCTTCGACCGGTTCGTCGCCGCGCTGCACGAGCACGGCCTGGGCCTCGTGCTCGACCTCGTGCCGAACCACATGGGCGTCGACGACCCGGCGGCCGCCCCGTGGTGGTGGGACGTGCTCCAGCACGGGCCGGACAGCGCGCACGCCGCGGCGTTCGACATCGACTGGGAGTTCGGCGGCGGCAAGGTGCGCATCCCGGTCCTCGGCTCCGCGGACGACGTCGAGAAGCTGGAGGTGGTGGACGGGGAGCTGCGGTACTACGACAACCGCTTCCCGATTGCCCCCGGCACCGGTGAGGGGGCCCCGCAGGAGGTGCACGCCCGCCAGCACTACGAGCTGGTCGACTGGCGCCGCGCCGACTCCGACCTGAACTACCGGCGGTTCTTCGCCATCGACACCCTCGCGGGGCTGCGGGTGGAGGACCCGGCGGTCTTCGACGCCACCCACGAGCTGGTGCTCCGGCTCGTGCACGACGGCGCCGTCGACGGTCTGCGCATCGACCACCCCGACGGGCTGGCCGACCCGAAGGGCTATCTCGACCGGCTGGCCGAGGCGTCGGACCACCGCTGGACGGTCGTCGAGAAGATCCTGGAGCCCGGCGAGGACCTCCCCGAGAGCTGGGCGACCGCGGGGACGACGGGGTACGACGCCCTCGCCGAGGTCGCCGAGGTGCTCGTCGACCCGGCCGGCGAGGCGGCGTTCACCGAGCTGGACACGGAGCTGGCCGGTGGGCCGGTCGACTACGCGCAGCTGGTCCACGACTGCAAGCGCGAGGTCACCGACGGGATGCTCGGCTCGGAGGTGGCCCGGCTGGTCCGGGTCATCGGCGAGCTGCCGGGCATCAGCCGCGACGAGCAGACCGAGGCGCTGGCCGAGCTGCTGGCGACCTTCGCCGTCTACCGCAGCTACCTGCCCGACGGCCGGCAGCACCTCGACGACGCGGTCACCGCCGTGCGCACGCGCCGGCCCGACCTCGTCCCCGCGGTCGAGGCCCTGCACCCGGTGCTCTCCCAGGTCGGCGCCGAGGCGGCCACCCGCTTCGAGCAGACCAGCGGCCCGGTCATGGCCAAGGGCGTCGAGGACAGCGCCTACTACCGGTGGGCCCGGTTCGTCGCGCTCAACGAGGTGGGCGGCGACCCCGCGCACTTCGGCGGCACGGTCGCGGAGTTCCACGCCGCCCAGGTGCACCGGCTGGCGGTCGCGCCGCAGTCGATGACCACGCTCTCCACGCACGACACCAAACGCAGCGAGGACGTGCGTGCCCGGCTGGCCGTGCTCGCCGAGATCCCGGACGGGTGGGCGCAGCTCGTGCGCGGCTGGCTCGCGCGGCACCCGCTGGCCGACCGGTCGCTGGCGCACCTGGTGTGGCAGAACCTGGTGGGCGCGTGGCCGCTCTCGCGCGAGCGCGCGCATGCCTACGCGGAGAAGGCCGCCCGCGAGGCGGGCACCGCCACCACCTGGACCGATCCCGACGAGGCGTTCGAGGCGCAGCTGCACGCGCTGGTCGACGCGGCCTTCGACGACTCCACCACGCGCTCGGGGATCGACGCGTTCGTCACCCGCATCGCGCCGCTGGGCTGGTCGAACTCGCTCACCCAGAAGCTGCTGCAGCTGACCATGCCGGGCATCCCGGACGTGTACCAGGGCACCGAGCTGTGGGACTTCAGCCTGGTCGACCCCGACAACCGCCGTCCCGTGGACTACGCCCTGCGCCGACGGCTGCTGGCCGGGCTCGACGGCGGGGAGGTGCCGGCGGTGGACGAGAGCGGCGCGGCCAAGCTGCTGGTCGTGTCACGGACCCTGCGCGCCCGCCGCGACCACCCCGAGTGGTTCGCCGGGTACGACCCGGTGGCGGTCACCGGCTCGGCGGCGGACCACCTGGTCGCCTACGACCGCGGCGGCGTCGTCGTCGTGGGGACCCGGCTGCCGGCGGCGCTCGCCCGGACGGGCTGGGGCGACACGGCCCTGCAGCTTCCCAACGGAGCCTGGGAGGACCTGCTGACCGGCGCCCGGGTGATCTCCGACGTGGCGGGCGTCGCCGCCGACGTGGTGCTCACCCGTCTGCCGGTGGCGCTCCTCGTGCGGGCGTAGGCACGCGTGGGTGGTGCGGGACCACGGTCGGCGCACCACCGGCGCTGCCGGCACCGCACGCCGGCGGCGGTCAGGACGGCGAGGCACCCGGCCGCTGGTCGACGAGCTCGACCGGTCGTGCGGCGGGCCGGACGAGCTGCCGCGAGGCCACGAGCATCGCCGCCAGGAAGACGATGGCGCCGGACATCTCGAGTGCCTCCTCGACCGAGGAGGCGATGACGAACGCCAGGCTGCCCTTCTGGCCGTCGTTGAGGTCGTACGCCAGGCCACCGAGGGCCTCCACGCCGATCGCGCCCCCGACGTAGAGGACGGCGGCGATCACGACGAGCTTCCGGACGCCGGCCGGCAGCGCCCGGAGGAAGCCGAGGTAGGCCAGCGCGAAGGCGAGCACGAGGGGTGCGGCCAGCAGGATCCAGCCGAACGAGAGGATGCCGCGAGCCTCGATCAGCGAGTCGACGATCGCGTCGGCCGACTCGTGCAGCCGGCCCGCCTCGTCGGCGGAGAGGTAGGCGAAGGCGAGGGCGAGGAGGCCCCAGTGCCGCGACCACCGGTCGCCCGCGGCCCGCCGGTTCACCGCGATGCCCCAGATCACCAGGGCGGAGAGCAGCAGCAGCGCCGCGTTGAACCAGGACGCCAGGTTGGCCTCCTCGTCGACGCTGAAGATTCGCAGGAGGCCCTGGAATCCGAAGAACACCGGCTGCCGCGCGCCGCTCTCGAGCTCGGCGGCGATCGCCGGGTCGGTGGCGATCAGCCGGAGCGCCAGGCTGACGAGGTTGATGACGACGGCCAGCGCGCCGAGCGCGACCAGCAGGCGTCGGGTGTTGCCGACCAGCACCATCGTGGATCTCCTGCCGTTCCGAGACCCCCGCGGGCCGTCGTCAATCCGCCGACTTTAGCCGTGGACCCCGGGACTGGCTCCGCGCCCTGTCGCCCGGCACGCGGGCCCACCCCGGCCTGCGTAGCATCCGACCGCATGACCGGACGTGACGGGGAACGGGTGCAGCTCCTGTGGACGGGCGGCTGGGACTCCTCGTTCCGGCTGATGCAGCTGCTGCTCGTCGAGGGGCGCGCGGTGCAGCCGATCCACGTGCTCGACACCGGCCGGCCCAGCACGCTCTTCGAACTGCGCGCCATGGAGGCCATGCGGGCGGGCCTGCTCGCCCGGCTGCCGGACCCCGCCCTCCTGGCCCCGACCCGGTTCGTGCTGGCCAGCGACCACCCGCCCGGGCCGCGGGACGCCGAGATCGGGGAACGCCTGCTCCGGGAGACCTCCATGGGCACCCAGTACCTCTGGCTCAGCGGGCCGGCGGCGGCGCTCGACTGGTCGGGTGTCGAGCTGTGCATCGAGCGCTACGAGTCCGGTCTCAGCGACTGGCAGCGCCGGGTGTTCGACGAGCCCGGCCGGCTCGACGGCTCCCCGGAGTCCGAGCTCTTCCGGTTCTGGTCGTTCCCCGTCATGCACCTGACCAAGGAGGAGATGCGGGAGATCGCGCGGTCGCACGGTTTCCTCGACCTGCTCGTGCTGCGCTGGTCCTGCTTCCGCCCGCTGGACGGCCGGCCCTGCGGCCGGTGCCGGCCCTGCCGGCTGACGCACGATGAGGAGGTCCGGTTCGCCAACCCCGTTCTCGTCGCGGCGCGCGACCTCGCGCGCAAGACGCGGAAGGGGCTGCGCGAGCCCGCCGCGGCGCTGGCGCTGCTGCGCCGCCGCTGACGCCGCGGGGGCTCAGCGCGACAGCGTCGGCAGGGACCAGCGCGATCCGAGCCATGCGTCGAACGCCGCGGGCTCGAACCGGGTGACGCCTCCGCCCGGGTACGGCGTGAGCTCGCCGAACCAGATCGTGCCCCCCGAGCTGTAGAGGTCGACTCGCATGAAGTCGACGTCCCGGGCGAGCACCTGTGCCGCGTGCAGCATCGCGGGAAGGTTCGCCGGTGCCGCGGTCGGGGATCCGCTCGGCACGGTCTTCTGGACGGGGAGGGGCTCCCAGTCGGCGGTGTAGTAGTTCCGCACGTGGTCGCTCGTGGACCTGCCCCGGTCGACCTGGACCGCGGCGACCTGCCCGTGGAAGACGAAGAATTTGTAGTCGTCCAGGGGCTCGCCCCCGCCGATGGCCTCCTCGACGAGGAGCAGCTTCCGGGCGCTGCTGTACGCCCACTCCCCCAGCAGCACGCCCTGGTCGTCCCGCAACCAGTCCCGCGTCGCCGCGACCGTCGATGCGTCGACCGCCTGCCCGGCCGCCCCGAACTGCACCAGACCGCTGCGGTGGTTGGGCTTGAGCACCCAGGCCCGGTCGAAGGCACGGCCGGCCACCGCACCCAGGTCCGCCCCCGACCACAGCGTCTCGGGCACGGCCACGCCGGCCGCCTCCCGGAGGCGGTGGGCGTGGTCCTTCATCGCCAGCTTGTCGCACGTCCACGCCAGCTCGGGCCGGCGGTCGCGCAGGATGCGCCAGTTGACCTTCTCGGAGAAGGTCCGCGGGTGGCGCAGGCGGGGCAGCTGCCGGTGCCCGGCCAGGTACAGGTAGCGCCGCCGGGCAGTCGGGGGCAGCAGCCCGGCGATCCGGCGGTGCGCCGGCTGGAGGCAGGAGCGGAGGACCGCGTTCAGGTGGCTCCGGGGCATCGAGGTCCTTCTGCGCGGGACGCCGGCGGGCCCGGCGACATCCTGGCCGTGCGGGCACAGGAGCCCCACGGTCCCGCAGACACTAGCCGGGGTAGCTGCTACCGGCACCCGTCCGTCCGGGGACGACCACGCCGCCCGCGCTCCCGGCCGGCGTGGTCGGGACCTCCGGCCGGGCGTCCGCCGGGGCACCGCGGTGCGAGGACGTCGGCAGGGACCACAGCGATCCGAGCCACGCGTCGTAGGAAGCCGGCTCGAACCGGGTGACGCCGCCGCCCGGGTACGGCGTGAGCTCGCCGAACCAGACCGTGTCCCCCGAGCTGTAGAGGTCGACCCGCATGAAGTCGAAGGGGCGCCCTAGCACCTCGGCCGCGTGCAGCATCGCGGCCAGGTTCCCCGGCGCTGCGGTCGGCCACCCGCTCCGAACCGTCTTCTGCACGGGGAGGGGCTCCCAGTCAGGGGTGTGGAAGGTCCGCACGTGCTCGTTCGTGAACCTGCCCCGGTCCACCTGGATGGCGGCGACCTTCCCGCCGAAGACGAAGAACTTGTAGTCGTCCAGGGGCTCACCGCCGCCGATGGCCTCCTCGACGAGGAACAGCTTCCGGGCCCGGCTGTAGGCCCACTCCCCCAGCAGCACGCTCTGGTCGTCCCGCAGCCAGTCCCGCGTCGCCTCCACCGTCTCGATGTCCACCGCGTCCGGGGCTGCCCCGAACCGGACGAGGCCGCTCCGGTGGTTGGGCTTCAGCACCCAGGCGCGGTCGAACGTCTCACCCACGACCGCTGCCAGGTCGTCGCCCGACCACAGCGTCTCGGGCACGGCCAGGCCGGTGTCCCGCTGCGAGAGGTAGGCGTACTCCTTCATCGCCAGCTTGTCGCACGTCCACGCCAGCTCCGGCCGGCGGTCGCACAGGATGCGCCAGTTGACCTTCTCGGAGAACGTCCGCGGATCCCGCAGGTGGGGCAGCTGCCGGTGCCCGGCCAGGTACAGGTAGCGCCGCCGGGTGGTCGGGGGCAGCAGACCGGCGATCCCGCGGTGCAGGGGCTGCAGGTAGGCGCGGAGGACCGCGTTCAGGTGGCTCCGGGGCATCACGAAATCCTTCTGCGCGGGACGCCGGCATGCCCGGCGTGCTTCTGGCCGTGGCGGGCAGTGGCCGCCGCGGCACAGAGCGTAAGAGCGGGGACCCGTTCCTGCGTCCCTCGGTGGGGGGAGGCAGGGCAGGGGGGCCACTCAGAAACGGATCGCGTCGATGACCTTGGCGCGGACGGCGATGATCGCCGGCAGCAGCCCGGCGAGCGCGCCCACTGCCGTCGCCGCGACCAGCCCCTCGACAGCCGCGGCGACCGGGAAGCCGGGAGCATCGGCCAGCGGGATGCCGTCGTTCAGCCACTGCTCGAGCGGCAGGTTGCGCACCAGCACGATCGACGCACCCACGGCGGCGACTCCGGCGAGCGCGGTCGCGCAGACGCTCTCCAGCATCACCGCGGAGAAGATCCGGCCGGAGGTCGCACCGAAGCTGCGCCGGACGCCGATCTCGCGGATCCGCTGCCGCACCGTCACCAGGCCGATGTTGAGCACGCCCAACCCGCCGAGCACCAGCACGACGATGCCGGCCCCGCGGATGGCCAGCCGCAGCATCGCCAGGGTCTCCTCCATCCCGGAGGCGTCCTGGCGGAAGGCGTCCACCTGGACCCCGCCGAGCGCGGCGCCGAGGTCGCGGGACACGACCTCCATCACCTGGTCGGCCTGGTCCGGGGGCACCCACAGCTCCAGCGTGCTCGGCCCGCCGTACATCGCCTGGGCGGGATCGACCGCGCCGGCGTCGCCCCACGGCCCCCCGGAGCGGTCGACCCGGTAGACGATCGGCTCGCTGCCCCACCCCTCGCGGACGACGCCCACGATGGTGGCGCGGACCGGCGCCGGCCCGCCCAGGACGACGGTGGGGCGGCTCGAGAGGTCGGGAATGCCGAGGGCTTCGAGGAACGCCTCGTTGACCACGAGCGCGGGGCTCAGCGCGGTGCGGTCGCCTTCCCGGAACCAGCGCCCCTGCACCGGTTCCTTGCGGTGCAGGTCCCCGTAGGCCGGTGAGACGCGCATCGTCTGCATCCGCTGGGTGCCACCGGGCATGCGGTAGAGGCCCTCGCCGTAGGAGATGCTGGCCGCCGTGGCGATGCCGTAGCGGTCCACCAGCTCGGTCACGGCGGCGTCCCACTCCGCCGGGTCCGGCGGCATGCCGGTCGTGGGGTCGTAGGCGTTGACGGCGATGGTCGCCGGCCGGCCCGCACCGCGCTCCGCCGACTCCTGCTGCACCTGGGCCACGATGAGCCCGAGCGCGGTCACCGTCGTCATCGCGAAGACGGCGAGGAAGACGCCGACCAGGGACAGCACCACGCGGCTCTTGTGCACGCGGACCTCGTCCCAGGCCTCCGAGAGCGCGCCGAGGACGCCGGTCACCCGGTGCCCCGGTCGGACGTCGCGGCGTCCAGGGCGCCGGCCTCGACCAGCGGGGCGAGCCGGCCGGCGTCCAGCCGGAACCGCCGGTCGGCCAGCGCGGCCACGGAGAGGTCGTGGGTGATGGTGACCAGCGCAGCGCCGTTCTCCGCGGTGGCCCGGGCGAGCAGTTCCATCACCTGCGCACCGGTCTCCACGTCCAGCGCCCCGGTCGGCTCGTCGGCCAGCACGACCCGCGGCGCGCGGACGAGGGCGCGGGCGATCGCCACCCGCTGCTGCTCGCCGCCGGAGAGCCGCTCGGGCACCTGGTCGGCGCGGGCGCCCAGCCCCACCCGCTCCAGCATCTCGGCCGCGGTGCGGCGGCGGCGCAGGAAGTCGCGGCCGCGGGCGTACAGCAGGGGAGCGGCCACGTTCTCCACCGCCGTCCGCCGCGGCAGCAGGTTGAACTGCTGGAAGACGAAGCCGAACACCTCGCCGCGCAACCGCGAGCGGCGCCGGGCGCGGAGGTGGTCGGTGGGTTCGCCGTCGAGCAGGTAGCCGCCGGCCGTGGGAGTGTCGAGCAGGCCGAGGATGTTCAGCAGCGTGGACTTGCCCGACCCCGAGCGGCCGACGATCGACACGTGCTCACCCGGGGCGACGTCGAGGTCCACTCCGGTGAGGATCGGCAGCACGGTCCCGTCGGGGAGGTCGACCTCCCGGCTGATGCCGCGCAGCGACAGCAGGGTCATCCGAACGGCCCGCCGCTCATCGGGTCCTCGACAGAGTCGTCGGGCACGGGCACGAACTGGAGGACCTGCTCGCCCTCCGCCAGCCCCTCGCGCACCTCGATCTGGTCACCGTCGCTGAGCCCGAGGACGACCGACCGCTCCTCCTGTGCGCCGTCGTCGCGGACGACCCAGACGTTGCCCTGCTGCACCGACCCCTGCACGGCGGTGATCGGCACCACCAGGACGTCCTCGGCGGTGCCGGCGGCCACCGCCACCGTCGCCGTCATGCCCGCGAACACGGTGACGCCGGCCGGCACCGCGCAGCGGGCGGTGGTCCCACCGGAGGGCATCGGGGCCGGGAAGCCGCCGCCGCCGTCCTCTCCCGGTGAGGCCGGGGATCCGGCGCCGAGCGCGAGTCCGGTGCAGGTGAACGGGGCGGGACCGCCCTGGACCGTGACCTCCGCCGTCGAGGGCGGGGCCAGCAGCCGGAACTGCTCGGCCTGGGTGAGCGACGCAGTCACCGAGAGGGTCCCCGGGGAGATCTCGCCGAGCTCGTCGCCCACCGACACCACCTGGTCGACGAGCGCGTCCATCGCCGTCACGGTGCCGCCGCTGGGCGCGGGCACGGTGACCGTGCGCACCTTCGGCGGCCGCGGCGTCATCGTGGGGTTGCCCTCGGCGTCGGTGCCGGCGACCGGCTCCTGCTCCTCCTCGACGCGGATCTCCAGCACCCCCTGCCCGGCCGCGAGCGTCCCGCCGCGCGGGACGAGCACCCGCCGCACGGTGCCGGCGGCGGTGGCCCGCACCGGCACCGCGTCGTCGGCGACGACGGTGCCGGTCACCGTGACCGTGTTCGCCACGGTGCCGCGGGCGACCGGGATCACCGGCGCGGTGAGGTCGAGCGTCGGCGCTCCCGGCCCGGTCGGGGTGCCGCCGTCGCTGCCGCCCCGGAAGGCCAGGACCACGAGCGCCACGGCGATGACCGCCCACACCAGCAAGCGCAAGGCGGGGAAGACCAGGGTGCGGACCGTGCCCACGGGCATACCTCCGGCGATGGGGTACCGATCGGTACCGGTCGCGCGGGAGGATAGCGCGTGAGCGGGCGGTCACGGCCCGTTCCGGTCGCGGTACGCGCTGCGCCGTCCCGGCGGCGGTCCGGGTGTCGCCGTGCACGCCACCGCCCGGCCGGCGGACGGTTCGACGGCCGCCGTCCGGGCAGAACACCGTCAGTTCCCGCCCGACCCGTCCTGGAGGCCCTGCATGCCCGCACCCGTCGAGTTCACCGTCTGGGCACCGCTGCCCGAGCGCGTGCGGGTCCAGGTCGACGGCACCGTCCACGACATGCGGCGGGACGACGGCGGCTGGTGGCGCACCGAGGTCGAGGCGCGGCCCGACGCCGACTACGGCTTCCTGCTCGGCGACGACGACGGGAAGGTCTACCCGGACCCCCGCTCCCGCCGCCAGCCCGACGGGGTGCACGGCCTCTCCCGCCGCTTCGACCCCTCGGCGCACGCGTGGGGGGACCGCGCCTGGACCGGCCGCCCGCTCGCCGGCGGCGTGGTCTACGAACTGCACGTGGGCACGTTCACCCCCGAGGGCACGCTGGACTCGGCGATCGCGAAGCTCGACCACCTCGTCGACCTCGGCGTCGACTTCGTCGAACTGCTCCCGGTCAACGGCTTCGACGGCACCCGCAACTGGGGCTACGACGGCGTCCTCTGGTACACGGTGCAGGAGACCTACGGCGGCCCCGCCGCCTACCAGCGGTTCGTCGACGCCTGCCACCAGCGGGGACTCGGCGTGATCCAGGACGTCGTCTACAACCACCTCGGCCCGTCCGGCAACTACCTGCCGGCGTTCATGCCGGTCTTCAGCGAGGGCGGCGCGAACACCTGGGGCGAGTCGGTCAACCTGTCCGGGCCGGACTCCGACGAGGTGCGCCGCTACATCCTCGACAACGCCCTCATGTGGCTGCGCGACATGCACGTCGACGGGCTGCGCCTCGACGCCGTGCACGCCCTGGTCGACGAGCGGGCCACCCACCTGCTGGAGGAGATGGCCGAGGAGGTCGACCGGCTCTCCGCCGCCGTCGGCCGGCCGCTGACCCTGATCGCCGAGAGCGACCTCAACGACCCGCGGATGGTCACCCCGCGGATCGCGGGCGGCACCGGCATCCACGCCCAGTGGAGCGACGACTTCCACCACGCGCTGCACGCCACGCTGACCGGCGAGGGCCAGGGCTACTACCGCGACTTCGCCGAAGCCGGGCTGGGCGGGCTGGCCAAGACGCTCACCGGTGCCTTCTTCCACGACGGTGCCTGGTCGAGCTTCCGCCGCCGCCACCACGGCCGGCCGGTGGACACCGCGCACCTGCCCGGCTGGAAGTTCCTCGGCTACCTGCAGGACCACGACCAGATCGGCAACCGGGCCGTCGGCGACCGCATCTCGGCGTCCCTCTCCCCCGGGCTGCTCGGCGTCGGCGCGACCCTCGTGCTGACCAGCCCCTTCACCCCGATGCTCTTCATGGGCGAGGAGTGGGGCGCGACCACGCCGTGGCAGTTCTTCACCAGCCACACGGACCCGGAGATCGGGCGGGCGACCGCGGAGGGCCGCAAGGGCGAGTTCGCCGAGCACGGGTGGGACGCCGACGAGGTGCCCGACCCGCAGGACCCGGAGACCTTCCACCGCTCCACGCTCGACTGGAGCGAGCCGGGGAAGGAGCCGCACGACCGGTTGCTGGCGCTGCACCGCTCGCTCCTGGCGCTCCGCCGCGCCCACCCCGAGCTGGTCGACCCGGACCTGGCGTCGGTCGAGGTGACCTGGGACGACGCCGACCGCTGGCTGGTCGTGCACCGCGGCACGCTGCGGGTCGCGGTGAACCTCGCCGACCAGCCGCGCGAGGTCGACCTGGACCGCCGGGTGGGCGAGGTCCTCTTCTGCACCGGTGAGCTGCCCGAGGTGGACGGCGAGACGGTGACGCTGCCGGCCGAGAGCGCCGCCGTGCTGGCCATCCGCTGATGCGCCGGCTGCTGCCCGATCCGGCACCACTCGACGCCGACGGGCTGGTGGAGGCCTACCGCATGCCGCCCGGTCGCTCGCTGCGGGTGAACGTCATCGCCTCGCTCGACGGCGCGATCACCGTCGACGGGGCGAGCGAGGGGCTGGGCTCCCCTGGCGACCGGCGGGTGTTCCAGGTGCTGCGCGCGCTGGCCGACGTCGTCCTGGTCGGGCACGGCACCGCCTCGACCGAGGGCTACCGCCCGGTGCTACCGGGCTCCGCCGTCGGCCGGCTGCGGGAGTCGATCGGCCGGCCGCCGACGGCGCCGATCGCGGTCGTCTCCCGGCGGGCGTCGCTCGACCCGGCGAGCGGCCTGGTCACCGACGCCGTCTCCCCCGCGATCCTGATCACCTGCGGGGCCGCCGACCCCGATCGCCGCGCGGCGCTCGCCGCCGCCGGCGCCGACGTGCTGGTCTGCGGCGACGACGACGTCGACCTGCCCGCCGCGCTGGCCGCCCTCGCCGCCCGCGGCCTGGAGCAGGTCACCTGCGAGGGCGGGCCGCAGCTGCTGCGCAGCGCCCTGTCCGCCGGCGTCGTCGACGAGCTGGACCTGTCGATCGCCCCCGCTCTGGTCGGCGGCGAGACCCGGCTCCTGGACGCCGCCCTGGGCGCCCCCGCCCGGCTGGAGCTGCGCCAGTTGCTCGAGGAGGACGGGATGCTCTTCACGCGTTACGCGCTCGGCGCGTAGCTCACCCGACCAGCCGTACGGCGTCGCCGTACCCGACGAGCCGCCGGTCCGCGGTGAGGAGGACGGCGCCCTCGGCGACGGCCTGGGCGATCAGCAGGCGATCGAACGGGTCGCGGTGGACGTCGGGCAGGTGCTCGACGCCGGCAGCGTGCTCGGTGCTGACGGGCAGGTGGTCGAGCGCCAGTTCACGGGTCACGCGGCGGGTCCACGTCCGCACGTCGGAGCCGAGCGACAGCTTGCCCAGGCGCTGCTTGATCGCCAGCTCCCAGATGCTGACTGCCGACACCAACCGGCGGTCGGCATCGGCCACCAGGTCCCGCGCCGCGCCGAGCCGCTCCGACCTATGCGTCAGCCACACGACCACGTGCGTGTCGAGCAGGACCCTCACGGCCATTCCTCGAACGCCCGCTGCAGGTCCTCGGGCAGCGGATCGTCGAAGTCGTCGGCGATCCAGACCCGGCCGCGGTCGAAATCGAAATTGGGCGTCCGCCGTCGCGGACCGACCAGCCGGGCGACCACCCGACCACGGTTGGTGATCTCCACCTCTTCCCCGGCGGCGACGGCTTCGAGCAGCCGGGACAGATGCGTCTTCGCCTCGTGCACCCCCACCGACTTGGTCATGTGAGCTAGTCTAGTTCCACGGTGCGGCCCGACGGTGCGGACGCGGGCCCGGGGACCCGACCTCGCGGCGCAGCAGCCACCCTCGCCGCACACCGCGAGGACGGCGACCGCGGGGGCGAGGGCCGCGATCTCGATCGGGGCCGCCGGTGGCTGCTTGACTGAGCGACATGGACCTCCCGCTGCAGCCGCCGGTGAAGCCGATGCTCGCGAAGGCCGCCACGAAGGTGCCGGTCGGCGACGAGTGGTTCTACGAGCCGAAGTGGGACGGGTTCCGCTGCATCGTCTTCCGCGACGGCGACGAGGTCGAGCTCGGCAGCCGCAACGAGCGCCCGCTGACCCGCTACTTCCCCGAGGTCGTCGCCGCGGTGAAGGAGAACCTGCCCGAGCGGTGCGTCGTCGACGGCGAGATCGTCGTGCCGCGGGACGACCGGCTGCACTTCGAGGCGCTGCTGCAGCGGATCCACCCGGCGGAGTCACGCGTCACGCTGCTCGCCGAGCAGACCCCGGCCTCGTTCGTCGCCTTCGACCTGCTCGCCCTGGGTGACGAGTCGCTGCTGGAGACGCCGTTCGCGCAGCGGCGGGCCCGGCTCGAAGCCGCCCTGTCCGGCGCCCGCCCCCCGGTGCACCTCACCAGCGTCACCCGGGACGCCGCCACCGCCGAGCGCTGGTTCGAGACGTTCGAGGGCGCCGGCCTCGACGGCGTCGTCGCCAAGTCCGCCGACCTGCCCTACGGCCCCGACCAGCGGCTGATGACCAAGGTCAAGCACGTGCGGACGGCGGACTGCGTGGTCGCCGGCTTCCGCTGGCACAAGAGCGGGCCGATCGTCGGCTCGTTGCTGCTCGGCCTGTACGACGGCGAGGAGCTGCAGCACATCGGCGTCGCGGCGTCCTTCCCGATGGCGCGCCGGGCCGAGCTGGTCGAGGAGCTCGCGCCGTACCGCGCCGAGGCGCTCGACGGCCACCCCTGGCAGGACTGGGCCAACGCCCAGGTGCAGGCCGAGGGCGAGCAGCGGATGCCCGGCGCGGTGAGCCGGTGGAACGCCAAGAAGGACCTCTCGTGGGTGCCGCTGCGCCCCGAGCTGGTCGTCGAGATCAAGTACGACCAGCTCGAGGGGCGTCGACTTCGTCACACCGGGCAGTTCCTCCGCTGGCGCCCCGACCGGGACCCCCGCAGCTGCACGTACGACCAGCTCGACGTGCCGGTCCGCTACGACCTGGCCGAGGTCCTGGAGGGCTGAGACGGTGCGCCGCGGACGGCCTTCCTGCAGGGTCCCGCCGCGAGCTTGCGAGCGGTGGGGGGCAGGAAGGTCCCTATCCTCGTGATCATGCGTCTGCACCGTGGCCTCCCGGCCGCCGCGTCCGGCCTGCTGCTGGCCCTGCCCCTCGTGCTCTCCGGCTGCACCTCCTTCGGCGAGACCACGGAGGAGCCCGCCGCCAGCACCAGCACGGCACCGGCCGAGCCCGAGGTCGCGCCGATCGAGTGGACCGACTGCGACGCCCAGATCCAGCCGCTCGTCGAGGGGCAGCCGGGCAGCGAGCGCGACATCGCCTTCGAGTGCGGCCGCACCGACGTGCCGATCAGCTACGACGAGCCCGGCGGCGCCACGCTGCCGCTCTTCCTCGTCCGCGCCTCGCTGGCCGGGCAGACCGAACCCCTCGGGTCGCTCATGGTCAACCCCGGCGGCCCGGGTGGCTCCGGCGCCGACGCCGCCATCGGGCTGGCGCTGACCCTGCCCGAGGACGTGCTGCGCCGCTTCGACGTCGTCGGCTTCGACCCGCGCGGCGTGGGCCTGTCCACGCCGGTCGAGTGCATCCCCAAGGAGCTGAAGGACCGCGCGATCGCCGCGGAGCCGCGCCCGACCACCGAGGAGCAGCTCGACGACGTCTTCGCGATCTCCAGCGAGATCGCCGAGGGCTGCGCCGAGGAGTACGGCGAGGCGCTGGGCACCTTCAACACCGTGGACACCGCCCGCGACATGGAGCAGCTGCGGCAGGCCCTCGGCGAGGAGCAGCTGACCTACCTCGGCTACTCCTACGGCACCACGCTGGGCTCGACCTACGCCGAGCTCTACCCCGACCGCGTGCGCGCCATGGTGCTGGACGCCGCCGTCGACCCCGACGTCGACGCGGTCGCCGACGCCGAGGCCCGCGCCGCCGCGTTCGAGGCCGGCTTCGACGCCTTCGCGGAGAACTGCCGCGGCCTCATCGCCGGCTGCCCGCTGGGCGACGACCCCCGACGATTCCTCGAGGAGCTGCTGGCCCAGGCGCAGACCACGCCCGTCCCGAGCAGCGAGGAGGGCGAGACCCGGCAGGCCACGCCCGGCGTCATCCTCACCGCGGTGGCGGCCGCGCTGTACGACACCGCCTCCTGGCCGCAGCTGGCGCAGGGCCTCGCCGCCGCGCGGAACGGCGACGCCCGGCTGCTGTTCTCGCTGGCCGACGACTACAGCGGCCGGCTCGAGGACGGCACCTACTCCAACCTCCTCGACGCCAACGTGGCGATCAACTGCGCCGACACCGAGGAGACCGTGCCCGAGGAGCGGGTGCGCGAGCTGGTCGGCGAGTGGAGCGCCCGGTACCCGCTGTTCGGGGCCGGGGCGGCGGCCGGGCTGTTCACCTGCTCGGTGTGGGACGCCGAGCGCACGCCGGTGCCGGAGCGCGACGCCGAGGGCAGCGCACCGATCCTGGTGATCGGCAACGCGGGCGACCCGGTGACCCCGCTGCCCGGCGCCGTCGACCTCGCCGAGGACCTGGACAGCGGCGTCCTGCTGACCTGGCAGGGCCAGGGGCACACCGCCTACCCCAAGACCGAGTGCGTGACCGCCGCGGTCAACGCCTACCTCATCGATCTGGTGGCGCCGGTGGACGGGCTCACCTGCCCTGCGTGAGACTCGGCAGCCCACGGACGAGCGGAGCGGCGGAATGGCGAGCAGCAGCAAGGACGCCGTCGTCCTGCAGGTCGACGGGCACGAGGTGCGGGTCTCCAGCCCGGAGAAGCCGTACTTCCCCGAGCGCGGGATCCGGAAGATCGACGTCGTGGAGTACTTCATCGCCGTGGGCGAGGGGATCCTCTCCGCGCTGAGGGACCGGCCGACGACGCTGGAGCGCTGGCCTGGCGGGGTGTTCGAGGGCGCCCGCATCTCCACGCGGGTGGACAACAGCGGCGACGCGTTCTACCAGAAGCGGGTGCCGAAGAACGCCCCCGACTGGGTGCCGACGGCGCACATCACCTTCCCCAGCGGGCGGACGGCGGATGAGATCGCGCCGGACTCGGTCGCCGTCGTCGCGTGGTGCGCGAACCTCGGCACGCTGACGTTCCACCCCTGGCCGGTGGGCAAGGAGGACGTCGAGTCCCCGAACCAGATCCGCATCGACCTCGACCCGCAGCCGGGCACCGACTTCTCCGACGCGGTGCGGGTCGCGCCGCACGTGCGTGAGCTGCTGCACGAGTTCGGCATGGAGGGGTGGCCGAAGACCTCCGGCGGGCGCGGGGTGCACGTCTACGTGCCGATCCTGCCGCGGTGGACCTTCACCGACGTGCGCCGGGCCGTCATCGCGTTCGGCCGCGAGCTGGAACGCCGGCTGCCCGACCAGGTGACGATGTCGTGGTGGAAGGAGGAGCGCGGCGAGAAGATCTTCATCGACTACAACCAGATGGCCAGGGACCGCACCATCGCGTCGGCCTACTCCATCCGGCCCCGGCCGCACGCGCCCGTGTCGGCACCGGTCGACTGGGACGAGCTCCCCGACGTCCAGCCGACCGACTTCGACGTGCTGACCATGCCGGCCCGGTTCGCCGCCGTGGGTGACAAGCACGCCGGCCTCGCCGACCACGCGTTCCGCATCGAGCCGCTGCTGGAGCTGTTCGAGAAGCAGGAGACCGACGAGGGCCTGGGCGACCTGCCCTATCCCCCGGACTACCCGAAGATGCCGGGCGAGCCGATGCGGGTGCAGCCCAGCCGCGCCCGCAGACCTGCCGGCGCGGACGACTGATCGAGGCGGCGCCGGACTTCGCGCAGCGCTCATTCGCCCGCTGATCTGTCACCGTGGCGATCCGGCTCGAGGACCGCCTGGCTCCCTTCCGGCGGCGCTGCGGGCGGACCGCCGAGGCGGCCCGCCTGCAGCCGACAGGGTGCGGTGGGCGCCGAGGTAGGCGGGTCCAACGCGCGCTGCGAGGTCACCGGCACCGAGCGGCTCGCCAGCGGCGGTACGAGCCACCTGGCCGGCGAAGAACCCGCTTCGGCGACGTCCGCGTGGCCTCGGCGCCCCGCCGGCCGCGTACCGCAGAGGAACCCGCTACGGCGACGGCCAGGTGGTTTCGCGGGTCGGCCGCGTGGTGTCTCGACGGGGATCGCCTTCGGCTCAACCTCGGTCGTGGTCAGCGCCCGCCTCTGCGCCCCACCGTCTGCGCGCCGCCGTCTGCCTCATCGACGGCGGGCACTGCCTGCACCGCGACGACCCTCCACCTGGCTCCAGCCCGTCACCGCCGTCACCGCCGGTGGGCATACCCACCGCGGTGATCTGGCTGGCCGTCGGCGCATCGCCGGTGGCGACGTCGCTCCTGCGGGCCTCGAGACTGCCTGCTCCTGCCAGGCTGGGTGGGTGCCCATGACCGTCAGAGAACAAGAGCTCAAGGCGCAGTACCGGCGCTACAACGCGGTCTGCAACGCCCACCGCTTCGACGAGTTCGGGCAGTTCGTCGCCCAGGACGTTGAGGTCAACGGCCAGGTCCAGGGGTTTGACGCCTACGTGGCGGGCCTGGAGGCCGTCGTGCGGACGTTCCCGGACTACCGGTGGCACCTGGAGCATCTGTTCGTGCGCGACAACTGGGTGTCTGCGCACTTCACCGACACCGGCACCCACAAGAGCGAGTTCCTCGGGGTGCCAGCGACCGGCCGCCGCATCCGGACTCAAGAGTTCGCCGTCTACCGCTTCGAGGCGGATCGAATCGTGCAGGTATGGGTGACGGCCGACAACCTGCACCTGCTCGACCAGCTGCGGTGAGGTCGCAGGACATGGCAGCCGAGCGCCGCGTGAACCCCCACGGCCGGGCATGAGCACGGGGCCACCGGCGACGGGGTCCGCGTCAGCCGTGCAAGACGCCCCAGGACCCCGGCGCGTGATCGGGCAGCGCCAGGTCGGCGACGACGCCGAAGTGGTCGCTGGCCCACACCCCCTCCACGGGCCGGTCCAGAAGCCGGTCGCAGGCAGCCACCTGCAGGGTGGGGCCGTGGATTCCGCTGCGGACCAGGACGTAGTCGATGCGCCGGCTGACGGCGGTGGCCACCTCCCCGGCACGCACCAGCGGGTTCTCGGCGCTGAAGGTGAATCCGGGCTCGGTGGGTCGCACGCTCTCCCACGCGTCCTGGTAGCAGACGCTGATGCCCGCCAGAGACCGGCGCCCACGCCAGAACTGGACGCTCGCGGCATCCGGAGTGGCGTCGAAGTCGCCGAGAACGATCGCGTGCGCCCCGCTGTCGGCGTACTTCTCAAGCATCCGGGCAGCAGCCAGGGCCTGTTGCTCGCGCTCGTGCTCGTAGCCGAACTGCCAGCTCGGCTTGTGATGGGCGACCAGCGTGCGACCAACCGCCGTGTCGACCTCGACCAATAGCGTGGCGCACCAGGCGAAGTCTCGAGACCGCGGAGTGCAGCGCTGGTCGATTTCCTCGAGCACTCGGTGCGGCTGCCGGGTCGCCAGCACAGCGCCGACGCCGTCCTCGGAGGCCCGTGCGAAGCCGCGCACGTGCCAACCGGGACCCAGCAGCTCCTCGACCACCTCCGATCGGCTGGCAATGGGCACTTCCTGCAACGCGACGACGTCCGCCTTCAGCTGCTGAAGCCTCTCGGCGAGCACGCTCCGGCGCCGCTGCCAACCCGGGTTCGCCGGCCCCAGCACGTTCATGGTGACGACGCGGATGCGCCCATGATCAACCATGGCGGGCAGCCAACCGCGCGGGCTCCTTGTCCCGCAAGCCGAACCCTCAGCGGTCAGCGCGACAGCGAAGCGCTCGACCGCTCCTCGTCGAGCCGCGCGCCCGCCAGCCGCACGGGTGCGAGGCTGGGGATGTGCATCGGTACCCGCAAGGCGAACTGGTCATGGTCTTGGACTGCGCCGACCTGGAGCGTGCCGCGGCCTTCTGGACGGCGGTCCTGGGATATCGCTGCGAGGCGTACCGCGGCGGGCCGTACTTGGCCTTGGTGCCTCACGGCGGCCAGGGCATGGAGCTGCTGCTGCAGCGGACCGACGACCGCAAGGCCGGTAAGAACCGGGTGCACCTCGACCTGCGGACCGAGGACCTGGACGCCGAGGTCTCACGCGTGCAGGCGGTCGGCGGTGTGGTGCTGACGCCCGAGCCGGTCGTCGAGGGCGGGTGGCGGTGGCATGTCCTGGCGGACCCGGACGGCAACGAACTCTGCGTGCTGCAGCCACCCCAGGAGTGACGTCCTGCTCCGGTAGCCGATCCTTCACCAGGAACGTGGCCTTGGAGCGGCTGCGCTCCACTCGGCCCCAGCGAGAGACCTACGTCGGGCCGTGGCTGCCCGAGCCGATCCTGACCGGCGGCGACGCGGCGGACGCGGTCACCGACGCGGAGTCGGTGTCGATGGCGACGCTCGTGGTGATGGAGACGCTGAGCCCGCTCGAACGGGCGGTGTTCGTGCTGAAGGAGGTCTCCGCCTTCAGCCACGCCGGGATCGCCGAAACGGTGGACAGGTCAGAGGCCGCCGTCCGTCAGGCAGTCCACCGCGCCCGCGAGCACGTGCAGGGACGGCGGCCCCGATTCGCGGCAGACCGTGCGCGGCAGCGCCCAGGTCACCGATCGGTTCTTCGCTGCCGCGACGGGCGGTGACGTCAACGCACTGACGGAGCTGCTGTCACCTGACGTCACGCTCTGGACGGACGGCGGCGGGAAGGTCCGCCAGGCCCTGCGCCCGGTCGTGGGCGCATCCCAGGTGGCGCGCTGGTTCGCCGGCGTCGGGAGCCGCGCCTACGAGGGCGTGGAGCCGGCGGAGATGAGCGCCGAGCTGGTGGAGATCAACGGTGGACCGGGCGTGGTCCTCAGCGGCGAGCCGGGTGATCTCCACCGTCACGTTCGACTTCCACGCCGATGGCCGCATCACCGCCATCCACAACGTGGCCAACCCGGACAAGCTGCGGGCGATCAGCGCCGGCCACACGTTCGCGCTGCCGTGACCGTTACACCGGAGATGCCCAGAACCGTGCGGTTCTGGGCATCTCCGGTTCAGCGCTTCCGGGACCGTCAGTGCGTCCGGCCGTCCTCGAGCAGCGTGTGGCGCACGAGGGCGTTGGCGTGGCCGTGGCCCAGACCGTGCTCGTCCTTGAGCCAGGTGACCAGCTCCAGGTGCTTCCGGAGCGAACTGGAGCGGATCAGTCTTTTCCACTCCTCGATCGGCCGCCCGTACTTCTTCTCGATCGACGGGAAGTAGGACGCGGGACCGTTCTCGGTGCCAGGCATGACTGCCTCCTTCGTTTCCGTGGTCAGTGGACGTGCTTGGCGAGGTGCGCGAGGACCGCGGACGTCCAGGACCAGCCGAGGACGGCGGCGACGTACTGGACCACCACGCCCACGTCGGTGCCCATCGCGGCCATCGGGACGAACAGCAGGACCCCGTTGGCCGCGGAGTAGAGCGCCCATCCACGGCGGCCGAGCGCGGCGAACCGGCGGGCGAACACGAAGCACGCCGCGATCAGGGCGAGGGCGCCGACACCGAATGCGACGCCGTGCAACGCGCCGTGCCAGCTGATCACCGGCGGAGCCCCGGAGGGTGCGCCGGCCGGGAACCCGAACGACGGGTCGGCCACGAACACCCCGCCACCGAGCATGGCGATGCCGAAGAGCCCGAACAGGCGCGGTCCCCAGGTGGCACCGCGTTCGCCCCGCAGGGCGGTCCGCAGACCGGCTGCCGCGGCCAGGAACGCCAGGCCGGTGGCCACGAAGGTCGCGATCTGGATCCAGCCGAGGCCGCCCAGGCTCAGCATGCTGAAGGGATGCCGCTGGAGGTCGAAGCCGTCCCGGATCAGCGCCTGGGTGAACCCGACGAGGAGGAACAGCGGCCAGGCGAGGGCACCGAGGCACAGTAATCGGCGGACCCGCACAGGGTCCGGGGTGCCGGTCGTCGACGTTGCCGGCCGGGGAAGGGTGGGTGCGGTGGCCATAGCGAGAACTCCCTAGTGAAGCGCTGGTTGACGGCGTTCACTCTTCGCGGGTGCACGATCGCCATCAAGCGATGATCTCGCTACGATCGTTGCCTCAAACGCAACGGTGGAGGCAGTGTGTGGGAGCGGCACGAGCTGGAGACGTTCCTGACGCTCGCGGACGAGCTGCACTTCGGCCGCACCGCTGAACGCTCAGGGGTGTCCACCGGCCAGGTCAGCAGGACCATCCAGCGGCTGGAACGCCGCGTCGGTGCGCCGCTGTTCGAGCGCACCAGCCGTCAGGTCCGGCTGACCTCCATCGGACGGCGACTGGCCGAAGAGCTGGCGCCCGTCATGGTCGACCTGGCTGCGGCGATCGGCACGGCCGTCGATGCGGGCCGTGGAGTATCCGGGATCCTGCGAGTGGGCTACATGACGGCTGGCGCGGAGAACTTGCTGCTCAGGGCCGTCGAACTCTTCGCCGGGCGGCATGGCGACTGCGACGTCCAGATGCTCGAAGCGCAGATCGACGACGCCGAACCACGGCTGCGCAACGCCAGCATCGACGTCCTGGTCGCCGCGTACCCGTTCCCGGGCATGACCTGCGGACCGGTGTTGATGCGGGAGCCGCGGGTGCTCGCGGTGCCGGCGGGCCACGACCTGGCGCGCCGGGACTCCGTCTCCATCGAGATCCTCGCCGAGCACCCGGTGATCCAGCTGCCCTCGGAGATGGCCGAGGAGTTCCGCCAGGACCGCACTCCGAGCCACACCCCGGCAGGATTCCCGGTGCCGGAAGGTCCCGTCGGCACGACGTTCGCCGGCATCCTCAGCCTGGTGGCGATGGGGAAGGGCGTCTATCCGGTCGGCGCGCACACCGAGCGGTACTACCCGCGGTCAGGGGTGGCGTACGTGCCGATGCACGACGCGCCTCCGGTTCTGTGGGGGCCGGTGTGGCTCCCGACGAACGACACGGCCATGGTGCGCGCCTTCGTCCAGGCGGCCCGCGACGCCAATCCGCCGGAAGGATGATCCACCAAGGTTGCGATGATCTTCGCCGCCGGCGGCGGTCAGATCATCGACCGGCAAACCTCGGGAAAGGGAAGCACCCATGTCCTTCCAGGCCTACCTCGACAACATCGAGGAGAAGACGGGGCTGACGCCTCGCCAGTTCATCACACTCGCCCAGGAGCGCGGGTTCGACGATTCCGCTACGAAGGCGGGCACCATCCTCACGTGGTTGGCCGACGACTTCGGGCTCGGCCGCGGGCACGCCATGGCTCTCGCCATGTGATCAAGAAGGGCGAGAAGATTGACGCCAAGCACGTCGGGTCGACCGGCGTGCACCGCGACGAGCCGACACGCTCTGGCTGGACGGCAAGGCCACCCGCCCGTGAGACCGCTCTCCGGGCAGCGGGTTCGACCGGTCGGGGCCGCAGCGCCGGCTGCTCGTAGTTCAACGGCAGCAACAGCGCGGGGTCGCTGATCGGGACCTCCCACACCGCCCCGCCGCCGTCGGGATCGATGACCTCGTTCCGCCCCAGGAAGGCGGCCACCTAGTCCTGTCCCTGCAACACCCATCCCAGCAGGACCACGGGCCCTCAACGTCTCCGGGCCAAGATCACGGTCACCGGCTCACGCCACGTCCTTCACCAGGAACCGAGAAGAGCCGTCATGACCTTCCCGGCTTGACAACTGTCCGTGAAGCCGCCTTCAGACACAGGCGCTGGCGAACCACCGCCGCACTCCACGAGGCAATTGCCGCCCAGTCGTCGGCCCCGTCGCGCATTTCAGCAGTTCCATCCGCGGTGACAATGCCGTCTCCGTGGAGGAACTCCTAACGGGAATGGGGCAGGTCAGGTCGTCGGCCACGGAACAGCCGTCCCGTATGACCCGCCCGCGCGCATGTCCGGTGATGGGGCGATATCCGGCACGGCCTCCCGCCGCCGGAGCGCCCCGTAGGACTCCCCAATGCCAACGGCAGGGTCTCGCTCCGCGGCGATGCCGAGGGGGCACCTCGGCCCTGGACCGTCAGGGCGGAGGGCTCAGGGACGTCGTGCGCGGCTTCCGCTGATCGGCCCTACGCTGCCTGGGTGAGTTCGCCCCCGTGGTGGCAGCGCGGCGCCGTCTACCAGGTCTACCCCCGGTCGTTCGCCGACGGGGACGGCGACGGCGTGGGTGACCTCCGCGGCCTGCGCGCACATCTCGACCACCTGGCCGACCTGGGCGTCACGGCGGTCTGGCTCTCCCCGGTCTTCACCTCCCCCATGGTCGACGCCGGCTACGACGTGGCCGACTTCTGCGACGTCGACCCGGTGTTCGGAACCCTCGAAGACCTCGACGGGCTGATCGCCGACTGCCACGCACGGGGCATCCGCGTGGTCCTGGACTGGGTGCCCAACCACAGCTCCGACCAGCACCCCTGGTTCCTCGCCTCCCGGTCGAGCCGGGACGACCCCAGGCGCGACTGGTACGTCTGGCGCGACAGCGCACCCGACGGCGGCCCGCCCAACGACTGGCGCTCGGAGTTCGCCGCGGCCGGCCCGGCGTGGAGCTACGACGAGCACACCGGCCAGTGGTACCTGCACTCCTACACCCCGCAGCAGCCCGATCTGAACTGGGACAACCCGGAGGTCGAGGCGGCGATGCACGACGTCGTCCGGTTCTGGCTGGACCGGGGCGTCGACGGGCTGCGCATCGACGCGCTGCAGCGGCTGGGCAAAGACCCGCTGCTGCGCAGCAACGCCGGCTCCGACCGGCGCCACGACCAGGACTGGGAGCCGGTCGCGCACGAGCGGCTCCGCGGCATCCGGCGGGTGGTGGACGAGTACCAGGACCGGATGATCGTCGGCGAGGTCTACCTGCTCGACCAGCGGCGCGTCGTCGACTACCTGAGCGGCGGCGACCAGCTGCACATGGCGCACAACTTCGTCTTCCTGCACCTGCCCTGGGACGCCGCCGCCTTCCGGCACGTCATCGCGGAGTTCGAGGCGCTGGCCGAGCCGGACGCCTGGCCGGCCTGGTTCCTCGGCAACCACGACCACTCCCGGATCGCCACGCGCTACGACGACGGCGGCTCCGGGCAGGCCCGGGCGCGGGCCGTCGCGCTGATGCTGACCGCGCTGCGCGGGACGCCGTTCCTCTACCAGGGCGACGAGCTCGGTCTGCCCGACGCGGAGATCCCGCCCGGCCGGGTCGTCGACGTCGACGGCCGAGACCCCGGACGGGCACCGCTGCCCTGGCGGCCACCGTCACTGGCCGGCCCGGGCGCCGGCTTCACGACCGGGGAGCCGTGGCTGCCACTGGTCCGCGAGGCCGAGCAGCTCTGCGTCGAGAGCCAGGCTGCCGATCCCTGCTCGACCTTGTCCCTGGTCCGCCGGCTCGGCGAGCTGCGCGCGGAGTCCGCGGCCCTGCGGTCCGGCGACCAGCACCTGCTCGACGCCGGCCCGGACGTCCTGGCCTGGCTGCGCACCGGGCCCGGTGAACGGCTGCTCGCCGCCGTCAACTTCGCCACGGAACCCCGGCCGCTGATCGTCCCCGGCATCCCGGGCGCGCGCCACGCCGTCCTCGTGTCCACGGACCCGGAACGAACCGGAACCGCGGTCCAGGACGGCACCGGGCCCCGGGCCCGGTTCGTCCTGCAGCCGAGCGAGGCCGTCCTCCTGGAGCTCGTGCCGCACGCCCGGCCGACCTGACAGGGGTCCATCAGGTCGGCCGTGACCGAGTGCGACCCTCAGTCCAGGGCGGCCGCGCGCTCCTCGCGCAGCGCCTGGAAGACCCGCCGGCGCAGCCCGTCCGCGTCCTTCTCCTCGACGTCGTGGAACTGCATGGACAGCAGCCACCGCGCCCCCTGCACCTGCTGGCGGACGATCGCACCGCGGACGTCGACGGTGTCGTCGCCGATCGTCAGGGTCATGTGGGCCCGCGTGCCCGGCTCCGGGGGCAGCCCCCACCCGTCCACCAGGGCGCGGAGCCCGGCCTCGCTGAGGTCGACCGTGGAGCCGACGAGCAGACCATCGAGCCACGGCATGACCACCGGGACCTCGACGCGGGCGCGCACCGTGCGCCGGCGCTGGCTGCGCTCCGCCGGCCCGGTGGGGACGAGGTGCCACAGCGGCTCCTCGCCGACCTCGACGCTGGTGATCTTCGCGGGCAGGGAGCGCTCCTCGTACCCGCTGACCCAGTAGAGGGCGACCGGGTCCCCGGGCTTGATCGCCCGCTTCCACTCCGTACCCTCGCCGAGGGGGCGGACGACGATGGTGTTCTCGTTGGAGACCTCCACCTGCGCCGTCGCCGTCAGGCCACGCGCCACGAGCGTGACGTCGGCCTGGGTGCTCTCCTCGGGCCGGTCGTGCTGCGGCTCGGTCATGGGTCCTCCACTGGGAACGGGACGTGCGGGCGTCGTTGCGCCCGGGCGGAAGCTAGCGCGGCGGCCAGCGGAAACCGCACATCGCCGTGGCGTGTCCCGCCGAACGGTGGGCCACCGATCGCCCGACGACGCAGGAAGGGCATCGGCAGCTCCGGCCCCCGGTAGGACCGGAACGGCCCGCCTCCCCACCCGGAGGGGTGAGGGGCGGCCCGTCGGCGTGCGCCCGCCGGGTCAGCCGGCCAACCGGCGCGCGGCCGCGCCGAGGTGGTGCGCCCGCAGCGCACCCGGCTGCCCGATCCGCCGCGTCAGCTGGGCGGCGGCCACCGCGGCGCGGAGCGCGTCGGCGGACTCGGCGAGGCGGTCGGCGAGGAGCTGGTCCAGGTCGGCGTCGTGCAGGTCCTCCACGTCGCGCAGGAAGACGGCACCGGCCGGGACGGCGGTGCGGGCGGGCACGGGCGAGGCGACGAGCTGCTGCATGGTGGTCCTCCTGGATCGGTGTGCGCCGGATCCGTCCGGCAGGTCCCACCGTCGGGGAGCACCCGCAGGGCGGTCCCGAGGGAAGCGCAGGAAAACCGCAAGACCGCCCGGCCGTGCACCGCTGCCCACCGCCGTCCTCCGCCCGGACGGCGCCGCTCCCCCGGACGGGTGAGCACCGGCGTCCGGACGCCACCGGGTGCTCCAGCGGGCGGTAGCGGTGGTCGATGCACCTGTCGACCACGGCGGAGGAGCACGGGTGAGGATCTGGTTGCTGGCGTACGGCGTGCTGTACGTCGTCGTCGAGATGGTCGGGCACCGGCTGGAGAGCATCGGCTGGCCCCGGATCACCGCCCTCGACGTCGCGACCGCGGTCACCGACGCCTTCCTCACCGTCTCGATCACCCTCGCCGTCCTGCTGGCCGGGCAGCTCCTGCTGCGCCGCTGGTCCCCGGCGGCGGTCGCCCGGCTGCGCCCGCCGGTGCCGCCGGCGCTCCTAGTGGACCGGCCGATCGGCGTCCGCTCGTGGCGCTCGGAGCCACTCGCCCTGCCGGCCGCCGCGCCCCCGCGCGACCCGTACTCGGTCGGCGCCTACGGGCCCGCGCGGATCCGCCGGGAACGGCGCGTGGCGCCCGACTTCCCCGAGGACCCGGGCCGCCTGCTCTGACCGCCGGACCACCCGCAGAAGAGTCGCAGGTCACAGTTCTGCCGCACCGGTGTCCCGATCCGGTGATCGACGGCTAGGGTTGGCGCGTCGGGAAGGCCCTGCGCTATGGCAGGACCCCGATGCACCACCTCAGCTAGGAGCGAGCAATGCCCGAAGGAACTGTCAAGTGGTTCAACGCGGAGAAGGGGTTCGGCTTCGCCACCCCCGACGGCGGCGGCCCGGACGTTTTCGTCCACTACTCGGCCATCCAGTCCAGCGGGTACCGCTCGCTCGATGAAGGCCAGCGGATCGCGTTCGACATCGAGCAGGGCCAGAAGGGCCCGCAGGCTGCGAACGTCACCCCGCTCTGATCACCTGATCAGCACCGCGCCCCCGTCCGGATCCCCGGGCGGGGGCGCTGTCGTTCGCGGGTACGTGCCGCGCGCTGTCGTTCGTGGGACCGGACGTGCCGAGCGTGTACGCCCGGGCCAGCGGAGGCGCGGTCGTTCGCATACCCGGCCGTACCCCGCCTGCGCTGCCGAGCGTGTGCGCCGGCGCGGGCTTTCCGAGCGTGGAACCGGGCGCTCGCGCACACGCAGGGCGCCAGGGCGGCCACCGCTCAGCGGGCGCGCGGCACGTACCCGCCGATGAGCGCCGACATCAGCAGCGCCCCGTCGTGCTCACCCACGGCAGCGGCCGCCTCGGCGAAGGCCCGCCAGCGCTGCCGCTCGACGTCGGTGGGCGCGTTCGCCGCCCGGGCCGCCAGCTGCTCGAGGAGCCGCTCCCACTCTCCCTGCGGCGTCGGCCAGAGCCCGGCCAGCCGGCGGGCCTCCGCCGAGATCGCGGTGATGCGCACGATGTCGCCGGCGTGGTTGGTCAGCGGCTCGATGTACCCGGCCGAGGCCAGCGCCTTCGCCGCGGCGATCACGTCCGCCTTCGGCAGCCCGCTGCCCGGCACGACCGAGCCCAGCAGGTAGGGCGCGCCGCCGTGCTTCGGCTCGTCCACCAGCCGGGCGATCGCCCGGAGCACGGGCAGGTCGCGGGTGAACCAGACGTCGGGCAGGAGGCCGTCGGGCGGCTGGGGGGCGGCGGTCACCCCGCCAGTCTCCCCCGGGGCGCGGACGCGACGGCGCCCCGCCTCCCGGGAGGGAGACGGGGCGGCGGTCGGTCGTTCAGTCGCGGGCGCCGGTGAGGTGCGGGCGGGTGGGTGGCGAGGATGACGCCCAGGGCGACGTACCCGACCAGCAGGTGCGCGGCTCCCACGTACTGGGTGATCGCGGGCAGGAGGAAGGCGGTCGGCACGGTGACCGGCGCCCAGCTCTCGGCAACCATCGGCCAGAAGCGAGCGACGCCCTGCCAGCGGCCGGCGATCGCGATGCGGACTCCCAGGGCGGCCATGCCCAGCATGGACAGCGGCCAGAAGAGGTCGATCACGAAGAAGAAGCCGGTGTCGTAGAGCCCGGGCGTGAATGCCCACATGAGCGAGGACACGATGGCCACCGAGAGCAGCCCGTGCTCGACGTGCAGCAGGCGTCGGGCCAGGCGGCCGGTGCCGATCGCACCGGTCCGCATCTGCACGGTCACCAGGAACATCAGGCCGATCTGGAAGGCGACCGCGGCCAGGTTGACGACGGTGGCCTGCCAGGTGCCGGCCGGCGGCGTCGTCCCGAGCAGGGCGCAGGCGACCGACCAGGAGCCGGCGCCGGCGGCGACCGCGACGCCGGCCCGGCGGACGAAGCCGGTCGAGGTGCCGGGCGCCGTGCCGCGTGCGGTCGCGACGTCGGTGCGGGCGGGGGCCGGGGTGGTGCTGAGGGACATCGGAGGACCTCCTGCTGGATGCGGCACCGGGTGCGCCGCGCTGGGAGAACCGTCGCGGGGACGCGTCCCGGGCTCCCAGGGCCCGCCGCCCCCGATCCGGTCCCGCGAGATGTCCCGCCCGACACGGGACACCGGCCCCGTGACGTCCGGGACGTCGGCGGGCGAGGATGCGCGCGTGCAGACACAGGCGCCGACGACCGGGCGGATCGGTGCGTCGCGGTCACAGGGCCCGCCACCACCCCCACCTCGCCGGGTCCGGGCCGGCCGGCCCGCCGCCTGGGCCGTGCTCGCCCTGTCGCTGGCCGCCTGCGCCGCCGCCGCCGTCCTGGACGTGCTGACGCCGTCCGCGGCGCGGGCCGCCGTCGAGGTCGCCCCCGGCTCGGTGGCCGCGCTCGCCGGTGTCGCCGTCGCCGTACCCGGGGCGCTGCTGCTCCTCCGGGCGCCGGGCAACGCCGTCTCCTGGGTGCTCGCCGGCACGGGGCTGTTCTGGGCGGTCGACGGCCTCGCCGAGTCGTGGCTCGCGTACGCGGTCCAGTACGACCCGGCGCTGCCCGGGGCGAGCCTCGCCTTCTGGTTCCTGCAGCGACTGGGCGCCGCGCTGCTGCTCGGGCTGCCGCTCCTGCTGCTCCTCTACCCCGACGGGCGACTGCCGGGCGGGCGGTGGCGGCCCGTCGCGATCGCCAGCCTGGCGTCCACCGCCTTCCTCCCGGCCCTTCTCCTGGTGGTCCCCGCGGAGGTCGCCTTCGCCGCCGACGACGGCGAGGTGCCCGCTGCCTTCCGCTCCCTGGACCTCGACCTGACCAGCCTGCCGCTGCCCGGCTCGGTCGCCCTCCCCCTGCTGCGGATCGCCTTCCCGATCGCCGTGCTCGGGATCGCGGTCCCCGCGGCCTCGGTGGTCCTCCGCTACCGCCGGACCACGAACGAGGACCGCCGCCGGCTGCGCTGGCTGCTCTGGGCCGCCGTCGTGGACCTCCTCGTCATGCTGGCCACGCTGCTGCTGCCGGGCGAGCCGAGCGCCATGGCCCTGATGGTCGCCGTCGCGCTGACCGGGGGCGCCGTGGCCCTCGGCATCCTGCGACCGCGGGCCGTGGACATCGACCGGCTGCTCGGCGCCACCGTCGTCTACGGCGTGCTCGGGATCGGCGTGGTGCTCCTCGACCTGGCCGTGCTGGCCGGCGCCGGCGCACTGCTGGGCGACCGGTTCGGCGAGCGCGACGCCACGCTGCTGACGCTGCTGGTCGTCGCGGCCGCGTACGTCCCCCTCCGGGCTCCGTTGTGGCGCCTGGTCCGGCGCTGGGTGCTGGGTGAGCGAGACGACCCCTACCGGGTCGTCTCGCAGCTGGCGGCGCGGCTGGAGCGGTCGGAGGGCGTCGAGGCGCAGCTCGTGGCGATCGCGGCGGCGGTCGCGGAGGCCTTCCGGTCGCCCTACGTCGGCGTGGAGGTCGACCACGCGGGTGGCGAGCGGCTGGTGGCCGAGCACGGCCGGCGCCCGGCGGCGGTGCGGTCCCTGCCCATCGCCTACCGCGGCGAGGAGGTCGGCCGGCTGCTCCTGCCCCGGGACGGCGTCCGGGCGCACCTGGTCACCCGCGACGAGGGGCTGCTGGCCGATGTCGTGCGCCAGGCGGCGGCCGCGGCGCGGGCGAGCTCCCTCGCCGCCCAGCTGCAGACCAGCCGGGAGCAGCTGGTGGCCGCGCGCGAGGAGGAGCGCCGCCGGCTGCGCCGCGACCTGCACGACGGCCTGGGCCCCAGCCTGGGCGCCGTCGTCCTCCGCATCGACACCGCCCGCAACCTGACCGCGGCGGGCCGCGCGGAGGACGCCGACCGGCTGCTCCGCGCGGCCCGGGACGACGTCGCCGGCGCCCTGGGCGACGTTCGCCGGCTGGTGCACGACCTGCGACCGCCGGCGCTGGACGACCTCGGCCTGGCCGGGGCGGTGCGCCAGCAGGCCGAGCGGCTGCTGGGCACGGGTACGGCCACCGCGGTGGCGGCGGACCCGATGGCCGATGAGCTCCCTGCCGCGGTCGAGGTCGCCGCCTACCGGATCGCGTCGGAGGCGCTGGCCAACGTCGCCCGGCACGCCCGCGCCGCCACCTGTCGGGTGGAGCTGGTCCGCGACGCCGACCGGTCCCTGGTCCTGACGGTGACCGACGACGGCGTCGGCATCCCGGAGGGTGCCCCGGCCGGGGTGGGGCTGGTGTCGCTCCGCGAACGCGCCGCCGAGCTCGGCGGCCGCTGCACGGTGTCGTGCCCGCCGGACGGCGGGACGGTGGTGCGGGCGGTCCTGCCCGCGGACGGAGGGACGACGACGTGACCGAGGTCGAGGAGCCGCTGCGGGTGGTGGTCGCCGACGACCACCCGGTCTACCGCGACGGGCTGGCCATGCTGCTCGACTCCGTCCCCGGCCTCACCGTGGTCGGCACCGCCGCCGACGGTGAGGCCGCGGTCGCCCTGGCGCTGGAGGAGCAACCCGACGTCGTCGTCATGGACGTGCAGATGCCGGGCATCGACGGGATCGAGGCGACCCGGCGGGTGACCTCGGCCTCGCCGTCGGTGGGCGTCGTCGTCCTGACCATGAGCGAGGACGACGGCACGGTCTTCGCCGCCGTCCGTGCCGGGGCGCGGGGCTACCTGCTCAAGGGCGCCGACCAGGAGGAGGTGGTGCGCGCCATCACGATGGTGGCCAACGGCGGCGCGGTGTTCGGTGCCGCGCTGGCGCGCCGGATCGCCGACTTCTTCGCCGGCGGGCCGGCCGGGCCGGAGACGGCGTTCCCGCAGCTCACCGCCCGGGAGCGCGAGGTCCTCGACCTGGTCGCCGCCGGGCGCTCCAACGCGCAGATCGCCGCCGCGCTCTACCTCTCCCCCAAGACGGTGCGCAACAACGTGTCCAACGTGCTGGCCAAGCTGCAGGTCACCGACCGGGCGCAGGCGATCGTGCGGGCCCGCGATGCCGGCCTGGGCCGCTGAGCACCGGGAATGGTGCCGCCTCGCGGCTCGTTCGACCTGGCATGACGACCTCCCCCCAGAAGCCCAAGGTCACGAAGACCGACGAGGAGTGGCGGGCGCAGCTGTCGCCGGAGGAGTACCAGGTGCTGCGCCAGGCCGGCACCGAGCGCGCCTGGACCGGCGAGTACGTCGACACCAAGACCGTCGGCGTCTACGAGTGCCGCGCGTGCGGCGCCGAGCTGTTCCGCTCGGAGACCAAGTTCGACTCGCACTGCGGCTGGCCGTCGTTCTACGAGGCCTCGGCGGAGGACAACGTGATCCTCCGCGAGGACCGCAGCTTCGGAATGGTCCGCACCGAGGTGCTGTGCGCCACCTGCCACAGCCACCTGGGCCACCTGTTCGACGACGCGCCGCAGACGCCGACCGGCGACCGCTACTGCATCAACAGCGTCTCGGTCCGATTGCAGCCGAGCACCTCGTGATCCTCCGGATCACACCGCTGAGCACATCGTGATCCTCCGGATCACACCGCGATCAGGAGCCGTCCCCGGCCACCGCTGAGCCGTTGCGCGATCGGCGTCGGAAGGCCTCCGGCCCTCGCGACGCCGATCGCCCGGCTCATCACGCCAGGTCGTGGACCAGCTCGGCGACCGGCTTGCGGACGCCGGTGTAGAACGGCACCTCCTCGCGCACGTGCCGCCGGGCGCGGCTGGCCCGCAGGTCGCGCATGAGGTCGACGATGCGGTGCAATTCGTCGGCCTCGAAGGCGAGCATCCACTCGTAGTCGCCGAGCGCGAACGCGGCGACGGTGTTGGCCCGCACGTCCGGGTAGGGCCGGGCCTGCATCCCGTGCTCCTTGAGCATGTCCCGACGCTCCTCGTCAGGCAGCAGGTACCACTCGTAGGACCGCACGAACGGGTAGACGCAGACGTAGCGCCGCGGCTCCTCCTCGGCCAGGAACGCCGGGATGTGGCTGCGGTTGAACTCCGCCGGGCGGTGCAGCGCCAGCTGCGACCACACCGGCTCCAGGTGCCGGCCCAGGGTGGTGCGGCGCAGCCGGGTGTAGGCCTCCTGCAGCGCCTCGGCGGTGGCGGCGTGCCACCACACCATGAGGTCGGCGTCGGCCCGGAACCCGGCGACGTCGTAGGTGCCGCGGACGACGACGTCCTTGCCGGCCAGCTCGGCGAACAGCTCGGTCACCTCGGCGGCGACGTGGTGCCGCCGCTCGTCCTCCAGCGGGCGGGTCAGGCGGAACACCGACCACATCGTGTAGCGGATCGTGGCGTTGAGCTCGTTGGCCCGCTTGCCGATGCTGCGTTCCTCGACCTGGTCGCTCATGCCGCCCATTGTCGCGCGCGCGGCGGCGCCGCAGGCCTCGAGGGTCTGTGATCTACCGCGGGACGGCGACCAGCGGCGGCCGCGACCGGCCGGGCAGGCAGGCCGCGGCGGCGAGGCCGAGCGCGACGGCGTCCTCGAGCAGGGCGGCCTGCAGGTCGGGCATGCGCGACGCCGCCCAGCGGCGCCACCGCAGGCCGCCGACGCTGCCGGCGAGACCGCCGGCCACCGCCGCCACGAGGGGCAGCGCGCCGTTGACGCGCTCGCGCGCGGCCAGCGACGTCCCGCCGACCGCCGCCGCGACCAGCCGCCCGCCCAGCGCGCCGGGCTGCGTGCGATCGGGGGTGGCCGGGTGCTTGTCGGCCACCAGCTCCCCCGCCAGCGACGCCAGCGCGACCACCCGGGCGGGCCGCGACCGGTGCCCAGGGGCACCTGGCCGGGTGGGTGCGGTCAGCGCCGGCCCGGCGAAGCCGAGCGAGCTCCGACCCCCCGTCGCCACGCCGAGCAGCAGCGCCCTGGCGGTCAGGGCCGCCGGAGGCGGCACCGGGGCGGCCCGCTCGGCGTCGGTGGGCACGCTCTCCAGCACCGTCTGCACCGCGGCCCCGTACGCCAGGTGCGGGAGGACGTCGGCGAGCCACTCCTCCCGGCCCCAGGTGCGCGGGTCCTCGACCCCGAGCGCGGCGACCGCGCCGTCGGTGAGGGCCATCGACGTGCCGCCGGCGACGAGCGCACCGAGGGGCGCGGGGAAGCGCACCCCCGCCGAGCGCAGGGCGCTGGCCAGCACGCCGCTCGCCAGCCCGTTGCCGATCCCGGTGAGCGCACCCAGGGCGCTGCGCCGGTTGCGGCGGACCTGTCCGCGGCCGGGGACGTCGCGGTCGAGCGCGGCCGCGGCGGCGTCGACGGTGCGCTCCGGCACCGAACTGGCCGGCCGACCGCGGAGGGCCATGTCGAGGGAGGTGGCGGCGTCCAGGACGACGGTGCCCAGGGCGCCGGCCGCCAGGCCGCGGAGGAAGGTGCCGGTCATCCCCCGACCCTGTGGGGCGGCGGTGCCCTTGGCAACCCGGGGGTCAGCCGGCGGGTCGTTCCCCGGTCGCGGCAGCGCGGCGCGGCGACGGCACGCGGTGCGCCTCGCGGCAGTCGGCGCAGGCGGCCATCCAGACGTGGTGGCGCAGGCAGCGGGAGGTGGTGGTGGGCTTCTGGTCGTGGGAGTGGAGGTGGGTCGTGCTCACCCCGGTCCCAACACCACGACCCCACCGGCGATGCCCCGCCCGGCCCGTGGCCCGCGCCACCGTTTCACGCCAGCGCGTCGACCGCCCGGTGGGCGTCGCGGATGCACGCCGGCAGACCCACCCCGGCGAAGGCCGCCCCCGCGATGCCGAGCCCCGGCACCCCCGCGACGGCGGCGCGCACGGCGTCCACCCGCGCCTGGTGTCCCACGAGGTACTGCGGCAGGCCACCGCCCCACCGGACGACGGCGGTCTCCAGCGGCTCGGGACGCGACAGCCCGAGCAGGTCGGCGACGTCGGCGACCACCGCGGCAGCCAGGTCCTCGTCGGTGCGCTGCAGCTCGGACTCGTCGCGGAACCGGCCCACCGACGAGCGCACGAGCAGGGCATCCCCGCCCAGGTGCGGCCACTTGCTCGAGGAGACGGTCACGCCCTTCACCAGCCGGCGGGTCACCGGGGGCACCAGCAGCCCGCTGCCGGCGTCGACCTGCTGGGCGGGGAACGCCATGGCGACCACGGCCATCGAGGCGTACGGGATGCCCTGCAGCGGCTGCACCGCGCCGGACGCGACACCGGCCAGCAGCCGGGCGGCCTTGCCGGCGGGAACGGTGACCAGGACGGCGTCGGCGGTCAGCACCTCCGGCGTCCCCACCGGGCCCACCGAGACCTCCAGACCCGCGGCGGTCCGCCGGATGCCGTGCGCCGGGGTGCGCAGCCGGACCTCGGCACGCGATGCGGCGACCAGCGCCGCGGGCAGCGCGCCGATGCCCTCGTCGACGGTCGCGAACACCGGGCCGTCGACGTCGCCGCGGCTGCGGCTGCCGGCGTCCCGGGCGGCCGCGGCGGCGGCCAGCACCGAGGCGGAGCCGGGCAGGTGGGCGAACAGGGCCGGCATCGTCGCCTGCAGGGAGAGCTCGTCGGCCCGGCCGGCGTAGACGCCGCCCAGCAGCGGCTCGACCAGCCGGTCGACCACCTCGTCGCCGAGCCGCTCGCGGAGCAGCGCGCCGACGGCGACGTCGCCGTCCACCGCCGGCGGGGGCAGTGCTGCCTCCGCCCGGACGCGGGCGACACCCGCGGGCGACAGGATCCCGTCGAGGCCGTCCGCCGAGGCCGGCACCCCGAGCACGGTGCCGGCCGGGAGCGGGAACCGGCCCTCGGGCAGCACGACGGCGGCCTGGGTGGTCGCCGGCGCGACCAGCCGGTCACCCCAGCCGAGGGCCTCGACCAGCCCGACCGCCTCCGGGACGCGGGCCAGCACAGCCTCGGGCCCGGTGTCGTACCAGTGGCCGGCCAGCTCGATGCGGTGCAGCTTCCCGCCGACGCGGTCGCCGGCCTCCAGCACGACGATCTCGTCGTCCGGGCGCCGGCGGCGCCACTCGAAGGCGGCGGCCAGGCCGGTGATGCCGGCACCGACCACGACCAGGCGGGAGGGAGTCACCGGGCCGTGAGCTCGTGGACCAGCTCGACGACGTGGGTCAGCACGTCCGGATCGGTCTCGGGCAGCACGCCGTGGCCGAGGTTGAAGATGTGCCCGCGGGCCCCCTTCGCCTGTTCGACGACGCGGCGCACCTCCCGGTCGACGGTCGCCCGGTCGGCCAGCAGGACGGCGGGGTCGAGGTTGCCCTGCAGCGACCGCCCCGGCCCCACGCGCCGCACGGCCTCGTCGAGCGGCACCCGCCAGTCCACCCCGACGACGTCGGCGCCGGCGTCCCCGATGAGCGGCAGCAGCTCGCCGGTGCCCACGCCGAAGTGGATGCGGGGGACGTCCCTCTCCCCCAGCCCGTCGAAGGCCGCCCGCGAGTGGGGCAGCACCCGCTCGGCGTAGTCGGCGGCCGAGAGCACGCCGGCCCACGAGTCGAACAGCTGGACCGCCGAGGCGCCGGCGTCGATCTGGGCGCACAGGAAGGTCGACGACGACACCGAGAGCTTCTGCAGCAGCCGCGACCACGCCTCCGGCTCGGCGTACATGAACGCCTTGGTGCGGGCGTGCTCCTTGGAGGGCCCGCCCTCGATGAGGTAGGTGGCGAGCGTGAACGGTGCCCCGGCGAAGCCGATGAGCGGGGTGGGCCCGAGCTCGGCGACCAGCGCGCGCACCGCCGTCTGCAGGAACCCGAGCCGGTCGGGCTCGAGGTCGGGGAGGGCGTCGACGTCGGCGACGGTCCGCACGGGGCTCGCGACGACCGGTCCGACGCCCGGCTTGATCTCGATGTCCACACCGGCCACCACGAGCGGCAGGACGATGTCGGAGAAGAAGATGGCCGCGTCCACGCCGTGCCGGCGGACCGGCTGCAGGGTGATCTCGGTGATCAGGTCGGGGTCCTGGCAGGCGTCGAGCATCCTGGTGCCGGCGCGCAGGGCCCGGTACTCGGGGAGCGAGCGGCCGGCCTGGCGCATGAACCAGACCGGGGTGCGGCTCACCGGGAGGCCACGGGCGGCACGGACGAGATCGGAATCGGCCGGGGACGCCGAGGCGGGAGCGGGACTCACGACCGCCGATCCTCCCAGACCGCCGGGTGGCACCGCGTCGCCGCGTCCGCACGCCCGTGCGGCGCGTCGGCGCCGCCGTGCCGCGTCCCGGCCTACTCTGCGGACGTGGAGCCGCGCAACCTGGCCGATGCCGGGGACCGGGACCGGGACGTCGACGTCCCGGCCGCCTTCCGCGCTGCCCTGGAGTCGCTGGCCGCGGTGCGGGTGCGCCCGGAGATCGAGCTCGGCCGCATCCCCGCCCCGCAGCGCCTGGCGCCCCATGCGTTCGCGCTCGGCGCCCGGGTGGCCGATCCCGAGGCCGAGGACGAGGACGACGCCGAAATCGCCAGCGCGCGGTTCATCGTGCTGTTCGACCCCGAGGGCCACGAGGCCTGGCACGGCACCACCCGCTGCGTCGGCTATCTGTCCGCCGCGACCGACGAGGAGCTGGTGGACGACGCCATGTTCTCCGAGGTGGCCTGGAGCTGGCTGACCGACGCCCTCGGCGACTCCGGCGCCACGCACCACACGGTCGGCGGCACCGTCACCCGCACCGCATCGACGCGCTTCGGTGAGCTCGCCGGCCCCGAGCACTCGGTCGACGTCGAGATGCGCGCCTCCTGGACGGCCGGGGACAGCGACCTCGCCTGCCACCTGGCGGCCTGGCTGGAGGTGCTGGGCAACGCCGCGGGGCTCCCACCGCCCGGCGTCCGGCTCCTGGGTCCCTCCGACCGGGTCGGCAGCGAGACTCTCTAACATCGGTGCGGCACAGCGGCACGGAGCCCGTTGAGCCGGTGCTCCTCCTCGGATCGGCGCGGTCGTCGCCCTCCCGGCCCGGGCGCCGGTGGACCGAAGGACGAGGACCGGCAAGAAGGTGGACGGCAACTGAGCACCGAGCCCACTCCCCGGCCACCGCAGGACCCGGCGGCCGCCGAGACCCCCGAGGCGACCCCGCTGCTGGCCCCCCGCGACGGCCTGCCGCCGGTCATCGAGACCTCCACGCAGCTGGTCGGGTACGCCGAGGCGCTCCGCGCGGGCACCGGCCCGGTCGCCGTCGACGCCGAGCGCGCCTCCGGCTACCGGTACGGCCAGCGCGCCTACCTGGTGCAGCTGCGGCGCGCCGGCTCCGGCACCGGCCTGCTCGATCCGATCCCGCTGCCGGACCTCTCGGTGCTCCAGGCCGCGATCGCCGACGCCGAGTGGGTGCTGCACGCGGCCAACCAGGACCTGCCCTGCCTCGCCGAGATCGGGCTGACCCCCGCGCGCATCTTCGACACCGAGCTCGCCGCCCGCCTGGCCGGGCTGCCGCGGGTGGGGCTGGGCGCCGTCGTCGAGTCGCTGCTGGGCTTCTCGCTGCAGAAGGGGCACTCCGCCGCCGACTGGAGCACCCGCCCGCTGCCGGAGGAGTGGCTGGTCTACGCCGCGCTCGACGTCGAGGTGCTGGTCGACCTCCGCGACGCGCTGGCCGCCATCCTCGAGGAGCAGGGGAAGACCGAGTGGGCGCGGCAGGAGTTCGAGGCCATCCTCGCCGCCGGCCCGCCAGCCCCGCGGCAGGACCCGTGGCGGCGCACGTCCGGGGTGCACGGGCTGCGCAGCCGCCGCCAGCTCGGCATGCTGCGGGCCATCTGGGAGGCGCGCGACGAGCTGGCCCGCAAGCGGGACGTCGCGCCCGGCCGGGTGCTGCCCGACTCGGCGATGGTCGCCGCCGTCCAGGCCGATCCGAAGAACGAGGGTGCCCTGCTCGAGCTGCCGGTGTTCCGCGGCAGGGCCAACCGCCGGCTGGTGGCGCACTGGTACAACGCCCTGGCGCATGGCAAGGCACTGCCCGAGGACGAGCTGCCGCTGCACAGCAGGCCCGGCGACGGTCCACCGCCGGTGAACCGGTGGGCCGACCGCGACCCCGCGGCCGCCACCCGGCTGCAGGTGGTACGGGCCGGGCTGGCCGAGCTGTCGGAGAAGCACTCCGTGCCGGTGGAGAACATCCTCTCCCCCGACCTGGTGCGGCGGATCATGTGGAGCCCGCCGGAGCCGCGCGAGCCGGCCGCCGTGGCCGAGGCGCTGCGGGCCGGTGGCGCCCGCGGGTGGCAGGTCGAGCTCACCCGCGACCTGCTCGCCGACGCCGTCACCCGCGCCTGACGCCCTCTGGGCATAGGAAGCTCTACCTACGGATCGCGTCGCCGATCTGCAGGTAAAGCTTCCTATGCCTTCGCCGGGGCCGGGGGCCGTGACCAGTGCACACGCCGACGCCGGCGCCGTCCGCGGGGTGCGGACGACGCCGGCGTCGGCGTGGTCACCTGCCGCCCGCCGGCGCTGAGCACGGCGGGCGGCAGGGGTCATCGTCGGGCGGTGGCGGCCCGTCGGCGGGCGAGCGCGTCGACGCTCGCGGCGAGCAGCAGCACCCCGCCGGTGATGATGAAGTTCAGGTACGCCGCGACCCCGAGCAGCCCCAGCCCGTTGGCGATGATCGCGATGACCAGACCACCCAGGACGGCGTCCCGGGCCCGCCCGCGCCCGCCGAAGAGGCTGGTGCCACCGATGACGGCGGCACCGACCGCGTAGAGCAGGGTGTTGCCCGCACCGGCGTCGGGCGTGACCGAGCTCAGCCGCGAGGTGGCCAGGATGCCGCTGATCGCTGCCAGGCTGGACGAGATCACGAAGGCCAGCACCCGGATGCGGGTCACGTTGATGCCGGCGCGGCGCGCGGCCTCGGCGTTGCCGCCGACGGCGTAGACGTGCCGGCCGAAGCTGGTCCGCGACAGCACGAACGTCAGGACGAGCAGCAGGAACACGACCAGCGGGACCGCGTACGGGATGCCGGCGAGGTCGATGGCGGCGGCCAGCGCCCGGTCGACGCTGAGGATGGCCGTCACCGTGAACACGACGGCCGCGATCACGACGATGCGCAGCACCACCAGGGCCAGGGGCTGGTGCGCCAGGCCGCGGGTGCGCTGCGAGCGCCACCGCCAGAACTCCACCCCGGCGTAGGCGACGACGACCAGCACGGCCAGGATCCAGCCGAGGGTGACCGGCAGGTTCTCGTTGGCCAGTGCCCGGATGACCGGCTCGCGCACGGGCACGGTGCCGCCCTGCCCGATCAGCCGCAGGGTGACGCCCTGGAAGCCGAGGAACAGCGCGAGGGTCACCACGAAGGACGGGATGCCGACGATGCCGACCAGGCTGCCGGTGAAGCCGCCGATGATGGCGCCGGCCGCGATCGCGCCCAGGACCGCGATCGGCCAGGCCACCCCCGCCTGCACCAGCAGCTGGGCCAGCACCGCCGAGCAGACGCCGCTGACCACACCGGCGGAGAGATCGATCTCGCCCAGCAGCAGGACGAAGACCAGTCCCATCGCCAGCACGATGATCGGCGTCGCCTGGACCAGGAGGTTGGAGAGGTTCAGCGGCGTCAGGAAGGTGCCGGGGCGCAGCACCGTGAACAGGATGCCCAGCACGACGATGCCGAGGACGGCGGGCAGCGCACCGAGGTCGCCGGCCCGGAGCTTGTTCAGGTAGCCGCGGACGGCGCCGCCCACGGTGTTGTCCTGCCGGTCGCCCTCGAAGCCCGCGGCCGGCTTGTGCGGCCCGCTCGCCTCGGCGGCGGTCAGGGTGTTGCTCGACATGGGGGTCCTCTCAGTCCTCGAGCGCGTCCGGCGCGAGCCCCAGCTCGCCGGAGCGTCCGGAGGTGATCAGCTCGATGACCTGGGTGCGGTCGACGTCGGAGATGGCGACGTCGGCGGCGACGCGGCCCAGGTACAGCGCGGCGACGCGGTCGGCGACCTCGAAGACGTCGACCATGTTGTGGGTGATGAAGACGACGGCGTGACCGGTGTCTGCCAGCCGGCGGACGAGGTCGAGCACCTGCCGGGTCTGGGCGACGCCGAGCGCGGCGGTCGGCTCGTCGAGGATGACGAGCTTGGACTCCCAGAGGACGGCCTTGGCGATCGCCACGGTCTGCCGCTGGCCACCGGACAGGCTGGACACCAGCTGGCGCACCGACTTCAGCGTGCGCACCGAGAGCTTGGTGAGGGTGTCCCGCGCGGCCTCCTCCATCGAGGCCTCGTCGAGGACCACGCCGCGCGTGCGCTCGCGGCCCAGGAACATGTTCTGGACGACGTCGAGGTTGTCGGCGAGCGCGAGGTCCTGGTAGACGACCTCGATGCCGAGGCGGGCGGCGTCGCGCGGGCCGTTCAGCTGCACCGGCTCGCCCTCGAACTCGACGGTGCCCGAGTCGACCGGGTGGATGCCGGCGATGGCCTTGATCAGCGTGCTCTTGCCGGCCCCGTTGTCGCCGACCAGCGCGGTGACCGTGCCGGGGTAGACGTCGAGGTGGACGTCGTGCAGGACCTGGACGGCCCCGAAGCTCTTGTTGACCCCCCGCAGGCTGAGCGTGGGCCGCTCGAGGGTCGAGGTGGGAGGGGTCTGTTCGGGTGCGGACACCGCTGCGTCCTTCCAGCAGGGAACGGTCCGGAGACCGTGGGCGGGACGATAGGGCGCCTGCCGCCCCGGGGCGAACCGGGGTCGGCAGGGCGGAAGCACGCGGCCGGGGCACCCGCGGAACGGGCACCCCGGCCGGATGGCTCAGGAGATTCCCAGCTCCGTGCAGGCAGCGGCGAACTCACCGGTGCAGACATCCTCGGCGGACTGGTAGCCGTCGTCGATGACCTGCTTCACGTTGTCCCGGAAGATCGACACCGGCTCGAGCAGCACCGAGGGGACCTCGCGGTCGCCCTCGGGGTCCTCGACCGAGCCGGCGACGGTCGGCTCCTGACCCCGGACCAGTTCGACGGCCAGGTCGGCCAGGGCCTGCGCCTCCTCGGCGATCGGCTTGTAGACGGTCATGCACTGCTCGCCCGCGAGGATGTTCTGCAGCCCCTCGACCGTGGCGTCCTGACCGGTCACCGGCACCTGCCCGGCCACGTTGTTGCGGGCCAGGATCGAGACCACGGCGTTGGCCAGGCCGTCGTTGGCGGCCAGCACGCCCTGGATGTCACCGCCGGCCTGGGTGTACATCTGCTCGAAGATCGTGGCGGCCTGCTGGTTGTCCCACTCCGGCACGGCCTGCTCGGCGACCTGCGTGTACTGGTCCATGTCGTCGAGGACCTCGTGCGCGCCCTGCGAGAAGAGGGTGGCGTTGTTGTCGTCGGGCGAGCCGTTGAGGAAGGCGATGTTCGCCGGCTCGTCGCCGAGGCACTGCGCCAGGCCCTCGCCCTGGAGGCGGCCGACCTCGGTGTTGTCGAACGAGACGTAGTAGTCGCTCTCGCCGCCGAGGGTCAGGCGGTCGTAGTCGATCGTCTGGACGCCCTGGCTCTCGGCCTGGCGCTGGATCGCCGCGCCGGAGGCCGAGTCGAGGTTCGTGATCGCCAGGACGGTGACGCCCTCGGTGATCATCTGCTCGGCGATCGTGTTCATCCGCTGGGCGTCGCCCTGCGCGTTCTGGATGTCGTACTCGACACCGGCCTCCTCGAAGGCGGCCTCGAGCAGCGGGCGGTCGGCCGACTCCCAGCGGGCCGAGGAGGCGGTGTCGGGGAGGATCACGCCGACCTTGCCCGCGGCGGCCTCGCCACCGCCGCCGCCGCCGTTGCCACCGCTGCTGTCGTCGCCACCACACGCGGCCAGCCCGAAGACCAGGGCCGCAGCGATCGCCGTCGTCACCGTGCGCCGTCGCGCCATGAGAGGGACCTCTATTTCGTTGGGGTTACAGAGAAATTCCGGCGGGTCATCTTGCGCGCCGCGTCCCTGTGACCGCAAGCACACCCCTTCACCGTTGCCGGACCGTGATCCGGGACCCCCCTCGTCCGGGGGCCGTGCCGCGCTTGGCCGGTGGGTTACCGACGGGTAACTTGTAGCCCGCCGCGCCCTCCCGGGCCGGCTACGAAACCTGCGGAGGTTCTGTGTCTTCTCCTGAGCGGCGGCCACGCTCGCTGCGTGAGGTCGTCTTCGTCGACGGCGTGCGCACCCCCTTCGGCAAGGCGGGACCTGCGGGCATCTACGCCGAGACGCGCGCCGACGACCTCGTCGTCCGCGTCATCCGCGAGCTGCTGCGCCGCAACCCGGCGCTGCCGGCCGACCGCGTCGACGAGGTGGCCATCGCCGCCACCACGCAGATCGGCGACCAGGGCCTGACCCTCGGCCGGACCGCCGCCCTGCTGGCCGGCCTGCCCACGTCGGTGCCGGGCTACTCGATCGACCGCATGTGCGCCGGCGCCATGACCGCGGTGACCACCACCGCCAGCGGCATCGCCTTCGGGGCCTACGACGTCGCCATCGCCGGCGGGGTCGAGCACATGGGCCGCCACCCGATGGGCGAGGGCGTGGACCCCAACCCGCGCATCGTCAGCGAGAAGCTGGTCGACCCGTCGGCGCTGGTCATGGGCTCGACCGCGGAGAACCTGCACGACCGGTTCCCCCACCTGACCAAGGAGCGCGCCGACGCCTTCGCGCTGGCCAGCCAGCAGAAGTTCGCGAGGGCCCTGGCCAACGGCAAGATCGGCCCGGAGCTGGTCCCGGTCGCCACCCGCTCGGCCGAGCACGGCTGGGGCGTGGCGACCGTCGACGAGCCGCCGCGCCCGCAGACGACCCTCGAGGGCCTGGGCACGCTGAAGACGCCGTTCCGCCCGCACGGCCACGTCACCGCCGGCAACGCCGCGGGCCTGAACGACGGCGCCACCGGCTGCCTGCTGGCCGCCGAGGACGTCGCGCTCGAGCTGGGTCTGGACATCGGCATGCGGCTGGTCGGCTACGGCTTCGTCGGTGTCGAGCCGGAGGTGATGGGCGTGGGCCCGGTGCCGTCGACGGAGCGCGCGCTGGCCCGCACCGGCCTGACCATCGAGGACATCGGCCTGTTCGAGCTGAACGAGGCCTTCGCCGTCCAGGTGCTGGCGTTCCTCGACCACTTCGGCATCGCCGACGACGACGAGCGCGTCAACCCGTGGGGCGGCGCCATCGCCGTCGGCCACCCGCTGGCCTCCTCCGGCGTTCGCCTGATGACCCAGCTGTCCCGCCAGTTCGCCGAGCGCCCCGACGTCCGCTATGGCCTCACCGCCATGTGCGTGGGCCTGGGCATGGGCGCCACCGTGATCTGGGAGAACCCGAACTGGGAGGGGTTCCAGCAGTGACGAACGCCGTCTTCGAGCACGAGGTCGTGACCGCCGCCAAGGTGCGGTTCCTGACCTACCCGGGCCTGGTCGGCGAGATCGCGCTGATCACGCTCGACAACGGGCACGACCACACCCGGCCGTCCACGTTCGGCCCCCGCGGGCTGGCCTCGCTGGACGCCGCGCTGGACGAGATCGCGGCGCACTCGCCGGCGCCGGCGGCCATCGCCGTCACCGGCAAGCCGTTCATCTTCGCCGTGGGCGCCGACCTCTCCGGTGTCCCGGCGGTGACCGATGCCGCCGCGGCGCGGGAGATCGCCGAGACCGGTCACCGGGTGTTCCGGCGGCTCAAGGACTCCTCGATCCCGACCTTCGCGTTCGTCAACGGCGTCGCGCTGGGCGGTGGCCTGGAGCTGGCGCTGCACTGCCACTACCGCACCATCAGCGGGGGCGCGGCGGTCGGCTTCCCCGAGGCCTTCCTCGGCCTGGTGCCCGGCTGGGGCGGCACGCAGCTGCTGCCGAACCTGATCGGCATCGACGCCGCCGTCACGGTGGTCGTCGAGAACGCCCTGGCGCAGAACAGGATGACGCCCGCCCCCAAGGCCGCGAAGCTGGGCATCGCCGACGCCCTGTTCGAACCGGCCGACTTCCTGGAACGCTCGCTGGAGTGGGCCGTGGGCGTGCTCGACGGCTCGGTCGCGGTCTCCCGCCCGGAGGTCGACCGCTCCGCGTGGGACGCCGCCATCGCGCGGGCCCGCGCGATCGTCGCCGGCCGCACCCGCGACGCCTCCCCCGGCGCCGTCCGGTCGGTCGAGCTGCTCGACCTGGCCCGGGCCGGTGTCGACGGCGAGGCGTTCACCACCGGCACGGCCGCGGAGGACGACGCGCTCACCGAGCTGCTGATGAGCGACCCGCTGCGGGCCTCGCTCTACTCCTTCGACCTGGTGAACAAGCGGGCGAAGCGGCCGGCCGGCGCGCCGGACAAGAAGCTCGCCCGCAAGGTCACCAAGGTCGGCGTCGTCGGCGCCGGCCTCATGGCCTCGCAGCTGGCGATGCTGTTCGTGCGGCAGCTGAAGGTGCCGGTGGTCCTCACCGACATCGACCAGGCCCGCGTGGACAAGGGCGTGGCCTACGTGCACGGCGAGCTGGACAAGCTCGCGCAGCGCGGCCGGCTGACCGCCGACAAGCTGAACCAGCTCAAGAGCCTGGTCACCGGCTCGCTGTCCAAGGACGCCTTCGCCGACGCCGACCTCGTCATCGAGGCCGTGTTCGAGGAGATGTCGGTCAAGCAGCAGGTGTTCGCCGAGGTGGAGGCCGTCGTCTCGCCCGAGTGCGTGCTGGCGACCAACACGTCGGCGCTGTCGGTGACCGAGATGGCCGCGAAGCTGGAGCACCCCGAGCGCGTGGTCGGGCTGCACTTCTTCAACCCGGTGGCGGTCCTGCCGCTGCTGGAGGTCGTGCGCGCCGAGCAGACCGACGACGCCACGCTGGCCACGGCCTTCGCCGTCGGGAAGTCGCTGAAGAAGAGCTGCGTGCTGGTCGCCGACGCCCCGGCGTTCGTGGTCAACCGGCTGCTCACCCGCTTCCTGGGCGAGATCACCTCGGCCGTGGAGCAGGGCACGCCGGTCGAGGTGGCCGAGCGCGCCCTCGACCCGCTGGGCCTGCCGATGACGCCGTTCGAGCTGCTCTCGCTCGTCGGCCCCGCGGTGGCGCTACACGTGGCCGAGCGGATGCACGAGGCCTTCCCCGACCGGTTCGCCGTCGGCGAGGGGCTCAAGCGGATCGTCGAGCTCGGCAAGACCGGCGTGTTCGTCGAGCCGGGCGTCGTCGACCCGGAGCTGGCGGGCGCCTTCACCGGCGACTCGAAGCTCACCGCGGAGCAGGTGCACGACCGCGCGGTCGAGGCGCTGGCGCAGGAGATCCGGCTGATGCTGGACGAGGGCGTCGTGCAGGCGGTGCAGGACATCGACCTGTGCATGATCCTCGGCGCCGGGTGGCCGTTCTGGCTGGGCGGCATCTCCGCCTACCTCGACCGCACCGGCGTCTCGGAGCGGGTCACCGGCTCGCGGTTCCTGCCGGCGGGCGTGGCCTCCCTCCCCACCTGATGATGATCAGCTGACCTGATCGTTCCCGGCCCTGGCTCACGGTCGGCGGTGAGCCAGGACCCGGAACGGTGAGCCAGGACGACGGCCCGGCCCCTCGCAGTGCAGGGAGCCGGGCCGTTCGCCGTCCTCGCCCAGCTCAGGGGCGCGGAGCGCACGGCGCGCCGGCAGCGCATCCTCCGCGGGACGCCAAAGGATCTTGACGGCCCTGCGACCCCCCTGCCAGGTTCGGCGTCCTTCGCCGGGCCGTGCCGACGGCCCGGATATCTGGATTGGGCAGGGGAAACGATGAGACGTCTCGTGTGTGCAGCGGCCACCGCCGGTCTGGCGGTCACGACGCTGGTGATCAGTCCCGCCGCCGCTGCGCCGCCGGCCGGTCCCGCCGACGCCTCGCGGCTGGCCCCGGTGCCGGTCGCGCGGCAGCTGGACAACCCGCGGCAGCTGGACATGACCAGCGACGGCGTCCTCGTCATCGCGGAGTCCGGGACCGGCGGCGACGACTGCGCCGACGTGGGCGGGGACACCGTCTGCGTCGGGACCACCGGGGCGGTCAGCATCGTCCGGCACCCGGCGAAGGTCCAGGGGGTCACCGCGGAGCGCGTGGTGACCGGCCTGCTGTCCGAGGCGGGCCCCTCCGGGATCGGCGCGACCGGCAACGACGCGGCGAGCGCGCGCACCCTGGGCCGGATCTACATCGCCAAGGACGTCGACGTCCCGGACGGCATCACCGGGCTGCCGGAGGAGCAGGAGGGCAAGCTGCTGCGCGCGGCGGCGGGCCGGCCGGCCTCGGTCGTCGCCGACATCCGCGCCTTCGAGGCGGCGAACGACCCCGACGGCCAGGGGGTCGAGTCGAACCCGTACGCCGTGCTCGACATCGGCGACAAGGTGCTCGTCGCCGACGCCGCGGCCAACGCCGTCCTCGCGGTCGACAGGCGCGGCCGGATCAGCGTGTTCGCCGTCCTGCCCACCATCACCGGCGGCGCCTGCGACACCCGGCTCAACCAGGACGGCAGCTACTCCTGCGACCCGGTGCCGACGGCGCTCAGCTTCAGCCGCGACGGGGACGTGATCGTGGGCGGCCTCGGGTCGCTGGTCCCCGGCGCCGGCCGGGTGTGGGAGCTCGACCACCGGACCGGTGCGATCCAGCAGACCTGGACCGGCTTCACCGGGGTGACCGGTGCGGCGCAGGACCAGGCGGGCAATCTCTACGCGAGCGAACTCTTCGGCGGCGATGACGGGTCCGGTCAGCTGGTGATGGTGCCGAAGAACGGCGCCCGGGCCACGCTGCCCGTGCCCTCGCCGGCGGGCGTGGTCGTCGACCAGCGCGGGAACGTGTACGTGGCCGCCAACTCGCTCTCCCCCGGCACCGGCATCGGTGCGCCGGACAGCGACGGGCAGGTCTGGCGGCTGACCAAGCGGTCGTTCTGACGCGCTGACCACGACCGGCGGCGACGTCGGAGGCGGTGGGTCGACGACCTCGACCTGCCGCCGCCTTCCTCGCCGCCGGGCCCCCGCTGGGATCATGTGACCTGATCATGGAGCGCCCTCCCTCACGGTGTGCGGTGAGGGAGGACGCTCTCCGGTGAGGGAGGACGACGACGGACGCCGCTGCCAAGCCCGAGCGCATCGGCGGGCTCGACCTCGCCGTGCGGCGGCGAACCGCGCCGCACACCGCGCGGAGGGCTGACGTACGGCGAGGACGAGCCGGAGGGGGGCTCAGCGGAACTTGGCGGTGAGGCTGTCCATCGTGCGGTTCACCGAGGCGACCTTGAGGTGCGAGAGGCCCGCGTCGGCGCCAGCGGCGAGCATCGCCTCGTGCGCGGCGCGCAGTGTGGCCCACACCTCGTCGGCCTCGCCCTCGAGCGTGGTGCCCAGCGCACCCACCTCGTAGCGCAACCCGGATGCCTGGATGACGGCGATCGCCGCCTCCACGTGGGCGTGCGGGTCCTCCGCCGTGCCGGGCGGCGAGGGCGCCACCTGGATCTCCGCGATGACGGTCATCGCCCGCCCTCGACCGGCTCGACGACGGGATTCTCGGCGCGCTCGGTCAGCCGGGCGGTCCACTCGGCGATCCGCCGGGCGACGTCCTGCTCGGTCAGCCCTGCGTCGGCCAGCACCTGCCCGCGGCTGCCGTGCTCGAAGAATCGCTGCGGCAGGCCCAGCGTGCGCACGGGGACGTCGACGTCGCGGTCCTGCAGCGCCTGGGAGAGCGTGGTGCCCACTCCCCCGGCCCGGCCGCCGTCCTCGACCGTGACGACCAGCCGGTGCCCGGCGGCCAGCTCGACCAGCTCGGGAGAGACCGGCAGGACCCAGCGCGGGTCGACGACGGTCACCTCGATGCCGTGGTCGGCGGCCCGCTCGGCCACGGCCTGGCACATCGGGACCATCGACCCGACGGCGACCAGCAGCACCTCCGCCCGGCTGCCGCGGCGCAGCACGTCCACCCGACCGCGCCGCTCGACGGCCGGGATGTCCGGCGGCAGCGAACCCTTCGGGAACCGCACCACCGACGGCCCGTCGGTGATGTCGACCGCCTCGCGCAGCGCCTCGCGCAGGGTGGCCTCGTCGCGCGGCGCGGCCAGGGCCAGCCCGGGCACGACGGAGAGGATCGACATGTCCCACATGCCGTTGTGCGAGGCGCCGTCCTCACCGGTCACCCCGGCGCGGTCGAGCACCACCGTCACCGGCTGCCGGTGCAGGGCGACGTCCATGAGCAGCTGGTCGAACGCCCGGTTGAGGAACGTCGAGTAGACGGCGACGACCGGGTGCAGCCCGGCCATGGCCAGCCCGGCGGCCGAGGTGAGCGCGTGCTGCTCGGCGATGCCGACGTCGAAGGTGCGTTCGGGGAACCGCTCGGCGAACGGGGCCAGGCCGGTGGGGTGCAGCATCGCGGCGGTGATCGCGACGACGTCGGGGCGCTCGGCACCCACCCGCACCAGCTCGTCGGCGAAGGCGTCGGTCCAGGCCAGCCCCGTCTTGCGCACGCTGGCGCCGCTGTCGGGGTCGAAGACACCGGTCGCGTGCCAGGCGTCGATCTGGTCGGTCTCGGCCGGCGGGTAGCCGAAGCCCTTGGTGGTGACGGCGTGCACGATGACGGGGCCGCCGAAGGAGCGGGCCCGGCGCAGCGCCGACTCCACCGCCCGGATGTCGTGGCCGTCGACCGGGCCCACGTACTTCATGCCGAGGTCCTCGAACATGCCCTGCGGCGAGAGGACGTCCTTGAGGCCCTTCTTGATCGCGTGCAGCGCGTCGTAGAGGGCCGAGCCGACGACGGGCGCCCGGTGCAGGGCCTGGCGCACCTGCAGCAGCGCGTTCTCGTAGCCCGGGCGCAGCCGCAGGGTGGCCAGCGCGTCGGCGACGCCGCCGATCGTCGGCGAGTAGGAGCGGCCGTTGTCGTTGACCACGATGACGACCGGGCGGTCCTGCGCGGCGGCGATGTTGTTCAGCGCCTCCCAGGCCATCCCCCCGGTCAGCGCGCCGTCGCCGATGACGGCGACGACGGGGCGGGAGTCGCCGCGGATGGCGAAGGCCTTGGCCAGCCCGTCGGCGTAGGACAACGACGTCGAAGCGTGGCTGTTCTCCACCCAGTCGTGGTCGCTCTCGGCGCGGCTGGGGTAGCCCGACAGACCGCCGCGCTGGCGCAGCCGCTCGAAGCCCTCGACCCGGCCGGTGAGCATCTTGTGCACGTAGGACTGGTGGCCGGTGTCGAAGACGATCGGCTCGCGCGGGGAGTCGAACACCCGGTGCAGGGCGATGGTCAGCTCGACGCAGCCCAGGTTCGGGCCGAGGTGACCCCCGGTCCTGGCCACGCTGGTGACCAGCGCATCACGGATCTCCGCCGCCAGGGCGGGAAGCGCTTCGGACTCGAGGGCCCTGACGTCTTCCGGGCCCCGCAGCGATCGCAGGAGCGGCACGGTGCGGCGGTGTCCTCTCGGTCGGGCGGCCCCGGGAAGCAGCCGCCGATCCACTGTAGCTGCGGTTTACCGGCACTTCCGGTCGAGCGGGTGCCGCGGATGCAGCTCACAGCCGCGGCACCCAGCGCTCCCCTCGCAGCGCCCCGCCGACGACCTCCACCCCGCGGGCGGCCGCGGCCAGCCGGGCGCCCTCGCGCTCGTAGGCACCCATCGCCGCCTCGATCGCCTCCGGCGGGAGCTGGTCGGCCAGCTCGACCCGCAGGGTCCGCCAGCCGGCGCGGGCGGCCTCCAGGCCGGCGGCGACGTGGTCGCCGGCGAACCGGGCGAGCAGCACGGGGTAGCGGCGGAGCACCTCGTGCGCGCGGTAGTCCGGTGGCACGAGGTCGAACAGCCAGGCGACGGCGGTGCGCTCCCAGTCAGGGGCGCCCGGCGGGCGGACCTCCTCCGGCCAGCCCGGTGGCAGCGACGTCTCCACCGCACCATTCTGCCCCACGCGTCGAACATGCGTTCGACACCGGGGCGTGTCGGGTCAGGAGGACTGGCGCTTCAGCCAGAACTGCTCGAAGCCCCACGTCCCGGCGCCGCTGGAGTGGTAGCTGACCAGCTCCCACCCCTCGGCACCGAGCTTGTTGAGCACCGAGCTGGTGTCGCCCTGCTGGCGTTCCGACTGTCCGCCGGGGAGCTTGACGCTCACGCCGGCCCGCTGCGACTCCGCATCGTTGGCGGTGATGACCGAGGCGTATTCCCACGTGGGCACCCCCTGACCGTAGCGAGGCGGGCGGCATCGCGGGCAGCCGGGCGGGCGCGACGGACCGCCCAGGGCCGCCGGCCACCCCCGCCGGCGACGGTCAGAGGGCGACGCCGTCCTCCACCTCGAGCCCCAGCGCCAGCGCGGCGCCGGCGGCGACGAACCACCAGCCGAGCGCCAGGAACTTGCGGGCGGCCGCCACGTGCGGGTGGGCGGCGCCGGTCGTGCTCTGCATCGCATCTCCCCTCGTCACGCGGCGGACGCTACGCAGGACACCGGGCAGGAGGTCGACGGGTGTGACTGCTGCGACGGGAGTGGTCCTCCGTCGCCGAACCGCCACGTGGCAGGCGGACCGGGGTGTCGTCAGGCGGGCACGAGCAGCGCGACGCACTCCACGTGGGCGGTCATCGGGAAGGCGTCGAACCCGCGGAGCGCGGCCAGCCGGTACCCGGCGGCGGAGAAGGCGGCGACGTCCCGCCCCAGCGCCGCGGGGTCGCAGGCCACGTAGACGACGGCCCGCGCGCCGGCGCCGGCGAGCAGGCGGCTCACCGCCGTCCCGGCACCGGCCCGGGGCGGGTCGAGGACGACGACGTCGGGCCCGGGACCCAGCTCGGCGAGGAGGCCGGCGAGCCCGTCGGCGTCCACCTCGCCCTGCCACACCTCCGCCTGCGGCAGGTCGGCGAGGTTGGCGTCCGCGGCCGCGCAGGCGCCGGGGTCGGCCTCGACGCAGACGACGCGGCCGCCGGCCCCCACCGCCGGGGCGAGCGCACCGCCGAACAGCCCCGCGCCGGCGTAGAGGTCGAGCACCGTCTCGCCGGCCGCCACGGCGGCGAACCCGGCGACGGCGTCGACCAGCGCGTCGGCTGCGGCGGGGTGCACCTGCCAGAATCCGGTGCCCTCGACCTCCCAGTCCCGGCCCCCGGCGCGCCGCTCGGAGCGGCCCGCGGGCTCGGCGGGCAGCTCCTCCCCCGCGCGCCGCACCTCGGCGGCGCGCGGCCGTCCGCGGCGGTCGAGCGGAGCGGTCGTCACCGCACCGGTCGAGTCGATCGACACGTCCACGGCGCCCGCGCCGGGCCAGCGCCGTCCGAGCACCGCCCGGGCGGCCGGCTCGGCGGTGATCGGGCAGTCGTCGAGCACCACGACGTCGTGCGAGCGGTGCCGCCGGAGGCCGGGAACGCCGGTGCCGTCGACGGCGAAGCGGGCACGGGAGCGCCAGCGCAGCGGGCCGCCGGGCAGCTCCTCGACGGCGAGCCCGGCCACCACCGGCTCCCCGGCGTCCAGGCCGCCGAGCCGGACCAGCTGCTCGCGGACCACCGACGCCTTGAGCCGGCGCTGCTCGGCCGGGTCGACGTGCTGCCAGTCGCACCCGCCGCACTTCCCGGGACCGCTGTACGGGCAGGGGCGCTCCACCCGCCCTGGCGCCGCCTCCAGCACGTCGACGGCGTCGGCGCGGCAGAAGCCGGGGTGCCGGTCCTCGGTGACCCGCACGCGCACCCGCTCGCCGGGGAGCGCATGCCGGACGAACACCACCCGGCCCTCGTGCCGGGCGACGCAGTGCCCGCCGTGCGCCACCGGCCCGACGTCCACCTCGAACTCACGCCCGGTCCACCCCAGGCCCCGGTCAGGTGACGTGCTGGAACGGCCCCGCTGCAGGGGGCCGCCGCGAGCTCGCGAGCGGCGGGGGGCAGCGGCAGCCTCGTCCCGAGCCTCGCCCCGAGCCTGCGAGGGGTGAGGAGGACGGGGTCCTTCAGCCATACGGCGTCACGTCGACCTCGTCGTCGGTGAACCCGCGCCGCAGGTCACCCGGGACCGGGCCGCCGCGGCGTCCGTCGTCGTCCTGGCCGACCGAGCTCTCCAGCTGCCACGGCACGGTCGTGATCATCACGCCGGGCTGGAACTGCAGCCGGGCACGCAGGCGCAACGCGCTCTGGTTGTGCAGCACGTTCTCCCACCAGTGCCCGACGACGTACTGCGGCACGAAGACCACCACCAGCTCGCGCGGGCTGTCCCGCCGGATGCCCTTCACGTAGTCGAGGACCGGCCGGGTGATCTCCCGGTACGGCGACTCCAGCACGGTGAGCGGGACCGGGATGTCGTAGCGCTGCCAGTCGGCCTGCAGCGCGCGGGTCTCGCCGTCGTCGACGTTCACCGTGAGCGCGGTCAGCGCGTCCGGGCGGGTCGCCCGGGCGAAGCTCAGCGCGCGCAGCGTCGGCTTGTGCACCTTCGAGACGAGGACGACGGCGTGCACCTTGCTCGGCAGGGTGCGGGCGTCGGCGTCGGGCTCGAGCTGCTCCGACACGTGGCAGTAGTGCCGGTTGATCCCCTTCATCAGCGCGATGAGGACGGGCATGGCCAGCAGCACCAGCCAGGCGCCGTGGGTGAACTTGGTGACGACGATGATGACGAGGACGACGCCGGTGAGGGTTCCGCCGACGGCGTTGATGGCCTGGGACCGCCGGATCCGGGCGCGCACCGCCGGGTCGGTGACGCTGCGCAGCTCGCGGTTCCAGTGCCGCACCATGCCCGTCTGCCCCAGCGTGAAGCTGGTGAAGACCCCGACGATGTACATCTGGATGAGCCGGTTGACGTCGGCGTCGAAGGCGAAGATGAGCAGCCCGGCGAAGCCCGCGAGCAGCAGGATGCCGTTGCTGTAGACGAGCTTGTCGCCGCGGGTGTGCAGCTGCCGCGGCATGAACCGGTCCTGGGCGAGCACGTTGCCCAGCAGCGGGAACCCGTTGAACGCCGTGTTGGCCGCCAGGATCAGGACCAGCGCCGTGGCCGCCTGGACGAAGAAGAAGCCGAACGAGGTGTCGCCGCCGAAGGTGGCGGCGGCCAGCTGCGCGATGACCGTGCGCTGCGGATCGGTCTCGCAGTCCCCGGGGAACCCGACCAGGTCGCAGGTGTGCTCGACGTACTTCACGTCGGCGAGCAGGGCGAGGGCGGTGACGCCGGCGAACATCGTGGCCGCGATCCCGCCCATGAGCGCGAGGGTGGTCGCCGCGTTGCGGCTCTTGGGCGGGCGGAAGGCGGGAACACCGTTGGCGATCGCCTCGACGCCGGTGAGCGCGGTGCAGCCGGAGGCGAAGGCGCGCAGCGCGAAGAAGATCAGGGCGAGCCCGGTGACGTCCTCGTACCCCGGCTCGGGCAGCACGGTCCACGAGGCGCTCTCCGCGACCAGGCCGCCCCCGGTGACGAAGTACTTCAGCAGGCCGGTGACGACCATGATCATGATGCCGCTGATGAAGAGGTAGGTCGGCGCCGCGAAGGTCCGCCCCGATTCCCGCACGCCGCGCAGGTTGACCGCGGCCAGCAGGGCCACGAGGCCCAGGGCGATCAGGACGCGGTGCTCGTTGAGCTCGGGGAACGCCGAGATGATGTTGTCGGTCCCCGCCGACACCGACACCGCGACGGTGAGGACGTAGTCCACGAGCAGCGCGCTCGCCACCGTCACACCGGCCCACTGCCCGTGGTTCTTGACGGCGACCTCGTAGTCACCACCGCCCGACGGGTAGGCGCGCACCACCTGCCGGTAGGAGAGCACCACCGTCGTGAGCAGCACCACGACGCCGATCGCGATCCAGGGGGCGAAGAAGAGGAACGCCGTGCCGGCCAGCGTCAGGACGATCAGGATCTCCTGGGTGGCGTAGGCCACGGAGGAGAGCGGGTCGCTGGCGAAGATCGGCAGCGCGAGCCGCTTGGGCAGCAACGACTCCCCCGCCCGGTCGCTGCGCACGGGTCGGCCGAGGACGAGGCGTTTCGGTAGTTGTCCGAGGTCGGACAGGCTTGGCACGGCGCGATGGTACGGACGCGCGGCACCCCGGCGGGCGTGACTCGGCCCACCCGGCCCCGATGGGGGATACGGGCGTCCTGGCCGCTGGCGCATCCCCGGCGGGTGTAGCTTCGCGGCCGGTGATGCGCAGGCGGACGGCGCCGGCGCCACCGGGGATCTGCGGGAGTGACGCGTGCACGTGGTCGTGATGGGCTGCGGCCGTGTCGGCTCGGCCATCGCCCGGCGCCTGGAGCAGATCGGGCACAGCGTGGCCGTGATCGACCAGGACCCCGAGGCGTTCCGCCGGCTGGGGCCGGACTTCGCCGGGCGCCAGATCAAGGGCCTGGGCTTCGACCGGCAGACCCTGCTCGACGCCGGCATCGACTCCGCGGGCGCCTTCGCCGCGGTGAGCAGCGGCGACAACTCCAACATCATCTCGGCCCGGGTGGCGCGGGAGACCTTCGGCGTCCAGCACGTCGTGGCGCGGATCTACGACTCCAAGCGGGCCGAGGTCTACGAGCGCATGGGCATCCCCAGCGTGGCCACGGTGCCGTGGACGGTGAACCGGCTGCTGCGCGAGCTGCTGTCGGTCAAGGTGAGCGAGCTGTGGCGCGAGCCCACCGGGAAGGTGCTGCTCGTGCGCGTCACCGTCACCGACGCCTGGGTGGGCCGCAAGCTGGCCGCCCTCGAGGCGGCGACCGGCGCCCGGGCGGCCTGGCTGACCCGGTTCGGCGAGGCCCAGCTGCCGACGCCGACCACGGTCCTCCAGGACGGCGACCAGCTCGTCGTCGCCGTCACCGACGAGCTGACGGCGCGGGTGCACGAGGTCGTCGAGCGCGGCCCCCAGGAGGCTGGTCACTGATGCGAGTCGCGATCGTGGGAGCCGGCGCGGTCGGCCGCTCCATCGCTGGTGAGCTGCTGGAGAACGGCCACACCGTCATGCTCATCGAGAAGGACGGCCGCAAGGTGCGCACCCGCTCGGTGCCGGGCGCGGAATGGGTGCAGGCCGACGCCTGCGAGGTCTCCTCCCTGGAGGAGGCGCAGCTGGCGACCTGCGACGTCGTCGTGGCCGCGACCGGTGACGACAAGGCCAACCTCGTCGTGTCGCTGCTGGCCAAGACGGAGTTCGCGGTCAACCGCGTGGTCGCCCGGGTCAAGGACCCGCGCAACGAGTGGCTCTACACCGAGGCGTGGGGGGTCGACGTCGCCGTCTCCACCCCCCGCGTGCTGGCCGCCCTGGTCGAGGAGGCGGTGACCGTCGGCGACGTCGTCCGGCTCATGAGCTTCCGCAAGGGCGCGGCCAACCTGGTCGAGATCACCCTCGGCGACGACACCCCCTGGGTCGGGCGCGCGCTGCGCGAGGTGCCGCTCCCCCGCGAGACGGTGCTCACCACGATCCTGCGCGGCGACCGGGTGATCACCCCGTCGCCCGACGAGCCGCTGGAGTCCGGTGACGAGCTGCTGTTCGTGTCGCACGGCGACACCGAGGAGGAGCTGCAGTACGTCTTCGCCCCGGAGGGCCCGGGCGGCACCGCCCGCTGAGGGAGGACCTGGTCCGCTCCCTGCCGCGGACGGGCCGGCTCAGGCGGTGCGGTCGGCCTCGGGCGGGCCGGGGCTGCGGTGCCGGTGCAGGCGGGCGACCACCCACAGGCTGATCACCAGCACGACGGCGGTGAGCGGCAGGCCGAGCACGACCGACGCGGTGCCCAGCAGCTCCACCTCGTCGGCGCGGTAGAGCACCCACTGGACGCCCGCGCGCAGGAGGAACGAGGCGGCCCACAGCGCGGTGAGCCACGAGTAGGCGCGCAGCAGCCGGGGCTCACGGCGCCAGTGCAGCTGCGGCGCGGCCGTCGGATCGGGGCGAACCGGCGTGCTCGCCGCCGGCTCGGTGCCCCGCGCCGCCCGGCGGTTCCAGGGCATGGAGTGCGCGGCCATCGAGCCGAGGTGGCTCGGCGCCAGGAACTCCGCGACGACGCCGACGAGGGGCCACCGGAACGGGATGGAGCCCAGGAGCACCACCCCGACGACGAGGCTGCGCACGATCCCGAGCACGAAGAAGTCGCGGGCCTCGCCGGTGTTGGCCGCGATGGCCACCGCGATGCCGACCCCGATCAGCCCGCTCACGGCCTGCTGCACGCTCTGCCGCCGGGCCAGCCGCAGGGCGAACACCACGACCGCCGCGGCCACCGCCGCCCAGATGCCGGTGCGCAACCCGGCCAGGCCGTTGGCCACGATGAACGCGATGGTGGGCAGCGTCGCGTCGACCATGCCCCGCCAGCCGCCCAGCTGCGACAGCAGCCGCTCGCGGTCGAACACCGAGGTGGAGGAGCCGGTCTCGGGACCGTCCTCGCCGTCGTCCGGCCGGCCCGCTGCGGTCACCCTCGTCCCCCTCGTTCGCTCCCCGTCCCGCGCGTGGCGGTCCCCGGCCACCGTGCGGCGGTCAGCCGGCGTTCAGCTCGTACCAGGGGTTGTAGATGACCTGCCGCCCGTCGAAGGCGGCGAACCGCCCGCGCGCGGTCAGCGAGCGGCCCGGTTCGATGCCGGCGATGCGCCGCCGCCCCAGCCAGACCAGGGTCACCGACCCCGACCCGTCGAACAGCTCGGCCTCGAGCGTGGGCACCGTCTCGCGAGGGGTGTAGACGACCGACTTCAGCCGGCCGGTGACGGTGACCACCGCGCCCTTGCGGCAGGCGCTGACCGGTTCGCAGCCGGCGCTGGCCGATCCCGCCCGCAGCTCCTGGGCGTCGATGGTGTGGTCGTCGGCGGTGAGTCGCTGCAACGTGCGCGACCACCAGCCCGCCGGTCGGGTCTCCGTCACGGGACCAGCGTAGTTCGCCGTCGTGCACAGGCGGACGCGCACCGGTGTTCGCTGCGTCGCGTCGTCAGGCGGGGTCTCCGGCGGGGCCGCCGGCCGGCGGCTGCCGGGCGGCGCCCGGAGGGGGCTGCGGGGCCGCGCCCGGAGGGGACGGGGGCGCGCCCGGAGGGGGCTGCTGCGCCGCCAGCTGCGCCGCGGCCTGCGGCGGGAGGGCGAGCGGGAGCGGCTCGCGCACCGGCATGGGCTCGGAGCCCCGGACGACGACGATGCCGCGGAAGGCGGCCTCCAGCGCCGCCGCCTCCGCCTCGCCGCCCGCGGCCGCGGAGCCGCTGAGCAGACCGCGCAGGAACCAGCGCGGACCGTCGACGCCGAGGAAGCGGGCCGGCCGCCGCGTCGCCGGCGGGGTGGGCTGCCCGGGCTGCGGTGCCACCGCCGCCATGACGGTCCCGGCCAGCTCGAGACCGAACGGGCCCTCCACCTCGCGCAGGGACGCGCCCTGCCCGGAGGCGCTGCGGGCCAGCTCGGCCCGGACGTCGTCCCAGATGCCGCCCGCCCGGGGCGCGGCGAACGCCGCGACCTGCAGCAGCGAGTTGCCGTGGCGCAGCGTCGCGCCGATCACCTTCTGCTGCTGGTTGAGCTCCACCCGCAGGTCCATCCCGGGGAGCGCCGGCAGCCGGATGGCCCCCAGGTCGATGCGCGCCAGCCCGTCCTCGGGGGCGTCGGCCTCGTCCCAGGGCCCGGTGGTCTCGTCGATGTCCCGGATCCGCTGCTGCGGCTCCGGGGGCACGCCCCGCTCGCGCAGGCTGCGGTCGATGCGGCTGCGCCGCCGTCCGAACGGCATGTCAGTTCCGCCCCTCGAGTGATGATGCGTCGGAGGACCCGGGCGTGGCGGCGCCGTGCCCGCCGGTCGAGCCGTGGCCGCCCTCGCCGCGGGCGCTGGCCGGGAGGTCGCGCACCGGGACGAACCGCGCGCGGACCACCGGCTGCACCACCAGCTGCGCGATGCGGTCGCCGCGGGAGAGCCGCAGCGGTGCCACCGGGTCCAGGTTGATGAGGTTGACCATGATCTCCCCGCGGTAGCCCGCGTCGATGGTCCCGGGTGCGTTCACCATGCTCAGCCCGAGCCGGTGCGCCAGCCCCGAGCGCGGGTGCACGAAACCGGCGTAGCCCTCGGGGATCGCCACCGCCACCCCGGTACTCACCAGCCGGCGCTCGAAGGGGGCCAGCTCGACGTCCTCGGCCGCGGTCAGGTCGGCGCCCGCGTCACCGGCCAGGGCGTAGCGCGGGACGGCGCCGTCGGGCGCGGTGAGCCGGACGGGCACGTCCAGCTCGGCGGAGAGATCGGGCACGTCGGCGACCCTATAAGGACCGCCCTGCCCCCCACCGCTCGCGGGCTCGCGGCGGGCCCCTGCAGGGAGGCCGTGCCATGCCGTCACCAGGCTCTGGGCGGGGCCGGGGCCGCGGGGCCGACGCCGGGACCCCGGACGGACCCGGACCGTCAGGCCGGGGGGTCCCGCAGGTCGTCGAGGATGCGGCGCGCGAGGCCCTCGGTCGCACGGCGGTTGCCGCGGCCGGAGAGCGCGGCGCCGACGAGGAACGGGGCCGCCGCCGGCAGCGCCCCGGCCAGCCGGCGGGTCAGCCGCCGGCGCAGCGCACGCACGCCCGCGGCGCCCAGGACCGCCCCCAGCCCGGCGACGCCGCCGTCCCGCACGGCGCGCTGCTCCGACCACCCGGCCAGGTAGGCCTGGGCGCGCGCGGCGGCATCCCCCGGGGCGCGCCGGCCGTGCAGCTCGTGCAGCTCGCCGATGAGCACGACCTCCACGGCGGCGACGAGGACCGTCTCGGCCCCCAGCTCCAGGGGGACGGCGAGCAGCGACGGCGGCGCGAACCAGTGGGCGGCCGAGAGCCCGCCCGTGGCCGCCCCGATGCCCGAGGTGGCGCGGGCGGCGCGCTGGACGAGCGCCTCGGCGATCTCCTCGTCGCGCATCCCGGGGTGGGCGGCGCGCAGCTTCTCCCGGTCACGGATCGGCAGCCGGGGCGCCGCCGCTGCCAGGAGGTCGCCGAGCAGCGCCCCGGGCGCCCCGCCGGCCTTGCCGGTCACCCGGGTGCCGGACGGACCGGGTGACGGCTGGGCGCCGCTGCCGAACGCGCCGGCCACCGCGCCGGCGACGGCGGCGACGACGTCGCGCAGCCCCCCGCCGGCGGACCGGTCCGCGCTGCCACCGGTCAACCCGGCGACGGCGTCGGCGATCGCCCGCCCGGCGCGCGCGAGCGGGCTCTCCTCCGCCGTCGCGGGGGCGTCCTGCTGCGCGACCGGGCGCGGCGGCGGGACGTCACGGGGCGACCCGGTGCGCGAGCCGTCGGTCATCCGTCGTCCCTTTCACGGTGAGGCGCTGGAACAGTCCCTCGCGAGGCGCGCGAACGGCCCCCTCGCAGGATCCCGGAACGGCCACCCTCCAGGGTCCCGCGCCGAGCGGGTGACCGTCTGGAACGGCCGTCCTTCAGGGGCCCGCGCCGAGCCTGCGAGGCGTGGGGGGAAGGGCGGTCCTTTCTCAGGCGCAGTCGCGGCAGAACAGCTGGTCGCCGCGCGTGGAGGCCAGCCGGCTGCGGTGCTGCACCAGGAAGCAGCGCGAGCAGGTGAACTCGTCCTCCTGCTTGGGCAGGACGCGGACGGTCAGCTCCTCGTTCGACAGGTCGGCGCCGGGCAGCTCGAGGTTCTCGTTGAAGTCCGTCTCGTCGACGTCGACCGACGAGGACTGCGCCTCGGCCCGTCGCGCCTTGAGCTCCTCGAGCGAGTCCTCGCCGAGCTCGTCGGTCTCGTTGCGGCGCGGGGCGTCGTAGTCGGTGGCCATGGGGTGTGCCCCTCCTCCGGGGTTCCGCGGGCGTCGTGCCCGCTCGTCTGACGCGGCGCGGGGTGCGCGCCGTCGTCCTGGCCGTTCGCCGGTGGGCGACCGGTGGGTCGGTGTGTGGGGGCGGCCCGCACCGGGCGCCCGTCCACGTGCGCCGGCCCTCCTCGCGGAAGGCCAGCAGCCCCCCAACGCCGTCCGGCCCCGATTTGTGCCCGCCTCCTACGAGGTGACACATCGGGGACCAGGAACGGTCGGGCGGGTCGCGGAGCGCCAGAGGTTACCCTGCGCCGGTGGCGACTTCCCCGGGTGCTGATCCAGCCGTCGTCGGGCCGTACCTGGCCTCCGCGCTGGGGCACGAGCGATGGCGATCGGTCACCGTCGAGCTGATCGCCGCCGGCATGTCCAACCTGACCTACGTGGTGACCCCCGAGGGCGGGGCGGCCGAGGACGCGGTGATCCTCCGGCGTCCGCCGACGGGGGCCGTGCTGGCGACCGCGCACGACATGGCCCGCGAGCACCGGGTGATCTCCGCGCTGGTCCCCACGCCGGTACCGGTGCCGCGGACGCTGCACCTGTGCACCGACACGAGCGTGCTGGGTGCGCCGTTCTACGTGATGGAGCGCGTCGTCGGCCTGCACGTCATCGACCGGATCCCGGACGGCTACGCCGACGAACCGGCCCGGCGGCGTGCGATCGGGGAGGGCCTGGTCGACGTCCTGGCCGACCTGCACTCCGTCGACCCCGTCGCGGTGGGCCTGGGCGACTTCGGCCGCCCGGAGGGCTTCATGGCCCGCCAGGTGCGTCGCTGGACCCAGCAGTGGGAGGCCACCCGCGACCGCGAGCGCCCGGGGTTGGACGCCCTCGCCGCCCGGCTGGCGGAGACCGTGCCCACCACGCAGCGGCACGGGATCGTCCACGGTGACTTCCGGTTGGACAACTGCCTGCTCGACCCGGAGGTCCCCGGCCGCGTCCGGGCGGTGCTGGACTGGGAGATGTCCACCCTGGGCGACCCCCTGGCCGACCTGGGGATGCTCCACGTCTACTGGCCGCAGGCCGGAGAGCGGAGCGTCGCCGGGCAGAGCACGGTGACCGCGCTGGAGGGCTTCCCCACCCGCGCGGAGGTCGCGGCGCGGTACGGCGAGCGCAGCGGTCTGGACCTCTCCGACCTGTCCTGGTACGTGGGCTTCGCCTACTTCAAGTTCGCCGCGATCGTCGCCGGCATCGTCGCCCGCTCGGCCGCCGGCGCCATGGCGGGCAAGGACACGGCGGGCTACGCCGACCGGATCGACCCCTGCGTCGAGCGGGGACGCGCCGCGCTGGACGACGGTGCGATCTAGCCACGTCGGCCGCCCCTAAGCTCGCAACCGACAGCCGTCCGCAGCAGTCGCGGCGCCGTCCCGTCCGTCCCGGGCGGTCCGGCCCCGGCTGCCCGGTCCTCGCCGAGGAGAACCACCGTGACCGAGCGCACCGTCCAGCCTCCGGTGCGCCCGCGCAGTGGGCGCCGCCCGCTGCCCCCGCTGGCCTTCCTGCTCGTCCTCGCCCTGGCCGCCGGTGCGGTGTGGTGGACGGTGCTCCGCGAGGACCAGGAGCGGCGCGCCGAGGCCGCCGAGGAGTGCGCCGCCGCCGAGGAGCCGCCGCCGTCGCTCGATCCGGCGGCGGTGTCGGTGCGGGTGTTCAACGCCACGGACGAGGGCGGGCTCGCGCAGACGGTGGCCGACGAGCTCGCCGCCCGCGGCTTCACGATCAGCGAGGTCGCCAACGACCCCACCACCCGCGAGGTCGAAGGCGCCGGTGAGGTCCGCCACGGCTCGCCCGGACGGGACGCCGCCCGCTTCCTCGGGGTGTACGCCCCGGGCGTCAGCTTCTACCCCGACACCCGGGCCACCGCGGTCGTCGACCTCGTCATCGGGCCGGAGTTCACCGGCGTGGCGCCCCCCGAGGAGGTCGAGGCGGCGCTGACCGCCCCGGAGGACGCACCCGCCGAGTGCTGACGGGAGGACCTCCCCCGCCCAGCGGCGCTGCTCAGCGGTGCAGCTCGGACACCAGCGCGCGGAAGGGGCCGGCCACCGAGGGCGCCACCGCGATCACCATCGGCTCCCCCACGGGCGCACCGTCCAGCCCCGTCACGTCCGCTCCGGCCTCGGCGGCCACCAGGGCGCCGGCAGCGTGGTCCCAGGGGTTGAGGTCGAGCTCGTAGTACGCGTCGACCCGCCCGGCCGCCACCGCGCACAGGTCCAGCGCCGCGCTGCCGAACCGCCGGATGTCGCGCACCCGCGTCACGAGCTCCGCCACGACCGCCCCCTGCGCCCTCCGCTGCTCCACGCGGTAGCCGAAGCCGGTCGCGACCATCGTCCGGTCCAGCGACGGCGGCGTCCCGACCGCGAGCCGGCGGACCGGCCGCCCCGGCGCCTCCAGCCACGCACCGCCGCCGGACGTCGCCGTGAACAGCTCGCCGGTCGCCACGTTGAGCACCGCACCGGCGCGGACGACGCCGTCGACCTCGGCGGCCACCGAGACGGCGTAGGCCGGGATGTCGTAGAGGAAGTTCACGGTGCCGTCGATCGGGTCGACGATCCACCGGACCCCGCTGGTGCCCTCCCGCGCGGCGCCCTCCTCCCCCAGCACGCCGTCCTCCGGCCGGGCGTCGAGCAGGCGGCGGACGAGCAGCTCCTCGCTGGCCGCGTCCACCGCCGTCACGACGTCGACGGGGCTGGACTTGGTGGTCACCTGGTCACCGGCGGACTCGCGCCCGTGGGCCACCAGGACGGCGGCCTCCCGGGCCGCCGCCACGGCCAGCTCCAGGAGCGCGCCCGGTGCCGGGCGGTCGGGGACGGCTGCGCGCACGGAGGTCATGCACCGATCCTGCCGCAGCGGCCCCCTCGCAGGGGCCCGCTGCGAGCATGCGAGCTGCGGGGGGCGAGGGGGTCCTTCTACTAACCTGTCGGCGTGCAGGGCTTCGGGGTGGACATCGGCGGCAGCGGCATCAAGGGGTGCCTGGTCGACATGGACGCAGGACGGCTGATCGGGGAGAGGGTGCGCGTCGAGACGCCGCAGCCCTCGCTGCCCGGGCCCGTCTTCGACGTCGTGGCGCGGATCGTGGACTCGTTCGGCTGGTCCGAGCGCGTCGGGGTGACGTTCCCCGGGGTGCTCAAGTCCGGCATCGCCCACACGGCGGCCAACGTCGACAAGAGCTGGCTGGGTACCGACCTGGCCGCAGGCGTGGCCGAGCGCATCCCCGGCACGGTGGAGACCCTCAACGACGCCGACGCCGCGGGCCTGGCCGAGATGCGCTACGGCGCCGGCCGCGACCGCAACGGCGTGGTGCTCATGCTCACGTTCGGCACCGGCATCGGCAGCGCGCTCTTCGTCGACGGCCGGTTGGTGCCCAACACCGAGTTCGGCCACATCCAGGTCGACGGCGAGGACGGCGAGAGCCGGGCCTCCGCCGCCGCCCGGGAGCGGGAGGAGCTCAGCTACCCCGACTGGGCGCTGCGCGTCGACCGCTACCTCGACGTCCTCGAGGGCAGCGTGTGGCCGGACCTGATCATCGTGGGCGGCGGCGTCAGCAAGAAGGCGCACAAGTGGGTGCCGCTGCTCTCGACGCGCACCCCGGTCGTGCCGGCGGAGCTGCAGAACGACGCCGGCATCGTCGGCGCCGCCCTGGCGGCCGCCGAGCACATCCCGGCCTGACGCCGCCGGAGCCCGGCCAGGGCCGCCGCCGTTCCCCTCCCGGGGCCGTCCGCCCGCCCCCTCGGAGCGAGGGGCCCGGGTGCGAGGCGCTGGTTTCGCCCGGCGACGTCGTTACAATGGTGGAGCCCCAGCCCGCCGCTCTCCAGCCGGGAGGGATCCCCCGACCCGAACGCGGCCAAACGCCGTGCCGGTCACGCGGGGTCCGCTCCCCGTTCGAGCGCAGGCCGGAGCCGCTGCCCGCGGACCACACGGTCCTCCGGGGAACGCACCCAGCACGGGAAGGAACCTGAGTGCCCGCCGATCAGCCAGCACCGGAAGCAGCCGCAGCGAGCACCCCGCGCGCCAGGACGGCCGCCGCCGGTACCCGTGCCAGGAAGCCGGCCACCGAGCCGGCGGCCGCACGGAAGAAGGCACCGGCCAAGACCGCCGGCGCCAAGGGCCGCACGAAGCCGGCGATCACCCCGTCGCCGGGCGCCGGCGAGGGCGCCGTCCTCACCGCGGTGGCCACCGAGGACGGTGCGGTCGCGGTCGTCGACGCCGGCTCCGAGGGGCTGAAGCTCGACGAGACGGTCGTCACCGGCAAGGACGGCGTCGAGGTCGCCGCCGAGGAGGAGACCGCCGAGGGCGGCACCGACTTCGAGTGGGACGAGGAGGAGGAGTCCGAGGCGCTGCGGCAGGCCCGCAAGGACGCCGAGCTCACCGCCTCGGCCGACTCGGTCCGCGCCTACCTCAAGCAGATCGGCAAGGTCGCGCTGCTCAACGCCGAGGAGGAGGTCGACCTCGCCAAGCGCATCGAGGCCGGGCTCTACGGCGCCGAGCGGCTGCGCCAGGCCGAGGAGGAGGGCCAGAAGCTCTCCCCGCAGATGCGCCGGGACCTCAACTGGATCGTCCGCGACGGCGAGCGCGCCAAGAACCACCTGCTGGAGGCCAACCTCCGCCTCGTGGTCTCCCTGGCCAAGCGCTACACCGGCCGCGGCATGGCCTTCCTGGACCTCATCCAGGAGGGCAACCTCGGTCTCATCCGCGCGGTCGAGAAGTTCGACTACACCAAGGGCTACAAGTTCTCCACGTACGCCACCTGGTGGATCCGGCAGGCGATCACGCGCGCCATGGCCGACCAGGCCCGCACCATCCGCATCCCGGTGCACATGGTCGAGGTCATCAACAAGCTCGGCCGCATACAGCGTGAGCTGCTCCAGGACCTGGGCCGCGAGCCCACCCCGGAGGAGCTGGCCAAGGAGATGGACATCACCCCGGACAAGGTGCTGGAGATCCAGCAGTACGCCCGGGAGCCGATCAGCCTCGACCAGACCATCGGCGACGAGGGCGACAGCCAGCTCGGCGACTTCATCGAGGACTCCGAAGCCGTGGTGGCGGTCGACGCGGTGAGCTTCACGCTCATGCAGGACCAGCTGACCAGCGTGCTGCAGACGCTCTCCGAGCGGGAGGCCGGCGTCGTCCGGCTGCGGTTCGGCCTCACCGACGGCCAGCCGCGCACCCTCGACGAGATCGGCCAGGTCTACGGGGTCACCCGGGAGCGGATCCGGCAGATCGAGTCCAAGACGATGTCGAAGCTGCGCCACCCCAGCCGCTCCCAGGTGCTGCGCGACTACCTCGACTGAGCCAGCCTGCGAGCGAGGGCCCGGTGTGCGGACGCACGCCGGGCCCTCGCCCGTTCTGGAGGCGACCAGCATGGTCGGCCCGAGTGGACCCCGGAGGGGTCCGCGCAGGGACGACGCAGCGGCTCCCCGCGATCGGGGGACGGCACGTGGCCGCGATGCGGTCCAGAGGACCGCCGTGACATCGCCCGAGAGGGTCACGAACTCGTGACACCGGTGTGCGCCGACACCTGTCGGGTAGACGGCGTAGCGTGGGTCCCGTCAGAACAGCAGCGGACCCACGGTCGGGCCGGTCAACCACCGGTCCGGCAGATGATCACCAGCACGTGCACCACCAGTTCCACCCCAGTGACGTCCCCTGCTGGACCCGCTCCGCCCACGCCCGGTGTGTTACGGACTCATCTCTTTCGGCGAGTCCGGGATGAACCGGGTAGGAACGGGAATCCGAGGGGCCATCCTGGCGCTGTGCAGGAGGCCGATCCGCAGCCGCGGGTCCGTGCGGTAGAGAGCGAGTGATGACCCAGATGACCCAGACGCTGACGACGACCCCCGCCGCCGACGACCTGGTCGTGCCCTTCCACTGCGACCGCTGCGGCGCACTTGCCAAGGTCCGTGTCGTGCTCGCCAACGGCAGCGACCTCGTGTTCTGCGGGCACCACGCCCGCGAGTACGAGGGCAAGCTGCGTGACATCGCCGTCGACATCATCGACACTGAGGGCGAGCAGCGCGTAACTGCGTGAGAGAGGCGCTATCGTCGCGCCCGCGATGACCGCCTCACCTGACGACGCCGCCGCGTCCGACGTCCCGCCTCGTGCGGGCGCCGGGCCGGCGGCTCCGTCGTCTCCGGGGACCCCCGGTCGGCGGCGACCGGAGGAAACCCCCATGTCCCAGCACCACCCCGCACCCGACGAGACGGTGCGCATGCGTCCCGACGGCGGGGACGGGCCACCGCCGCCGACCGGCCAGACGCCGGGGTACGAGGCCGCACCGGACGACACCCGCCCGGTGGGCCGCGACTGGCAGCGCGGCGCTCCTGCCGCCTCACCGGCCACCGCGGAGACGGCCACCGCGGAGACGGCCACCGCGGACACGCCCTCCGCGGAGACGCCCTCCGCCGAGCCCGGCCCGGCGGAGCAGGCGGACAGCACCCGCCGCATCCAGCAGGACGCGGACGGCCCGGTGGCCGACGACCCCGCCGGCACCGCCGTCATCCCCCCGGTGGAGCACCGCGAGACCATGGCCACCGTGCCCGTGCACACCGGCGACGGGGGCACCGACGGCCCGCCGCCACCCGGTGACGACCGCCGGGGGGCGCCCCGCGGGCCCTGGTGGCGTCGCCGCACGACGCTGATCCCCGCGGGCGTCCTCGCGGCGCTGGCCGTGCTCTACGGCGCCGACCTGCTGGTGGCCTCCGGTGAGGTGCCGCGCAACACGGTCGTGGCCGGGGTCGACGTCGGGGGGCTCACCCCGGCGTCGGCCGCCCAGCGGCTGGAGGAGCGACTCACCCCTCGGGTGGTCGCCGACCACACCGTCACCGCCGCCGACGTGACGGGCACCCTCTCCCCCGCCACGGCGGGCATCACCCTCGACGTCCCGAGCACCGTGGACGCCGCCGAGGAGCAGCCGCTCAACCCGTGGACCCGCCTGGTCACCCTCTTCTCCGACCGCGAGGTGGAGCCGGTCATCACCGGGGAGGAGACGGCGCTGCAGGCCCAGATCGAGGGCATCGCCTCGCAGGTCGACCGCGCCCCGCAGGACGCCACCATCGCCATCGACGGCACCACCCCGTCGGTCGTGGAGCCGGTGGACGGCCGGACGCTGGACCGCGAGGGCGCGGCGGACGCGATCACCGACGCGCTGGCCTCCGGGGGCGACCCGAGCACGCCGATCGAGCTGCCCGTGGACGTGACCCCCGTGCGCGTCGACGCCGAGGAGGCCGGGCGCGTCCTCGAGGAGACCGTCACCCCGGCCCTGTCGGCGCCGGTGGAGGTCGTGAGCCAGGACGGCGCCACCTCCGTCGAGGTGCCCGTCACCGCCATCGCCGGCTCCCTGACCTTCACGCCCCAGGACGACGGCGAGCTCGCCGTCGGGCTGGACCCCGAGGCGCTGCAGACGACTCTCGGCGACGAGCTCTCGGTCTTCGGCACCCCGGCGGAGGACGCGACGTTCGAGGTGTCGGGTGACGCGGTCAGCGTCGTCCCGTCGGTCGACGGCACCGGCATCGCGCCGGCCCGGCTGGCCGAGCAGCTGCTGCCGGTCCTGACCGAGGAGGCGCCGCGGACCGTCACCGCGGAGCTGGGACCCGTGCCGGCGGAGTTCACCACCCAGGAGGCCGAGGCCATCGGCATCCGGGAGGAGATCTCCAGCTTCACCACGAACATCGGCAACCCGGCCAGCGGCACGAACATCCGGGTGGTCGCGGAGGAGGTCGACGGCGCGATCATCATGCCCGGGGAGACCTTCAGCCTGAACGGCTTCACCGGGCCGCGCGGCCTCGCGCAGGGCTATGTGGAGGCCGGCGTCATCAACAACGGCGAGTTCACCACCGCCGTGGGCGGCGGCATCAGCCAGTTCGCCACCACGATGTTCAACGCCGTCTTCTTCGCCGGCCTCGAGGACGTCTTCCACAAGCCGCACAGCTACTACATCAGCCGCTACCCGGCCGGCCGCGAGGCGACGGTCTACTACGACTCGATCGACCTCAAGTGGCGCAACGACGGCGACACCGCCGTCTACGTCGACACGGCGTGGACCCCCGGGACGATCACGGTCACCTTCTACGGGACCAAGCGCTACGAGATCCAGTCGATCAGCAGCGAGCGCTACAACTTCCGCGAGCCGGTCGTGCAGAACAAGCCGGACAGCCCCACCTGCGAGCCGCAGTCGGGCTCGACCGGCTTCGACATCACCGTCACCCGCGTCTTCCGCGACCTGGGCACCGGCGCGGAGATCAAGCGCGAGGACTTCCGCACCCGCTACGCCGCCGAGCCGGTGATCAACTGCGTGCCGGCGGAGCCGCCCGCACCCGGCCCCGAGGGCACTGCCCCGGGCGGCGCGCCGGCACCCGGCGGCCGGCGCCCGGCGCGCCCACGGGCGGCCTGACGTCGCGTTCCGACCCGACCCGGTGGGGTGCCGTGCGCGGCACCCCACCGGTCGGAGCGTGCCCTGACATGCACACTGGGCAGGTGAGCGCCGTCCTCCCCAGCGGCTCGCCCGCCGGGGTCGGTGCGGACGAGCCCGACGAACGTGCCGGCGCACCGGGGGCGACGCGGGCCGACGTGCCACGACCGTCCCGGCTGCGCCGGTGGCCGGCCGCGCTGCGGGTCCCCCTGCAGGTGCTCGGCCGCACGCTGGCCAAGGCGTGGCAGGACCGCATCATCGGGCTGTCCGCCGAGGCGGCGTTCTGGCAGATCCTGTCGGTGCCACCGCTGCTCATCGGTCTGCTGGGCTCGCTGGGCTACCTGGGCTCGCTCATCGGCGGGGACGCCGTCGCCCAGATCGAGGAGCAGCTGCTCGACGCGTCGGCGCAGGTGCTCACCGCCGACGTCGTCGACGGCCTGGTGCGGCCGACGCTGACCGACATCCTCGGCTCCGGCCGGCTGGAGCTGGTCAGCGTGGGTTTCCTGCTCTCCCTGTGGGCGGGGTCGTCGGCGACGGCGACCTTCATGAACACGATCGTCATCGCCTACGACCAGCGCGACGTGCGCGGACCGATCCGCACCCGGCTGAAGGCGCTCTGGCTCTTCGTCGTCGGGCTGCTCCTCGCGGTGCTGACGCTGCCGCTGCTGGTGCTGGGACGCGGCCGGCTGGTCGGTCTCGTGCCGCAGGACTGGCGGGACACGACGGACATGCTCATCAACGCCGTCTACTGGCCCATCGTGGTGATCGGGATGCTGCTCGCCCTCACCAGCTTCTTCCACGTCGTCCTGCCGCACCGGCTGCCCTGGCGGCGGCAGCTGCCCGGCGCGGTGCTCAGCCTCGGCTTCTTCCTGGTGGCCGCGCTGCTGCTGCGGGCCTACGTCAGCGACATCCTGACCGTGGCCCTGCCCTACGGCGCGCTGGCCGCACCCATCGGCGCGCTGCTGTTCTGCTTCCTGTTCGGCATGGCGGTGCTGCTGGGCGCGGAGCTCAACGCCACCATCCACGCGCGCTGGCCGGCACCGCTGCGCCGCCACGGGCGCCGGCGCCAGGAGCGGCGGCAGGCCAAGCTCGAGGAGGAGGCGCGCCGGCTGGGCCTGCGATGACGCGGTGACACCGTCGTCCTCCGGACGACACCGCGGCCAGGTGCCGTGCCCCTGCTGCGCGGAGCCGCTGCGTCGTCCCTGCGCGGACCCATGACACTGCGGTCCTCCGGACCGCACCGCGGCCAGGTGCCGTCCCGGCTGCGCTGAGCGCGTTCGTCGTCCCTACGCGGACCCCTCCGGGGCCCACTCGGGACGACAGGTCACTCAGTCCTTTTTGAGCTGGTTGTAGACCTCCTTGCAGGCCGGGCACACCGGGCTGCCGGGCTTCGGGCTCTTGGTCACGGGGAAGACCTCGCCGCACAGCGCCTCGACGAGGGTGCCCATGACGGCGCTCTCGGCGATCTTGTTCTTCTTGACGTAGTGGAAGACCTCGTTGGCGTTGCCGGTGTCGGAGTCGCGGACGTCCGGCCGCTCGAGGATGTCGCTGCTGCTCATGACGCGCTCCCTGCTCGACGGTCGAGTGGTGCGGCGGGGGGCACCACGGTGCTCCCGTACCCGCCGACCATGATGACAGGGTGCCGCTGCCGATCACCGCTCCCCGCCCGGTCCTGTCCCCCGAGGTCGCCGACGCCCTGGCCGCCGGTCGGCCGGTGGTCGCGCTGGAGAGCACGCTGCTCGCCCACGGGCTCCCCCGGCCCGACAACCGGGCGGCCGCGGACGATGTCGAGGCCGCGGTCCGGTCCGGCGGCGCCGTCCCGGCCACCATCGCCGTGCTCGACGGCACCCCGCACGTCGGGCTGACCGCCGCCCAGGTCGACCGCGTCTGCGCGGACCCGGACCTGGCCAAGCTGGGGGTCCGCGACCTGCCGGTGGCCGCCGCGCTCGGGATGAGCGGTGCGACGACCGTGTCCAGCACCGCGCTGCTGGCCGAGGCGGCCGGGGTGAGCGTGTTCGCCACCGGCGGTCTGGGCGGGGTGCACCGCCAGTCGGTCGAGACCTTCGACGAGTCCGCCGACCTGACCGCCCTGTCCCGCACCTCGCTGGTGGTGGTCTGCGCGGGTGTGAAGTCGATCCTCGACGTCCCGGCGACGCTGGAACGGCTCGAGTCGCTCTCGGTCACCGTGGTCGGGTACGGCACCACCACCTTCCCCGGCTTCTACGTCGCGGACTCGGGCTCGACGGTCGACTGGTCGGTCGCCGACCCCGAGCAGGCCGCCGCGGTGTTCGCGGCCCGCCGCGGGCTGGCGCCCGGGGCGGTGGTGGTGGCCAACCCGCTGCCGGCCGACCAGCAGCTGGACCGGGAGCTGCACGACCGGGTCATCGCCGACGCCCTCGCCGCGGCGGGCGCGGCCGGGGCGCGCGGCAAGGACGTCACCCCCTTCGTGCTCGACCACCTGCACCGGGCCAGCGACGGCGCCACGCTCGAGGTGAACGTCCGGCTGGTCCTGCGCAACGCCGAGCTCGCCGGCCGGATCGCCGCGGCTCTGGCCGCCCGCGCGGCCTGAGCGCGACCGTGCCGCCCCCGGTCGTCGTGGTCGGCGACGTCGCCACCGACGTCGTCGCCGTCCTCTCCGGGGAGCCGGCCCCGGGGTCGGACCGGCCGGCACGCATCGTCAGCCGCGGCGGTGGCGCGGGCGCCAACGTGGCGGCGCACCTGGCGCGCCTGGGGACGCCGGTGGTGCTGGCCGGCTGCATCGGGGACGACGCCGCCGGTGCGGGGCTGACCGCCGAGCTGGCGGCGGCCGGGGTGGAGCTGGCGGTGCGCACCGTGCCGAGCGCGGCGACCGGCACGATCGTCAGCCTGGTCGAACCCGACGGGCAGCGCAGCATGCTCGCCGACCGCGGCGCGAACCTGGCGCTGCGCCCGGCCGACGTCCCCACCCCCGCGCCGGGCGGCCACCTGCACCTGTCCGGCTACACCCTGCTCGACCCGGGGCCCCGCGACGCCGGCCTGGCCGCGCTGCGTGCGGCCGCGGCGGCCGGGTGCACCGTCTCGGTCGACCCGGCCTCGACCGGCCCGCTGCGCGGCTACGGGGTGGACCGGTGGCTGGCGGACACCGCCGCCGCGACCCTCGTGCTGCCCAACGCCGACGAGGCCCGGCTGCTGACCGGCTGCGCGGACGTCACCGAGGCGGCCCGGGCCCTCGCCGCCCGGCACCCGGTCGCCGTCGTCACCCTCGGAGCCGAGGGTGCGCTGTGGGCGGCGGGCGACGAGCTCGTGCACCGGCCGGCCCGGCCGGCGACGGTCGTGGACACGACCGGGGCCGGGGACGCGTTCGCTGCCGGCCTGCTCGCCGCGTGGCTGGCCGACCCGCACCGCTCCCCCGCGGAGGCGCTGGACGCAGGGCTGGCCTGCGCCGCCGAGGTGGTCCGCAGCCCCGGCGCACGCTGACCCGACCCGGCGTTACCGGACGCAGGCGCCGGCCGGGACGCTCATCCCTCGATGATCCGCCCGGTCCGGGCTGGGTTCTCCAGGACGCGGTCGGGGCGCGCGTCGACGCCCTGGAGGCGGGTCCGCGGCTTCGGCGGCCGGTCGTTGGCCATGACGACGGCGATCCACGGCAGCACCGTGCCCAGGATCGCCAGGATGATCATCAACCAGACGACCTTGTAGAAGACGGCGGCCAGGATGAGCGCGACGCCACGGATCGCCATCGTGATGGCGTACCGCCGCTTACGGGCGGCCTGCTGGTCGGCCAGGCTCGGGGCGGCCTCGGTGATGAGCACCGGCTCGGGCTTGCGCGATCGCGGGAACTGCTGGCTCGAGGCCACGGGCACCCTTCCCTCCGCTGGCCGGTGTCCGCGGGTTCGACCCCGCCGGCTCCCGGACCACTGCCATGGTGCCACCGCGCGGGGCCCGGTGCAGGTGCCCCGGTCAGCCCGCCGGGGCCTGCTTCGCCGCCTTCGCCGCCTGCTTCTGCTCCTGCTTGAACGCCCGCACCTCGGCCAGCGACTCCGGGCCGGTGATGTCGGCGACCGAGCGCCGGGAACCGTCGGTCCCGTAGTCGCCGGCCGCCTCCCGCCAGCCGGACGGGGTGACCCCGTACTGCTTGCCCAGCAGGGCGAGGAAGATCTTCGACTTCTGCGCACCGAAGCCGGGGAGGCCGGTGAGCCGCTTCAGCAGGGTGGCGCCGTCGCAGCCGTCGTCCCACAGCCCCTCGACCCGGCCGTCGTACCGCTGGACGAGCGCCCGGCACACCTCCTGCGCCCGGCCGGCCATCGACCCCGGGTACCGGTGCAGCGCCGGCGGCCCCTGGAAGACCCGCACCAGCTCCTCGGGGTCCATCGCCGCGAGCTGCTCGGCCGAGAGGGTGTCGACGCCGAGCCGGTCGGCCAGCAGCCGCGGAGCCCCGAAGGCGCGCTCCATCGGGAACTGCTGGTCGAGCAGCATCCCGATCAGGAGCGCGAGCGGATCACGGCTCAGCAGCTCGTCGGCGGCGTCATGCTGGGCTATGCGGAGGATCGGCACATGCAGATGGTGCCGTAGGACCATCCCGGCGCAGTCGGTGCCGTGTGCCGGACCTGCCGGAGACCAGCGGGCTCGGTAGGCCCCATCAGTCGTCGTCGTCCTCGACGGAGACGACCGAGAATGCTTCGTCGAGCGAGACCTCGACGAAGCTTCCGTCGTCGAGCCGGACCTCCACCTCGTAGCCGGTGTCGCCCTCGTCGGCGACCTCGACCTCGGTGACGGTCCCGGGCCCGGCCGCCTCCAGAGCGGCGGCACCGGCCTCGTCGCGATCCGGTCCGGTGACCTGCTCGTCCTCCTCGCCGGCGTCGTCCTCGGGCACCTCGGTGCCGTCCTCGCCGACGACGGCGTCTGCCTGCGGAAGAGCGTCGTTCTCCGCCTGTGCGATCTGCGCCCCGCCGATGACCACCGCGGCGAGGGCCGCGGCGCCGAGGGTGGCGCCCTTGACCTTGCTGTTCACGTCGTCTCCTCCAGGGTCGGTTGCTGCATGGCTCCGGTGCGCCGGCGATCAGTCGTCGGCGCCGGGCTCCTCGCCGTCGCGCTCGTCGCCGAGCACGGCGAAGTCCTCGTCGAGGTGGACGTCGACCTGGTCGCCGTCGTCGAGGGTGACCTCGACCTCGTAGTAGCCCTCCTCGTCGCCGACCTCGGTGTCGGTGACCTCACCCTCGCCGAGATGCGCGAGGGCGGCCTCGCTGGCCTGCTCCAGCGCGTCGCCGGTGATGGCGACGTCGGGGCGCGCGTCCTCGTCGTCACCTGCGGTGGCGAGGGCCACGCCACCCCCGCCGGCCAGCACGAAGACGGCCGCGGCGCCGCCGACGGTCCATCGGGTGCTCTTCTTCATCTCTCCTCCAGGGTTCGGGACGACCCCCCGTCGGGGGCACCACCCAGTGTCGACCGGTCCCGCTGAGCGGATGCTGAGAAGCGGGGAGGAACCGGCCCGTCCCTCTCAGCTGCTTCTCAGCACCGGTCTGGCAGAACGGACACTGACGCTCGAAGGGGGTGCGCGGGTGCGGGTGCTGGTGATCGAGGACGAGCGGAACCTGGCGGCCGCCGTGGCCCGTGGCCTGCACGCCGAGGGCTTCTCGGTGGACGTCGCCGGCGACGGCGTGACCGGTCTGGACCGGGCGCTGCTGGGCGGCTACGGCGCCGTCGTCCTGGACATCATGCTGCCGGGCCGCTCCGGGTACGACGTGCTGCGCGAGCTCCGGGCCCGCCAGGTGTGGACGCCGGTGCTGATGCTGACGGCGAAGGACGGTGAGTACGACATCGCCGATGCGCTCGACCTGGGCGCCGACGACTACCTCACCAAGCCGTTCCCGTTCGTCGTCCTGGTGGCCCGACTGCGTGCACTCGTGCGGCGGGGAGTCCCCGAGCGACCGGCGCAGCTGGTCGTGGGCGACCTCGTCCTGGACCCGGCCGCGCACCGGGTGCGGCGCGGGGACACCGAGCTGTCGTTGACCGCCCGGGAGTTCGCGCTGCTCGAGCACCTGATGCGGCGGGCGGGTGACGCGGTGGCGAAGTCCGAGCTGCTGGCCGAGGTGTGGGACGAGAACTTCGCCGGCGATCCGAACATCGTCGAGGTCTACGTCGGCTACCTCCGGCGCAAGATCGACGCCCCCTTCGGCTGCAAGAGCATCGAGACCGTGCGCGGCGTCGGCTACCGCATCGAGGCCACCGGCGGATGAACACCCGACGACCGCGCGGCCTGACCGGCTGGGTGCGAAGCCGCTCCCTGCGCGCGCGGCTGACCGCGGCCGCGGTCGTGGTCATCGCAGCAGCGATCACGCTGGCGGCCGTGCTGCTCACCGTCCGGCTGGAGTCCGCACTGGTGGCGAGCATCGACGACACGGCGCTCGACCGGGCGGAGAACGTGACCGCGGCGATCGTCTCCGGCAGGTCGGTGGAGTCGTCGCTCGCCGGCGACGACGACGAGGTCGTGCACGTCCTCGGCGAAGATGGAGCCGTCCTGGCCTCCTCCGTGGAGCTGCCGGACGGCAGGCCGCTGCTGAGGACCCCGGTAGGTACCGGCCTCGAGGTGGTCACCCAGCAAGGGCTCGCCCTGCCCGGTGAGCAGGACGAGCCCTACCGCGTGCTCACCCTCCCGGTCCCCGCACCGGACGGGCAGCGCGTGCTCGTCCAGGTCGGTCTGCCGCTGGACGACGCCGAGGAGAGCGTCGAGGAGCTGATCTCCGCGCTCGCCATCGGCGCGCCGGCGGTGATCGTCGCCCTCGCCGTCCTGACGTGGCTGCTGGCCGGGCGGGCGCTCCGCCCGGTGGAGGCGCTCCGCCGGCAGGCCGCCGACATCCCCGGCGACGCACTCGACCGGCGGCTCGCCGTCCCCGCCGGCGGAGACGAACTCGCCCGGCTCGCGGTCACGTTCAACGCGCTGCTCGGCCGGGCCGAGGCCGCCACCCGACGACAGCGGGAGTTCGTCGCCGACGCCGCCCACGAGATCCGCAGCCCGCTGGCCTCCCTGCGCACCCAGCTCGAGGTCGCCGCACTGCACGACGACCCGTCGTGGCGCAGCCGGCTTCCGGCGCTGACCGAGGACGCCCAGCGACTGTCCCGGCTGGTCGACGACCTCCTCCGCCTGGCCAGGATCGACGCCCGTGTGCCGCTCGCCCGCGATGAGGTCGACCTCGACGAGATCGTCCTGGAGACGGTCGACCGCGTCCGTGCGCACACCGCGCTGCGCCTCGACATCTCCGCGGTGTCCGGTGCCCGGGTCGCCGGGAACCGGGATGCTCTCATCCGGGTCGTCCAGAACCTGCTCGACAACGCGCTCCGGCACGCCCGCACCACCGTGGCCGTCGAGCTCACCGCGGCCGACCGGGCGGTGCTCACCGTGACCGACGACGGTCATGGCATCCCCGCCGACCAGCGCACGCAGGTGTTCGACCGCTTCACCCGCCTCGACGACGCCCGCAGCCGCGATGCCGGCGGAACCGGCCTGGGCCTGGCGATCGTCCGCGACGTCGTCCTGCAGCACGGCGGGGAGGTCAGCATCGAGGACGCCGCACCCGGTGCCCGGCTGATCATCCGACTTCCGCTCGCCGGCTGACCCCACCGGTCACCTGGCTACGGTGCCCGTCGTAGCGAGGCCGCACGGCTCTACCGGACGGCGCGTGCGCCGGGGTGACGGGCCGCCCCGCTGCTTCGTCGACGCATGTGCTGGTCCAGCAGCATCCCGATCAGCAGCGCGAGCGGGTCGCGGCCGAGAACTCGTCGGCGGCGTCGTCCTGGGCGATGCGGAGGGTCGGCACACCGAGATCGTGCCGCAGGACGGGCTCGCGGCAATCACCCACCGCCACGGCGACCGCCTGCTCCGCCGTCACGCTCTCCGCAGGCGGTACCAGCACGGCACGGTCCGCCTGAGCGGGCCGGGCATCCCACTCACGTCGGCGAGCACCTCGTCGGCAAGGATCCAGCCGGGAAAGGCGGTCTCGACGTCGCCGCGGCCAGCACCGCGCGGCAGGAGCGGGCGCCGTCCGGGCCGGAAGGCGAGCAGGAGCAGCGTCGCGCCGGGGGCGGCGACGGCGGTGACCCCGTCCCCCATCGCCGCCCGCTGGCTGTCCGTCAACCCGTGGAAGCATCCGACGTCGAGGAAGAAGCCGATCTCGCCCACGTCGGCCCGCCGCAGGGCAGTGACGTCGCCCTCCAGGAACCTGACGTCGACCTCCTGCTCGGCCGCGCGCGCCCGGGCCTGGTGCACGGCGGCGCCCACGGCATCGATCCCGGTCACCACCCACCCCCTCTGGGCCAGTTCCAGGGAGTGCGCACCGGTCCCGCAGCCCAGGTCGAGGGCGCGTCCGTACGGCGGGATCCGCTCGGCCTCCTCCCGGGACAACAGAGCGGTGAACTGGCCCGCCGCCTCCCGTCCGGCGCGCTCCCACGGGGTGATGCCCAGCCGATAGGCGATGGCGTATCCGGTGCTCATGCGGCACCTCTCATCATTTCGGTCCTAGTTGCACTAGGACGAATATGGGTAGCGTGCTCCCCGTGGCGGACCCTGTCAACCGGCGGCCCTACCGCTCCCAGCTGCGTACCGAGCGGGCGAGGAGAACCCGGCGCCGGGTCGTCGCGGCGGCCATCGACCTGTTTCTCGCAAGGGGCTACGCCGGCACGACCCTGGCCGCGGTCGCCAGCGAGGCCGAGGTGTCGGTCGACACCGTGTTCCACCTCTTCGGCTCGAAGCGCCGCCTTCTGCAGGCGGCGCTGGACACCGTCGTGGGTGGTGACGACGCCGACCTCCCACTGCTGGACAGACCGGAACCGCAGGCCATGCGGGCCGAGACCGACCAGCGTCGGCAGATCGCGGCGTTCGCCCACGGCATCCTCGGCCAGCTGGAGCGGATCGCTCCGGTCGATGCCATGCTGCGCAGCGCTGCCGCGGTCGATGCCGACGTCGGGGCCCTGCGCGATGATCTGCACCTGCGCCAGCGGCGGCAGGCCATGACGACCGTTGCGGGATGGATCGCGTCGAACGGTTCCCTGCGGGACGCGATGCCGGTGGACGAGGCAGCGGACGTCCTGTGGGCCCTCACCAGCCCCGAGCTGCACCACATGTTCCGGGTGCACTGCGGCTGGCCACCGGACCGGTACGAGCGCTGGCTGCGCACCACACTGGAAGACAGCCTGCTGCCTTGACGGGCCGTGAACAGCCCACCGGGTGGGGCGTGGAGGGCCGGACGCTGCGGGGTCGCAGCCGCGGCAGGCCCACGAGTCCAGGACGAAGGCGGCCGTCCTGCCAGGGCCGGCCTGGCATGGTTGCTTCTCGCTGCTCCGACGACGCCCGTGGCGTCGCAGTGACTCTGGGACGGCGCGGGATCCGCGCCTGTCCTCGATCCACTGAACCCCGGCGACCCCGCCGAGCCGCAGGGGCTGGCCGCTCCCCAGGGACTCCCGTCCACGCGGCGCGGGCGGTCGAAGGGCACGGGGACCAGCAGCGGGGCGTCCGCTGATCTCGGCGCGGGTGAAGGGTCGCCGACACGAGCTCGTCTGCTCCGGCCCACCCGAACGAGGGCATCGGTACACGTCGGCGCCCTGGCCCTGACGCCCGCTTGACCGTTGCACAACTGTTGAACGACTGTCTAACATCACCGCGTGAGCAAGACCATCGGTTTCCGCCCCACCGAGGAGGACGAGCGGATCATCCGCGCGGCGATGCGGTCCGACGAGCACACCGCCGACGTCATCCGCCGCGCGCTCCGCCTCCTGGACCGCGAGGCATGGCTGGCACGAGCACGCGCCGACGCCGAGCGGCTGGCGGACGAGGACCTGTCCGGCGAGGCCGACGCCTGGTGATCCGCGGCGCTGTCTACCGCGTCGACCTCGGGGCAGCGCGTCGTGGTCACGAGCAACGCGGCCGGCGCTACGGACTGGTCCTGAGCCCGACCGACATGGCCTGGAGCGTCGCCACGGTCGTCCCGACATCGACACAGGCGCAGCCGGCCGTCTTCCGGCCTGAGATCGAGTTGGGCGGTGTCCTGACCCGGTTTCTCGTCGATCAGATGCGCAGCATCGACGTGCGCTACCTCGAGGGAGAGCCCGCCTTCTTCCTCCACCGCGACGAACTCGACGAGGTCGAGGTGGCTGTCACCCGGTACCTCGGCCTCTGACCCGCACCCTGGCCGCATGGGCCCACGGCTGCGGGGCCGGCCGACGCCTGGTGCGGTACCGGGGTAGACGCGCGGGGCACGGCGCCCGTGGTCGCCACCGGCTCTCGATCAGGCGCTCGGACGGGGGTGCCATGGTCACCTCGGAAGATCCGGTCCGGTGGTGAAGCTGCGGCTGGCGGTGAAGCCGACTGCGGCGGCGAGCAGCAACAAGGCGCCGCCCACGTAGTAGACGGCGCGGATGCCGAGGGTGTCGGCGAGCAGCCCGCCGACGCCGAGGCTCGCCAGGCGCCCGGTCTGCCAGAGCAGGTCCATCAGCGCGAAGACCCGTCCCCGGGTGCGGTCGGTGAGGTGCGACTGCAGCAGGCTGTTGAACGTGACGGCGCCGGTGGAGGTCCCGATGCCGTACACGGCGAGCGTGGCGGCGGCGACCGGCAGGGAACGGACCGAGGCGAGCACCAGGTCGACCAGGCCGCGCAGCACGTAGGGGCCGAAGACGTACAGCGGGCGGCGCGGATCGGGGATCAGCCGCAGCAGCAGGGCGGGACCCAGGGCTGCGCCCACGCCGATCGCGCCGACCAGGATTCCGTAGGCGCCGGCCGGCGCGCCCAGGTGCTCGGCGGCCAGGACGACCAGCAGTGCGCTGGTCGCGCCGGCCGACAGCGCGGCGAGCAGCTGGCCGATGGCCAGGGCACGCAGCAACCGGTCGCGCCCGACCAGGGCCAGGCCCTCGCGGGCGTCGGCGAGCAGCCGGCGTCGACCGACCTCCCCCGGCGGCTCGACCAGCCGCAAGCCGCGCAGCGCCAGCGCCGAGGCGACGAAGCTCGCGGCGTTGACGCCGAAGGCCCAGCCAGGACCCACCAGAGCGACCAGGCCTCCGGCCAGCGGCGCGAGGACGACCTGTGACAGCACAGCCGCGGTCCAGACGGCGCTGTTGGCCGCGACGATCTCCCGGTCGGCCACCACCGAGGGCAGCACGCTGTTGGCGGCCGGGTTGAAGAACGCCGCACCGGCCGACAGGCCGAAGGCGACCGCGTAGACGACCAGCGGGTCGTCGTGCCAGACCACCAGCACGCCGGCGAGGGCGGCCCGGAACACGTCGGCGGCCACCATCACGGTGATGCGGGGCAGCCGGTCGACGAGGACGCCTGCGAGCGGGGCGAGCAGCAGCACGGGGATGATCTCGGCGACGACGACGCCGGCCACGCCGAGCCCTGAGCCGGTCAGCCGGTAGATCAGGATGGCCAGGGCGACGAAGCTGAAGACGTCACCCCACTGGCTGACGGTGCGCGCCGTCCACAGCCGCCGGAAGTCCGGCTGAGCCAGCACGGTGCGCATCCCGGGCCGACGCTGATGATCCGCCACGTCAGCCCGCTCCCCCTCCTGACCACGGTCCGACCGGTGTGGCCCGGCGGGCCGCCCCTCAGACGTCACGCACCGCCACCAGGCCACGTTCGTCGAGGACCTCGATGGTGCCGTAGCCGACCCTCACGTAGCCCCGGCGCTCGAGGTCCTTGAGCACCTTGTTGAGAGAAGGCCTGGCCACACCCAGCATCGCCGCCAGGGTGCGCTGCGGCAGCCGGACGGTCCCCTCCTCCGCCTCCTCCACGAGCAGCCCCGCCAGCTGAGCCAGGAGCGGACGCCCCAGCAAGGAGATCAGCCGTCCGTGGCTGGTGGCGAGGCGCTGCGCGACGCTGGACAACCAGCGCCGGGACACCCCGGGATGCCGGTCGAGGAGCGACTCGAAGTCGTTCGCGGACAGCATGAGGCAGACGGCATCGTCGAGCGCGTGAGCCGCGTACGGCACGGGGATCCCGAGCAGCAGCGGCACGTCGCCGTCGACGTCCCCCGGACGCAGCACACCGACGACCACCTTGCCCCGCGGCGTCACGACACCGAGCTCGAGGTGCCCGGAACGGACGATGCAGACGCCCGGCCTCGCACCGCCCCCGTCGCCGAACACCCGTTCACCCCGCTGGAACGTGACGGACGAGATCCGGCTGGCCAGGGCGGCGACGTCCTGAGGACCCAGGGGCGCCGTTCCGCCTCGGCCGACGCACCGCGCGATCCACGCCGCGTCCCGGATCTGCATCTCCTGGGGGGACAGCTTCCCGGCGTCGGCGCGGAACAGCTCGGTCCATCGCCCCAGGTCCACCCCCGGATCCTGTCAGGCCGGGGTCAGGACGTCGTCACAGCTCGTCGTCCACGGAGCGGATCGGCCCACCGGCCGCCCGGAGCGCGGGCCGGGTCGCCGTCCGGCGCTGCGAGGGCTCACGCCTCCCGGTTCCCCCGGCGGTGGCGGCGGACCACGGCCGCGCCGGCGACGCTCAGCACGACGAGGACCAGCACGGCCACGACGAACGGCCACGACCCCGGCGCGGTCCCGTACGCGCCGAGAGCTGCGAAGGCGATCGTCCCGGGGATGATCCCGAGCGCCGTGCCGACCACGTAGTCGCGGCTGCCGATGGCGGTCAACCCCGCCGCGTAGTTGATGGCGGTGAAGGGCAGCGCGGGCACCAGGCGCACGCCGAGAACCGCGAGGAAACCGTGCCGGCTCAGCAGTGCGTCGACGCGGGCCACCCGGGTCCCGGTCAGCCGTTCGACCGCATCGCGCCCCAGCTTCCGCCCCAGCGCGAAGGCGGCCAGGGCTCCCAGCAGGGCAGCCAGCAGGACGAGGAGCACTGCGCCGACGAAGCCGAACAGGACACCTGCCGCAGCGGTGAGCACGTTCTTCGGCAGGGGTGCGAGAGTCGCCAGCGCGTAGACCACGACGAACACCGCGGGAGCCGCCGGCCCGAGCGCTGCGACCTCGGCCCGCAGCCGCTCGACGTCAGGCAGCCCGACCGCGAGTGCGACGGCCACCGCCGTCGCGACGACGACCAGCAGCCCGGCGAGGCGGCCCCACACGAATCGTCCGGGAGCCCGGCGCGGGGTCCCCGATGGGCCCGCCCCGACCTCGACGGCCCGGTCCGGCGGAGGACGGCTGTGGTCGCTCACTGCGGCGGGCGGAGGTGGGCGGCGAGCCCGGAGGGCGCGGTGTCGGCCAGGAAGGACGGCGAGCCCGCCACGGAAGGGTCGACGCCGACGCCGATGCCGATGCCGATGCCGATGCCGATGCCGATGCTGCCGCCGATCCGCTCCAGCGCTCGCACGCGGCACCCCCTCCTCGACCCCGGCCCCGACTCGGTCGGACCCTTCCATGCCCGCCCGGCCTCAGGATGCCTCGGCCGGTGGGTTGCCCAGCCCCCCGAGGACGCGCTGCTCACCCTGGCCGCCGGCTGGAGCGACGCAGAGGCCACCGAGGCATCGGTCCACATCGCGCTGAACCTGTTCACCAACCACTTCAACCACCTGGTGCAGACCGACCTCGACGTCCCACCCGCTCCGGGCCTCTGAGCCGCCGGTCCGGCAGCCAGGGAGCTGCCGTGTCGGGAAAGGCGGCCGACCGCGGTTCACGACCGCAGCACGGGGCATGGCCCGGTACAGCCGAGCACAGGAGGACACCGACGTGCGCACCACTGCGAGGAGACACCCCGCCGGCCCGCCGGCGGCCACGGTCCGACCGGATCCGGGCGGGGTCGGCCGGTCGAGTTCGGCGGCGGCCGAACGGGTCAGCGACGATCTCCGGCGCGGCGCCGGGGACTTCCTCGAGCAGCGCCGCCGCATCGCGGGCCTCACCTCCCTCGCGAGCTTCGCGCTCGGGGTGGTCGGGCTGTACCAGTTCGGGTTGCTGCGCCGGGTGCCCGAGCCACCCCTGCCCTTCCTCGACGCCGACGCGGTCGACGCCGCCGGCGAGGCCTACCAGCAGTTCAGGACCCCGGATGCCGCGCTCGGCCTGCTCAGTGCCGGTGTGACCCTGGCCCTCGCCGGGATGGGCGACCGGGACCGGGCCCGGACAGCACCGTGGGTGCCGCTGGCGCTGGCCGCGAAGACCGCCGCGGACGCCGGCGGCGGCATCTACCTGTTCGCCGAGCAGGTCACCAAGCACCGCAAGGTGTGCTCCTGGTGCACCGTGGCCGCGGCGGCCCAGCTGGCCACCCTCCCGCTGGCGCTGCCCGAGGCGCGTGCCGCCCTCCGTCGCCTGGTGGGTCGGTCGTGAACGGGCTGGGGCTGCACCTGCACGAGGACCTGCTGGACGGCGAGCCGATCCGCTGGCTGGAGCACGGCGAGGGCGCGCACGTCGTCCTGGTCCACGGCATCCCGACCTCGCCCCGGCTGTGGCGCCACGTGATGCCGCTGGTCAGCGGCCGGTCCCTCGCGCTGGAGATGGCCGGCTACGGCAGCTCCATCCCCGACGGCGAGGGCCGCGACCTCGGCCTGTCCGCCCAGGCCGACCGGCTGCTGCGCTGGCTGGATCTGGTCGGCGCGGAGTCACCGGTTCTCGTCGGCCACGACCTCGGCGGCGGGGTCGCGCAGATCGCCGCCGCCCGGGCGCCCGGCCGGTTCTCCGGGATCGTGCTGACCAACGCCGTCTGCTACGACTCCTGGCCGATCCCCAGCGTGAAGGCGATGCAGCGGGCCGCACCGGTTCTGCGGTACCTGCCCGAGACCGCGCTCTACCCCTCCCTGGTCCAGCTGATCCACCGCGGCCACGACGACCGGGAGCGGGCGCTGGAATCCATCGGTGTGCACTGGCAGCACTACGTCACCCACGGCGCCGCCCGGAGCCTGATGCGCCAGGTGAGCTACCTGCGGGTCGAGGACACGATCGCCGTCGCCGACCAGCTGCCCTCGCTCGGCCTCCCCGCCCGCGTGGTGTGGGGCGAGGCCGACCAGTTCCAGAAGGTCGAGTACGGTCGCCGCCTCGCGGACGACCTGGGCACGGAGCTGCAGCCCATCCCCGGCGGCAAGCACTTCACCCCCGAGGACCATCCCGAGGTGATCGCGGCGGCCATCAACGAGCTGATCGGGACGGGTCCTGCGCGCGAAGGAGATCCCGGTGGGCGGTGACGCCGGCGGGTTCGTGGGCTACCCGATGGTGGAGGAGTCGGAGGCGACCGGCGCCGTCGCCGCCGTCTACGCCCACCTGCTGGACGGCATGCCGTTCGTGCCCAGCCTGTTCAAGTCGCTGGCGCTCTGCCCCGGCTACCTCGTGCTCGCCCACGAGCAGGCCGCCGGAGTGCTGCCGGACCCGTCGTTCGCGCAGTCGGCACAGAACCTCCTGACGTCGGCGCGGGAGATCACGACCCCTCCGGCCGACGCCGATGTCCGCGGTGCGCTGGCCGGGTTCACCGGTCCGCTGAGCCGGATGCTCCTGCTGGCCGCCGGCCTCCGGCTCGCGCTCGACGGGGAGCTCCACGCCCCGCCCGCGCCCGGTCAGGCTCTCGAAGCCCGCCCGGTGCGGCCAGCGAGCCCCGCTCCCTCGCCGGCCGACGCACCCGCGCCGGAGCTCTACGGCCAGATCCGCGCCGCCCTCGACACGCCCGTCGTCAACAGCATCTGGCGCAGCCTCGCCGACGGCGGCCTCCTGGAGGCGGCCTGGGACCACCTGGGCCCTCAGGTGCCTGCCACCCGTGCCGCCGCCGACGACCTGCAGCACAGAGCGGTCGACGCCGCCCGGCACCTGCCCTGGCAGGTCGTCGCCGACCCCATCGCGCTGGAGCAGGCCGGCCTCGACGACGCCCGCCCGGGCATGGCCGCCGTCCTGGGTGCCTACATGACCACCCTGCCCCGGGTGCTCGTGCTGGTGGCCTCCAGCAGCGCACCCGAGTGATGCCCCACACCGCCGAGCCCGAGGAACCTGTGTTGACCCTCTCGCCGTCCGTCATCGTCTTCGACGTCAACGAGACCCTGTCCGACATGAGCCCGATGTCTCAGCGGTTCGCCGACGTCGGAGCACCTCCCCACCTGGCCACGCTGTGGTTCGCCACGCTGCTGCGCGACGGGTTCGCCCTCACCGCCGCCGGCGCGTCCCGCCCCTTCGCCGAACTCGGGGCCGCGGCCCTGCGCACGGTGCTGCGCGGCGTGGACCTCGACCGGGACACCGACGCCGCCGTCGACCACGTCATGAGCGGCTTCACCGAACTGGGCGTCCACCCCGACGTCCCGGACGGCGTCCGGGCCCTCCGGACGCCGGGGCGGCGGCTGGTCACCCTCACCAACGGCTCCACCTCCGTGTCGGAGCAGCTGCTCACCGGCGCCGGCATCCGCGACCAGTTCGACGCGCTGCTGTCCGTGGAGGACGCCGGCGCCTGGAAGCCGGCACGCCGCGCCTACGAGTACGCCGCCCGGACCTGCGACACCGACCCGGCCGACATGCTGCTCGTCGCCGTCCACCCCTGGGACATCGACGGCGCCGCCCGCGCCGGACTGGCCACCGCGTGGATCGACCGGGCCGGAAGCCCGTACCCGTCGTCCTTCACGGCGCCGTCACTGCGCGCCGCCGGCCTGACCGACCTCGCCGAGCAGCTGGGCTGACCTCGACTCGGGGGGCGACCTCAGGCTCCGTCCCGATCACCGTCCGACGACCGGTCCCCGGCAGCCGGCAGCGCCTCCAGCAGTGGATCGCGACAGCGGCACGCCGCATCCTCGTGCCGCCGCCCGTCGACGACGACGTGCCCGTAGCGCGCCGCATGCGTGCAGGGGCAGACCGACGTGGTCTCGCCCGGCCACAGGACGTCCGGCGCATCGGGAACTGCGGCAGGACGGGTGGAGGCTGGATGCTCTGCTGACGTGGCGGCCGTTCAAGCTCCCCGTGGCGCCCTCGAAGGTCCCGACTCCCGTCGGAAGGAGGCACGGCTCGCCCGACGGCCCCCCGAGCGCTCGATTGTCACCGCGGAGAAGTCCCACCGCCGCCGCTCTGCCCCGGCGACCCCGTGGTCCGTGGCCGCATGCGGATGCCAGTTGCGGGGAAGGGTCGACCGGACGGCCCTGTCCGGGGCCCGTACGTCGAGGAGGTCGACATGCCCGCACGAGACGAACTGCCCGCGCCAAGGGAAGGCTTCGTGCTGACCCACTTCCTGGTGGTCGGCGATCAGGACCGCTCGCGGGAGTGGTACCGCGACGTCTTCGGCGCGCAGGTGGTGCACGAGCGCGATCCGGTGATGCTCCGTGCGGCCAACAGCTGGCTGATCCTCAACGAGGCCGGTGGTCCGACCGACGACAAGCCCGACGTGAGCCTCGTTCTGCCGCAGGACCCCCGGCGGACCAGCGCCTTCCTCAACGTCCGTGTCGCCGACATCGCCGCGGTGTACCGGAACTGGACGGCGAAAGGCGTCGAGTTCCTCACCGAGCCGAAGGACCACGGCCAGGAGATCCGCGCGTACGTGCGCGACCCGGACGGTCACCTCATCGAGGTCGGGCAGGCCACGGGCATGCTGGAGACGGTGGACGGCGACTGATCATCCGCCTGCCCGGGTGACGACGTCCGTCGGCGGGTAGCGGGACCACATGGCCTTGACGATCGGCAGCGCACCCTTCGGCTCCACGCCGTCCGGAACCTTCAACTTCGACCCGGCGCCGCCCGAGCACGTCCTCTACCTCGAGCCCTCCCCGCGCCGGGTCCGCGTGCGCCTGGGCGAGGAGACCGTCGCCGACAGCACCGGCGTGCGCCTGCTCCACCTGTCGGGCCAGACACCGATCTACCTCTTCCCCCGCGAGGACGTCCGGACCGACCTGTTCACGCCCAGCGACACGAAGGTGAACGCCCCCGGCCTCGGCGAGGCCTCGCACTGGACGGTGTCGGTGGGCGAGCGGACGGCGGAGGACGGCGCCTACTCCTACGAGCAGCCGCCGTCGTCGCTAGCGGGCGTGGCCGGTCTCGTCGCGTTCGACTGGGACGCGATGGACGCCTGGTTCGAGGAGGACGAAGAGGTCTTCGTCCATCCGCGCGACCCCTATCACCGGATCGACGTGCTACGCAGCTCCCGTCACGTGGTCGTGCGCTGGGGGGACACCGTCGTCGCCGACTCGACGCAGCCGCGCATGCTGCTGGAGAGCGGCCTGCCGCCCCGGTGGTACCTGCCGGCCGAGGACGTTCGCACCGACCTGCTGGCCCCGAGCTACACCGCGACGAGGTGCCCGTACAAGGGCGTCGCGCAGTACCGGACACTGCGGGACGGCGAACGATTCGACGATGACGTCGTCTGGAGCTACCTCGAGCCCATGCACGACGCCGAAGCCGTCGGCGGGCTGCTCTGCTTCGATGACGCGCGTCTCGACGTCCATGTGAGCGAGGGGACCCGGTGACCTAGCGCCCCTGCACGAGCTACGGCTGGACGGTGGCGGACTGCGAGGGCGCGTGGCTGCGGTAGAGCTTCTCGACGCGGCGAGCCGGTAGGCCGTACCTGGACCGGGTCGCCTCGGCCGACGGCCGCTCGTTCCAGGGAAGCTTGCCGATGACCAGCTCGGGGACGTCGACGTAGACCCTGTCCTCGGCGGTGTGGGTCACGACATCCAGCGGGATGAACGTGTCGCTCGAGATGAGTCCGGGCGTGGACGGCGGCTGGCTGCACGCCGCCGGGGACGTGTACGGCCGGGCGCTGCTGATTCACCAGGACAAGTACCAGGCCCGGCTCGTCGGCGACAACATCGCCGGACGCGCCCGGCAGGCCTGGGCCGACCACGTGGCCGTGCCCCGCGTGACCTCCACCGATCCCCAGGTGGCCGCCGTCGGCACGACCGAGGGGCAGCCGCGAGGCGGGAATCGACGTGCGGACCGCCCGCTACGACATCGGCGCCACAGCCGCGGGCGCCCTGGCCGGCAAGGGCGTCCACGGCAGCGCGCAGCTGGTCAGCGATGCCGACCGCCGGCTGCTGGTCGGCGCGACCTTCGTCGGCCCCGGCGTCGGGGGACTGCTGCACGCAGCGACCATCGCGATCGTCGGCCAGGTGCCGATCGACACCCTGTGGCACGCCGCGCCCGCCTTCCCCACGCTCAGCGAGGTCTTGCTGCGCCTGCTGGAGAGCGAACGCGGCGTCTCCTGAACTGCCGGAGCGGCCCGGCACTGGGCGTCGACTCGGTCGGCGCTGACGGAACCGATGCGCAAGGGTGTTGCACGTGGCCTTCGAGTTGACCGACGCCGTGCTGCCACTACCGGACGGGGTCCGCGCTGAGCTGCGCCGCGAATGGGCGCGACTGGCGGCGCCTGGCACATGGCTGTCAGGACCGGAACGCGTGGCCGTCGCCCGGGAGGCGCGGGCCGCACGCACGTTCAGCGATGCGGACGCGGGACTTCCCGCCCTGCTGACCGAGGTCGCGCAGTCCGTGTCGGCCGCCGCAGACCTCGTCACCCGGGAATGGGTCTCCGACCTGCGTGACCAGGGCATGGCGATCGAGGAGTACGTCGAGGTCGTGGGCGTCGTCAGCCGGCTGGCGGCAGTGGACGCCTATGTCCGCGGGGTCGGATCCCACGAGGAGGCCCTCCCCGACCCTGAGCCGGGAGAGCCCACAGGGGAGCGCAACGGTCAGGTCCGGTGGCGGAACGCCTTCGTGCCCACCTATCCCGAGGACGGCGCCCGGTACGCCCTGTCCGCGGTACCCGCCGAGGAGGAGGCTCGGGACCAGCTCCACGCCCAGCTCTACCTGAGCACCGAGCAGATGGCGGATCTGGCGTACCAGGACGTGCTGTCCCGTGCGCAGATGGAGCTGCTGGCCGCGCGCGTCTCGCTGCTCAACGACTGCTTCTACTAGCTGATTGCCCACGGCAACATGCTCCGTGCGAGTGTGCAGAAGACGACCGGGACGGCCGTGGATCTCCGCGCGGTCACCGACACCGGCATCGACCCCGGCCTTCCCTGGGGGGCAGAACTTCGCGATCTCGCGACCGCCATGGTGACCGGCCAGCGGCTCGACGAGAGCCGCGACGCACTGATCCGTGCCGCCGGCCCGCGGCAGGCCGCCGCCGCAGTCGGCGTGTGCGCGAACTTCGAGATGATGAACCACATCCTCGACGCGACCGGTTGCCCCGTACCGGCGAGCCTCGGTTTCGTAGCAGACCTGCTCGGGGTCACGCGCCGGCACTGAACGGCGGGATCAGGCGAACCTCGGGTAGAGGGACATGCCCCGTCGACGATGGTGGTCCCCGTGACGTAGCCCGCCTCCGGGCTCGCAGCCCAGGTGAGGCACCGGCGGTGAGCACTCCCCGTGGCCGTTGACGCGAGGCCGCGCCAACGGCCACGGGGACCGCGAGTGGCCGCCGTCCGAGCGCCCGAGCTCAGGCCTCCTGAGCGCTGCGGCGGCGGATGGCCATGGTGCCCGCGACGGCGGCACCGGCCAGAGCCGTGCCGCCGAGGAGGAACAGGCCCATCGACTCGACCCCGGCGGTGCTGCCGCCGCCGGCGTCGACGCCACCCACCGGCACCCGGGTCACCTTCCAGATGCCACCGGTGCCCGGCTGGTAGGCGTACGGCGGCTTCATCTCCATGTCGATGTTCACGATGCCGTAGTCGACGATGTACATCGCGCCATCCGGGCCGAACTGCACGTCGAACGGGCGGGCGATGGGGTCACCCTTCACGAACGGGGTGATCTCGCCGGTCTCGGTGTCGACCGCGACGACCTGGCGCCCGATATTCCCCTCGCGCAGCGGATTGGTCGGCGGAGCCAGGTCGCCCCACTCGGCGACGAACATCTGTCCGGCGAACTCCCCGAAGCCCTCGGGTGCGATGTCGATCATCGACGGGGACGAGTTGAACTCGTGCCGTCCGAGAACCCACTCGGGGTCGGGCGGGGTAAGGCCGCTGGCCTCCACATCGATGACCGATCCGAGAATCTTCCCCAGTTCCTCGTCGGTGCCGAGGAACACCGGCACCTGGAACTGGTCCGGTGGCTCGAACTTGGGATCCGTCAGCGGTTCACGGCTGGCGGAGTACTCCGGTATCCCGTACCAGCGGCCGGGCTCAACCCGCAGCGACGCATCGATCTCGCCCTGCACCGGGCGGGACCCGCGAATGTCGTAGCCGTTCTCGGCGGCGAACATCTCGCCGTCCTCGTTCCAGGTGAGGCCGAGCAGGTTGCGGAAGCCCCACGCGTGGGTCTCGATGGTCTCCTCGGCGTTGTCCGGATCGAAGGTCAGGATCGACCCGCCGCACTTCTCCACACCCTCGATCACCTGCCCGGGCTCGGTCGCGGTGCCGAACGGCACGTAGGCCCCGGTGAGCACCATGTCGTCCGGGTCCTCGGTCAGGAAGTTCGGGGTCTGGAAGTTGTGCCCGGTCAGCACGATGTCCTCGCACGGCGTGGTGTGCACGCCCGGGCTGCGCATGACCCAGGGGGCGACAGAGGGACCCATCACCCCGGCGTTGCCGGCCGGCCCCACCGACACGTACATCCGGCCGTCGGGCCCCACGTCGATGTCGTTGATCTGGTGCTCGGCCTGGCTGTCGAGGATCCCCTGGAACAACAGCTCCACCTCACCGTCGGGCGTGGCGCGTGACACCGCTCCGGTGAGGTCGTCGGCCCGGTGGGTGAAGTAGAACGCGCCGTCGTGCCACTTGAGGCCGACCAGCGCGGGCTCGATCGCCTCGTCGAGCTCGATGACCGGCGTCGCCTGCCCGTTCGCGACCTCGAGGATCCGGATGGGTGCGAGCTGCTCGGGGAAGAGCCCGCTGCCGGCCTCGCCCACGTACATGCGCCCTTCGTCGTCCCAGGTGATCGAGCTGGGCAGCTGCAGCCCACCGACGACCTGCTCGATCTGGTAGCCCTCGGGGAGGTCGAATTCGCCGGCCGGTGATGCAGGCGCGGCTGCCGCCCCCGTCGCGCCCAGGCCGCTGGCCGTTCCGAACAGCCCGAGCGCCGCGGCGGCGCCCAACCTGCTCTTCCCTGTCCTCTTCATGATCGGCACCGTCCCCTGTTCGGTGGACGGTCGCGAAGAGACGACGGCCCACGTCGACACGGCTGCACGTCTGACAGCCGGGTCCGCGACTGCCCACCCGGTCGCACGCCGAAAGCCGGTCGCTGTGAGCTGTAACACAACCGCAAGTTCTTCTCGCACGCGGGACGGTCGGCGGCCGCAGGATTGGTTGGTGGCGTCTGATGCGAGGCCCGCGCCGGCCTCGCCCTTGCCCGCAAGAAGCTCGGCTTCCGCTACACCATGAACGTGGTGCCGCCGGACCCGTCCCCGGTCCGCGGCTGGCACGGACGGCTGCCCGACGATCCTCGGGACGGCCCTGTCCTGATCTGCTCCGGCCCATCCCTCGCCCGCGACCGCGTGGCCGCCACGGACGTGCGGGACCTGCTCCTGCGGCTCGGCGGCCTGACCGGCTGACCAATCGTCGCAGCAGTCCCGACCCGCCCACCGGTCCACGCCGGACAACCGGCCGCTGCGAGCTGCGAGGCGACCGTCCACTTCATCGTGAAACGTGCGGGTGGCTGCGCGTCCGTCGACGGGCAGCGGGTGTAGCTATGGCGGCGATGGCGACCTGGCCGTCGAGTCGGATCAGGAGCCGTCCCCGGTCCCGGCGATTCCGCTGCGCCGGGTCATTGGCCGGTCGCTCCCGACGGGTGATCAGGGCGGGGGTCACGCGACTGGTCCCTCGGCCTGGGTGACTCGCCACCTCAGCTCCGTTCGGCATGCGCACAAGATGGCGCCCCGCCGAAAAGACCGGTCAACGGGGCACACGCCGGCACAGCAACGGAGTTGCTGCATGCGGCGTCTCCCGACCCGACCGGACGCTGCCCGGCCGGTGCCACAGGCCGGCCCGGGACGAGTCTGATCGCTACGTGCGCCGGCGCTGCCGCCAGGCCAGCGCGAGGCCGATCATGACGACCATCGGCAGTGCGGTTCCGATCGCTCCGCGGATCAGGGGAGGCAGCGGACGCGCGAGGTGCGCGAGCCGGGCCGACAGCCACATCGGCGGTGCCTGCCGGGCCACGTCGCGCAGCGCGACCGGGCCGGCCGCGCTCAACGTCTGCCACATCGCGCCGGTCCCCCGCAGCAGGGCACGACCCTTGGCCTCCGACTGCCCGATCGGTTCCTGCCGGCCAGCCGCTGCCGCGTGCAGAGCTGCCCGCAGGTGTTCGTGCTCGTTGGCCCACAGCCCCCGGAACAGCACCCTGCCGTCGATCCCGACGATGTAGGCGGCATCGGGCTTGTCATCGAGCCGGCGGTGCAGTGTCCCGTCTACGTCGTCGACGGCGACCGGCCAGCGGATGCCGTCGCGCTCGGCGTAGGCCCGCGCCTGCGCGGTTTTCGTCTCCATGTCGCGGGGCTGGACGTAGTGGTCGCCCGGATGCGCCTCGCGCACGTACAGGGTCAGGAACTGCACCCGGTCCCCGAACTCGCTGTGGAGCTGCTGCAGCGCCGGACCGGCGCTGGCGGTCATGGGCTAGTACTACAGCCGCACCGTATTTGGTGGGCTTCGGCGTGTCTCCCAGGTTGAGGCGCTGCGGCTGGTGACGGTCGCTGGATGACCGAAGATGTCAGCGTGGCCGAGGTCGAGGGCTGGGCAGCTGGTCTGGAAGAGGTGGTCTGGCGGATCGGGCCGCGATTCGTCCGGCCGGAGCCGCGTGCGCAGGCCGGTGCCTACCTGCGGGGTCTGCTGTCGGACGTGGAGCGCAAGAACGGGTGGACGCTGGCCGAGCGAGCCGGTGACCGCTCGCCGGATGCGACTCAGCGACTGCTCAATCACGC
>NZ_FOAO01000034.1 GCF_900109665.1 Blastococcus sp. DSM 46786
GCCGGGGACGTCGGTCTCGGCGCTCCCGTCGACGGTGAAGGTGGCGCCCCAGGTGACGGTGAGGGAGGCGGTGTAGGTGCCCGACCGGTAGGAGTGCTCGATGCTGTGGGCGGGATAGGGGGCGCCGGGGTCGGTGGTGGTGATCGGGCCGCCGGCGTCGCCGGTGTGCCAGGTGAACTGTTCGGCGGTGGCGTCGATGACCACGGTGAAACCGCGGATGTCGACGGTGAAGGTCTGGGTGGTCGGGGAATCGGTGTAGAAGATCACCGGCAGCCCCGTGAGGCCGTTCCCGGGCGGCTGGTGCCGGGTCATCAGCTGGGGCAGCGGCAGGCGCTGAAAGTAGCGGAACACCTCGGCAGGTGATGGCGGTGGGTTCAGCGCCGTGATGTCGATGCAGGCCCGCGTCCCGACGATCCAGGGGCCCACCTGGGTGCCGACCGGCGCGCCACCGGTGGGAAAGCCGTCGATGGTCGTCGTGCCGTCAGGTCCCGGCAGCGCCAGACGTCGTTGCTCGGCGACCAGATTCTCTACGACCCGGTCGGGCGGGGACGGGCACTGGAGGAAGTCGCTCGGCCGGCATCCACCGCTTTCACGATCACTGACGACACATGGGCGGGACAGCCGGTAGGTGTACGGGTGCTCGACCGGAGCGCTGTTGGAAGCCGCCCATGAACCACCCGGCCTCTGCTCAAGGTATGTCGCGGTAAGAGAACCCGGGCCAGTCGTGACATCTGGCCCGTCGCAGTCGAGTCCTACACAGGCCAGGGCCGGGGCTGCACCGCCCACGATAAGTCCGATCAGGAAGACGGCCGCGACGACCAGTCGCCGCACGTCAGCCCACCGTCAATCCGGTGATGACCCAGCTCTGGAGGTCGTCTTTCCAGAGCAGGCTCGCACCTGACTGCAACATTTCAGGGCTGGCCGCGGATCGATCCGGGACGACCTGGCCGCTCTCGTCCACCGCAGTGATGGGGCCCTGTACATATGCAAAGCCGACCTCCGCCATGTCGCCGTTGACGAGGGCTGGTCCGTACTCGTTGAACTCGTACGTGTACTCGGCATAGCTGTAGTTGGCGGCGACGTCAGCCGCCAAGGCCTGGGCGATCTGGTTGCAGGTGCGGCAGTCTTCGCTGAGTCGGAGCAGCGGCTGCGGATCTCGGGCAGTCATCGCCAGGTGCTTGGTGAGAGCCACGTAGTAGCGAACGAACTCCACGGCGGCACCGGGTGTATTCACGCGCGCCTCGGCAGGGACCGGGAAGTCCGCCGGCCCCAGGGGCGGGAGCGCCTCGGTGGTCGGCGCGGCGGCCGTCGTCGGCAGGGTGGTGCTGGCTTCCTGCTTCTCCGAACACCCCGTCAGCAGCACGGTGCCGGCCAGCACGCAGCCGAGCGTCGTCCGGATCAGGCCCCCACGGAGATCACGCACAGCGGGAGACTACGCAGAGTTCGGCGGTATCCGGTTCCGTAACTGTGGACAGCCCGCCCGCGCCGCCGGATCGGGTGACGCCCCGGCGCACGAGACCTGGCTCACCGGCGCACAATCCGGAGCCGACACCACCGCGGACGGGGGAGAGGCATGGGCACGCACAGCACCGCGACGGGGACCAGCCCCTTCGACACCAGCGGCATCGAGCTCGGCGCCGACGGCATCCGCCGGTACGTGAACCTGTCGCAGAACGTCGTCCGGGTGCTGGCCGAGCAGGCCCAGCGGCACGGTGACCGCACCGCCATCGTCGAGCTCGGCGGCGGCCGGCTCACCTACGCCCAGCTCTGGGAGCGGGCCAGGCGCGTCGCCGGTGGCCTACGGGACGCCGGCGTCACCACCGGCGACCGGGTCGCGGTGCAGCTGCCCAACGGCGTCGACTGGGTGCTCGCCTTCTGGGGCGCCCAGCTCGCCGGCGCCGTCGTCGTCCCGATGAACACCCGGCTGGCCCCGGCGGAGGCGGACTTCATCCTCGCGGACTGCGGCGCCGCCCACGTCGTCCGCCCGGGCGAGCCGCTGCCCGACGGGGGGCCCGGGGAGGTCCCCGACCCCCAGCACACCGACGTCGCCGCGCTCTTCTACACCAGCGGCACGACCGGTCGCCCCAAGGGCGCGATGACCACCCACGAGAACTTCCTCAGCAACATCGAGTCGGTCATCCGCTGCCGCGAGCTCAGCCGCGACCCCGACGCAGCCCACGCCACGCTCATCTCGGTGCCGCTGTTCCACGTCACCGGCTGCAACTCCCAGTTCCTCACCCAGATCGCCCTGGGCGGACTGTCGGTGCTCATGCCCCGGTTCGACGCCGAGGCCTTCCTCACCGCCATACCCGAGCACGGCATCACGCTGATCACCAGCGTCCCCACCATCTACGAGCTCGTGCTGCGCCACCCGGACCTGGGGGCGACCGACCTCTCCACCGTCCGCACGCTCAGCTACGGCGGCGCCCCCATCGCCCCCGAGCTCGTGCACCGGCTGCGGACGGCGTTCCCGAACGCCCGGCTCGGCAACGGGTTCGGCCTCAGCGAGACCAGCGCGCTGGCCACCTTCCTGCCGCACGAGTACGCCGAGACCCACGCCGACGCCGTCGGGTTCCCCACCCCGGTCGACGACGTCGACCTGCACCGGCCCGACCCGGTCACCGGCGTCGGAGAGCTGCTCGTGCGCGGGCCGAACGTCGTCGCCGGCTACTGGGGCGACCCGGCGCGGACCGCCGAGACGTTCCAGAACAGCTGGCTGCACACCGGCGACCTCGCGACCATCACCGACGGCATCGTCCGCATCGTCGACCGCGCCAAGGACATGATCAACCGCGGCGGCGAGAACGTGTACAGCGTCGAGGTGGAGAACGCCCTCGCCGAGCACCCCGACGTCCTCGAGGTGGCCGTCGTCGGGGTCCCCGACCCGGTGATGGGGGAGAAGGTCGGCGCCGTCGTCCTGCCGAAGCCCGGCACGGATACCGCCCGACTCGTCGCGGACCTGTCCGCCTTCGCCCGCGAGCGGCTGGCCGACTTCAAGCGACCGCAGTTCGTCCGGGTCATCGACGGCCCGCTGCCGCGCAACGCCGGGGGCAAGGTGCTCAAGGCCCCGCTGCGTGAGGCCGAGGGCTGGGTGGCCGTCCCCCGGTAGCGCTACGTTGCCGGGGGCCAGACAACTCGGCGACAGGAGCACTCCCGTGCGCATCGGCATGCCCATCTCCTACAGCGCGCGGTTCGACGAGACCGCCGCCGTCATCGCCGAGTACGAGGCGGTGGGCCTGGACACCGTCTTCGTCGCGGAGGCCTACTCGTTCGACGCCGTCAGCCAGCTCGGCTACCTGGCGGCCCGGACGACGACGGTGGAGATCGCCTCGGGCATCCTCAACATCTACTCCCGCACCCCGGCGCTGCTGGCCATGACCGCCGCCGGCCTGGACTTCGTCTCCGGCGGCCGCTTCACGCTCGGCATCGGGGCGTCCGGGCCGCAGGTGGTCGAGGGCTTCCACGGCGTGCCCTACACCGCGCCGCTGGGCCGCACCCGCGAGGTCGTCGAGGTGTGCCGCACGGTGTGGCGGCGGGAGAAGCTCGATCACCACGGGAAGCAGGTCGACATCCCGCTCACCCCCGAGCGGGGCGGCAGCGGGCTCGGCAAACCGCTGAAGCTGATCAACCAGCCGGTGCGGCCACGGATCCCGATGGTGCTCGCCGCCATCGGGCCGAAGAACGTCGCCCTGGCCGCCGAGCTGTTCGAGGGCTGGCAGCCGACCTTCTTCCTGCCCGAGGGCAGCGCGACGGCGTTCGGCGACGCGCTCGCCGACGGCACCGCCCGGCGCGATCCCGAGCTCGGCTCGCTGCAGATCGTCGTCGACACCCAGCTGCTGATCAGCGAGGACGCCGACGAGCAGGCCGCCGCGTTCGACCGGGTGCGGGCCCAGCTGGCGCTCTACGTCGGCGGGATGGGCGCCCGCGGCAAGAACTTCTACAACGACCTCGCCGTCCGGTACGGCTTCGTGGACGAGGCGCGGACGGTGCAGGACCTCTACCTCGACGGGCGCAAGGACGAGGCGGCGGCCGCACTGCCGGAGGAGTTCGTCCGCGGGGTCTCCCTCGTCGGGCCGCGCGGGCACGTCGCCGAGCGGATCGCGGCCTTCCGCGAGGCCGGCGTGACGACGCTCAACGCCACGCCCCTGGCCGCCGAGCACGCCGAGCGGCTCCGTGCGATCGAGACGCTGAAGGCGCTCGCGTGACGGCGCTGCCCGCCCACGAGCAGGAGTTCGTCGCGCTCACCGCCGAGTTCGTCGACCGGCGGGTGCGCCCGCGGGTGGCCGAGTTCGAGGCCGAGGACCGCTACCCGGACGACTTCCTCGAGGAGATGAAGGCGCTCGGCCTCTTCGGGCTGCTGGTGCCCGAAAAGCACGGTGGCAGCGGCGTGAGCACCGCCTGCTTCGCGCGCGTCACCGAGGAGCTCGCCCGCGGGTGGATGAGCCTGGCCGGCGCGATCGGCGGCCACTCGGTCATCTCGCACCTGCTCGCCACCGTCGGCACAGACGAGCAGCGGACGCGCTACCTGCCGCGCATGGCCACCGGCGAGGTGCGCGCCACGATGGCGCTCACCGAGCCCGGCGGCGGCAGCGACCTGCAGGCGATGCGCACCCACGCCGTCCGCACCGACGACGGCTGGGCGGTCACCGGCAGCAAGACCTGGATCTCCAACGCCCAGCACTCCCAGCTCATCGGCCTGCTCTGCCGCACCGACCGCGACGCCGTCCCGCCGCACACCGGCATGAGCGTGCTGCTGGTGGAGCCCGGCGAGGGCCTGGAGATCTCGGCGAAGATCCCCAAGCTCGGCTACCGCGGCATCGAGGCCTGCGAGCTGACCTTCGACGGCATGCGGGTGCCGGACGGCGCCGTCCTCGGCGGGGAGCCCGGCCGCGGCTGGGTGCAGATGATGCGCGGCCTGGAGGTGGGGCGGGTGCAGGTCGCCGCCCGCGCGGTGGGGGTCGCGCAGGCAGCGCTGGCCGCGGCCACCCGGTACGCGCAGGAGCGCGAGTCCTTCGGCGTCCCCATCTGGAAGCACCAGTCGGTGGGCAACCTGCTGGCCGAGATGGCCACCAAGGTGCAGGCCGCCCGGCTGCTCACCGCCGACGCCGCCGAGAATCTCGACGGCGGCGCCCGCGCCGACATGGAGGCCGGCATGGCGAAGCTGTTCGCCTCCGAGGCCGCGATGCAGGTCGCCCTCGACGCCATGCGAGTGCACGGTGGCTACGGCTACTCGAAGGAGTTCGACGTCGAGCGCTACTTCCGCGACGCGCCCCTCATGATCCTCGGCGAGGGCACCAACGAGATCCAGCGCACCGTCATCGCCGCGCAGTGGATCGCCCGCCACCCGGTCTAGCGGCCCCATCCCTCGACCAGCGGCAGGACGGTGCCCGCGGCGGCCACGTGCAGGCTCCAGGTGCCCGCCACGACGTCGTCGTCGAGCACCGACCGCAGCTCCGCGGCCCAGAACTCGTCCTCCGCGGTGACCACGGCCTCACCCGGCCGGCACAGCGCCAGCGCCAGGTGCCCGGTGCCGCCGAGCTGGTCGTCGACGACCGAGGCGTGCACCTCCCGGAGCCCGACCAGCAGGGCGGGTTCCGGGAGGGCGGGGAGGTCGTCGACGGGGACGACGACCGGCAGCTGGCGGCCGTCGGCGTCGAACCAGGTCAGCCACAAGCTGCGGGCGGGGAAGGTCGCGGGGTCGAGCACCGACCGCCAGCGGTCGGTGAGCTCGGCGGCGGAGCGGACGCGGGCATCGGCGAGCGGGGAGGTCGTCATGCCCGACACCGTGGCAGGTCGCGGGGACCCGCCACGGCGTTGTCCACAGGTGCCCCTGTCCCCACGCGAGCACGACCTGCCGGTCGAGAAGTGCTGCGCCAGGTGATGGACGCGGGCTGTCCGGGGTGGTCTGATGCGGCGGCCAACCGCCTGCTCACCCACGGGGAGACCTCCTTGCCGACCACCCGACGCCTCACCGCCGTCTGCAGCGCCACCGCCCTCGCGGGGATCCTGGCCGCCGGCCCGGCTCTCGCGGCCGGGACGGTCACGATCACCCCGGAGGAGGGGGCGGACTGGTACTTCAGCAGCACCCATTACGCGGAGACCGGTGCGCCGACGCCCACGACGGGCATCGGGGACGTCGTGGCCACGCCCGAGGCCGGGAGTGACCCGTGGGGGACTCACGTCTACCAGCTCGCGGTCGACACCTCCCAGAAGGCACGCCTGGAGACCAGCCTCCTGAACGGCCGTCCGCTGGCGGAGCTGAACGGGGTCATCTACTCCACGTACAGCACCGGCCTGCCCGGCTACGGCCCGTCGATCAACGTGACGATCGACCCGGAGGGCGAGGACGACTTCGTGACGCTGGTGTGGGAGGCCAACAAGGCGGGCTTCGCGATGGCGGACGGGACCTGGCAGGACTGGGACACCACGACCAGCGCCGGCAGCAGCGCGGGGGGCTGGTGGACGCCCAGCATCCAGCCGTTCAGCTCGGCGACCCCCGGCTCGAACCGGACCCCCACCGACCTCGCCACGCTGGTCGAGTTCTACGGCGAGGGATCGACGATCACCGGGTTCGCGGTGAACGTGGGGCGGCACGGTGCGATGACGGCGTACGTGGACGGCATCGGGATCACCGTGGGCGGGGACACGACCACGTACGACGTCCAGCCGGCCGTGCGGCTGACCGGCAAGCAGGACTGCAAGGACGGCGGCTGGGCCACCAGCACCGTCCCGGTGTTCCGCAACCAGGGCGCCTGCGTGAGCCACTTCGCCAGGCGCTGACCGGCTGACCGCACCGGGTTCCGCCGTCCGCAGGACGTCGGGACCCGGTGCGGGGCCCCTCAGCGGTGGCCGATGCCCCCGGGGCCGTGGTCGGCCGGCACCCGCTCCCCGGCCGGCGGCGGGCCGGGCGGCGTGCCGTCGCCCCACGGCCGGTCGCTGAGCTGGTCGCGGTTGTGCTGCATCAGCCAGCCGGAGGTGTCGGGGCCCTGCGGGATGATCTGCGTCGGGTTGATGTCGGCGTGGACGACGTAGTAGTGCTCCTTGATCTGCGGGAAGTCGATCGTGTCGCCGAACCCGGGCAACTGGAACAGGTCGCGCGCGTAGGCCCAGAGCACCGGCATCTCACTGAGCTTCTGCCGGTTGCACTTGAAGTGGCCGTGGTAGACGGTGTCGAACCGCGCCAGCGTGGTGAACAACCGGATGTCGGCCTCGGTGACCTGCCCGCCCATCAGGAAGCGGCGGTGCTCGAGCCGGTCGCTGAGCCAGTCCAGCGCGGTGAACAGCCGATCGTAGGCCTTGTCGTAGGCGCGCTGCGAGCCGGAGAACCCGCACCGGTACACGCCGTTGTTGACCTCCTGGTAGATCCGCTCCATCACCTCGTCCATCTCCTCCCGCAGGTGCTCGGGGTAGAGGTCGGGTGCACCCTCGCGGTGGTGGGCGGTCCACTGCGTGGAGAGGTCCAGGGTCATCTGCGGGAAGTCGTTGGTGACGACGGCGCCGCTGGGGACGTCGACCATCGCCGGCACCGTGATGCCGCGCGAGTACCCCGGGTCGCGGGCGAGGAAGGCCTCCTGCAGCCGCTCGTAGCCCAGCACCGGATCGCGGCCGCCGGGGTCGAGGTCGAAGGTCCAGCTGCGCTCGTCGTGGGTGGGCCCGCACAGCCCCATCGAGATGACGTCCTCGAGGCCCAGCAGCCGGCGCGCGATGACCGACCGGTTCGCCCAGGGGCACGCCCGGGCCACGACGAGGCGGTAGCGCCCCGGCTCGACCGGCCAGGGGCTGGAGCCGTCGGCGGTGATGCGGTCGGAGATGTACTTGGAGTCGCGCGTGAACTCGGCTTCGACGTATCCGGATCCGCTCGTGTTCTCACTCACCGGGGGGCCGTGCCCGGTGCCGCACCGGCTCACACGCGGGCGGTCTTTGCGTTCCGGTGACCGTGGTCGCCGCCGCGCGCCTACGACGGTCGGAGGCGGCTCGTCGTCGCGTCATCCTCGGCGCCGCCGAAGTAGTGGTCGAGCACCTCGCGGAACACCGGCTGCCCGGGGTCGGCCTGCGCGAACAGCGTCATCGACGAGCGCAGCTTCTGGGCGTCGACCGGGCCGAGCACGGCGACGGCGTCCTCGGTGTCGAGCGCGGTGAGCGCCCGGGCGCACTCGACCAGCCGCCGCCCCAGCACCGGGTACGCCAGGTACGCCCGGGCCTCGTCGAGCCCGGAGATCGCGTAGCGCTGCGCCATGCCGCTCTTGCCCAGGCCCTCGACCTGCGGGAAGACGAACCACATCCAGTGGGTGCGCTTCTGGCCGGCGCGCAGCTCGGCGAGCGCCTGGTCGTAGGTCTGGGTCTGGGCGTCGACGAACCGGCGGAGGTCGAAGGGATCGCTCACCGGTCCAGCCTGCCGCACGCGATGAGTTCCGGTGTCCCCGGCCGTCCCATCCGCATGGAGACGACGACCGTGGACCTGGGACCGACGACGACCGAGCTGGCGCGGGTGGTGGCAGGCGTGCGGGACGACCAGCTGCGCGACCCGACACCGTGCTCCGGCATGCCGGTGGCCGGCCTGCTCGACCACCTGCTCGGGCTGGCGCTGGCGTTCCGGCTCGCCGCCGAGAAGGCACCCTTCGACGGCGGCCCGTCGGCGGACGCGGACGCCCTCGCGCCCGATTGGCGCACCCTGCTGCCCGCCCGCCTCGAGGCGCTGACCACCGCCTGGCGGCGACCGGGTGCCCGGGCCGGTGAGGCCGAGGTGGCCGGGGTGCGGATGCCCGCGGCGGCCATGGCGCTGGTGGCGCTGGACGAAGTGCTCGTGCACGGCTGGGACCTCGCCGCCGCCACCGGGCAGCCCTACCGCCCGGACCCGGCCGCGGTGCAGGCGTGCCTGGAGTTCGTCGGCGACCGCAGCGACCCGGCCGACGACCCCGAAGGCCTGTTCGGGCCGGTCGTGCCGGTGCCCGACGACGCGCCCGCCCTGCACCGGCTGCTCGGCCGCACCGGCCGCCACCCGGGGTGGAGCGCACGCGGCTGACGTCCCGTCCCGGTTCTCGTGTCGAAGCCGTGTCATCCCCGGTCCCCGGTGCGTGGCGAGCGACGCCGGTGGGCACCGGAGGGCCAGGTACGCGAACCACGGGAGGACCGATGCGCAGGACCACACGCGCGCTCGCCGGCGCGCTGCTCGCCACCGGCCTGGGCCTCAGCGGCTGCGGGGGCGACGACGAGGCGGACGTCAACGAGGGCGTGACGGAGGAGCAGTTCGAGGAGGACGAGGTCGGCTCGGAGGACCCCGTGGACGGCGGTGACGAGGACCCCGACGGCACCGACCCGGGGACCGGCGGCCTCGACGAGGACGACGACACCGTGCTCGACGAGGACGTCCCGCCCGGGCAGACCGATGACAACAGCGTCGACGGGGAGGACGGCACCCCGAGCACCGAGGAAGGGATGTGACCTCCGGCGGGGCGAGCCGGATCACGGTGCCGTGACCGGCTCGGCCTGCCGATGAGCACTCGTGGGTGACGGTCCTTCTCCATCCCCGTCACCCGGGGGTGCACTGCATGAGCGAGCGACGACGGCGCATCGGCGACGGGCTGGCCGTCCTGGCCGGCGCGCGACCGGACGTGCTGGCCGCCGCACCCGGGGCGCGGCAGCGGTTCGTGGCGCTCGGCGGTGTCCTGCTGAGCACCGGCGCGCTGGCCGCGGTCTCCGCGGCCTTCGCCGTCGGCATGGCGCTGGGCGTCTGGTGGCCGCTGGCGGTGCTGGTAGGGCTGGGCTGGGGCGCGGTCGTGGTCAACCTGGACCGGATGCTGCTGGTCGGCATGGCGCACGACTCCTCGCTCAAGCGGAACCTGGTCATGGCCGTGCCCCGCGTCGGGCTGGCGCTGGTGCTCGGCGTCGTCGTCGCCACGCCGCTGACGCTGCAGGTGTTCAGCAAGGAGATCGACACCGAGATCGTGGCGATGCAGGCCGAGGCCGCCGACGCGCACCGCGTGGCGCTGGAGTCCGACAGCCGCTTCGCCGGCCTCCCCGACCTGCGCGAGCGCATCGCCACGCAGGAGGCGGTCGTCGCCAGCGGGGGAGTGGCGGACCCCGGGCTGGCGGTGGTGCGCGCCGGCGTCACCGGGAAGCAGGCCGCCTACGACCGGGCCGTCACGCTGCAGCGCGAGCTGGACGCCAAGGCGCAGTGCGAGCTGGACGGCACCTGCGGCACGGGTGACGCCGGGACCGGGGAGGCCTACCTGCAGGCCCGGGCCGCGGCCGACGCGCAGACCGCCGTCGTCACCGCGGCGCGCGCCGAGCTCGACGCCGCGGTCGCCGCCGTCGCCGCCGCCGAGGGGCGCAGCGCCGCCCTCGCCGGCTCCTCGCTGGACGCCGACCGGGCCGAGCTGACCCGGCTGACCGCCGAGCTGGACCGGCAGCAGGCCGCGTTCGACGTCGAGAACGAGGGCTCGGGCGGCATCCTGCTGCGCCTGGAGGCGCTGGACCGCCTCGGCGACCGCAACATGACGCTCGCCGCCGCGCAGTTCATGCTCTCGCTGCTGTTCATGTGCGTCGAGGTGCTCCCCGTGCTCATGAAGCTGCTGCTGAACTTCAGCCCGCCCACCGCCTACGACCGGCTGGTGCAGCTGCGCGACTCCGGCGACGTCGAGCTCGAGGAGATGGCGCAGGAGTCGCGGCGCACCGTCGCGCAGGCGAAGGAGGAGCTGCTGGTGCTCGCCGAGCGGGAGCGGGTCGACCGGCAGAAGGAGGCGATCCTGGCCCGCCGCCGGGCCGCGCTGGCCGAGGTCGCCGCCCGCACCGAGGCCGCGCGGTCGCAGCCGGAGGCGCCCGCCGCCGAGGAGCCGGCCGAGGCGCCCCGCCAGCTGTGGGACACCGGGCCCATCCGCGAACTCGCCCGCAGCGCCGCCGTCCGCACGGTGCGCTCGGTGCGCCGCCGCCCGGCCGACCGGACGCCGACCACCGTCTGATCCCCGCCGGCGCCCCGGACCTCCGCGAGGTCCGGGGCGCTGTGCGTCCGCTGGCAGTTCGCCGTGGATCGCCGCCCGTGGCGCGGTGCTGTGGCAGGGTTTCCCGCATCAGCCGGCCGGCCCCCCCGGCTCCCCCGGGTGCCCGCGCGCCGCGGACCCGATGACCCGCTTCCCCCCGATGAAGGACGTCCTCCCATGAGCACCGACAACCCGAACCCGACCGGCGCCACTGCGGGCCCGGGCCGCCCCGACCCGGCGTACGTCCCGCCCGTGCCGGCCGCCGCCGGGCCCACCGACGGCACCGGCGCCGGCGTCCTGCCCGGTGGGGTCGTCCCCGGCGCCGGCGTCCCCGGCGGCGCGGCACCCGCCCCGGACGGGCAGCAGGGGAGCGAACCCGGCTGGGCGTCGCGCAACAGCGGCCTGCTGATCGCCGCGCTCGTCGCGATCGTCGTCGCGGCGATCGCCATCGCCGGGCTCATCCTGTGGCGCGGCGGCATCGACGACGACAACGCCGCCACCGAGGCCGCGGTCACCCGGGCGCTGGCCGAGCAGGGCGGCGAGGTCGAGACCATCGAGTGCGACGGCGACACCTGTGCGGCGATCATCGGCGGCCAGGCCTACACCGTGCTGGTGCAGGTCGACGAGGACGGCGAGCAGCACTTCGGCGTCGGCGCCTACACCGGCGACTGATCCGGGCACCTCCACCAGCTGGCGACTGATCCGGGCCCGTCCGTCACGACGCGCCCGACCACGATGGGGTGATCCCTCCTCGGCTGGCCGCGCCGTGGTGTTCCCCCGAGGCTCGGGTCGGGCACCCGCCCAGCCGGTGGATGTTCGCCGACCGGACAGGAAAGGTCGTCATGGCCGTCTACCAGTACCGTTGCGTCGACCACGGTCTGCTCGAGGTCGCCCGCCCGATCGGCACCGCGGCCGATCGCGAGCCCTGCCCCGACTGCGCTAGCTTCGCGCCCCGGGTGTTCACCACTCCGCAGCTGTCCTTCGGGTCGGCCGCCAACCGGGCGCTGCTCGACCGCACGGAGCGCACGGCCGACGAGCCGGCGGTCGTCTCCGCCGTCCCCTCCTGGCGAACTCCGCCGCAGGTGGCGACGAATCCGGCGCTCGCCCGGCTGCCCCGTTTCTGACCCACTTCCGGAGGTCCGTGATGCCCGAGGTCGTCTTCCCGCTCGACTCCAGCCGTTCGTTCCGCGACCAGGAGCTGGTGGGCCACAACCGCTGGCATCCCGACATCCCACCGGCCGTCACGGTGCACCCGGGCGACGTCTTCCGGGTGCACTGCCGGGAGTGGTTCGACGGGGCGATCCACGATGACGACTCCGCCGACGACGTCCGGGACGCCCCGCTCTCACGGGTGCACGCCCTGTCGGGACCGATCGCTGTGGAGGGCGCCGAGCCCGGCGACCTGCTGATGGTCGACATCCTCGATCTGGGGCCGATCCCGCAGGAGGACTCCGGGCCGCTGGCCGGGCAGGGCTGGGGGTACACGGGCATCTTCGCCAAGCAGAACGGCGGCGGGTTCCTCACCGACTTCTTCCCCGACGCCTACAAGGTGATCTGGGACTTCGCCGGGCAGACGGCCACCTCGCGGCACGTGCCCGGGGTGTCGTTCACCGGCATCACGCACCCGGGGCTGATGGGGACGGCGCCGTCGGCCGATCTGCTGGCCCGGTGGAACCGGCGGGAGGGCGACCTGATCGCCACCGACCCCGACCGCAACCCGCCGCTGGCGCTGCCGCCGCTGCCCGACGACGCGATCCTCGGGTCGCTGACCGGGGCCGACTTCGACCGGGTGGCCGGCGAGGCGGCCCGGACGGCGCCGCCGCGGGAGAACGGCGGCAACCAGGACATCAAGAACTTCACCCGGGGCAGCCGCGTCTTCTACCCGGTGTACGTGCCGGGGGCGAACCTGTCGGTCGGCGACCTGCACTTCTCGCAGGGGGACGGCGAGATCACCTTCTGCGGCGCGATCGAGATGGGCGGGTTCGTCGACCTGCACGTCGACCTCATCCGCGGCGGGATGGACACCTACGGGGTGAGCGAGAACGCCGTCTTCATCCCGGGCAACGTCGAACCGCGCTACGACCGGTACCTGGCGTTCTCCGGCACGTCGGTGACGGTGGACGGCGAACAGCGTTACCTGGACAGCGACCTTGCCTACCAGCGGGCCTGCCTGCACGCCATCGACTACCTGACGAAGTTCGGTTACACGCCGGAGCAGGGCTACATGATCCTGGGCGCGGCGCCGATCGAGGGCCGGCTGTCGGGGGTGGTCGACATCCCGAACTCGTGCGCGACGGTCTACCTGCCGACGGGGATCTTCGACTTCCCGGTCGAGCCGTCGGCGTCCGGTCCGACCCGCATCGACCCGGGCCAGGGCGTGCCTCGGTCGGGCTTCTGATGCCGGCGTGTGTCAGCCGCAGTGCGAGGAGGTCGACCGCGGCACGCCCAGGCTCGGGTTGCGGTCGAAGAAGCCGACCGGCACGAGGCTGAAGCCGGTCCGGTCGACGGGCATGACGGGCCAGTCCTCGGGCCGCGGGAAATGGGTCAGGCCGAACACGTGCCACAGCACGAGGTCGGCACCTGCGCCGTCCGGACCGGTCAGCGGGCGGTCGGCGGCCGTCCAGCTCGGCAGCCCGCCGGCCCCGGGGTGCTGGTTCACCAGTTCCCCGGCCGGATAGCGCTCCGCGTCGTCGTAGGCGGTGACCCACAGGTGCTTCGCCGCGAAGGTCGCCCGCTTGTGGATCGACGACGATTCGTCGGCCAGCAGCGTCGGCTGCTGCTGCGGGTACAGCGCGTACCCGACCGGCTGGCCGAGCCGGTTGGTGACCGACGGGTTGACCACGTGCCAGGTGCGCCCGACCGAGGCGTCGGCTGTCCGCTGGGCCTCGGCCTCGCGCGTCAGCACGGTGGCCCGGCGGCCGAACGCGTTGCCGTACGGGTTGGCGTCGCTGACCGGCTCCCGGACGGCGTCGACCTCGTGCACCTCGTTGTGCCGCCCGTCGACGGCCATGTCCAGCCGCGCGCAGAACAGGTGCTGGTGGAACGGCGCCCCGAGCCCGGGCGCGACCTCGGTGGCGTACGGGTGCCCGTCGCGGTAGGCGGAGGAGAACAGCACCCCGGTCGCCTTGCACTCCAGTTCGATGCGGCCGTCGAGGTAGAGGTACCAGTAGAAGCCGTAGTCGTAGTTGCCGACCGTGGTGAAGAAGCTGATCACCAGCCGTCGCTGCCGCCGGGTCTCGGCCATGCCGGTGAACAGGTCGGTGTGCTTCCAGAGGACGCCGAAGTCCTCCTCGTGCATGCAGATCGCGTTGCCGATCGTCCGCGGGCTGCCGCTCTCGTCGGCCAGCACCGCGTCGAAATAGTGGATCTCGCCGAGGCAGTCGCAGCCGAGCTCGAGGGAGTTGGTGAACCGGCCGAACAGGTATTCGCCGGTGTCGAAGTAGTTCTGCCAGAACCGCACCGGTGACGGGTCGGCGTAGGGCACCACCATCTCGGCGATCGACGCCCGGTGCACGACCGAGCGGCCGTCGAAGGCGAGCTGGTGCAGCGAGAGCCCCTCGCGGGCGTCGAAGCCGATGCGGAACCGCCAGTCGGCCCAACGCACCTCGTCGTCGTCGACGGTGAAGCTGGGCCCCTCGGGCTGGGTGATCTCGATGGGCCTCAGGTCGGTGCGGGGCGGCTGCGCGTGCGGCTCGGCGTCCCACTGGCCCCGTTCCCCGGGCACCGGCAGGTCGAGCACGTCGTGCACGGCCGTCGCCGTCCCCGCGATCAGGTCGACGTAGGCGACGACGCCGTCCACCGGGTGCGCCCACGGCAGGTCCTGCTCGTCGCGCTGGTGGAAGCCGAGCACGCGGATCATCCGCCGGCCGACCTCGTCGGAGAACCCGTACATGCCGGCCGACAGCGGCACGGCCCGGACGTCGGCCACGTCCAGCCCGCGCTTGCGCATGGCCGCGACCCACCGTTCGTCCTCGGCCAGGATCGGCTCGATCGCCTCGAACTCGGCCTCCAGGATCGGTACCTGCCCCTCGGTGGCGGCGTCGACCACCACGTCGCGGACGACGGAGCGCTGCGTCAGCGAGATCGACAGGTCGCGCGCGTCCCCGGTCGCCCGGTCGAGCAGCAGCACGCGCACCCGGCGGTCCAGCTCGACGCCCGGCTCCCAGGTGAGGACGTCGTCCTTCAGCGGCTCCTCCAGGCCGACGTAGACGAACGCCGTCGACCCGGTGAGCAGGTCGGCGACCAGGCCGCGGACCTCGGTGATCTCTGCGGCCGTGAGCCGGGCGAGCGGGTGGCCGGGCCGGGTGGCGGTGCCGGTGGACGGGACGGACGTCGCGGTCATGACAGCTCCTTCGGGCACGGTGCGCCCCACGCTTCCCCCTGGCGAGGCGGCGGTCAACGGTTGTCAGTGCGCGACGACCGGCGGACGCCGGTCGGCCCACGGCAGCGCCTCCTCGAGCAGCGCGGCGACGCCCAGCAGGGTCTCCTCCGCGGCGGGGCGGCCCAGGAGCATCACGCCCACGGGCCAGCCCTCGGGCGAGGTGGGGCCGGGGACGCTGATCGCGGGGGCGCCGGTGACGTTGGCGAGCGCGGTGAACGGCGCGAACGCGAAGAGCCGGTCGTACCAACCGCGGGCGTCGAGGGAGGCGTCGTCGGCGTCCAGGTGCCCCAGGGCGGTGTTCGGGGCCGCCGCGGTCGGGGTGAGGAGCAGGTCGTAGCCGGTGAAGAAGCCGGCCACGGCGCGGGTGGTCGCGTTGAACGCGCGGTCGGCGGCGTAGAGGTCCAGGGCGCTGAGCCGCTTGCCGTGCTCGGCGCAGGCGAGCGTCGTGTGCTCGAGCACCTCGGCCGAGGGTTCGGTGCCCAGCACGGCGGCGATGCCGTACGCGGCATCGGCCAGGAAGCTGCACCAGGCGACCAGGTTGGCCTCGTCGAAGGCGGCGACGTCGTACGCCGGCGCGGCCTCCTCGACGGCGTGCCCGGCGTCTGCCAGCGCCCGGGCCACCGCCTGCACCGCCTCGACGCAGGCAGCGTCGACGGGCGCGCCGTTGGGTGCGGCGGTGGAGACGGCGATGCGGAGCGTCCCGGACGGCGGGCGCGCGGCGGCGGCGAAGGTGGACGCCGGTGCGGGCAGCAGGTAGCGGTCGCCGGGCTCGGCGCCGTGCACGGCGTCGAGCAGTCCGGCCGCATCGCGCACGGTGCGGGTGACGGCGAACTCGACGCCCAGGCCGAGCAGCGGGTCCTGGTAGTCGGGGGCGACCGTCGTCCGTCCTCGGGTCGGCTTGAGCCCCACCAGCCCGCAGGCGCCGGCCGGGATGCGCACCGAGCCACCGCCGTCGTTGGCGTGCGCCACCGGCAGCGCGCGGGAGGCGACCAGCGCGGCCGACCCGCCGCTGGAGCCGCCGGGGGAGCGGGTGGTGTCCCACGGGTTGCGCGTCGGGCCGTTGGCGACCGACTCGGTGGTCGCGTTGAAGCCGAACTCGGGGGTGGCGGTGACGCCCATGGCGGCCAGCCCGGCGCGGCGGAAGCGGGCCATCAGCGCGGTGTCGTACGGAAAGGGGACGCCGGGGCCGAGCATGCGGCTGCCGGCCCGCTGCGGAACGCCCTCGGCGTGCAGCACGAGGTCCTTGATGGCGAACGGGACGCCGGCGAACCGGCCGTCCTCGTCGTGCCGCAGGGGCCGGTCGAACAGCGGGCCGACGAGCGCGTTGAGCTCGCCGTTCACCGACTCGATCGCGGTGCGGGCGGCGTCGTGGACCTCGGCCGCGCTGACCTTGCCGGCGGTGATCAGCTCGGCCAAGCCGGTGGCGTCGTGCTCGGCGTACTCGGCGACGTCCATGGGTGCTCCTCGTTCTCGCTCGCAGGGGTGCGGGGAGCGTGCCGTGGCCGCGGACGGTCGCGCATCGGTCGAACTGCCGAGTGCACGATGGATGTGCGGTGTGCTCTGCTCGTGCGAAGGTGCGTCATGCGCACGGAGCGGATGGCGGTGGCGCTGGCCGTGCGCGAGGCCGCCGACGCGGTGGCGCGGGGCGAGGGCCCGACCCGGACCGCCCGCGCCGAGACGGTGCTCGGGGCGCTGGAGGCGCTGCTGCCCTGCTGCGGCGCGGCGGTGGAGCGCTGGGACCCGGTCGCCGGCCGGCACGAGACCCTCGCCGCCGCCGGGTACGGTGACGAGGCACTGGCCGCGATGGAGCTCGCCTTCCACGATGACCCGCTCTTCCCCGTCGTCCGCGACTCCGGGCGGCCGCTGCGGGTGCGCGACATCACCCCGGCCGACCGGCGCGGGCCGATGTTCGACCAGGTGATCACCCCGGCGCGGTTCGCCGACGGGGTGAGCCTGTGCCTGTCGGCCGGCGGCCGGTACGTCGGCTCGGTGCACGCCAGCACCGCGGCGGAAAGCGTGGACGACGAGGTGACCGGGTTGCTGCGGTTGCTGTCCGCCGACCTCACCGGGCTGGTCGACCCGCTCGACGGGCTGCCGCTGGCGGCACCGGTACCCGCCGGCGTGGGGGTGCTGTGCTGGCAGCCGGACGGCGGACCGCCGGTGGCGCTGACCGCCGAGGCGCGGCCGGAGCTCGTGGCCCCGGGGTCGCCGCTGGCGGCGTTGCTCGCCCCGACGGCGTGGCCGTCGCGGCTGGGGCGGCACCTCCTGGTGATCCGGGGGGCCGAGCTGCTGGCGGTCGAGGCCCGGCCGGCCGGTCGGTGGGTGGTGGTCGAGCACCGGGTCGCGTCCCCGCCGTCCGGGCTGTCGCGGCGCGAGCTCGACGTGCTCGCCGCGCTGCCGGCCGGGGCGACCAACCGGATGATCGCCCGCGTCCTCGGCGTCACCGAGCGGACGGTGGCCACCCACGTCGAGCACCTGCTGACCAAGCTCGGCGTGGGCAACCGCGCCGGGGCGGCGGCCGTCGCCGTCGAGGCCGGTCTGGTCCGCCTCGCGCCGGACGGAGGGCGCTAGCGCGCCGGGCGGCGCCGCGCCGTGCACCGGTCGAGGGGCTGTGGACGACGGCCGAGGACATCCGCGGCCTGTTCGCCTCATCCCAGGCCCGGCCACCCGTGCGCCGGTCCGGCTCGACCAGCGAGGTCCCCCACCCGCTGCCGCGGGTCACCGACGGCCGAGGGAGCGCAGCCGGTCGTCGACGGCCTCTAGGTCGAAGTGCGCCGGGTCGAACGGGTGACCGAGCTCCTCCAGCCGCTCCACCGCAGCGGGGTCGTCGGGGTGCTGGGCGGCCTGGCAGAGCTCGGCGAATCCCCACGTGCCGCCACAGTCCTCGGGCGGGCCGGCCCGCCGCCCGGCCAGGCACTGGATCGGCATCGTGCCGGGGGCCGGCTCGACGGACTCGACGAGCACCTCGTGCTCCCAGTCGTCGCCGAAGTCGTAGGTGTAGCGCAACCGGTCACCGGTGCGGGGCAGCACCTGCGCGAGGCGCGCCCGCGCCTCGTCCCGCGTGTCGTCGAGCCAGCCGTCGGACAGCTGCTCCGGATCCCCGTACCGGACGTCGCCCACCCGGAAGTCGGCGTCGCCCTGGTTCCCTTCCGTCAGGCTCGCCAGGCAGCGCAGCAGGCCGAGCGACGTCGGCCGGCGCACCTTGCCCGCCTGCCGGATGAGGTCGGCGACCAGGTCGACGGGTGCCCGGACGGCGGCGGGACCGTCGTGGCGGGGGAGACGGGCGGCTCCGAGCACAGCGGACACCGTGATCTCGGCGGAGAGCGTGTCGGCCTCGCGCAGCTCGTGGTCCAGCTCCTGGAGCAGCCGGACGCCAGGGGAGGCCTGCGCGGGTCCGGTGGATCGACGGCTCCGGTTCCGCGGCGTCCGACCTCTGCTCTTCGGGCTCACCCGCTCAGCTTCGCAGCACCACCTCGGGGTGGAGAAGGGGTGTGGTGCCTCACGACAGGTCCGCCCCGTTGATCCCGGGCCCCGCCGCGGAAGGGTCGGGCTCGATCGGTGGAGCGCTCAGCGTGCCCCGCGGGAAGGCATGAGGTCCTCGAGGTCGAAGGCGGCGTGCAGGGCGGCGGTGAGGTGCGGCTCCTGCTCGGGGAACAGGCGGCCGATCTGCCGGCCGAGCGCTGCCTTCGGGATGGTGACGACGTCGTCGCAGCTGATGACGCCGGGGTGGTCGAGCCCGTTGTCCGCTCCGACCGGGACCTCCGTGGAGAGCCCGCGCACGGTGCTGGTGATGGGTGCGACGGTGACCCGGGCGAGGTGGGGGCGCACGAGTTCCCGGGTCAGCACGAGAACGGGTCGGGTCTCGTCCAGCGCGGCGAGATGGATCGGCCGCATCAGCCGAGATCGTCCAGCGGGACACGGGCGGCGTGCTCCGCGAGCGCGTCGAGGTCGTCGTCCTCGCCGTCGGCAGCGGCGAGGATCGCCGCGTCGCGTGCTGCGATCTCGCGGCGACGCTCCCGGTGCAACGCCCGGCTCACCACGGCGGCCCGGGACGGAGCCCGACCGTCGGACACCAGCTGATCGAGGAACTCGACCAGCTCGTCGGGCAGCCGCACGGCGATCTGGATGCTCACGGCGCCGACCGTCCGCTCTGGGATGCACCGTGGTACCAGTGGGCGACCGGTCGCCCCGACCCCACCGGTCGGTTCGGCGGTGCTCAGGACGACCGGCGGGCGACCAGCCCCGGCACCAGCTCGGCGCCCGCGGCACCGGCGGCGGCGCAGCCGAGCACCACCGCCCACGATCCCGGGTCCAGCGGGGTGCAGCCGAAGAACCGGCTCACCCCGGGCGTCTGCACGATCGCCACCAGCGCCGCCAGCGACCCGGCCACGGTGACCAGCACCAGCGGGCTGCGCCGCCCCGACCACGCGGTCTGTGCGAGCTGGGTGGTGATCAGCGCGGCCAGGCCCATCGTGCTGGCCCGCCCGGGGAACAGCGGGGTGGCGCGGCCCACGAGCCAGGCGGCGGTGGCCCCGGCCGTCGTCGCCGCGCCCCGCACGAGCACCATCCGCTGCACCGCCGCGGTGAAGCCCCGGTGCGGCCCGGCCCGCAGGACGGGGGCGAGCGGGTGCCCGGCCAGCGGCCCGTCGTCCTCCCCGACCGCGGCCTGCCGGGGAGCCGCCACCGCGACGGCGAGCGCCGGGAACATGTCGGTGAGCAGGTTGACCAGCAGCAGCTGGCGGGTGTTCACCGGCGCGCGGCCGCCGACGGCGGTGCCGAGCACGGTGAACGCGACCTCGCCGGCGTTCCCGCCCACGAGCACCGACACCGCGTCGCGCACCCGCGACCACATGGCCCGGCCCTCGGCGATCGCGTCGACCAGCCGGGTGAGGTCCACGTCGGTGAGCACCAGGTCGGCGGCGGTGCGGGCGGCGGGCGACTCCGCGCCCTCGACGCCGACGCCGACGTCGGCCAGCCGGATCGCGGCGGCGTCGTTCACGCCGTCGCCGGTCATCGCCAGCGTCGCGCCGGCCCGCCGCAGCGCCTGCACCAGCGTCACCTTCTGCTCGGGGGAGAGCCGGGCGAAGACGGCGGCCCCCGCGACCAGCCGCGCCCGCTCGGCGTCCGTCGCCCGGGCCAGCTCCGCGCCGGTGACCACCCGGTCGGCGTCGGGCACGCCGGCCTGCGCGGCGATGGCGCTCGCGGTCTCGGGGTGGTCACCGGTGGCCACCACCACCCGCACGCCGGCGGCCCGCAGCTGCTCGACGGCCCGCACCGAGGACTCCCGCAGTGTGTCCGACAGCCCGACGAGCCCGCGCAGGGTCAGGTCGGCGGCGGCCTCGTCGAGGTCGTCCGGCGTCCCCTCGACGGCTCGGTCGGCGACGGCGAGCACCCGCAGCCCCTCGCCGGCCAGCTGCCGGATGCGGTCGCGTACCTCGGGAGCAGCGGAGCAGCGGCGCAGCACCACCTCGGGCGCGCCCTTCACGACGAGCCGTCCCTCACGCACGGCGGCGGAGAAGCCGCGGCCGGCGGCGAAGGCCAGGCTCGCGTCGGGCGGGCCGTCCCACGCGTCGCCGGCGGCCTCCAGCACCGCACGGTCGGTCTCGTGCGCGTGGTCGTGGCCGTTGCCCATGCCGGTGGCGGCGAGCCGGAGCAGCTCGTCCTCGCCGCCGTCGTCGAGCGGCAGCAGGCGGGTGACCCGCAGCCGGTTCTCCGTCAGCGTGCCGGTCTTGTCGAAGCAGACGGTGTCCACCCGGCCGAGCGCCTCGAGCACCCGGGCGCTGCGCACCACCGCGCCGCGCCGCGACAGCCGCCGGGCCGCGGCCTGCTGGGCGACGGTGGCGACCAGCGGCAGTCCCTCGGGCACGGCCGCGACGGCGATCGCCAGCCCGGCCGCGACCGACTCGCGCAGCGGGCGGCCCCACAGCACCCCGAGCAGGGTGACCGCGCCGCCGCCGGCGAGGGTGAGCGGGAGGACGGCGCGGGTGAGCTCGGCGAGCCGGGCCTGGACGCCGGCCGGTGGTGCGGCGCCCCCCGCGGCGCGCGCGGCCCGCCCGGCCTGGGTGGCCGGCCCGACGGCGACGACGACGGCCCGCCCGCGGCCGGCGACCACGGTGGTGCCGTCGAAGAGCATGCAGGTGCGGTCGGCGAGCTCGGCCCCCGGCGTGGCGGGCACCGACTTGGCGACCGACAGGGACTCCCCGGTGAGGCTGGACTCGTCGACCTCCAGGTCCTCGGCGTCCAGCAGCCGGGCGTCCGCAGCCACGACGGTCCCGGGTTCGACGAGGACGACGTCCCCGAGACGGAGTGCGGTCGCGGGCACCTCCTCGGTGCCGCCGTCGGTCTCCCGGCGGGCGCAGTGCGCCTGCTCCAGCAGCAGCGACTCCAGGGTGCTCTCGGCGCGCATCCGCTGCAGCCCGCTGACGACGGCGTTGATGGCGGTGACGCTGCCGACCAGCACCGCGTCGGTGACCTCGCCCAGCACGGCGGTGGCCGCGGCGCCGGTGGCCAGGATCGGAGTGAGCGGGTCGGCGAGCTCGGCGCCGACGGTGCGGGCGAACCGGGCCGGCACTCGGACGGTGGGATGGGCGGCGGCCCGGCGGGCGAGGGCGGGCAGCCGGCCCGGTGGGCGCTCGTCGGCGGCCGGGAGGTCGGCCAGCCGGCGCAGGACGTCGTCGGGGTCGAGCGCGTGCCAGGGGGTGTGCACGGTCGGCGCCGGGAGCGGGCGGCGGGCGGCCCGGACGGCGGCGCGGGTGCCGGCGGCCATCGTGCCGGCGGTCGCCCACTTGCCCGGCGTCGTCGCCCGGGCCTGGCCGACGCGGGGGTTGCCGACGGCGGCGAGCAGGCCGCCGAGGACGTTGCCGGTGAGCGCGGCCGCGGTGGCCCGGCGGCTGACCGCCTTCGCGTCGGGGACGGCGGCGACGATCCGGCAGGCATCGGCGAGCCCGGGGTCGGTGACCAGGTCGGCGCCCCACGTCGGGGCCCGGCCGCGCAGCACCGGGGCCACCGCGACGTCGGCGGCCATCAGCGCGGGCCCGTCGGTGGCCGAGACCAGCAGCACGCCGTGCCCGTCGGTCTGCGCTCCCCGCACGACGTCCACCAGCGGCGTGCCCGAGTCGGGAACCTCGTCGGCGAGCCCGGCGACGTCGCGGGCACCGACGTGCCGGGTGAGCACCAGCCGCAGGCCGGCGTCGGCGACGGTGGTGAGCAGCGCCTCGGCGTGCGGGTCGAGCTCGGCGGCGACGGTGACGCTGCCGACCCGGCGGCGGCCCTGCAGCAGCGAGCGCACCTTGCCGCCGGGGGTGTCGTCGCTGCGGCGGACCGGCCCGAGCCGGAGCCGTTCCTCCTCCCCGTCGCCGGTGAGCAGGCGGGTGGCGGCCGACCAGACGGCGGCGTCGTCCCACCCGTCGGCCTCCGCGACGGCCTCGACGACCACCGGCGGGCCGGTGCAGAGGGCGGCGCTGTCGACGACGACGGCGCCGACCCGGTCGAGCCGGCGGTAGACCGAGCCGTCGAGGGGGAGCACGCCCTGCCGGCAGAGCAGCAGGTCGAGCGTGGCGGCGAAGGACTCGCGGCCCTGCACCGCGGCCTTGGGGGTGAGCGCGCGGATGAGGTCGGCGGAGCGGCCCGGGCTGCGGGTGAGCGCGAGCAGGGCGAGCGCCGAGCCGAGCTCGGTGGGGCCGAGCCGGTCGCGGTAGGTCTCGACCGGCCCCCGCGGGAGCGCGCCGGGGCGCGGGCCGGGCAGCGGACCGGGCAGCGGACCGGGCGCGGTGTCGTCGTCCGGCTCGGGGCCGCAGAGCTCCCGCTCGCGGCGGCACCACACCCGACGGCGGGCGCGAACCTCCAGCGCCCGCTGGACCGCCGCGGCGGCGTTGAGCGCCGGCACGGTCGGGCTCTGGGTCAGCGAGTGCAGCAGCGCGCCGGTGCCCTCGAAGACCAGGTCGGTGCCGACCGGGCCGATCCGGTCGGACAGCGCGCGCTTGAGCCACTGCTGGGTGTCCAGCAGCGCCATGACCAGCGTGGCGTGCCGGTGCACCGCCGGGATCGGCAGGTACTTCCCGGCGGTGGCGAACCCCAAGGCGGCGACGTCCACGGCGGCGGCGAGGACGGCGGCGATCAGCGGCTCGACGTCGGCCGGGTGGTCGGGGCGCTGCGGGAAGACGCCGGTGCCGCCGCGGGCCTGCTCGATCTCGGTGACCACGCCGACGACGTCCTCGATGCCCACCCGGCGGGCGTCGACGGCGACCAGCACCCGGCCGACGACGTCGTTGACGGTGGCCCACTCGACGCCCTCGAGCCGTTCCAGCTGGCGGCGCAGGGCCGCGCGGGCGGCGGGGGCGTCGTCGTCGGCGGGGTCCTCGACCTCGATCTGCAGGCGGTCGCCGTCGCGCCAGACCCGTCGCGTGTGCCGGGCCGGCGGGGGCTCCAGCAGGCCCTTCGCGGCGTCGACGAGGTCGTGCAGGTGGCCGCTGGGCAGCGGGTCGGCACCGGTGACGAGGGTGCCGACCGCGCGGGTGCCGGAGACGGCGACCCCGTGCGCCACGTGCAGCGAACCCGCGACCCCCGCGCGGGCGGCGCGGGTCGCGGCCGACGCCGTCCCGCCCACCAGGCCGGCGCCCACGACCACCGGCAGGGTGGCCAGCGCAGCGGCACCGGCGGCCACCTGCGTGGCCTGGCGGGCGGCGGAGCCCAGCCGGTGCAGCAGAGTCATGGCGCCCCCGTGACGACGGTCACTGCACGGTACGCCGGGGGGTGCGTCCAGGCAGGTCCGCGGCCACCGTCGCATCGCCGGGCACCGTGTCGACCACCTGCGGGCCTCAGGTGCGGAGCGGGTCGGGGGGTGCGAGGTCGTCCAGCCAGGGCGGGTCGGGTTCGGGGTCGTGGTACCAGCCGGGCGGGCGGGTGGTGCGGGAGATCCCTGAGGGGGTGCGGACGACGAGCCGTCCGTCGGGGTGCAGGGTGAACGACCAGCCGCGGGCGAAGGTCTTGATGCGGTGGTGTCGCCGGCACAGGCAGCACAGGTTCCAGCAGTCGGTGGGGCCGCCGTCGGCGTAGACCTGCCCGTGGTCGATGTCGCAGCGGCCGGCGCGGCGGCGGCAGCCGGGCATGCGGCAGTGCCGGTCGCGCACGGTGATGAGCCTGTCCTGGGCGGCGGTGGGCCGGTACCCCGGCGTCGGAGGTGGCGGCCGGAGGCCGGGCCCGTCGGGCTGCCCGGGCGGGTGCGCGCCGCGCGTGCCCGTCCCGCGGCGCACGCGCCGACCCCGGCCGGCGGCGTGGGCCAACTCGGCGCGGGTGGCCACCGCGACGGTCTCGCCGGTGACCGGGTCGTCGATCGCGACGTGGACCGACCCGCCGGCCGGTGCCGCGGACAGGCCGAGCATGTCCAGGGAGTCGAGCAGTTCCCGGCACTGGGCGGCGGAGATCAGCTGCCCGTCCAGCTCCGCCGGCGCGGCGCCGGCGGGTGCGTCGGGCCGCAGCGAGGGCAGCGCGGCGTGGAGGGTCAGGTGCGCGGTCACCGGTGGGCGGCTGGTGTCCCACGGCCGCAGGATCAGGTCCAGCGCCGCCGCCGACCGCAGCACGCCGATGGGCCGGTCGTCGCCGTCGGCGCGCATCCACCGCGCGTACTGGTCGACCGCGTCGCGGGCTGCGTGCACCGCCGGCAGCGGGCCCTCGATGA
>NZ_FOAO01000019.1 GCF_900109665.1 Blastococcus sp. DSM 46786
AAGGCCTACTCCTCACGCGCGATCCGCACCCAGCTGCGCGAGCGTGGCATCGGCGCCTGCATCCCCGAACGGGATGACCAGAAGGGCCACCGCATACGTCGGGGCAGCCGCGGAGGACGACCACCGGCCTTCGACGCAGAGCGCTACCGCGGACGCAACGTCGTCGAACGCGCCTTCAACGAGGACAAGCAGTGGCGCTCCCTGGCCACCCGCTACGACAAGCTCGCCGTCGTCTACCGGGCCGCAGCAGTCCTGCGCGCGGTCACCCTCTGGCTCAAGCGGTTAGGAGACATGCCCTAGGAGCCGCCGCCGAACGAGGCGGCCAGCTGCCGCGCGCGGTCGGCGTCCTCCGGGAAGACCAGCACCTCGGCGCGGTGGGCGGCCGGGAAGCGCAGGGTGGAGCGGATCCCCGCGTCGGAGAGCACCGCCCGGAACGCCAGGGCCGACTCGCGGCGGCTCAGCGTCGCCACGTGGGTGAGCAGCCCGTCATCGACGAGCCCGCGGTGCCGGCGGTCGCGGGAAAGGTCGCTGCCGAAGGCCCACCGGGTGAACAGCGCCACCAGCGCGAACGCCGCCACGGCGATGACCGGCCCCCCGGCGTGCAGCAGGCTGTCCGCGACCGCCACGGCCCTCCTCCCTCCGGGTTCACCCTTTCTCGAGTGTCCCACCGCACACTCTTCCCGGCGGGGCTGCTACCGGCCGGTAACCGCCCTACACTCCGCCGGTATGCCGTTCCCGCAGACGCCGGACGAGCGTGACCGCCCCTGGGTCATGCGCACCTACGCCGGCCACTCCTCGCCGGCCGAGTCCAACGCCCTCTACCGCCGCAACCTGGCGAAGGGTCAGACCGGTCTCTCGGTCGCCTTCGACCTGCCGACGCAGACCGGCTACGACCCCGACGACGAGCTCGCCCGCGGGGAGGTCGGGAAGGTCGGCGTGCCCGTCACGCACATCGGGGACATGCGGGCGCTCTTCGACGGCATCCCGCTCGACGAGATGAACACGTCGATGACGATCAACGCCACCGCCATGTGGCTGCTCGCGCTCTACCAGGCGGTCGCGGAGGAGCACGGGCACGACGTCTCGAAGCTGGCCGGGACGACGCAGAACGACATCATCAAGGAGTACCTGTCGCGGGGGACCTACGTCTTCCCGCCGGCGCCCTCGATGCGGCTGATCACCGACATGGTCGCCTACACGGTGACGGCCATGCCGAAGTGGAACCCGACCAACATCTGCAGCTACCACCTGCAGGAGGCCGGGGCGACCCCGGTGCAGGAGATCGCCTACGCGATGAGCACCGCGATCGCGGTCCTGGACTCGGTCCGCGACTCCGGCCAGGTGCCCCAGGAGCGCTTCGGCGAGGTGGTCGCGCGCATCTCCTTCTTCGTCAACGCGGGGGTCCGCTTCGTCGAGGAGATGTGCAAGATGCGGGCCTTCACCCAGCTCTGGGACGAGCTGACGAAGGAGCGCTACGGCGTCGAGGACCCCAAGCACCGCCGCTTCCGCTACGGCGTGCAGGTCAACTCGCTGGGCCTCACCGAGGCGCAGCCGGAGAACAACGTCCAGCGCATCGTGCTGGAGATGCTCGCCGTCACCCTCTCCAAGGACGCCCGCGCCCGCGCCGTCCAGCTGCCGGCGTGGAACGAGGCCCTCGGCCTGCCCCGGCCGTGGGACCAGCAGTGGTCGCTGCGCCTGCAGCAGGTGCTCGCCTACGAGACCGACCTGCTCGAGTACGACGACCTGTTCACCGGCTCGGTCGTCGTGGAGAAGAAGGTCGCCGAGCTCGTCGAGGGCGCCCGCGCCGAGATCGCCCGCGTGCAGGAGATGGGCGGCGCCGTGGCCGCGGTCGAGTCCGGCTACATGAAGGGCGAGCTGGTGGCCTCGCTGGCCGAGCGCCGGCGCCGGATGGAGAGCGGCGAGGACGTCGTCGTCGGGGTCAACAAGTTCGACACCACCGAGCCCAACCCGCTCACCGCCGACCTGGACACCGCGATCATGGTGGTCGACCCGGCCGTCGAGGCCGCGGCCCAGGAGGCGGTGCGGACGTGGCGGGCCGAGCGAGACCAGGCGGCCGCCGACCGCGCGCTCGACGCCCTCCGGGAAGCCGCGGGCAGCGACGTGAACCTCATGCCCGCCACCCTCGAGTGCGCGCGCGCCGGGGTGACGACGGGCGAGTGGTCCGGCGTGCTGCGGGAGGTCTTCGGCGAGTACCGGGCCCCCACGGGCGTCGCCGCCGCCACCGGTGGCGGAGAGGCCGACGAGACGCTCACCGAGGTCCGCGAGCGCGTGCGGGCCACCGGGGAGGAGCTGGGCGGACGGCTGCGCTTCCTGGTCGGCAAGCCGGGGCTCGACGGCCACTCCAACGGCGCCGAGCAGATCGCGGTGCGCGCCCGCGACGCCGGGTTCGAGGTGATCTACCAGGGCATCCGGCTGACCCCGGCCCAGATCGTGAGCGCCGCCGTCGAGGAGGACGTGCACGTGGTCGGCCTGTCGGTGCTCTCCGGCTCGCACCTGCAGGTGGTGCCGGCGGTCCTGCAGGGGCTCCGGGAGGCCGGGATGGACGACGTCCCGGTCGTGGTCGGCGGGATCATCCCCGACAGCGACGCGCGGCGGCTGCGCGAGCAGGGCGTCGCCCGGGTGTTCACGCCCAAGGACTTCGGGCTGAACGACATCATGGGCCAGGTGGTCGACGTGGTCCGCGAGGCCAACGGCCTCCCCGCCCACCCGCGGGAGCAGGTCCCCGCCCCGGCGTGACCGGAGGAGATCCGCGGGTGTCCCGCCCGCGGATCTCCTCTAGCGTCGGGGCATGGCTGACGGAGCACCCCGGGTCGAGCGCGACGGCGACGTCGTCCGCATCACGATGACGCGCGCGGCGAAGCGCAACGCGCTCTCCCGCGAACACCTGACGCAGCTGCTCGCCGCCGTCACCGAGGCGGGGGAGAGCGACGCCGCCGGCATCGTGCTGGGCGCGGAGGGGCCGGTGTTCAGCGCCGGTCACGACTTCGCCGACGTCGCCGGGGCCTCGCTGCCCGAGGTGCGCAGCCTGCTGCAGCTGTGCACCGAGCTGATGCAGACCGTCCAGGACGTGCCGCAGGTCGTCGTGGCACGCGTGCACGCCCTGGCCACGGCCGCCGGCTGCCAGCTGGTGGCCTCGTGCGACCTGGCCGTCGCGGCGGAGTCCGCGGGGTTCGCCGCACCCGGCGGGAAGGGCGGCTGGTTCTGCCACACGCCCATGGTGGCCATCGCCCGCAACGTCGGCCGCAAGCGGGCGATGGAGCTCGCGCTGACCGGCGACGTCATCGACGCGGCGACGGCGCTGGACTGGGGGCTGGTCAACCGCGTGGCGCCCGACGCCGAGCTCGACGCCGCCGTCGACGGGCTCGTGGAGCGGGCCACGCGGGGCTCGCGGGCCAGCAAGGGGTGGGGCAAGCAGACGATGTACGCGCAGCTGGACCGGCCCGAGCGCGACGCCTACACCACCGCGATCGAGGTCATGGCCGCGGCCAGCCAGTTGCCGGGAGCGCGCGAGGGCATGGCTTCCTTCCTGGAGAAGCGGAAGCCGGTCTGGACGGACTGAGGGGCCGGTGTCCCGTCGTCCGCCGACGGGCATTGCGGCCGGGTCAGCTACCCGGGCGACGACGGCCGGCCCGGGCCGCGAAGGCGTCCACGGCAGCCAGCACCTCGCGGGCCTGCCACAGCCGGTTGCGCGCCCGGCCGGAGAACTCGGTGACCACGCCAGCGGCGAGCAGCGGTTCTAGAGCACGAAGCGCGTTGCTCGGTGCGACGCCCACGTCCCGGGCGATGGTGGCGGCGTCGATCACCGGATGGCGGAGGAGGAGATCGGCGACCCGCCAGGCGGCGGCGTCGCGGCGGGCGACCACGACGTCGTCCCACCGGGCGCGCACCTGGTGCAGGTCGGCCACCAGCTGCCGGGCATTGACGATGGCCTCCAGTGCGCCGTTGGCCAGCGCCGCGACGATGCCGGTCGGATCGCCCTCCCGGTAAGCGGTGAGCGCTGCGAAGTAGCCGTCCACGTCGGTGAGCAGCCCGGCGGACACCGGGACGGTGACCGCCCGAGTCAACTCGTACCGGCGAAGCAGGGCGTGGATCAGCGCCCGACCCGTCCGCCCGTTGCCGTCGGGAAAGGGGTGGATGGTCTCGAACTGGGCATGGACGAGGGCAGCGAGCACCAGCGGGGGGATGTCGTCCCGCCGGGCGAAGGCGATCAGATCGTCGATGAGGTCGGGAACGTCGTCGGCGACCGGCGGGACGAATGCCGCGCCGTGGGGTCCGTAGGAGCTCCCGCCGATCCACACCTGCTCGGTGCGCCACCGGCCGGCGATGGCGGGTTCGACCTCCTCGAGCAGGGCCGCATGCATGGCCAGGATGGAAGTCGGGTCCAGCTCGCCGGCCAGGTCGAGTGCGGCTCTCATCGCCCTGACGTTGCCGACGACCGAGACTGCGTTACGGGTCGTGCCGTTGCCCAGCTCGGCCACAGCGATGGCCTTGGCGCCGGCGGTGAGCTGCTCGATCTGCGATGAGGAAGCCGATTCGCTGCGCAGTAGTACCGACGCGAACGGGGCGACCTCACCGCCCAGTTGCGCATCGAAGCGGGTGACCTCGCGAGATGCCTCGTCCGCCAGCGCGGCGGTTGCACCGTCGACCGTCAGTGTCGACGTCGCGATCCGCGGGACGATCGCCGCACGGTAGGGGCCGGAGTGCCGTTGCCGAACCGACCGCGGAACGGCGTCGGGTGGCACGCTCGGCCGCCAGGTCACGTCGCGCCACGTGACGGTAGGCCAGGAGGGCGTGGGAGGCGAGAACACGAGCCGACCTTATTCTCACTTAGAAGAAGATGTGAGAACTAGTTTTTCTCCGTTTTCCCTACTTCGGTGGACGTCGATCAGTCGGTCTCGAAGCCGGACTGCTCGAAGCGGAGGGTGCCGGCGTTCTCCGAGACGGTGCGGACGACGTCGTCGCCGAAGCCATCGGCCGTGGTCGCCGAGATCTCCAGCTCCACCTCCAGCTGCGCGTCGGTGGCCGACAGCCGCTGCAGCACCCCTTCCACGACGACGGCGAAGTCCTTGCCGTACGTCTGCGGGTCCAGGGTTCGCACTCCGAGGCCAGTGCGACGTCCGGCCGCACGAGCAGGGTCGTGCCGGTGACGGGCAGTGGCGCCGACCCGGTCCAGGAGCGCGCCGGCGTCGCCACCGACCTGCGAGGCCCGCCACCGCGTAGGCGGCCGGCCGCGACGGGCCCGGACCTCGCAGGAGGTCCGGGCCCGTCGCTCATCCCTCGGTCAGGTCGGCGCAGCCGGACTCGTGCGGCAGCAGCGGCCGGAGCACCACCGACCACCGCGCCCCGTCGTCGCCGACCCACGGGGTGGCCGCGTTGCCCTCGGCGGCGGCCTCGAGCACCGCCTGGGCCTGCTCCCCGGTGGCCGTGACGCACGTCGTCCCCGGTGCGATGGGCTCACCCGGCAGCTCCGGCCCCGGCCACGGCAGCTCCGGCTGGGCGGGGTCCACCTCGACGTAGGGGCCCACCACCGCGGCGACCGCCTCGGGCTCGTACGGCTCGGGCCCGGACACCCGGTCGGCACCCAGGGCGGCGACCGGATCGCGCAGCGCCTCGGCCAGCTCCGCCAGCCGGGCGCGCGCGGCCGCCTGCTCCTCGGTGATCCCGGTGTCGACCCCGGTGGGGAGACCGCCGTCCTGCTCCCGCTCGGGCGCCGGGCCCATGCCGAGGGCGTACACCTCGCGGGTCACCGTCTCGCCGCCGGTTCGGACGGTGAAGCGGGTGCTGGTCACGTCGGCGACCGGCGGGGTGCCCAGGTCGCCGGTCTCCGTCACGCCGGCGGCGACCGCGCGCTCGACGAGGTCGCGCACCCCGCCGTCACCCAGCCGGTACACCTGCAGGTTCGGCAGGGCGGGGGCCGGCCAGATGGCGATCACCGGACCGTCGGTGATGAGCCGGCCGTCGGCGTAGAGCGTCGCGGAGGGCACTCGTCCGGCGAGCAGGGCCGGCGTGGTGAAGCCGCCGACCTCGCTGACCTGGAGCACGACGGTGGCGTCCTCCGCGGCCGGGGGCGACGGGTCTGCAGCGGGCGTGCCGCCGCCACCGGCCGCGTCGGCGCAGGCGGCGAGCAGCAGGGCCAGGACCAGGAGGGTGGCGGCGCGCAGGGGACGGGTGCTCATACCCTTGACGACGGGTCGGGGTGGCCGGGAGGTTCCCCGGGGCCGAGGTCATGGCCTGGCAGGCCGGGTCGGTGTGCAGCCCCATGGCCAGCCCGATGTCGAGCTCGATGACGTCGGGGTCCAGCCGCAGGACGTGCCGGAGGCTGGCGTAGCCAGCGCCCGCGTCGTCCACGCTCACGGCGATCCCCGCCCGGCCAGCCGGTCCGCGTGCGGGGTGCCGGTCGCCGCCGTTGCGCTCACCCGCCCGTTCTGGGGCGCCGGCGGCCCGGACGACCCCGTTTCCGCACCGGCACCTTTCCGGAACACGGTGCCGGCCCGGCCTCCGGTCGCGGCGCGGTAGCGTCGGCGCCCGTGCGTCTGGTCATCGCCCGCTGCTCCGTCGACTACGTCGGTCGGCTCACCGCCCACCTGCCGATGGCGACCCGTCTCCTGCTGGTCAAGGCCGACGGCTCGGTGTCGGTGCACGCCGACGACCGCGCCTACAAGCCGCTGAACTGGATGAGCCCGCCGTGCCGTCTCGACGAGGCGCTCACCGACGGTTCGGGCACGTGGACGGTGACGAACAAGGCCGGCGAGCAGCTGATCATCAGCATCGAGGAGGTGCTGCACGACCACGCCCACGACCTCGGGGTCGACCCCGGGTTGCAGAAGGACGGCGTCGAGGCCGAGCTGCAGCGCCTGCTGGCCCTGCACGTGGAGACCTTCGGGGAGGGCTGGTCGCTGGTACGGCGGGAGTACCCGACGGCCATCGGCCCGGTGGACCTGCTCTGCCGGGACGCCGACGGGGGAGTCGTGGCGGTGGAGATCAAGCGCCGGGGCGAGATCGACGGGGTCGAGCAGCTGACGCGGTACCTCGAGCTGCTCAACCGCGACCCGCTGCTGGCCCCGGTCAAGGGCGTGTTCGCAGCCCAGGAGATCAAGCCGCAGGCGCGCGTGCTGGCCCAGGACCGCGGCATCGACTGCGTGACCGTCGACTACGCCGTGCTCAAGGGCACGGACGACCCGACCCAGCGTCTCTTCTGAGCGGACGCCGTCCCTCCACCCTCCGCTCGCCCGGGGCGGGCCTCCGGACGGTGCCGTGGCTACCTGCCGGTAGCCCCTGCGGCCCCGGGCGGCCGGGGTGAGAGACTTCCCCGCGATCACCGGCGATGGGAGATGGCAACGTGGCCAGGGAACTGAACGAGGTCGGCGTCGTGGGGCTGGGCACCATGGGTGCCGGCATCACGGAGGTGCTCGCGCGGGCGGGGCTGTCGGTCACCGCCGTGGAGACCGGTGAGGACGCGCTGGCGCGCGGCCGGGGTCACGTGGAGCAGTCGACCGACCGGGCGGTCGCCCGCGGCAAGCTCGACCCCGCCGACCGGGACGCGATCTTCGAGCGGATCCGCTTCTCCACCTCGCTGGAGGACCTGGCGAACGCGGAGCTGGTCATCGAGGCCATCCCCGAGCGCATGGAGCTGAAGGCCGACGTCTTCGCCAAGCTGGACAAGATCTGCCCGCCGGACACGATCCTGGCGACCAACACCTCCAGCCTGTCGGTGACCGAGCTGTCGGTGGTCACCGGCCGGCCGAGCAAGGTCATCGGGATGCACTTCTTCAACCCCGCGCCGGTCATGAAGCTGGTCGAGGTGGTCCGCACCGTCGTCACCGAGCCCGAGGTCGTCGAGACCGTCGAGGCGCTCGCCGACCGCCTGGGCAAGGTCGACGTGACCATCGGCGACAAGGCCGGCTTCATCGCCAACGCCCTGCTCTTCGGCTACCTCAACCACGCGGTCTCCATGTACGAGAACCGTTACGCCTCGCGCGAGGACATCGACGCCGCGATGCGTCTGGGCTGCGGGCTGCCCATGGGTCCGCTGTCGCTCATGGATCTCATCGGCATCGACACCGCCTACGAGATCCTCGACACGATGTACAAGCAGTCGCGGAACCGGCTGCACGCGCCCAGCCCCGTGATCAAGCAGATGATGACCGCCGGGCTGCTGGGCCGGAAGTCCGGGCGCGGCTTCTACACCTACGCCGAACCGGGCTCGGCCGAGGTCGTCGCCGATGCGCAGACCCCCACCCCGGGCGGTGCCGCGGCCGGCGCCCGCGAGGTGCGGACCGTCGGCGTCGTCGGCTCGGGCACGATGGCCACCGGCATCATCGAGGTCGCCGCCAAGGGCGGCTACGACGTGCGCTTCGTCGCCCGCTCGCCCGAGAAGGTCGAGGGCGTCACCACGGCGCTCACCAAGTCCCTGGACAAGCAGGTCGTCCGCGGCCGTCTCGACGAAGCGGCCAAGGATGAGATCCTCGGCCGGGTCTCCGGCACCACGTCGCTGGACGACCTCGCCGACCGCGACCTGGTCATCGAGGCCGTCGTGGAGTCGCTCCCGGTCAAGGAGGCGCTGTTCGCCAACCTCGGCGAGATCGCCAAGCCGGGGGCGGTGCTCGCCACCACCACCTCGAGCCTGCCGGTCATCGAGTGCGCCAAGGCCAGCGGCCGCCCGGCCGACGTCGTGGGCATGCACTTCTTCAACCCGGCGCAGGTCATGAAGCTCGTCGAGGTCGTCTCGACGATCTCGACCGCGCCCGACGTCGCCGCCACCGTCCACGCCGTGTCGGCGCAGCTGGGCAAGCACGCCGTCTCCTGCACCGACCGCGCCGGCTTCATCGTCAACGCGCTGCTCTTCCCGTACCTGAACGACGCGGTGAAGATGCTGGAGGCGCACTACGCCACCTCCGACGACATCGACGCCGCCATGAAGGTCGGCTGCGGCTACCCGATGGGGCCGTTCGAGCTGCTGGACGTCGTGGGCCTCGACGTCTCGCTGGCGATCGAGAAGGAGCTCTACACCGAGTTCCGCGAGCCGGGCTTCGCGCCGGCGCCCCTGCTGGAGCACCTGGTCACCGCCGGCTACCTGGGCCGCAAGACCGGCCGCGGGTTCCGGGACTACGCCGGCCGCTGACGCGTGCCCCGTCGCCGCCCCCGGGCCGGTTCCCGACCTGGTGGTCGGGAGCCGGTCCGGCGCGCCGACCCGGTCGAGGAGGCCGCCGACGGCGACTGGGTCGTGCGGCCGATCACCGGTGCCGCCACCGGCAAGACCTACCGCTGCCCGGGCTGCGACCAGGAGATCCGCACCGGGACACCGCACGTGGTGGTCTGGCCCGCCTACGTGCGGGACTCCGGCCTGGACCCGTGGGACGTCGACTCGGCGGCCGACCGGCGGCGGCACTGGCACACGGCGTGCTGGCGTTCGCGCGAGCGCCGGCGTTGACGAAGCGCCTCCTGCCCCCACCGCTCGCACCGGGCCCCTGCAGGAGGCCGTTCCCTCACGTCGCGAGACGGGCCCAGACGACGACGTTGTCCCGGTAGCTGCCCGTCGCGGCATCGAACTCCCCGCCGCAGGTGATCAGCCGGAGCTCGGCCCGGGGTGTCGGGCCGTAGACCTCCCGGGTCGGGAACCGGTCCTTCGGGAACCGTTCGGCACCGGTCACGGTGAAGCGCACCGTCGTGCCGTCGGCCTGGTCCACCAGCACCTCGTCGCCGGCCACCAGTTCGTCCAACCGGAAGAACACGGCGGGCCCGTCCCGGGAGTCGACGTGCCCGGCGATCACGGACGGCCCGACGGCACCGGGGGCCGGCCCCCCGGCGAACCAGCCGGCGCGGGTGTGGTCCGCGGGCGGCTCCAGGGCGCCGACGCCGTCGACGCCGAGTTCGACCAGCGGGCTGTCCACGCCGATCGCCGGGAGTCGCACCCGGACCGGCGATGCCGCCGTGACCGCGGTGCCGTACCCGGCCACCAGGGGGGCCGGTGAGTCCGCGATGACCTCCGCCGCCGGAGGGTCCGCGTCGGGGGACACCAGTGCGACCGTGCCAGCGACCAGCGCGGTGCCGGCGAGCAGCCGCAGCAGCGTCGGTACGGACCGTCGCGGCCGGCGGTGGGAGCCCACCGGACCCGCCTCAGGAACCGGCGGCGTGCCGGGACGGGTCGCGGCGCGACCACGCAGCCAGCAGCAGGCCGGTGAGGAGCGTCAGACCCGCGGCGCCGGCCACGAGGGCGGGGAGCGGACCTCCGGCCCCCGCCGCCCCGCCGGCTCCCGCCTCCACACCGCCGGTCGGGACCACGCCCGGGCCTGCGGCGTCCAGGACCGGGCGCACGGTCAGCCCGCCCCCTGGCTCGTCGAGGACGAACAGGCTGTACACGGAGCCGGGTGCCAGCTCCAGCGGCAGTTCGGTGGGCTCGCCGTCCACCGTCAGCTGCAACGATCCGGCATCGCCGGCCACGGTGGCGTAGTCGCCGGCCTCGGCGAACGCCAGGTCGGTGGCGAGGTCCGTGCCGCCGACGGCGGCGTCCAGCGTCAGCGCCGAGGCGGCGGCGGAGATGATCCGCACGCGGGCCTGGCCGGACGGCGCGAGCGTGAGGTCGTCCTCGAGCACCTCCAGGCCCAGATCGGCGAAGGGCCCGACCCCGGCGACGGTGCGCACGTCGCCGTCGCCGATCTCCACGGTGGTCGACAGGACCGCCGGAGCGGACGGGTCGGCGCCGGCCTGCCGCATGCTCACCGTGTAGACACCCGCCGGCACGTCCTGGTAGTCGGAGATGGTTCCGTAACCGACACCGGGCACGGTGAGCAGCGCCGTCCCGTCCCCCGGGTCGGCGACCGAGTCGACGTAGACGTCGACCGCCGGGGTGTCCGGTGAGAGGTGCGCCAGGCGCAAGAGCCCGGCGTCCTCGACGGCGGCCCCCGCGCCGGTGGGGGCGACGAGGAGGAAACCGGCACCGAGCGCGGCGACGGACAGCAGACGGATCAACCGGTCCACAGTGGCTCCAGGAGTTCGGGATCGGACCGGGAAGAGGCCCTCGGCTCCATTCGGCCACTCCACGCGTCTTCTGTCCAACCGGGCGTCACGGGGTCCCTTCGGCGACGAGCGCGTCAGGGTCGGACGCGTAGCGGTAGGAGAGCAGGACGCCCTCCTCCACCACTTCGACGCGGTCGGGTGCGAACGGCGGGAGCTGGGCCTCCAGCCAGGTGCGCAGTCTCGCGGTGGCTGCTTTCCCGGCGCCGACCGGTGCGCTGCCCACGGCATCGATCAGCACGGTGCGCGCCGGCCCCTCGGCCCCCTCGACGCGCGGGAACGACGCCACGCCGACGCCCTCCCGGGCGGTGAGCACCGCCAGGAGGGACAGCAGCCGCATGTCCACGTCGGCCGATCGCAGCACCGCGGCGGCCTGCTCCCCGGCCCGCGCCGTGGGGTTGGCCAGCACCGCCTCGGCCAGCGCCCGCCGCCGTTCGAGGTGCTCCTGCGTCGGGGTGCCGGGGGAGGGGTCGCCCAGGACGAGTTCGTCGAAGCGGGCGACCACCCGGCCGCCGGGCTCTGCGGAGCCGTCGGTCACCGTGAGGACGAGGTCGTCCGGGCCAGTGGACCGGCCGGTCGCCAGCAGCTCGTCGCCTGCACCGGCGGCGCTCAGGTCGTCGCGCACGTCCCCCTCGGCGCGCAGCTGCGTGCCGGGAGGCAGTTCGCGGTCGGCCCAGTCCAGCAGGGCCGCTGCGGCGGGCGGGGCGGTGGCGCCGGTCCGGGGCGCGCTGCCGGTTCCGGGGACGGTGGTCGCCGTCGGGGCGCTGGACGGGGCAGGCCGCTCCGGCCCCGTCACCAGGGTCGCTGCCGCCGCGACCAGCACCGCGACGAGCGCCCCCACGAGGACGAACGGCGCGCGGCGGTCGCCGAGAGCCGCGCGGAGCGGCCCCACGGCGCGGTGCCGGGGGCGGTGCCGCGCGCTGCGGGTCGGCACCGCACCTCCTCCCCGGCGTCCGTGGACGGCTCGGCCCGCGGCTAGCGAGGCCGGTGGGCCACGGGCCTCAGCCCTGGGCCCGGACCGGCTGGTCGACGGAGTCGGTGGCCGGGTTCCCGGTCGCAGCGACCGCGTGGTCGGGCTGCTCCGTCGAGGTCGCGCCGCTGCCCGTCGGGCGTGGCGGCAGGGGCAGCGCCCGGGTGGTCGGCTCGGCACGCTGGACCGCGGGGAAGGTGGCGGTCACCGGCTCGGCGCGGGTGGGCTGGCGGGCCGCGGCGGCCTCGCCCTCGCCCCGGGCGGCCTGCACGACCGGCTGCTGCCCCGTCTGCGGCCCGGCGACCGGGGCGGGAGCCTGACGGGTGGGTGCCGGCGCCTCCGCGCGCTCCGACTGCGCGGCCTGGGCCGGCTGCGGAGCGGTGGTCGGCTGCGCCCCCGGCGGCTGGGGTGCCGACTGCGGGGCCGTGGTCTGCTGCCGGGCCGACTCGGTGGTGCGGGCGGTGGGCTGCGGGCGCCGCCCGGCGTCGGCGTCCTCGCGGGGCTGCTGCGGGCGGTCGCCCAGGTCGGGCAGGTTGTCCAGCAGGCGCCGGGCCTGCACCAGCCGGCTGGTGAGCTCGTCGCGGACCTCCCGGATGGCCTCGGCGCGGGCCTCGGCCTCGGCGACGAGCCCTGCTGCGTGCTGCTCCGCGGCGGCGATGCGCTGGCGCGCGGCCTGGGTGGAGACGCGCTCGCGCTCCTCCTCGACCCGCGCCGCCTCGGCTCGGCGGGCGCGCTGCGCGATGTCGAAGTCCTCCTCGACCTTGGCGCGACGGGCCTGCGACTCGGCGTCGAGCCGGGCGACCCGCTCCTGGGCCTTGGCGACCAGCTCGTCGGCGCGCTGCTGGGCCTTCTGCGCGATCTGCTCGGCGCTCTGCCGCGCCTCGGCGATCATCCGCTCGACCTCCGCCTGCCCGGCGGCGTGGCGCTCCAGCAGCGCCCGCTCCTCGGCGGCGGTCTGCTCGCGCACGGCCATCGCGTCGGCCTCGGCGGCGCGGCGGATCTCCCCCGCCTCCTCCTCGGCCAGCTGCAGCATGTGCTGGATGCGCTCGCTGATGTTCTCGAACGTGGGTGCGGCGGCGGTCGCGGCCTTGCGGCGGAGCGACTCGATCTCGCCGTGGAGCGCCGACAGCTGGCTGGCCAGGTCGGAGGAGCGCGCGACGGCGGCGTCACGGTCGGCGAGGGCGATGCGGAAGTCAGCCTCGAGCCGCTCGATCGTGTCGGCGACCTGGCTGCGGTCGTACCCCCGCAGGACCACGTCGAACGAGTGCTGCGCCTCGTGCACCGGCATGTCACGGCGGGGGTCGCTCATGGGTTCCATCCTCGCAGAAGGGCTGGGGCCCGTCACCGTCCCGGGCGTGGTCCGCCCCAGATGCACCGGGCGTCCCAGACGACACGCCGGGCGACGCGCGCAGGGGCCGGACCGCAGCCGCGGCCCGGCCCCGGGCGCCGTGCTGGAACGGCCCTCCTGCAGGCCCCGCCGCGAGCGTGCGCGCGGTGGGGGGCAGGAGGGTCCTTCTACACGCCGCGGAACCGGTTGATCGCCTCGATGTGCTTCTCGCGCTTCTCGGCGTCCTTGACGCCGAGCCCCTCCTCGGGGGCGAGGGTCAGGACGCCGACCTTGCCCTGGTGGGCGTTGCGGTGGACGTCGAGGGCGGCCTGGCCGACCTCCTCCATCGGGTAGACCTTCGACAGCGTCGGGTGGATGAGGCCCTTGTCGATGAGCCGGTTGGCCTCCCACGCCTCCTTGTAGTTGGCGAAGTGCGAGCTCAGGATCTTCTTGAGGTTCATCCAGAGGTACCGGTTGTCGTACTCGTGCAGGTAGCCAGTGGTCGAGGCGCAGGTGATGATCGTGCCGCCCTTCTTGGCCACGTAGACGCTGGCGCCGAAGGTCTCCCGGCCGGGGTGCTCGAAGACGATGTCGACGTCCTCGCCGCCGGTGAGCTCACGGATCTTCTTGCCGAGGCGCTGCCACTCCTTGGGGTCCTGGGTGTCGTCGTCCTTCCAGAACTGGTAGCCCTCGGCCGAGCGGTCGATGACCAGTTCGGCGCCCATCTTGCGGACGATCTCGGCCTTCTCGGGGCTGCTCACCACGCACACCGGGATCGCGCCGCCGTTGAGCGCCATCTGGGTGGCGTACGAGCCCAGGCCGCCCGAGGCGCCCCAGATGAGCACGGTGTCGCCCTGCTTCATGTTGGCGCCGTTCTTGCTCACAAGCTGGCGGTAGGCGGTCGAGTTGACCAGGCCCGGGCTCGCGGCCTCCTCCCACGTGAGGTGGGCGGGCTTGGGCATGAGCTGGTTGCTCTTGACCAGCGCCAGCTCCGCGAGGCCGCCGAAGTTGGTCTCGAAGCCCCAGATGCGCTGCTGCGGGTCCATCATCGTGTCGTCGTGGCCGGCCGGGTCCTCGAGCTCCACCGAGAGGCAGTGCGCGACGACCTCGTCGCCCGGCTTCCACTTGTTGACCCCGGGGCCCACGCGCAGCACGACGCCGGCGAGGTCCGAGCCGACCACGTGGTAGGGCAGGTCGTGCCGCTTGGTGAGCTCGGAGACGCGGCCGTAGCGCTCGAGGAAGCCGAAGGTGGAGACCGGCTCGAAGATCGACGTCCAGACGGTGTTGTAGTTCACCGAGGAGGCCATGACGGCCACGATCGCCTCGCCCGGGCCGAGCTCCGGGGTCGGGACCTCCTCGACGTGGAGGGACTTGCGCGGGTCCTTCTCCTTGGTGGGCAGGCCCACGAACATGTCCTGCTCGTCCTTGCGGACCAGCACGGCGCGGTAGGACTCCGGCACGGCCAGGCCGCCGAGGGCGTCCAGCTGGTCGGCGAGGATGGCGTCCCTGATCTCGTTCACGCGAACTCCTGGGTCGTCGGTGGCCGTGTCGGCCGGCTCGGAGGGCGGTGCAGGTGCGGGTGCGGAGAGGTTACCGGTGGGTAACCGCGCGGGTCGGGGTGGTCAGTGCGCGGTGCCCGCGGCCGGCTCGACGAGCTCGACCAGGACGCCGCCGGCGTCTTTGGGGTGGACGAAGTTCACCCGGCTGTCCGACGTGCCGCGCCTGGGCGTGTCGTAGAGCAGCCGCAGGCCGCGCTCGCGCAGCGTCGCGCTGACCGCCTCGACGTCGTCGACCCGGAAGGCGAGCTGCTGCAGGCCGGGCCCCGAGCGGCCGATGAACTTGGCGATGGTGGACTCCGGGGTCAGCGGCGCGAGCAGCTGGATCCGGGTCTCACCGGTGCCGACGGCGAGCATCGCCTCGCGGACGCCCTGCTCCTCGTTGGTCTCCTCGTGCACCGAGTGCACCCCGAAGGCCCGGGCGTAGAAGGCGATCGCCTCGTCCAGGTCCGGGACGGCGATGCCCACGTGGTCGATGGTCGTCAGCAGGCCCTCGGGCAGCCCGGGGCGCTCGGCGTCGTTGCTCACGCCAGGCATAGTGCCGTCAAGACGTCTGAGACGACAGGTCGGTGTGGCAGGCCTCACCCCCACGGCGTGACCTCGGCCACTCGTCCGGCCCTGCCGCGTGTCGGGCGACCGTCCTATCCTTCCCGGAAGGCCCGACGCCGCGCCGGTATCGCCGTCGCGGTGCGTCCCGACAACGTGGTCGCCACCGGCGGCGGCCCGGCACTGGAGGCAGCATGTCCCGCTCGGTCATCGTCAGCGGCGCCCGTACCCCGATGGGCCGGCTCCTCGGCTCGCTGAAGGACTTCTCCGCGGCCGACCTCGGGGGTGTCGCCATCAAGGCCGCGCTCGAGCGGGCCGGCATCTCCGGCGACCAGGTCGACTACGTGATCATGGGCCAGGTCATCCAGGCAGGGGCCGGCCAGAACCCCGCCCGCCCGGCCGCGGTGGCCGGCGGCATCCCGATGTCGGTCCCGTCGCTGACCATCAACAAGGTCTGCCTCTCCGGCATGAACGCCATCGCGCTCGCCGACCAGCTCATCCGCGCGGGCGAGTACGACGTCGTCGTCGCCGGTGGCATGGAATCGATGACCCAGGCGCCGCACCTGCTGGCGGGCTCGCGCACCGGCACCAAGTACGGCGACACCGCGCTGATCGACTCGATGGCCCACGACGGGCTGTCGGACACCTTCGACCAGGTGGCGATGGGCGCGCTCACCGAGCAGGCCAACAGCCGCTACGACCTGACCCGCGAGGAGCAGGACGAGTTCGCCGCCGCGAGCCACCAGAAGGCCGCGCGCGCCGCCAAGGACGGGATCTTCGACGAGGAGATCACCCCCGTCCTCATCCCGCAGCGCAAGGGCGACCCGATCGAGTTCCGCGAGGACGAGGGCATCCGCCCCGACACCACCGCCGAGAGCCTCTCGAAGCTGAAGCCCGCCTTCGCCAAGGACGGCACGATCACCGCCGGCACCGCCTCGCAGATCTCCGACGGCGCCTGCGCCGTCGTGGTGATGAGCGCCGAGAAGGCTGCCGAGCTGGGCTGCACGGTCATCGCCGAGATCGGTGCCCACGGCGTCGTCGCCGGCCCGGATGCCACGCTGCAGAGCCAGCCGTCGCGGGCGATCCAGAAGGCCTGCGAGCGCGAGGGCATCGACCCGAAGTCCCTCGACCTGGTCGAGCTGAACGAGGCCTTCGCCGCGGTCGGCATCGTCTCCACCCGCGAGCTCGGCGTCGACCCGGAGAAGGTGAACCCCAACGGCGGCGCCATCGCCCTGGGGCACCCGATCGGCATGAGCGGCGCCCGGATCGTCCTGGACCTCGCGCTCGAGCTGCGCCGCCGCGGTGGTGGCGTCGGTGCCGCGGCGCTCTGCGGCGGCGGCGGTCAGGGCGACGCGCTGATCCTGCACGTGCCCGCGAAGGCGTGACGACAGAGGGGACCGCAGTCCGGTCGCCGGATTCGGGGCCCCCTCGGGGGCAAGCGCCCACCCGTCGCTCCCGGCGGTCCGCCGACGTCCCGGCGCTCGTCGCGGGCGCCCGCGAGGGTGACGCGCGGTCGGTGGCCCGGCTGATCTCGCTGGTGGAGGACGCCAGCCCGGCGCTGCGCGAGGTGGCGGCGGCGCTGGCGCCGCACACCGGCGGCGCCCAGGTCATCGGCCTCACCGGTTCACCGGGTGTCGGCAAGTCGACGTCGACGACCGCGCTGGTGCGCGCCCTGCGGCAGGCGGGCAAGCGGGTCGGGGTCCTGGCCGTCGACCCGTCCTCGCCCTTCTCCGGGGGTGCCCTGCTCGGCGACCGCGTGCGCATGCAGGACCACGCCGGGGACAGCGGCGTGTTCATCCGGTCGATGGCCTCCCGCGGTCACCTCGGTGGGCTCTCCTGGGCCACGCCCCAGGCGCTGCGGGTGCTCGACGCGGCCGGCTGCGACGTGGTGCTGATCGAGACGGTCGGCGTCGGGCAGTCGGAGCTCGAGATCGCCTCGCTCGCCGACACCACGCTCGTGCTGGTCGCCCCCGGCATGGGCGACGGCATCCAGGCGGCCAAGGCCGGGATCCTCGAGGTCGCCGACGTCTTCGTCGTGAACAAGGCCGACCGGGACGGCGCCGACCAGACGGTGCGCGATCTGCGCTACATGCTCTCCCTCGGTGGCCGGCACTCCGAGGCGGGTCACTGGCGCCCGCCGATCTGCCGCACGGTCGCCGCCCGCGACACGGACAACGGCGTCGACGAGGTGCTGGCGCGGATCGAGGAGCACCGGCAGTGGCTGGAGTCCTCGGGTGAGGGGCACCGCCGGCGCAGCGAGCGGGCCGCCCGCGAGATCGAGGCGATCGCGCTGGCCACGCTGCGGGAGCGGATGGGGGACGTGCGCGGCTCGGCGGCGCTGGGCACGCTGGCCGACGCGGTGGTGGGCGGCGGGACCGACCCCTACCGCGCCGCCGACGAGCTGCTCGGCCAGCTGTAGCGCTGACCGCGCAGGTCGGGCGCCCACCGGCCAGGATGGGACGGGTGAACGGACTACGGCAGTGAACGGCACGGCGGACGCCGTCGTCGTCGGAGCAGGGCCCAACGGGCTGGCCGCTGCCCTCCGCCTGGCCGCCGCCGGCCTGCGGGTGCAGGTGGTCGAGGCGGGCGAGCGGCCCGGTGGCGGGATGCGCACCGAGGAGCTCATGCGCCCCGGGTTCCACCACGACGTCTGCTCGACGGTGCAGCCGCTGGCCGCCGCTGCGCCCTTCTTCCGCGAGTTCGACCTGCCGGCGCGGGGCGTGCGCCTGGTGCACCCGGAGGTCAGCTTCGCGCACCCGCTGGACGGCGGCCGCGCGGCGGTCTCCCACCGCTCCCTGGAAGAAACCGCGGCCGGCCTCGGGGTGGACGCCGACGGGTACCGCCGGCTGTTCGAGCCGCTCGTGGAACACGGCGCCGACATCGTCGACTTCTTCCTCACCAGCCGGCTGCGCAGCCTGCCGATGCGCAGCCCGGTGCAGATCGCCAAGTTCGGGCTCACCGGCCTGCCCAACGTCCGCTGGCTGGCGCACCGGTACTTCGGCACCCCGGAGGGGCGGGCGCTCATCGCCGGCGCCGCGGCCCACGGGATGCTCGACCTGCGCCAGCCGCTGACCTCGGCGCTCGGCATGCTGCTCGCGATGCTGTCCCACCACGTCGGGTGGCCGCTGGTCGAGGGCGGGTCGCAGAAACTCGCCGACGCCATGGTGAGCGCCCTGGAGGAGCAGGGCGGCGAGGTGGTGACCGGCCACCTGGTCACCGACCTGCGCGAGTTCGAGGGCGTGCCCGCCGTGCTGCTCGACACCTCGCCGGACGCGTTCGTGGCGATGGCCGGGGACCGGGTGCACGAGGGCTACCGCCGCTGGGTGCAGCGGTACCGGCACGGCGCCGGCGTCTTCAAGATCGACTGGATCCTCTCCGAGCCGGTGCCGTGGGCCAACGCCGACGTCCGCCGCGCCGGGACCGTCCACGTCGCCGGGACCCTGGAGGAGACGATCGCGGGGGAGCGGGCGCCCAACGAGGGGCGGGTCACCGACCGGCCCTACGTGCTCGCCGTCCAGCCCACCGTGCCCGACCCCAGCCGCGCCCCGGACGGCGGGCACATCTTCTGGGCCTACGTGCACGTGCCGCACGGCTCCGACGTCGACATGACCGATGCGATCGAGCAGCAGGTCGAGCGGTTCGCGCCCGGCTTCCGCGACACGATCGTCGACCGCCACACCAAGAACGCCGTCGCCATGGAGCAGTGGAACCCCACCTACCTGGGCGGCGACATCTCCAACGGCCAGACCACCCTCTGGCAGATGCTCGCCCGGCCGGTCCCGCGCTGGAACACCTACAAGACGCCGGCCCGCGGAGTCTACCTGGCGTCGTCGGCCACCCCGCCCGGCCCCGCCGTCCACGGTGCCTGCGGCGACCAGGCCGCACGCGTCGCCCTGGCCGAGGTGTTCGGTGTGCGGCACGTCCCGCCGCTTCGCCCGCCGCTGCGCTGATCGGGGCCGCCCGTTGTCGAGTGGACGTGGGGTCGGGCGGCCCGGATCCCACGCGTGGTCGGCAGTCAGTGGACAAGCCGCAGGGCTGCGGCGATGCGGGCGATCAACTGGACCGGTTCGGCGAGGTCCTCCGCGGTCACGAAGACGACGGTCCAGCCGGCTGCGGTGAGGCGGTTCAGGCGTCGTCGGTCCCGGGCCACGTTCTGCCGCTCGCCGTGCCAACGACCCTCGTACTCGACCGCGAGCCGGTGGTCCGGCCAGGCGAAGTCCACCCGTGCGACGAAGCCGTCGCCGTCGCGCACGGTGTGCTGCGCGACCGGCCGAGGCAGCCGCGAGGAGTGCAGGAGGAGCCGCAGCCGTGTCTCCTGCGGCGAGCCGGCCAACCCGTCGGCGAGGTGCACCGCGACGCGGGCCCGGCGACAGCCCGGACCGGTCGCCGCGCCGGCCGCCGTCCGGACGGCTGCCAGGTCGACGACTCGGCGACCGGCCAGCTGGTCGATGTGCACGACCGCGTCCTCCCGGGGCAGGTGCCGTGCCAGGTCGAGGGCCGTCTGTACCGGCGTCGTGAGGCGGACGCCGGCCCGGACGGTGACGGCGTCGGCACCGAGGGAACGCCGCTGCACGCGTACACCGCGCACCGCGGTGACGTTGTGCCCGGGTGGCACGGTCAGCTCGACGTCCTCGTCGATGCCGGCGGCGTCCACGCCCCAGAGGACCGCGGCGCTGCGTCCCGTGACGACCGACCCCGGGAGCACCTTCCAGGACGCTGCGCTGGCGCGGACGCGGTGGGTGACCCGCACGCACGCGCACACGTACACGTCTCGGAACAGGCGCTGCCACGCCCGGCTGCGCAGCTCGTTCTTCGTCAGCTGACCGGCGGCGACCATCTCGGAGCCGCGGAAAACCTTCCGGTGGAGCTCGGCAGGGCTGCGAGGGGTCGGCGGCACCGCGGCAGCGTGCCGTGTCGCAGGAGAACGCCGCGGCCTCTTTCCACAGGTACCGGCCTGTGTCGACTTGTCGTGGTGTCGGTCGGGGTCGACACCACGGCATGTCGACACCGGGCAAGAGCGGCGGCGGTGCAACAGCGCCCCGGTAGCGTGCCGCGCATGGTCCGACCGCTGGGGCTGCCGTTCGACCCGATCGAGCGCGCCGGGGAGAAGTGGGAGAAGCACTTCGGCCCGTCGTCGGCGATGCGGGCGGCGACGTCGGTCTTCCGCGTCCAGCAGATCCTGCTCGCCCGCTTCGACGAGGTGCTGCGCCCGCTGGAGCTGACGTTCGCCCGCTACGAGGTCCTCGTGCTGCTCACCTTCAGCCGGTCGGGGGAGCTGCCGCTGAAGGTGATCGGCAGCCGGCTCATGGTGCACCCGACCAGCGTCACCAACGCCATCGACCGGCTGGTGGCCGCGGGGTACGTCGACCGCCGCCCCAACCCCGCCGACGGTCGCGGTGTCCTGGCCGCGATCACCGACCGCGGCCGCACCGTCGTCGAGGAGGGCACGCGGGCGCTGACCGCGCTCGACTTCGGGCTGGGGGAGCTCGCGGAGGAGGAGCACGAGGCGCTGTTCACGACGCTGCGCCGGGTGCGGCTGGGCGCCGGGGACGTGGCCGGCGACGCGCCATGACGCTCGACACACGATAGTTGGACGTCCTAGCATCTTCGGCATGAGCGACGACGCCCGGCAGCGGTGGCAGCAGCGGTACGACGCGGCGCTCGCCGCGGGGCGGGTGCGTGACGCGGACTTCACCACGCTCTCGGGCGTGGAGGTCGACCCGGTGTACGGCCCCGCCGACGAGAGCACCATCGAGGGCTTCGAGCGGATCGGCTACCCGGGCGAGTTCCCGTTCACCCGGGGCCTGCACGCCACGGGCTACCGCGGGCGGGCCTGGACCATCCGGCAGTTCGCCGGCTTCGGCAACGCCAAGCAGACCAACGAGCGCTACAAGATGATCCTGGCCGAGGGCGGCGGCGGGCTCTCGGTCGCGTTCGACATGCCCACGCTCATGGGCCGCGACTCCGATGACCCGCGCAGCCTCGGGGAGGTCGGGCACTGCGGCGTGGCCGTGGACACCGCCGTCGACATGGACGTGCTCTTCGACGGCATCGACCTCGAGGCCACCACGACGTCGATGACCATCAGCGGCCCCGCCGTCCCGGTCTTCTGCATGTACCTCATCGCAGCCGAACGCCAGGGCGCCGACCTCGGCCGGCTCAACGGCACGCTGCAGACCGACATCTTCAAGGAGTACATCGCGCAGAAGGAGTGGCTCTTCCCGCCGGAGCCGCACCTGCGCCTGATCGGCGACCTGATGGAGTACTGCGCGGCGGAGATCCCCGCGTACAAGCCGATCAGCGTCTCCGGCTACCACATCCGCGAGGCCGGTTCGACGGCCGCGCAGGAGCTCGCGTACACGCTGGCCGACGGCTTCGCCTACGTGGAGCTCGGGCTCTCCCGTGGCCTGGACATCGAGCAGTTCGCCCCCGGGCTGTCGTTCTTCTTCGACGCGCACGTCGACTTCTTCGAGGAGATCGCCAAGTTCCGCGCCGCCCGCCGCATCTGGGCGCGCTGGCTGCGCGACGTCTACGGCGCCCGGACCGAGAAGGCGCAGCAACTGCGCTTCCACACCCAGACCGCCGGCGTCAGCCTCACCGCCCAGCAGCCGGACAACAACATCACCCGGACGGCGGTGGAGGCGCTGGCCGCGGTCCTCGGCGGCACCCAGTCGCTGCACACCAACGCCCTCGACGAGGTGCTGGCGCTGCCCAGCGCCAAGGCCGCGCAGATCGCGCTGCGCACCCAGCAGGTGATCGCCGAGGAGACCGGCGTCATGAACGTCGCCGACCCGCTCGGCGGCTCGTGGTACGTCGAGGCGCTCACCGACGAGCTCGAGCGCCAGGCGGAGGAGATCTTCGCCCGCATCCGCGACATGGGCACCGACGGCACGATGACCTCGGGCATCCTGCGGGGCATCGAGGACGGCTGGTTCACCGGCGAGATCGCCGAGGCCGCGTTCGTCTACCAGCGGGCCCTGGAGAAGGGCGACAAGAAGGTCGTCGGCGTCAACACGCTGGTCGGCTCGGTGGACGCCCACGACAAGCTGGACATCCTGCGGGTCAGCCACCAGGTGGAGGTCGAGCAGAAGGCCGAGCTGGCCGGCCGCCGGCAGCAGCGGGACGACGACGCCGCACGTGCGGCCGTCGCGCGCATGGTCGAGGTGGCGCGCACCGAGGCGAACATGGTCCCCGCGATGCTCGACGCCGTGCGCGCCGAGGCCTCCCTCGGCGAGATCTGCGACGCCCTCCGCGCGGAGTGGGGCGGCTACACCGAGCCCGCCCGCTTCTGAGCTGTGGCATCGCGGTCCTCCGGACCGCACCGCGGCCACGTGCCGTCCCCGACGGGCGCTGAGCCACTCCTCGGCACACCTCGGGGAGCCTCCGGGCCCCGCTCGTGCTGCTGTTCTCCGCGGACCTCGACGCGAGCGTCGCCGCGGTGGAGGCCGCCGGTGGGCGCGTGGCCGAGGGCCCGTACGAGTTCCCGGGCGGGCGCCGGTTCCACTTCGAGGATCCCAGCGGCAACCAGCGGGGCGTCTGGGCGGAGCGCTGAGCCCCGGCCCGGACGCACCCGGACCCGCGGTGGGATGATCGAGGTCATGCAGCCCACCCGCCCCGGACGTCCCGACCCGCGCGCGCAGGCGCAGCAGGCCCAGATGGCCGCCACCATGGCCGGCGCCGTCGACCTCGCCGCCGTCAAGGCGCGCTCGGAGGCCGCAGCACGCGCCCAGGCCGCCCCGCCGCCGAGCGCCACCGCGCCGGCGGGTGCCCCGGGGGGTGCGGTCGTCGACGTCACCGAGGCGACGTTCCAGGCCGAGGTGCTGGACCGGTCGTTCCAGGTGCCGGTCGTGCTCGACCTGTGGGCCGAGTGGTGCGGGCCGTGCAAGCAGCTCTCCCCGGTGCTCGAGGGGCTGGCCGCCGAGGGCGGCGGCTCCTGGGTGCTGGCGAAGGTCGACGTCGAGGCCAACCCCGCGCTGGCCCAGGGGTTGCGCGTCCAGGGCATCCCCGCCGTCAAGGCGGTGTGGCAGGGCCAGCTGGTCGCCGAGTTCACCGGGGCGATCCCCGAGGAGCAGGCCCGCCAGTTCGTCACCGAGCTGGTGCAGGCCACCACCGGTGGGGCGGTCCCGGGCGCCGAGCCGCAGGAGGAGGCGGAGGACCCCCGGCTGGACGCCGCCGAGGCCGCCCTGGAGCGCGGCGATCTGGCCGCGGCCGAGGCCGCCTACCAGGCGATCCTCGCCGAGGAGCCCGACCACCCCGACGCCGGCATCGCGCTGCGCCAGGTGCAGCTGTTCCGCCGGGCCGAGGAGGCGGGGCCCGATGCGCTCGCCGCCGCGGACGCCGCGCCCGACGACGTCGCCGCGCAGACCCGCGCCGCCGACTTCCTGCTGGGCACCGGCAACATCGAGGCGGCCTTCGACCGGCTGCTCGACGTGGTCCGCCGCACCGGGGGAGAGGACCGGGACGAGGCGCGCAAGCACCTGGTGGAGCTCTTCGCGGTCGTCGGCGACGCCGACCCCCGCGTCGCGACGGCCCGCCGCCAGCTCACCGCCGCGCTCTTCTAGACGGCGGGGGGTCAGACCCCGATCCCGCAGGCCGCTCCGCCGTCCAGGAAACCGTTCCGGAAGGCGCCGACCAGCTCGAAGCCCGAGGCGTCGGTGCCGGGGAAGACCTCGTCCTCGACGCCGTACCGCAGCAGGAACTGGACGGCCTCGTCGAGGTCGCCGGGGCTGATCTCGGCGCCGACGACGTCGGAGAACTCGGCGTTGTACCACTGCGCCTGGTACCAGCCGGTGAGGCAGACCGCCGACCGGGTGGCCTCGCCGTCGTCGACCGGGAGACCGGCCTGATCCCGCACCGCCAGGGCGTAGGGGAGGGCCATGGCGGTGGCGAGGGCGAAGTCGCCGATCTCGTCGTAGGCGGGCACCGCCAGGTCGGTCTCGTCGATGTAGACGGTCCGGTCGTCGGCGCAGTAGCCCAGGTCCCGGCCGTCGAGCCCGTCGCAGCCCGGCGCGCTGCCGACGAAGCCGGCGATCTCGGGCTCCTCGAACTCCCCGCCGAACGCCGCCGGGAAGACCTCGCCCCAGAAGACGGGCAGGGTGGCGCCGACCCAGTCCACGATGTCGGCGAAGTCGGCGTTCCCCTGGTCGAGGTCGGTGGGCGTGAAGGCCGCGGCGGTGAACAGCCGGTCCTCGCCGAATGCATCGCGGCAGGTGCCCAGGCCGCGCTCGAAGCCGTCGTAGAACGCGGAGACCCGGTCGAAGTAGGAGCCGTGGGCCTCGACGTCGTCCGGGTCGCTCCCCACGTCGTCGCGGAGCAGGAGGAACCCCCGGACGACGTCGTCGAGCTCGGGCTCGCGCAGCGAGAGGTGGGCGGCCCGGCCGTCGGCGACCCAGCGCGTCCACGCCCCGGCCAGGCAGTCGGCCTGGGTCTCGTCCTGGATGCTGCGGCCGGACTCGGCGAACCCGAAGCGCCCCTGCATCGCATGGCCGAACTCGTGCGCCATCACCACAGGCACCAGGAAGCGGCCGTAGTCGTCGGACAGCTCCTGCAGCAGGGCGCGGTCGTAGGCGATGACGTCGCAGACGGGGTCGTAGAACGCGTTGCCGGCGACGTCCTCGGGTGCGGTGTACGAGCCCTCGCAGCCGATCCCGGTGCCGGGGTAGGCGCTCTCGTCGAGGGCCTCGGAGTCGACCGAGAAGTAGCCGCCCGCCAGGGGCGTGTACTCCTCGCCGAAGTACTCGGGGTAGGCCTGCGCCCAGAAGGCGTCGAGGTCGGCCAGGGCGTTGCGGGCGAACTGGTCGATGGGCTCGTCGCCCGCCCCCGTGACGGGGAACTCGCCGGCGGTCACGTCGGTCGGCCCGTCGCCCGGCGGTGTCGCCTGCCCCCGCACGGTGCCGGTGGCGCAGCCGGTGAGCACCAGCGCCGCGACGACCACGGGGGCCACCCGGTGCAGCAGCTGTCTCATCGGGCGGTTCCTCCACGTGCGGCGCGGGCGTGCGCCGCACAGCATGCCACCGGTGACGTGCTGGAACGGCCACCCTTCAGGGCCCCACGCCGAGCGTGCGAGGCGTGGGGGGAAGGGTGGTCCTTCTACTCGTGCAGGAACCAGACGGTGCCCAGGGGAGGTGCGGAGATGGTCGCCGAGTACGGCTGGCCGTGCCAGGGCTCCGGCTCGGCCTCGATCCCGCCGTAGTTGCCGACGCCGGACCCGCCGTACCCCTCGCCGTCGGAGTTCAGCACCTCGCGCCACTGACCGGGGCGGGGCAGCCCGATGCGGTACTCGTGGTGGGGGGCGCCGGAGAAGTTGACGACGCAGGCCAGCGCCGAGCCCTGCGCGGCCTCCTCGGCGGCCCCGTCCTCGACGGGAGCGGCGGGGCCGGCGCCCTGCGGCGCGGCGCCGTAGCGGAGGAAGGAGAGCACGTTGCCCGAGGCGTCGTTGGCGTCGATCCACTGGAACCCGGCCGGGTCGACGTCCAGCGACCAGAGGGCGTCGAGCTCCTTGTAGCGGCCGTTGAGGTCGGTGACCAGCTGCAGGATGCCGCGGTGCGCGGGGTCCTCGAGGTGCCACCAGTCCAGCGAGCGGCTCTCCGCCCACTCCGAGTCCTGGGCGAACTCCGACCCCATGAACAGCAGCTGCTTGCCCGGGTGGGCCCACATGTAGGCCAGGTAGGCCCGCAGGTTGGCCAGCTGCTGCCAGCGGTCCCCGGGCATCTTCCGCAGCATCGAGCCCTTGCCGTACACGACCTCGTCGTGGCTGATCGGCAGGACGTAGTTCTCGCTGTACGCGTAGTGCATCGAGAACGTGAGCTGGCCGTGGTGGTAGCTGCGGTAGATCGGCTCGCGCTCGACGTAGGCGAGCGAGTCGTGCATCCAGCCCATGTTCCACTTGAACCCGAAGCCCAGGCCGCCCAGGTGGGTGGGCCGGGTGACCCCCGGCCAGGCGGTGGACTCCTCGGCGATCGTCATGACGCCGGGGACCTCGCGGTAGACGGTGGCGTTGAACTCCTGCAGGAAGGCCACCGCCTCCAGGTTCTCCCGGCCGCCGTACTTGTTGGGCAGCCACTCGCTGCGGGAGTAGTCCAGGTAGAGCATCGAGGCCACCGCGTCCACGCGGATGCCGTCGATGTGGAACTCCTTGCACCAGTACAGCGCGTTGGCGACCAGGAAGTTGCGGACCTCGGAGCGGCCGAAGTCGAAGACGTAGGTACCCCAGTCCAGCTGCTCGCCCCGGCGCGGGTCACCGTGCTCGTAGAGCGGCGTGCCGTCGAAGCGCGCCAGCGCCCACTCGTCCTTGGGGAAGTGGGCGGGCACCCAGTCGACGATGACGCCGATGCCGGCCTGGTGCGCCCGGTCGATCAGGTAGCGCAGGTCGTCCGGGGAGCCGTAGCGGGACGTCGGCGCGTAGTAGGAGGTGACCTGGTAGCCCCAGGAGCCGCCGAACGGGTGCTCGGCCAGCGGCATGAACTCGATGTGGGTGAACCCGGCGTCGCGGACGTAGTCGACGAGTTCGTCGGCCATCTCGCGGTAGGACAGCCCCTGGCGCCAGGAGCCGGCGTGCACCTCGTAGACGCTCATCGGCCGCTGGTGCCAGCCGGCCTCGGCCCGCTGCTCGAGCCAGCTGTCGTCGGCCCACTCGTAGGTGGACTCGGTGACGACGGAGGCGTTCAGCGGCGGCACCTCCGTGGCGAAGGCGAGCGGGTCGGCCTTCTCCCGCCAGGTGCCGTCGGCGCCCAGGACGTGGTAGCGGTACCGGGTGCCGACCTGCGCACCCGGGATGAAGATCTCCCAGACGCCGGAGGACCCGAGCATCCGCATGGGGTAGGCGCGGGCCTCCCAGTAGTCGAAGTCGCCGGTGACCTTGACGCCCTGGGCGCTGGGCGCCCAGACGGCGAAGGAGACACCCTCGACGGTGCCGCGCGGGGTCTCGTAGCGCCGGACGTGCGCGCCGAGCACCTCCCACAGCCGCTCGTGGCGTCCTTCGCGGATGAGGTGCTCGTCGACCGGCCCGAGGGTGGGCAGCCAGCGGAAGGGGTCGTCGACCGTGTGCGTCGTGGTCCCGCCCTGGCCGTCGCCGTAGACGACCTCGATCCGGTAGTCCCCGGGCTGGCGCGGGAGCGACGCCTCGTAGACGCCGCCGCCATGCAGCTGCGCCGCCTCGTAGCGGCTCCCGTCCTCGTCGAGGACGGCGACGCTGACGGCGTCCGGGCGCAGCGTGCGCACCGCCCAGCCGTCGGCGGTGCGGTGCGCGCCGAGGATGCGGTGCGGGTCGCGCGACCAGCCCTCGACGATCGCCCGGAGGTCGTCCTCGCCGAACTCCTCGACGTCGGCGTCCCCGGCCGCGCCGGCGGTGGTGCCGCCCGCGGGGGAGCCGTCGCCGGTCGGGGCATCGGCGGTCGGGGTGCCGGCGGTCGGGATGCCGGCGGTCGGGGTGTCCGCGGTCGGGGCATCCCCGGTCGGGGTGCCGGCGGTGGACGGGGCGTCGGCCGGGAGGACCGGCGCCGCGGGCTCCGCGGACCCGTCGGAGGCCGCCCGGTCCTCGTCCGGGGCCTGCGGGGTGGGCGGCGTCGCCGGGTCGGGGTCGGGGGCCACCGGCTGGCCGGCCGGGGCGCCGGTGCCGTCACCGGGCTCGGCGATCGGTGCCGGTGCGACCACCGGGTTGGCGGTGACCTCGGTGTCCTCGCCGCCCTGCTCCGGGGTGGCCTCGGTGGCGGTGGGCGCGGCGGCGACCTTCTTGGCCGTCGACCGCTTCGCCGCCGTCGCCTTCGTGTCGGTGGCCGCCTCGGCCGGCGCGGCCTTCTTCGCCGGGGCCGCCTTCTTGGCGGCCGCGGTCTTCTTCGCGGGCGCCGCCTTCTTGGCCGCGGCCCGCTTGGTGCTCTTCCTGGCCGGCTCGGCGTTCACCGGCGGCTCGCTGCCCGCGGCCGCCTCCGCCTGCGCCACCTTCTCCTCCACGGCGCGCTGCAGATCGTCCTTGCCGGCCACGGGGCTCTCGCCTCGGTCGTCGGTCGTCATCGTCTCGCCGTCCTTCGTCCGTTCTCGGTGCTCTGGTCCGTCGGTTCGGGAGCTCAGTCGCGACCGGCGAGCCGGGCGATCGACTGGAGCGGGATCATCAGCCAGTGCGGACGGTTCCTCGCCTCGTAGACGCATTCGTAAACCGCCTTGTCGGCCTCGAACGCCCGAAGGAGTGGTGACTCCCCGCACGGGTCCATCCCGCTGGCCTCGGAGTAGCCGGCGCAGAACGCGGCCCGGTTGCGGGCCGCCCACTCCTGGGCGCGGTACTCGCGCTGGCTGTCCTCGGGCTGCTCGACGAGCAGGTGCCGGGCGGCGTAGTCGAAGCTGCGGAGCATCCCGGCGACGTCGCGCAGCGGGCTGTCGAGCTCGCGGCGGGCGGCCAGCGCGCGGGCCGGCTCGCCCTCGAAGTCGAGGATGATCCAGCCCGTGGCCGTGCGCAGCACCTGACCCAGGTGGAGGTCGCCGTGCACCCGCTGCCGCACGACCGGCTCCTCGCTGCCGGCGACGGCGGCGTACACCTGCCGCAGCGCCTCGGCGTGCTCCTGCAGCTGCGGCACGATCTCGACCGCGGCGTCGAGGCGGTCCGACATCTGCTGGGCGACGGTGCCCAGCCAGCCGGCCGCGGCCTCCTCGGTGGGCAGGACCCGCGCCAGGTCGGCGTGCACCGAGGCGGTCGCAGCGCCCAGCCGCTCGCTGTCGGCGGCGAAGTCGCCGCCGACCTCGTCGGCGTGCAGGTCGCCCTCGGCGTAGAGGTCGCGGACGCTCGCGGTGGCCAGCCGCCACCCGTCGCTGGCATTGGGGACGAAGGTCTGCAGCATCGCGACCGTGGCCGGGTCCCCGCCCTGCGGGTCGTCGATCTCGATGTGGCCCAGCAGCGCGGCGATGTGCGGGTTGTCCGCCCGGCGCAGCGCGTCGTGGATCTCGACGTCGGGGTTCAGCCCCGGCTCCAGCCGGCGGAAGAGCTTGAGGATCGCCTCCTGGCCGTAGACCAGCGAGGTGTTGCTCTGCTCGGTGGAGACGATGTCGCCCGGCAGGCCCTCGGGGATGTCGCCCTCGCCGGCGGGGGAGAAGCGCATCGGCCCGATGGCCGAGCCCTGGGCCAGGTGGATCAGCCAGGGCGCGGTGGACTCCCGGTCGCGCATCGCGTCGTAGGCGTAGGTCTCGGTGCCCTCGTTCGCGACCGCGCCGACGAGCGCCTGCTCGAGGTCCTCGGCCGGGTGGTCGCGCCAGGACAGCGGTACCAGGTAGGTCTCCACGGCGTCGTCGGTGTACCGGATGCGGACCCGGTGCACCGAGAGGACCGGGTTCCCCCGGTCGAGGAAGAACCCGTCCTCGGTGACCTCGGCCCACTCGCGGCCCTTGCCGCCGAACCACCGCTGCTGCGGGATCCAGTCGCGGAACAGGTCGGTCAGCGCGCTCATCGGACATCTCCGGACTCGTCGGACGGCTCGTCGGCGGCGCTGACCACGCCCGCGGCCAGCAGGGTGTCGGCCACCGCGCTGGACGTCGCGTTGGCCCAGTCCTCGTGCTCGTCGGGAGCGGGCTCGATCGGCTTGGCGAGCTCGAACCAGTAGAAGCCGTGCCCGGCGAGGGTCAGCATGTACGGCAGGACGCCGATCTGCGGGAATTCCACCCGCCCGGTGAGCTCGATCGGCGTGTAGCCCTCGAACTCGCGCAGGTCCAGCTCCACCGGCTGCGGGAAGCGCGAGAGGTTGTTGACGCACAGCACGATGTCGTCGCCGAACCGGCGGACGAACGAGAGCACCGTCGGGTTGCGGGAGCCGACCTCCTCGAAGGTGCCCAGCCCGAAGGTGGGGTGCTGCCCGCGGACCTGGATCATCCGCCGGACCCACTGGAGCAGCGAGTTGCTGTTGCGCAGCTGCGACTCCACGTTGGTGACCTGGTAGCCGTACACCGGGTCCTGGTTCAGCGGCAGGTTCATGCGCTGCGGGTCGGCGGTGGAGAAGCCGCCGTTGCGGTCCGGCGTCCACTGCATCGGTGTGCGGACGCCGTCGCGGTCGCCGAGCCAGATGTTGTCGCCCATCCCGATCTCGTCGCCGTAGTACAGGACCGGTGAGCCCGGCAGCGAGAGCAGCAGCGCATTGAACAGCTCGAGGGTGTTGACGTCGTTGTCCAGCAGCGGGGCCAGCCGCCGGCGGATGCCGATGTTGGCCTTCATGCGGGGGTCCTTGGCGTACTCGGCCCACATGTAGTCGCGTTCCTCGTCGGTGACCATCTCGAGCGTCAGCTCGTCGTGGTTGCGGAGGAAGACGCCCCAGGTGCAGTTCTCGGGGATGTCCGGCGTCTGGGCCATGATCTCCGAGATCGGGAAGCGCTGCTCGCGCCGGACGGCCATGAACAGGCGCGGCATCACCGGGAAGTGGAAGGCCATCTGGCACTCGTCGCCGTCCTCGCCGAAGTACTCGACGACGTCGGCCGGCCACTGGTTGGCCTCGCAGAGCAGCACGGTGTCGGGGTAGTCGGCGTCGACGACCTTGCGCACCTGCTTGAGGAACTCGTGGGTGCGCGGCAGGTTCTCGCAGTTGGTGCCCTCCTCCTCGAAGAGGTAGGGCACGGCGTCGAGGCGGAAGCCGTCGATCCCGAGGTCCAGCCAGAAGCGCAGCGCGTCGATGATCGCCTCGCGCACCTTCGGGTTCTCGAAGTTGAGGTCCGGCTGGTGGGAGAAGAACCGGTGCCAGAAGTACTGCTTGCGCACCGGGTCGAAGGTCCAGTTCGAGCTCTCGGTGTCGACGAAGATGATGCGGGCGTCGGCGTAGCCGCTGTCGTCGTCGGCCCAGACGTAGAAGTCGCCGTAGGGGCCCTCGGGGTCGCTGCGGCTGGCCTGGAACCAGGGGTGCTGGTCCGAGGTGTGGTTCATGACGAAGTCGATGATCACGCGCATGCCGCGGGCGTGGGCCTCGTCGAGGAACTCCTTGAAGTCCTCGATCGTGCCGAACTCCTGCAGCACCGCGGTGTAGTCGCTGACGTCGTAGCCGCCGTCCCGCAGCGGGGAGGCGAAGAACGGCGGCAGCCAGAGGCAGTCGACGCCGAGCCACTGCAGGTAGTCCAGCTTGTCGCGCATGCCGCGCAGATCACCGACGCCGTCGGCGTTGCTGTCGGCGAAGCCGCGGACGAGCACCTCGTAGAAGACCGCGCGCTTGTACCACTCGGGGTCGGTGCCCGGCGGCGGCAGCGCGGAGCGGTTCGCGGGTGCGTCGGGGACGGGAACGGTCATCGGGAGCGGGTTCCCCTCTCGGGAGAAGGACCCCGTCCTCCCCACCCTTCGCAGGCTCAGGGCGGGACCCGGGACGGAGCCGGAGATCGATCTCTTCAGGAGACGGGTGTGGGGAACTGGACGGGTCGCGGGAAGCTGAGCGAGAAGACGTGCGCCGGCTCCCGGTAGGGGTCGAGCTCCACGTAGTTGAACTGGCCCCAGTCGTAGCGGGCACCGGTCAGCTCGTCGGTGACGCCGAAGCGCTCGTGCCAGTCCAGGCCGAGCGCCGGGAGGTCCAGCGCCGTCGTCCCGATCTGCGTGTCCCGGCTGGACAGGTTCACGATGACCAGGACGGCGTCGTCGGACGCCGGGTCGGTCTTGGAGAAGCAGAGCAGGTTCGGGTTGTCGACCTGGTGGAACCGCAGCGTGCGCAGCTGCTGCAGCGCCGGGTGGGCACGCCGCACCTCGTTGAGCCGCCGCAGGTAGGGGGCGAGGCTCCGCCCCGACGCCTCGGCGCCGGCCCAGTCGCGGGGGCGCAACCGGTACTTCTCGCTGTCCAGGTACTCCTCGCTGCCCGGCTTCACCGCCACGTGCTCGAACAGCTCGAAGCCGGAGTAGACGCCCCAGGTCGGGCTCATCATCGACGCGAGCACGGCGCGGATCTTGAACATCGGCGGGCCGCCGAACTGCAGCGACTCGTGCAGGATGTCCGGGGTGTTCACGAAGAAGTTCGGCCGCATGTAGTGGCTGTTGGCGGCCAGCTCCCGGCCGTACTCCTCCAGCTCTTCGCGCCCGGTCCGCCAGGTGAAATAGGTGTAGGACTGCGTGAAGCCGAGCCGGGCGAGCTGGTGCATCATCGCCGGCCGGGTGAACGCCTCGGCGAGGAAGAGCACGTCGGGGTGGCTCTGCTTGACGTCCCAGATCAGCCAGTGCCAGAAGTTCAGCGGCTTGGTGTGCGGGTTGTCGACGCGGAAGATCGTCACGCCGGCGTCGATCCACACCTGGAGCACCCGGCGGCACTCGGCGTAGATGCCCTCGGGGTCGTTGTCGAAGTTGACCGGGTAGATGTCCTGGTACTTCTTCGGCGGGTTCTCCGCGTAGGCGATCGTGCCGTCGGGCTTGGTGGTGAACCACTCCGGGTGCTCGGCCACCCAGGGGTGGTCCGGGGCCGCCTGGAGCGCGAAGTCCAGGGCCACCTCCATGCCCAGCTCGCGGGTGCGGGCGACGAAGGCCGTGAAGTCGTCCATCGTGCCCAGCTGCGGGTGGACGGCGTCGTGCCCGCCCTCGGCGCTGCCGATCGCCCACGGCGAGCCGACGTCGTCCGGACCGATCTCGTGCGGGTTGCCGCCGGGGAACTGGCTGGAGTTCGGCCCCTTGCGGTTCACCGTGCCGATCGGGTGGATCGGCGGCAGGTACACGACGTCGAAGCCCATGTCGGCGACGGCGGGCAGCCGGTCGGCGGCCGTGGTGAAGGTGCCGTGGGTGGGCACCCCGGCCACCACCGGGCCCTCCGACCGCGGGAAGAACTCGTACCAGGAGCCGAAGAGGGCCTCCTCGCGGTCCACCCACACCTCGTAGCGCGGCGACCGGGTGACCAGCTCGCGCACCGGGTGCTCGTGCAGGTAGCGCTGCAGGCCGGCGGCGAGCGCCGGGGCGATCCGGACGGTGAGCTCCTGCGAGGTGTCCCGCAGCGCGGCGGCCGCGGCCTCGACGCGGCCCCGCCACTCGTCGTCGGCCTCCGCGGCCACGCGGTCGAGCAGCCGGGCGCCCTCCTCGAGGTCGTTGGCCAGCTCGTCCGGGCCCTGGCCGGCCTCGACCTTCACCTCGACGGCGTGCCGCCAGGTGGCCAGCGGGTCGCTCCACGCCTCGACGCGGAAGGTCCACCGCCCCTCGCGGTCGGGCACGACCGTGGTGAGCCACCGGTCCGGTTCGGGGGGCAGCTTCGCCATGCGCAGGAAGGGCCCGCTCGCCTCGTCGCCGCCCGGCGGCGTCCAGACGACGTTGGCCGCGACGGCGTCGTGGCCCTCGCGGAAGACGGTGGCGGTGATCGGGACGTGCTCGCCGATCACGGCGCGGGCGGAGAAGGACCCGCAGGACACGACGGGGGCGACATCGGTGATGCCGAGGCGGAGATCAGGGCGGCCAGTCATCGCCGACCACGCTACTGAGCTGCCGCCTCACCAGCATCTCGGCAGCCGTTCCGGTCCCTGCGCCTCACCCGTCCGGGCTGCGGCGTGCCGTTCCGGACGGTGCCCGACGCCCCTGCCGGTGGGCCCGGATCTCGCTAGGCTCGCCCGGTGCGAGCACTCCGTCGGTTCACCGTCCGCGCGGCTCTGCCGGAGCCGCTCCTGCCCCTGTCCCAGCTGGTGATGAACCTCCGCTGGTCCTGGCACGCCGAGTCCCGCGACCTCTTCGAGGCGCTGGACCCCGACCTCTGGCGCCGCTGCGGCGGCGACCCGGTCAAGGCGCTCGGCGAGGTGTCGGCCGAGCGGCTGGCCACCCTCGCCAAGGACCGGCGCTTCGTCCGCCGGCTGACCGACGCCGTCGACGACCTGGAGGAGTACCTCGCCACGCCGCGCTGGTACCAGTCGCTGGGGAACGAGGCGCCGCGCAGCATCGCCTACTTCTCCGCCGAGTTCGGCATCACCGAGGTGCTGCCGCAGTACTCCGGAGGGCTGGGCATCCTCGCCGGCGACCACCTCAAGGCCGCCTCCGACCTCGGCGTCCCGCTGATCGGCGTGGGCCTGCTCTACCGGGCCGGCTACTTCAGCCAGGGGCTGTCGGCCGACGGCTGGCAGCTCGAGCACTACCCGTCGCTGGACCCGCACGGCCTGCCCATCAAGCTGCTGCGCCAGGCGGACGGCTCGGCCGTGGTCATCACCGTGCCGTTGCCCGAGGGGCGCACGCTGCACGCCCACGTCTGGCGCGCGCAGGTGGGCCGGGTGTCGCTGCTGCTGCTCGACAGCGACATCGAGGAGAACTCGCCCGCCGAGCGGCTGGTGACCGACCGGCTCTACGGCGGCGACGAGGACCACCGCCTCCGCCAGGAGATGCTGCTGGGCATCGGCGGGGTGCGGGCGGTGCGCGCCCACTGCTCGCTGACCGGCACCCCGCAGCCGGAGGTCTTCCACGCCAATGAGGGCCACGCCGGCTTCCAGGGCGTCGAGCGCATCCGCGAGCTCAGCGAGGCGCACGGCCTGGGCTTCGCCGAGGCGCTGCAGGCCGTCCGCGCGGGCACCGTGTTCACCACCCACACACCGGTCCCGGCGGGCATCGACCGGTTTCCCAAGGCGCTCATCGAGCGCTACTTCACCGGGTTCGGCGTGCCGATGGACCAGCTGCTGCCGCTGGGCGCCGAGGACGACCCGGCGAAGTTCAACATGGCGCACATGGGCCTGCGGCTGGGCCAGCGGGCCAACGGCGTCAGCCAGCTGCACGGGCACGTCAGCCGCGGCATGTTCAACGACCTGTGGCCCGGCTTCGACGAGGGCGACGTGCCGATCGGCTCGATCACCAACGGGGTGCACGCCCCCACCTGGACCGCCCGCGAGCTGGTTGAGATGGGTACCCAGACCTCCAGCCAGGGCGACCCGGTGGAGGTCGACGGCGAGGTGCACTTCGACGGGGTCGACCGCATCCCGGCCGCCGAGCTGTGGGGCACCCGGCGCATGCTGCGCGCCCGCCTGGTCGAGGAGGTGCGCCGGCGCGTCCGGGAGACCGCGCTCTCGCGCGGGGCGACCGAGGCCGAGGTCGGCTGGACCGACAACGTCTTCGACCCCGACGTGCTCACCATCGGCTTCGCCCGCCGGGTGCCCTCCTACAAGCGCCTGACCCTGATGCTGCGCGACCCCGAGCGGCTCAAGGCGCTGCTGCTGGACCCCGAGCGCCCGGTGCAGCTGGTCATCGCCGGCAAGAGCCACCCGGCCGACGACGGCGGCAAGAAGCTGATCCAGCAGATGGTCGCGTTCGCCGACGACCCGGAGATCCGGCACCGCATCGCGTTCCTGCCCGGCTACGACATCGGCATGGCCCGCTACCTCTACTGGGGCTGCGACGTCTGGCTGAACAACCCGCTGCGCCCGCTCGAGGCCTGCGGGACCTCGGGCATGAAGGCGGCGCTCAACGGCGGGCTCAACCTCTCCATCCGCGACGGGTGGTGGGACGAGTGGTTCGACGGCCAGAACGGCTGGGCGATCCCGACCGCCGACGGCGTCGCCGACCCCGACCGTCGCGACGAGGTGGAGGCCCGGGCGATCTACGACCTGCTCGAGACCCAGGTGCTGCCGCGGTTCTACGAGACCGACCACGACGGGATCCCCGCCCGGTGGGTCGAGATGGTGCGGCACACGCTGCGGGAGACCGGCCCCCGCGTGCTGGCCACCCGCATGGTGCGCGACTACGTCCGCGACCTGTACGTGCCGGCCGCGGGCTCGGCCCGGACGATGGCCGCCGAGGGGTACGCCCCCGCCCGCACCGAGGCGTCGTGGCGGGCGCACCTGCTGGCCAACTGGAACGACGTCCGCGTGGCCCACGTGGAGGCGACCGGCGCCGGCGACACCCCGGAGATCGGCTCGACGCTGGCGCTGCGCGCCGAGGTGGAGCTCCCCGGGCTGCAGCCCGACGACGTCGAGGTGCAGGCCGCCTACGGCCGGGTCGACGACGCCGACGGGCTGCACGAGGTGACCACCGTGCCGATGAGCCACGAGCACACCGACGGCTCGCGGCACTGGTTCACCGCGACCCTCCCGCTGGAGCGGACGGGGGCCTTCGGGTACACCGTGCGGGTGCTCCCGCACTCCGAGCACCTGGCCGACCCGGCGGAGCTCGGCGTGGTCAGCACCGCCTGACGGAGAACCAGCGGGCACTCGGGCCACGCCGGTCACAGTGACCTCGTGTGACGTCGTCGCGCCCCGGCGTGGCGGTGGCCCGCGGCCAGCCAGAACGCTCGCGCATCACTAGGCTGGACGCCATGCCCGACCGCTGTGAAGTCCTCCCCGGAGATGCCGTCGTCGCGCGCCGTGGCGGCGGCCTGCTGTGGGTCGACGCTCCCGGCTCGCCCGCCCTCGTGTCGGCCCTGCACGCCTGCCTGGGTGTGTCGGGTCCCGGGGCCGACCGCGTGCTGGCCGCCGTGGCCGGCGAGGTGAGCTCGCTGGCCTCCGGTGGCGCCTCGTTCGCCCTCGTCCTCACGACCGACGCCGGTACCGGCGTCGCGCTCTGGGCGGGCAAGGGTCAGCCGGCCGTCGACGGCGTCCCGGTCTCCGGCTCGTCGATCGACGGGGGCAGCCTCGCCACCGGCATCTCGCTGGGGCAGTCGCTGTACGTCGGCCCCGGCCAGTCCGCGCCGCGCACCCCGCCGGGTGTGAGCTACGACCTGGTCGAGGGCACCGTGCCCGGCGGCGGCGCCACGCTGCACCTGGCCGGGGCGGCACCCGCCGCCGCGGCCGCGGCCCCGGCGGCGGCGCAGTCGTTCTCGGCGGGCACCGACTCCGGCTTCGGGTCGGGTGGCGCCTCGGCGTCCGCGGCCGCGGCCCGCCCCGAGTCGGGCGAGCAGACGGCCTTCTGGCGGCCCGAGTCGGCCGAAGCCACGCCGATCCTGCGCTTCGACGACGGCATGGTCGTCACCATCGACGAGGACCTGGTGCTCGGCCGGCGTCCCGACAACCACGAGATGGTGTCCAGCGGCTCGGCCCGCGCCGTCCCGATCGCCGACACCCAGAACGTGCTCTCCTCGGCCCACGCCGCGCTGACCCGCAGCGGCCGCGAGGTCTCGCTGGTCGACCTGGGCTCGCTCAACGGCACCCACGTCGCCGGCCCCGAGGCCACCGAGTGGACCCAGCTCGAGCCCGGAGTGGCCCACCCGCTCTCCGACGGCGACCGCCTGCTGCTGGGCTGGACCGTCATCACCTTCGAGCAGCCCCAGGAGTAGGCCCAAGCGTTGAACGCCGGTGGCCCAGAACCTCTGAGGTTCTGGGCCGCCGGCGTTCTACGACGTCTCCCGGCTCTCTCGACGGCTCCGGCCGGCGTGAGGTGGGATGCGCCCGTGCACATCGAAGCCTTCGCCGACGACCTCGCCCTCAGCTCGCCGACCCGGCTCCCGGTGACAGCCCGCCGGTCGTCGCAGAAGGTGCTGCTGGTCCTCCTGTCGGGCCGCATGTGGGTGCGCGACGCCGACGGGCGGCGCCGGGAGATCACGGGACCGACGTGGGTGGTCTGGTACCCCGGCGAGACGCTGGAGTACGGCGCCCACGGCGCCACGGTGCACTGGGTGTTCGCCGCGCCGACCGGGCCGGTGCCGACCGGGTCGCCGCGACCGGGCTCGCTGGTGCGCCTGCGGGACGTCCGGGATGACGACGGGGTCGAGGACGCGCTCCTGGTCGACTACCTGGACGACTCGCCGGACGGGTCCGGGCCCCTGTCGGTGGTCGCGGACGGCGCCGGCAGCGGCATCGGGGTTAACGCGCTCACCGACGTCCTGCAGGTCGTGGACGAGGCGGACGAGGACCTGCGCGGCTGGTCGTACGGGCCCGGGCACGACCACCCGCTGCGTCTCGACCGGAGCTGACCGTCAGGGGCGGCGCTCGACCCGCAGCAACCAGACACACCGGCCGGGCAGCTCCACCGGCCCCGGTGGCAGGAACGTGAGCGCCGGGGGGGCGCCGCGGGCGTACTCCGTCGAGAGCACCAGCTCGTAGCCGTCCGCCCATGGCGGGCCGGGCAGCTCGACGGTCACCGGGTCGGGCCCCGCGTGCAGCTGCACCAGGTAGGAGTCGTCGACCACCGGGTGGCCGTGCTCGTCGCGGTGCCGGATGCCGCGGCCGTCGAGGTACATGCCGACGGTCTGCAGTCCGGTGTCGAACCAGTCCGCGGTGGTGAGCTGGCCGCCGCCCGGCGCGAACCAGGCGAGGTCGCGGGTGCCCTCGGTGCCCGCCAGCTCGTGGCCCTCGAAGAACGCCTCCTGCCGCAGCACCGGGGCGCCGCGCCGCAGCCGGACCAGCCGGGTGACGAAGGCGAGCAGGTCCTCGTGGGCGGCCGCCCAGTCCAGCCAGGAGATCTCGTTGTCCTGGCAGTAGGCGTTGTTGTTGCCGCCCTGCGTGCGGCCGAGCTCGTCACCGGCGGTGAGCATCGGCACCCCGGTGGAGAGCAGCAGGGTGGCCAGCAGGTTGCGCACCTGGCGGGCGCGCAGGGCGAGCACCTCGGGGTCGTCGGTCGGCCCCTCGACGCCGCAGTTCCAGTTCCGGTTGTGGCTCTCGCCGTCCCGGTTCTCCTCGCCGTTGGCCTCGTTGCGTTTGCGCTCGTAGGTGACCAGGTCGGCGAGCGGGAAGCCGTCGTGCGCGGTGACGAAGTTGATGCTGGCGAACGGGCGGCGGCCGTCGGAGCGGTAGAGGTCCGAGGAGCCGGTCAGCCGGTAGGCGAGGTCGCGCACGCCGACGTGGGCGCCGGACCACACGTCCCGCACGGTGTCGCGGTACTTGCCGTTCCACTCCGTCCACGGGGGTGGGAAGTTGCCGACCTGGTAGCCGCCGGGGCCGACGTCCCACGGCTCGGCGATCAGCTTCACCTGGCTGACCACCGGGTCCTGGTGCACGACGTCGAAGAACGCCGACAGCCGGTCGACGTCGTGCATCGACCGGGCGAGTGCCGAGGCGAGGTCGAAGCGGAAGCCGTCGACGTGCATCTCGGTCACCCAGTAGCGCAGCGAGTCCATGAGCAGGCCGAGCACCGCCGGCCGGCGCACGTCGAGGGTGTTCCCGCAGCCGGTGTAGTCGGTGTAGCGGGCGGGGTTGCCGCCGTCGAGCCGGTAGTAGCCCGGGTTGTCGATGCCCTTGAACGACAGCGTGGGCCCGGTGTGGTCGCCCTCGGCCGTGTGGTTGTAGACGACGTCGAGGATCACCTCGATCCCGGCGGCGTGCAGCTCCTTCACCATCGTCTTGAACTCGGTGACCTGCTGGCCACCGCTGCCCGCGGCGCTGTAGGCGGCGTGCGGCGCGAAGTAGCCGAGCGTGTTGTAGCCCCAGTAGTTGGTCAGCCCGCGGCGCAGCAGGTGCGGCTCGCTGACGAAGTGGTGCACCGGCAGGAGCTCCACCGCCGTCACGCCGAGCGCGAGCAGGTGCTCGACGAACGCCGGGTGGGCGAGGCCGGCGTAGGTGCCGCGCAGGTGCGGCGGCACGCCCGGGTGCCGGGCGGTCGCGCCCTTGACGTGCACCTCGTAGATGACGGTGTCCGACCAGGAGCGCCGCAGCGGGCGGTCGCCGTCCCAGGGGAAGGGGTCGTGGACGACGACGCCGCGGGGCACGTGCGGCGCGGAGTCCTGGTCGTCGGGGACGGCGGAGTCGGGGTGCTCGAAGGGGTGCCCGAACAGCGCGGTGTGCAGCCGCAGCCCGCCGTCGACGGCCCGCGCGTAGGGGTCGAGCAGCAGCTTGGCCGGGTTGTAGCGGGAACCGGACGACGGGTCGTAGCCGCCGTGCACCCGGTAGCCGTAGCGCTGCCCCGGGCCGACGCCCGGGAGCCGGCCGTGCCAGATCTGGTGGGTGGTCTCCTCCAGGCGGTGCCGGTGCTCGGTGCCGTCGGGGTCGAACAGGCACAGGTCCACGGCGGAGGCGCCGGCCGACCACAGCGCGAAGTTCGTCCCGCGGCCGTCCCACACCGCACCGAGGGGTGCGGGTGCGCCGGGCAGCACGTCGGGGAGCAGGTGTCCGGCCGCTGCGTGTTCGGTCACCGGGCGATCGTGCCTGGTCCCCGCCCGCAGCGGGCGCACCGACCGGCGCGAGGGTTGGTTGGATGGGGGCGTGCCGAATGCTGACGCCCTCGCGGGGGCGGTCGTACGGATGACCGGGGTCGACGTCGTGCGGGGCGAGAACCACCTGCTCCGCGGCGTCGACTGGGTGGTGGAGGAGGACCACCGCTGGGTCGTCCTCGGCCCCAACGGGGCGGGGAAGACCACGCTCCTGCAGTTGGCCGCCGCGCAGCTGCACCCGACGCGGGGCGAGGTGCGGCTGCTGGGCGAGACGCTCGGCGCCGTCGACGTCTTCGAGCTGCGGCCCCGCATCGGGCTGACCAGCGCCTCGCTCGCCCAGCGGATCGCGCCGTCGGAGAAGACCGGCGACATCGTCGTCTCGGCCGGCTACGCCGTCGTCGGCCGGTGGCGGGAGCGCTACGACGTCCACGACCTGACCCGGGCCGGGCTGCTCATGGCGCAGTGGGGCGTGGCCCAGTACGCGCACCGGCCGTTCGGCACGCTCAGCGAGGGGGAGCGCAAGCGCACCCAGATCGCCCGTGCGCTGATGCCCGATCCCGAGCTGCTGCTGCTCGACGAGCCCGGTGCGGGCCTCGACCTCGGGGGGCGCGAGGACCTCGTGGCCCGGCTGTCGGACCTGGCGCGGTACCACTACGCGCCCGCGCAGGTACTGGTCACCCACCACGTCGAGGAGATCCCGCCGGGCTACACCCACGCGCTGCTGCTGCGGGAGGGGGAGGTCGTGGCCTCCGGCGCGGCCGACGACGTCCTCACCGCCGGGCACCTCTCCGACACCTTCGGGCTCCCGCTCGAGCTCAGCCGCACCGATGGCCGCTTCACCGCTCGCCGGGCTCGCTAGGGTGCCGTCCATGGCATCGACGCCCGAGTTCGTGACCCTGCAGGTGGCCGACGCGGTGGGCACCATCCGCCTCGACCGGCCGAAGATGAACGCGATCGACGAGCAGCTGCACAGGGAGGTCAGGGCCGCGGCGCTCGAAGCCGGGGAGCGGGCCGACGTGCGCGCCGTCGTGCTCTACGGCGGCGAGCGGGTCTTCGCCGCGGGCGCCGACATCAAGACGATGTCGCAGCTGGACGGGCGGTCGATGGAGGCCTGGGGCCGCGAGCTGCAGAACTCCTTTCGCGCGGTGGCGCAGATCCCGAAGCCGGTCATCGCCGCGGTCACCGGCTACGCGCTGGGCGGTGGCTACGAGCTGGCGCTGTGCGCGGACTTCCGGGTGCTCGGCGCGGGCGCGAAGGTCGGCCAGCCCGAGATCCTGCTCGGCATCATCCCGGGCGCCGGCGGCACCCAGCGGCTGGCCCGGCTGGTCGGCCCGGCCCGGGCCAAGGACCTGGTCTTCACCGGCCGGCACGTCGGCGCGGAGGAGGCCCTGGAGATGGGGCTGGCCGACGCCGTCGTCCCCGACGCCGAGGTCTACGACACCGCGCTGGCCATGGCGCGCAAGCTCGCCGCCGGCCCGCCGCTGGCCCTGGCCGCCGCGAAGCGGGCGATCGACGAGGGGCTGGACCTGCCCCTGGACCAGGGGCTGGACCTGGAGAGCCGGCTGTTCACCGAGCTGTTCGACACCGAGGACCAGCAGTCCGGGATGCGCTCGTTCCTGGAGAGCGGCCCGGGCAAGGCCGAGTTCAGCGGCCGCTGAACCGGCGTGGACGACGTCGTCGACCGGTCCGACCCCGGCGGCCGGGCCTGGGTCGACCGGGCGGTCGCCGTCGTCGAGGCCGACGCGCGGCGGAGCGCTGACACGCACCTGCTGGTCTACCCGCTGCCGCCCGAGTGGGGCGTCGACCTCTACCTGAAGGACGAGTCGACCCACCCCACCGGCAGCCTCAAGCACCGGCTGGCCCGGTCGCTGTTCCTGTACGGGCTCTGCTCCGGGCAGATCACCGAGGGCAGCACGGTCGTCGAGGCCTCCAGCGGGTCGACGGCGGTGAGCGAGGCCTACTTCGCCCGCATGCTCGGCCTGCCCTTCGTCGCGGTGATGCCGCGCTCCACCAGCCCGGAGAAGATCGCGCTCATCGAGTTCCACGGCGGCCGGTGCCACTTCGTCGACCGGGCGCCCGACATCTACGAGGAGGCCCGCCGGCTGGCCGCCGACTGCGGGGGCCACTACCTCGACCAGTTCACCTACGCGGAGCGGGCCACCGACTGGCGCGGCAACAACAACATCGCCGAGTCGATCTTCGAGCAGCTCGCCGCCGAGCGGCACCCGGTCCCCGAATGGGTCGTCGTGGGCGCCGGCACGGGAGGCACGAGCGCCACCATCGGCCGGTACATCCGCTACCGCCGCCACCCCACCCGGCTGGCCGTCGTCGACCCGGAGAACTCCGCCTTCCTGCCCGGTTACGCGGCCGGCGACCCCGCGTGGACCACCGGGACCCCGTCGCGGATCGAGGGCATCGGCCGGCCGCGGGTCGAGCCCTCGTTCGTCCCGACGATCGTCGACCGGATGATCGGCGTGCCGGACGCCGCCTCGCTGGCGGCCATGCGGCACCTGGAGCGGGTGACCGGGCGCCGGGCGGGCGGGTCCACGGGCACCAACCTGTGGGGGGCCTTCGGCTTGGTCGCCGAGATGGTCGCCGCGGGCCGCCGCGGGAGCGTCGTGACGCTGCTGTGCGACGGCGGCGAGCGGTACGCGCGCACGTACTACTCCGACGACTGGGTGGCGGCCCAGGGGCTGGACCTGGCGCCGCACGAGGAGACGCTCGAGCGGTTCGCCGCGGCGGGGGAGTGGGCGACCCCACCGGTCACTCCGGCGTGATGTGCCTCACCCGCCCCTCGTGCCGCGGCGGCGTTACCCCGCAGTAGCCTCCATCATCAGAGCCAGGCGGGCCTCGTGCCCGCATCCTGAACGCGTCCTGAGGAAGGTTCAGCGCGATGAACATCGTCGTTCTTGTCAAGCAGGTCCCGGACTCGGGAAGTGAGCGGAAGCTGGACCCGGCCGACAACACCGTCGACCGGGCGGCTGCCGACAACGTGATCAACGAGATGGACGAGTACGCCATCGAGGAGGCGCTCACCCTCAAGGAGGCGCAGGGCGGCGAGGTCACCGTGCTGACCGTCGGCCCCGAGTCCGCCACCGACGCCATCCGCAAGGCGCTGTCCATGGGCGCCGACAAGGCCGTGCACGTCATCGACGACGCGATCCACGGCTCGTGCGCGGTGCAGACCTCCGCGGTTCTCGCCGCGGCGCTGGGCCAGATGGAGTACGACCTGGTCATGTGCGGCGCGGAGGCCACCGACGCGCAGCTGTCGGTCATGCCCGCCCTGCTCGCCGAGCGCCTCGGCCTCCCGCAGCTCTCCGGGGCCCGCAAGGTCACCATCGAGGGCGGCACCGCGAAGGTGGAGCGGCAGACCGACGGCGGCTTCTGGGCTCTCGAGGCCCCGCTCCCGGCGATCATCTCGACCTGGGACACGATCAACGAGCCGCGCTACCCCTCGTTCAAGGGGATCATGGCCGCGAAGAAGAAGCCGGTGGAGACCAAGACCCTGGCCGACCTGGGCGTCGACGCCGGCAGCGTCGGCCTGGCCAGCGCCACCAGCAAGGTGCTCGACTTCGCCGGCCGCCCGCCGAAGGGCGAGGGCGTCAAGGTGACCGACGAGGGCGACGGCGCGCAGAAGTTCGTCGACTACCTCGCCGGCCAGAAGATCGTCTGACCCCGCCCGGATCGAAGGAAGAGGAGAACACCCCATGGCAGAGGTCCTGGTCCTTGCCGAGCTCAACCCGGCCGGTGGCGGCGTCCGCAAGACCACCCTGGAAGCCCTGACCGCGGCGCGCGCGCTCGGTGAGCCGTCGGCCGTCGTCCTCGGTGCGCCGGGCACGGCCGCCGGCGTGAAGGACGTCCTCGCGGAGTACGGCGCCGCGACCGTCTACGTCGCCGAGTCCGAGGACGTCGAGGCCTACCTGGTGGCCCCCAAGGCCGAGGTGCTGGCGCAGCTGGTGAGCGAGAAGTCGCCCGCCGCCGTCGTCATCCCCTCCTCGCCGGAGGGCAAGGAGATCGCCGCCCGCCTGGCCATCAAGACCGGCAGCGGCTTCCTCACCGACGTCACCGAGATCGCCTCCGACGGCACCGCCACCCAGGCGGCGTTCGCCGGGGCGACCATCGTGCACTCGCAGGTGACGGTCGGCACCCCGATCTACACGCTCCGCGGCAACTCGGTCACCCCCGAGCCGGCCCCGGCCGCCGGTGCCGAGCAGACCGTGGACGTCGCGGTGAGCGACGCGGCCAAGCAGGTCCGCGTCGTCGAGCGCGTCGTCGAGCAGAAGAGCAACCGTCCCGAGCTCACCGAGGCCTCGATCGTCGTCTCCGGTGGCCGCGGTGTGGCCAGCGCCGAGAACTTCTCGATCATCGAGGGCCTGGCCGACTCGCTCGGTGCGGCCGTCGGTGCCTCGCGCGCCGCGGTCGACTCCGGCTTCTACCCGCACAGCTTCCAGGTGGGGCAGACCGGCAAGACCGTCTCCCCGCAGCTGTACGTGGCCGTCGGCATCTCCGGTGCCATCCAGCACCGCGCCGGCATGCAGACCAGCAAGACGATCGTCGCCATCAACAAGGACCCCGAGGCGCCGATCTTCGAGCTGGCCGACTTCGGGGTCATCGGTGACCTGAACACGGTCGTGCCGGCCGCCACCGAGCAGATCAACGCCCGCAAATAAAACACCCCGTCCCCCTCACGCCTCGCTCCGCTCGGCGTGAGCCTCTGGACGGGGCGGCCGGTCCAGCACGTTGCCCTCGAGGGCCGGTTCCCGTGAGGGGCCGGCCCTCGACGCATGTCCGGTGACGGGAAGCAGCCGGGGGCACGGGTGGTTGGGCACGGCGTGGACACCGGAGCGCCCCCGGCGCTGTTCGACCGGGCGCACCGGCTCACCACCGCCGGGCTGCTGATGCTGGTCACCTTCGTCGCCTTCGAGGCGATGGCGGTGGCGACGGCGATGCCGACCGCGGTCGCCGAGCTGGACGGGCTGGCCTGGTACGCGTGGCCGTTCAGCGCGTTCCTCGTCGCCTCGGTGGTCGGGATGGTGCTCGGCGGCGACCTCGGTGACCGCCGCGGGTCCCGGGTGGCGCTGCTGACCGGTGTGGCGGTGTTCGCGGCGGGACTGCTCGCCGCCGGCGTCTCGGGGCACATGGCCGTGTTCGTCGCGGCCCGGGCGCTGCAGGGTGTCGGCGGCGGCGTCATCGCCGTCTCGCTGTACGTGGTGGCCGGGCAGGCGTTCGCGCCGGGGCTGCGGCCGCGGCTGTTCGGCGCGTTCGCCGCCGCGTGGGTGCTGCCGGCGCTGGTCGGCCCGGTCGTCGCCGGGCTGCTCACTACCCACCTCACCTGGCGGCTGGTCTTCCTCGGCCTGCTGCCGCTGATCCTCCTGGGCCTCGGCCTGGTGCTTCCCGCCGTCCGCGTGCTGCCCCGGCCCGCCGGAGCCGCGGCGCCCGCCTCCGCCCGCCGCTGGTGGGCGCTGCTGGCCGGAGTGGGCATCAGCGCCCTGCAGTACGCGGGCCAGCGCCTGGACCTCCTGGCGGCCGGGATCGCCGTCGCCGGGTTGCTGGCCCTGGTCGCCGGCCTGCGCCCGCTGCTGCCGCCCGGGACCGCCGTCGCCCGCCCGGGGCTGCCCGCGGTGGTCGCCGGCCGCGGGCTGCTGGCCGGCGCCTTCTTCGGCATGGACGCCCTGCTGCCGCTGGCGCTCACCGAGCTGCACGGCTACTCGGCCACCGCGGCGGGGATCCCCCTCACCGCCGGGGCCCTGGGCTGGGCCACCGCCTCGCAGCTGCAGGGCCGCAACCCGCACTGGTCGCGGGTGCGGCTGCTGCGGCTCGGGTTCGGGGTGCTCACCGCCGGGCTGCTGGCCACCGCCGCCATCGCCGTCCCCGGGGTCGGCGGGTGGCCGGCCTACGCAAGCTGGGCCGTCGCCGGGCTCGGCATGGGCCTGGGGATGCCGAGCCTCAGCGTGCTGCTGCTCGAACGCTCGTCGGACGCGACCCGCGGCGAGGACTCCGCGGCCTTCCAGATCGCCGACGTCACCGGCGCCGCCGCCTGCATCGGCGTGGTCGGGGTGCTCGTCGCCGCGGCCGCGGCCGGCACGCTCTCGCTCCCGGCGGCCGTGCTGGCCGGTGTGGTGCTGCTCTCGGCCGTGGCGGTCGCGGGTGCGGTGCTCGCCCCGCGGGCGGATGGTCCTCCGGCGGCGACGGCCGGCCCGGCCGTGCCCGCGACTACATTGAGCGCGTCATGACCTACTCGGAACCGGTCTACCTCGACCACGCGGCGACCACGCCGATGCTGCCCGAGGTGCTGGCCGCGATGACCGGCCAGCTCGGTCGCGTGGGCAACGCCTCGTCGCTGCACGCCAGCGGCCGGGCGGCGCGCCGCGCCGCGGAGCAGGCCCGCGAGCGGCTGGCCGAGGCGCTGGGCGCCCGGCCGTCGGAGGTGCTGTTCACCGGCGGCGGCACCGAGAGCGACAACCTCGCGGTCAAGGGGCTGTTCTGGGCCCGGCGCGAGGCGGACTCCCGCCGTCGCCGGATCGTCGTCAGCCCGGCCGAGCACCACGCCGTCCTGGACAGCGTCGAGTGGCTGGCCAAGCACGAGGGCGCCGAGGTCACCTGGCTGCCCGTGGAGCCCTCGGGCCGGGTGACCCCGCGCGCGCTGGCCGAGGCGCTCGGCGACGGCAGCGACGTCGCCGTCGCCAGCGTCATGTGGGCCAACAACGAGATCGGCGCGGTGAGCGACGTCGCCGCCCTCGCGGCCACCGCGCACGACGTCGGCGTGCCGTTCCACACCGACGCGGTGCAGGCGGTCGGGCAGGTGCTGGTCGACTTCGGCGCCAGCGGGGTCGACGCCCTCACCATGACCGGGCACAAGCTGGGCGGCCCGATGGGCGCCGGCGCGCTCCTGCTGCGCCGCGACGCCGAGTGCACCCCCCTGCTGCACGGCGGCGGCCAGGAGCGCGACGTCCGCTCCGGCACGCTCGACGTCGCCGCCATCGTCGGGCTGGCGGTGGCGGCGGACGCGGCGGTGCACGGCCGCGTCGAGCGGGCCGCCGAGCTGGCGAGGCTGCGCGACCGGCTGGTGGCCGGCGTCGCCGAGCAGGTGCCCGACGCGCAGCTCAACGGCCCGGCGCTCGACGACGTCGTGCGCTCCGGGCCCGGCCGGCTGCCCGGCAACGCCCACCTGTCGTTCCCCGGCGCCGAGGGTGACGCGCTGCTCATGCTGCTGGACGCCCGGGGCATCGAGTGCTCGACCGGCTCGGCGTGCAGCGCCGGGGTGGCCCGGCCCAGCCACGTGCTGCTGGCCGTCGGCGCCGACCCCGACCGGGCCCGCAGCTCGCTGCGGTTCAGCCTCGGGCACACCAGCACCGACGCCGACGTCGACGCTCTCCTCGACGTCGTCGCACCGGTGGTCGAGCGGGCCCGGCGGGCCGGGACGGGGCGCCGGTGAGGGTCCTCGCCGCGATGAGTGGCGGTGTGGACTCCGCCGTGGCCGCGGCCCTCGCCGTCGACGCCGGGCACGACGTCACCGGCGTGCACCTGGCGCTCTCCCCGGACCGGCAGACGTTGCGCAGCGGCGCCCGCGGGTGCTGCAGCGTCGAGGACGCGCACGACGCCCGCCGGGTGGCGGACGAGCTCGGCATCCCCTTCTACGTGTGGGATCTGGCCGAGCGGTTCACCGAGGACGTCGTCGACGACTTCGTCGCCGAGTACGCCGCCGGGCGCACCCCCAACCCCTGCCTGCGCTGCAACGAGAAGATCAAGTTCTCCGCGGTGCTCGACCGGGCGCGGGCGCTGGGCTTCGACGCCGTCGTCACCGGGCACCACGCCCGGCTGGCCGACGGCGAGCTGCGGCGGTCGGTCGACGCCGCCAAGGACCAGTCCTACGTGCTCGGGGTGCTCACCGCCGAGCAGCTGGCGGCGGCGGTGTTCCCGCTCGGCGGGATGACCAAGGACCGGGTGCGGGAGATCGCCGCCGAACGCGGTTTCGCGGTGGCCACCAAGGCCGACTCGCACGACATCTGCTTCATCCCCGACGGCGACACCCGCGGCTTCCTGGCCCGCCGGCTGGGCGAGCAGCCGGGCCCGGTGGTCGACGCCGCCACCGGCGCGACGGTGGGGGAGCACGCGGGCGCCTACGGGTTCACCGTCGGCCAGCGGCGCGGGCTCGGGGTCACCGCCGGCGACTCGCGGCCGCGCTACGTGCTGGGCATCGAGCCGGTGACCCGCACGGTGACCATCGGCACCGCCGACCTCGCCGGGGTGGGCCGCATCGTCACCGCCGCCCCCACGTGGACCGGGGCGCCGCCGGAGCTGCCGTTCCGGGCGGAGGTGCAGCTGCGCGCGCACGGCACCCCCGTCCCGTGCGAGGTGACCGGCGACGAGGCCGGTGGGCTGCGGATCCTGCTCGACGAGCAGCAGCGCGGGGTGGCCGCCGGGCAGTCCGCGGTGCTCTACGCCCCCGACCCCGAGCGCGGTGATCTGGTCCTCGGGCAGGCCGCGATCCGGACCACCGGTGACCGTGCCGCGACGGCCGGCCGGGAGCCGTCGGCGTGAGCGCCCCCGTCGAGGAGCCGGAGCCGGCCGGGGTGCCGTGGGGTCCGGCCTGCGGGGTGGGCTCGCTGCCGGGCAGCGACCCGGCCGAGGCGGTGCGCACCGTGGTGGGCGAGCTGCCGGGCTTCGCGCACCTCCCCGAGCTGCCCGGTCGGGGTGCCGGCGCCGACATGCTCGGGCGCACCGCCGCCCTGCTCGTCGACCTCGCCGTCGACCTGACCCCGGCGGGCTGGCGGCTCGTCCCGCGGCCCGGCATCGACCAGCAGCGGGCCGAGGAGTTCCTCGCCCGCGACCTCGACGCCCTGCACGACGTCGCCGGGGACTGGACCGGGCCGTTCAAGCTGCAGGCCGCCGGGCCGTGGACCCTCGCCGCGGGGCTCGAGCGCACGCGGGGCGACCGCGCGGTCGTGGACCCGGGCGCCCGCCGCGACCTGGGCCAGTCGCTGGCCGAGGGGCTCGTCGCGCACGTAACGGCCGTGCAGGCCCGGGTGCCCGGTGCGCGGATCGTGGTGCAGCTCGACGAGCCGTCGGTGCCCGCCGTCCTCCAGGGCGCGCTGCCGACCGCCAGCGGGTTCGGGAAGCTGCCGGCGGTCGCCGAGGACATCCTGGAGCAGGAGCTGGCCGCCGTCGTGCGGGCGCTGCCCGGCCCCGTGGTCGTGCACTGCTGCGCGCCGCGGATGCCGCTGGGGCTGTTCCGCGCCGCCGGTGCGGCCGGGCTCTCGTTCGACCTGGGCCTGGTGCAGGACCTCGACGCGGTGGGGGAGGCGGTGGACGCGGGCGTGCACCTGCTGCCCGGCGTCGTCCCCGGCACCGACGCCGCGCTGCCGGCGCCGAAGGCGACGGCGACGCGCGTGCAGGCGTGGTGGCGCGAGCTCGGTTTCGCCGCCGACCGGCTGCCGGACGCGGTGACCCTGACCCCGGCGTGCGGCCTGGCCGGGGCCTCGCCGTCCTACGCCCGCGCCGCGATGCGCCAGGTGCGCGAGGCGGCGAAGTACCTGCTCCCCGGCTGACGACCCGGACACCGGCCGGGTGAGCGCCGGTTCGCCGTCGTACCGGCCGGATACCGTTCGACCGTGAGCACCGACGCCGACCTCGTCGAACCGTCCGTCACCCCGGTGGCCGACCGCGAGGACCTCACCGAGGTCCCCGACGACGTGCGCACCCGGCACCGCGACCTCTCCGAGGAGCTGGACCGGTACGCGTTCGCCTACTACGTGCGCGACGAGCCGCTGATCAGCGACGGCCAGTACGACGAGCTCATGGGCGAGCTGAAGACGATCGAGGCCGCGCACCCGGCGCTGGTCACGCCCGATTCGCCCAGCCAGAAGGTCAACGGCGGCTTCACCGCCACCTTCGCGCCGGTGCAGCACCTGGAGCGGATGCAGAGCCTCGACAACGCCTTCAGCAGCGACGAGCTGTCGGCCTGGGCGGCGCGGGCCGAGCGGGAGGGGGCGGCAGGGGGCGGCTACCTCTGCGAGCTGAAGGTCGACGGTGTGGCCGTGGACCTGGTCTACGAGAAGGGCCGCCTGGTCCGCGCCGCCACCCGGGGCGACGGCGTGACGGGGGAGGACGTCACCGCGAACGTCCGCACGATGCGCGACGTCCCTCAGCAGCTCATGGGGGAGGACGTGCCCGAGCTGCTCGAGGTCCGCGGCGAGATCTACTTCCCGGTGGCGGCGTTCGCCGACGTCAACGCGGCCATGGTGGAGCAGGGGCGGCCGCCGTTCGCCAACCCGCGCAACGCCGCGGCCGGCTCGCTGCGCCAGAAGGACCCGAAGGTCACCGCGTCCCGCCCGCTGCGGCTGGTGGTCCACGGCCTGGGCGCCCGCACCGGGTTCGAGCCGGAGCGCCAGTCGGCCGCGTACGAGGGCCTGCGGGCGCTCGGCCTGCCGGTGAGCGATCGCTTCGAGGTCGTGGCCGACCTCGAGGGCGTGTGGGCCTACATCGAGCGCTACCGCGAGCAGCGGCACTCGGTGGAGCACGAGATCGACGGCGTCGTGGTGAAGGTCGACCAGGTGGCGCTGCAGCGGCGGCTGGGCTCGACCTCCCGGGCGCCGCGCTGGGCGATCGCGTTCAAGTACCCGCCGGAGGAGGCGACGACGAAGCTCGTCGACATCCGGGTCAACGTGGGGCGCACCGGCCGGGTGACGCCGTTCGCGTTCATGGAGCCGGTGAAGGTGGCCGGCTCGACGGTGCAGCTGGCCACGCTGCACAACGCGAGCGAGGTGAAGCGGAAGGGCGTGCTGATCGGCGACACCGTCGTCATCCGGAAGGCGGGTGACGTGATCCCCGAGGTGCTCGGCCCGGTGGTCGCGGCCCGCACGGGCGACGAGCGCGAGTTCGTGATGCCGACCCACTGCCCGGAGTGCGGCACCGAGCTGCGGCCGGAGAAGGAGGGCGACGCCGACATCCGCTGCCCCAATGCGCGGTCCTGCCCGGCGCAGTTGCGGGAGCGGGTCTTCCACGTGGCCGGGCGCGGGGCGTTCGACATCGAGAACCTCGGGTACGAGGCGGCGGTCGCGCTGCTGCAGAGCCGGCTGCTCACCGACGAGGGCGACCTGTTCTTCCTGGACGAGGAGCAGCTGCAGCGCTCGGCGTTCTTCACGCGCAAGAACGGCACGCTGTCGGCCAACGGCGCCAAGCTGCTCACCAACCTGCAGGCCCGCCGCGACGTACCGCTGTGGCGGGTGCTCGTGGCGCTGTCCATCCGGCACGTGGGCCCCACCGCTGCGCAGGCGCTGGCCCGTGACTTCCGCTCGATGGACCGGATCATGGCCGCGACGGAGGAGGAGCTGGCCGCCGCCGACGGGGTCGGACCGACGATCGCGCGGTCCGTGCGCGACTGGTTCGCCGTCGACTGGCACTGCGACGTCGTGGAGAAGTGGCGGCAGGCCGGCGTGCGCATGGCCGACGCGGCCGAGGACGCGCCGCCCGGTCCCCTCACCGGCGTCACCGTCGTGGTCACCGGCTCGCTGCGCGACTTCAGCCGCGACCAGGCGATCGCGGCGATCCAGGAGCGGGGCGGCAAGGTGACCGGCTCGGTGTCGAAGAAGACCGGCTTCGTCGTGGTGGGCGCCGACCCCGGCAGCAAGTACGACAAGGCCGTCCAGGTGAAGGCGCCGATCCTCGACGACGACGGCTTCCGCGTGCTGCTCCACCAGGGCCCGGATGCCGCCCGCGAGGTCGCGACCATCGGCGACGGCAGCGAGCAGTAGCCCTCGGCGACCGTGCCCGCATCGTGGCGCCCTGCCGTCGGCCGCGCCAGCGGTCGACCGGTCAGAACGGCGGGGGAGTGGTCGTCGCGGTCAGGCCGGTCGGGGTGGTGACGGTCAGCCGCCCGTCGGGTGCCAACTCGTACCGCCACCCCGGCGCCTGGTGCTTGCCCCGGTGGTGGCCGGTGCAGAAACCGGTGAGGTTCTCCGCACTGGTCGGCCCCTCGGGCCAGGGGCGGTCGTGGTCGAGCTCCCCGCCGAGCGGCACGCGCCGGCGGCAGCCGGGGAAGCGGCAGCGGCGGTCGCGGGTACGGAGATACCGGTCGAGCGCGGCGCCGGGGCGGTACCCGTCGGTCGGGCCGGGTGGTCCGAGCCCCGGACGGCCGGTGAGGTCGTGCATGCACCGGGCCGGCGCGCGGCGGCAGGCGGCGTCGTCGCAGTGGGCCAGGCGGCGCAGCTCACGGCTGTCGGTGAGTGCGAGCAGCGCGCCGGTGAGCTCGTCGATCACCGCGATCCGTGGCCGGTCGACGAGCGTCCCGCCGCCGCTGGCGTCGAGCAGCGCGGCCAGGGCTGCCCGGCAGGTCTCCTCGGCCGCGGCGCACGCCTCCAGGTCGCTCGGGGCACCGGTTACCCGGCCGGCGGCGCTGCGCAGCCAGGTGCTCTCGTCCTCGCGGTCGGCGCGCTGGGCGTCGTCCACCGTCCGGCGGGCGTGACCGATCGCCCGGTTCATGTAGAGCAGGGCATCCGCGGCAGCCTGCAGGGACCCGTGTGCGGTTGCCCAGCGAGCGGATGCGGCGCTGTCGTCGTCGTCGCCGCCGTCGCCGCCGTCGCCGTCGTTGCGGAGACCCGTCCTGGGAGCTGGGTCCGCTGCGGGCCGGTGATCGGGTGCTGTTTCGGGTTGGAAGCCGGAGTCGCCCGAACCCGGGCTGGAATCGGGGTCGCGTTCTGAGCCGGAGCTAGGACCGGGGTCGCGTCCTGGTCCCGAGCCGGCATCGAGGTCAGCGGGCTGCGCCAGGTCGGCGAAGGCACCGGCGCGCTCGAACCAGGCCTCGAAGGGTGCCTCCTCGGCCCAGCGCCGGAGCAGCTCGTCCTCCGGGGTGTAGTCCGCGCCGCCCCATTCGCCCCGGAGCGCGCGGGTCTCGACCTCCGCCCACCACCGCTCGTTGGCCTCCCGCCATTCCGCAGGCCAGGTGCGGAGCGGCCAAGCTTCGGTGGGGCAGACGTCGTCCGGCCAGGCATCGGTGGGGCGGACGTCGTCCGGCCAGGCATCGACCGGGCGGTCATCCGTCGGCGGGGGAGCGGCAGTGGGCGCGCTCGTGGTGCTGGCCTCGCCGGGATCCGGCGCCGCCCCGGGCAGCAGGCCCAAGGCGCGGGCGAGGGCGCGGACGACCTCGGCCGGCACCGGCTCACCGCCGATCTCGCCGGGCTGGTCGCCACCGAGCAGGGCCCGCACCCCGGCCACCACGGTCAGCTGCGCCTGCACGGCGGGGAGGTCGTTCTCCTCCGGCCGCAGCACCAGGTCGAGCAGGCAGTCGGCCATCTTCTGACCGCGGGTGCGGGAGTCATCCGGCTCGTCGAGCGCGTCGGCGTACCGGCCGAGCGCATCGAGCAGCGCCTGCGCCTCGGGCACCGTGAGGAGTGCGCCGAAGGCAGCCATGCCCTCGCGCCGATCGGACCGGACGGAGACCCCTCGCTCGCGCAGCGACGCCGCGAGCCGGGCGGCCACGTCGTGCGCATCGCGGGCCAGGCCGAGCCGGCGCGCCTTGGCGCCGAGCTGCGCCGGGGTGGTCACCCGGCCGGACATCCATGCGAGCAGTTCGCGCTCCACGGCGGCCCGCTTCGCCGCATCGGCGATGGGTGCCACCCGCTCCAGCATCGGCCAGAGGTGCCCCGGGTGGAGTTCCCCGCGCTCCAGTGCGGCCAACGTCGCCGGGAGTCGGTGCACCAGCGTGAGCGACCGGGTGAGCAGCTGCTCGGCGGCCTGGGCGGAGAGGGACAGCGCCACGACGAGCTCCTGCACCGCCCATTCGCTGACGTCGGCCAGCACCTCCGGCCGGGCGGCGCGGCGCGCCTCGCTCATCGCACCCGGCTGACCGGCCGGCCGGTCAGCCGACGCGGGACGGGCGGCGGCGAACTCGGCCACCGCCCGGGCGCGGATGGCGGTCTGACGGGCGATCTCGCGGTCGGCCGCCTGCACGGCCCCGAGCGGACCGGTGGCCCACCCGGCCGGCGGTGGGGAGACCGACGACGTGCCCGGCACCTCTCCGCCGGACGCGACTTCGGGCTCCGCCACCTCCTGTGCCGCCGCCTGCGCCATGTATTCGATCATACGTTCGAATGATCACCACCGCAACGGTTGGGACGTGCATGTGCCCAGGTCAGGGTCGGGGTGGCGGCGGTCGCGGTGAAGCCGCTCGCCGGAGGCGGGGGCGGGGGCGGCGACGTCAGGCGGGCGGCGCCAGACGGGCGAGGGCGTTCGGCTGGCGTGTGTACGGCACGTGAGAGGGACCTCCACCACCACGGATGTGCCGAAGGGGAGGTTCTGCTCGGCCATGACCCGGGTTGCGCGAACGCGCGGCGCCCTGAGCACCTGCGAAATGGACCCATGCCAGCACCCTCATCAGCCGTACTCAGGCAGGGGGCAGGTGCGCCACCGTCGTCGCGATGCCGGTGACGTGCGCCAGCCGGAGCAGCTCCGACCGGCGGAAGGCCGGCCCGCCGGAACGACCCAGCACGATCGCGCGGCCGGCTCCGTAGGGCACCGCCATCATCTCGATGGCCATCTCCTGCCACCGCTCGGGCAGCCACGGCTCGTCGCTGGGCAGCAGCCGCGGCCCCGTCAGCGGGAGCCACGGCAGGGTCAGGCCGGGGAAGGAGGGCGCGGCCTCCGACGCGGCGAGCACCGCACCCTCGTCCAGCGGGGCCGGCTGCCCCGCGTCGTCGAGGACCACCGCCCACCCGCTGTGGAAGACCCGCGGCAGCGAACTGGTCAGCAGCACGGTCGGCGGGCGGTCACCGCGGGCCAGGGCGTCCAGCAGGTCGAGCTCCCGGTGGGTGTCCAGCGGGCCGGCGAAAGGGCGCAGCGACTCCACCTGCACCCCGGGCACGGCCTGGGCGACGGTGATCAGGCTGTCGGGCAACCGGTCGCCGGGCAGGTCCACGACGACGTCGTCCACCGCGATGCCGTTGCCGCGCTCGAGCACGTCCAGCGAGACGATGTCGATGCCCGCGGTGCCGAGCGCCGTGGCGACGGCGCCGAGGATGCCCGGCCGGTCGGGCAGCACCAGGCGTAGGAGGTAGGACACGGTTCCTCCGGGGGAGTGCTCGCCGGTTCGGGCCGATCTCCGTCGATCGCGATCGGGGCGAGCCTCTCACGCTGACCAGGGCCGGGAGGCCTCCACGTACAGTGACCCGGTCACGTCCCGGGCCGAGAGCGGGCCGCCGGGCACTGCCGAAGTGGAGTTCCACCGCAGCATGAGCACCCCCTCCCCGAAGGGCCAACTGACCCGCGACGAGGTGGCCCACCTGGCGCACCTGTCCCGGCTCGCGGTGAGCGACGAGGAGCTGGACCTCTTCGCCGGCCAGCTCGCCGCCGTGCTGGACGCCGTCGCGCAGGTCGGCAAGGCCGACGTCGCCGACGTGCCGCCCACCACGCACGCGGTGCCGATGACCAACGTCATGCGTCCCGACGCCGTCCGGCCCAGCCTGCCCCGCGACGTCGTCCTCGACGGCGCGCCGGCGGCGGAGGACGACCGCTTCCGGGTGCCGCGGATCCTCGGGGAGGAGGCGTGAGCGACGTGACCGCCACGGACATCACCACCACCAGCGCCGCCGCGCTCGGCGAGGCGCTGCGGGCCGGTGAGCTCAGCTCGGTCGAGGTGACCCGGGCCTACCTCGACCGCATCGCCGCGACCGACGAGACGATCGGCGCCTACCTGCACGTCGACGCCGAGGCCGCGGTGGAGTCTGCGGAGGCGATCGACGCCGCCCGTGCGCGGGGCGAGGAGCTGGGTCCGCTCGCCGGCGTCCCGCTCGCGCTCAAGGACGTCGTCGTCACCGAGGGCGTGCCCACGACCAGCGGCTCGAAGATCCTGGAGGGTTGGCGGCCGCCGTACGACGCCACCCTCGCCGCCCGGCTGAAGGCCGCCGGCACGGTGCTGCTCGGCAAGACCAACATGGACGAGTTCGCGATGGGCTCCTCCACCGAGAACTCCGCCTACCGGGTCACCCGCAACCCCTGGGACACCGACCGCATCCCGGGCGGTTCGTCGGGTGGCTCCTCGGCCGCGGTCGCCGCCGGGCTCGCCCCGTGGGCGATCGGCACGGACACCGGCGGGTCGATCCGCCAGCCCGCCGCCGTCACCGGCCTGGTCGGCCACAAGCCCACCTACGGTTCGGTCTCCCGCTACGGGCTCATCGCGTTCTCCTCCAGCCTCGACCAGGCCGGCCCCATGACGCGCACGGTGCTGGACGCCGCGCTGCTGCACGAGGCGATCGCCGGGCACGACCCGCTGGACTCGACGAGCATCGACGCGCCGGTGCCCGTGCTGGCCGAGGCCGCCCGCCGCGGCGCCGGGGGCGACCTGGCCGGCCTGCGGGTCGGCGTCGTCACCGAGCTGGGCGGGGAGGGCCACACCGACGGGTACGAGCCCGGGGTGCTGGCGCGCGTCGCCGAGGCGGTCGCGCTACTGGAGGGCATGGGCGCCGAGGTGCGGCAGGTCTCCTGCCCGGCGTTCGACCTGGCGCTGCCGGCCTACTACCTGATCGCGCCGAGCGAGGCGTCGTCCAACCTGGCCCGCTTCGACGGCGTCCGGTACGGCCTGCGGGTCGGCGACGACGGCAGCCGCGACCTCGACGAGGTCATGGCGCTGACGCGCGAGCAGGGCTTCGGCCCCGAGGTGAAGCGCCGCATCATCCTCGGCACCTACGCGCTGTCCAGCGGCTACTACGAGGCCTACTACGGGCAGGCGCAGAAGGTCCGCACCCTGATCACGCGCAACTTCACCACCGCCTGGGACGACGTCGACGTGCTGGTCAGCCCGACCAGCCCGACGGTGGCCTGGTCGATCGGCGCCCGCGTGGACGACCCGATCGCCATGTACGCCGCCGACCTGTGCACGCTGCCGGCCAGCCTCGCGGGCATCCCGGCCATCTCGGTGCCGTGCGGGCTCTCCGAGGGTCTGCCCGTCGGCTTCCAGATCATGGCGCCGGCCCTGGCCGACGACCGCTGCTACCGGGTCGCGGCCGCGCTGGAGGCCGCGCAGGACGCGGCCCGCGGGCGCGCGCTGCTGACCGGGATCGGCTCGAAGGAGAACGCCCCCTCATGACCGACACCCTCGTGGACTACGACGAGGTCCTGACCCGCTACGAGCCGCTCATCGGCCTGGAGACCCACGTCGAGCTGGGCACCGCGTCGAAGATGTTCTGCGGTTGCTCGACCACCTTCGGCGCCGAGCCCAACACCCAGACCTGCCCGGTCTGCCTGGGGTTGCCCGGGTCGCTGCCCGTGGTCAACGCCGTCGCCATCGAGTCGACCATCCGCATCGGCCTGGCGTTGGGCTGCCGGATCGCGTCGTGGTCGCGCTTCGCGCGGAAGAACTACTTCTACCCGGACATCCCCAAGGGCTTCCAGACCAGCCAGTACGACGAGCCGCTGTGCACGGCCGGGCACCTGGACGTCGAGGTCGACGGCGAGACCTACCGCGTCGAGATCGAGCGGGTGCACATCGAGGAGGACACCGGCAAGAACCTGCACGTCGGTGGTGCCACCGGGCGCATCCACGGCGCCGACCACTCGCTGGTCGACTACAACCGCGCCGGCATCCCGCTGGTCGAGATCGTGACCCGCCCGATCCCGGGGACCGGGGCCAAGGCGCCCGAGGTCGCGAAGGCCTACGTCACCGAGCTGCGGGAGATCCTGCTGGCGCTCGGCGTCTCCGAGGTCCGGATGGAGCAGGGCAACCTGCGCTCGGACGTGAACACCTCGCTGGCGCCGATCGGCAGCCTGGAGTGGGGCACCCGCACCGAGACCAAGAACGTGAACTCGTTGCGCTCGGTGGAACGCTCGGTGCGCTTCGAGATGCGCCGCCAGGCCGTCGTCCTGGACGCCGGTCAGCGCGTGGTGCAGGAGACCCGGCACTTCCACGAGGACACCGGCAGCACGTCGGAGGGCCGCAGCAAGGAGGAGGCGACCGACTACCGGTACTTCCCCGAGCCCGACCTCGTGCCGCTCGCGCCGGACGAGGAGTGGATCGAGAAGCTCCGGGCCGCCCTGCCCGAGCTCCCGGCGGCCCGCCGCGCCCGGCTCCGCGACGAGTGGGGCATCTCGCCGACCGAGATGGCTTGGCTGGTCAACGCCGGCGCCGTCGAGCTGGTCAGCGACACCGTCGCCGCCGGCGCCGACCCGGCCGACGCGCGCAAGTGGTGGCTGGGCGAGCTGGCCCGTCGCGCCAACGACGCCAGCACCGACCTCGGCGAGCTGGCCGTCACCCCGGCGCAGGTCGCGGAGCTGATCGGCCTGGTCTCCGCCGGCACCATCAACGACCAGCTCGCCCGGCAGGCCCTGGACGGCGTGCTCGCCGGCGAGGGTGATCCGGCGGCGGTCGTCGAGTCCCGCGGCCTGGCCGTCATGGGCGAGTCCGACGAGCTCGTCGCCGCGGTCGATGCCGCCATCGAGGGCAACCCCGACGTCGCGGAGAAGGTGCGCGGCGGCAAGGTGCAGGCGATCGGCGCGCTGGTCGGCGCGGTCATGAAGACCACCCGCGGCAAGGCCGACGCTGCGACCGTGAAGCGGATGCTCGAGGAGCGGCTGATCGGCTCCTAGCATCCTCGGCGGCGTGGAGCTGCCCGAGGTCGAGCTGCGGCCGCTGCGGCGCGCCGACCTGCCGCTGCTGGCGCGGTGGCTCGCCGAGCCGCTGGTCAGCCGGTGGTGGCGGCCGACGAGGCCTCCTGGCGGGCGCTGCGGCGGGCGGGCGCCACCTGGTACGCCGACGGCGAGCTGAGCCTCGGACAACCCGGTGGACTCCCGGCAGCACGTCGTCCACCGCTTCGTGCGCTGATCCCTAGAGCGGGGAGTTCGGCTGACCGCCGGGCGGGCGGATCCGCAGCACCTTGTCGTCGTCCTCGGCGGGTGAGCCGAAGCCGTCGTGGTTGGACGTGGTCACCCAGAGCGCGCCCTCGGCATCGAGGACGACGGTGCGCAGCCGGCCGTACCGGCCGCCGAGCACCTCGTCGACGGCGCCGTCGACCGGGACGCCGTTCTGGTCGAGGGTGATGACGTGCACCCGCTGCCCGTCCAGGGCGCCGAGGAACACCGTGCCGTTCGCCACCGCGCAGCCGCCCAGCCCGCCCTCTTCGGCGGGGACCGTCAGCAGGGCGACGCCCGGGCCGTCCTCCTGGACGATGTCCACCTCGTCGGGGCCCTCGCGCGCCTCGTCGGTCGCGTACAGCCGTTCCCCGTCCTGGCAGAGCGCCGTCACGTCGCGGTATCCCCAGCTGTACACCGGGCTGAGGCTCTGCACCGCGCGCCCGAAGACGTCGATGCGCAGCACCTTGCCGGCCAGCGACTCCGGGTCCGCCGCGAGCGCCGGGTCCCCGGTGTCGCCGGTGCCGACGTAGAGGTGCCCGTCGGCGCCGGTCATCAGCGCGCCGCCGTTGCCGGTCTCGCCGCGCGGGATGCCGGTGAGCACCGGGTTCGGCGTCCCCCCGATCGGGAAGCGCACCACCCGGTTGTCGGTCGCCGTGGTGATGTAGGCGAACAGCAGCCCGTCCTCGAGGAAGGTGGGGGAGAGCGCCAGCCCCAGGAGCCCGCCGTCGCCGCTGGTGTCCAGCCCCGGCACGGTCATGAGCTCCACGGCCGGCGACCGGTCGGGGAAGACCTGCAGCAGCCGCCCGGTGTCCCGCTCGCCGACGACGGCCGAGCCGTCGGGCAGCAGCACCAGGCCGGTGGGCACGCTCAGCCCGCTGGCGACCACGTTGGGGTCGCCCTGCTCCTCGCCCGAGCCGGGCTGCGCGGGGTCCGCGGGCGGCGGCAGGGTCGCCGTGGGCGGGCCGACCTGCGGCGGAGGGCCCTCCGGCAGCGGGCGGAAGGGGCCGGCGGGTTCGTAGCCGCCACCGCCGCAGCCGGCCAGCAGCAGGCCGGCGAGCAGCGCGGCGGCCGCGCGCGGTGCGCTCCGCGCCCTCGTCCGCCTCACCCGGCCCAGAGTACGTGCGGCGGACGCGCGGCCGGGGTGCGCACGCGGGCGCGCTGCTGGCTAGCGTGAGGCGGTGACGACCCTGGAGCTGGCGGCGGACGAGACGCTGCACGTGCTGGTCCCCTCCCGCCGGCTGGCCGAGGCGGTGGAGGAGCTGTCCCCGCGGGTGCGGGCGCGCAGCTGGAAGCCGGAGGACGAACCACCCCACGGGGAGGCCGCGCAGGCCCAGGTCTGGGTCCCCTCGACACGGACCGCGCCGGAGGGTCTGCTCGAGGCGCTGCCCCATCTGCGGCTGGTGCAGCTGACCAGTGCCGGCGCCGAGGGGTTCGCGGGGCGGATGCCCGAGGGCGTCGTGCTGTGCAACGCCCGCGGCGCGCACACCCCGGCCACCGCGGAGTGGGTCATGGCGGCGACGCTCGCCGCCCAGCGCGGGCTCCCCTTCTTCGTCCGCGAGCACGAGGCCCGCCGGTGGTCGTTCACCACGCACCGGTCGCTGGTCGGCGCCCGGGTGCTGGTGATCGGCGCCGGTGACATCGCGACCACGGTGGGCCGCATGCTCGCCGGGTTCGACGCGCGGCTCACCTACGTCGCGCGCCGCCCGCGGGAGGGGGTGCGCACCATGTCGGAGCTGCCCCAGCTGCTGCCCGAGGCCGACGTCGTCGTGCTGCTCGTGCCCCTGACGCCCGAGACCACCGGGATGGTCGACGCGCGGTTCCTGGCCGCCCTGCCCGACGGCGCGCTGCTGGTCAACGCCGCCCGCGGTCCGGTCGTCGACACCGCGGCGCTGCTGGCCGAGCTCACCTCGGGCCGGCTGCGCGCCGCGGTCGACGTCACCGATCCCGAGCCGCTCCCGGACGGCCACCCGCTGTGGCGCGCGCCGAACCTGCTGCTCACCCCGCACATCGGCGGTGAGGTGCCCGAGACGCGGGAGCGGGCGACGGCGGCGGTCACCGAGCAGATCGGCCGCATCCTCGCGGGGCAGCCGCTGGCGAACGTCGTCGGCGACTACTGATCCGCCGGGCGGGCGGAGGGGTCGGCGAGGCGCCCGCCCGAGGCGGCGGCCAGGCGGGGCAGGTCGCGCACCCGGAGCACCGGCAGCCGCACCTCGGTCCCGCCCGTCGTTCCCAGCCACACGTCGCCGCGCCCGCCCAGCCGGAGGCGGGAGAGCTCCGACCAGGCCACGGTGCGGGAACCCAGCAGCGAGCGGGCGGTGATCCCGCCCTCGCCGACGTCGACCCCGGTCCGCAGCACCCACGCGGCCACCACGGCCGGGATCAGCAGCAGCAGGAGGGTCCACGGGCTGACCAGGGCGGTGGGGAGGACGCAGAGGGCCAGGATGATCACGGGCAGCAGCGCGCTCCGGTTCATCCGGAAGCGGGCGGGAGGCGTCACGGAGGGCGATCCTCCCACCCGCGCCCCGCAGCCCGTCGGGGGACGGGCCTACCATCCCCGCTCGTGACGATCGGCGAGGACCTCATCCCCGGAAACGAGCCCGCGGGCGCGACCCACAGCCCGCTCAAGCCCCGCAGCCACGAGGTGACCGACGGGCTGGCGAAGGCCCCGGCGCGCGCGATGCTGCGGGCGGTCGGCATGGGGGACGAGGACTTCGCCAAGCCGCAGATCGGCGTTGCGTCCTCGTGGAACGAGATCACCCCGTGCAACCTGTCGCTGGACCGGCTGGCCAAGCGGGCCAAGGAGGGCGTGCACGCCGCCGGCGGGTTCCCGCTGGAGTTCGGCACGATCTCGGTGTCCGACGGCATCTCCATGGGCCACGAGGGCATGCGCGCCTCGCTGGTCTCCCGCGAGGTGATCGCCGACTCGGTCGAGACCGTCATGTTCGCCGAGCGGCTGGACGGCTCGGTCCTGCTCGCGGGCTGCGACAAGTCGCTGCCCGGCATGCTCATGGCCGCCGCGCGCCTGGACCTGGCCAGCGTCTTCCTGTACTCGGGTTCCACGCTGCCGGGCAAGCTCGGCGACCGGGACCTGACGATCATCGACGTCTTCGAGGGCGTCGGCGCGTGCGCCCGCGGGCTGATCACCCAGGACGAGCTCGACGCGATCGAGAAGGCCGCCTGCCCGGGCATGGGCTCCTGCGGCGGCATGTACACCGCCAACACGATGGCCAGCGTCGCCGAGGCGATCGGCATGGCCCTGCCCGGCAGCGCCGCGCCGCCCGCCCCCGACAGCCGGCGCGACGCGTACGCGGTCGCCTCCGGCGAGGCGGTGGTCAACCTGCTGCGCAAGGGGATCACCGCGCGGCAGATCATGACCCGCGAGGCCTTCGAGAACGCCATCACCGTCGTCATGGCGCTGGGCGGCTCGACCAACGCGGTGCTGCACCTGCTCGCCATGGCGCACGAGGCCCAGGTCGAGCTGACCCTCGACGACTTCAACCGCATCGGCGACCGGACGCCGCACCTCGCGGACGTGAAGCCCTTCGGCAAGTACGTCATGACCGACGTCGACCGGGTCGGTGGCGTGCCGGTCGTCCTGCGCGCGCTGCTCGACGCCGGGCTCCTGCACGGGGACGCGCTCACCGTGACCGGGAAGACGATGGCCGAGAACCTGGCCGAGATCGCCCCGCCGGACCTCGACGGCACGATCGTGCACGCCATGAACGACCCGATCCACCGCACCGGGGGGCTGAGCATCCTGCGCGGTTCGCTGGCACCCGAGGGCGCCGTGGTGAAGTCGGCCGGCTTCGACGCCGACGTCTTCGAGGGCACCGCCCGGGTCTTCGACGGCGAGCAGGGGGCCATGGACGCGGTCACCGACGGCACGCTGCAGCCCGGTGACGTCGTCGTCATCCGCTACGAGGGCCCGCGGGGCGGTCCGGGGATGCGCGAGATGCTCGCGGTCACCGGCGCCATCAAGGGCGCCGGCCTCGGCAAGGACGTCCTGCTGCTCACCGACGGCCGGTTCTCCGGCGGCACCACGGGCCTGTGCATCGGGCACGTCGCCCCCGAGGCCACCGACGGCGGCCCGATCGCCTTCGTGCGCGACGGCGACCGGATCCGGCTGGACCTGACCACCCGCACCCTCGACCTGCTGGTCGACGCCGACGAGCTGGCCCGCCGGGCCGAGGGCTGGGCGCCGCTCCCGCCGCGCTACACCACCGGCGTGCTCGGCAAGTACGCCAAGCTGGTCGGGTCGGCGGCGCAGGGTGCCATCTGCGGCTGACCCCCCGACGGGGTGACACCGGGGCGGCACCGGCTCAGCGGGACCGCCCCGGTGCCGATCCGGTGGTCGTGAGCAGGTGGCCCGAGCAACCCGGTGGCGGGCACGTCCTCGTGCCGTCGCACCCGTGGCTCCGCCCTGCCCCGCGGCTGCCGGTCGCGGTGCAGGTCCCGGCCGCACGCGAGGACGCCCGGTGCCGGCGGGAGTCGGCCACGGCGTTCGCGGTCCTCGGGCTGCTGGCCGCGCTGACCGTGGCGGTCCAGCTGCTGGCCGGCCCCCTCGCGCACCGGACCACCCCACTGCTGCTGGCGCTCTCGTCCGCGGTCGCGGCGGGGGTCGTCGTCCGGCACGGCAACCGGCTCGACCGCCGGTCGCGCCGGCCCTGGCGCGCCCTCGCCCTCGTCGCTGCCCTGCTGGTCTGCGGGCAGCTCGTGTCGGTCATCGACCCCGGTGGCGCGCACGCGCAGAGCATCTGGGCCCACGTGCCGCAGGTCCTCGCCGTCCCCCTCGCGGTCGCGAGCTGCCTGTCGCTCCTGTCGCGCCGCACCGGTCGCCGGCCGGGTGTGCGCGAGCTCCTCGACGGCGCGGTCGTGCTCGTGGCGCTGGTGCTGGTCGGCTCGCTGGTGCTCTCGGACGCCGTCGCCGGCCGCCGCGGTCCGGTCGACACGCTGCTGGCCGTCGGCTACCCCGTCTCGGGCGCGCTGCTCTGCGGCGTGGCCCTGGTGGCCGTCTCGCGCGTACCGCGGGTGCGCCGGCGGTCGGCCGTCTGGCTGCTGGTCACGATGGTCGCCCTGGTCGTCGTCGCGATCGCGGGTGCGCTCGCCAACGTGCTGGGCGACGCCGCCTCCGGTGTGCTCACGGTGGTGGCGTGGTCGGGCATGCTGGCCGCCGCCGTGCGCGCCGTCGACGACGACCCCGGCCAGCCGGTCACGGGTGCCGGGGAATTCGCGGTTCCCGCGCTGCTCGCTGTCGTCCTGGGCCACCTCACCAGCTACGGCGTGGCCGGCGTCGTGGTGGCGCTGCTCAGCGCCGGGCACGCGTTCACGCTCCTCGAGCAGGTGCTGGTCGTCCTGCTCGTCCTGCTGATGTCGGTGCGCGGGCTGCTCTGGGCCGCCGACGACGCCCGGTTGACCCGCCGGCTGGTGCAGACGGAGGCGTACTTCCGCGCGCTGGCCGCCAGCGCCGAGGACGTCACCGTCGTTCTGGACGACGACGGCCGGGTGCACTGGGTCTCCGGCGCGGTGCACAGCCAGCTCGGGTGGTCCGAGCGGGAGCTCACCGGCCGACGGCTGGCCGACCTGGTCGACGCCGACGACCGCGTGGTGCTGGAGGACGTCCTGCGCGGCAGCGTGCCGGCGGATCCCGCCGCGCTGCCGCCGACCGTCCGCATGGTCACCCGCGGCGGCGACCGGCGCGACGTCGAGCTGTCCGGTGCCGCCCGCGCCGGGGTGCCGGGGAGCGCGCTGCGCACGGGTCTCGTGCTCCACCTGCGCGACGTCACCGCGCACCGCTCCAGCCAGCGCGAGCTCGAGCGCATGGCCTGGACCGACTACCTCACCGGGCTGCCCAACCGGGCCCGGTTCCTCGCCGCGCTCGAGGACGCACGCGGCCGGGCCGCCGAGGGTCGGTCGAGCTGCGTGCTGCTGGTCGACCTCGACGGCTTCAAGGCCGTCAACGACGTCGCCGGGCACGAGGCCGGCGACGCACTGCTCACCCAGGTGGCCGACCAGCTGCGCACCGGCGCCCGGGAGCAGGACCTCGTCGCCCGGCTCGGCGGCGACGAGTTCGCGCTCCTGGTGCCCGGCGGTCTCCAGGAGGCCACCGGCCTGGCCGAGCGGCTGGTCGTGTCCCTGGACCGGCCGTTCCGGGCGCCGTTGCCCGACGGGCAGGGCGCCGGCCCGCGGTTCGCCGTCTCGGGCAGCATCGGCCTGGCCGAGCTCGACCCTGCCGCCGACGTGTCGGCCACCGTCCGGCAGGCCGACCTCGCCCTGCGCGCGGCCAAGGCCGCGGGCAAGCGCTGCGTGCGCTCCTCCGGCGAGGCGGTCGACGCGGCGGTCGGCCGGCGCACCCGGCTGGCCCGCGACCTGCCCGCGGCGATCGCCGAGGGCCAGCTGCGGGTGCTGTACCAGCCCGTCGTCGGCGTGCGCGACCGCCGCGTGCTGGGGCTGGAGGCGCTGGTGCGCTGGGAGCACCCGCTCCTGGGCACCGTGCCGCCGGACGAGTTCATCCCGCTCGCGGAGGAGGACGGGCTGATCGTCCCGCTCCAGCGCTGGGTGCTCCGGGTGGCGACCGAGCAGGCGGCGGTGCTGCTGGCCGACGGCTGGGACGTGCAGACGGGTGTCAACGTCTCGGTGCGCCACCTGCAGGCCGGCTGCCTGGCCCCGGACGTCGCGGCCGTGCTCGCCGCGGCGCAGCTGCCCGCAGACAAGCTCATCCTGGAGATCACCGAGTCGGTGCTGCTGGACGCGCACGAGGGGGCGCTCGGCGACCTGGAGGCGCTGCGCGGCATGGGCGTCGTGCTCTCGCTGGACGACTTCGGGCGGGGGTGGTCCTCGCTGGCGTACCTGGCCCGCCTGCCGGTGCAGATCCTGAAGATGGACCGCGAGTTCGTGGCCGGCATCGACACGGATCCGCGCGGTCGCGCGCTGGTGGCCAGCGTCGTGGAGCTCGGCCGCGCGCTCGGCATGGACGTCGTCGCCGAGGGCGTGGAGACCGAGGCCCAGCTGGCCGAGCTGCAGGCCATGGACTGCCGCTACCTGCAGGGTTACCTCTTCGGGCGGCCGATGCCCTTCGCCGAGCTGCGCGCGCTGCTCGCCAGCTTCGACGACTCGGTCCTGGACGTCCCCGAGCCCTCCGCGACGAAAATGGACGGAGATGTCCACCTGGTGGGACGCGACGGTTGACGGCAGGCGGGCCGCGGGCGCACAGTGTCCCCGTGCCTCGCACCAGCATGCCCGCCGACGCCCGCACCCCCGGCGTCCTCGTAATCGCCTAGCGCGTCCGGTCACCGACCGACGCGCTGACCCTTCGTGCCCGGGGCACGAGGGGTTTTTTGTTGGCCGTGACCTGCCGCACAGCGAGCACGTCGTCCGTCGCACCAGCCCGCACCACGCCGCAAGGCACAGGAGACCCGCGCGATGACCACCACCCCGAACGAGGCCCCCGACTCCGAGGCCGCCACCCGCGAGGCCGCCGCGGCGCTGACCGGTGTCGAGACCACGGCCCGCTCCGTGGCCGAGGCCGCCGCCCAGCCCGTGGCCGGTATCACCGGCGCGCAGAGCCTCGTCCGCTCGCTCGAGGCGGTCGGCGTCGACGTGGTCTTCGGCATCCCCGGCGGCGCGATCCTCCCGGCGTACGACCCGCTCTTCGACTCGCACGTGCGCCACGTGCTGGTCCGCCACGAGCAGGGCGCCGGCCACGCCGCCACCGGGTACGCCCAGGCGACCGGCCGGGTCGGCGTCTGCATGGCGACCTCCGGGCCCGGCGCCACGAACCTGGTCACCCCGCTGGCCGACGCCTACATGGACTCGGTCCCGATCGTCGCGATCACCGGGCAGGTCCCCAGCGCCGCGATCGGCACCGACGCCTTCCAGGAGGCCGACATCCGCGGCATCACGATGCCGGTCACCAAGCACAACTTCCTGGTGACCAGCGCCGCGGAGATCCCGCAGCGGATCGCCGAGGCGTTCCACCTGGCCTCCACCGGCCGGCCCGGTCCGGTGCTGGTGGACATCCCGAAGGACGTGCTGCAGGCGACCACCGACTTCACCTGGCCGCCGCGGCTCGACCTCCCCGGCTACAAGCCGACCACCCGTCCGCACGGCAAGCAGGTCCGCGAGGCGGCGGCGCTGGTCGCCGGCGCTCGCCGACCGGTCCTCTACGTCGGTGGTGGTGTCCTCAAGGCGCAGGCGACCGAGGAGCTGGCCGCGCTGGCCGCGCTGACCGGGGCCCCGGTCGTCACCACCCTCATGGCCCGCGGTGCTTTCCCCGACAGCAGCCCCCAGCACCTGGGCATGCCCGGCATGCACGGCACCGTCGCGGCGGTGACCGCGCTGCAGAAGGCCGACCTGATCGTCGCCCTGGGTGCCCGGTTCGACGACCGGGTGACCGGGCAGCTGTCGAGCTTCGCGCCCGAGGCGCTGGTGGTCCACGCCGACATCGACCCGGCCGAGATCGGCAAGAACCGCAAGGCCGACGTGCCGATCGTGGGCGACGCGAAGGAGACCATCGCGCAGCTGGTCGAGGCGCTGCGCGCCGAGCACGAGGCCGGCCGCACGCCCGACCTCGCGGCCTGGTGGGCCCAGCTGGAGGACTGGCGGGAGCGCTACCCGCTCGGCTACGACTGGCCCGAGGACGGCGAGCTGTCCCCGCAGTACGTGATCGAACGGCTGGGAGCCATCGCGGGGCCCGAGGCGATCTACACCTCCGGCGTCGGCCAGCACCAGATGTGGGCCGCGCAGTTCATCTCCTACGAGAAGCCCGGCACGTGGCTCAACAGCGGCGGGCTCGGCACGATGGGCTACGCCGTGCCCGCGGCGATGGGTGCCAAGTACGGCTGCCCCGAGACCACCGTGTGGGCCATCGACGGTGACGGCTGCTTCCAGATGACCAACCAGGAGCTCGCGACCTGCGCCATCGAGGGGATCCCGGTCAAGGTCGCCGTCATCAACAACGGCAACCTCGGCATGGTCCGGCAGTGGCAGACCCTGTTCTACGAGGGCCGTTACTCGAACACGAAGCTGCACGCGCGCAATGCCGACGGCACCCCGAAGCCGGTGCGCATCCCAGACTTCGTCGCCCTGGCCGAGGCGCTGGGCTGCGTGGGGCTCCGGTGCGAGACCAAGGAGGAGGTCGACGCGGTCATCCAGAAGGCGATGGAGATCGACGACGCCCCGGTGGTCATCGACTTCGTGGTCGGGGCCGACGCGCAGGTGTGGCCGATGGTGGCCGCCGGCGCGAGCAACGACGACATCCTGGCCGCGCGCGACCTGCGCCCGGTCTTCGGCGACGGGCAGGTGTGAGACAGATGAGCAGGCACACGCTCTCGGTGTTGGTCGAGAACAAGTCCGGCGTGCTGGCCCGCGTCTCGGCGTTGTTCAGCCGCCGCGGGTTCAACATCGAGTCCCTCGCCGTGGGGCCGACGGAGAACCCCGACCTGTCCCGCATGACGATCGTCGTCGACGCGGAGTCCCAGCCGCTCGAGCAGATCACCAAGCAGCTGAACAAGCTCATCGAGATCATCAAGATCGTCGAACTGGACGGCGAGGCCGCCGTGCAGCGCGAGCTGCTGCTGGTCAAGGTCCGCGCGCCGATGGCCGAGCGCACCCAGGTGCTGCAGACCGCGGAGCTGTTCCGGGCGCGTGTCGTCGACGTCAACCCGGACACCGTGACGCTGGAGGCCACCGGGACACCCGACAAGCTCCAGGCGCTGCTCGCGGTGCTCGCGCCGCTGGGCATCAAGGAGATGGCCCAGTCCGGCACCGTCGCCCTGGGGCGGGGACCGCGCGCGATGTCCGGCGCCGGTACCTTGCGCCCGGTCGAACGCACCGCGTGACGACAGCCCCGGGAGCATCGCAGCGAGGAACGAGCGAGGAGCGGACCGGGGCGCGGAGTCACGCCAGAGTTACCGCCTGAGTCTTCGCACCTCCAACCGAAGGGAACAACCACCAGCATGGCCGCCGAGATCTTCTACGACGACGACGCCGACCTCTCGATCATCCAGGGGCGGACCGTCGCCGTCCTGGGCTACGGCAGCCAGGGCCACGCCCACGCGCTGTCCCTGCGCGACTCCGGCGTCGACGTCCGCGTCGGCCTGCCCGAGGGCAGCAAGAGCCGGGCCAAGGCCGAGGCCGAGGGCCTGCGGGTCGTCACGCCGGCCGAGGCGGCCGCCGAGGCCGACCTGATCATGATCCTGGCCCCGGACCACGTGCAGCGGCACCTGTACACCGAGTCGGTCGAGCCCAACCTGCAGGACGGCGACGCGCTGTTCTTCGGCCACGGCTTCAACATCCGCTTCGGCTACATCAAGCCCCCGGCCGGCGTGGACGTCGCGATGGTCGCCCCGAAGGGCCCCGGCCACCTGGTGCGCCGGGAGTTCGAGAACGGCAAGGGCGTGCCCTGCCTGGTCGCCGTCGAGCAGGACGCCGGCGGCAGCGCGCTCACGCTCGCGCTCTCCTACGCGAAGGGCATCGGCGGCACCCGCGCCGGCGTCATCCGGACGACCTTCGCCGAGGAGACCGAGACCGACCTCTTCGGGGAGCAGGCCGTGCTCTGCGGTGGCGCGAGCGCGCTGATCACCGCCGGGTTCGAGACCCTCACCGAGGCCGGTTACCAGCCCGAGGTCGCCTACTTCGAGTGCCTGCACGAGCTGAAGCTGATCGTCGACCTCATGTACGAGGGCGGCATCGCCAAGCAGCGCTGGTCGGTGTCCGACACCGCCGAGTACGGCGACTACACCTCCGGCCCGAAGGTCATCGACGCCCGCGTCAAGGAGTCGATGAAGGAGGTCCTCGACGCGATCAAGGACGGCTCGTGGGCCGCGGCCTTCATCGCCGACCAGGACGCCGGGGCGCCGGACTTCACGGCCAAGCGGGCCGCCGCCGAGGCGCACCCGATCGAGGAGACCGGGCGCAAGCTGCGCGGGCTCATGAGCTGGGTGTCGGCGTCCGACGACTACACCGGCACCGCCGCCCGCAGCTGATGGACGACGGCCCCCGCTGCCCGAGGCAGCGGGGGCCGTCGTGCGTCCGGCGGGAGGTCAGAGGGACTGACCGCGCGAGGCGAAGTACCGCCGGGACTGCTCGGTGCGGAGCAGCACCACGACCAGGATCGGCAGCACGAAGCCCAGCAGGCCGGTGAAGACGAACCCCTCGTCCTGGACGAGGCCCCAGAGCAGGTACAGCAGTTGCAGCCCGATCGACGCGTAGCTGCCCAGCAGCAGCAGCCGCGGCTCCTGCCCCCGCAGCACCTGGATGCCGCCGATGAGCAGGACGACGGCCGCCGCGAACGACAGCAGCGCCAGGATGCCCAGCAGCGCGTCGATCTCGAAGACCGCACCGATGGCGAAGAGGGTGAGGAGCCCGCCCAGCGTGCCCAGGCCGCCGATCACCACCCCGATGATCGCCGCCGCGGTGACCTGACTCGGGCGCTGCCCGCCGGGCGCCTGCCTGTAGCCGGCCGGGGCGTCGGGGTAGCCGCCGGGCTGCTGGCCGTAGCCCTGCCCGTACTGCTGGGGGTTCTGCTGGCCGTACCCCGGGGCCGGCTGCTGGCCGGGCGGCGGCCCCCAGTCCGGCTGCCCCTGCGGTGAGCTGCCCTGCGGGTGGTCGGGATCGGGACCGGTGGAGCTGGACATCGCGGTTTCCTCCTGCTCGGGGTCCTCGTCGTGACCGACGGGGAACGGGTCGTAGGAATGGTCACACCGGCGTCGGGCCGGGGCAGCACCGGCCGGAGGAACTCCGGCCGGAACCACCCGGTTCAGCGACCGGTGCGGCGGTAGCGGTGGGCGGCGAAGAACTGGGCGGCCGGCTTGAGCGACAGCAGGACGACGATCGCGAGTGCCGCCGCGAAGAAGAGCAGGTTCACCACGACGTCCCCGGCGGTGCCGTCGACCACGCTGCCGAGGAGCCCGATGGTGGTGAAGGTGAGGGCGATCGAGCCGCCGACGAGCAGCAGCACCCGGCTGCGGCCGGTCAGGGCCCACACCGCACCCCAGACCATGACGACCGTCCACGCCAGGGCGAGCACGCCGAAGCCGAGGAGCGCGCCCCCGACGGCACCGGTGACCGCGCCGAAGCCGGGGATCTCCTCGTCCAGACCGCCGCCGGCGCCGCTGGCGGCGGCGCCGATGATCAGGAGGAAGAAGGTGACCAGCAGCCCGATTGCGCCGTAGACGAAGCCGAGCACGGCCGCCGTGATCACCCCGCCCGGCTTCGCGGGCACGCCGGGGTCGCCGTACCCGCCGTAGGGCTGGGGCTGCTGGCCGTAGGGGGACGGTGCTCCGTACTGCTGCCCGTAGCCCTGCGGCTGCCCGTACTGCGGCTGCCCGTACTGCGGTTGGCCGTACTGGCCGTACCCCTGCTGCCCGTGCTGCGGCTGGCCGTACTCCTGCTGCCCGTACTGGTGCTGTCCGTACTGCTGCTGCTCGTAGGAGGGCTGGCCGTGCTCCTGACCGCTCCCGGCGCCGTACGGCTGGGGCTCGGAACGACGCTGGTCGTCGGACTGGCTCACTGTTCTCCTCCGTCGGGGCCGGCCTGCGCCGGCGTCACGGTCAGGATGGCGGTGCCCCCGAGCGGGGGCAAGGACCGCCGCGGTCGGCCGGGATGGCCGGGACGACGGGGCCGGCGAGCGTTTCCACCGGAGCGTCGGCAGCCCGGCCCGCAGACCCGGCCACCGTCTGACCTAGTGTCCCTTCCCATGCGCCTGGCAGTGATCCCCGGAGACGGCATCGGTTCCGAGGTCGTGGCGGAGGGCCTCAAGGTCCTCCGCGCGGTCGCTCCCGACCTGGAGACGACGCCCTACGACCTCGGCGCCGCGCGCTGGCAGCGCACCGGTGAGCTGCTGCCGGACACGGTGCTCGACGAACTCCGCCAGCACGACGCCATCCTGCTCGGCGCCATCGGCGACCCCAGCGTCCCGCCGGGCATCCTCGAGCGCGGGCTGCTGCTGCGGCTGCGCTTCGAGCTCGACCACCACGTCAACCTGCGCCCCGCGAAGCTGTTCGACGGCGTCCGCAGCCCGCTGGCCGACGCCGGGCCGATCGACATGCTGTGCGTCCGCGAGGGCACCGAGGGGCCTTACGTCGGCAACGGCGGGGTGCTGCGCAAGGACACCCCGCAGGAGGTCGCCACCGAGGTCAGCCTCAACACCGCGTTCGGCGTGGAGCGCGTGGTCCGGTACGCGTTCGAGCGGGCCGTCACCCGTCCGCGCAAGCACCTGACCCTGATCCACAAGACCAACGTGCTCACCCACGCCGGGGGTCTCTGGTCGCGGGTCGTGGAGGAGGTGTCGGTCGAGTTCCCGGAGGTCAGCGTCGCCTACCAGCACGTCGACGCCGCCTCGATGTTCTTCATCACCGACCCGGGCCGCTACGACGTCATCGTCACCGACAACCTCTTCGGCGACATCGTCACCGATGTCGCCGCCGCGGTGACCGGTGGCATCGGGCTGGCGGCCAGCGGCAACCTGGACGCCTCGGGCACCAACCCGAGCATGTTCGAGCCGGTGCACGGCTCGGCCCCCGACATCGCCGGCCAGGGCATCGCCGACCCGACCGCCACCGTGCTGTCGGTCGGGCTGCTGCTCGAGCACCTGGGCCGCAGCGAGCAGGCGCGCAAGGTCGACGCGGCGGTCGCCTTCGACCTCTCCACGCGGGATCCGCGGGCGACGATCCGCACGGCCGAGGTGGGCGACCGCCTCGCGGCGCTCGCCGGCGGCTGAGGAGCGGCCGGGTTGAGGCCGACCCGGGGCCGACCTCGTCGCACGGTCGCCGTCCTCGGGGTGCAGCCCGAGGACGGCGGACCCGCGGTGAGGACGGCGATCATGGTCGGGGCCGTTCCAGTTGTGATTGACTGACCGCGATGCACCCCACCGGCACGATCATCATCGCCTAGCGCGCAGTCAACTCCCCGACTGCGCGCAGACCTCCCGTACCCGGGGGGTCTTTTTCGTGTTCGGGCCGACACCACCGCCCCGGGAGACCTCATGACCAGCACCGACTTCCACGTCTTCGACACCACGCTGCGCGACGGCGCCCAGCGCGAGGGCATCAGCTACTCGGTCGCCGACAAGCTCGCGGTCGCCCGGCTGCTGGACGAGATCGGGATCGGGTTCATCGAGGGCGGGTGGCCCGGGGCCCTGCCGAAGGACACCGAGTTCTTCGCCCGTGCGCGCACCGAGCTGCAGCTCAAGCACGCGGAGCTCGTGGCGTTCGGCGCGACCCGCAAGGCCGGCGTCGCCGTGGAGGACGACCTGCAGGTGCGCGCGCTGCTGGACGCCGGGACGCCGGTGGTCTGCCTGGTCGCGAAGTCCGACGTCCGGCACGTCCGCGAGGCCCTGCGCACGACGCTGGAGGAGAACCTGGCGATGGTGGCCGACACGGTCGCCTTCCTCGTGTCGCACGGCCGCCGGGTGTTCCTCGACTGCGAGCACTTCTTCGACGGGTACGCGGCCGACCGCGACTACGGGGTGCACGTGCTGCAGGCGGCATTCGAGGCCGGGGCGGAGGTCGGCGTCCTGTGCGACACCAACGGCGGCATGCTGCCCATGGGCGTGGGTCGGGTGGTCGCCGACGTGGCGTCCCGCGTGGACGGGAAGCTCGGCATCCACTGCCAGGACGACACCGGGTGCGCGGTGGCCAACACCCTGGCCGCGGTCGAGGCGGGCGTCACCCACGTGCAGGGGACGGCGAACGGTTACGGGGAGCGGGCCGGCAACGCCGACACGTTCGCGCTGATCGCCAACCTGGTCACCAAGATGGGCATCTCCGCGGTGCCCGCCGAGTGCCTCCCGGAGCTGCAGCGGGTCAGCCACGCGATCGCCGAGCTCGCCAACATCGCCCCCGACGACCACCAGCCCTACGTGGGCGCCTCGGCGTTCGCGCACAAGGCCGGCCTGCACGCCAGTGCGATCAAGGTCAGCCCCGAGCTCTACAACCACCTGGAGCCAGCGGTCGTCGGCAACGACATGCGCATCCTCGTCACCGAGATGGCCGGGCGGGCCTCGGTCGAGCTGAAGGGGCGCGAGCTGGGCGTGGACCTCACCGGCCAGACCGACGCGATCGGCCGGGTGGTCGACCAGGTGAAGGTGCTGGAGGCCGACGGCTGGTCCTTCGAGGCCGCCGACGCCTCCTTCGAGCTGCTGCTGCGCGCGCAGCTGCCGGAGGCGCCGCCGCCGCTGTTCGAGCTGGAGAGCTACCGGACCTCCGTCGAGCACTGGGGCAACGGCGTCGTCGTCAGCGAGGCGACGGTCAAGGTGCACGTCGACGGTGAGCGGATCATCAGCACCGGCGAGGGCAACGGCCCGGTGAACGCCCTGGACAACGCGCTGCGCCAGGCGCTGGTGCACCGCTACCCGCAGCTGGCCGACGTCTCCCTGGCGGACTACAAGGTCCGCATCCTCGGCTGGAAGGGCGGCACCAGCGCGACCACCCGCGTGCTCATCGACACCACCGACGGGGTGGGGGAGTGGACCACGGTCGGCGTCCACGCCAACATCGTCGAGGCGTCGTGGCACGCGCTCGTCGACGCGCTCACCTACGCGGTGCTGCGCCGGCCTCGGCCGTAGCGGGCGACGAAGTTCGCCAGCAGCCGGCCGGGCGCGGTCACCACCGCGGGGGTCAGCCGCTGGACGACGGCCTCCACCTCGGACGGCGCGAAGTAACCGGCGTGCTGGTAGATGCGCACCCGGGCGACGATCGCGGCGACGTCGAGCTCGGGGTGGAACTGGGTGGCGTACACGTTGCGCTTCACCTTGAACATCTGCACCGGACAGGCCGCCGACGAGGCCAGCAGGACCGCGGTCGGCGGCAGCACCCGGCACGCCTCCTTGTGCCCGACGAACGCGGTGAAGCGGTCGGGCACCCCGGCCAGCAGCGGGTCCGCCCGGCCCTCCGGGGTCACGTCGACCGCCACCGCCGACACCGGCTCGCCGTAGGTCCGGTCGACGACGCCGCCCTGGTGCGTGCCGAGGGTGCCGATGCCGTAGCAGGCACCGAAGAAGGGCAGGTCCCGGTCGACGATCTCGTCGAGCAGGCGGCCGACGTCGCGCTCGACCCGCACCTGGACGGCGGACTTCTCCGCGTCGGAGGAGTTGAACGGACCGCCGCCGAGGAGCACCCCTGCGTAGTCGTCCAGGTCGAGCGCCGGCAGCGGCCCGGCCTCCAGCCGGATGCGGTGCAGCCGCCCGGCGGGCAGGGCGGTGCAGCGCAGGAAGGAGGCGTGCTCCTCGTCCGCGGCCGCGTCCTCGGGGCGGGAGGACAGCAGCAGGAAGGGTTTCACCCGGTCAGCGCGGCTGGATCTCGCCCATCGGGCCCCAGCCGGCGACGTCGGGGGCGTCCACGTAGATGATCTGCGGCTGGGCGGAGACCAGGTCGGGGGCCTGCTCGACGAAGCGCGTGAAGGCGTCGGTGCCGACGTGGGCGGCGCCGGCGTCGGCGTCCCGGAAGCCCTCCACGCAGACGAAGGTGTGCGGCTCCTCGAGGCTCCGCGACCACTCGAAGAACAGCGAGCCCTCCTCGGCGTTCACCGCACGGGCGTAGTCGGCGGCCAGCCCGGTCCACTCGTCGGCGCGCTCGGGACGGACGGGGAACTTCACGACGATCAGGATCACCGAGACATTGTCGGCCTCCGGCCGACACCACGGCCACGTGCCGTCCCCTGCTGCGCGGAGCCGTGCCGTCACGGCTGCCCGGGGCCCTCCGGGCCCCACTCGCCCTGACACCGCGGCCACGTGCCGTCCCCCTGCTGCGCGGAGCCGTGCCGTCACGGCTGCCCGGGCCCCTCCGGGCCCCACTCGCCCTGACACCGCGGCCACGTGCCGTCCCCCTGCTGCGCGGAGCCGTGCCGTCACGGCTGCCCGGGACCCTCCGGGCCCCACTCGCCCTGACACCGCGGCCACGTGCCGTCCCCCTGCTGCGCGGAGCCGTGCCGTCACGGCTGCCCGGGCCCCTCCGGGCCCCACTCGCCCTGACACCGCGGCCACGTGCCGTCCCCGGCGACCGCCTGCTGGGGCAGTCGCTCTCTGCCCTCGTCGGCGGGGCAGAGAGCTACTGCCCGCAGGACATCCCGTGCGCCCGCGGCCGCCCCGTCAGACGGGGTCCAGCCGGGCCCTCAGCAGGCAGAACTCGTTGCCCTCGGGATCGGCGAGGACGTGCCAGGTCGCATCCGCGGGCTGGCCGACGTCGGCCGGCGTCGCGCCGAGGTCGAGCAGCCGCTGCAGCTCGGCGTCCTGGTCGCGGTCGGTCGGGCTGACGTCGATGTGCAGCCGCACCTTCCCCGGCGTCGGGTCGGTGACCGGCACGAAGATCAGCGTGGGCGCAGGCCCGCCGAAGCCGGCCTCCGGGCCGATCTCGACGGCGCCGTCGTCCTCCCGCCCCACGACCCGGTAGTCGAGCACCGCCGCCCAGAAGGCGGCGAGGGACTCGGGATCCCGGCTGTCGACGACGAGTTCGCTGAACCGGCAGGCCATGGGTGCACGGTAGGCAGGAAACGGCGCGACTAACCTCGGCTCGTGCGCATCGTCCGTTTCGCCAGTCCTCAGGGCATGTCCTTCGGCGTCCTCGACGGAGACGGCCAGGTGGCCCAGATCGAGGGCCACCCCTTCGGCCAGGTCTCCTTCACCGGCGCCCGGTTCGCCCAGGCCGACATCCGGCTGCTCTCGCCGATCCTGCCGAGCAAGGTGGTGTGCGTCGGCAAGAACTACGCCGAGCACGTGAAGGAGATGGGCACCGGTGACGCGCCGGGGGAGCCGCTGCTGTTCCTCAAGCCCTCGACATCGGTCATCGGCCCCGGTGACGCGATCCGCATCCCGCCGGGCAGCACCAACGTGCACCACGAGGTGGAGCTCGCCGTGGTGATCGGCGCCCGCGGGGCCCGCAACGTCACCCCAGAGCAGGCGCTGGGCAGCGTCTTCGGCTGGACCATCGCCAACGACGTCACCGAGCGGGACATGCAGAAGAGCGACGGGCAGTGGACCCGCGCCAAGGGCTTCGACTCCTTCTGCCCCCTCGGGCCGTGGATCGAGACCGACCTGACCGGCATCGGCCTGGACCCGGCCGACCTGGAGGTCACCTGCGACGTCGACGGCGAGCGCCGCCAGACCGGCCGCACCAGCCAACTGCTCTTCGGCATCCCCACGCTGATCTCCTACATCTCGCAGGTGATGACCCTGCTGCCCGGCGACGTCGTGCTCACCGGCACCCCGTCGGGCGTCGGCCCGATCCGCCCCGGCCAGACCGTCTCCTGCTCGGTGCAGGGGCTGGGCACGCTGACCAACACGGTGACGGCGGCCGACGCCGTCTCGACCGCCGGTGGCGCCCGGTGACCGTCCGCACCCGCTTCTGCCCGTCGCCGACCGGGCTGGTCCACGTCGGGCTGATCCGCACCGCCCTGTTCAACTGGGCGCACGCCCGCCACCACGGCGGCACCTTCGTCTTCCGCATCGAGGACACCGACGCCGCCCGCGACTCGGAGGAGTCCTACCGGCACCTGCTGGACAGCCTGCGCTGGCTGGGCCTGGACTGGGACGAGGGCCCCGAGGTCGGCGGCCCGAACGGCCCGTACCGGCAGTCGGAGCGGTCGGAGGTGTACCGGGAGGTGGCCGCGAAGCTGCTCGAGTCCGGGCACGCCTACGAGTCCTTCTCGACCAACGAGGAGGTCGACGCCCGGCGGCGGGCGGCCGGCCAGGATCCCAAGCTCGGCTACGACAACCACGACCGGTTCCTCACCGACGCGCAGAAGGCGGCCTTCCGGGACGAGGGCCGCCAGCCGGTGCTGCGGCTGCGCATGCCCGACGAGGACCTCACCTGGGCCGACCTGGTGCGCGGCGAGGTGCGTTTCGCCGCCGGCGCGGTGCCGGATTTCGTGCTGGTGCGCGGCAACGGCGCTCCGCTGTACCCCTTCGTGAACCCGGTCGACGACGCCCTCATGGGCATCACCGACGTGCTCCGCGGCGAGGACCTGCTGCCCTCGACCCCGCGGCAGCTGGCGCTGTACGCGGCGCTCACCGACATCGGCGTGGCACAGGCCACCCCGCGCTTCGGCCACCTGCCCCTGGTGACGGGCGAGGGCACCAAGAAGCTGTCCAAGCGCGACCCCACGTCGAACCTCGACGTCTACCGCGAGCGCGGCTTCGTGCCCGAGGGGCTGGTGAACTACCTCGCGCTGCTGGGCTGGTCGATCGCCGAGGACCGCGACATCTTCTCGACGGCGGAGCTGGTCGAGGCGTTCGACGTCACGCGGGTGAGCGCCAACCCGGCCCGCTTCGACCTGAAGAAGGCCGAGGCGATCAACGCCACCCACCTGCGGGCGCTGCCGGTCGAGGAGTTCACCGCCCGGGTGGTGCCGCACCTGGCCGCCGCCGGGCTCGTCGGCGAGCCGCCCACCGCCGAGCAGGACGCGGTGCTGCGGGCGATCGCGCCGCTGGCGCAGGAGCGCATGGTGGTGCTCTCCGAGGCCGTCGGGCTGCTGGGCTTCCTGTTCGTCGACGAGGTGGAGATCGACCCGGTCGCCGCCGAGAAGCAGCTGGCCGGCGACGGCGCCGTCGAGGTGCTGGACGCGGCGACGGCGGCGCTGGGCGAGCTGCCGGAGTGGACCACGCCGGCCATCGAGCAGGCGCTGAAGGAGGCGCTCGTCGAGGGGCTGGGCCGCAAGCCGCGCCAGGCGTTCGGGCCGGTCCGCGTCGCCGTCAGCGGGCGCACGGTGTCCCCGCCGCTGTACGAGTCGATGGAGCTGCTGGGCCGGGAGCGGACGCTCGCCCGGCTGGCCGCGGCCCGCACGGTGGCGTCGGCGGGATGAGCCACCCGGCGGCCGGCGGGGGTCCGGTCGAGGAGCCCTACGCCGGACCGCCGCCCACGCTGCGGCCGGCGCCGGGACGCTTCCCGGTGCCGCCGTGGCCGCAGGCACCGGGGCCCTACGCGCCGGCGCCCTGGCCCTACGCGCCGGCGCCGTTCCCACCGGGGCCCTACGCACCGGCGCCGTTCCCACCGGCGCCGCCGGCCGGGTGGGCGCTGCCGCCGGGCACACCGCCGCACGACGAGCCGACGTCGTTCCTGCACGCCATGCGCGCCCGCGACTGGGCCTGGTGGCGGCCCGTGCTGGGGCTGCTCCTGCTGGGGGTGGTCTTCCTCGTGGCCGGTGCGCTGCTCGGCGTCCTCGGCATCCTCACCGGGATCAGCCCCGACCTCGCGCTGGTCGAGCTCACCGACCCCGGCACGCTGCTGGTCACCAACGCGACGCTGGTCGTGGGCATCCCGGTCGTGTGGCTGGCCTGGGCGGTGGCGCACGGCATGCGGCCGGGCTGGTCGTCGTCGGTGCTCGCCCGGTTCCGGTGGCGGCTGCTGCCCCGGCTGACCGTGCTGGCGCTGCTGTCGATCGGCGTCGTCATCGGGCTGTCGGTGCTCGTGGGCGTCACCGCGGGGGAGGTGGAGGTCACCGGGCCGATCCGCTCGTGGGGCTGGCTGCTGGCCGTCGTCCTGCTCACCACGCCGCTGCAGTCGGCGGCGGAGGAGTACCTGTTCCGCGGCTACCTGAGCCAGGCGATCGCCGGCTGGATCCGCGCCCCGCGTGCCGGCGCGGTGGTGGCCGCGGTGGTGACCGGCGCGATCTTCTCCCTCGCGCACCTGCCGCCGGACCTCGCCACCTTCCTCGACCGCTTCCTCTTCGCCCTCGCCGCCTCCGGGGTGGTGTGGCTGACCGGTGGCATCGAGGCGGCCGTGGTGATGCACGCGGTCAACAACGTGGTGCTGTTCCTGCTGGTCGCACTGCTGGGGGACGCGGTGGCCACGAACGTGGTGCCCGCCGGGCTCGTGCCCGTGTCGCTGGCGCTCACCGCGGCCGGCTTCGGCGGCTTCGTCCTGCTCGTCGGCCGGTGGCGGCGCCGGGCGCGGCCGGAGCTGCGCACCCCCGCCCTGGACCTGCGCGTCCCGCCGGGAGCGGCACCCGTGCCGGCGCGCTGACCCGCCGGCCGGGGGGTGGTGCGTCCCGCCCCTGGGACGTCGGGTACAGTTCTTCCCGGCGCCGCGAGGTGCCACCCATGGGGTATGGGGTAATTGGCAGCCCGACGGTTTCTGGTTCCGTTAGTCTAGGTTCGAGTCCTGGTACCCCAGCGAGGAAGCCTGGTTCCTCTTGCACCACCCAGCACGGCCCCGTCGTCTAGCGGCCCAGGACGCCGCCCTCTCACGGCGGTAGCGAGGGTTCGAATCCCTTCGGGGCTACGCGACCGAGAGCCCCCGACCACTGGTCGGGGGCTCTCGCCGTTCCCGGGCCCCGGTGCGGGACCCGGGAGCGGGCATGGCAAGATGTCTCCCGCACGGCCCCGTCGTCTAGCGGCCCAGGACGCCGCCCTCTCACGGCGGTAGCGAGGGTTCGAATCCCTTCGGGGCTACGCGACCGAGAGCCCCCGACCGCTGGTCGGGGGCTCTCGCCGTTCCCGGAGCTCGTCCGCGGGGGCTCTCGCGTTCCAGGTGGCAGCGTGATCACGGGCGGGCTTACCGTCTGTCCGCCATTCAGGCCCGTGAAACGGTGGGGAGGCGGGCGCACGGTGTTCCGGACGAGGCGTGCCCTGGCCGACGGCCGGGAGATCCTCTACTTCGACGCACGAGCCGTGGCCCGCGACGCCGTGGACGGCCGCGACCTGCCCGCCGTCGCCACCCGCTCGCAGCGGCGGTTCGACCCGCTGCTCGGCGAGTGGGTCGTCGTCGCCGCGCACCGGCAGACGCGGACCTTCCTGCCCCCGGCCGACCAGTGCCCGCTGTGCCCCTCCCGGCCCGGCCGGCCGACCGAGGTGCCCGAGAGCGACTACCAGGTGGTCGTCCTCGAGAACCGGTTCGCGTCGCTGGCCACCGACGTCGACCGGGACGTGCCGACCGCGGCGCCCGGCAACCCGCTCGCGGAGCGGCGGCCCGGGCTGGGCCGCTGCGAGGTCGTCTGCTTCACCAGCGAGCACGACCGCGACTTCGCCCAGCTCGACCGGGACCGGACGCGGCTGGTCGTCGACGTGTGGGCCGAACGCACCGCCGAGCTCTCGGCGCTCGAGGGCGTCGAGCACGTCTTCTGCTTCGAGAACCACGGCGAGGAGATCGGGGTGACCCTCGACCACCCCCACGGCCAGGTCTACGCCTATCCGTTCGTGCCGCCCCGGGTGGAGCGGGTGCTCACCTCGGCACGGCGGCACCGGGCCGCCACCGGACGCGGGCTCTTCGCCGACGTGCTCGCGGCCGAGCGGAGCGGCCCCCGGGTGGTCGCCGCCGACGAGCACTGGACGGCGTTCGTGCCGGCGGCCGCGCGCTGGCCCTACGAGGTGCAGCTGTTCCCCACCCGCCAGGTGCCCGACCTCCCCGCGCTCGACGACGCCGAGCGGGACGCCCTCGCCGAGGTGTACCTGGACCTCCTCGGCCGCTTCGCGCACCGCTTCGACACCCCGATGCCCTACATCGCCTCCTGGAACCAGGCGCCCGTGCACGAGGGCCGCGAGGAGTGGTGGTTGCACCTGCAGCTGTTCTCGCTGCGCCGGGCGCCGGGCAAGCTGAAGTACCTGGCCGGCTCCGAGTCGGGCATGGGGGCCTTCATCACCGACACCGATCCCGAGGACGTCGCCGAGCAGCTGCGGGCCGTGACCTGGTGACGGCGGAGCGGGCCGGTAACCGTGCCGCCGAGGCCTTCGCCGAGCGGTTCGGCGGGCTCCCCGAGGGGGTCTGGGTGGCGCCGGGGCGGGTCAACGTCATCGGTGAGCACACCGACTACAACGGCGGCCACGTGCTGCCCATCGCGCTGCCGCACACGACGCGCGCCGCCGTCAGCCGGCGGGACGACGGCCGGCTGGTCCTGCGCTCGCTGCAGCACCCCGACGACGACGCCGACGTCGCCGTCGCCGACCTGGAGCCGGGCACCCCCTCGGGCTGGGCCGGCTACGCGGCCGGGGTCGTGCACCAGGTGGCCGGCTCGGCACCGGGTGGGCTGAGCGTCCTGGTGGACGGCGACGTGCCGGCCGGGGCCGGGCTGTCCTCGTCGGCCGCGCTGGAGTGCGCCGTCGCCCTGGCCCTGCGCGACCTGCTGGACCTCGACCTCGGCCCCGGCGACCTGGTGGACGTCGCGCGGCGCGCCGAGAACGACTTCGCCGGCGCCCCGACCGGGATCCTCGACCAGTCGGCGTCGGTGCTCTGCACGGAAGGGCACGCGCTGTTCCTCGACACCCGCGACCGCAGCAGCGAGCAGGTGCCCTTCGACCTGGCCGCCGCCGGTCTGGCGCTGCTCGTGCTCGACAGCGGCACGACGCACCACCACGCCGCCTCCGGCTACGGCGACCGGCGCCGCGAGTGCGAGGAGGCGGCCGCCCGGCTGGGGGTCGACCTGCTGCGCGAGGTGCCCGACGTCGCCGCGCTCGACGCCCTCGCCGACGGCACTCCCGAGGGCGGGCGGCTGCACCGGCGGGCGCGGCACGTGGTCACCGAGGACGCCCGGGTGCTGCAGGTGGTCGGGGCGCTGCGCTCGGGCGCCGTCCCCCGGTCGATCGGCCCGCTGCTCACCGAGGGCCACGCGTCGCTGCGCGACGACTTCGAGGTCTCGGTGCCGCTGCTGGACGCCTGCGTGGAGGCCGCCGTGGCCGCCGGCGCCCACGGCGCGCGGATGGTGGGCGGCGGCTTCGGCGGCAGCGCGATCGCGCTCGTCGAGGCCGACGCCGTCGACGCCGTCACCGCCGCCGTCGCCGACCGGTTCGCCCGCGAGGGCGCCCCCGCCCCCCGCTCCTTCGTCGCCGTCCCGTCCGCCGGGGCCCGGCGGCTGCGCTGAGCGCACCGCCCGGTGGGCGAGCGGGCCGGGGTTCCCCGGAGGTCTACCGGGCCGCGCGGGAGATGGCCGCCGCGGCGTCGAGCACGGCGCCGACGACCTCGGGGCTCGGCCGGCGGCCGAGCCGCTCCACCGGGCCGGAGATGGACACCGCGCCGAGCACCGTGCCGGTGGCGTCGCGGACCGGTGCCGACAGCGAGGCGACGCCGGCCTCGCGCTCGGCCACGCTGTGCGCCCAGCCGCGCCGCCGGACGTCGAGCAGCGTGCGCGCCGTGAAGCTCGCCGACGGCAGCAGGCGGGTCACCTCGTCGGCGGGCATGAACGCCAGCAGGGCGTGCGCCGCCGACCCCGCCGTCATCGGCAGTCGGGCGCCGACCGGGACGGTGTCCCGCAGGCCGCTGGTGCGCTCCGCCGCGGAGACGCACACGCGGGTGGCGCCGTCGCGCACGTAGAACTGCGCGCTCTCGCCGGTCGCGTCGCGCAGCGTGACCAGGTGGCGCGCGGCGATCTCGCCGATGTCGGCGGTGCCCCGCCCCAGCTCGGCGAGCGCCGGCCCCGGCGCCCAGCTGCCGCTGTCGGTGCGCCGGACGAGGCGGTGCCCCTCGAGCGCGACGGCCAGCCGGTGGGCCGTCGCCCGGGGCAGGCCGGTGCGCGCGACGAGCTCGGCGAGGGTTGCCGGCTCGTGCGCGACGGCGTGCAGGATCGACACCGCTTTGTCCAGAACCGCGACCGGGTTAGGCTGTCCCACACAGCAATACTCGCATCCCGAAGAGTGAGACAGTCAACTCGGGATCGACCAGTCACCCGAAGGGGACGAGCCCGTGCCGAAGACCCTGGCCGAGAAGGTCTACGACGCCCACGTCGTGCGCAGCACGTCGGGGGAGCCCGACCTGCTCTACATCGACCTGCACCTCGTGCACGAGGTCACGAGCCCGCAGGCCTTCGACGGCCTCCGGGCGGCCGGGCGCACGGTGCGCCGCCCCGATCTCACGATGGCCACCGAGGACCACAACGTCCCCACGCTGGACATCCTGTCGCCGATCGCCGACCCGGTCAGCCGGGCGCAGGTCGACGCACTGCGCCGGAACGCCGCCGAGTTCGGCATCCGCCTGGCCCCCATGGGTGACCGCGACCAGGGCATCGTGCACGTCATCGGCCCGCAGCTGGGGCTCACCCAGCCCGGCATGACCATCGTGTGCGGCGACAGCCACACCTCCACACACGGCGCGTTCGGGGCCCTGGCCTTCGGCATCGGCACCAGCGAGGTCGAGCACGTGCTCGCCACCCAGACGCTGCCGCAGTACCGCCCCAGGCAGATGTCGGTCACCGTGGACGGCGAGCTGGCCCCCGGCGTCTCGGCGAAGGACATCATCCTGGCCGTCATCGCGCAGATCGGCACCAACGGTGCCGCCGGCCACGTCATCGAGTACCGCGGCAGCGCCATCGAGGCGCTGTCGATGGAGTCCCGGATGACCATCTGCAACATGTCGATCGAGGCCGGCGCCAAGGCCGGTCTGATCGCCCCCGACCAGACCGCCTTCGACTTCCTGCAGGGCCGGCCGCACGCCCCGCAGGGCGCCGACTGGGATGCCGCGGTCGAGTACTGGTCGACGCTGCGCACCGACGAGGGCGCGGTCTTCGACGCCGAGGTCGTGCTGGACGCCTCGTCCCTGACGCCGTTCGTCACCTGGGGCACCAACCCGGGACAGGGGCTGCCCATCAGCGAGCGGGTGCCCGACCCCGCCGAGATGGCCGACGAGGGTGAGCGCCGTGCCGCCGAGCAGGCGCTGGCCTACATGGGCCTGACCCCCGGCACCCCGCTGACCGAGATCGAGGTCGACACCGTCTTCCTCGGCTCCTGCACCAACGGCCGGATCGAGGACCTGCGGGTCGCCGCGGACCTGCTCCGGGGCAGGAAGATCGACCCGGGCACCCGGATGCTCGTCGTCCCCGGCTCGGTGGGCGTCAAGAGCCAGGCCGAGGCCGAGGGCCTGGACAAGGTGTTCGTCGACGCCGGCGCCGAGTGGCGCGGCGCCGGGTGCTCCATGTGCCTGGGCATGAACCCCGACCAGCTCAAGCCCGGCGAGCGGTCGGCGTCGACCAGCAACCGCAACTTCCAGGGCCGCCAGGGCAAGGGCGGGCGCACCCACCTGGTGTCGCCCTCGGTGGCCGCCGCCACCGCACTCACCGGCCGCCTCACCGCCCCCGCCGACCTGATCGGAGCCTGACGCCATGGACGCCTTCACCACGCACACCGGCACCGTCGCGCCGCTGCGCCGCAGCGCCGTCGACACCGACCAGATCATCCCGGCCGAGTACCTCAAGCGGATCACCCGCACCGGGTTCGAGGACGGCCTCTTCGTCGCCTGGCGCACGAACGAGCCGGACTTCGTGCTCAACAAGCCGGAGTTCGCGGATGCCTCGATCCTGGTCGCCGGGCCCGACTTCGGCACCGGTTCGTCCCGCGAGCACGCCGTCTGGGCGCTGCTGGACGGCGGCTTCCGCGTGGTCATCAGCTCGCGGTTCGCCGACATCTTCAAGAACAACTCGACCAAGGCCGGGCTGCTCACCGTCGTCCTGCCCCAGGCCGAGGTGGAGGCGCTCTGGGCCGCCGCCGAAGCCGACCCCACCACGCAGGTGACCGTCGACCTGCAGGCCAAGCAGATCACCTACTCCCCGGGGGGCGGTCAGAGCACGACGGTGCCGTTCGACGCCGACGACTACACCCGCTGGCGGCTGCTGGAGGGGCTCGACGACGTCGGCCTCACCGAGCGGCACCTCGCCGACGTCGAGGCCTACGAGGCCCGCCGCCCCGCCTGGCTGCCGAAGGCGCTCCCCGCGATCCCGGCCTAGCTGCCCCTGGGCATAGGAAGCTCTACCTGCGGATCCGGGCCCCGAACCGCAGGAAAAGCTTCCTATGCTCACTCGGGCGCGTCCGGGTCGGGCTCGAAGTCCCGGTAGTAGTCGGCCACCAGCGCCCCCCGCCGGCCGCCCAGGGCCCACACGCTGCCCTTGGCGGCCGGCGGCGGCAGGCCGGGGACGCCGTGCCCGTGCACGCCGAGCGCCTGCAGCAGCGACGGGATGACCCCGCCCTGGCTGCACAGCACGGTGACCCCGTTCCCCCGGTGCCCGAGCACCTGCTCGAGGGCGGCCAGCGTCGCCTTCGGGTCGTCCGCGAAGCACTCCTCGCCGAACTCCGGCCGGTCGTGCACGGCCAGGCCCACGCGCTCCGCGAGGGGCTCCACCGTCGAGCGGCACCGCAGCGGCGGGGCCGAGGTCACCGCGCCCGGGTGGAAGTACGGCAGCGCCCCGGCCAGCCGCTGCGCCTGCCGCCCGCCCTTGGCGTCCAGCGGCCGCAGTTCGTCGGGGCCGTCGAACTCCTGCTTGCTCCCCGCGCGGCCGTGGCGCACCAGCAGCACGGCGACCTCGCGGGGGACGTCGGTGCGGGCGGCGTCGGTGACCACCAGCCGGTCGTGGTCGTGGGTCACCTGCGCGGCGGCCTCCTCGGGGGGGAGCCAGCGCAGCTCGTCGACCTCGTCGTTGGCCACGAAGCTGCCGCCCACGCAGCGCATCGCCCAGTAGTCGACGCGCTTGGGCGCCCCGTCGACGACGTAGCGCGTCGTGGGGCAGCGGCGCCCGGCGACGACCTCCAGGCCCGTCTCCTCGACCACCTCGCGGCAGGCCGCCTGGAGGGGGTGCTCGCCGGCGTCCAGCTTGCCCTTGGGCAGCGACCAGTCGTCGTAGCGGGCGCGGTGGACGACGGCGACCTCGATCCCGTCGCCGTCGGCCGGCCGCCAGACGACGCCGCCCGCGGCGACGACGGTGCGGCGTTCAGCCGGCGAGCTCATGGACCCTCCGCATCAGCGCCGCCTGGTGGTCCCGCCCCTCCAGCCGCTCCCAGCTGCCGTCGCTGCGCAGCTCCCAGCAGCGGACCCCGGGGGCCATCGCGGGCTCCAGCGCCTCCTCGAGCTGGATGCGGGCCGCCTCGTCGCAGACCCGCAGCAGCACCTCCACGCGGCGGTCCAGGTTGCGGTGCATGAGGTCGGAGCTGCCGATCCACCACTCGGGGTCGCCGCTGTTGTGGAACGACATGACCCGGGAGTGCTCGAGGAAGCGCCCGACGATCGAGCGCACCCGGATGGTCTCCGAGACGCCGGGCACCCCGGGCCGCAGCGCGCAGATGCCGCGGACGAACAGCTCCACCGGGACGCCGCCGCGCGAGGCCTCGTAGAGGGCGTCGATGATCCGTTCGTCGACGATCGAGTTGGCCTTGATGCGGATGCCCGACGGGCGGCCCTCGGCGGCGTGCCGCGCCTCGCGGCGGATCTTCTCGATCAGCCCGTTGCGGATGCCGTGCGGCGCCACCATGAGCGTGCGGTAGTTGGTCTGCCGCGAGTAGCCGGTGAGCACGTTGAACAGGTCGGTGAGGTCCGCGCCCACCCGCGGGTCGGCGGTCAGGATGCCCAGGTCCTCGTAGATGCGGGCGGTCTTGGGGTTGTAGTTGCCCGTGCCGATGTGGCAGTACCGGCGGATGACGCCCTGCTCGCGGCGCACGACCAGGGCGGTCTTGCAGTGCGTCTTGAGCCCGACCAGCCCGTAGACCACGTGGCAGCCGGCGCGCTCCAGCGAGCGGGCCCAGCTGATGTTGGCCTCCTCGTCGAAGCGGGCCTTGATCTCGACGAGCACCACCACCTGCTTGCCGGCCTCGGCCGCCTCGATCAGCGCGTTCACGATCGGGGAGTCGCCGGAGGTGCGGTAGAGCGTCTGCTTGATGGCGAGCACGTGCGGGTCGGCCGCCGCCTGCTCGATGAACCGCTGCACGCTCGTCGCGAACGAGTGGTACGGGTGGTGCACCAGCACGTCGCCCTCGCGGAGGGTGGCGAACACGCTCTTGGGCGTCTCGCCCTCGGACAGGCGCGGGTGCGTCGCCGGTACGAACGGGTCGTCCTTCAGCTCCGGACGGTCGAGGTCGTAGAGCGCCGTGAGCGAGGCCAGGTCCAGCAGCCCGGGCACGTGGACGACGTCGTCGGGGAAGACCTCCAGCTCGGAGATGAGCACCTCGAGGATCCGCGGGTCCATCGGCTCGGCCACCTCGAGGCGGACGGCGGGGCCGAAGCGGCGCCGGGCCAGCTCGCGCTCCAGGGCCTGCAGCAGGTCCTCGTCGCGGTCCTCCTCCACCTCCATGTCGGCGTTCCGCGTGACCCGGAAGAAGTGGTGGTCGATCACCTCCAGGCCCGGGAACAGCTGGGCGAGGTGGGCGGCGATGAGGTCCTCGAGCGGCAGGAAGGTGGCGGTGGAGTCGGCCGCCTCGACCGCGACGAACCGCGGCACGTTGTTGGGCACCTTGAGGCGGGCGAACCGCGGGGCGCCCGTGTCGGGGTCGCGCACCGACACCGCCAGGTTCAGCGACAGCCCGCTGATGTAGGGGAACGGGTGCGCGGGGTCGACCGCGAGCGGGGTGAGCACGGGGAACACCTGGTCGCGGAAGTAGTCCCGCAGCCGGCGCGTGTCCTCGTCGGCGAGGTCCTCCCAGTGCACGATCCGGATGCCCGACCGCTCCAGCCGGGGCAGCACGTCCTCGTTGAAGACGTCGGAGTGGCGCTGCACCAGCTCCTGGGTGCGCGCGGTGACCAGCTCCAGCTGCTCCCGGATGGTCAGCCCGTCGGGCGAGCGGATGGTGAGCCCGGTGCTCTGCCGGCGCTTCAGGCCGGCGATGCGCACCATGTAGAACTCGTCCAGGTTGCTGGCGAAGATGGCCAGGAACTTGACCCGCTCCAGCAGCGGCAGCGAGTCGTCCTCGGCCAGCTCGAGCACGCGGGCGTTGAAGTCCAGCCAGGACAGTTCCCGGTTCAGGTAGCGGTCGGCGGGCAGGGCGTCGGTCCGGGGATCGCTCTCTGGGGCCACTCCCTCATCGTGCCGTACCGATCCGGCTCGCGAGCAGCGGCGAAGCCCGCACCAGCCCGGTCGTGCACGGACCGGCCCCGAGCCCGAGAACCGCCCGCAGGTCGGCGGGGACGTCGACGTCGCGCCGCAGCCCGGGCCACGCGCCGGTCAGCCGCACCGCTCCCTCGATCTCGTGGGCGTGCGCCGAACCGCGCCCGAACCGCGGGTGCAGCGGCACGCCGGCGGCGGTCAGCAGCGTGGTCCCCGTTCCCTGGGCGTCGGCCACGAAGCAGCGGGGAGCCGCCTCCGCGGCCGCCAGCGCCGCGGCCAGCTCCTGGGGTCGCAGGGCGGGCAGGTCGGAGGAGAGGGCGGCCACGTGCGTGTTCCCGCTGCGCCGCGCACCGTGCTCCAGCGCGGGGTTGAGGCCGCGGTCGGGCTCGTCGGCGACGGCGGTGGCACCGAGGTCGCCCGCCAGCTCCGCGGACGCCGGTTCGTCGGTGACGACGACGACCGACCCCACCCGATCGCAGGCCAGCGCCGCGGCGACCGTGTCGGCGAGCAGGGCGAGGACCAGGGCGCGGTGGTCGCCGCCGGGGCCGGCGGTGAGCGGGCGCAGCCGGGTCTTGGCCGCGACGAGGCGCTTCGCCGGGACGACGACCGACCACCTGGACACGGCCCCACAATGTCAGCACCCGGTGGCGCGCGACCCCGTCGGACCGGACCCGGTGGTCCGGGTCCGGCGGGACGGGTCGATCATGGGCTGGCTCGAGGCAGAGGGAGGCGGGTCGGTGACGGAGGAGACGTCCCCGCGCGGTGCGGGCGCCGACGGGGGACCGGGCGCCCGGCCGGAGGGCAGGTGGCGCACCCGGGGGCGCATCCCGTTCGCCCTCTGGCTGTGCATCCTGGTGATCTACCCGGTGGCGTCCCTGCTGTTCCGGCTCCGCTACCGCCACCTCGAGCGCATCCCCGTGCGTGGACCGGTCCTGCTCGTGGTCAACCACGTGTCGGTGCTCGACCCGCTGGCCTGCGCCCGCCTCGTGTTCGACCGCGGGCGCATCCCGCACTTCCTGGCCAAGGAGGCGGTCTTCAAGGGGCTGGCCGGGACGATCCTGCGGGCCGCGGGGCAGATCCCGGTGGCCCGGTACTCGTCGGCCGCCCGGGGTTCCCTCGACGCGGCGCGGGCCGACCTGCAGGCCGGCGGCATCGTGGTGATCTACCCCGAGGGGTCGGTGACGCGGGACCCGGCGTGGTGGCCCATGAAGGCCCGCACGGGTGCGGCGCACCTGGCGCTCACCAGCGACGCCGTCGTCGTCCCGGTGGCCCAGTGGGGCCCGCAGCGGGTGCACGACTACCACACCAAGAAGCTGCACCTGCGGCTCCGCGTGCCCGCCGACCACCTGGTCGGCGAGCCGATCGACCTCTCGGCCCTGCGGGCCGAGGTCCGGGCCGGCCGGCCGCTGGACACCCCTCTGCTGCGGGAGACGACCGACCTGATGATGACCCGGGTGCGCCACCAGCTCGCCGAGCTGCGGGGCGAGCCCGCCCCGGCCGCCGTCCACCCCGGACCGGGCCGCCCGCGCCCCGACGGCGTCGCGGGGAGCGCCGCGTGACACGGGCGGCGGTGCTGGGCGCCGGTTCCTGGGGCACCACGTTCGCCAAGGTGCTCGCCGACGCCGGCTGCGACGTCCGGCTGCACGCGCGCCGGCCCGAGCTGGTGCAGGCCATCAGCGACCGGCGCGAGAACCCCGACTACCTCCCGGGCGTGCGCCTGCCCGACAGGCTGCGGGCGACGGTGGACCCGGCCGACGCGCTGGACGACGCCGAGGTGGTCGTGCTGGCGGTCCCGTCGCAGACGCTGCGCGGCAACCTGACGGAGTGGCGCGAGCTGCTGCCGCCGGACGCCACGCTGCTGTCGCTCATGAAGGGCATCGAGCTCGGCAGCACCAAGCGCATGAGCGAGGTCATCTGCGAGGTCACCGGCTCCGGGACGGGGCAGGTGGCTGCGCTGTCGGGCCCCAACCTCGCCCGGGAGATCGCCGAGGAGCAGCCGGCCGCCACCGTCATCGCGTGCTCCGACCCCGACCGCGCCGCGGTGCTGCAGGCGGCGTGCCACACCCGCTACTTCCGGCCCTACACCAACCCGGACGTCGTCGGCTGCGAGCTGGGCGGAGCGGTGAAGAACGTCATCGCGCTGGCCGCCGGGATCGCGGAAGGGCTCGGCTTCGGCGACAACACCCGCGCGTCGCTGATCACCCGCGGGCTGGCCGAGACAGCCAGGCTGGGCCTCGTGCTGGGCGCCGAGCTGACGACCTTCGCGGGGCTGGCCGGTCTGGGCGACCTGGTGGCCACCTGCAGCTCGCCGCTGTCGCGCAACCGCACCTTCGGCGAGAAGCTCGGCCGCGGCATGACCCTGGAGCAGGTCCAGCAGAGCACCCGGCAGACTGCGGAGGGCGTGAAGAGCTGCCGCTCGGTGCTCGACCTCGCGCGGGCGCACGGCATCGACGTGCCCATCACCGAGGCCGTCGTCCGGGTGTGCCACGAGGGCGAGGCGCCGGCGCAGATGGTGCGGGAGATCATGTCGCGGGAGGCGAAGCCGGAGTGAGCGAGTACGGGGACGGGACGCGGTCGGTGCGTGCGGGGGAGGACCCGGCGGTGCCGGGCGCGCCGCTGCGTCCCTCGCCGGTGTTCGCCGCGCCGTTCCACCTCGCCGACCAGCCGCCGCGGGCCGGTGGCGCCGATGCCTACGCGCGCACCGAGCAGCCCACGCTGCGGGCGTTCGAGGACGCTGTCGGCGAGCTCGACGGCGGGCGCTGCCTGTCCTTCGCCACCGGGATGGCCGCGCTCACCGCCGCCGTCCTGGCCTTCGTCCGGACCGGTGACCGCGTCGTCCTGCCCTCGGACGGCTACTACACGACCCGGCTGCTGGCCGCCGAGGAGCTGGCCCGCTTCGGGATCGACGTGCAGTACGTGCCGACGCCGGAGATCGAGCGGGTGGCCGCCGGCGGCGGGCTGGCCGGGGCGCGCATGGTCCTGCTGGAGACGCCGAGCAACCCGCAGCTGGACGTCTGCGACATCGCGGCGGTGGCCGGGGCCGCGCACGCGGCCGGCGCCCTCGTGGCCGTCGACAACACCACCGCGACCCCGCTGGGCCAGCGGCCGCTCGCCCTCGGGGCCGACCTCACCGTGGGCAGCGACACCAAGGCACTGACGGGGCACAGCGACCTGCTGCTCGGGCACGTGTCGATGACCGACGACGAGCTCCACGCCCGGGTGAAGGGCTTCCGGGACCGCACCGGCAGCACACCGGGACCGTTCGAGGCGTGGCTGGGGCACCGCTCCATGAGCACGCTCGATCTCCGACTGGCCCGGCAGGCGGCGAACGCGGCGGCGGTCGCCGAGGTGCTCGCCGGCCACCCCGCCGTCACGAACCTGCGGTGGCCGTGGCGCGCCGGCGACCCCTCGTTCGGGCTGGCTGCCCGCCAGATGCTGCGCCCCAACGGCGTCGTCTCCGCCGAGCTGCCCGACGAGGCCGCCGTCTCCCGGCTGCTGGGGGCCAGCCGGCTGTGGGCGGCGGCGACCAGCTTCGGCGGCGTGCACAGCACGATCGACCGGCGGGCCCAGTGGGGCGGGGACGCCGTCCCGGAGGGCTTCGTGCGGCTGTCCTGCGGCATCGAGGACACCGCGGACCTGGTCGCCGACCTATCCCGCGCGCTCGACGCGCTCGGCTGACGCGGACCGGCGGCGGGTGCCGGCCACCGTGAGCCAGATGCTCACGCCGAAGTAGTAGGCCAGGTACACCAGGCTCACCGCGACGACCACCGGGTGCGGGTCGGGGTACTGGACGATCAGCACGGCGAAGGCGACGAGCCAGACCGCCGCCAGCCCCAGGTTCACGCCCCGCAGCAGCTTGGTGCGCGACGGGTAGACGTACTTGACCGGTACGAACACCAGCACGGTCAGGACGGCCAGCGCGATGCCGACGCCGGCGGTGCCGACGTCCAGGACGATCGCGTAGAAGGCCACCACGTTCCAGTAGCTCGGGAAGCCGAGGAAGTAGTGGTCCTCGGTCTTCGCGTCCACCCGGCAGAACTGGTAGCAGGAGGCGAGCAGCGGCAGCGCGGCGAGCACCCAGCCGAGCGCGCCACCGGGCAGCCGGTCGGTCGTCCAGAGCAGCACGATCGGGGCGAAGACGTAGGTCAGGTAGTCGACGATGTCGTCCATGCGGGCGCCGTCGAACCAGGGGATCGTCTCCTTGACCCGGAACCGCCGGGCCAGCATCCCGTCGGTGCCGTCGATGAACAGCGTCGCGAGGATGAGCCACAGGGCGGTCTCGACGGCGCCGTCGAAGGCCGCCAGGACGATGAGCAGGCCGAGCACCGAGCCGCTGGCGGTGTACAGGTGCACCGCCGTGCCGGCCAGGCGCAGTCCTCGGGAGTGCTCGGGCCCGTCGGTGGTGCGCGCGGCCCCGGGTGCGGTCTGGTGAGCTGGGTCGTCGGGCACGGCGACGAGGCTGCCACACCGCGCCCGGCCCGGCGGACCGGCGCGTGCACCGACGTCGCGGCGGGGGCGGCGGCAGGCCCTCGGTTAGGGTCGCGTCGATGAGCGGACAGCGGGGCAGGGTGCGGGTGGCGGTCGTCTTCGGCGGGCGCAGCGAGGAGCACGCCATCTCCTGCATCTCGGCCGGGAGCGTGATGGCCGCGCTGGACCCCGAGCGCTACGAGGTGGTCCCGGTGGGCATCGCCAAGGACGGGCGCTGGGTGCTGCCCGACCCCGGCCAGCGGCTGGCGCTGACCGACGGCGCGCTGCCCGAGGTCACCGGCGGCACGGCGGTCTCCCTCGTCGGCGACCCCGAGGCCCGCGGCCTCGCCGTCCTCGAGCCCGGCGCCGCGGTCGGGCGGGCGCTCACCGAGGTCGACGTGGTCTTCCCCGTCCTGCACGGGGCCTTCGGCGAGGACGGCACCGTACAGGGCCTGCTGGAGATGACCGGACTGCCCTACGTGGGCTCCGGGGTGTTCGCCAGCGCCGCCTCCATGGACAAGGAGTTCACCAAGAAGCTCCTCGCCGCGGCGGGCCTGCCGCAGGGCGACCACGTCATCCTGCGCGACGAGCACGGCGCGGTGTGCGCGGACGCCGCCCTCCTCGGCGACGCCGAGCGCGAGCGCCTGGGCCTGCCGGTCTTCGTGAAGCCCGCCCGCGCCGGCTCGAGCATCGGCATCAGCAAGGTCACCGACTGGGCGCAGTTCCCGGCGGCCGTCGCGGCGGCCGCGGCGGTCGACCCGAAGGTGGTCGTGGAGGCCGCCGTCCCCGGCCGGGAGATCGAGTGCGGCATCCTCGCCGCGCGTGGCTCGGGGCTGCCCGAGGCGAGCCTGCCCGCCGAGATCCGGCTGCGGCCGGGCGTGGACTGGTACGACTTCGCCGCGAAGTACCTCGACGACGCCGCGGAGTTCGACATCCCGGCCGACCTCACCGCCGAGCAGCTCGCCGCCGTGCAGGACACCGCGCGCCGTGCCTACCTGGCGCTGGACTGCCGCGGGCTGGCCCGGGTCGACTTCTTCCTCGGCACCGGCCCCGACGGCGCGGACCGCCTGGTGATCAACGAGGTCAACACCATGCCCGGGTTCACGCCGATCTCGATGTTCGCCCGCATGTGGGGCGCCACGGGGGTCGACTTCGGCGAGCTGGTGGACCGCCTCGTGAGCGGGGCGCTCGCCGGCGGCGCACGGCCGGGCCGGTGACGGCCGGGCGGCCGGGCCGTGGCGGAGCCGCCACCGGGTACCGGATCGCCCCGGGTCTCCTCCTGGCCGTCTGGCTGCTCGCTGCCTGCGGGCGCGCGGTCGACGGCGTCCCCACCGCCGCGCCGCCCTCGGACCGGCCCTCCGCACCGGCGGAGCTGGAGGCGCTCGTCGTCGAGGAGGTGCCCTCGGGACTGCCACGGCTGCCCGACGACGAGCTGGAGCCGCCGGCCGGCGAGAAGCGGCTGGAGGACGTCGCCGCCTACGCGCCGGACCCGGAACGCGAGCTGGCGGTCCTTGCCGACTACGGCTACCGGTACGGGTGGGAGCGCTTCTGGGGGCGGGAGTCCGGCCCCATGACCGGGGTCTTCGTCGACCAGTTCGAGCAGCGGGCCGGCGCCGGCGCCTACGCGGAGGCCCTGGCGCGCAACGACGCCGACCTCTACGGCGGTGTGCTCAGCGTGGACCCGCCCGAGCTGCCCGCGAACTGCCGGTTGCTCACCGTGGACACCCCCGTGCCGGAGGCCGGGCTGACCGACCCGGCGGCGTTCGCGTGGTGCTGGCACGGCGTGTTCAGCGTGTCGGTGACCGCCGTGGCCGGGTCGGTCCCCGACGCGGTGCGGGAGGTCGGCGCCGTCCTCGACGAGCAGCTGGCGCTGCTGCCGCCGGCGTGAGCACGCGCAGGCGCTCAGGGGCCGGGCGCGGGCTCCTGGTAGGGGAGCGCCTCGGCCAGCGGGACGGTCAGCGCCGTCACCGGGGCGCTGTCGACGCCGGGAGGCAGCCGCACCTCGACGTAGACGGGGCGGTCCACCGCCGTCCACACCGTCGCCTCCGGATCGCTGGTGTCGACGTGCCACTGCACGCCGTTGATCTGGATGGCCGAGGCGGAGACGGTCCAGCCGGCGGGCCGGTCGACGCCGCAGGTCAGCACCACGGGCGGCTCGCCCCAGGCGTAGACGAACGGGGTCTCGGACTGCACGCGGCGGGACGGCTCCCCGGCCAGCTCCAGGGGGAGGTTGCCCATCAGCGCGGTGCAGGACTCCTCGGCCTCGGGGCCGAGCTCCGGGCTGTCGAGCTCGAGCGTCGGCAGGTCCTCGGGGCGGACCGGCGTGACCCCGTCGACGGTGGCCGGGCCCTCGGGCTCCGGCGCGGGCTCCTCGCCGCGCACGTTGACCAGCACGACGAGCGCGATCACCACCGGGAGGGTGACCGCCGTGATCAGGATCGCGGCCCGGCGGAGCGGGTCCACGGGACGAGCGCTCAGATGTTGACGACCGGGCAGGTCAGCGTCCGGGTGATGCCGTCGACCGACTGCACCCGGGCGACCACGAGGCGGCCCAGCTCGTCGACGGTGTCGGCCTCGGCGCGCACGATGACGTCGTACGGACCGGTGACGTCCTCCGCCTTCGTGACGCCGCTGATCTCGGTGATCGTCGCGGCGACCTGGGCGGCCTTGCCGACTTCGGTCTGGATGAGGATGTAGGCGTGGACCACGGGAGATCCTTCCTCCGGCAACAATGCCGAGACGTCGTCCCCGCCGGCTGGCGGACTCGTCGGCAACCTACCGCAGCGACTGGAGTGCATCGATGAGCCGACCCCGCCCCCTGGTCCCGCGCGGCGATCCGGCCGACACCGTGCGGGTCGTCGGGGAGTTCGGCGTCATCGCCCGGGTGCTGGCCCGGTCGGGCACCGCGGCGGCCGCCGAGGTGGGGCCCGGCGACGACGCGGCCGTGGTGCGCACGCCCGACCGGCGGGTGGTCGCCACCACCGACGTGCTCGTCGAGGGCCGGCACTTCCGGCGGGACTGGTCCTCGGCCGAGGACATCGGGCACAAGGCGGCCGCGGCCAACCTGGCCGACGTCGCGGCGATGGGTGCCCGGACGACGGCGCTCGTGGTGGGTCTGGCCTGCCCGCCGGAGACGCCCACCAGCTGGCTGGAGGGCGTCGCCACCGGGCTGGCCGAGGAGTGCGCACCGCAGGGGGCCGCCGTCGTCGGAGGGGACACGGTGGCCGCCGCCCCCGGCAGCACCGCCGTCGTCCTCTCGGTGACCGCCCTGGGCGATCTGGGCGGCCGGGCGCCGGTGCTGCGGTCGGGCGCGCGGCCCGGTGACGTCGTCGCGCTGGCCGGCCGGCTGGGGTGGTCGGCGGCCGGGCTGGCGGTGCTGCGCCGCGGCTTCAGCAGCCCGCTGGCCGTGGTGGCGGCGCACCGGCGCCCCACGCCGCCGTACGCGGCGGGGCAGGTGGCGGCCGACGCCGGCGCGACCGCGATGTGCGACGTGAGCGACGGGCTGCTGGCCGACGCCGGGCACATCGCGGAGGCCAGCGGGATCGTGCTGGACCTGGACCGCGCTGCGCTGGTGCGGGCGTGCCTCGAGCCGGTCGGCCCGCTGCAGCAGGTGGGTTCGGCGCTCGGGGTGGACCCGATGGCGTGGGTGCTCACCGGCGGGGAGGACCACGCACTGCTGGCCACCTTCCCGCGGAAGGTGGCGCTGCCCGAGGGGTGGACGCCGATCGGGCTGGTCCGGCCGGGGAAGCGTGGACCGGACGTGCGGGTGGACGGGGTGACCGCCGCCGACGCGCTGGCGGCCGTGGGCGCGGAGAGGGCGGGGCATGTGCACTTCGGCTGAGCGGGTGCTGCGGGACGGGGCGGTGGTCGGGCTGCGCCCGCTGCCCTACGAGGACCCCCTGGCGCAGCTGCTGGTCGAGCGGGTGCAGCAGGAGTACGTGGCGCGGTACGGCGGCCGTGACGAGGCCGTCGTCGACCCGGGGGAGTTCCGGCCGCCGACCGGGCTGTTCCTCGTCGCGGAGGTGGACGGCGTGCCGGTCGGCTGCGGCGCGTGGCGGGCCTACCCGCCGGGCGGCGCGGAGATCAAGCGCGTCTACGTCGCGCCGGAGTTGCGCCGGCGGGGGCTGGCGCAGGTGCTGATGGCGGGGCTGGAGGCTTCGGCCGCGCGAGCGGGTCACCGGTCCGTGGTGCTCAACACCGGCCAGCGGCAGCCCGAGGCGGTGGCGCTGTACCGGGAGCTGGGCTACGCGCCCGTACCCGGTTACGGGGTCTACGCCTGCTCGCCGGAGGCCGTCTTCCTGGGCAAGGAGCTGCCGGTGCACGAGGAGGAGCCGACGTGGGCGTCGTGACGATCTCGGCCCCTTACGGCGCGGCGGGGGCGGAGGTGGCGCCGGCGGTCGCCGCGCGGCTGGGGCTGCCCTTCCACGACCGGGCGATCCCCGCCCAGGTCGCCGGGCGGCTGGGGGTGCCGGTCGAGGAGGCCGAGGCCAACGACGAGACGGTGGTGCGCGGGCTGTGGCGGCTGGTGGCCTCGCTGGGCACCATGCCCGACCCGGTGGGCGGCGTGGTGCCGGGGGCGCCGCTGCCCGACACCCGGGCCTACCGGGAGCAGACCGAGCGGATCCTCGCCGAGTTCGCGGCCGGGGACGGCGGCGTGGTGCTCGGCCGGGCCGCGATGATCGTGCTGGCCGATCGCGCCGACGCGCTGCACGTCCGGCTGGACGGGCCGCGGGAGCGGCGGCTGGCCGCGGCGGTGGCCCGGTCGTGGCGCCCGCGCGAGGAGGTGGCCCGGGAGCTGGCGGCCAACGACCGGGCGCGCGAGGCCTACGTCCGGCACTTCTACCGCCGCGACCCGGCCGATCCCCGCCTGTACCACCTGGTCGTGGACGCGACCGCGTTCCCGGTGGAGACCGTCGTGGACCTCGTGGTGACCGCCGCGCGCGGGCGGGGCATCGGCCGCTGAGCATCTGGCCCAGCCGCCCGCGCACGGTGCCACAGGCAGAGCGGCACCGGCGCGGGCGGTCACGAACGCCCCGGCGTACGGGCGCGTGCGAGGGGTGGCCCGGGTGCATGCGTTGATCGATTCGGCGACGCTGGTGCCAGCTCGCGGCCCGGGGCTCACATGAGCGGGCTCGCGGGCAGTGTCGGCACGGGGGCCGGCTCGCCAGCGCCGTCCTCGGTGCGCTGGCCGGGGACCACCGCCCGCACCCCGACGCCGACTGCGGTGGCGGCATCCCGGCGGCGGCTGCGCGGCACGGAGACGGGGCGCGGCGACGCGGGCAGCGACCACTGATCCCCCAGCCATGCGTCGAATTCGCGGGGCTGGAAGCGCGTGACGCCGCCGCCGGGATAGGGAGTCAGCTCGCCGAACCAGAGCCGGTCCCCGGTGCTGTACAGGTCGACCCGCATGAAGTCGAAGGACTGCCCGAGCACCTCCGCCGCGTGCAGCATGGCCGCCAGGTTCTCCGGGGCCGCGGTCGGCACGCTGCTCGCCACGGTCTTCCGGACCGAGATCGGCTCCCACTGGGGCGTGTAGTAATTGCGGGCGTGCGCACCGGTGAACCTTCCCCGGTCCACCTGGATGGCGGCGACCCGACCGTGGAAGACGAGGAGCTTGTAGTCGTCCAGCGGCTCGCCCCCGGAGATGTCCTCCTCGATGAGGAGCAGCCGCCGCGCCTGGCTGTAGGCCCACTCGCCGAGCAGCACGCTCTGGTCGTCCCGCAGCCACTCCCGCGTCGCCGCCAGCGTGGATGCGTCCACGGTCGCGTCGGCCGACCCGAAGCGGACGAGGCCGCTGCGGTGGTTGGGCTTCAGCACCCAAGGCCGGTCGAAGGTCCGACCGGTCACCGCGATCAGGTCGTCGCCCGCCCACAGCGTCTCGGGGACGGCGATGCCGGCCTCGTCGCGGAGCTTGGCGGCGTGCTCTTTCATCGCCAGCTTGTCGCAGGTCCACGCCAGGTCGGGGCTGCGGTCGCACAGGATCCGCCAGTTGACTTTCTCGGAGAACGTCCGCGGATCGTGGAGCCGGGGAAGACGGCCCTGCCCGGCCAGGAACAGGTACCGCCGCCGGGCCGCTGCGGGCAGGAGTCCGGCGATCCGTCGGTGCGCTGGCTGCAGCCGCGAGCGGATGACGGAGTTCAGTTGGCTGCGGGGCATCGATAGATCCTTCTGCGTGCGGGGCGCCGGTACGTCGAGCGACCTCCGGGCCGAGGCGGACGGGGATGTCCCACGGCGATGGGGACGCTACGGAGAGTTAGGACGTATTGACGTCCCTCCAACGAGCGAGACGGCACTGTAGGGGTAGTGCGCGCGTTCGGACCGGATGGCGCCGATGACGTTGGCGAGGGCGGCGATGGGCGCTGACATCAGGCGAACCAGCGCCCCGACGGCGGTGGCCGCGACCAGCCCCTCGACCGCCGCAGCCACGGGAAGCCTTGGTGTGGGCCAGCGGGATGCCGTTGCTAAGCAGCCGCTTGAAACCGCCCGTCGAGGCAATCAGATTCCGAACATTCATCCTCGGCGTCAAGCCCCGTGGTGTCGACGTAGGTGCCCTAAAGTATGGAACTCGAACGTCGTAGCGTCCACGATCCCGACCACGATTGTTGTCGTGGTCGGGATCGTGGGCTCACTTCGGGGAAGTTGAATGAGCAGCCTCCCTAGGTCATCCGTCGTACACGCTAAGCGCAAGACCAGCGATGGCCAGGGCGAAGCCGAACGCCGCAATGCGTTTCAGCCACACATTCGCCTCTCTGCGCCTACTGATTATGTGCAGCCCTCCGGCAATAGCCATGCCAACGAGGATTGCCAGATTTGCGACGAGTCTCACAGTGCATACACCTTTCCTATGTCAGTCACAAAGCAGCTCAACGCCCGCAGCTACACCGGCTCCCAGAATCCCGGTTACGACCCCAACCCCGAACGCGGTCGGCGCTACAAGTGGAAAATAATAGGCGATACCAAAAGCACCCGCAGAGCCCGCGAGCAGTAGAGCCGATGTGTCGTCAAAGAAGTCACATGTGGACAGTCCCGTCGGGTCGACGTAGTTGATGGGGTTGCTGGCGGCGTATTCGTAGCGGTTGGCGCGGGTGGGGTCGGCAAGTGTTTCGAGACTGTCGGGCTGGGTGAAGCGGCCGGTGGCCGGGTCGTACCAGCGCTGCCCGAAGTGGACGAGGGTGCTGTTGGGGTCGTCGATGCCGCCGGCGTAGCCGTAGGGGTTGAAGCGGGTGACCTCGGCGGCGTTTTGCCCGGGAGTGGTGACGCCCCAAGGGTCGTAGCTGTAGGTGCCGGTGGTGGCCCCGTTCTGGTTGGTCAGGTGGGTGACCGAGCCCAGGCCGTCCTGGGTGTAGTAGTGAACCTGGCCGTCGGGAGTGCGCAGGGCGATGGGGGTGCCCTGGGGGTCGTGGACGAGGAAGGCGGTGTTGTCCAGGGTGTTCAGCCCCACGGTGTGGGCCTTGACCAGCGGGATGCCGTTGGCGTCGGTGCGGCCGTAGGCGTAGACGTTGTTCAGCCCG
>NZ_FOAO01000039.1 GCF_900109665.1 Blastococcus sp. DSM 46786
TCCACCGACACATTCCAGTCGATCAGCCCGGCAGCGTCGGCATCGGCCAACAGGGCCGCATGCACCCGGTCCCAGGTGCCGTCAGCGGCGAAGCGGCGATGCCGCTTCCACACCGTCTGCCATGGCCCGAACTCCGCCGGCAGATCCCGCCACGGTGTCCCTGTCCGGTACCGCCAGATGATCCCCTCCACCGTGCGCCGGTGATCGGCGAACGGCCGGCCGCCCTTTCCCGACGCCGCCGGCATCAACGGCTCCACCAGGGCCCAGGCCCCATCCGACAGCGACACCATCCGAGACACCCCGTCAGCCTGCCGCTCCCGAGCGTCGACGGTTAGGAGACACGCCCTAGTCGCCGCGACCGACACAGCCGGGGGACGGCGGGGATTTCCAGTGCGCCACGCGGCGGTTCTCGGGTCAGAATGGGGCTGCCCGCGGGTCGTGCAGCACCCGGCGGTCCGGGGCCTCCGGAGGTGATCCGTGCCGCGTTCCGCGCCCGGGTCGACGCCGGCGGGTCACCCAGGCTCGCGGCGCGACCCCGTCCCGCCGCTCGTCCCCGTGCCCTCGCCCACGACCACGGGCGCCACCCTGCTGCTCAACGCCACGTACGAGCCGCTGTGCGTGGTGTCCAGCCGGCGGGCGATCGTGCTGGTGCTCGCCGAGAAGGCGGAGTCGGTCGACGTCACCGCCGACGTCGTCCACGCCGAGACGCTGAGCCTCCCCGTCCCCGTCGTCGTGCGGCTCACCCGCTACGTCCGCGTGCCCTACCCGGCGTCGGTGCCGCTGTCCCGCCGGGCGGTGTTCACCCGCGACGGGCAGACCTGCGTGTACTGCGGCGGATCGGCCACGAGCATCGACCACGTGGTGCCGCGCAGCCGCGGCGGCACGCACACGTGGGACAACGTGGTGGCCGCCTGCCGCCGGTGCAACCACACGAAGGCCGACCGCTCGCTGGCCGAGCTCGGCTGGAAGCTGCCGCGCCCACCGAGCACGCCCAGCGGTGCGGCCTGGCGGCTGCTCGGGCACCGCACCGTCGACCCCCGCTGGCGTGAGTGGCTGGGAGTGCCGGAGAGCGTGAGCGCCTGAAGGACCCCCGTGCCCCCCACCACTCGCACGCTCGCGGCGGGCCCCTGCACGGGGGCCGCCCGATGAACTCTGCCATGGCGCGCCGGCTGTGGGCGCTCGCCGAGCCGTTCCACGCGCTCACCTACTTCGCCGACGAGGCCCGCTCCGCCTTCGCGGAGGCGGGGTTGACGGGATTCTGGTCCGGCTACTTCGCGGGCCGCGCCGCCCCGCTGGGCGCCGTCGGCCCGGAGGTGGTGACGGCGGTGTTCGTCAACTTCGCACCGGAGTTCGTGGCCCGCCGCGTCCCGGCGGTGTGGGCCCAGGCCACCCCGGCGGCGGCGCTCGCGGCCCGCCTGGCCGGGGTCGACGCCGCCGTCCGCCGGGTGCTGGGGGAGAGCTGGAGCGGATCGGACGAGTCGGTCGAGGCGGTGCACCTGGCCGCCACCGCGGCGGCCGCCGTCGACCTGCCGGGGCGCCCGCTGGCCGCCGCCAACTCGGCGATCGAGGTGCCCGGCGAGCCGCACCTGGTGCTCTGGCAGGCGCTCACCACGCTGCGCGAGCACCGCGGCGACGGGCACACCGCTGCGCTCGTGCAGCGGGAGATCGACGGGGTGCAGGCCCACGTGCTGGCCGCCGCGGCCGGGCGCTCCGACCGCGCGTGGCTGCAGAAGGCGCGCGGCTGGGACGACGCGGCGTGGGAGGGGGCGGCCGCCGCGCTGGCCGACCGCGGCTGGCTGGCCGGTGCGGAGCTCACCGCGGAGGGGCGGGCGGTGGCCGCCGCCGTGGAAGCCGACACCGACCGGCTGGCGGCCGGCCCGTGGCGCGCGCTCGGCGACCGCGGCTGCGACCGGCTGGCCGAGCTGCTGACCCCGGTCCGCGCGGCGGTGGTCACGGCGGGGCTCTGGCCGGCCGGCAACCCCATCGGCGTCCCCGAGCCCCTCTAGCTAGGTCACACGGGCGCGCTCGGCGGGGAACGACTCGAAGGAACGGTCCTCGAGGACGTCGCGGAAGCGCGCCATCGCGTCCCACACGTCGACGAAGCGGGTGTAGAGCGGTGCCGGCCCCAGCCGCACCCGGTCGGGCGTGCGGAAGTCCGGCACCACGCCGCGGTCGACCAGCGCCTGGGTGAGCCGCCAGGCCTGCGGGTGGGCGAAGGTGACGTGCGCGCCGCGGCGGGCGGCCTGCCGCGGCGAGGCGAGCACCACCCCGTGCGAGGCCAGCCAGGCGTCGCCCAGCGCCACGACGAGGTCGGTCATCGTCCGGGCCTTGGCGGCCAGGCGGTCGATCCCCGCCTCGGCGACCAGTGCCGCGCCCACCTCGACCGCGGCCATGCCCAGCACCGGCGGCGTCCCGGTGCCGAAGCGCTCGATGCCGTCGGCAGGCACGTACTCCGGCCCCATCGCGAACTGGTCCCGCTGGCCGAACCAGCCCTGGATGGGGGAGCGCAGCTCCGCCTGCAGGTCGCGGCGCGCGTAGAGGAAGGCCGGTGCCCCGGGGCCGCCGTTGAGGTACTTGTAGGTGCACCCGACGGCCAGGTCGGCCCTCGAGGCATCCAGGTCGGTCGGGACGGCGCCGACGGCGTGCGAGAGGTCCCAGAGCACCAGGGCGCCGACGTCGTGCACCGCCCGGGTCACGGCCGCGACGTCGGCCAGCGCGCCGGAGCGGTAGGCCACGAGCGACAGGACGACGACGGCGACCCGCTCGTCGAGGGCAGCCGCGAGCACCGCCGGGCCGAGCCCCTCGTCGAGGTCGGCCTCGATCTCGCGGACCGTCATGCCGCGGGCCTCCGCGACACCCGCGACGACGTACCGGTCGGTGGGGAACTCGTCGGCGGTGCAGACCAGCACGTCGCGGCCGGGCCGGGCGGCGGCGCCGGCGACCAGCAGCCGGTAGAGGTTCACCGTGGTCGAGTCGCCGACCAGCACCTGGCCGGGGCCCGCCCCGAGGACGCCCGCGCCGAGTTCGTCGCCGAGCCGTGTCGCGGCCCCGATCCACTGCGACCACGACCTGACCAGCCCGCGGGCCCACTCCTGCTCCACCACGCGGGCCACCGCCGCCGGCGTCGCCAGCGGCATCCGGCCCAGGGAGTTGCCGTCGAGGTAGAGCAGCCGGTCGGGGTCGTCGTCGTCGGTGCCGGCGAACCGGCCGCGGAAGGAGGCCAGCGGATCGGCGGCGTCGAGCTGCTCGGCGTGCGCCCGGGTCGGTTCCACCGCCCCACTCTGCACGGCGGCCGTCCGACCGGCCGGGTGCCGGGGCTAGCGTCGCCCCCGTGACCGCGCTGCACGACCTGACCGCTCTCGAGCAGGCCACCGCCGTCCGGGCGAAAGAGGTGAGCCCGACCGAGCTGGTGGAGCACGCGCTCGCCCGCATCGACGCGCACGATGCCGGCCTCGGCGCCTTCCTCACCGTCACCTCCGAGCGGGCGCTGGCCCAGGCGGCCCGGGCCGAGGCACGGGTGCGCGCGGGAGGGGAGCTGCCGCCGCTGCTCGGCGTCCCCACCGCGATCAAGGACCTGAACAACACCGCCGGTGTGCGGACGACGTTCGGCTCGGCCACCCTCGCCGACTTCGTGCCCGCCGTCGACGACGCGGTGGTCACCCGGCTCGCCGCCGCCGGGACGATCAGCGTGGGCAAGACCAACACCCCGGAATTCGGTTTCCCCTGCTACACCGACAACGACCTCGCCGGCCCGGCCCGCTGCCCGTGGGACACCTCCCTGCTCGCCGGCGGCTCCAGCGGGGGCGCGGCCGTCGCCGTCGCCGCGGGGTTCGTGCCGTTCGCGCAGGGCAGCGACGGCGGGGGCTCGATCCGCATCCCGGCGAGCATCAACGGGCTGTTCGGCATCAAGCCGACCCGCGGCCGGATCAGCAACGCCCCCTACGGCAGCGAGGTGACCGGCCTGGGCACCAGCGGCCCGCTGGCCCGCACCGTGCGCGACGCGGCGGCGATGCTCGACGCGATGGCCGGTGCGGAGATCGGCGACCCGTTCTGGGCACCGCCGCTGCCGCCGGGAGAGACCTTCCTCGGCTGGGCCGACCGGGAGCCGGGCCGGCTGCGCATCGGGCGTTACACCGAGTCGGCAGTGCCCGGGGTGGAGCTGGAGCCGGAGGTGGCCGAGGCGTTCGAGGACGCCGGGCGGCTGCTCGAGTGCCTGGGTCACGTCGTCGAGGACGTGCCGACCGGGTTGCTCGACCCCGCGGTGCTGCCCTCCTTCGAGCGGGTCTGGGCGCTGGGTGCCACCACGCTCCCGGTCCCGCCAGGGCAGGACGAGCTGCTGAAGCCGCTGACCCGCTGGATGCAGCAGCGGGGCCTCGCCCTGTCGGCGCGGGACGCGATGCAGGCGATGTTCGCGCTGCGCGTCTTCTCCCGGCAGTTCCTCCGGGCGACCGCCGGATATGACGCGCTGCTCGCGCCGGTGCTCACCATGACACCCCGGCCGATCGGGTGGTTCGGCGAGGACGGCGAGGGCGGGGCGGACTTCGAGCGGCAGAAGCGCTACGCCGCGTTCACCGCGCTGTTCAACGTCACCGGGCAGCCCGCGGTCAGCGTCCCGCTGCACTGGACCGCGCGCGATCTGCCGATCGGCACCATGCTCGTGGGCCGCCCCGCCGACGAGGCCACGCTCGTCTCGCTCTCGGCCCAACTGGAGGCCGCGCGGCCGTGGGCGCACCGGCGCCCCGCCGTCTGGACCGAGAGCCGATGAGTACGGACGTGTCCCGGTAAGTTGTCGGGCGTGACCGTCGCCGAGACCCTCCTCGTCTACGCCGCCATCCCGCTCGCCATCGTGCTGGTGCTGGCGCTGCTGACCCTGAAGCCCGGCGCCGGCCGGCGTCCCCGGTACAAGCCCGGCCAGCCGTGGGACCACGCCCCGGTCTGGTACGAGCCGCACCCGGCGCACGTCGGTGGCCACGGCCCGGCTCCCAGCCACGGTCCGGCCGCGGTCCAGGGCAGCGACACCGCCGCCCTGGGCTCGTCGGTCTACCCGGAGCAGCAGGGGGAGCGGGCGTTGGAGTCCGAGGGCGGGGTCGGCCCGGCGCTCGGCTCCGGTGGCTCGCACACCGGTGGCTCGCACACCGGCGGTGCGACCGCCGCGCGTCTCCCGCAGGCGGCGGGCCCGCTCGGCGGCGCCCGCGGGACCTGGTGACCGAGCCCCGGTGACCGCTCCCCACGTTCCGACGACCATCCCCGGAGGCCGGCGATGACCCGCGCGCCCGAGATCGACACCCCCCGCACCGGCACCGACGTCGGCGGCACGCTCCACCCGCGCACGGCGGAGGCCAGGATCGACGAGATCTTCAGCTTCCGGGAGCTGGCCCGTCTCGACGAGGCGCTGACCATGTCCTCGCGCGAGACGGGGCTGCGCTTCACCCTCTACGTGGGCGAGCTGGCCACGCCGACCCGCGCCACCGCCGAGCAGTTGCACGCGCGCTCGGGCGAGCACCCGACCGACGCCGTGCTGATCGCGGTGTCGCCCGGCCAGCGCGTGGTGGAGGTCGTCACCGGCGCCGGGGCGGCGCGCCGCCTGCCCGACCGCGCCTGCGCCCTGGCGGTGCTCTCCATGACCAGCGCGTTCGCCAACGGTGACCTGATCGGTGGCATCGTCAACGGCCTGCGGCAGCTGTCCGACCAGGCCGGGCACCCCGCGGGGCTCCGCACCCACTGATCGACGACGGAGGCGCCGCACCCCGGCCGGGGCGCGGCGCCTCCGCGGTTCCCCGGGCTCCGTGTTGATCAGGTGACCTGGTCGTTCCGGGTCCTGGCTCACCACCGGTGCTGAGCCAGGACCACAGATGACGAGGATGCTCCTATGGATCGTCAAGCGGCCGAGGCGATGTTTTCGGGCGACTGGGTGGGGCGTAGGACGTAGTAGAGCTCGCGGGCGATCATGCGCTTGAGGCAGCGGATGATGTCCTTCTTCGACAGTCCCTCTTGAGTGCGGCGTTCGACGTAGGCACGGATGCGTGGGTCCCAGCGCATCCGGCAGAGCGCGACGCGGTAGAGGGCGGCGTTGGCTTGGCGATCGCCGCCGCGGTTGAGCCGGTGGCGGTGGGTTCTGCCCGAGGACGCCGGGATGGGGGCGGCGCCGCAGAGCATGGC
>NZ_FOAO01000021.1 GCF_900109665.1 Blastococcus sp. DSM 46786
GTCGGGTCGACGTAGTTGATGGGGTTGCTGGCGGCGTATTCGTAGCGGTTGGCGCGGGTGGGGTCGGCAAGTGTTTCGAGACTGTCGGGCTGGGTGAAGCGGCCGGTGGCCGGGTCGTACCAGCGCTGCCCGAAGTGGACGAGGGTGCTGTTGGGGTCGTCGATGCCGCCGGCGTAGCCGTAGGGGTTGAAGCGGGTGACCTCGGCGGCGTTTTGCCCGGGAGTGGTGACGCCCCAAGGGTCGTAGCTGTAGGTGCCGGTGGTGGCCCCGTTCTGGTTGGTCAGGTGGGTGACCGAGCCCAGGCCGTCCTGGGTGTAGTAGTGAACCTGGCCGTCGGGAGTGCGCAGGGCGATGGGGGTGCCCTGGGGGTCGTGGACGAGGAAGGCGGTGTTGTCCAGGGTGTTCAGCCCCACGGTGTGGGCCTTGACCAGCGGGATGCCGTTGGCGTCGGTGCGGCCGTAGGCGTAGACGTTGTTCAGCCCGCCGGCCCGGGTCTCGCGGATGAGCTCGGTCTGGTCGGTGCCGGCGTACTCGTAGGCGCTGGTGGTGGTGCTGGTGGCCAGGCGGGTCATCTGGCCGTCGGCCTTGTAGACCGCCGAGCCCAGTCCGACGATCCCCGTCTGATTGCCGGCGGAGTCGTAGCTGTTGCCGGTGCCGGTGAGCTGGTCGGCGGCGTTGACCGTCTGGGTCTGGACGACCGCGCCGTTCTTGGTGGTCTGGGTGCGGTTGCCGTTGGCGTCGTAGCTGTAGGTCCAGCTGTCCCCGCCGGGGGTGGTGGCCGAGGTGAGCCGGTTGGCGGTGTCGTAGCAGTAGCTGGTCACCAGGCCGGTGAGGTGGTCGGTCTGCTGGTGGCGCAGGGCGGTGTCGGTGCCGGCCGCCGGGCCGCTAGGGCAGGCGCCGGCGCCGAGGGCGGCGTAGGAGTAGGACAGGTCAGATACCCGGTTCGCGTCGTCGCTGCTCTGTCCGGTGGTGATCCGGGTGATCCGCCCGGCGCTGTCGTAGCTGGTGCGGGTGTGCGCGGCCCAGGAGGTGTGGGCAGTGTCGGTGTCGTTCCAGGTGTCCACGCGGCGGCCGTTGCTGTCGTAGCCGAAGTCGGTGGCCGACCCGTCAGGCAGCGTCATCCGCGTGACCAGGTTGCGGGTGTCGTAGCTGTAGCTGGTGGTGCCACCGGGGTCGACCTCGGTGGCCAGATTGCCCACCTTGTCGTAGCCGTAGTCGACGGTGATGTGCCGCTGGATGGAGTGCACCCGGGAGGTGAGCCGGCCCAGCGGGTCGTAGCCGTAGGTGGTGGTGCCGGAGTTGTCCTGCCGGGAGGTCTGGTGACCGCGGGTGTCGTAGCGGTAGTAGATGGTGCTGCTGCCGGCGGAGAAGTTGATCTGAGTGGTCCGGTCCCCGGCGTCGTACCGGTAGGTCTGGGTGATCCCGTTGCCGTTGGTGAAGGTGGCCAGCCGGCCGAACCCGTCGTAGGTGTAGTTCCGCTGGGCCAGGCTGCTGTCGGCCGGTGGGGTGATGGCGGTGAGCTGCTTGTCGGAGTTGTAGGTGTAGCTGGTGACCGCACCGGAGGGGCTGGTGGAGTCCTTGACCGTGCCGTCGGCGTTGTAGGTCACCGAGGCGCTGCTGCTGGCGGCGTCGGTGGCCGACAGGCCGTTGCCGGCGCCGTCGTAGGTGAACAGGCTCTGGTTGCCCTGGGCGTCGGTGGCACTGGCCGGGAGGTACTGCGCGGCCCCGGTGTTGCCGTAGGTGAACGCCGAGGCGGCGCCGGTGGCGGCCTGCACCCCGGTGAGGGACTCCCCGCCGTTGGCGTCGTAGCTGGCGGTGGTGGTGGCCCCGGCGGCGTCGGTGGCCGAGGCGACGTCCAGGAACGGCGTGTACGTGGTCGACCGCTGGTGCCCGGCCGGGTCCGTGACCGAGGCGATGAGCTTCATGCCGTCGCCGGTGAGCTCATACGTGCTGTGCGGGACCGTGGTCACCGCCTGGCCCTGGTCGGTGTTGGCGTCGGCGAGGTAGGTGTGTGCGTCGTCGTAGCCGAACCGAGTGACCGCGCCGGAGGCGCTGGTGCCGGTCGGCTGATCGACCGAGAGCACCCGGCCCAGATCGTCGTAGCCGAAGCGGGTGACCACGTTGCCCGGGGCGGTGATCGAGGCCAGCCGGCCCGCGGCGTCGTAGCCCAGCTGGCTGGCCCGGCCCAGCGCGTCGGTGACGGTCTGCAGGCGGCCGGCGGCGTCGTAGTCGTAGGCCACCGAGCGGTTGCTCAGGTTGGAGGAGGCGGCCGGGGTCTGGGTGAGCTCGGTGATCTGCTTGGAGCCGCCACCGGCGGTGCCCACCTGCAGCGTCCGGGCGGCGGCCGGCCCCTGGTCGCTCACCACCTCGGTCAGCGCCAACCCGCTGTAGGCGAAGGTGGTCTGGTTGCCGTTGCGGTCGGTCAGCGTGGTCAGCTGACCCGCGGTGTTGAAGGCGCGGACGTCGCGGGAGGCGTGGTCGGTCAGCGACCAGCCACCGGCCGCGTCGCCGGTCAGGTCCATCTTGAACCCGGCCGGAGCGGTGTAGGCGGTGCCGCCGGCGGGCTGGAACACTCCGGTCAGCCCGTTGGGCCCGTAGTAGGTGATGATGCCGCTGGTGGCTTCCCGGCTCAGGTAGACATCCGAACCGGTGGACAGCCGCCAGCCGGAGCTGAGCGAGGTCTGGAAGCCGTCCCCGCCCCGCCACTGGCTCAGGCTGTTGTAGACCGCGCCCACGGAGAGGTCACCGGCCACGCGCGGCAGGGTCAGACCGGGCAGGGAGATCATCAGGTTGCCGCTGCCGGTGTCGACCCTGGCCTGGGCGGTGTCGCTGATCGTGAACGGCACCGTAGAGGCACCCGGCCGCGGCCCGGCACCCAGGCTGCCGGCCACCTGCCCGGTCTCGACGGCCGAGGAGGTGCAGCCGGTGGTGTCGCACAGCTCAGCCCGGTACTCGAACGTCTCCTGGATGCTGAGCTCACCGGCCGGGACCTGCGCGGTACCGGTGGAGCCACTGACGGTCGTGCCGTCAAGCAGGTTCCACGTCGAGGAGCCGACGGTACGCGCATAGAACTTCAGCGACTGCCCCGACACCCCCGCCGGCGCGCTGGCCTTGAGCACCGGCTGCAGCGTCGCGGAGACGACCTGGTCCACCTCCGGGCCGCTGGACGGCGCGGCCAGCACCCCGGTGACCTGGCCCATCACCACCGCGGCCGCCACCGTGCCGACCGTAGCCATCTGGGAGGCGCGCCGGCGCCCCCGCCTTCTGAACGCTGACGTGCTCGACGACTGACTGAGCATGGACATGCAGACCTCACCGGGACGCAGGGCAGATGGACGGTGAGCGCCCCTGGCTGGCGGCGCTCAAGGTCAACCTTGCGGTGGCGCTATGCGACCGCAAGGCTCCGCTGCGTTACCGATCGGGTGAACTCCTGGTTCCCCGGTGACACTCTGTTCAGGTCTGTGGCGAGCCGCTGACCTGCTTGGACCCGCCTCGGCCGCGAGGCGTGCGGACGGCTGGGCCGTAGCTCGGGTCTGCCGGGCGCCCGTGGGCGGCGCGAGGGCGGCGGATCGGGTGATGAGCGCACGCGAGGAGCCCCGGAGGTCGGTGACCTCCGGGGCTCCCGGTGACGTGGTGGAACGGTCCCCGTCAGGGCCCCGACCCGAGCGTGCGAGGGGTGGGGGGACGGGGGTCCTTCTTCAGGCGCGGACGACCTTGCCGGCGCGGATGCACGAGGTGCACGCGTTGATCCGGCGACGGTTGCCGGGGGCGATCAGCGCCCGCACGGACTGGATGTTCGGGTTCCAACGGCGCGGCGTGCGGCGGTGCGAGTGCGACACCGACATACCGAAACCGGGGCCCTTGCCACACACATCGCACACGGCAGCCACGGTGGATCACTCCCAGAAGAATCGTTCACAGACGGCGGGGCAAGGCAGCACCCGCATCAAGACCGTCCAGCAGTCTAACCGCTCCGCGGACGTGATGTCGCAGCACCCTCCGGACCGGGGTTCGCGGCTCGCGCAGCGGGGTCCTGTCGGTGCCGGTGGGTAGCCTGCTCCCGTGCTGACGGCGCTGGACGACGCCGCGGTCGGTCAGTGGTGCCGCGCCGCGGTCGAGGCGCTGTCCGACTTCCGGGCGCGGCTGGACGACCTCAACGTCTTCCCGGTGCCGGACGGCGACACCGGCACCAACCTCCTGCACACCGCCGAGGGCGCGCTGGCGGCCCTGGACGAGGCGGCGCCCGGGGAGCCCGGCTGGGCGGTCGTCGCCCGGGGCGCGGTGCTGTCGGCCCGCGGCAACTCCGGCACGATCCTGGCCCAGCTGCTGCGGGGCCTCGCCGATCAGCTGGCCGAGCAGCCCCCGGCCGACGGGCCGGTCCTCGCCTCCGCGCTGCGCAAGGCCGCCGAGAGCGCCTACACCGCCGTCGCCGATCCCGAGGAGGGCACCTTCCTCACCGTCGCCCGGGCCGCGGGGGAGGCCGCTGTGGCCGCCGTCGACGAGGGGGAGACGGCGCTCGCCGACGTCGTCGGGGCCGCGGCCGACGGCGCGCATCGCGCCCTGGAGGGGACTCCCGACCAGCTCGCCGCGCTGCGCGAGGCCGGGGTGGTCGACGCGGGTGGCGCCGGGCTCTCCCTCGTCCTGGACGCCCTCGTCCGCACGGTCACCGGCGTGCAGCCGGTGCGCCCGGCCCTGGCCCGCCGCACGCACGGCCCGCACGACCACGTCCACACCCCGCACCAGCCGCCGCCCGGGCCGGGCAGCGAGGTGCAGTACCTGCTCGCCGACGCCGACGAGAGCTCGGTCGCCCGCCTCCACGAGCGGCTGGCCGGGCTCGGTGACAGCCTCGTCGTCGTCGGGGTGGACACGCCGACCGGCCGCGAGTGGAACGTCCACGTGCACGTCTCCGACGTCGGCGCCGCCATCGAGGCGGGCATCGAGGCGGGCCGCCCGCACCGCATCACGGTCACCCCGCTGGCCCCGGTGCCCCCGGCGGCGCCGGTGCACGGCGTCCGGGCGGTCGTCGCGGCGGTGCACAGCGACGGGCTGGCCGAGCTCTTCCGCGCCGAGGGGTCCCGCGTCGTCGTCTGTGACCCCGGCGGGATCACCGAGGACGAGGTCTACGAGCAGATCGTCGCGGCCGCCGCCCAGGAGGTGGTGGTCCTTCCGAACGACGCCGGCCTGCACGCCGAGGCCTCCCGGGCGGCCGAGCGGGCGCGGGAGGCCGGCCGCGAGGTCGCCGTGGTGCCCACCCGCTCGCCGGTGCAGGGGCTGGCCGCGGTGGCCGTCGCCGATACGCAGCGGCGCTTCGGCGACGACGTCATCGCCATGGCCGAGGCCGCCGCCGCGACCCGGTGGGCCGAGCTCTCCGTCGCCGAGCAGGAGGCGCTCACCTCCGCGGGCCGCTGCCACCCCGGCGACGTGCTCGGCTCGGCCGAGGGCGACGTCGTGGTGATCGGCGCCGGGCTCGCCGCCGTCGCCTGCGACCTGCTCGACCGGCTGCTCTCCGCGGGCGGGGAGATGGCCACCCTGGTCGTCGGCCCCGACGAAGAGCTCGGCGACGCGGTCTGCGCCCACCTGTCGTCGGCGCACCCCACCGTCGAGGTGGTGCGCTACGGCGGCGGCCCCGGCTCGCTGCCCCTGCAGATCGGGGTCGAGTGACGTGGCGGTGACGCTGGAGACCCCGCTGGCGAAGGTGCTCGGGCCCAAGACCGCCACCGGCATGGCCGAGCAGCTGGGCCTGCACACGGTGCGCCACCTGCTGCGCCACTACCCGCGCCGCTACGCCCGGCGCGGGGAGATGGCCCGCCTCGACGACCTGCAGCCCGGCGACCGGGTGACGGTGCTCGCCCAGGTGAAGACGGTCAGCACCCGGCCGATGCGGCAGCGCCGGGGCATGCTCACCGAGGTCACCGTGGGCGACGGCGCCAGCACCATGAAGCTGGTCTTCTTCAGCCACCGGCACGCCCGCCTCGCGCCCGGGGTGTGGGGCATGTTCGCCGGCACCGTCGGCACCTACCAGGGCAAGCTGCAGTTCACCCACCCCGACATGCACCTGCTCAGCGGCGACGACGATGACGACGACTGGGCCCGCGAGCTGGTGCCGATCTACCCGGCGAGCAAGGACGTCTCCAGCTGGGTGATCCAGAAGTCGGTCAAGCTGCTGCTCGGCGGGGCGGGCAACCTCGCCGACCTGGTCACCGACCCGCTGCCCGACGAGATCCGCGCCCGGCACGGCCTGCTGTCGCTGCCGGCGGCGCTGCTCGACATCCACCGCCCCACCACCAGCCAGGACGTCGAGCGCGCCGAGCACCGGCTGAAGTGGGACGAGGCGCTCACCCTCCAGCTGACCCTCGCCGCCCGGCGCCGGGCGGCCGCGCTGGAGCCGGGCACCGCCCGCCCGCGGAAGCCGGGGGGCCTGCTCGACGCCGTCGACGCCGCCCTGCCGTTCGCGCTCACCGACGGCCAGCGGGCGGTCGGGGAGGAGCTGGCCGCCGAGCTGGACCGCGACCAGCCGATGCACCGGCTGCTCCAGGGCGAGGTGGGCTCCGGCAAGACCGTCGTCGCCCTCCGCGCGATGGCACAGGTCGTGGACGCCGGCGGCCAGGCCGCCCTGCTCGCCCCCACCGAGGTGCTCGCCGCCCAGCACGCCCGCGGCATCCGCGCCCTGCTCGGCCCGCTCGGCCGCGCCGGGGAGATCGACGGCGACCCCGCCGGCACCCGCGTCACCCTGCTCACCGGCTCGCTCAAGGCCGCGCCGCGCCGCGAGGCCCGCGCCGAGGTGGCCGAGGGGCGGGCCGGCATCGTCGTCGGCACCCATGCGCTGCTGCAGGAGGGCGTGGAGTTCGCCGACCTCGGCCTCGTCGTCGTCGACGAGCAGCACCGCTTCGGCGTCGAGCAGCGCGACGCGCTGCGGGCCAAGGGCAGCCGGCCCCCGCACGTGCTCGTGATGACGGCGACGCCGATCCCGCGCACCGTCGCCATGACCGTCTACGGCGACCTGGAGATCTCCACGCTGCGGCAGCTGCCGAGCGGGCGCGGGGGCGTCGCCAGCTCGGTGGTGCCGGTCGTGGAGAAGCCCGGCTGGCTCGACCGGGCCTGGGCGCGGCTGCGCGAGGAGGTGGCCGCCGGCCGGCAGGCCTACGTGGTCTGCCCCCGGATCGGTGACGTCCCCGGCGCCGACGACCAGCCCGAGGACGCCGACGGCGCGCCGCCGGAGGAGGAGGGGCGCAGCGACCGCCGGCCCCCGCTCGCCGTCCTCGACGTCGCCGAGGCGCTGCGTGCCGGTCCGCTGGCCGGCCTGCGCCTGGAGGTCCTGCACGGGCGGATGACCCCCGAGGAGAAGGACGGCGTCATGCGCGCCTTCGCCGACGGGGCGACCGACGTGCTGGTGGCCACCACCGTGGTCGAGGTGGGGGTCGACGTGCCCAACGCCACGGTGATGGTGGTCATGGACGCCGACCGGTTCGGGGTCAGCCAGCTGCACCAGCTGCGTGGCCGCGTCGCGCGGGGGAGGCACGCCGGGCTGTGCCTGCTGGTCAGCGAGGCCCCGACGTCGTCCCCGACCGGGCAGCGGCTGGCCGCGGTCGCCGCGACCTCCGACGGCTTCGAGCTGGCGCGGCTGGACCTGGAGACCCGGCGGGAGGGCGACGTCCTCGGCGCCGCCCAGTCCGGGCGCCGCTCGACCATCAAGCTGCTCTCGCTGCTGGAGGACGAGGAGCTGATCGCCGAGGCGCGGGCGGAGGCGACCGCGCTGCTGGCGACCGAGCGCGGGCTCGCCGACCACCCCGGTCTCGCCGCCGAGGTCGCGGCCCTGGCCAACGACGAGCGCGCCGAATGGCTCGAGAAGGCGTGACCCGGATCATCGCGGGGCTCGCCGGTGGACGGCGCATCAGCGTTCCGCAGTCGGGCGTCCGGCCCACCGGGGACAAAGCCCGAGGTGCTCTGTTCAACTCCCTGGGGTCGCTGGTCGACCTCGAGGGGGCCGCGGTCCTGGACCTCTACGCCGGCTCCGGCGCGCTGGGCCTGGAGGCGCTCTCCCGCGGCGCGGCCACCGCGGTCTTCGTCGAGTCGGGCCCGAGGGTGCTGCCCGTGCTGCGGGCCAACCTCGCGGCGGTCGGGCTCCCCGGGGGACGGGTGGTGGCGGGCTCGGTGCCCGGTGTCGTCGCCGGCCCGGCGCCCCAGGCGTTCGACGTCGTCCTCGCCGACCCGCCCTACGACACGCCCGCCGCGGAGGTCTACGAGGTGCTCCGGGCGCTGGTGGAGGGGGAGTGGCTGGCCCCTGGCGGCGTGGTCGTGGTCGAGCGGCCCAGCCGGGAACGGGCGTGGGAGTGGCCGACACCCCTGGAAGGTCTGCGCGAGCGGCGCTACGGCGAGGCCGTGCTCCGGTACGGTCGGCGTCCGTGAGGCGTGCCGTCTGCCCAGGTTCCTTCGACCCGGTGACCAACGGGCACGTCGACGTCATCAACCGGGCCGCCGGGCTCTACGACGAACTGGTCGTGGCGGTGCTGGTGAACCCGGGCAAGGCGGGGCTGTTCTCCGTCGACGAGCGCATGGAGCTGCTCCGCGACGCCGCCGCCCACCTGCCCAACGTGCGCGTGGACAGCTTCCAGGGCCTGCTGGTCGACTACTGCCGCAGCCACGACATCCCGGTGATCGTCAAGGGGCTGCGGGCGGTGAGCGACTTCGAGTACGAGCTGCAGATGGCGCAGATGAACCGCGAGCTGGCCGCCATCGAGACGCTGTTCGTGCCGACCGCCCCGCAGGTCGGCCACCTCTCCTCGAGCCTGGTCAAGCAGATCGCCGGCTTCGGCGGGGACGTCTCCCGGCTGGTGCCCAAGGCCGTCGACGACCGGCTGCGCGAGCGGGCCCGCGAGGCGCGCTCGTGACCCGGCCGGGGCGCGGTCACACCACGGAGGTGGTCTACCGCCTCTACGAGACCGTGGACGAGCTGACCACGGTCATCGAGAGCGCCCGCAGCGTGCCCATGTCCAGCTCCTGCATGGTGCCCCGCGACCACGTGCTCGACCTGCTCGACGACCTGCGGGAGTCGCTGCCCGAGGACGTGCAGGCCGCCGGCGCGATCGTCGAGCAGCGGACCGAGATCCTGCAGCAGGCGCAGGCCGAGGCGGAGCGCCTCACCGGGCGGACCCGCGCGGACAGCGAGCAGATCCTCGTCCAGGCGCGGCGCCAGCGCGACGAGATCGTCGGCACGGCCCGGCGGCAGCGCGACGAGCTGCTGGCCCAGGCCCAGGCCGACGCCGAGCAGATCCTGCTGGAGGCCGAGGCCGAGGCCCAGGCACTGGTCGCCGAGGGTCAGCAGCACCGGGCCGCGCTCGTCGCCGAGGGCCAGGCCGAGCACGAGCGGCTGATCACCGAGACCGAGGTCTACCGCACCGCCGTCACCCGGGCCGACGAGCTCGGCGAGCAGTCGCACGCGGAGGCCGCGCAGATGCGGGCGGAGGTCGACGAGTACGTCGACTCCCGGCTCGCCGAGTTCGGGGCGACCCTGGAGCGCATGCTCCGCTCGGTGGACAAGGCCCGCAGCACCCTCCGGGAGCCCTGAGACCTTCCGCACGGTGGGCGCCGCCAGGTGATCGGGTAGTCTCGACCACCGGCCCGACCGTCGGCTCCCGCCCGGTCGCCCATCCCTCCTGCACCCGACCGCGAGTACTGACATGCCTGCCGCTTCCCCGAACCGCCCAGGCGCCGCGTCCTCCGAGGACCGGCGCCCCTCGGCCAACCCCTGGAAGGTCGACCTGCGCGAGCTCGGCCGGCGCCCGGGGAGCCTGCACGAGCTGGACCGCACGGCACCGGCACCCGAGGGCTGGGGGCTGGAGCTGATCCGCGTCCCGGGCGGCGCCGAGGTCCACCTGCGGCTGCGGCTGGAGTCGGTCATGGAGGGCGTGCTGGTCTCCGGTGACCTGGAGGTCCCGGTCGTCGGCTCGTGCGCGCGCTGCCTCGAGCCGCTCGAGGACACCCTCACCCTGGACGTCCAGGAGCTGTACGCCTACGCGGGCAGCACCACCGAGGCCACCAGCGAGGAGGACGAGGTGCGCCGGGTCGAGGGCGACTTCCTCGACCTCGAGCCCCTGGCGCGGGACACCATCGTGCTGAGCCTCCCGCTCTCGCCGGTCTGCACCGAGGACTGCGGCGGCCTGTGCGTCGGCTGCGGCCAGCGCGTCGACGACCTGCCCGAGGACCACACCCACGAGGTGACCGACCCCCGGTGGGCGGCCCTCGCGGAGCGATTCGCTTCCTCGCCGGGCACCCCCGGCGAATCCACCACCCCAGAGGAGAACTGACGTGGCCGTTCCGAAGCGGAAGATGTCGCGGGCCAACACCCGCATGCGCCGGTCGCAGTGGAAGGCCACCGCGCCGACCCTGTCGCCGTGCCCCAACCGCGCCTGCGGAGAGCTCAAGCCCCCGCACCAGGCGTGCCCCACCTGCGGGCAGTACGACGGCCGCCAGGTCCTGTCGGTCTGACCTGCCGCACTGCCATGGGGACGACGGCCGCCGCTCCGCATCCTGACCGGGATGCCGTGGACGGTCGCGTCCCCGCGGCGCCTCCGGGTGGTGCCGAGCACGCCGAGCGGGCCGCCACCTGGCTGTTCGACGCGCTCGGCGTCGCGCTGCCCGGGGGCCTCCTGCCGCTGGCGCTGACCCACCGGTCCTTCGCCTACGAGAACGGCGGCCTGCCGACCAACGAGCGCCTGGAGTTCCTCGGCGACTCGGTGCTCGGGCTCGTGGTCACCGACGAGCTCTACCGCAGCCAGCCGGCCCTCCCCGAGGGCCAGCTGGCCAAGCTGCGTGCCTCCGTGGTCAACATGACCTCGCTGGCCCGGGTCGCCCGGCGCCTCGGCGACGGCGGGCTCGGCCCGCACCTGCTGCTCGGCCGAGGCGAGGAGACCACCGGCGGCCGCGAGAAGGACTCGATCCTCGCCGACGCGCTCGAGGCCCTCATCGGTGCGCTGCACCTGGGCTGCGGGCTGGACACCGCCGCCGCGATCGTCCACCGGCTGTTCGACCCGCTGCTGGTCGAGGCGGCCACCCGGGGCGCCGGCCTGGACTGGAAGACCAGCCTGCAGGAACTCGGTGCGGCCCAGGGTCTCGGCGCGCCCATCTACCAGGTGGACGACGAGGGGCCCGACCACGCCAAGACCTTCCGCGCCGACGTGCTGCTCGCCGGGGTCGTCCGCGGCACCGGCACCGGCCGCACCAAGAAGGCCGCCGAGCAGGAGGCCGCCGAGGCCGCCTGGCGCTCGCTGTCGGAGGAGTAGAGCCGTGCCCGAGCTGCCCGAGGTCGAGGTGGTGCGCCGGGGGCTGGAGCAGTGGGTGGCCGGCCGCACCGTCGCCGCCGTCGAGGTGCACCACCCGCGGGCCGTGCGCCGCCACCTCGAGGGCGCCGACCACTTCGTCCAGGCGGTCACCGGCCGCACCTTCACCGCCGCCCACCGGCGCGGGAAGTACCTGTGGCTGCCGTTGGCCGAGCCCGACGGGTCGCCGTCGGGGCGGGCGCTGGTCGGGCACCTGGGCATGAGCGGTCAGCTGCTCGTCGAGAAGCCGTCGGCGCCCGACGAGACCCACCTGCGGGCCCGCTTCACCTTCACCGACCGCGGCCGCGAACTGCGTTTCGTCGACCAGCGCACCTTCGGCGGCCTGGCGGTGGAGGAGTGCGCCGGGGGTGGTGGGGTGGGCGGATCGTCGGACGACCAGGTCCCGGGACGGCTCGCGCACATCGCCATCGACCCGCTGGACGAGGGCTTCGACGTCGACGCGTTCACCGCGGCGCTGCGCCGGCGCCGTACCGAGGTCAAGCGCGCGCTGCTGGACCAGACGCTCATCGGCGGGGTGGGCAACATCTACGCCGACGAGGCGCTGTGGCGGGCGCGCCTGCACGGCGCCCGCCCCACCGACCGGCTCACCCGGGCGCAGGTGGCCGACCTGCTCGACGGCGTCCGCGACGTGCTGGGCGAGGCCCTCGCGCAGGGCGGCACCTCGTTCGACTCGCTGTACGTCGACGTGAACGGGCAGAGCGGCTACTTCTCCCGCTTCCTCGCCGTCTACGGGCAGGAGGACCGGCCCTGCCCTCGCTGCGGGACGCCGATCCGCCGGGAGTCGTTCATGAACCGCTCGAGCTACAGCTGCCCCACCTGCCAGCCCCGGCCGAGAGCACGCCGGGCGTGACCGTCCGGGTCGAGGTGCTGGTCTCCGGCCGCGTCCAGGGCGTCGGTTACCGGTACTTCGTGCGCGGCCTGGCCCGCGAGGCCGGCCTGGCCGGGGTCGCCCGCAACCTCCCCGACGGGCGGGTGGAGGTGGTCGCCGAAGGGCCGGAGCAGGCCGTGCGCGACCTCGTCGCCGCCCTCGACGGCCCGGATGCCCCGGGGCGGGTGACCGACGTCGACGTCCGGAGCGGGCCGGTGCAGGGGATGCAGGGCTTCACCACGGCGTGACGAAGACGACATCCCCCCGACACGGGAGGCCTGCCCCGCCGCCGTTGACCTGCGTGTCGGGGGCTGTCACCCTGGGAACATCCAGCCCGCGCCGACCGTCCGCCGGGGCGCCGGGCACACCCTCTAGCTCTCGAAAGGCCGTCACAGCCATGGCCAAGGCCCTGTTCGGTTCGGTCGTCACCCCCGTGGAACTCCGGGTAGCCGAGGAGAACGCCGCCCTGCGGGCCCGGGTGCAGCGGCTGGAGCACGAGCTCGCCGAGCTGCGTGCCCAGCGCGACGCCGCCATCGCCCACGAGCTGCTCTCGCTGGCGGGCGACACCGCCGAGCCCGCGCTCGCCTGAGGTCCTCCCCGCCTCGCGGCAGGGAGGCGTCGAGCAGGCCGACGGTGGGCACGTGTGTGCAGTTCCAGCGCCGGGAACTGTGCATCCGCGCCCATCGTCGGGCGCCGGGCTCCTCGCGTCACAGGCGCACCACCGGCCCCGCAGCCCACCTACAGCCCGGGATTCCGGGCTAAGGTGCTGATCCCGTGCACCTCTCCAGCCTGACGCTCAAGGGCTTCAAGTCCTTCGCGTCCGCCACCACGCTCCGGCTGGAGCCCGGCATCACCGCCGTCGTCGGCCCCAACGGCTCGGGCAAGTCCAACGTCGTCGACGCCATCTCGTGGGTCCTCGGCGAGCAGGGTGCCAAGAGCCTGCGCGGCGGCAAGATGGAGGACGTCATCTTCGCCGGCACCGCCGGCCGCCCGGCGCTGGGCCGGGCCGAGGTGACGCTGACGATCGACAACACCGACGGCGCGCTGCCGATCGCATACACCGAGGTGTCGATCACCCGCCGCATGTACCGCTCCGGTGAGAGCGAGTACGAGATCAACGGCGACAAGGTGCGGCTGCTCGACGTCCAGGAGCTGCTCAGCGACTCCGGCATCGGCCGCGAGATGCACGTCATCGTCGGCCAGGGGCAGCTCGACGCGGTGCTCTCCGGCCGGCCCGAGGACCGCCGCGCCTTCATCGAGGAGGCCGCCGGCGTCCTCAAGCACCGCAAGCGCAAGGAGAAGGCGCTGCGGAAGCTCGACGGGATGCAGGCCAACCTCGACCGGCTGGCCGACCTCACCGCCGAGTTGCGCCGCCAGCTCAAGCCGCTGGGCCGGCAGGCCGAGGTCGCCCGCCGCGCGGCCGGCGTGCAGGCCGACCTCCGCGACGCCCGCCTCCGGCTGCTCGCCGACGACCTGGTGCAGCTGCGCGACGCCCTCGACCGGGACGTCGCCGACGAGACCGCGGCCCGGCAGCGGCGCGCGGTGGTCGAGCGCGAGCTCTCCCTCGTCGCCCGGCGGGAGGGCGAGCTGGAGAGCGGGCTGGCCGCGAGCGCGCCGCGCCTGCAGGTGGCCTCGGACACCTGGTACCGGCTCTCCGCGCTGGGCGAGCGGTTCCGCAGCGTGGCGCAGCTGGCCGCCGAGCGGCACCGGCACCTCTCCGCCGCGGCCCCCTCCGCCGCCACCGGTCGCGACCCCGACCAGCTGGACGCCGAGGCCGACCGGGTCGCCGCCACCGAGGCGGAGCTCGCCGACGGGCTGGCAGCCGAGCGGGAGCGCCTCGCCACCGTCGTGGCCGGCCGGGCGGAGCTGGAGACGGCGCTGGCCGCCGCCGAGAAGGCCTGGGTCGCCGCCGCCCGCGCGCTCGCCGACCGCCGCGAGGGGCTGGCCCGGCTCTCCGGCCAGGTCGCCGCGGCGCGGTCCCGGGTGCACGCCGGCGAGGCGGAGATCGAGCGGCTCGGCGTCGCCGCCGCCGAGGCGTCCGACCGCGCCGAGACCGCTGCCGAGCGGCTGGCCGACCGGCGGGGGCAGGTCGCCGACCAGGAGGACACCGACCTCGCCCTGGTCGCCGCGCACGAGGACGCCGTCGCCGCGCACACCGCCGCCGCCCGGCGGGTGACCGAGCTGGCCGAGGCCGAGCGGGCCGCCGAGCGCGACCGCGCGTCCTGGCAGGCCCGCCGCGACGCGCTGGCCCTCGGGCTCACCCCCGCCGACGGCGCGGCCGCGGTGCTCGGCGCCGGCCTCGCGGGCGTGCTCGGGCCGGTGACCGAGCAGCTCGCCGTCGCCCCCGGTGACGAGGTCGCCGTCGCGGCTGCGCTGGGCGGCATGGCCGAGGCCGTCGTCGTCGCCGGTGTCGCCGAGGCCGCCGCCGCGCTGCAGCACCTCACCCGCACCGACGGCGGGCGCGCCGGCCTGCTGGTGACCGGGGGCCTGCCGCCGGTCCCGCGGGACGGCTGGCCGGAGCTGCCGGACGGCGCGCGGTGGGCGCTGGACGCCGTGCGGGCCCCCGATGCGCTGCACCCGGCGCTGGCCCGGGCGCTGGAGCGGGTGGCGCTGGTGCCCGACCTGGACGCTGCCGTCGCGCTGGTGCGCACCCACCCCCGGCTGCGGGCGGTCACCGCCGCCGGCGACCTCCTCGGCGCCGACTGGGCGCTGGGCGGCCAGACCGATGCGCCCTCCAATCTCGAGCTGCGGGCCCGCGTGGACGAGGCCGGGACCGAGCTCGCGGCCGCGACGGCCCGTGCGGCCGAGCTCGCCGACGAGCTGGCCGCCGCGCGGCAGGACGCCCAGGCGCGGTCGGCCGCCGTCGACGAGGCGCTGGCCACGCGCCAGGCCGCCGACCGGACCCGCTCCGCCGAGGCCGCGGCGCTGGCCGAGCTCGGTGCCGCGGCGCGCTCGGCCGCCTCGGAGGCCGAGCGCTCGCTGGCCGCCCGCGTGCGGGCGGAGCAGGCGCTGGAGCAGGCGCAGGGCTCGCTGACCCGGCTCGAGCAGCAGCTCGCCGAGGCCGAGGCCGCGCCGGTCGAGGAGGAGCCGCCGACCGAGGAGCGCGACCGGCTGCGCGCCGAGGTGGCCGCCGCCCGGCAGGCCGAGACGGAGGCGCGCCTCGCCGTCCGCACCGCCGAGGAGCGGGCGCGCGCCCTGCAGGGGCGGGCGGAGTCGCTGCGCCGGCAGGCCCGGCAGGAGCGGGCGGCGCGCGAGCGGGCCGCGGCGGCCCGGATCGCGCGCGAGCGCGGTGCCGCGGTGGCCGACCGGGTGCGGCGGGACGCCGGGGTGGCGACCGCCGCCCTCGAACGGTCGCTGGTGCGTGCGGCCGCGGAGCGGGACGCGCTGGCGTCCTCGCGCAGCGGTGCCGAGGCCGAGCTGCTGGAGGTGCGCAGCCGGGTGCGCGCGGCGACCGCGGAGCTCGACCGGCTCACCGACGAGGTGCACCGCGACGAGGTGGCGCGCACCGAGCAGCGCTACCGCATCGAGTCGCTGGAGACCCGGGCGGCCGAGGAGTTCGGCGTCGACCTGCCCACGCTGATCGGCGAGTACGGGCCCGCCGCCGCCGTGCCCCCCTCGCCGCAGCAGGTCGCCGAGGCCGAGGCGGCGGGGGAGCCGGCGCCCGACCCGGTGCCCTACGACCGCGCGGTCCAGGAGCGGCGGGTGGCCCGCGCCGAGCGCGACCTCGCCACGCTCGGCAAGGTCAACCCGCTGGCGCTGGAGGAGTTCGCGGCGCTGGAGGAGCGGCACACCTTCCTCGCCACCCAGCTGGAGGACCTCAAGACCACGCGGAAGGACCTGCTGACCGTCGTCCGCGAGGTCGACGGCCGCATCCACGACGTCTTCGCCGCGGCGTTCGCCGACGTGGCGCGGGAGTTCGAGCAGGTCTTCGCCACCCTCTTCCCGGGCGGCTCGGGACGGCTGGTGCTCACCGACCCGGAGAACATGCTGACCACCGGCGTCGAGGTGGAGGCGCGGCCACCGGGCAAGAAGGTCAAGCGGCTCTCGCTGCTCTCGGGCGGAGAGCGGTCGCTGACGGCGGTCGCGATGCTGGTGGCGATCTTCCGCGCCCGGCCCTCGCCCTTCTACGTGCTCGACGAGGTGGAGGCGGCGCTGGACGACGTCAACCTCGGCCGGCTGCTGGTGCTGGTGGAGCAGCTGCGGTCGACGTCGCAGCTGATCATCATCACGCACCAGAAGCGGACGATGGAGATCGCCGACGCCCTCTACGGGGTGAGCATGCGCGGCGACGGCATCACCGGCGTGATCAGCCAGCGCCTGCGCGAGCTCGAGACGGCCTGACCCGCACCCCTCGGGGGCATAGGAAGCTTTACCTGCGCTTTCGCGCCCGGAAGCGCAGGTAAAGCTTCCTATGCCTCAGACCCCCGAGCGGACCTCGAGGTCGACGACGACCGGCAGGTGGTCCGAGGCGCCGCCGCCGTCCAGCACGCGGGCCCCGGCGACGGCGACCCCCGGCGAGACCCACACCTGGTCGATGCGCCGGTGCGGCGACCGCGCCGGGTGGGTGTGCCCGGCGTCGGACTGCCAGAGCCGCCAGCCCGCCTGGTCGTCGCGGGCCCGGGCCAGCCGCCAGGCGTCGGTGAACCGCTGCCGCAGCGCGTCCAGCTCCGGGGCATCGGGGGCGGTGTTGAAGTCGCCGACCAGCACGCCGGTCTCCATCGACTCGGTGTGCAGCGCGGCCAGCGCCGCCACCTGCGCCCCGCGCTCCTCGGCCGAGCGCGTGGTCAGGTGCGTCGCGGTGACCCACAGCGCGCCGCCGTCCAGCTCCACCATCGTCCGCAGGGCGCTGCGCGGCTCACCGCCCCCGGGGAGCCGGTGGACGTCGCTGATCAGGATGGGGAGCCGCGAGAGCAGCGCGTTGCCGTACTGCCGGCGCCCCCCCGGCCGCTGCTCGTCGATCGCCGGGCCCCAGGCCAGCTGCATGTCCAGCGCCCGCGACAGCAGCAGCGCCTGGTCGACGTCCTCGCTGCGCGGCCCGTAGTGCCTATCCACCTCCTGCAGGCAGATGACGTCGGCGTCCACCGAGGCCAGCAGCGTGGCCAGCCGGGGCAGGTCGTGGCGCGCGTCGGCGCCCACGCCGTGGTGGGTGTTGAAGGTGACCAGGCGGACCGGGATCGGCGGCTGGTCGGGACCGGGGGCCGGCTTCGTCACCCCGCCACCCTCTCAGGCGCCGGACAGCTGGGCGTCGACGACCTGGCTCAGCGTGGTGGCCCCCCGCTCGCTCACCGACAGGACGAAGCGCGCCTCGCGTCCGTCCAGCACCAGCTCGCCGATCTGGTTGCCGAAGAACGGTCCGGCCTGCTTCTCCCACTCCAGGCCGGCGGGCTCGGCGCCCACCCACCGCGCCAGCGCCGCCATCAGCCGGCGGGCGCGCCGGCTCCAGCCGATCCGGAAGGCCACCTTGATCGGGTGCGGCGCCTGGTTGTGCAGCGGCGACACGGTGAGCTGGTGGACCCGCGAGGCGAGCCCGCCCGGCTCCACGACCTCGGCGGCGTAGGCGTGGTGCACGTCGCCGGAGAGCACCAGCGCGGTCGCCGGGGGCCGGCCGTGCTCCCCGCGGGCGACCGACAGCAGCGCCCGCCCGAGCCGGTCGAAGGAGTGCCCGAAGGCCGCCCAGTGCTCGAGGTCGGCGAGCTGGCGCACCTGTTCGGCCAGCCGTCCCCGCCAGCGGCCGTGGTGGCGCAGGTTCAGCGTGGCGTTCCACCGCTCGAGCGAGTCGACGGCGTGCGGCAGCAGCCAGGGCAGCGAGGTGCCGACGACGAGGTGCTCGACGCCGTCCCGCGCGGCCTGCCGCATCGCGGCCTCGACCCAGTCGAACTCGTCGTCGTCCAGCATGCGGCGGCCGGTCTCCTCCAGCACCCGCCCGGCGCGGCTGTCGACCATGACCAGCCGCGCGTCGCCCCAGTGCCGCACGAAGCTCCAGCGGACGCTCGCGGGATCGGCGTCGGCGCGGACGGCCATCTCGCGGAGGATCGGCTCGGCGTCGGCGGGGGTCTCGCCGGAGGCGTCCACGAGGTCCTGGACGGCGCGCCACACCTTGTTCTCGGCCAGCTCCTGGGGGCTCAGGTTGCCCAGGTGCTGGTAGACCCAGTAGCTGATCAGCCCGCCGGTGATCCGGCCGTCCCACCACTGCTGCGCGCGCATCCTCCGCCGCCAGGCGGCCGAGGTGTTCCAGTCGTCGATCATCTCGTGGTCGTCGAAGATCATCGACGACGGGATGGTGGAGAGCAGCCAGCGCACCTCCGGGTCCCGCCAGGACTCCACGTAGAGGTGGGTGTACTCCTCGAAGTCCGCGACCTGCGCCTTCGGCGCCCGGGCCCGCTGCTCGCCCTCGCGCCGGCGGGTCAGCCGGCCGTGGGTGCGCTCGGTCAGCTCGTCGGCGTAGACCTGGTCGCCGAGGAGGACGAGAGCGTCCGGCCACTCGTCCTCGGGCCGGGCCGCGAGCTGCCGGGCGTACAGGTCGAGCGCGTCGGGCGGGATGCCCTCGGAGTCCTGCACGGTGCGGGCGCTGGCGTACCGGCAGGAGCCGAACGCGAGCCGGAAGGGCCCGGGCCGTCCGGGCGTGCGGATGCGGCTGGGCGGGAAAGCGGAACCGGCCGGCGGCCAGACGAGGGCGCCGTCGAGCCGCACCTCGTACGGCGTGGTGCTGCCCGGTTCCAGCTCCTCCACGAGGACCAGGGCGAAGTGGTGGCCGCCCACGGAGAAGGTGCGGGTCCGCCGCCCCAGCACGTCGACCTCGCAGGGCCGGTCGGTCTCCACCCAGACGGTGGCCGAGACGGGGTCCACGTGCCGCAGGAGGGGGCCCAGCACGAGGTCGGGGGAGGGGGCGGCGGGCGGCGGCATGGGCACAGCCTGGCGCATCTGCCTCCGCGTGCGGGGACCCGTCGTGCCGGAGGTGCTCGGTGGACGGGTACTGGGAGACTCGCGGCATGGAATTCGTGCTGATCGCGATCGCGATCCTGGTCGTGGCACTGATCCTCGGTGTCAGCCTCCTCGTCGGCCGCGGCCGGCGGACCACGCGCCTCGACGACGACGCCACCAGCGGCACGACGCTGACCCGGCCCCGGCCACCGGCCCCGCCGGTCGAGCAGCCGCGGCCGACGGGCGCCACCGCCTCCGGCCTGGGCCTGCAGGACCAGCCCGACGCGGTCGTCCCCGAGGCCCCGCCGACGGTCGAGCTGCCCCCGGCCGAGCCCGAGCCGGGGCTGGTGTTCGACCAGCCGGCCCCCTCGGCCGGCCGGCTGGTGCGGCTGCGGTCGCGGCTGGCCCGGTCGCAGTCCTCGCTGGGCCGCGGCCTGCTCACCGTGCTGGCCCGGGAGAAGCTGACCGAGGACGACTGGGAGGAGGTCGAGGAGACCCTGCTCGCCGCCGACGTGGGCGTCTCCGCGACGACCCAGATCGTGGAGCGGCTGCGCACCCGGTCGATGGTGCTGGCCACCGCCTCGGGTGCCGAGCTGCGCGAGCTCCTCGTCGAGAACCTCACCGCGGTGCTCGGGCCCGACCTCGACCGGTCGCTCGGCACCTCCCGGCACGAGGGGCGGCCCGGCGTGGTGCTGGTCGTGGGCGTCAACGGCGCCGGCAAGACCACCACCGTCGGCAAGCTCGCGCGCGTGCTCGTCGGTGACGGCAAGAGCGTGATCCTGGGCGCGGCCGACACCTTCCGGGCGGCCGCCGCCGACCAGCTCGAGACCTGGGGCGAGCGGGTGGGCGTGCTCACCGTCCGCGGCCGCGAGGGCGGCGACCCCGCTGCCGTGGCCTTCGAGGCCGTGCGCACCGGCGTCGAGGCCGAGGTGGACACCGTCGTCGTCGACACCGCGGGCCGGCTGCACACCAAGTCCGGGCTCATGGACGAGCTGGGCAAGGTGAAGCGGGTCGTGGAGAAGCAGTCGCCGGTCACCGAGGTGCTGCTGGTGCTCGACGCCACCACCGGGCAGAACGGCGTCGTGCAGGCCCGGGTGTTCACCGAGGCGGTCGAGGTCACCGGCGTGGTGCTCACCAAGCTCGACGGCACCGCGAAGGGCGGCATCGTCGTCCGGGTGCAGCAGGAGCTGGGCATCCCGGTGAAGCTGATCGGCCTGGGGGAGGGGCCCGACGACCTCGCACCGTTCGAGCCGCGGGTGTTCGCCGAGGGGCTGGTCGGCGACGCCTGAGTCGCTCAGCCGGCGGGGGAGAAGCCGTACGGCAGCTCCAGCCGGTGGTCGGCGAGCAGGCGGGCGTCGGAGAGCACCTCCGGCGTCGGTTCGTCGGCCACCACGACGCCGCCGTCCAGGATCACCGACCGCGGGCAGAGCTGGGCGGCGTAGGGCAGGTCGTGGGTGATCATCAGCAGGGTCACCGGGAGCTCGGCCAGCACCTCGGCGAGCTCCCGGCGGCCGGCCGGGTCGAGGTTTGACGACGGTTCGTCGAGGACGACGATCTCCGGCTGCATCGCCAGCACGGTGGCGACGGCGACGCGGCGGCGCTGCCCGAAGGACAGGTGGTGCGGGGGGCGGTCGGCGGCGTCGGACATGCGCACCTGCGCCAGCGCCGCGGCCACCCGGTCGGCGACCTCGGGCTCGGGCAGGCCGAGGTTGCGCGGTCCGAAGGCGACGTCCTCGCCGACGGTGGGCATGAACAGCTGGTCGTCGGGATCCTGGAACACCACGCCCACCCGCCGGCGGATCTCCTGCAGCGAACGCTTCTCCACCGGCAGGCCGGCGACGGTGACCGAGCCGCGCCCGGCCCTCAGGATGCCGTTGAGGTGCAGCACCAGCGTGGTCTTGCCTGCGCCGTTGGGGCCCAGGAGCGCGACCCGCTCGCCCCGCTCCACGCGCAGGTCCACGCCGAACAGCGCCTGGTGCCCGTCCGGGTAGGCGAAGGCGAGGTCCTCGACCAGGAGGGACGGCGGGGGCGCGCTCACCCCGCCAGCATCCCGGCTGCCAGCACCGCCGCCGCGGCCAGGGGGAGGCTCAGTGCCACCGCCCACGACCGCGGGGCCACGGGTGCCGGCGGGCCGGTGGGCACGCTGCCGGTGTAACCGCGGCTGAGCATCGCCAGGTGCACCCGCTCGCCGCGCTCGTACGACCGCACGAACAGCGCGCCGGCGGTGGCGCCCAGCACCCGCAGTCCGCGCAGGCCGCCGCCGGTGAACCCGCGCGACTCCCGGGCCACGCGCATGCGGTGCAACTCGCCGCCCACCACGTCGGCGTAGCGGATCATGAACATCAGGATCTGCACGAGGACCTGAGGCAGCCGGAGCCGCTCGAGCCCGCGCAGCAGCGCCCGCGGCTCGGTCGTCGCCGCCAGCACCGTCGCGGCGAGGACGGACAGCGTCGCCTTCGCCAGCAGCCCGCCGCCTGCCGCCAGGCCGCTCCGGGAGAGCGACAGGCCGAGCACCTCCACCTGCGGTCCGCCGGCCACGAAGGGCAGCAGGACGGCGAAGGCGGCGAAGGGGATCTCCACGACCAGCCCGCGCAGCAGCCGGCCGGGGCCGACCCCCGCCACGGTCGCGGCGGTGAGTACCGCGAGCAGGTACCCGGCGTAGGCCACCGGCGCCCAGGGGGCGTGCACCGGTGTGGCGACCACGACCAGGGCGAACGCCAGCACGGACACGAGCTTCACGTGCGGCTCCAGCCGGTGGACGGCGGTGCCGCCCGGCATGTAGCGCGCGGTCAGCGCGCCCCCGTGTGCGGCGCCCACGTCAGGTGCGGTCGGCGGGGGTGGCGCGCCGGCGCAGCACCAGCGTCAGCCCGCCGGCCAGGGCGAGGGTGACCACGACGCCGATGACGCCGGCCGCGCCGGCCGAGAGCCGGTTCTCCGCGCCGTCGACCAGGTAGTCGGCCAGCGGTGAGCCCGCGGTGGCGCTGTCCTCGGCACTCTGGGCGAAGCCGGCCCGGTCGGCGGCGTGCTCGAGCCCGTCGGGGGAGCCGCTGGCGTACCAGCTGAGCACACCGGCGACGAGCAGCGCCGCCGCGAAGCCGACGATCCAGAGGGTGCGGCCGCGCCGGGTCACCGGGCTCCCTCCATGACCGCGGCAGGACGGCCGGCCAGCGGGGTGGCCGTGCGCAGCCGGGCGGCGCCGTGCACGAGGTCGGGGCGCACGGCGAGCACAGCGCCCACGACGGCCACGGTGATCGCCGCCTCGCCGAGGCCGATGAGCAGGTGCACGCCGGTCATCGCCGCGGCCACCGTGCCCAGCGGGACGTCGACGGTCCCGCCGATCTCGAAGAGGACGACGAACGCCAGCGCCGCGGCCGGCACGGAGAGGAAAGCGGCGGTGCCCGTGGCCGTCAGGAGCCCGGTGCGGGTGCGGGGCAGCAGGGCGGACAGGCCGCGGAACACCCCGTAGCCGATCACCACGGCCATCAGCGCCATGAGCGTGACGTTCGTGCCCAGCGCGGTGAGCCCGCCGTCGGCGAAGAGCACCGCCTGCACGAGGAGGACCACGGTCATGCACAGCACCGCCGTCCACGGGCCGACCAGGACGGCGGCGAGCACCGCGCCGATCAGGTGTCCGCTGGTGCCGGTGGCGACGGGGAAGTTGATCATCTGGCCGGCGAACACGAAGGCCGCGGTGAGCCCGGCCAGCGGCGCAGTCCGGTCGTCCAGCTCGGTGCGGGCCTTGCGGAGGGCCAAGGCGACGGTGCCGGCGGCGAGGGCGCCGGTGGCCAGCGAGGTGGGGACGTCGAGGAAGCCGTCGGGTACGTGCACGACGACGACCTTATTGCACATTCTTCGCAACTGGCGCGCCGAGCGGCCGGCGGAGGTGTTCCAGGGGGCGCGCAACGCGCCCGCAATGCGGAGGCGGGACACGCGGCGAGGAGTTCACGCCCGTGAAACGCGGCGCCGACGTCGCCGGAAACACGCGCCCGGCACGGTGAGCACCGCGTCGCCCTCCCGCACGGAGGGCCCGAGCCCACCGATCCGGCCGCCCGGCCGACGACCCGACACAGGAGGTTGCCGTGGTCAACACCGGCGACACCGCCTGGATCCTCACCAGCGCGGCGCTCGTGCTGCTGATGACGCCAGGCCTCGCGCTCTTCTACGGCGGCATGGTCCGCGCGAAGAGCGTCCTCAACATGATGATGATGAGCTTCGGGGCGCTGGCGCTGGTCAGCGTGCTCTGGGTGCTCTACGGCTACTCCATCGCCTTCGGCGACAGCGTCGGCGGCGCCGGCCTGGTGGGCGACCCGCTGGAGTACTTCGGGCTCGACGGCCTGATGGAGGACACCACCAGCGAAGCGGGCGGCCTGCCCGTCATGGCGTTCGTCGGCTTCCAGTCCGTGTTCGCCATCATCACCGTCGCGCTGATCTCCGGTGCGATCGCCGACCGCGCCAGATTCGGCGCCTGGATGGTCTTCGCGGGCATCTGGGCCACGATCGTCTACTTCCCGGTCGCCCACTGGGTCTTCGCGTTCGACGGCGACGACGTCATCGGCGGCTGGATCGCCAACGACCTGGCGGCGCTCGACTTCGCCGGCGGCACCGCCGTCCACATCAACGCCGGTGCGGCCGGTCTGGCGCTGGCCCTCGTGCTCGGCAAGCGCCGCGGGTTCGGCCGCGAGGCGATGCGGCCGCACAACCTGCCGCTGGTGATGATCGGTGCCGGCCTGCTGTGGTTCGGCTGGTTCGGCTTCAACGCCGGCTCGGCGCTGGCCGCGAACAACACCGCCTCGGTGGCCTGGGTCAACACCCTCGTCGCCACGGGTGCGGCCATCCTCGGCTGGCTGTTCGTGGAGAAGGTGCGCGACGGCCACTCCACGTCGCTGGGTGCGGCCTCCGGTGTCGTCGCCGGTCTCGTGGCCATCACCCCGGCGTGCAACGCGGTCTCACCGATCGGCGCGATCACCATCGGTCTCGTCGCCGGTGCGCTGTGCGCCCTGGCCGTGGGCCTGAAGTACACGCTGGGCTACGACGACTCGCTCGACGTCGTCGGCGTCCACCTGGTCGGCGGCCTCTGGGGCACCATCGCCATCGGCTTCCTGGGTACGGCAGCCGCCCCCTCCGGCGTCGACGGCCTCTTCTACGGTGGTGGCGTCGACCAGCTCTGGCGTCAGGTCGTCGGTGCCTTCGCCGTCCTGGCGTTCTCCTTCGTCCTCACGCTGGTGATCGGCTCCGTGATCCAGAAGACGATGGGCTTCCGCATCACGGAGGACGATGAGGTCGCCGGTATCGACACCGTCGTGCACGCGGAGTCCGGCTACGACTTCGCGTCGCTCGGCGGCAGCGGCTCCACCGCCCCACTGGCCGGCCAGTCGCGTGCCACGGCGCAGGACCCGGCGCCCGTAGACTCCGCCCGCACCACCGAGAGGACCCTGGCATGAAGCTCGTCACCGCGATCGTCAAGCCGTTCAAGCTGGACGACGTCAAGAACGCCCTCGAGCTGATCGGCATCGCCGGGCTCACCGTCAGCGAGGTCCAGGGCTTCGGCCGCCAGCGGGGCCACACCGAGGTCTACCGCGGGGCGGAGTACCAGGTGGACTTCGTGCCGAAGGTCCGCATCGAGGTGGTCGTCGGCGAACTCGACGCCGCCCGGGTCGTGGACGCCGTCGTCGAGGCGGCCTCCACCGGCCAGATCGGTGACGGGAAGGTGTGGGTCACCACGATCGACGAGGTCGTCCGGGTCCGCACCGGGGAGCGCGGCGACGACGCCCTCTGAGCGCGTGCTCCGCGCATAGCGCACCCGTCGGCCGGGGTGGTGGGACCGCCCGCCCCCCGGCCGACGACGTCCATCCGGGCCGTACCGAGGGGGAGTCGTGCTGGACACCGAGGCGCTTCCGGGGCTCTCCCGCGCGGAGCGGGTCGAGGCCCTGGACGGGTGGCTCGCCGGGTTGCTGGCGGACGCCGTGGGGGGCACCCCGCCGGCCCGGGCCCGGCGCGGCGGGCCGCCGCCCCGCACGGGCACCGACGGCCTGGCCCTGGTCGCGGTCGGCAGCCTCGGCCGGCGCGAGCTGCCGCCGCACGGGGACCTGGACCTGGTCCTGGTGCACGAGGACCGGCCGGAGGTCGCCGCCGTCGCCGACGCGCTCTGGTACCCCGTCTGGGACGCCGGCCTGCGGCTGGACCACTCGGTGCGCTCGGTCGCCGACGCCGTCGCGGTCGCCTCCACCGACGTCAAGGCCGGCCTCGGGCTCCTCGACGCCCGGCTGGTGGCCGGGGACGCCGAGCTCGCCGCCCGGCTGCGGACGGCGACGCTGGTCAACTGGCGGCAGGCGGCGTCCCGGCTGCTGCCCCAGCTGCGCGACCTGCGCCGCGACCGCGCGCGCCGGCTCGGCGAGCTGGCCTTCCTGCTGGAACCCGACCTCAAGGAGGCCTACGGCGGCCTGCGCGAGGGGCAGGTGCTGCGTGCGGCGGCCGCCGCCCAGCTCGCCGACGAGCCCGCCGCCGAGGTGGAGCAGTCCTACGCGTTCCTGCTCGACGTGCGCGACGAGCTGCGCCGGCGGTCGGGGCGGGCCGCCGACGTCCTGGTGCGCCAGGAGCAGCGGGCGATCGCGGCAGCGCTCGGCCTGGCCGACGAGGACGTGCTGCTGCGCGAGGTCAGCCTGGCCGGGCGCCGGCTGGCCTTCGTCGCCGACGAGACCTGGCGGCGGGTGGAGGCGGGTCTGGTCCGCCGCCCCCGCGGCCGCTACCGCCGGGTGCGCCGCGAGCCGCTGGCCGAGGGCGTCGTCCGGCAGGGGGACGAGGTGGTCCTCGCGCGGGACGCCCGCCCCGTCGCAGACTCCGGGCTGGTGCTGCGGGCCGCGGCGGCCGCGGCCCGGGCCGACCTGCTGCTCTCGCCGTACACGCTCAAGGTGCTCGCGGTGCACAGCCCGCCGATGCCCGTGCCCTGGCCGGCCGAGGCCCGGTGGTCCTTCCTCCGGGTCCTGGCCAGCGGCCGGTCGGCGGTACCGGTGCTGGAGCAGCTGGACCAGGAGGGGTTGCTGGCCCGGCTGCTGCCGGAGTGGGACCGGGTCCGCTCGCTGCCGCAGCGCCACCCCTGGCACCGGTTCACCGTCGACCGGCACCTCATCGAGGCCGCGGCCGCCGCGTCCGAGCTGACCCGCGACGTCGACCGGCCCGACCTGCTGCTGGTCGCCTCGCTGCTGCACGACATCGGCAAGGGCTGGCCCGGCGACCACAGCGTGGTGGGGGAGCCGATCGCGGCCGCGATCGGCGCGCGCATGGGCTTCGCCGAGGCCGATGTCGCCACGCTGGGCACCCTCGTGCGTCACCACCTCCTCCTCCCCGCGACCGCGACCCGGCGGGACATCGACGACCCCGCCACCATCGAGCGGGTGGCCGCCACCATCGGGCGCGACCCCTCGGTGCTGCAGCTGCTGCACGCGCTGGCCCAGGCCGACGGCGCGGCGACGAGCGCGTCCGCCTGGTCGCCCTGGAAGGCCCACCTGGTGGCGGCGCTGGTCGCCCGGGTGCAGGCCGAGCTCGGCGGCACGCCGCTGCTGGCGCCCGAACCGGTGCTGCACCCGGCCACGCGTGCGCAGGCGACGGTGCAGGTGCCGGGTCTCCCCGGTGCGACCCGGGGCGTGACCGTCGCCATCGAGGAGGTGGCCGACGGCCGGCAGGTGACGATCGGCGCCCCCGACCGACCCGGGCTGCTCAGCACCTGCGCGGGGGTGCTCGCGCTCAACCAGCTCGACGTGCGGGCGGCGAAGATGACCGTCGCCGACGGCTATGCGACCGGCGTCTACTCGGTGCGGCCCCGGTTCGGCCGGGCCCCGGTGCCCGAGATCCTCGCCGACGGCGTGCGGGCCGCGCTCGAGGGCACGCTGCGGCTGGCGGAACGGCTGCGCCAGCGGGAGGCCGACTACCGCGAGGAGACGCGGTCGGCGCCGCCGCGCATCTCGTGGCACAACCACGAGGTCAGCGGGCGGGCCACCGGCATCGTCGAGGTGCGGGCGGGGGACCGGGCGGGGCTGCTCTACCGGCTCACCGCGGCGATCGCGGGGGAGGGGCTGGACGTCACGTCGGCCCGGATCGAGACGCTGGGGGGTGACGCGGTCGACTGCTTCTACGTCGCGAACCCCTCGGGCTCCCCGGTGGACCCGGGGCAGCGCGCGCGGGTCGACGCGGCGCTGATCGCGGCCACGCGTGGTCCGGCGGTGGCGGTGGGGACCGACACGCCGTCCTGAGCTACGCGGTTCTGTCGGAGGTCCGTGCGACGGTCGGGGTGATCGGGACGGACCGGTCCCATCGGCCGAGAGGAGCCTGCTCGTGGACAGCCGCCACTGGCCCTGCCCGTCCTGCGGGGACGACCGGGACTTCGTGCAGCCGCCGTGCGTCGACGGCCACACCGAGGACGGCGGCGAGTGCCCCGAGTGGGCCTGCGCCGACTGCGGTACCGCGCTCGCCACCGGGGGTGCGGTCGTCGTGCGCATCGAGGCCGGCTCCGCCCGCGCGGCCTGAACGCCCCCGGCGCGCCCTCGTTAGGCTGGGAGCCGAGTGGCGCGGCGAGCCCGCGCCCGTGACTGCTGAGGACGTGCTGTGTTCGAGACCCTCTCCGACCGCCTGGACAAGGTGTTCACCGGCCTGCGCGGCAAGGGCCGGCTGTCCGACGCCGACATCGACGCGACGGCGCGCGAGATCCGCATCGCGCTGCTCGAGGCCGACGTCGCGCTGCCGGCGGTGCGGGCCTTCATCACCGCGGTCAAGGAACGCGCCCGCGGTGCGGAGGTCTCCCAGGCGCTGAATCCGGCGCAGCAGGTCATCAAGATCGTCAACGAGGAGCTCGTCCAGATCCTCGGCGGCGAGACCCGCCGCATCCGGCTGGCCAAGACCTCGCCGACGGTCATCATGCTGGCCGGTCTGCAGGGTGCCGGTAAGACCACCCTCGCCGGCAAGCTCGGCCGCTGGCTGAAGTCGCAGGGGCACACCCCGCTGCTGGTGGCCGCCGACCTGCAGCGCCCGAACGCGGTCAACCAGCTGTCGATCGTGGCCGGGCAGGCCGGCGTCGACGTCTTCGCGCCCGAGCCGGGCAACGGCGTCGGCAACCCGGTGCAGGTGGCCCGTGACTCCATGGACCACGCCCGCCGCACGATGCACGACGTCGTCGTCGTCGACACCGCCGGCCGGCTGGGCATCGACGCCGAGCTGATGCAGCAGGCCGCCGACATCCGCGACGCCGTCCGGCCGGACGAGACGTTGTTCGTCGTCGACGCGATGATCGGCCAGGACGCGGTGACGACCGCGCAGGCCTTCCAGGAGGGCGTCGGCTTCAGCGGCGTCGTCCTGACCAAGCTCGACGGTGACGCCCGGGGCGGTGCGGCGCTCTCGGTGCGGTACGTGACCGGCCAGCCGATCATGTTCGCCTCCACCGGCGAGAAGCTCACCGACTTCGACGTCTTCCACCCCGAGCGGATGGCCTCGCGCATCCTCGGGATGGGCGACGTGCTCACCCTCATCGAGCAGGCCGAGCAGGCCTTCGACGCCGACCAGGCCGAGAAGATGGCCGGCAAGCTCACCTCGCGCGAGGGCTTCACGCTCGAGGACTTCCTCGAGCAGATGATGGCGATCCGCAAGATGGGCCCCATCGCCAACCTGCTGGGCATGCTCCCGGGCGCGGGCCAGATGAAGGAGCAGCTCAAGCAGGTCGACGACCGGGACCTGGACCGCACCGCGGCGATCATCCGGTCGATGACGCCGCAGGAGCGGGTCAACTCGAAGATCATCAACGCGTCCCGCCGGGTGCGCATCGCCAACGGCTCCGGGGTCAGCGTCACCGAGGTGAACCAGCTGCTGGAGCGCTTCGCGCAGGCGCAGAAGATGATGGGCCAGATGGCCGGCAGCATGGGCCTGCAGGGCATGGGCCCCATGTCGAAGAAGGCCCGCGGCCGGCAGATGCAGGCGCAATCCAAGAAGGGCAAGGGCAAGAAGGGGAAGGGCAAGGGTGGCCCGGCCCGCCGTCCCGCCGGTGCCCCCGGACTGCCGCCGGGCGCGGGCTTCCCGGGCGGGGCCAACCCCTTCGGCGGCGCCGGCATGCCGGGCCTCCCGCCCGGTCAGGGCCTGCCCGACCTCACCAAGCTGAACTTCGACCAGTTCAAGGACGGCAACGGGCGGTGACCGCCCACGCCCTCCACCTGTCCGGTGTGGTGCTGCCCGAGGGGGAGCACCGCGACGTCTGGGTGCGCGACGGGCGGTTCACCTTCGACCCGGTGCCCGGCGCGGAGACGGTCAGCCGTGGCGGCTGGCTGCTGCCCGGCCTGGTCGACGCGCACTGCCACGTCGGCATCGCCCGCGGCGGCGGGCACGTCGAGGACCTCGCCCACGCACGGCAGCAGGCCCTGACCGAGCGGGACGCCGGGGTGCTCGCGCTGCGCGACTGCGGCTCGCCGGTCGACACCCGCGAGCTCGACGGCGACCCGGAGCTGCCGACGATCATCCGCGCCGGGCGGCACATCGCCCGCACCCGCCGCTACATCCCCGGGCTCGGAGTCGAGATCGAGCCCGAGGACCTGGTCGAGCAGACCCGCGTCCAGGCCCGACGCGGCGACGGGTGGGTGAAGCTGGTGGGCGACTGGATCGACCGCTCGGTCGGCGACCTCGCACCCGAGTGGCCGGCCGACGTCGTCGCCGCGGCGATCGCCGCCGCGCACGAGGAGGGCGCCCGGGTCACCGCGCACACCTTCGGCACCGACGCGCTGCCCGCGCTGATCGAGGCCGGTATCGACTGCATCGAGCACGGCACCGGGCTGACCGAGGAGCTCATCGGCGAGATGGCCCGCCGCGGCACCGCCGTCGTCCCCACGCTGGTCAACGTGGAGAACTTCCCGGGCTTCGCCGCAGCGGGGGAGAAGAAGTTCCCCACCTACGCGAGCACGATGCGGCGGTTGTACGCGAACTCCGGCGCCGTGGTGCGGGCCGCGTTCGAGGCGGGGGTGCCCGTGTTCGCCGGCACCGACGCCGGCGGCGGGATCGACCACGGCGTCATCGCCGACGAGATCCGCGCGCTCTGCCGGGCCGGCATCCCGGCCGAGGCGGCGCTGGCCGCGGGTTCGTGGAAGGCCCGGGAGTGGTTGGGCCTGCGCGGCATCGAAGAGGGGGCGACGGCCGACGTCGTCGTCTACGAGACCGACCCCCGCGCCGACCTCGACGCGCTGCAGCGACCGCAGCGGACCGTCCTGCGCGGCCGCATCGTCGCCTGAACCGGGCCGTGACCGTGGGCAGCCGTCCCTCCGTCGTCCCGTCAGGCGGGCGCTGAGGTGCAGGCGCTATCGTTCCTGGCCCTGACGGCGCTGATCCTGGCCCTCGCGGCGGTCAACTGGGTGCTCAAGGCGCCTCGGGGGCGCATCTCCCCGCTGCTGCGCGGAGGCGTGCTGGCGTCGGGCGCGCTGGTGGCGGCGCTGTCCACCTGGTTCCTCGTCGTGAACGCCGCCTCGGGCTTTTTCTGACGGCGGCCCGCTCTTCTGACGGCCGCCCGCCTCTTCTGACGGCCGCCCGGCCGGGTCGGGTCAGTTGATGCAGCCGGTGTCGGCGGCGGTGCGGGCGCCCTCGCCCTCGCCCTCGGCCGGTGCCGCCGGCGGCGGTGCATCCACGGCCTGCCCGACGCCGTTGAAGTCCGAGCCCAGGACGAGCTGGACGGTGCCCGGCGTCGCGTCGTCGACGACCGTGGTGACGGCGCCGGGGACGGCGGCGGCGAGCGCGGCGGCCAGTGCCTCGTCACCCGCGGCGTGGCGGATCTCGGTCTGCGCGTACCCGGAGCTGTCGGCGTTGCCGGTGGAGAGCACGGGAAAGCCGGCGGCCTCGAGCTCGTCCTGGGCCGAGGCGGCCAGCCCGCTCGTCCCCGAGCCGTTGAAGACGGCCACGGAGACGTCAGCGGGGTCGGCGGCCTCCGGTGGGGCGGCGTCCTCCGGCGCGGGCTCGGGCTCGGTGGAGAGCTGCGAGAAGAACTGGCGCAGGGTGGCCTCGTCCTCGAGCCGGACGATCGACGCGTCGCCCTCCCGGTCGATCCCGAGGTTGGGCACGGTCTGGAACTCGATGCTGCCAGTGGTCACCGACTGCATCTGCTCGGCCAGCTGCAGCAGGTTCAGGTCCTCGTCCACCGTGAGGGACTCCGCGGCGGCCTGCACCAGCTCGCGCTGCTTGCCGAGGTCGAGCAGCACGTCCTCGGAGAGCATCTTGCGCAGCACGCCGGCGATGAAGACCTGCTGGCGGACGATGCGGTCGAAGTCGCCCCCGGGCAGTCCGTGCCGCTGGCGGACGAACTTCAGCGCGTCCGCGCCGCTGATCGTCTGCGGGCCGGCGGGGAAGAAGGCGCCGGACCACTCCCGGTCGTCGACGGCTTCGCAGAGGTTGACCTCGACACCGCCGACGACGCTGGACAGCTCGAAGAAGCCGAGCAGGTCGACCTCGGCGTAGTGGTCGATCTGCAGCCCGGTGAGCCGGCTGATCGTCCGCACCAGCAGCTGCGCGCCGGCCGCCTCGCGTGCGGCTTCGCTTTCGGCGTCCGCGTTCGTGTAGCCGTAGGCGTAAGCGGCGTTGAGCTTGTCCTCGCCGTAGCCCGGGATCTCGACCCAGGAGTCGCGCGGGAAGGAGACGAACGAGGCGCGCGACCCGTCGGCGGGCACGTGCACCAGGATGATCGTGTCGGTGTTGATGCCGGAGTCGGTGCCGGCGTTGAGCTCGGCGAGCTGCTCCTCGGTCAGGTTGCTGCGGCTGTCGTTGCCGACCAGCAGGAGGTTCATCGCCTCGCCGTCGCCGTCGTTGCCCTCGGCGGGGATGGCGTCGGTGCGGTTCACCGTCGCGTCGGCGACCTGGCCGAGGTACCAGCCCCAGCCGGAGCCCGCGAGGAGCAGCACCGAGAGCAGCCCGGCGACGACCCGGCTGCCGACCACGAGCCGCCGGCGGCCGTCCCGCTCGCGCAGGCCGGCGGCGCTCGACCCGGTTCGGGCACGCGGGCGCCCGCCGGCCCGCGGGTCGAGGCGCGGAGGGAGCGGCCGGGGGCCCTGCTGGTCGCGGTCTCGGCCCACTGGTTCCTCGCTCACGCCGGTCGGCCCCGCGGCGGGGGTGCGGATGCGCCTCTGACCGGCCCGATCGTAGCGAGGTCGAGCGAGCCGGGGAGCGGCTGCGAGGTGCCGTCCGGGCGCCGGCGCTGTTGACTCGTCGCATGGTCACCCCACTCCCGGAGCCCGACGGCCCGCTCGACCCCGGCGAGCCCGTGCCCGACGACCCGGGCGAGCTGCTGCCCGACACCCCCGACACGCTGCCGCCCGCGCCGGTCGAGCCCTCGCCCGACGACCCCGGTGGCGACCCCGGCGGGGTGCCCGAGCCTGCCTGACCGCTTCGACCCGGGAAGGCGGCGTCCGGCCGACACCTCGATCGGTAGCCGGGGAGCCGCCGCCGTGCCCGACCGGATGGCCACCTGCCTGACCTGCGCCTACGAGGCACAGCGTGCTGATTGCCGGGATCACCAACCTACTGCGTAACGATCTCGTCACGTCGTGTCACATGCCGACCGATCGGCCGAGTTCGAGCCGTTGACCTGCGAGTTTGTGCGAGCTCATCGCTCGCAATGCCTCGGAGGTTTTCGTGAGGGTCCGTCGTGCAGCTGCGCCCGTCGTTCCTCGGCGCAGTCGAGGGGTGATCGGTCTGCTCACGGCGGCGGTGCTCGGCTTCACGGTGGTGGACGGGGTGCCGGCGTACGCGGCGCCGCAGGTCGACACAGCGCTGCCGAGCAGTGCCTTCGAGGGCATCTCGGATGATCCCGTCCCGGTGCCGTCCGTGGCCGAGGCGCCTGCGCCTGCCCCGGCTGCCGGGGCGGTCGAGGAGCTTCCGCCCGCGCTTCCCGACCTGCCAGACGTGCCGGCCCTGCCGGAAGGGCGCTGGCACACGCGGGACCTGGACGAGCTCACGGCCGCACTGCGGCAGGCGGAGCGCACCGGAGAACCTGTGGAGCTGGTGTCGGAGACGACGGAGACCTCGATCAGCTTCGCTCAGCCGGACGGAACCGTGACCGTGCAGAGCGCCGCCGCGCCGGTCCGGACCAAGGTCGATGGCGTGTGGGTGGACGTCGACACGACCCTGGGGTTCACCGAGGACGGGGTACGACCGACCGCGGTGACGGGGGAGCTCACGTTCTCTGCCGGCGGTACGCAACCCATGGTCCGGCTCAGCGACGGCGAGTCCGCCACCCTCCGTCTCGACTGGGACGGTCGGCTGCCCGAGCCGGTCCTCCGTGGCAGCAGTGCCATCTACCGCGAGGTGCTGCCGCATGTCGACCTGGTCCTGACGGCGACCCGTCAGGGGTTCGAGCAGCACGTGGTGGTGCGGCAGCGGCCCGATGCAGAGACGTTCTCGGCGCTGCGCGAGCTGAAGTTCCCGATGGCTGCGAATGGCGCCGACGTGGTCGAGGGCGAAGGCGGTGAGCTCGTCCTCGAGGACGGCGGCAAGGTGCTCGGTACGGCGGCCGCTCCCGTCATGTGGGATGCGCGGACGAATGCCCAGAGTGACGAGCCGGCCGCGGTTCGCCCAGTCGGGCTCGAGCTCGCGGAAACCACCGAACGGGGGGTGGACGCCACGCTCGTCCTGGCTCCTGACGAAGCGTTTCTCCTGGCGCCCGACACGGTCTACCCCGTGACCATCGACCCGACGCAGGCGCTCGGCTTGCTCGGGGACACGTTCGTCCAGAGCAACATCGCGAACACGCCTCAGGGTGGGGCGACCGAACTGCTGGTCGGCACCTACAACGGCGGCGGTCAGGTCAACCGATCACTGCTCGTGTTCGATGCCTCGCCGGCGTTCGAGCGGGTCGTCCAGTCGGCGACCTTGTCCCTGTGGGAGCACCACTCGTTCTCGTGCACACCACGCTGGGTCGACATCCGCAACGCGGGATGGTTCGACCCCGCCACCGTGACCTGGAACAGCCAGCCGTGGATCGACTGGCGGCCGGAGGGAATCCTCGCCAACGCGAACGTTGCCAGCGGATACAGCTCAGCGTGCCCGGACGCCTGGGTCAACTTCGACATGACCGGGTGGGTGCAGCACTACGCCGACGCCCGCAACGAGACCGACTGGACGATGCCGCTGGCTGTGACGGCCGGCAGCGAGACCGACAGTGTCGGGTGGAAGAAGTTCCACTCCGGCAACGCCGGCGGCAACGTGCCCACGCTGACCTTCGCCTATGACGGAAACTGCGATCAGTACAACGGAGTCCTGGTGTGCGGTGCCATCCGGGACAAGTACTACTCATCCGGTGGCCCAGAAGGCCCCCTGGGGATGCCCGCGACCAGTCAGAACTGCGGTGCCCGCGATGGGGGGTGCTTCAACCACTTCCAGGGCGGATCCGTCTACTGGTCAGCTGCCACGGGTGCGCACATGGTGGCCGGCGGCATCCGGGAGAAGTACGCGGCCATCGGCTGGGAGTACTCGGCTCTCGGTTATCCCACGACCGATCAGATCTGCGGCGGCCGTGACGGGGGGTGCTACAACCACTTCCAGGGCGGGTCCATCCTCTGGTCAGCAGCGACCGGTGCCCGCGCAGTAACCGGTGGGATCTGGCAGAAGTACGCAGAGATAAAATTCGAGAACTCTGTGCTCGGCTACCCCACGACCGACCAGAACTGTGGCGCTCGGGATGGGGGGTGCTTCAACCACTTCCAGGGCGGGTCGATCTACTGGACGCCGGCTCACGGGGCGCATCCGGTCACCGGACCGATCCGAGCGACGTGGGCCGACATGGGTTACGAGTACGGCTGGCTGGGATTTCCGACCACCGACCCTGCGCAGGTGGCGGGCGGCACGCGGCAGCAGTTCGAGGGCGGCAACATCGTCCGGGACGAGCGGTCGAACACCACGACCGTCGGCGCCGGTGCACTCACGCGCCCCACGCAGTTCCAGCGGGTCACCCAGGCGCGCACCGAGTTGCAGGCCACCGCGAAGATCCGACCCGGCGGAAGCTCCTATGACGGTGTGCGGTTCCAGTGGCGCTCGTACAGCCTCAACCCCTCGGATGGCTGGATCAACGTGGATCCTGTGGCGTTGCGACTGCCCGAGGGCGGCGCCGTCGTCGGCACCTGGTTGCCGGTCACGGATCAGGACGGCGGCAAGGTGTCGGCCCGCTACCAGTGGCATGCCACCTCGAGCATTTCGGTCGATGGGCTGATGCAGGTGCGCGCCTGCTTCCGGCTGACCGGCACCACCGACGAGCGCTGTACAGGCGTCACCCAGATCACCGTCGACCGGGCCGGCCTCACCGGCGCGAACGCCACCTCCGACGTGGGCCCGGGAACCGTCGGCCTGCTGACCGGCGCCTACGCGGTCGTGGGCCGCGATGTCGAGGTCAGCGCCCCGCACGGGGGGCTGGCTGCCACCCGCAGTTTCGCCAGCAACGACCCGAACCGGGCCGGGCCCCTGGGCCCGGGTTGGCGGATGTCGCTCGCCGTCGATGAGGCAGGTGCCGACTACCTGAGCCTCGTCGACCGCACCGAGACGGTGCTCATCACCCGCGGCGACGGCACCCAGCTGCCCTTCGTCCGGAAGTCGTCGAGCGCTGCTGACGTGAACACCTACGTCGCCGAGGGGGAGGCCAGCACCGAGGGTGCGACCCTCACCTTCGTCCCCGGGGCGACGGGGACGGCGAGCAGCTACGTGCTCACCGACCTGGACGGGGACAAGGTCACCTTCACCCGTGCGGACGGCGGGCACGGGCATCGCGACGGCGGCCTGTTCCGGGTGACCAAGGTGGAGGCCATCCGCGGCAAGGCGGGCAGTACCGACCTCGCTCCCGCCCTGACCACCGTCGCCTACACGGCCGCGGGCAACCCGCGGCTGCTGCTGGCGCCGACCGACGCCGGGGCAGCCTGCCCGGACCCCACCATCACCGCACAGCCGGCCGGCTGCCGAGCGCTCGAGTTCGTCTACACCGGCACGGGAGGCGCCGAGCGGCTGCAGGAGGTGCGGCTGTGGGCGCACGGCGCGGCGGCCGCAGCTGGTGAGCTGGTCACCGGGAGCACCCCCGTCGCGGCGCGGATGATCACCATGGCGCGCTACGGCTACGACAGCGACGGGTGGCTCGCGTCGGTCACCGACCCCCGCAGCGGCCAGCAGGTGACCTACACCTACCGGACCGACGGGCGGCTGGAGACGATCACGCCGGTCGGTGGCACGGCGACCTGGACGCTGGGGTACGACGACCGGCAGCTGCCCCGCCTGGTGTCGGCCACGCTGGATGAGGGACCCGACGGCCTGGCTTCCCAGCGCACCAGCGTGCGCTACGGCCTGCCGCTGGACGGCAGCAACAGCGCCCTGCCGACGCTCACCGCAGCGGAGGTGAAGCGCTGGGGCCAGGCGGCTGCGCCCACCGACATGACCGCCATCTTCGGGCCGGACGTGGTGCCCGACAGTGCACCGACCGCGGCGCAGTGGCGTGGCGCCCAGCTGTTGGCGCTGGACGTCAACGGCCGGGTCACCAACACGGCCAACTTCGGCGGGACCATCGATCAGGACACCGGGGCGGACGAGGCGCCGGCCTGGCGGATCGCCACCACGGAATACGACGCCGAGGGCCGGGGGAACGTCGTCCGGGAGCTGTCTGCGGGCAACCGTGACCGCGCCCTCGCCGCCGGTGCCGACGCAGCCGCTGAGGCGACCCAGGCCAAGCTGCTGGACACCGTCAACAGCTACTCCGCCGACGGACTGGACCTGCTGCGCAGCTACCAGCCCGCCCGCCCGGTCACCGTCGCCGCCGGTGACCGTCAGGTCAGCGCCCGCACGCGGACCACCACCGTCTACGACACGGGTCAGGAGGCCGGGCACCCCACCCCCGGGGCGACCCGCCACCTGCCTGTCCGCACCACCGTGGAGGCGGTGGAGATCCACGTCGGGTTGCCGGCGGGCTCCACCGGCACCGACCCGGCGCTGCCGGCGCTGGACGGCCGCAGCCGTGTGACGGTGCTGGAGTACGGCACGCCGAACGCGTGGAAGTTCGGCACGCCGACGGCTACCCGGGTCGACCCCGGTGGCGGCGCGGCTGAGGTGGTGACCCGGCAGGTGCTCGACGAGCAGGGGCGCACCATCTCCAGCACGCTGCCTGCCGGTGGCACCGGCACCACCACCGCGGCGACGACGGTCAAGGTCTACTACTCGGCCAACAGCACCGAGCCGGGTTGCGCCAGGGCGGAATGGGCCGGCTGGCTGTGCAAGAGCCGCTCCGGCGGCGCACCGGACGCCGGGTTCGCGCTGCCCACCACGCACGTGACCGGTTACGACGTGTACGGCAACGTCACGCGGGTGGTGGAGACCGGTGCTGGCGTCACCGGGACCGCGGATACCGCGTACGACGCGGTGGGTCGTGCCCGGCGCAGTGGCATGACCGGTACCGGGACGGAGGTGGGCCAGCTTCGGCCGCAGGTGGAGACCACCTACACCGATGCCGGTCTGGTCGACGAGACCCGCCTGGTCGGTGCGGACGGGGCGGTGGTCGGGAGTGCGGCGGAGGGCACCGGTGCGATCGGGCGGGCGTATGACGGCTATGGCCGGTTGGTGTCCTACACCGATGGCAGTGGGCTGGTCACGACGCAGTCCTATGACTCGGTGGGCCGGTTGGTGCAGGTGGCCAACGAGCACGGCACCCGCACCATCGGCTACGACGGCGGCGGTGAGCGGGGGAGCCTGCCGACCAGCCTGACCATCTCTGGTGTCGGTGAGTTCACCGCCCGGTACGGAACCGACGGGAGCCTGGTGCGGGAGGAGCTCCCGGGCGGGTTGAGTGCGACGACGGTGCGCGATGCCGCCGGGGACGCGGTGCGCCTGACGTACGTGAAGACCGCCGCCGATGGCAGCACGAGTGAGTGGTTGAAGTCGGCGGCGTCGATCAACGGCTTCGACCAGGTCGACATGTATCAGACGTCGGCGGTGACGGGGCTGCCCCGGACCAACCGGTACGGCTACGACGACTTGGGCCGGCTGGTCTCGGCGACGGACTGGGCGGCGCTGCAGGCCGGCGGTCTGCCGACGGGGCCCTCGTGCACGCGCTCGTACACGTTCGACGTCAACAGCAACCGCACCGGACTGGTCCAGGCGGCGACGGCGGGGGCGCCGGGCGGCACCTGCCCGGCCACCGTGGCGGCGTCGGCCTCCTACGGCTACGACAGCGCGGATCGGCTGAAGGTCGACGGCACGCGGAGCTCGTTGCGGTATGACGCGCTGGGCCGCACCCGGGTGCTGCCGTCGGTGGACACCGTCGACGGCGGCGGGGACGTGGCGATCGACTACTACGTCGATGACCTGGTGGCGGGCATGGCCCAGGGCGGGCGGACGACGGCGTTCGATCTGGACGCCGCGGCGCGACGGGTGGTGCGCACCGACACCGACACCGCCGCCCCGGGCGCGCGCCGCACGACCAGCCTCTACAGCGGCGACGACGACAACCCCGACGTGGTGCGGGAGCCGGACAACAGCTACACCCGCAACATCGCTTCCTTCGGTGGGCTGGCCGCGGTGGTGACCAAGAACGGCACCGCCGGGGCGGAGGTCGTCTTCCAGCTGGCCAACCTGCACGGCGACATCGCCGCCACCGTGCCCGCCGGCGCGGAGACGCCGGTGGATCTGCGGGTGACCGAGACCACCGAGTACGGCCTGCCGTGGGCCAAGCCCGCCGCCGGCACCACCCAGAACCGCTACGGCTGGCTGGGTACCCACCAACGCGACGCCAGCGCCATCGGCGGGCTCACCTTGATGGGCGTCCGGCTCTACGCACCCGCCCTCGGCCGCTTCCTCACCGTCGATCCCATTGAGGGCGGCAGCGCGAACGCATACGAGTACTCCGTTGGCGATCCGATCAACAAGGTTGACCTCGACGGTCGAGCTGTTTGGTTCCTCGTCGCGGCCATAGTGATCCGTGTGGGCGGCCATCTCGCAGCGCGACAGGCCGCCCGTACAGCGACTCAACGAGCAGCCGCACAGTTCGCTACCCGTTCAGAAACAATGCGGCGTGCGGCAACTACGCCGCGACAACGCAGCATCAACAGCTTGGACAGCAGAGTATACGAGCACACACTGAAGCTTCGAGACTATAGGGCAAACCCCGGACGTTACGATAATCGTGGGCACCTGTCTCGTGCGGGTAACAACGAGGCCAGGCGCCAGGCGATCGTCTCCACTCGCGCCAACCACATCCGGGGCGAGATGCGGGAATGGCGTAGGCAAATCTATCAGCGGCGCGGAGGCTACAACTAAAATGACCACTATCTCGATGCGCGTACTTGAAGAGGCTCTCGCTCTTGTGGCTGAGCATGTTCGCCAAACCGTGGGGGACAGTGTCTACATCGAGCATGACTACTTTTGGTCCGTCCCGGCGGACGAGCTTTACAACATTGACCAACCGCCCGGCGACCTGACTTTGGGGCAACTGAGCGAGTGTCTTCAGCAAATCGAATCCCTGGTCAACGAGCCCGACGACGTAATCGCGTATCACATGGTGTGGCTTGGTGAACTGCTGAAGGCCGTAGGCCACAAAGTTGTCGGCTAGACCCGAATGACTCCACGAGCGATGCCGGATGGGGAGTCAGCTGCGAAGTAGTAGCCCAGTTGATCTTGACACAACTAGCTAGGACATGCGGACTGCGTGACGGAATCGCCGTTGGTGCGCGGCCGACCGTCGGCGGAGGGCTCTGGAGAAAGTGTTCGCCCTGCCTGGGAGACTGCTCCCGTGCTGTTGCGGATGTCGACCCTGTTCCTGCGGACCCTTCGGGACGACCCGGCCGACGCCGAGGTCGCCAGCCACCGCCTGCTCGCGCGGGCCGGCTACATCCGGCGGGCCGCCCCCGGCGGGTTCACCTGGCTGCCGCTGGGCTTCCGCGTGTTCCGCAACGTCGAGCGCATCGTCCGCGAGGAGATGGACGCGATGGGCGCACAGGAGGTGCACTTCCCCTCGCTGCTGCCCAGGGAGCCCTACGAGGCCACCGGCCGCTGGACCGAGTACGGCGACAACCTCTTCCGGCTCAAGGACCGCCGCGGCGTGGACCACCTGCTCGGCCCCACGCACGAGGAGATGTTCACGCTCCTGGTGAAGGACCTGTACTCGTCGTACAAGGACCTGCCGCTCTCGCTCTACCAGATCCAGACGAAGTTCCGGGACGAGGCGCGGCCCCGGGCCGGATTGCTGCGCGGCCGCGAGTTCACGATGAAGGACAGCTACTCCTTCGACGTCGACGACGCCGGGCTGGACCAGTCCTACGCCGCGCACCGCGACGCCTACATCAAGATCTTCGACCGGCTCGGCCTGGAGTACGCCATCGTCTCGGCGATGTCAGGTGCCATGGGCGGCTCCAGGAGCGAGGAGTTCCTGCACCCGACCGAGATCGGCGAGGACACCTTCGTCCGCTCGGCCGGCGGCTACGCGGCCAACGTCGAGGCGGTCACCACCGTCGTCCCCGACGAGATCCCGCTCGAGGGCCTGCCCGAGGCACACGTCGAGGACACCCCCGACACCCCGACCATCGAGACGCTCGTCGCCGTCGCCCAGCAGATGTTCCCCGACGCCGGCTACACCGCGGCCTCGACGCTCAAGAATGTCGTCGTCACGCTGGTGCACCCCGACGGCACCCGCGAGCCGCTGGTCATCGGCATCCCCGGCAACCGGGACGTCGACGCCAAGCGGCTGGAGGCGCAGGTCGCCCCGGCCGAGGTCGAGCCGTTCACCGAGTTCGACGCGCACCCGGCGCTGGTCAAGGGCTACATCGGCCCGCAGGTGCTCGGTAGCGAGAGCGAGTCGAAGATCCGCTACCTGGTCGACCCGCGGGTCGTCCGCGGCACCCGCTGGATCACCGGCGCCAACGCGCCCGGCGAGCACGTGTTCGACCTGGTGGCCGGGCGTGACTTCACCTGGGACGGCGTCATCGAGGCCGCCGAGGTACTGGCCGGCGACCCCGCGCCCGACGGCTCCGGCCCGCTGGAGCTCGCCCGGGGCGTGGAGATGGGCCACATCTTCCAGCTGGGCCGCAAGTACGCCGAGGCGCTGGACCTCAAGGTGCTCGACGAGAACGGCAAGCTCGTCACCGTCACCATGGGCTCCTACGGCATCGGCGTCTCCCGCGCGGTGGCCGCGATCGCCGAGTCCACCCACGACGAGCTCGGGCTGGTCTGGCCGCGCGAGGTCGCCCCGGCCGACGTGCACGTCGTCGCCACCGGGAAGGACGCAGCCATCTTCGAGACCGCCGAGTCCCTCGCCGCCGAGCTGGTCGCCGCCGGCCTCACCGTGCTCTACGACGACCGGCCGAAGGTGAGCCCCGGCGTGAAGTTCAAGGACGCCGAGCTGCTCGGGATGCCGACGATCGTCACCGTGGGGCGCGGCCTGGCCGAGGGCGTCCTGGAGCTGCGCGACCGCGCTACGGGCGAGCGCGAGGAGATCCCCGTGGCCGACGCCGCATCCCGCGTGCTGGCCGCCGTCCGCGTCTGACCGCCCCCTGAGCCCGAGGAACCTGATCATGGAGCGTCCTCCCTCACGGTGCACGGTGAGGGAGGACGCGCCGCGGTGGGGGAGGACGGCGACCGGCGGCTGCGGTCGGGGTGGTCGCCGGGGCCGACCCGGCTGCGTGCCCGCCCCGTCCGGCCGTCTGGCATCATGGTCGGTCGAACACGGCGTCGGCGGCCCTCTCACCGGTGACGTGCGTGTCCCTGGCTCCGCCCCGGCGTACCCCCACACGTCGCCCGGCGAGCACCCGAAACGCGTTCGAGGAGAACACCACACACCGTGGCCACCAAGATCAAGCTCATGCGCCTGGGCAAGATGCGCGCCCCGTACTACCGCATCGTCGTCGCCGACGCCCGCACCAAGCGGGACGGCCGCTCGATCGAGACGATCGGCAAGTACCACCCGAAGGAGGACCCCTCCTTCATCGAGGTCGACAGCGAGCGGGCGCAGTACTGGCTGGGTGTCGGCGCGCAGCCGACCGAGGCCGTCGCCGCCATCTTCCGCGTGACCGGTGACTGGCAGAAGTTCAAGGGCGAGGCCGCGCCGCCGCCCATGAGGGTCGCCGCCCCGAAGCCGGACAAGAAGGCCCTCTACGAGGAGGCCGTCCGCGCGGGCATGGGCGAGGAGCCGGCTGCCGGCGCCACCACCCCGAAGAAGAAGGCCGCCCCCAAGGCCGAGGCTCCCAAGGCGGACGCCGCCGAGGCTTCCGCGGCCGAGGCTGCTCCGGCCGAGACGCCGGCCGGGTAAGACGTGCTCGAAGAAGCGCTCGAGCACCTGGTCAGGGGCATCGTCGACAACCCCGACGACGTCACCGTCGACCTGCTCACCAACCGCCGCGGCAAGACCCTCGAGGTCCGCGTCCACCCGGACGACCTCGGCAAGGTCATCGGCCGCGGTGGGCGCACCGCCAAGGCGCTGCGCCAGGTGATGACCGGGGTCGGCGGACGAGGCCTGCGGGTCGACGTCGTCGACACCGACGGGCGCTGAGCACCCGCTCCTTTGAGCACCCAGAACGAACCCACCGACACCGTGGTGGTCGGCCGCATCGGCCGGCCCCACGGTGTCCGTGGTCTGGCCACCGTCGAGGTGCGCACCGACGACCCCGAGGGGCGCTTCGCCCCCGGGGCGGTGCTGCTGACCGATCCCGCCGAACGCGGCCCGCTGACCGTCGTCGACCGGCGGTGGCACAGCGGAACCCTGCTGCTCCAGCTCGCCGCGCCGGACGGTGCCGTCTACGACGTCCGCGAGGCCGTCGACGAGCTGCGCAACACCCTGCTGCTGGTCCGGGTCGCCGACCTCCCCGAACTCGACGACCCCGAGTCCTACTACGACCACCAGCTCGTCGGCCTGGCCGCCCGACTCCCCGACGGCACGGCGCTCGGCGAGGTCACCGCCGTCCGCCACGAGGCACAGGAGCTGCTGGTCGTCCGCCGCGCGGAGGGCGGGGACGCGCTGATCCCGTTCGTGACGGCGATCGTGCCGACCGTCGACGTCGCCGGTGGCTTCGTCGTCGTCGACCCGCCCGAGGGGTTGCTCGACCTGTGAGCGAACAGGGGCGTGAGCATCGCAGCGAGGAACGAGCGAGGAGCGGAGCGGCCCGCGGTAGCGAACCGGAGGCGCAGAGCTTCCGGATCGACGTCGTCACGATCTTCCCGGAGTACCTTGCGCCGCTGCGCCAGTCGCTGCTGGGCAAGGCCATCGAGCGGGGCCTGGTCGCCGTCGGCGTGCACGACCTGCGCCAGTGGACGGACGACGTGCACCGCACCGTCGACGACGCCCCCTACGGCGGCGGCCCCGGCATGGTCATGAAGCCCGAGCCGTGGGGGCGTGCGCTCGACGCCGTCCGCCCACCCGGCACCCGGCTGGTGGTCCCGACCCCCGCGGGCCGGCCGTTCACCCACGCGATGGCGGTGGAGTGGGCGTCCGAGCCCGGGCTGGTGTTCGCCTGCGGCCGCTACGAGGGCATCGACCAACGGGTCGCCGACTGGGCGGCCGGCGCCGGACCGGTCTCGGAGGTCTCCATCGGCGACTACGTGCTCGCCGGCGGGGAGTCCGCCGTGCTGGTGATGACCGAGGCCGTCACCCGGCTCATCCCCGGCGTGCTGGGCAACCGCGAGTCCGCCGAGCTCGACTCGCACGCCGACGGGCTGCTCGAGGGCCCCTCGTACACGCGGCCGGCCAACTGGCGGGGCCACGAGGTGCCGCCGGTGCTGCTGTCGGGCGACCACGCGGCGATCGACCGCTGGCGGCGCGCCGAATCGCTGCGCCGCACCGCCGCCCGCCGTCCCGACCTGCTGGCCGCCCTCCCTGAGGGCTCGCTCACCGACGCGGAGCGGGCGGCGCCGGCCGGTGGGTGAGCGGCCGGTCCAGCGGACGACGGCTCGCGTCGCCGTCCTCGACCCGGACGGCCGGGTGCTGCTGCTCGGCGCCCGCCTGCCCGATCCCTCCGTGCCGCCCGGCGAGGTGCTGTTCTGGTACACGCCCGGCGGGGGAGTGGAGGACGGCGAGACGCTGCGCGCGGCCGCCGTCCGGGAGCTGGCCGAGGAGATCGGGCTGCACGTAGAGGTCGCCGCGCTCGAGGGTCCCGTGTGGCTGCGCAGGCACGTCGGGCCGTTCGGCGAGCAGGTGTTCGACACCCGCGAGACGTTCTTCGTGCTGCGCGACGTCGTCCACGACGTGGTCCCCGGCGCGCTGACCGAGCTGGAGCTGCTCGCCGACGAGCCGCACCGGTGGTGGTCGACGGGCGAGCTGGCGGCGGGCCGGGCTTTCGTCCCGGCCGATCTCCCGGCGCTGGTGGCGGAGCTGCGGGCGGGACCGTGGACGGGGCCGCCGCGCATCGTCGCCTGACGATGTGGCACAGTAGAGAGTCGCTGCTGACCGACGGCCGGGCTGTCGGGAGCTCCGCACCGGAGCCGCAGCTCCCCGGAACGGACAGCCGGGGCGTTCCGCTGTCCGAACCGAGAACGAGCCACCTGAGACTGAGGACTGCCGAGATGAACACCCTGGACGCACTCGACGCCGACTCGTTGCGCGACGACATCCCCTCGTTCCGCCCGGGTGACACCGTCAAGGTGCACGTCCGCGTCATCGAGGGCAACCGCTCGCGCATCCAGGTCTTCCAGGGCGTCGTCATCCGCCGTCAGGGCGGGGGCATCCGCGAGACCTTCACCGTGCGCAAGGTCAGCTTCGGTGTCGGGGTCGAGCGCACCTTCCCGGTGCACACCCCGGTCGTCGAGAAGATCGAGGTGCTGACCCGCGGTGACGTGCGCCGCGCCAAGCTGTACTACCTCCGCGAGCTGCGCGGCAAGGCCGCCAAGATCAAGGAGAAGCGCGAGACCGTCGCGCGCTGACCTCTCCGCGAGGACACGCCTGAAGCCGGCCCGACCGGCTGGAACTCGGCGGGTCTCCCGCGCCGTACGCTGGCTCCTGATGAGCAGCGACCGGCCCGGGGGGCCCGCCGACGTCGTCCCGGGCGAACCCGACGAACCCGACGACACCACGGGAGCCGCGCCGGCGGCCGACGCCGGCCGGCGGCGCCGGAAGGACGACGCGAAGAAGGGCTCGCTGCTGCGCGAGCTGCCCGTCCTGCTGCTGATCGCCTTCGTGCTCGCCCTCGTCGTCAAGACGTTCTTCGTGCAGGCGTTCTTCATCCCGTCCGGCTCGATGGAGCAGACCCTGCACGGCTGCACCGGGTGCACCGGTGACCGGGTGCTGGTCAACAAGGTGCCTTACTGGTTCGGCGAGCCCGAGCCCGGCGACATCGTCGTCTTCCGCGGCCCCGACACCTGGACGCCGGAGATCACGGTCGAGGAGCCGGGCAACTGGTTCACCGGCGCGCTGCTGTGGTTGGGCCGCACGATCGGCGTCGCACCGCCGAGCGAGGACGACTTCGTCAAGCGCGTCATCGCCACCGAGGGCCAGACCGTGCAGTGCTGCGACGTCGAGGGCCGGATCACCGTCGACGGCGAACCGCTCGAGGAGCCCTACATCTTCGAGGACACGCCCATCGAGACCCGGCCGTTCGGCCCGGTGACGGTGCCCGAGGGGCGGCTGTGGGTGATGGGTGACCACCGGTCGGCGTCGGCGGACTCCCGCTCGCACGTGGGCGACCAGTACGCGGGCACCATCGGCGTCGACGACGTCATCGGCAAGGCCGCGGTCATCGTCTGGCCGCTGGACCGGTTCGGGCTGCTGAGTTCACCGGACATCCAGGGCGTCGAGGCGAGCGGGGCCGTGCCGCTGGTCGCTCCCGCGGGTGCGGTGAGCCCGGTCGGTGCGGTGGCGGTGCTGCCCTACGCGGTCGGGTTGGCCGGCGCGGTGCCGATCACCGCCTGGCGCCGACGCCGGCGGTCGCGGGAGGTCCTGCCCTCGCGGTGATGGTCGAGCCGTTACCGGAGTGATCCGGACGTGCGCCACCAATGGTGCGGAAAAGTGCGGAAAGAATTGCTGGAAAAGCATTCAAGCAACCGATTCACCCTTCCGATGGAGTGATTGCACGTTCCCGGAAGTGAAACGGAGTCAGTTGTGTCTGCACCCATGGCGAGCACCGCGCGCGGCATCACCCGCGTGCTCCTCCTCGCCGACGCGCCCGTCCTGCGCCGGGGGCTGGTGAGCATGATCAACGAGACCGCCGGTATGCAGGCGGTCGGCACCCCCGGCGAGCTGCGGCGTGCCCTCACGCTGGTCGAGACCGCCCGCCCCGACGCCGTCGTGGTGGAGCTGGGCTCCGGCCGGGCGGCCACGCTGAACGCCTGCCGCGACCTGCGGCGCCGCTTCCCCCGGGTCGCGATCGTCGCGCTGGCCACCTCGGAGGACCCGGCCGTAGTCAACGAGGCCCTGGCCGCCGGCATCCGCGGCTACCTCATGATCAACACGTCCCCGACGCTGCTCGGCTGGGCGATCCTGGCGGCCCGCGCCGGGCGCACCGTCGTCGACCCGCAGATCCGCCGGGTCGAGCCCTCCGCGGTGCCCGCGGCCAAGCCGTTCACCCCCGAGGTGCCGCTGACCCGCCGCGAGCAGGACGTCCTCGACGAGCTGCTCCAGGGCCAGTCGAACCGGCAGATCGGCCACAACCTCTTCATCAGCGAGGACACCGTCAAGTCCCACGTCAAGGCCATCCTGCGCAAGCTGGGTGCCCGCGACCGGGCGCACGCGGTCTCCCTGGTCCTGTCCAACCGCACCCCCGGCTGCAGCTGCGGCGTGCACCCGGCGCCGGCCGGGTCGCCCGAGGCGACCGCCGACCTCTGACCCGATCCTCCTTCGGCTCCGCAGGCCGGCTCCCGTCCCGGGAGCCGGCCTGCGGGGCGTCCGGGGGGCGGTCGTGCTGTCACCGCGCCGTCGTACTGTCGTGCGGCGATGGCCGCTCGTCCCACCTCCACCCGTTCCACGCCGGCGCTCCGCGTCCGGCGCACCCTCGCCGACGACCGGCCCGACGCGCTCTGGGACATGGAGCGCGCGCTGCGCCGGCGGGGGTTCGAGGCGATCGCCGGAGCCGACGAAGCCGGGCGCGGTGCCTGCGCCGGCCCGCTGGTCGCCGCGGCTTGCATCCTCCCCGCCGGACGCCGCGGCCGGGTGCCGGGGCTGGCCGACTCCAAGCTGCTGACCGCGGCCGCCCGGGAGCGCGCGTACGACGAGATCGTCGACCGGGCGGTGGCGTGGTCGGTCGTCGTCCTGCCCGTGGAGGACCTCGACGTCCGGGGCATGCACGTCACGAACATCGAGGCGCTGCGCCGCGCGGTCTGCACGCTCGACCCCGGCCCGGACTACGTGCTGACCGACGGCTTCCCCGTGCCCGGGCTCGCCCGCCCGGGCCTGGCCGTGTGGAAGGGTGACCGGGTGGCCGCCTGCGTCGCCGCCGCCTCGGTGCTGGCCAAGGTGACGCGCGACCGCATCATGCGCGAGCTGCACGAACGCTGGCCGGAGTACGACTTCGCGGGGCACAAGGGCTACATCACCGACGTGCACACCGCCGCACTGGAGCGCCACGGCCCCTGCCCCGCGCACCGGATGCGCTTCGTGAACGTCCGGAGCGCCCGCGATGCGCACGCCGCGCGGACCACCCACCTGACCTGTTCCGGCCGCATGGTCGATGATGGGCCCATGCGCCCTGCGTCCCGAGCCCTGACGAGCACCGAGGACCGATGAGCACCGAGGACCTCGAGAAGTACGAGACCGAGATGGAGCTGCAGCTCTATCGCGAGTACCGGGACATCGTCCGGCAGTTCACCTACGTGGTGGAGACCGAGCGCCGGTTCTACCTGGCCAACTCCGTGGACCTGCAGGTGCGCGAGGCCGGGGGAGAGGTCTTTTTCGAGCTGAAGCTCTCCGACGCCTGGGTGTGGGACATGTACCGGCCCGCCCGCTTCGTGCGCAACGTGCGGGTGCTGACGTTCAAGGACGTCAACGTCGAGGAGCTCGACAAGCCCGACCTCGAGCTGCCGGACGGGCCCCGGCTGCCGTAGCCGTCCACACCCCCCGGCGCCGTCCACAGATCGCCACCGGGGCTGGGCCGGCCGGATCTGCGGCGGCACGGTCGGGGGGTGCCTCCCACCACCGAACTCGGCGCCCGCGGTGAACGCATCGCCGTCGCCTATTTGACCGACGCCGGCCTGCGCGTCCTCGACCGCAACTGGCGCTGCCGCGAGGGCGAGCTCGACCTCGTCGCGCGGGACGGCGACGCCCTCGTCTTCTGCGAGGTGAAGACGCGGCGGGGAACCGGCTACGGCCATCCCGTGGAGGCGGTCACGCCCGCCAAGCGGCGGCGGATCCGGGTGCTGGCGCAGCGCTGGCTGGCCGCGCACGACGACCACGCACCGGTGGTGCGCTTCGACGTGGTGGGCGTGCTCGTGCGCCCGGAGCGCCCGGCGGTCGTCACGCACCTGCGGGGGGCATTCTCGTGACGCTCGCCCGTACGTGGTCGGTGGGTCTCGCCGGGGTCCGCGGCGCCATGGTGGAGGTGGAGGTGGACATCGCCGCCGGGCTGCCCGGCGTGGCGCTCGTCGGGTTGCCCGACGCCGTGGTCCGCCAGTCGGTCGACCGGGTGCGCGCCGCGATCGCCAACGCCGGCGGCGAGTTCCCCGTCCGCCGCGTGACCATCGGGCTCTCGCCGGCGTCGATGCCCAAGCAGGGGAGCGGCTTCGACCTCGCCCTGGCCGCCGCCGTGCTGGCCGCCGCGGGAGCGGTGCCCGAGGCGGCCGTCGACCGGCTGGTGCTCCTGGGGGAGCTCGGGCTGGACGGCTCGGTGCGGGCGATCCGCGGCGTCCTGCCCGCGGTGCTCGCCGCGGCGCGGGCCGGGCACGACCAGGTCGTCGTCCCGGCGGCCAACGCGGCCGAGGCCGCCCTGGTCGACCGGGTCGAGGTGCTCGCCGTCGCGACCCTCACCCAGCTCGTCGCCCACCTGCGAGGTGTGGAACAGCTGACCGCGCACCTCCGAGGGGCGGAGCCGGCCCTCCCGCCGGTCCCCGAGCTCGGGGACGTCGTCGGGCAGGCCGCAGGCCGCCGGGCGGTGGAGATCGCCGCCGCTGGTGGGCACCACCTCTACCTCGCCGGACCGCCCGGGGCAGGGAAGACGATGCTCGCCGAGCGGCTCCCCGGACTGCTGCCGCCGCTGGACGAGGAGGCGGCGCTCGAGGTCACCGCCATCCACTCCGTCGCGGGCATCCTGCCGGCCGAGGCGCCGCTGGTCACCCGGCCGACCTTCGAGGCGCCGCACCACTCGGCGACCATGGCCGCGCTGATCGGCGGCGGGTCGGGTCAGATCCGGCCCGGCGCGCTCTGCCGGGCCCACCGCGGCGTGCTCTTCCTCGACGAGGCGCCGGAGTTCCCCCGGGCCGTGCTCGACACCCTCCGCCAGCCGCTGGAGCGGGGCCAGGTCACCATCCAGCGGGCCGCGGGTGCCGCAACGTTCCCGTGCCGGGCGCAGCTCGTGCTGGCCGCGAACCCCTGCCCGTGCGCGACCGCCGCGGGCGACACCGCCTGCACCTGCAGCCCGCTGGAGCGGCGGCGCTACCAGGCGCGGCTGTCCGGGCCGCTGTTGGACCGGGTGGACCTGCGGGTCGAGCTACCGCCGGTCACCCGGGCGGCCTGGCTCGACGGGCTCCCGGCCCCGGAGTCCACCGCCGTGGTCGCCGCCCGGGTGGCGCGGGCACGGGCGGTGGCGCGGGCTCGGCTGGCCGGCACCGGTCTCTCCCTCAACAGCGAGGTGCCGGGTCGCCTGCTGCGCGACCGGTTCGCCGTCCCGCGCGCGTCGCTCCGGCTGGCGGAGCGGGCGCTGGAACGCGGGTCGATCTCGGTGCGCGGGTTCGACCGGGTGGTGCGCGTGGCGTGGACCGTCGCCGACCTGGCCGGCCGGACCGTGCCGTGTGCCGACGACGTCGCCGAGGCCCTCGGCATGCGGCTGCAGCGGGCCGCGGCATGACCACTCTCGAGGAGGACCTGGAGGACGCCGCAGCGGCGCCGCGGGGGACCGGCGCTGTGCACCCGGGGGTGCGCCGGGCGCGGGCGTGGCTGAGCCGCGCGGTGGAACCGGGCACCGTCGATCTCTGGCGCTACGTCGAGGAGATCGGCCCCGTCGAGGCCGTGCTTCGGCTGCGGGCGGGGAGCGCGCCGGCCGGCATCCGGTCGCTGGTCGGTGCGCGGGTGGCGGAGGACGCCACCCTCCCCGACCTCCGCCGCGCCGAGGGCTGCGGCGCGCGGCTGGTGGTGCCCGAGGACGACGAGTGGCCCGCGTACCAGCTGCACGCGCTGACGGTCGCGGTCGCCGACGAGCCGCTCGTGCGGCGCGACCAGAGCAAGCGCACGCAGGCGCTGGTCCCGCCGATGGCGCTGTGGGTGCGGGGGCCGGCCCGTCTCGACGAGCTGACGGAGCGCTCGGTCGCCGTGGTGGGTGCCCGCGCGTCCAGCGCCTACGGCGAGCACGTGGCCGGGGAGCTGGGGCACCAGCTCGGCGAGCGGGGCTGGACCGTCGTCTCCGGGGGCGCCTTCGGCATCGACGGGGCCGCCCACCGCGGGGCGCTGGCAGCGGAGGCGCCGACCATCGCGGTGCTCGCCTGCGGCGTGGACCGCTCCTACCCGGCCGGCAACGGTGCCCTGTTCCACCGGATCGCGGAGGACGGCCTGCTGGTGAGCGAGTGGCCGCCCGGCTGCGCCCCGCTGCGGCACCGCTTCCTCGTCCGCAACCGCCTCATCGCGGCCCTGACGCGGGGGACGGTGGTCGTGGAGGCAGCTGCCCGGTCGGGCGCGCAGGCCACGGCCCACCGCGCGCAGAAGCTCGGCCGCCCGGTCATGGTGGTGCCGGGACCGGTGACCAGCGCGCTGTCCGTGGGCTGCCATGAGCTGCTGCGCGACGAGCACGTCGGCGCCGTCCTGGTGACGACCGCGGCCCAGGTCGTCGAGGCGGTCGGCCGCATCGGGGACGACCTCGCCCCGCCGGTCGAGCGCCCGGGCTCGCCCCGCGACGGGCTCTCCGACGTCGCCGCCCGCGTGCTCGACGCCTCCCCGGTGCGCATCGGCGTCAGCCCCGAGCGGCTCGCCAGGAGCGCGGGGTGCGACGTCCTGGACGTGCTGCGGGTGCTGCCCGCGCTGGAGCTGGCCGAGCTGGTCGAGTGGACCGGCACCGGCTGGCGGTTGGCCCCGCCGCCCAAGCCACCCGGCGCGGCGGCTTGACCGGCGGCCGGAGCCGACGGACGGTGCCCCCGTGGCCACCCCCAGCACCGACGAGGTCCGCGCCGGGCTGCCGCCCGCGCTGGCCGAGGCGCTGGCCGGCTACGAGGAGCACCTGACCGGGCAGCGGGACCTGTCGGCCAACACCGTTCGCAGCTACGTCGGCGACGTCGCGCGGCTGCTGGACCACCTGGCCCGGCGCAGCGGCACCCAGCCGCACGACCTCGACCTCGCCACCCTGCGCAGCTGGCTCGCCCAGGGCCGGACCCGCGGGCACAGCCGGTCGACGACCGCCCGGCACGCCTCGGCCGCGCGGTCGTTCACCGCCTGGCTGCGCCGGGCCGCACTCACGCCCGAGGACGTCGGTCAGCGCCTGGTGAGCCCCAAGACGCACCGCACCCTGCCCGACGTGCTGGCGCCCGAGCAGGCGCGGGCGCTGGTGGAGACGGCGGCGGGAGCCGAGGAGCCGGTGCGCCTCCGGGACGCGGTGGTGCTGGAGCTGCTCTACGCCAGCGGCATCCGGGTGAGCGAGCTCGTCGGCCTGGACGTCGACGACGTCGACAGGGGGCGACGGCTGCTGCGCGTCCTCGGCAAGGGGCGCAAGGAGCGCAGCGTGCCCTACGGCGTGCCCGCCGAACGGGCGCTGGAGGCGTGGCTGACCCGCGGGCGGCCGGCCCTGGCCCGCCCGGACTCGGGGCCCGCGCTGCTGCTGGGCCTGCGAGGTGGCCGGCTGGACGCCCGCGAGGCCCGCCGCACGGTGCACGCGGCGACGACCGGCGTCCCGGGTGCCCCGGACATCGGCCCGCACGGGTTGCGCCACTCCGCCGCCACGCACGTCCTCGAGGGCGGCGCGGACCTGCGTTCCGTACAGGAGCTGCTCGGCCACGCTAGCCTCGCGACGACACAGATCTACACGCACGTGACGGTCGAGCGGCTCCGTGCGGTCCACGCCCAGGCGCACCCCCGTGCCTGAGGCGCGCGACCGGGTGGCGGGACCTGCGGCGGCAGTCAGGACCACGCGGGACCACGGACGGTGCCCGCGCAGCACGACCGAGGAGCGCCACCGTGTCTGAGGCAACCATCCACCGCATCGGCGGGTCCGGTGAGGACGCCGATGCCCTGCTGGCCGACCTGTGGGCGCGGTACGTCGAGGGCCGCGACGCCGGCCTGCGCGACCGGTTGATCCTCCACTACGCGCCGCTGGTTAAGTACGTCGCCGGCCGGGTGGGCAGCGGTCTGCCCGCGCACGTCGAGCAGGCCGACCTCATCTCCTACGGCACCTTCGGGCTCATCGACGCCATCACCCGGTACGAGCCCACCCGTGAGGTGAAGTTCGAGAGCTACGCGATGGCACGGATCCGCGGCGCGATCATCGACGAGCTGCGCAACACCGACTGGATCCCGCGGTCGGTCCGCGTCAAGGCGCGCGCTTTCGAGCGCACCGTCGCGGAGCTGGAGAGCAAGCTGCACCGGACGCCGACCGACGAAGAGGTCGCCGACGCCATGGAGATGGACGTCGAGGACATCCGGAAGTTCCTGGGTCAGCTGTCGCTGGTCAACGTCGTCGCCCTCGACGAGCTGCTCACCGACGACGAGGGCGGTTCCCCGCGCCTCGGCGACACCCTGCAGGACCCCAGCGCGCTGGACCCGCAGGCCATGGCCGAGCACGGCGAGGCGCGGCAGCTGCTGGCCCGGGCCGTGGAGCAGCTGCCCGAGCGGGAGAAGGTCGTCGTCTCGCTCTACTACTTCGAGGGCCTCACGCTCGCCGACATCGGCCGCGTGCTCGGGGTGACCGAGAGCCGGATCTGCCAGCTGCACACCAAGGCGGTCCTGCACCTGCGCACCAAGCTCGCCGACATCGCCTGACGTCGCGCACCAGGCCTCGTCGGGGGTGGCCGGTCAGCCGCCGGTCGGCTGGTCGCCCGGGAGGGGGCCCAGCAGCGGCTGCGTGCCCGGGGGGTTGCGGTGCCCCTCCTGCCAGGGCAGCCGGCCGGCGGAGTCCGGCCAGATGAGCTGCAGGGCGTCCACGGTGCCGTGGAGCTCTTCGACCACGGCGAGACGTGCGGTGTCCTCGACGCGGAGGAAGACCACGGGGGAGTCCTCGTCGGTCAGCGCCGTCGTGGCGGTACCCGGCCCGAAGCGGGCACCGGCACGGACGGCCTCGCCGACCAGGTTCAGGTACTTCTCGGCGGCGGGGAAGGGGAGCCCCACCACGACGACCTCGGGGTGCTGCCACGCGGACAACCCCACCGTGTAGGAGTAGCGCGGCTCGCCCGGGGTGCCGCCACCGTGCAGCACCGCCCAGCCGAACTCGTCGATCACCCGGCGCAGGCCGCCCAGCACCTGGTCGGCGTCCTGCTCGCCCTCGACCGGCTCGGCCTCGACCGGCTCGGCCTCGACCGGCTCGGCCTCGACCGGCTCGGCCTCGACCGGCTCGGCCTCGACCGGCTCGGCCTCGACCGGCGCGGCCTCGGCCGGCCCGCCCTCGACCGGCTCCACGCCGGTCGTCCCGGCACCGGCCTGCTCGACACCGGTGGGCTCGCCGGAGCCCGGCTTCGCGGCTCGCTTGCGTCGGAATCGCACACCTGGACGGTAGCGCTGGGGTGCCGGGTCGCCCGGGATCCCCGCACGAACGGTGCGTACGGCCTGTTACCGGATGCCGACCCGGTGTGGTGCATCGTCGGCATCTCCGGCAAGGGGGAGCAGCCGCACCCGTGGGGGCCGGAGCAGCGTCATCGGGTCGAGGTAGACCTCGCCGCGGCGCGCTCCCCAGTGCAGGCAGGCGGCGACCGGGCACCCGCCGTGGCCGGGATCCAGCGCGCCCAGCGGATCGCCCCGGACCACGGTTCGGCCGGCGCCCACCGACGGCGTCACCGGTTCGTACGTCGTCCGCAACCCGCCGGGGTGGTCGACGCTGACCACCGGCCGCCCGGCGACCATCCCGGCGAAGACGACGACACCGTCGTCGGCCGCCAGCACCGGGGAGCCGGCGGCCGCCGCCAGGTCGACCCCGCGGTGCCCGGGCCCGTACCGGTGCGGAGGTGGCTCGAAGGGGCGGGTCACCACCGGCTCCCCGGGCAGCGGATCGCTCCAGGGCGGATCCGGCCGGGATGCCACGGCGGTGGTCGGCGCCGCCGTCGCAGGGACGACGCCGGCCAGCACCACCAGACCGAGGAGCAGGGCGGCGAGCGGACGGGCGCGGAGCGGCATCCCCTGATGCTCGTGGCGGGCCGCGTCCCGCGAGAGGGCCGGCCGGGAGGTGTGGACGCCCGCGCGGGCTGTGGACGGCCGGTGGCCTACCCGAGCGCGAGGACCGGGGCCACCACGCAGAGCGCCACGGCGTAGGCGACGCCGGCGCGGACCAGGATCGCGCGTGCGCCGGCGGGCGGCTCGGGCGGCGGCAGCAGATCCGGCCGGCCCGCGCGGAGAACCCGTTCCTCGCGGTGGCTCCGGTGCAGCAGGGTGGCGAACCAGCCGGCCGCCAGCGCCGCGAGCCCCACCCACGTGCAGGCGACGAACACCGGCACGGCATCGCGCACCACCGAGCCCGGGTCGTTGCGCCCTGGGGGCGCGGCGAGCAGCAGCATGGCCAGCGCCGGGCCGAGGGTCAGCCCTTTCAGCCACGCCGGATAGGAGCGGCCCCTGGCCAGCCGCCGCGCACCGGCCACGGCGACGAGCGCCGCGACCAGCGGGAGGGCCGCGGCACCCAGGACCTGATCGGCTCCGGTCGGCATCAGGCGCTCCAGGGCCCGTGCCAGCACGTCGAGATCGCTCAGCTCCCACGCCGTCACGCAGGCGGGCAGCAGGAAGGCGGCGACCAGCAACGAGAGCCGCTGGAGTTGCAGGGGGACCGCTGCCGCTGTGCCGGGTCCACCAGCGCATCCGTCACGGACGACTCCTCTTCTCGTCGGCCCGAGCGGCCGGTCCGGGAGGGGCAGCCTGCCACGCGGGCGGCCCGCCGACCGGCGGGACGGCGGCTGCCTGTGGACGCGTATGCTGTCCGGTGCGGCCCGTGCGAGCGGGTCGACTTCGCGCGTCCTCTTTCCCGCCGATCGGCGGGGCAGTCGCCACCTCGGTCCCGGCCCAGCCGGGTGAGTGGCGCCGCAGGACGCCAGGGCGGTGCACCACCCGGTGCCCGCGACAACCGGAATCCGCGCGGCCCCGGTCGCGCGCGGAAGCAGAGAGGCTGCGATATGGCAGTCGTCAGCATGAAGCAGCTGCTCGACAGCGGCGTCCACTTCGGGCACCAGACCCGTCGCTGGAACCCGAAGATGAAGCGCTTCATCTTCACCGAGCGCAACGGCATCTACATCATCGACCTGCAGCAGACGCTCGGGTACATCGACTCGGCCTACGAGTTCGTCAAGCAGACCGTGGCCCACGGCGGCTCGATCCTGTTCGTCGGCACGAAGCGCCAGGCGCAGGAGGTCGTCGCCGAGCAGGCGACCCGCGTCGGTATGCCCTACGTGAACCAGCGCTGGCTGGGCGGCATGCTCACCAACTTCCAGACCGTCCACAAGCGGCTCCAGCGCCTCAAGGAGCTCGAGGACATGGAGCAGACCGGCGTGCTGGTCAGCCTCTCCAAGAAGGAGCAGCTGGTCCTCAGCCGGGAGAAGGCCAAGCTCGAGCGCAGCCTCGGCGGTATCCGCGACATGCAGAAGGTGCCCAGCGCCATCTGGATCGTGGACACCAAGAAGGAGCACATCGCCGTCGGCGAGGCCCGCAAGCTCAACATCCCGGTCGTCGCGATCCTCGACACCAACTGCGACCCCGACGAGGTCGACTACAAGATCCCCGGCAACGACGACGCGATCCGCAGCATCACGGTGCTGACCCGCGTCATCGCCGACGCCGTCGCCGAGGGCCTCATGGCCCGGTCGGCCGCGCAGGCCAACGCCGGCCGCGAGGCCGGCGAGGAGGCCGTCGGCGCCGGCGAGCCGCTGGCCGACTGGGAGCGCGAGCTGCTGACCGGCGGCACCGCCGACGAGCAGGCCGCCGCCACGCCGCTGCCCGAGACCCCGGCCCAGCCGGCCGACGCCACCGCCGGCGAGGTCGCCCCGGTCGAGGGCGTGCCCGCCACCACCGGTGGCAAGGAGACCCCCGAGGTCTGATCGACAGCCCGCCGTCCCTGCCGCACGCGCGGCGGGGACGGCGCTGCCGCGGTTCCCGCATCTTCGACACACCCAGAGGAAGTGACATGGCTGAGTTCACCGCAGCCGACGTCAAGCGTCTCCGCGACGCCACCGGCGCCGGCATGATGGACTGCAAGAAGGCCCTGACCGAGGCCGACGGCGACTACGACAAGGCCGTCGAGCTGCTGCGCGTCAAGGGCGCCAAGGACGTCGGCAAGCGCCTGGAGCGCTCGACGACCAACGGCGTCGTCGTCAGCAAGGACGGCGCCCTGCTCGAGCTCGACTGCGAGACGGACTTCGTCGCCAAGAACGCCGACTTCGTCGCGCTGGCCGAGCGGCTGCTCGAGATCGGCCTGCAGAGCAAGCCGGCCGACGCCGAGGCGCTGCTGGCCACCGAGGACAACGGCCGGACCGTCGCCGCGCTGATCGAGGCCGAGTCGGCCCGCATCGGCGAGAAGCTGGTCCTCAGCCGGTTCGCCGCGTTCGAGGGCACCACCGCCACCTACCTGCACAAGCGCGCCACCGACCTGCCCCCGGCCATCGGTGTCGCGGTGCAGTACTCCGGTGGCAGCGAGGACGCCGCCCGCAGCCTGGCGATGCACATCGCCGCCGCCCGGCCGCGCTACCTCACCCGCGAGGAGGTCCCGGCCGAGGCGGTCGAGACCGAGCGCCGCGTCGCCGAGCAGACGGCCAAGGAGGAGGGCAAGCCCGAGCAGGCGATCTCCAAGATCGTCGAGGGTCGGGTCAACGCCTACTACAAGGACTTCGTCCTGCTCGAGCAGCCGTCGATCACCGAGCCCAAGCGCACGGTCAAGCAGATCGTCGACGAGGCCGGCCTGACCGTGGAGCGCTTCGCGCGCTTCGAGGTCGGCCAGGCCTGACGAAGGACCTCCCTGCCCCCCATCGCTCGCAGGCTCGCGACGGGGCCCTGCAGGGAGGCCGTTCCAGCACGTCGCCAGACGACCGGCCCCGTTCCCCTCGTGGGACGGGGCCGGTCGTCTGTCCGGCCGGCGTCCTCGCCCGGCAGGAGCGAGATCCGCCCATGCGGCAGGATCACCCCACCGGCAGCCCCATCGACACCACCCCAGGGATGAACCGTTGACCGACACCACCGCGCCGCTGTCCGCCCCCACCGCCTTCCAGCCCGCCGACGGGAGCGGTTACCAGCGCGTGCTGCTCAAGCTCTCCGGTGAGTCCTTCGGCGGCGGCAAGGTCGGTGTCGACGCCGACATCGTCAAGGGCATCGCGGAGCAGCTCGCGGAGGTCGTCGCGCGGGGCACGCAGGTCGCCGTCGTCATGGGTGGGGGCAACTTCTTCCGCGGGGCGGAGCTCTCCCAGGCCGGCATGGACCGCACGAAGGCCGACTACATGGGCATGCTCGGCACGGTCATGAACTGCCTGGCACTGCAGGACTTCTGCGAGAAGGCCGGCCTCGAGACGCGCGTGCAGTCCGCGATCACGATGGGCCAGGTCGCCGAGCCCTACATCCCGCGCAAGGCGATCCGGCACCTGGAGAAGGGCCGTCTGGTCATCTTCGGCGCCGGCGCCGGGATGCCGTACTTCTCCACCGACACCGTCGCCGCCCAGCGGGCCCTGGAGATCGAGTGCCAGGTGCTCCTCATGGGCAAGAACGGTGTCGACGGCGTCTACGACGACGACCCGCGCACCAACCCCGACGCCGTCATGTACGACGACCTGGACTACGCGACGGTGCTGGCCAAGCAGCTCAAGGTCGCGGATGCGACCGCGATCAGCCTCTGCATGGACAACCGGATGCCGATCGTGGTGTTCGACCTGCTGAGCGGCGGCAACATCGCCCGCGCCACCGCAGGTGAGAGGATCGGCACGCTGATCAGCCAGCCGGCCTGACGCCGGCCGCACGGATCGGGCACAGACGAGGACGCCGGCGGGACGAGAACCGCCGCAGGAGGGACAACCCGTGATCGACGACACCCTGCTCGACGCCGAGGAGCGGATGGACAAGGCTCTCTCGGTCGCGCGGGAGGACCTGGGCTCGGTCCGCACCGGCCGGGCCACGCCCTCGATGTTCAGCAAGATCATGGTCGACTACTACGGGGCCTACACCCCGGTGCCGCAGATGGCCTCGATCACCGTGCCCGAGGCGCGCATGGCGGTCATCAAGCCTTACGACATGAGCCAGCTGACGGCCATCGAGCGGGCCATCCGCGACAGCGACCTGGGCGTCAACCCCACCAACGACGGCCAGATCCTGCGGGTGATCTTCCCGCAGCTCACCGAGGAGCGCCGTCGCGACCTGGTGAAGCAGGCTCGCGCCAAGGGCGAGGACGCCAAGGTCGCGATCCGCAACATCCGCCGCCGAGCCAAGGAGGAGCTCGACCGCATCGCCAAGGACGGCGAGGCCGGCGAGGACGACGTGCGTCGCGCCGAGAAGGAGCTGGACGACCTCACCGCGCAGCACGTGACGCACGTCGACGAGGCGATGAAGAACAAGGAGACCGAGCTGCTCGAGGTCTGACCTCAGCTCGGCCGCCGCTCCCATGACACCTCCTCCCGCCGACCGCCCGGGCTCCCTCCGCCCGGGTGGTCAGCCGTTTCCGCGGGTGGGCGAGCCGGGACCGGGCGGGCGACGGCGGGGCGACGACACCGGGCCGGTCCCGGTCGCGGCCTCCCGCCCGCTGCCACCGCTCCCGTCGCGCCCGCCGGTCCCGGTCCCCGACGACCCCGAAGCCGCCGATGACGACGCCCCCACGGCGACGGCCATGCCGGTGCCCGAGGCGGTCGCGCAGCTGCCCACCACGGAGCAGCCGGTGAGCCGGGCCGGGCGCAACCTGCGCGCGGCCATCGGCGTCGGGGTCGGGCTGGTCGCGGTCATCCTGTTGTCGCTGTTCGTCTGGCGTCCGGCGTTCCTGGGCGTGCTGGTCGCGGCGATCCTCGTCGCCGTCGTCGAGCTCACGCGGGCGCTGGGCAAGGGCGGGTTCTCCGCACCGCTGGTCCCGCTGCTCGTCGGTGCCCTCGCCATGGAGGCGCTCGCGTGGACGCGCGGCCCCACCGGGCTGCTGACCGGCTTCTTCCTCACCGCGCTCGCCGTGCTGCTGTGGCGGCTGGCCGCCGGCCCGGTCGGCTACCGCGGGGACGCCGCCGCCGGTGTGCTCACCGCCCTCTACGTGCCGTTCCTGGCCGGCTTCGCCGTCCTGCTGCTGGTGCCCGACGACGGCGCCCTGAGGGTGCTCGCCTTCATCGCCACGGTCATCGCCAGCGACGTCGGCGGCTACGCGGCCGGCGTGCTCTTCGGCAAGCACGCGATGGCGCCCTCGATCAGCCCCAAGAAGTCCTGGGAGGGCATGGCCGGATCCGTGCTCGCCTGCATGCTGGTGGCCACGCCGGTCCTGGTCCTCGGCCTGGACGCGCCGTGGTGGGGCGGGCTGGTGTTCGGCGCCTCGCTCGCCGTCTCCGCGACCATCGGTGACCTCGCCGAGTCGCTCATCAAGCGCGACCTCGGCATCAAGGACATGGGCGACCTGCTCCCCGGTCACGGCGGGATCATGGACCGGCTGGACTCGCTGCTGCCGTCCGCGGCCGCGGCCTACCTGCTGCTGACGGTGCTCGCGCCGGTCTAGGCAGGCCGGTCGACCGACCAGGTCGACCCGAGCACGGTGAACCCCCGCCGGGCGTACCAGTGCCGCGGCCAGTCCTCGCCCGCGGCCTCCAGCACGACCAGGTCGCAGCCGGCGGCCGCGGCCAGCTCCAGCACGCGGGCGAGCACCGCGTCGCCGTACCCGCGCCCGCGGACGTCCGGATCGGTCATGACCGACTCCACCGCCGCGGTCGCGCCGTCCACCCGCAGCTGCGCCGCGGCCACCACGCGGCCGTGCTCGCGCACCACCACGTCGGTCACCGCGACCACCCGGTCGTTGAGCTGCTCGCGGCCGACCAGCTGCCGCACCACCGGCTCCAGCCGGTCGCCGAGGGAGGCGAGGTCGCGGCGCCAGCCCCGGCCCCACAGGTCCTGAACCTCCCGCTGGTCGACCACCTCGGCGCGGACGGTGGTCCCCGGCACGGGGAGCGCCGTGGGCCGGCCCATGAGGACGAGCTCCTCGGCGGTCCAGCCGCGGGTGGCGAGCCCGGCGGCCACGGTCCCGGCCCCCGGCCAGGTGAGGAGCGCGGCCAGGTGCGGCCAGCCGGCGTTGCCCCCGACCTCCTCGGCGGCGGTCTCGACGGCCGCGGCGGTCACCGGCCGGGTGAGGACCAGCCGGTTGTTGTCCCGCGAGTGCGGGAAGTCGGGGTCCAGCACGGCCACCCCGCCGGGGACGTCGCCCACCCCGACCGCACGCCGGACCGGTACGGACGTGTACAGGGCCACGGCGCGGGCGAGCGCGTCGCCGGGTGCGGGGAGCTCGATCGGCGTCGGTGGCCGGTAGGGGAGGACCGCCACGACCGACGACGTCGGCAGCGGGTCGTAGAGGTGAGGGAAGCGCGATCCCGCCGGGTCGTCGGGGTGCCCGGGTTCCCACCGCACCGGGTCGGGGAGCCGCGCGGGGTCGACGACGAGCAGCGCCAGGTCGCGGCGGCCGGGGAACAGCCGCTGCGCGGGGAGGTGCACCTGCCCGGGGGCGGAGAGGTGCACGAACCCCTCCGGCGCAGGGGTGATCGAGCCCGCGCTCAGCGCGGCCCGCCACGCGGCCGGCTCGACCAGGTGCAGGAGGACGTCGTCGGTCACCCTGCGATCCTCCCTGGGTGCTCGAGGACGAACTGCCCGGCCCCACCGACTGGGGTGCCACGATCGGCGTCGGCCCGTGGGAGGGGCCGTGGCCGGACGATCCCCGGTACGACCCGCAGCTGCTCGCCGAGGGCGACCGGCGCAACGTCGTCGACCGCTACCGCTACTGGGCGGTCGAGGCGATCGTCGCCGACCTCGACCGGCGCCGGCACCCCTTCCACGTCGCCATCGAGAACTTCGGACACGACCTCAACATCGGGACGGTGGTGCGCACCGCCAACGCGTTCCTCGCTGCCGAGGTGCACGTGGTGGGCCGGCGGCGGTGGAACCGGCGCGGCGCGATGGTCACCGACCGGTACCAGCACCTGCGCCACCACGCCGACGTCGGCGGGCTGCTCGCATTCGCGGGAGAGCAGGGGCTCGCCGTCGTCGCCGTCGACAACGGGCCCGGCGCCGCCCCCCTGGAGACCGCCGAGCTGCCCGAGCGCTGCGTGCTGCTGTTCGGCCAGGAGGGTCCGGGGCTCACCGAGGAAGCGCGGGCCGGGGCGGCCCTGACCGTCTCGATCGCCCAGTTCGGCTCGACCCGCTCGATCAACGCCGGCGTCGCGGCCGGGATCGCCATGCACGCGTGGGTGCGCCGGCACGCCGACCTCGGGGCCGCGCGCTAGCCACCGGTCAGCGGCGGGTCGGGGTCGATGCCCCGGGCGTGCAGCGCCGCCTCGACCGCCTCGCAGACCGTGCGGACGACGGCGACCCGGGCCCACCGCTTGTCGTCGGCCGGGATCACGTGCCAGGGGGCCACGGGGGTGTCGGTGCGCTCGAGCATCTCCTCGACAGCTGCCTCGTACTCGTCGCGCCTCTCCCGGTTGCGCCAGTCCTCGTCGGTGAGCTTCCAGGCCTTGTACGGGTCCGCCCGACGCGACTCGAACCGGTCCAGCTGCTCCTCGGGTGAGACGTGCATCCAGAACTTCACCAGCACCGTGCCCTCGGCGGCCAGCGTCGTCTCGAGGTCGACGATCTCCTGGTAGGCCCGCTGCCACGCCTCCTCGGGGGCGAACCCCTCCACCCGCTCGACCAGGACCCGGCCGTACCAGGAGCGGTCGAGCACGGCCATGCCGCCCCAGCCCGGCAGCACCGGCCAGAACCGCCACAGGAAGTGGTGCCGCTTCTCGTCGTGGGTGGGTGCGGCGAACTGGGCCACCCGGACGTGCCGGGGGTCGAGCTCGCCGACCAGCCGCTGGATCGCCCCGCCCTTGCCCGAGGCGTCCCAGCCCTCGAAGAGCACCAGCAGCGGCGGGCCGAGCTCACCGGGCCCGATCTGGCCGCCGAGCAGCAGCCGCAGGTGGACCAGCCGGTCCTGGGCGGCGGACAGCTGCTTCTTGCCCTCCTTCTTGTCCAGGGAGAGGCTCAGGTCGACGTCGTCCAGCCGGCTCATGCGCACCGAGACTGCCAGGGATCCGGCCCGTCCGCGTGAGTTGGGTCTCCGGCCCGGGACCGCGGGCCGGGGGAGTGGGAGCATGGAGGGCGCCATGACTGCCCTGCCCCTGGTCTTCGACGCCCCCCGCCGCGGCAAGCCGCCGCGCCACCTCGCCGACCTCACCCGCGAGGAGGCCCGCGCGGCGGTCGCGGAGCTCGGCCAGCCGGCGTTCCGCGCCGACCAGCTGGCCCGGCACTACTACCGCGGGACCACCGACCCCGCGCAGATGACCGACATCCCGGCCGCCGCCCGCGAGACCCTGCGCGAGGCGCTGCTGCCCGAGCTGCTCACGGTGGTGCGGCACCAGACGGCCGACAACGGCCGCACCCGCAAGACGCTGTGGCGGCTGCACGACGGCGCGCTCGTGGAGAGCGTGCTCATGCGCTACCCCGACCGCGCCACCGTCTGCATCTCCAGCCAGGCCGGCTGCGGCATGGCCTGCCCCTTCTGCGCCACCGGCCAGGCCGGGCTGACCCGGAACCTCTCCGCCGCCGAGATCATCGGCCAGGCGGTGGCCGCCGCCGCGGCGATGGCGGACGGCGAGGTCGCCGGCGGGCCGGGACGGCTGTCCAACGTGGTCTTCATGGGCATGGGGGAGCCGCTGGCCAACTACGCCAGGGTGCGCGCCACCCTCGACGCGCTGCTCGGCACCGCCCCCTACGGGCTCGGCCTCTCCCAGCGGTCGGTGACGGTCTCCACCGTGGGCCTCGTGCCGGCCATCCGCCGGCTCACCGAGGAGGGGCGCAACGTCACCCTCGCCGTCAGCCTGCACGCGCCCGACGACGAGCTGCGCGACACCCTGGTGCCGATCAACACCCGGTGGAAGGTCGGCGAGGTGATCGACGCCGCGGACGCCTACGCGCAGCGCACCGGGCGCCGCTACTCGGTGGAGTACGCCCTCATCCGCGACGTGAACGACCAGCCGTTCCGCGCCGACCTGCTCGGCAAGCTGCTGGCCGGCAAGCTCGCGCACGTCAACCTGATCCCGCTCAACCCGACGCCGGGTAGCCCCTGGGACGCCAGCCCGCTGCCGGCCCAGCGGGAGTTCGTCGCCCGCCTGCGGGCCGCCGGGGTGGCGACGACGGTGCGCGACACCCGCGGTCAGGACATCGACGGCGCCTGCGGGCAGCTCGCCGCCGCCGACCGGGTCGAGGGCGTGCCGGCCGTGGCGCTGCCCACGCCGGCCGTCGAGGCGCCCGTCCCCCTCGGCGCGGAGGCCGACCAGGGGTGAGCGGTGCGCCGCCGGACGCCGAGGCCCACGAGCACACCCACGCCGACGTCTCCGGCGGCTGGCTGCGGGCCGCCGTCTTCGGGGCGATGGACGGCCTGGTCACCAACACCGCCCTGGTCGCCGGGGTCGGCGGCGGTGGCGCCGCCCCACGGGCCATCGTGCTCGCCGGGGTCGCGAGCCTCGTCGCCGGCGCGATCTCGATGGCGCTCGGCGAGTACACCTCGGTCAAGACGCAGAACGAGCAGCTGGACCTCGAGGTCGAGAAGGAGCGCCGGGAGCTCGAGCGGAACCCGGAAGGGGAGCTCGCGGAGCTGATCGAGATGCTGCGGGTCCGTGGCGTCGACGACCGCCTCGCCCGCACGGTGGCCGTGCAGCTGTCGCGCGACCCCGAGACGGCGCTGCGGCTGCACGTGGTCGCGGAGCTCGGCCTGAGCCCGGAGGACAAGCCCTCGCCGCGGGTGGCGGCGGTCTCGTCGTTCCTCACCTTCGGAGCCGGCGCCGTGCTGCCGCTGCTGCCGTACTTCCTCGGCGTGCCGGTCCTGTGGGTCGCCCTGCTCTGCGGGGGGCTGGGGCTCCTGCTGGCCGGGGCGCTGTCGTCTCGCTTCACGCCGCGGCCGTGGTGGTACGCCGCACTGCGCCAGCTCCTGTTCGGTGCGGCGGCGGCCGGTGCGACCTACCTGATCGGCGCGGCGATCGGCGTCAGCCTCAGCTGATCCGCGTCCGCCGTTGCAGAGCCCGCCGTCAGCGGCGCCAGGCGGTCTTCTTGCGACGCAGGTCCCAGATGAGGACGAGCGCCATCACGCCGGCCAGGGCGAGCAGCCAGATGTCCTCGACCCGGCCCTCGTGGTTGCCGACCAGGTACAGCAGGATCACCGCGGTCGAGAACCAGCCGCCGATCTGGCCCCACTTGCCGGTCTCGCCGTGCCAGCCCCAGTCCTCGGGCTGCTCGTGCTCGACGGGGTGCTCGCCGGCGCGGACGACGGCCTCTTCACGGCCGGGCTGGTTGACCCGCTGGGTCGACGGGGAGTGCAGTGCCTCGGTCACCCGGCCATTCTGGCAGGAGCCGGCGCCGCGCACGCTCCGAGGTGGTGGACCGGCGGGTCGTCAGCGGTCGCAGGAGACCCCGGCCTGGGCGCCGAGGTCCGCCGGGAGTGGGGCCGTCGTCCGGGTTCTTGGCAGGATGCCCGCATGAGCGAGCCGCGCGAGGTCACCGTCCTGGGCTCCACCGGCTCCATCGGCCGGCAGGCGCTCGCGGTTGCCGCGCAGAACCCCGGGCGGCTGCGCGTCACCGGCCTGGCGGCCGGGGGCGGCGACGTCGCCCTGCTGGCGGAGCAGGCGCTGGCGCTGGGCGTGCGCACCGTCGCCGTCGCGCGAGCCACCGCCGCGCAGGACCTGCAGCTGGCCTTCTACGCCGCGGCGCAGCAGCGCGGCTGGGCGAAGGGCGAGTTCGCGCTGCCCGAGATCCTGGCCGGCCCGCGCGCCGCCGAGGAGCTGGCCGCCCGCCCGGCCGACGTCGTCCTCAACGGGATCACCGGTTCCATCGGGCTGGGGCCGACGCTGTCGGCGCTGCGGGCCGGGCGCACCGTCGCCCTGGCCAACAAGGAGTCGCTGGTCGCCGGCGGCGACCTGGTGCTCGCCGCGGCGGGACCGGGCCAGCTCGTGCCGGTGGACTCCGAGCACTCGGCCCTCGCCCAGTGCCTGCGCGGCGGGTCCCGCGACGAGGTCGCCCGGCTGGTGCTGACGGCCAGCGGCGGGCCGTTCCGCGGGCGCACCGCCGCCGAGCTGGCGGGGGTCACCGTCGAGCAGGCGCTGGCCCACCCGACCTGGGCCATGGGGCCCGTCGTCACGATCAACTCGGCGACGCTGGTCAACAAGGGGCTCGAGCTGATCGAGGCCCACCTGCTCTTCGGCATCCCCTACGCCGACATCGACGTCGTCGTGCACCCCCAGTCGATCGTGCACTCCATGGTCACCTTCGCCGACGGCGCGACGATCGCCCAGGCCAGCCCGCCGGACATGCGGCTGCCGATCGCCCTGGGTCTGGCCTGGCCCGACCGCCTGCCGGACGTGCAGCCGGCGCTGGACTGGTCGGCGGCGAGCACCTGGGAGTTCCTGCCGCTCGACGAGGAGGCGTTCCCCGCGGTGCGGCTGGCCCGCGCGGCCGGCGAGGCGGGCGGCGTGGTGCCCGCCATGTACAACGCCGCGAACGAGGAGGCGGTCGGCGCGTTCACGGCGGGTCGGCTCTCGTTCCCAGGGATCGTCCAGCTCGTCGCGCGTACCCTCGACGCCGCGCCGGACCTCGGTGCCCCCACCTGCGTCGAGGACGTCCTGGCGGCGGAGAAGTGGGCCCGGGAGCACGCCCGGGGTGTCATCGGCGGAGGCTGAGCTGAGCGGATTCCTGCTGACGGTGCTGGGGATCGTCCTCTTCGCCCTCGGCCTGATGTTCTCCATCGCCTTCCACGAGGCCGGGCACTTCTACTGGGCGCGGAAGTTCGGCATGCGCGTGCCGCAGTTCATGGTCGGCTTCGGGCCGACCGTGTTCTCCCGACGGCACGGCGAGACCGAGTACGGCGTCAAGGCCGTCCCGCTGGGCGGCTACATCCGCATCGTCGGCATGATCCCGCCGGCCGAGGAGAACGAGAGCAAGCGCGCCACCCGCATGCGCAGCTTCATCGCCGAGGTGCGGGGCCAGGCGCTCAACGACGTCCTGCCCAGCGACGGTGACCGCGTCTTCTACAAGAAGCCCTGGTGGCAGCGCGTCATCGTGATGTTCGCGGGGCCGTTCCACAACCTGGTGCTCGCCGTCGTCTTCTTCGCCGTCGTGCTGATGGGCTTCGGCATCCCGGAGATCACCACGACGATCCGCCAGGTGCCCGAGTGCGTGCTGCCCGCCGGCGCCGCGAGCGCCGGCGCGGAGGACCCCTGCGCGGTCCCCATCACGCCCGAGGGGGAGCTGTGCGAGGCCGGGGCCGCGGGCTGCGCACTGCCGGCGCGCAGCCCCGCCGCCCGGGCCGGGCTGCAGCCCGGCGACACCGTGCTGGCGCTCGACGGCGAGCCGGTCTCCCAGGAGACCGACGTGGGCTGGGAGCAGGTGCAGGACGCGATCCGCGCCAGCGCCGACGACCCGGTCGTGTTCACCGTCGAGCGCGACGGGGAGCGGCGCGACCTCACCGTCACCCCGATCGAGAACGTGGTCTACGCCGATGAGGACGGCGAGGCGACGCAGGTCGTCGGCTTCGTCGGCATCAGCCCGCTCCAGCGCGAGGTGCGCCAGTCGGTCACCGAGGTGCCCGGGCACTTCGGGGACATCCTGGTGCGCTCGGTGGACCGGCTGGTGGAGATCCCGGAACGGATCCCCCAGCTGTTCCGCGCCACCTTCCTCGGCGAGGAGCGCGACCCGCTCGGGCCGATCGGCGTGGTCGGCGTCAGCCGCATCTCCGGGGAGGTCTTCGCCCTCGAGCAGCTCTCCCCGGTGCAGAAGATCGGCTACTTCATCCAGCTGCTGGCCGGGCTGAACCTGGTGCTGTTCCTGTTCAACCTGCTGCCGATCTACCCGCTCGACGGCGGGCACGTCGCCGGTGCGCTGTACGAGAAGGTGCGCTCGACGGTCGCCCGCCTGCGCGGGCGGCCCGACCCCGGGCCGTTCGACATCGCCCGCCTGATGCCGGTCGCCTACGCCGTCGCCGGGCTCTTCCTCGGGTTGTCGCTGCTGCTGCTCATCGCCGACGTCGTCAACCCGGTCACGCTGGCTGGGTGAGCGCCGCCGCCGGCGTCGCGCGGCTGCGGGCCGGGCGCGAGGCGACGAGGACGCCGGCCACCACGAGCACGCCGGCGACCAGCTCCACGGGGTCGAGCACCTCACCGAAGGCCAGCCACGACGCGAGGACGCCGACCACCGGCACGAGCATCGAGAACGGCGCCACCACGTTCGACGGGTGGCGGGACAGCAGCGTGTTCCAGATCCCGTAGCCGACCAGCGTGGCCACGACGACGACGTAGAGCAGCCCGAGCACCGACGGCAGCGCCGCGGCCGTGGCCGCGGTCGCCAGCGAGCGCAGGATGCGGTCGGGCCCCTCGACGACCAGCGCCAGCACGAGCATCGGCACGGGCGGGATCGCCGCGGTCCAGAGCGTCAGGTGGAACGCGTTCGGCGCCTGGGCGCGGCGGCTGCAGACGTTGCCGACGGCCCAGCCGAGCGCGCCGCAGAGGGTGAGGACGACGGGTAGCCAGGCGGCCGTCTGCGCGCGGTGGACGGCGATCGCGGCGAGGCCCAGGACGGCGAGGAGCACCCCGCCGAGCTGTCGCGCGGACAGCCGCTCGTGCAGCCAGAAGCCGGCGATCAGGACGGTGAACGGCGCCGACGCCTGCAGGACCAGGGACGCCAGCCCGCTCGGCATGCCGGCCGCCATCCCGGCGTAGAGGAACGCGAACTGCAGGATGCCGATGCCCACCCCGACGCCGACCAGCCAGCGCAGCGGGACCGGCGGCCGCGGGACGAGCAGGAGCGCGGGCAGGCCCACGAGCGCGAAGCGCAGGGCGACCATGAACAGCGGCGGGAACTGCTCGAGGGCGAGGGCGGTGGCGGGGAAGTTGAGCCCCCAGCACACCGCGACGAAGCAGGCGAGGAGGCGGTCGCGGGGCGGCACTCCGCCAGCCTCCGGGCGCCGTCCGTGAAGGACAAGCGCGATGTCGTGAAACGTCGCTGTAGGTTGCCTTCATGGTTGCCGGTGGGGCTGGGCTCTGGAACCGCATGGAGCCCGCCCAGCTCCTCCTGCTGCGGGAGCTGGCCGAGCACGGGTCGGTGACCGCCGTCGCCCGGGCCACGGCGAGGACGCCGTCCGCGGTGTCCCAGCAGCTGAAGGTGCTGCAGCGGCGGGCCGGGGTGCCGCTGGTCGAACGGGTGGGCCGGGGCGTTCGGCTGACCGATGCCGGCCGGGCGCTCGCCGGCATCGCCACCGGCGTCGCGACCGCGCTCGCCGCCGCCGAGGCCGACTGGGCGGACTACCGCGGCGGCGCCGGCGGGACGGTGCGGCTCGCGGTGTTCCACTCGGCCGGCGAACTGCTCGTGCCAGGGCTGCTCGACCGGCTGGCCGCGGCGCCGCAGATCACCCTGGAGACCCACGACGAGGACGTGTCCCAGGACGACTTCGCCGCGCTCACCGCCGACTACGACGTGGTGGTCGCGCACCGGTCCGACGACGTGGTGCCCCCGGCCCGCCCGCAGGTCGAGGTGCGGTTGCTCCTGCGGGAGCCGCTGGACGTCGCCCTGCCCCTCGACCACCCGCTGGCCCGGCGCGACCGGGTGAGCCCGCTGGACGTGATCGGCGAGCAGTGGATCGCCCCGCCGGCGGAGTTCCCGATCGACCGGGTGCTCACCGCCATCGCGGCCCGGGCCGGCGCCCCGGTGCGCGTCGTCCGCCGCACCACGCACCTGCCGCTCATGGAGAAGCTGGTCAGCCACGGGCACGGCGTCGCGCTGCTGCCCCGGCACACCACCCGGGAACGCAGCGCGGGCCGGCTGGCGCTCGTGCCCCTGGCCGACCTGCGTGCCGGGCGGATCGTCGAGGCGCTCGTGCGCCCGGACAAGGCGGCCCGGCGGGCGGTGCGGACGGTGGTCGACGCTCTCGTCGCCGAGGCTGCGGCCTACCCGGGCTGAGGGTCTCCGCGGACCCGTCGCGTCCCCCGGACGCGCACGTCACAGCGGCTCCACCGGCGCTGACGCCCCGGCGGGGGATACTGGACCCATGGCGATCCCCGTCGGCCTCGGCATGCCCGCTGCTCCTCCGCCCGTGCTGGCCCCGCGCCGGAAGACCCGGCAGCTGGACGTCGGCGGGGTCGGTGTCGGCAGCGACTTCCCGGTCAGCGTCCAGTCGATGTGCACGACGAAGACCGCCGACATCAACGCCACGCTCCAGCAGATCGCCGAGCTCACCGCCTCGGGCTGCCAGATCGTGCGGGTGGCGGTGCCCGACACCGACGACGTCGAGGCGCTGCCGATCATCGCCAGGAAGTCGCAGATCCCGGTGATCGCCGACATCCACTTCCAGCCGCGGTACGTGTTCGCCGCGATCGACGCCGGCTGCGCCGCCGTCCGCGTGAACCCGGGCAACATCAAGAAGTTCGACGACAAGGTCGGCGAGATCGCCAAGGCGGCCAAGGGTGCCGGCATCCCGATCCGCATCGGCGTCAACGCCGGCTCGCTGGACAGGCGGCTGCTCGCCAAGTACGGCAAGGCGACGCCGGAGGCGCTGGTCGAGTCGGCGCTCTGGGAGTGCTCGCTGTTCGAGGAGCACGACTTCCGCGACATCAAGATCTCGGTCAAGCACAACGACCCGGTGATCATGGTGCGCGCCTACGAGCTGCTCGCCGCGCAGTGCGACTACCCGCTGCACCTCGGCGTCACCGAGGCGGGCCCCGCCTTCCAGGGCACCATCAAGTCCGCCGTCGCGTTCGGCGCCCTGCTCTCCCAGGGCATCGGCGACACCATCCGCGTCTCCCTCTCGGCCCCGCCGGCCGAGGAGGTCAAGGTCGGCAACCAGATCCTCGAGTCGCTGAACCTCAAGCAGCGCGGCCTGGAGATCGTCAGCTGCCCCTCGTGCGGGCGCGCCCAGGTCGACGTCTACAAGCTCGCCGACGAGGTCACCGCCGGGCTCGAGGGCATGGAGGTTCCCCTCCGGGTCGCCGTCATGGGCTGCGTCGTCAACGGCCCCGGTGAGGCCCGCGAGGCCGATCTCGGCGTGGCCTCCGGCAACGGCAAGGGCCAGATCTTCGTCAAGGGGGAGGTCATCAAGACCGTCCCCGAGTCGCAGATCGTCGAGACGCTGATCGAGGAGGCGCTGAAGATCGCCGGTGAGCAGGCGGCCGCCGGTGAGCCCTCCGGGCCGCCGGTCGTCTCCGTCGGCTGAGCCGTGCTCCGTACGCCTGCCGCCCGCGTCCTCGACGAGGCGGACGAGGCCGCCGTGCACCGGCTGCTCGCGACAGACCCGGTCGCGGCGTGCGTGGTCGCCGGCCGGGTGGAGGCGGCGGGCACGGCGGCGCTCTCCCTGGGTGCGCCGCTCTGGGGCATCGGCACGGGCCGCGAGCTCGACGCCATCTGCCTGGCCGGCGCGAACCTGATCCCGTTCGCCCTGCCCGGCGCTGAGCGCGCCGCCGCCGTCGCCTTCGCCGAACGGGCCCGCCGGGCCGGGCGCCGCTGCTCGACCATCGTCGGCCCCTCCGCCGCCGTGGCGCCGCTGTGGGACCTGCTGGCCCCCGCGTGGGGGCCGGCCCGCGACCACCGCCCCCGGCAGCCGCTGCTGGCCATCGACGGGCCGCCCGCCGTCGCCCCCGAGCCGCGGGTGCGCCCGGTGCGCACCGAGGAGCTCGACGTCCTGCTGCCGGCCGCTGTGGCGATGTTCACGGAGGAGGTGGGGGTCAGCCCGCTCCGGGTCGACGGCGGCGCCGGCTACCGGGCGCGGGTCGACGAGCTGGTGCGGGCCGGGCAGTCGTTGGCCTGGATCGAGGAAGGGCGCGTCCTGTTCAAGGCGGAGATCGGCGCGGTCTGCCGGGCGGCCTGCCAGGTGCAGGGCGTCTGGGTGGCGCCGTCGCTGCGTGGGCGGGGGATCGGCACCGCCTGCACCGCCGCGGTCGTCGAGTACGCCCGCGCGGTCATCGCCCCGGTCGTGAGCCTCTACGTCAACGACTACAACACCCGGGCGCGCGCCTCCTACCGCCGGGTGGGCTTCCGCGAGGTCGGCGAGTACGCCAGCGTCCTGTTCTGACCGGCCCGCGGCGAGGCCCGCGGGGGAGAGGGCCGGCCCTCTGGCAACCTGTGCCGGTGCGCACCCGTCCCACCCCGGTCGTGCTGGCCTCGCTCCTGCTCGCCGTGCCCGTGCTGGCCGGCTGTTCGGGCAGCGAGGACGAGGTGCGCGCGGCCGCGGAGTCCTTCCTCGACGACTGGTCGGCCGGTGACCTCACCGCCGCGGCCGGTGCGACCACCGACCCCGCGTCGGCCACCGCCCTGCTCGAGCAGACGGCCGGCGACCTGCCCGGCGCCGGGCTGACCGCCGAGCTCGGTGAGGTGGCCGTCGAGGACGACGTCGCCACCGTCGGCTGGACCGCGACCTGGGACCTCGAGGCGGCGCCCGAGTGGACCTACGAGGGCACCCTGCGGCTGCGCGAGGGTGACGACACCTGGGAGGTGGTCGCCGAGCCGGCCCTCGTCCACCCCGAGCTGGAGGAGGGCCAGCGCCTGGAGCTCGACCGGCAGCTGCCGGAGCGGGCGCCGATCACCGACGCCTCCGGCGCCCCGCTCTTCACCCCCACCGAGGTGGTCCGGGTCGGCGTCGACCCCGCCCAGGTCACCGACCTGCCGGCGCTGGCGGCGGCGCTCTCGGCCGCGACGGGGATCGCCGCCGAGCAGATCGTCGCCGACGTCCAGGCCGCACCGGCGGGGCAGTTCGTGCCGGTCATCGACCTCCGCCGGCCGCAGTTCGAGCAGATCCGCGCCCAGGTGTTCGACCTGCCCGGGGCCGTCTTCCCGACCGACACCCGGCTGCTCGCCCCGTCGCCCCGGTTCGCCGTCGCGCTGCTGGGCCGGGTCGGCCCGGCGACGGCGGAGCTCCTGGAGGAGACCGCGGTCGACGGGGAGCCGCGCTACGCAGCCGGTGACCAACTCGGGCTCTCCGGGCTGCAGCGCGCGTACCAGGAGCAGCTGAGCGGTACCGCCGGCTTCACCGTCGCGGTGGTCAGCACGGACGAGGCGACCGGCGACACCGGCCGCGAGATCGCCGCGGTGCCCCCGGTCGCCGGCGAGCCGGTGCAAACCCCGCTGGTGCCCGCGATCCAGACGGCCGCCGAGGCCGCCGTCGCCACGCAGCCACTGCCCGCCCACCTCGTCGTCGTGCGCCCCGGGACGGGGGAGATCCTGGCCGTCGCCTCCAACGAGGCGGCCAATCCGGGAAACGCGCTCACCGGGCAGTTCCCGCCGGGTTCCAGCATGAAGGCGGTGACCGCGACCGCGCTGCTGGGCGACGGCGGCCTCACCCCGCAGACGCCGGTGCCCTGCCCGGCGACGACGGTCGTCGAGGGGCGCGAGTTCGAGAACCAGGACCAGTTCGACCTGGGCACCGTCCCGTTCACCGAGGCCTTCGCGCAGTCCTGCAACACCACCTTCATCCAGCAGGCGCTGGAGCTGCCGGACGCCGCCCTCGCCGACGCGGCGGCCGCCTACGGCGTCGGCACCGACTGGGAGCTGCCGGTCGACGTCTTCGGGGGCAGCGTCCCGCGCGACAGCACCGGGACGACCAAGGCGGCGAACGCGATCGGGCAGGGGGAGGTGCTGATGAGCCCCGCCCAGCTGGCCCTGGTCGCCGCGGGGATCGCCGGGGGCACCCCCGTCGCGCCGGTGGAGGTCGTGGGGGCCGCGGCAGCGGGGCCGGCGCCGGCCGGACCGGCGGCCGGGGTGCCCGACGCTCTGCGGCCGATGATGCGGCAGGTCGTGCTGTCGGGCACCGCGCAGGCGCTGGCCGACCGGGGTGAGGTCTACGGCAAGACCGGCACGGCCGAGTTCGGCACCGCCAGCCCGCCGGAGTCGCACGGCTGGTTCGCGGGCTACCAGCTGGGCGGCCCGCAGGGCGACATCGCCTTCGCGACCCTCGTGGAGGCGGGTCAGTCCAGCAGCGCCGCCGTCGCCGTCACCGACGCCTTCCTCGGCGCCCTGGGCTGACCCGCCGCGGCTACGTCGCGGGGAGTCCCGGCAGGGCGCTGGTGACCGGCGTCCGCCCCGCGGCCTCGCGCCAGCCGACGGCCCGCACCTCGGCGGGGCCGAGCACCTCCACCGCCAGCGCCCGCGTGGTCCGCTCCGCCGCCTGGCCCAGGACCCGCACCCAGGCGGCCGTGACGCCCTCCTCCAGGACGACGGCGAGGGCGGCGGCGTCCACCGGCGACAGCACCGGGAAGGGCAGCTCGTAACCGGCCTCGGGGAGCACCGGCTCGGCGCCGCGCCCGTCGAGCAGGGTGATCAGCCGGTCCCGCACCTCGCGGTGGCCGGCCTCGGCGGCCGCGGCGGCGGCGCGCCCGTCGGCGCCGAGGGCCGCACCGACCGCGCCGTACCCCCACACGGCGGCGTGCTCGGCGGCCAGCGCGGTGTTCAGGGCGGCGTCCTCGGCGGAGGTGCCGGTGGTCTCGTCGTCAGCCATCGCGGTCCTCCGTCATGCCAGTCGCGCCTCGTGGCCGCGCAGGCCCGCGGCGATGGAGCCCAGCAGCGCCGCCCGGGCGCCGGACTGCCCCAGGGCGGCGGCGGCGTGGGAGGAGGCGGCGGCGGCGACCTGCGCACGCAGCCAGGCCTGGCCCTCACCGGGTGGCGGAGCATCGGCCGGCGGGGCGGCCGAGGGGCTGCTCCCGGGGGCGGCCGCCCGCAGGCGGTCCAGCTGCTCCCCGGCCTGGGTCGCGAGGACGCCGGCCGCCGCGGCGAGAGCGGGGTCGGCGTCGAAGGCGGTCTCGTACGCCCGGACCAGGGTCTCCTGGACGCCGACCTGCGCGGCCAGCTCGTCGGCCTGGGCGCTGGTCACGGTGTCGCGCTCGTCCACCGGCGGGGAGGAGGTGCACCCGGCGGCCGCGGCGGCGAGACCGGCGGCGGACACCGCCAGCAGCGTCCGCCGGGTGAGCGTCCGCGGGCCGGGACGGGTGGTGGGAGACATCACCCCCATCCTCGCAGCCGGTGGCGCCGGCAGGCGGTCCTCCGGGCGGCCGGGCGCGCCGCGTCGCCGTGACGTCCGCCGCACGCCCGCGCCCCCGGCCCTCGTCCCCCGGGTTCGGCCGCCCCGCGCCGGGCCGGGGGGACGGGGTGGGCGGTAGCCTGAGCACTTCCCCTCGACACCGGGCCCGGCCAGCGACGCAGGTCCGCGGCGCCGGGCCGCAGAACTGCGCGCACGGCACCGTGCCGCCGACGAGCCTGAGGAGGCCAGCGTGTCCGCCTCTCGCGGAACCCAGCGGAGCGATTCCGCCACCGATCGGCTGACCGGCTGGATCCGGCCGGTCGTCACCGAGGCGGGGTACGACCTCGAGGAGCTCGTCGTCACCCCGGCCGGCCGGCGCAGCGTCGTCCGCGTCGTCGTCGACCGCGACGCGGGGATCACCCTCGACGACATCGCCGAGGTCAGCCGGGCGGTGTCCGACGTGCTGGACCGCAACGACGACGGCATGGGCCGCACCCCCTACGTGCTCGAGGTGACCAGCCCCGGGGTGGACCGGCCGCTCACCGAGCCGCGCCACTGGCACCGGAACACCGGGCGGCTCGTGGCGGTGGGCGTCGGCCCGGCCGGGGCCACCGAGCAGCTCACCGGTCGGATCACCGCGGTGGACGAGGACGGCGTCACGCTGGCCGTCGAGGCGAAGGGCAAGCCGGGCACGAAGAAGCGCCCCCCGCAGCCGCGCCGGGTGCCCTGGGCCGAGCTCGGCGCCGGGCGGGTGCAGGTGGAGTTCGGCCGGGCCGACGCCCTCGACGACAGCACGGACGACATCGCGGAGCACGACGCCGCCGAGCACGACGACCTGGACCAGGCCGGGCTCGCGGACGACGACGGAGGAGAGAAGTGAACATCGACGTCACCGCGCTGAAGGCGGTGGAGCGGGAGAAGGGCATCCCGGTCGACACGGTCATCGAGGCGCTCGAGACCGCCCTGGTGACCGCCTACCGGCACGCCGACGGTGCGGCCAAGCACGTGCGCGTGCAGGTCGACCGCAAGAGCGGCGAGGTCGCCGTCCTGGCGCAGGAGATCGGCCCCGACGGCGAGGTCGTCCGCGAGTGGGACGACACCCCCTCGGACTTCGGCCGGATCGCCGCCAGCACCGCCAAGCAGGTCATCGTCCAGCGGCTGCGCGACGCCGAGCACGAGCAGACCTTCGGCGAGTACGCCGGCAAGGAAGGCGACATCGTCAGCGGCATCGTCCAGGCCGACCAGCGGCGCAACGCCAGCGGCATCGTGATGATCGACATCGGCAAGGTCGAGGCCGTGCTGCCCTCCGCCGAGCAGGTGCCGGGCGAGTCCTACGCCCACGGCAGCCGGATCAAGGCCTACGTCGTCGCCGTGTCCCGCACCTACCGCGGGCCCCAGGTCACGGTGTCGCGCACCCATCCCAACCTGGTGCGCAAGCTGTTCGCGCTCGAGGTGCCCGAGATCGCCGACGGCAGCGTCGAGATCGTCGCGGTCGCCCGCGAGGCGGGGCACCGGTCGAAGATCGCGGTGCGCACCTCCGTGCCGGGGCTGAACGCCAAGGGTGCCTGCATCGGCCCGATGGGCCAGCGGGTGCGCAACGTCATGAGCGAGCTGCACGGCGAGAAGATCGACATCGTCGACTGGTCGGACGACCCGGCGTCGTTCGTCGCCTCCGCACTCAGCCCGGCCCGGGTGGCCGGCGCCCAGCTGGTCGACCCGCAGGCCAAGGCGGTGCGGGTGGTGGTCCCCGATTACCAGCTGTCGCTGGCGATCGGCAAGGAGGGCCAGAACGCCCGCCTGGCCGCGCGGCTGACCGGCTGCCGGATCGACATCCGCAGCGACGCCCAGGACGACGAATCCGGCGCGACCCCCTCGCCGGGGGTGGGCCGCCCGCCGCTGCGCTCCGGCCTGCCCCCTCACCCGGGCGGGGGGCGCGGCGGTGCCCCGGGGGGCCGATCGCAGGCTTCCGCGGGCGGTTCGCGCTCGGCTCCCCGCCGCGCGGAACAACGCGGACCGGCCACGCGCTAGAGTTGCGGATGGCCGAAACGTCGAATCCGGTCCGCACCTGCGTGGGGTGCCGGAAGCGCGCGTCGGCCGACGACCTGCTGCGCGTCGTCGTCGTGGCCGGGAACGTGGTTCCCGATCCGCGGCGGCGCCTCCCCGGTCGTGGTGCCTCGCTGCACCCGACCACGGAGTGCCTGCGCGCAGCGGAGCGACGCCGGGCCTTCCCGCGGGCGCTGCGCAGCAGCGCCCCGGTGGAGGTCGGTCCGCTCCGGGCCCACGTCCTGGGCGCCTCTCCGGGGGCCACCGGGACCGGGCTGGGAGAGGGCGGGAGCAGTACCCAGTCGGGCCGGCACCAGGCCGGTCCGCACGTCGACAGGACACCGTCGGATGACTCAGCCGTGAAGTTCTCACGATGACCATGCGCCACTAACGACGAGGTCGAGCGGGCAAGCCGCCGGCCTCACCAAGAGGAGACCCGTGCCAGGCAAAGCCCGCGTACACGAACTCGCCAAGGAGTTCGGTGTCGACAGCAAGACCGTGCTCGCCAAGCTCAAGGAGCAGGGCGAGTTCGTGAAGTCCGCGTCCTCCACCGTCGAGGCCCCCGTGGCCCGGCGGCTGCGCGAGGCGCTCGGCGCCGCCACCGGCGGCGGCAACGACGGGGCCGCCGCCGCGCGCCCGAACGCACCCGCGCCCCGACCGGCCGCCCCGGCGCCGCAGGCGGCCCCCCAGGCCCCGGTTGCTCCGCAGGCCCCGGCCGCGTCGGCTCCGGCCCGCCTGGCCGGCCCCGGACCCCGTCCGGGTCCGCGCCCGGCTGCGCCCGCCCCGCAGGCGCCGGCCGCCCAGGCCCCGGCTCCGCAGGCCCCGGCCGCCCAGGCCCCGGCTCCGCAGGCTCCGGCCGCCCAGGCTCCCGCGGCGCCCCCGCAGCAGCCGTCCGCGCCGCGTCCCGCTGCGTCCCGCCCGGCCCCGGCCGGTGGCGGTGCGCCCGGCGGTCCGCGTCCCGGTCCGCGGCCGGCTCCGCGTCCGGGCAACAACCCGTTCAGCAGCACGCCGCGCCCCGGCCCCGCGGCCGGTGGCTCCCGTCCGGGCCCGTCCGGTGGGCCCCGGCCCGCGCCCGGCGCGGGCGGTCCCCGTCCGGCGCCCGGTGCGGGCGGTCCGCGCCCCGGTCCGGGCGGTCCCCGTCCCGGCGCCGGTCCCGGCGGTCCCCGTCCGGCGGCCGGTCCCGGTGGCCCGCGCCCGAACCCGGGCATGATGCCGCAGCGTCCTTCGCCCGGCATGATGCCGCCCCGTCCCGCCGGTGGCGGCCGACCGGGCGGTGGGCCCGGCGGTGCCGGCCGCGGCCGCCCGGGTGGTCCCGGTGCCGGCGGCGGTGGCTTCCGTCCCGGTGGCGGCGGCGGTGCCGGCGCCCCCGCCGGCGGTGGTTTCCGCGGTGGCGGCGGTGGCCGTGGCCGTGGTCGCGGCGGCTCCGGTGCCGGTACGGCCGGTGCCTTCGGGCGTCCCGGTGGCCGGGGTCCGGTCCGCGGGCGCAAGAGCAAGAAGCAGCGGCGTCAGGAGTTCGACTCCATGGCGGCGCCCAGCATGGGCGGCGTCAGCCTGCCGCGCGGCAACGGGCAGACCGTCCGGCTGCCCCGCGGCGCCTCGCTGACCGACCTGGCCGAGCGCATCAACGCCCAGCCGGCCGCGCTGGTGACCGCCCTGTTCCACCTGGGCGAGATGGTCACCGCGACGCAGTCGGTGAACGACGAGACGCTGCAGCTGCTCGGTGCCGAGATCGGCTGGGTCATCCAGGTCGTCAGCCCCGAGGACGAGGACCGCGAGCTCCTCGAGACCTTCGACCTCACCTTCGGGGACGAGGAGGGCGACGAGGAGGACTGGTCGGCCCGCCCGCCGGTGGTGACCGTCATGGGTCACGTCGACCACGGGAAGACCAAGCTGCTCGACGCCCTGCGCGACGCCAACGTGGTGGCCCGCGAGGCCGGCGGCATCACCCAGCACATCGGCGCCTACCAGATCGTCACCGAACTCGACGGCAACGAGCGTCCGGTCACCTTCATCGACACCCCGGGTCACGAGTCGTTCACCGCGATGCGTGCCCGCGGCGCGAAGGTCACCGACATCGTCGTCCTCGTGGTCGCCGCCGACGACGGCGTCATGCCGCAGACGGTCGAGGCGCTCAACCACGCCCAGGCCGCCGAGGTGCCGATCGTGGTCGCGGTGAACAAGGTGGACAAGGAGGGGGCCAACCCCGCCAAGATCCGCCAGCAGCTCACCGAGTACGGCCTGGTCGCCGAGGAGTACGGCGGCGAGACGATGTTCGTCGACGTCTCGGCGATCACCCGGCAGGGTCTCGACAACCTGCTCGCGGCGATCCTGCTGACCGCCGACGCCTCGCTGGACCTGCGCGCGAACACCGAGCAGGACCCGCAGGGTGTGGTCATCGAGGGCAAGCTGGACAAGGGCCGCGGCCCCGTCGCCACGGTGCTCGTCCAGCGCGGCACGCTGCGCCAGGGCGACTCGATCGTGGCCGGCGACGCCTACGGTCGCGTCCGGTCACTGCTCGACGAGCACGGCAACAAGCTGAAGGAGGCTCTGCCGGCCCGCCCCGTGCAGGTCGTGGGCCTCACCTCGGTGCCCCGTGCCGGTGACACCTTCCTCGTCGTCGACGAGGACCGCGTCGCCCGGCAGATCGCCGACCGCCGCCAGGCTCGCATCCGCAACGCGCAGAACGCCTCGATGCGCAAGCGGATCAGCCTGGAGGACCTCGACGCGGCGCTCAAGGAGAACCGTCAGCTCAACCTGATCATCAAGGGCGACAACTCGGGCACCGTCGAGGCGCTCGAAGAGGCGCTGATGAAGATCGAGGTCGACGACGAGATCTCGCTGCGGGTCATCCACCGCGGCGTCGGCGGGATCACCAAGAGCGACATCGACCTGGCGCTGGCCGACGACGTCATCGTCCTGGGCTTCAACGTCCGGGCCGAGGGCCAGGCCACCGAGCTCGCCAACCGCGAAGGGGTGGACGTCCGGTACTACACGGTCATCTACCAGGCGATCGACGAGATCGAGGCCGCGCTCAAGGGCATGCTCAAGCCGATCTACGAGGAGGTCCAGCTCGGCACGGCAGAGGTCCGCGAGGTCTTCCGGGTGCCGAAGGTGGGCAACGTCGCCGGCTCGCTGGTCCGCAGCGGCACGATCGTGCGCAACTCGAAGGCGCGCCTGATCCGTGACGGTGCCGTGGTCGCCGACAACCTGTCGGTGGACTCCCTCCGCCGGTTCAAGGACGACGCGACCGAGGTCCGCGAGGGCTACGAGTGCGGTATCGGCCTGGGGTCGTACAACGACATCAAGGTCGATGACGTGATCGAGACCTTCGAGCTGCGCGAGAAGCCGCGCGACTGATCTGCCCAGCGGTCCCCTGATGATCAGGTCACCTGATCATCAGGGGACCTGGCTCACCGTCGGCGGTGAGCCAGGACCCCACCAGCTGAGCCAGGAGGCCCGTCTCAGCCGCGGAGGGCGTTCGGCAGCTCCCGGAGGAAGAGGACGATCGCCGTGTTCACCGGGACGCTGATCGCGGACCTGCTGCTGGGCGACGTCCACTCGCTCAAGGGCAAGCGCGCCGTGGTGCGGCCGATCGTGGCCGAGCTCCGGCGCCGGTTCGCCGTCGCCGCGGCGGAGGTCGGCGACCAGGACCTGCACCGCCGGGTGCAGATCGGGATCGCCACCGTCGCGGGGGAGGCCGGCCAGGTCACCGACGTCCTCGACGCCTGCGAGCGGTTGCTGGCGGAGCGGCCGGAGGTGACGCTGCTGTCGACCCACCGGCAGCTGTTCAGCGACAGCGATTGAAGGACGCCCTCTCCCCACGGCTCGCCGCGGGACCCTGCGAGACGGCCGTTCCACCCACGAACCTTGGAGGTCCCGATGGCCGATCCGGCCCGTGCACGCAAGCTGGCGGTGCGCATCCGGCAGATCGTCTCCGCGGCGATCGAGTCGCAGATCAAGGACCCCCGCCTGGGCATGGTCACCGTCACCGACGCCCGGGTGACGAGCGACCTGCGGGAGGCAACGGTCTTCTACACCGTCTACGGCGACGAGACGCAGATCGCCGACTCGGCGAAGGCGCTCACCAGCGCCACCGGGGTGCTGCGGTCCACCGTGGGTCGGCAGACCGGCATCAAGTTCGTCCCGTCGCTGACGTTCGTGGCCGACATCGTGCCCGACACGGCCCGCGAGCTCGAGGAGGCGCTCGAGCGGGCCCGGCACGCCGACGCAGAGCTCGCCCGCGCCCGGGAGGGCGCCAGCTACGCCGGCGAGGCCGACCCCTACCGGCGGCCCGCGGAGGACGAGGACGACGACGAGCACGACGTGGACGCCCCGGCCGACCGCGGACCTGCCGATGACGGTGGCGAGGACCTGACGCCCCGGACGAGGAGCACCCTGTGAGCGAGACCGACCCCGACCCGAACCTGCCCGACGAGGGCCAGGGCCGCTCCGAGCTGGGTGGCCGGCCGGCGCCCGATGCGGGCGACCCGACCCAGGGCGGCAAGCGCGGCCAGATCGGTGACGTGCCGAGCATCGCCCGGGACGAGCCGGACGACGGCGGCCCGGGCTACCCGGTGGGCGGCGGCGACATCACCGAGCGGCAGGGCGGCCGGGTCGCCGACCCCGACCCCACCGAGTGACCCCCCGGCTCCCGGTCGGTGGCGCGGCCGAGGACCTCGCCACCGCCACGCGGTCGGCCGCTGCGGTGCTCGCCGAGGCGGCCCGGGAACGGGCGACCGTGGTGCTCTCCGGGCACGTCCAGCCCGACGCCGACGCCCTCGGCAGCACCCTGGCGCTCGCCGAGGGGCTGCGGCGGTGCGGTGCCCGGGTGCTCGCCACCTTCCCCGGCCCCTTCACCCTGCCCGCCTCGCTCGGGTGGATCCCCGGCGCCGAGGGGCTGGTGCCCGCCGACGCCGTCCCGTCGTCCCCGGACGTCTTCGTCAGCCTGGACGCGGCCTCGCCCGGACGACTCGGCGAGCTGGCCTCGCTGCTCGACCGCGCCGGCACCTCCGTGGTCGTCGACCACCACGCCAGCAACCCCGGCTTCGGCCGGGTGCGGCTGGTGGACCCCGCCGCGCCCGCCACGGTCACGCTCGTCGCCGACCTGCTCGACGGCCTGGGCGTGGCGCTGGACGCCCGGCTGGCCACCTGCCTCTACGCCGGGCTCGCCGCCGACACCGGGTCCTTCCGGTTCGGCAGCACCCGGCCGGAGACCCACGAGCTCGCCGCCCGCCTGCTCGCCACGGGCATCGACCACGCCGCGATCAGCCGCCGGTTGTTCGACACCGCCCCCTTCGGCTGGCTCGGGCTGCTCTCAGTCGTCGCCGGCCGCGCGGCGCTCGAGCGGGAGGTGGGCGCCGGGCTGGTCTGGACCTGGTCCAGCACCGCCGAGGCGGCCGAGCACGGTCTCCCCGGGGAGCAGCTCGAGGCGCTCGTCGACGTGGTCCGCTCCACCGCGGAGGCCGACGTCGCCTGCGTGCTCAAGGGGCAGGCCGACGGGTCGTGGTCGGTGTCGCTGCGCTCGCGGGGCGCCACCGACGTGTCCCGGGTGGCCACGGCGCTCGGCGGGGGCGGGCACCGCGCGGCAGCCGGCTACACCTCCCACCTCGACCGGGAGAAGACGGTGGAGGCGCTCCGCACGGAGCTCTGCACACTGTCGGCCTCCGGCCTCCCACCGCGTCCAAGTGCCTTCCCAGACGGGCGCTGAGCCGGACCCGGCCGCCGCGTCGGGAAGCCTCCGGCCCCCGCGCCGCGACGACCGCGACCAGGTGCCTTCCCAGACGGGCGCTGAGCCGGATCCGGGCACCGCGCCGGGAGGGCTCCGCCCTCCGCGCCCCGGCGCCCGCGGTCCCGCGGGCCTCGCGTCGCGGCCGGCGTCCGTCCTCTCCCTCGCGCTGCCGGCGCTGGTGGTGCTCGCGGCCGAGCCGCTGTACCTGCTGGTGGACACCGCGGTCGTCGGCAACCTGGGCACGGTCGCGCTCGGCGGGCTCGCCGTCGGGGGCGGGTTGCTGGCGTGGGCCGCCGCGCTGCTGAACTTCCTGGCCTACGGCACCACCGCGCGCGCGGCCCGCCGCGCCGGCGCCGGCGACCGGGCCGGTGCCGTCGAGGAGGGCGTGCAGGCGACCTGGCTCGCGCTCGGCCTCGGGGTGCTCGTGCTGGCCCTCTTCCAGCTGCTGGCCGGGCCGCTGACCCGGGCGCTCGCCGGGGGCGCGGGACCGGTCGCCACGGCGGGGGAGGAGTGGCTGCGGGTCGCCGCCCTCGGTGCTCCGCTGCTGCTGGTCTCGCTGGCCGGGAACGGGTGGCTCCGCGGGGTGCAGGAGCTGCGCCGCCCGGTGCGCTACGTCGTCGCGGGGAGCCTGCTGAGCCTCGTCCTGTGCCCCCTGCTCGTGCACCCGGCGGGGCTGGGCCTCGTCGGGTCCGCCGTGGCGAACGTGGCCGGGCAGGCGCTCACCGCCGCCCTGTTCGTGCGTAGGCTGCTCCGCGAGGGCGCCACCTGGACCGCCCGTCCCCGGGCGATCGTGCGGCAGCTGGTCATCGGCCGGGACCTGCTGCTGCGCGCCGCGGTGCTCCAGCTGTCGTTCCTCGTCGCCGCCGGTGTCGCCGCGAGGGCCGGGACCGCCGCCCTGGGGGCGCACCAGATCGCGCTGCAGCTGTTCTTCTTCCTCGCCCTGGTCCTGGACGCCTACGCGATCGCCGCGCAGACGCTGGTCGGTCACGCGCTGGGCGGCGGGCGGCCCGAGGAGGCCCGTGCCACAGCGCGCCGGGTGGTCCTGTGGGGCCTGGGCACCGGCTGCCTCGTGGCGGTCGTGCTGCTCGCGCTCCGCGACGTGGTCCCGCCGCTGTTCACCGACGACCCTGCGGTCCTCGCGCAGGCCGCCGTCGTCTGGTGGTTCCTCGCGTGCTTCCAGCCGCTGGCGGGCGTGGTGTTCGCGCTGGACGGCGTCCTCATGGGTGCCGGTGACGTGGGGTACCTGCGGACGGTCACCATCGCGGCCGCGCTGGTCGGCTTCCTGCCGCTGTCGCTGCTCGCCGGGCCGCTCGGGCTGGGCCTCGCCGGCATCTGGACCGGCCTGACGCTGTTCATCGCGCTGCGGCTGCTCGCCGTCCTGGTGCGGGTGGCGGGTGACCGCTGGCTGGGGGCACCTGAGACGGTGAGGAGGTGAGCCCCCGACGCCTTGACGCCGACGTCCCGCCCGGTCTGCTGCTCGTGGACAAACCCGGCGGCATGACCTCCCACGACGTCGTCGCCCGCGCCCGCCGGGCGCTGTCGGTGCGCAAGATCGGGCACGCCGGCACGCTCGACCCCATGGCCACCGGGCTGCTGGTCCTGGGCGTCGGCACCGCGACCCGGCTGCTCGGGTACGTCGGCGGCCACGACAAGACCTACGAGGCCACGATCCGGCTCGGGCAGGCGACGGTCACCGACGACCGCGAGGGCGAGGTGCTGAGCTCCACCTCCGCGGCGCACCTCGGGGACGACGACATCCGGGCGGCCCTGGCCGCGCAGAACGGGCCGCTGCAGCAGGTGCCGTCGGCGGTGAGCGCGGTCAAGGTCGACGGCCGCCGGTCCTACGACCGCGTGCGGGCGGGGGAGGCCGTGGAGCTCGCCCCGCGCTCGGTCACCGTGCACCGGCTCGAGGTCCACCGCACCGCCCGTCCCGAGGCCGACGTGTTCGACGTCGACGTCACGGTCGACTGCACCGCCGGCACCTACATCCGCGCCATCGCCCGCGACGCCGGTGCGGCGCTGGGCGTCGGCGGCCACCTGACCGCGCTGCGCCGCACCGCGTCGGGCCCGTTCGCGATCGCGCAGGCGGGCACCGTCGAGGACGCCGCCGCCTCGCTGGTCGCCGGCGGCGGTCCCGGGTTCCTGGGTCTCACCGAGGCCGCCCGGCTGGTCTTCCCCGAGCGCCCGCTCACCGCCGAGGAGGCGCGGGCGCTGGGCTACGGCCAGCGCATCCCCGCCAGCGGTGCGGCCGGCCTGCACGCCGCCGTGGACCCCGACGGCCGGCTGTCGGCCCTGGTCGAGGACGCCGGTCGCACGGCGCGTGTCGTCGTCGGCTTCCCGCCGGCCTGAGCCGGTGGCAGCCTGGCGACCGTGACTCTCGACGCCCGGCTGGCCGACCTCGACGCGCTGCTGCGCCCGCTGCCCGGGGTGCTGGTCGCGTTCTCCGGAGGCGTGGACTCCGGCGTGCTGCTCGCCGCCGCGGTGCGCGCGCTCGGGACCGGCCGGGTGGTCGCGGCCACCGCCGTCTCGCCCAGCCTGCCGGCCGGCGAGCTCGCGGGTGCGGGAGAGTTCGCGGCGTCGCTCGGCGTCCGGCACGAGCGGCCCCGCACCGACGAGCTGTCCCGTCCCGGGTACCGCGCCAACGCCGGGGACCGGTGCGCCTTCTGCAAGGCCGAGCTGGTCGAGGTGCTCCGCCCGCTGGCCGACCGGCTGGGCATCGACGACGTCGTCACCGGGACCAACGCAGACGACGTCGTGGCCGGCTTCCGGCCGGGCATCCGCGCGGCGGCCGAGCGGGGCGCCTGGACGCCGCTGGCGCGGGCCGGCCTCACCAAGGACGACGTCCGCGCCGCCGCCCGCCGGTGGGGGCTGCCGCTGGCCGACAAGCCCGCCGCGGCCTGCCTGGCCAGCCGGATCGCGTACGGGGTGCCGGTGTCGGCCGCGGGGCTGGCGCGGGTGGAGCACGCCGAGGCGGCGCTGCGGGCCGCGCTCGCGGGCGCCGGGCTGCCGGTGCGCGACCTACGGGTGCGGGATCTGGGGGAGGATCGCGCTCGCGTGGAGGTCGATGCCGCGCTGGTGGCCGACGTGGCGGCGCGGCCGGAGCTCCTGTCGGCGGTCGCCGGGTTCGCCGCCGTGGAGGTGGACCCGCGCGGTTTCCGGTCGGGGGCGATGAACGAGCTGCTGCCCGACCCCGTCCGCTACCGCTGAGCCGAGCGGGCGATCCGGGCGGCGGCGACCCCGGCCCCGAACCCGTTGTCGATGTTGACGACGAGCACGCCGGGCGCGCAGGCCGTGAGCATGGTGAGCAGCGCGGCCAGACCCTCGAACGCGGCGCCGTAGCCCACCGACGTGGGGACGGCGACGACGAGGCGGTCGGTCAGCCCGGCGACGACGCTCGGCAGCGCACCGTCCATCCCGGCGACCACGACCACGGCGTCGGCCGCGCCCAGGTCCGGGGCGACGGCGAGGACCCGGTGGATCCCCGCCACCCCGACGTCGTCGACCCGCCGGCAGCCCACGCCGCACGCGCGCAGCGTGGCGGCGACCTCCGCGGCCACCGGGCCGTCGGAGGTGCCCGCGGTGAGCACGAGCACCTCGCCGACCGGGTCCGGCACCGCTCCCACGAAGGCGCACCCCGCCTCCTCGTCGACGACGGCGTCCGGCCACCGCTCGCGGATCGCGGCCGCGGTGGCGCCGTCGACCCGGCTCGCCCAGGCGAACGGCGGCGGGGCCCCCTCGAGCAGCGCGGCCAGGCAGGCGACGGTCTGGGCGGGTGTCTTGCCGGCCGCGAAGACCACCTCCGGCGTGCCGGTGCGGGCCTCGCGATCCAGGTCCAGGCGGGCGAAGCCCAGGTCTGCGGTGCGGGGTGCGCTCACCCGCGCCAGCGTGCCGCACGCGCGGCCGGTCGGGCGGTTGGCACCGACGCCGTCCGGGAAGGGGACCGACCATGAGCGTCGTCAAGATCAACGCGATCACCGTGCCGAAGGACAAGCAGGAGCGCTTCGAGGAGCGGTTCCGCGGGCGCGCCGGAGCCGTGGAGAGCACGCCGGGCTTCGAGTGGTTCGAGCTGCTCCGCCCGGTCGAGGGCACCGACCAGTACCTGGTCTACACGCGGTGGAGCAGCGTGGAGGCCTACGAGGCGTGGCAGTCCAGCCAGGACTTCGACCGCGCCCACGACGGCGGCGGCGACACCCTCGCCTCCGCCGCCCCGCACTCGGCGCACGTCTGGACCTACGAGGTGCTCGAGACCGCCGGGCCGAAGGGCGAGCACCAGGGGCAGGCCTGAGCCGGGTTAGTGTGACGGCACCGGCCCCGCACGCCCGCGGGCCGGTGCCGATCCCTCGCACGCCCGGGTAGGAGCCATGACCGACACGCTCGCCGACAGCCGCACCTCGTCCCGGACGTTCGTCGACGGCGTGCCGGTGGTCGTGGAGGACGTGCAGCGCCGTTCCACCACCGAGCGCGAGGAACTGCTCGCCGACCCCGGCTTCGGCCGCTACTTCACCGACCACATGTTCGTGGCCCGGTACCAGGTCGGCCGCGGCTGGTACGACGCCCGGCTCACCCAGTACGGCCCGCTGCCGATGGACCCCGGCACCGCCGCCCTGCACTACGCGCAGTCGATCTTCGAGGGGCTCAAGGCCTACGCCCAGCCCGACGGCAGCGTGGCCACCTTCCGGCCCGAGGCCAACGCCGCGCGCTTCGTCCGCAGCGCCGAGCGGCTGGCCATGCCGCCGGTCCCCGAGCACGCCTTCCTCGCCGCCGTCGACGCGCTCGTCGACGCCGACCGCGACTGGGTGCCCACCGGGCCGGACCAGACGCTGTACCTGCGCCCGTACCAGCTGGCCAGCGAGTCCTTCCTCGGCGTCCGGCCGGCGCACGAGTACCTCTTCCTCGTCATCGCCAGCCCGGCCGGTGCCTACTTCCCGCGCGGCGTGCACCCGGTCTCGGTCTTCGTCTCCGAGGACTACGTGCGGGCCGCGCCCGGCGGGACCGGCGACGTCAAGTGCGCCGGCAACTACGCCGCCAGCCTGCGGCCCCAGCAGCAGGCCAGCGAGCTCGGCTGCGACCAGGTCGTCTACCTCGACGCCGTGGAGCGGCGCTCCATCGAGGAGCTGGGCGGGATGAACCTGTTCTTCGTCCTGGGCTCCGGTGAGGACGCCGAGCTGGTCACCCCCGAGCTCTCCGGCACGCTGCTGCCGGGCATCACCCGTGACTCGCTGATCACCGTCGCCCGTGAGCTCGGGCACCGCGTGACCGAGCGGAAGGTGACCCTCGACGAGTGGCGCAGCGGCGCGCTCGACGGCTCGATCACCGAGACCTTCGCCTGCGGGACGGCCGCCGTCATCACGCCGGTCGGACAGATCCGTGCCCGCACCGGTGACTTCACCGTGGGCGACGGGGAGCCCGGACCGGTCACCATGCGGCTGCGCGAGACGCTGCTCGACATCCAGCACGGGCGGGTGGCCGACACCCACGGCTGGCTGCACCAGGTCTCCTGACCGCGGCGGGGGACGGTCGCGTGCTGCGCTGGCGGGGGCTGGAGTCCACCCCCGGTGACCTCGGGCGGACCGTGGTCACCGTCGGGATGTACGACGGTGTGCACCGCGGGCACCAGAAGCTCATCGGGGCGGCCGTCGCGCGGGCCCGGGCGATGCGGCGTCCCTGCCTCCTGCTGACCTTCGACCCGCACCCGGCCGAGGTCGTGCGCCCGGGATCGCACCCGGCGATCCTGACCTCCCTGGACCGCAAGGCCGAGCTCGTCGCGGAGCTGGGGGTGGACGCCATGTGCGTGCTGCCCTTCACCGCGGAGTTCATGAAGCTCCCGCCGGAGACGTTCACCCACACCGTGCTCGTCGAACGGCTGCACGCCGCACAGGTGGTGGTGGGGGAGAACTTCACCTACGGGCACCGCGCCGCCGGCACCGTCACCACGCTGACCGCGGAGGGGCGCCGCTTCGGCTTCGCCGTCGAGGGGGTGTCCCTGGCGCAGGACGCCTCGGAGGACGGCGAGGTGACCATCTCCTCGACCTACGTCCGGGCCTGCGTCGCCGCCGGGGACCTGGTGCCCGCCGCCCGTGCGCTCGGCCGGCCGCACCGGGTCGACGGCGTGGTGGTGCGGGGGGACCGCCGCGGCCGCGACCTCGGCTACCCGACGGCGAACGTCGAGACGCCGCCGTACACCGCGATCCCCGCCGACGGTGTCTACGCCGGGCACCTGGTCACCCGCGACCCGCGCAGCGGGGCCAGCCGCGAGCGGTTCCCGGCGGCGATCTCGGTGGGCACCAACCCCACCTTCCAAGGCAGCCGCCGCACGGTGGAGGCCTACGTGCTGGACTACGACGGCGACCTCTACGGCGAGCACGTCGGCGTCAAGTTCGCCCTCCGGCTCCGGCCCATGGCCGCCTTCACCGACGTGGAGGGCCTGCTGGCCGCCATGGCCAAGGACGTCGAGGACACCCGCCACGTCCTGGGGTTGACGAACTGACGGGAGCAGGTCGCACCGAGTGGGACCCGGAGGGTTCCGCGCAGGGACGACGCAGCGGCTCAGCACCGTGGGGACGGCACCCGGTGGCGGTCGGAGTCCGGAGGACGACGTCGGACATGGCCTCCGGCCCCCACTCGGTCCGACCGGCCGATCACCGCTGGTAGTCTCGTCGCCAGCCGTGCATGCACGGCTGTGTGAGAGCTGCCCTCGTGAGTCAGACCGGGGGCCACACGTGACCCGCCCAGGAGGCGAACCATGGCGCTCGACAGCGCGACGAAGCAGCAGATCATGACCGAGTACGCGACGGTCGACAAGGACACCGGTTCGCCCGAGGTGCAGGTCGCGATGCTGTCCCGCCGGATCAGCGACCTCACCGAGCACCTCCGGCACCACAAGCACGACCACCACAGCCGGCGGGGCCTGCTCCTGCTGGTCGGCCGGCGCCGCCGGCTGCTGAACTACCTGGCGAAGACCGACATCAACCGCTACCGGTCGCTGATCGAGCGGCTCGGCCTGCGCCGATAGCACGTCGAGGGGACCGCTCCGGGTAGCCGGGACGGTCCCCTCTCTCGTGCGGCACCCGCCGCACGGGCCACGGCGAGCAGCCCGACGCGTCCGTCGCAGAGGGCCGGTCCTCGGTAGTGGCCCCCGGGACACCCCGAGCACGGGGAGTGGTCCTCCGCCCGACGGGGAACCAGCACCGCCCGAGGGCTTCGATCGAAGACCGGTCGCCCCGGACGCCGACGGCGTGCACCGCCGTACGAGGAAGTCGCACCCGGCAAGGGGCCGGCTGCGACCAGACGAGAGAAGGACAGCGTGTCCGCACCCACCACCAGCGGCCCGATCGCCGCCGAGTTCGACCCCGAGGACGGGGTCACCACCGCCACCGCGGTCATCGACAACGGCAGCTTCGGCAGCCGCAGCATCACCTTCGAGACCGGCCGGCTGGCCAAGCAGGCCGCCGGCTCCGTCGTCGTGACGATGGGCGACAGCATGCTGCTGTCGGCCACCACGGCCGGCCGTCAGCCCAAGGAGCACTTCGACTTCTTCCCGCTGACCGTCGACGTCGAGGAGCGGATGTACGCCGCGGGTCGCATCCCCGGCTCGTTCTTCCGCCGCGAGGGCCGGCCCTCGGAGGACGCGATCCTCACCTGCCGGCTGATCGACCGCCCGCTGCGGCCGACCTTCGCCAAGGGCCTGCGCAACGAGGTCCAGGTCGTCATCACCGTCATGGCCCTGGACCCCGAGCACCTCTACGACGTCATGGCCATCAACGGCGCGTCGGCCTCCACCCAGCTGTCGGGCCTGCCGTTCTCCGGCCCGATCGGCGGCACCCGCGTCGCGCTCATCCGCGGCCAGTGGGTCGCCTTCCCGACGCACTCGGAGCTCGAGGACGCCGTCTTCGACATGGTCGTCGCCGGTCGCCTCCTCCCGGACGGCGACGTCGCGATCATGATGGTCGAGGCCGAGGCCACCGAGAAGACGATCGAGCTCGTCGCCGGTGGCGCCAGCGCCCCGACCGAGGAGGTCGTGGCCCAGGGCCTCGAGGCCGCCAAGCCCTTCATCAAGGCGCTGTGCGAGGCGCAGAGCGCGATGGCCGCCAAGGCCGCCAAGCCCGTCGCGGAGTTCCCGCGCTTCCTGGACTACCAGGACGACGTCTACGCCGCCGTCGAGTCCGCCGCCCTGACCCGCCTCGGCGAGGTGCAGGCCATCGCGGGCAAGCAGGAGCGCGAGGACGCCACCGAGGCGCTCAAGGACGAGGTCAAGGCCGCGCTCGCCGACCAGTTCGAGGGTCGTGAGAAGGAGGTCTCCGCCGCCTTCCGCGCCGTCACCAAGAAGGTCGTCCGGCAGCGGATCCTGCGCGACAAGGTCCGCATCGACGGCCGTGGCGTCACCGACATCCGGCCGCTGTCGGCCGAGGTCGAGGTCGTGCCCCGCGTGCACGGCTCGGCGCTGTTCGAGCGCGGCGAGACCCAGATCCTGGGCATCACCACGCTGAACATGCTCCGCATGGAGCAGCAGCTGGACACGCTGTCGCCGGACAACCGCAAGCGCTACATGCACAACTACAACTTCCCGCCGTACTCCACCGGCGAGACCGGCCGCGTGGGCTCGCCCAAGCGGCGCGAGATCGGCCACGGTGCGCTCGCCGAGCGCGCCCTGCTGCCGGTGCTGCCCGACCGCGAGGAGTTCCCCTACGCGATCCGGCAGGTCTCGGAGGCGCTGGGCTCCAACGGCTCCACCTCGATGGGCTCGGTCTGCGCCTCGACGCTGGCCCTGCTCAACGCCGGTGTGCCGCTGAGGGCGCCGGTCGCGGGCATCGCGATGGGCCTGGTCTCCGACCAGGTCGACGGCAAGACGGAGTACGTGGCGCTGACCGACATCCTCGGTGCCGAGGACGCGTTCGGTGACATGGACTTCAAGGTCGCCGGCACGCGGGACTTCGTCACCGCGCTGCAGCTGGACACCAAGCTCGACGGCATCCCGTCCGACGTGCTCGCCCAGGCGCTGACCCAGGCCCGCGCCGCCCGGCTGCACATCCTCGACGTGATGAACGAGGCGATCGACGCCCCGGACGAGATGAGCCCGTACGCCCCGCGCGTGACCACGGTGCGCATCCCGGTCGACAAGATCGGCGCGGTCATCGGCCCCAAGGGCCAGATGATCAACGCGATCCAGGACGAGACCGGCGCCGACATCACCATCGAGGACGACGGCACGATCTACGTCGGCGCCTCCGACGGCCCCTCGGCCCAGGCCGCGGTGGACCGGATCAACGCCATCGCCAACCCGCAGATGCCCAAGGTCGGCGAGCGCTTCCTCGGCACGGTCGTCAAGACCACGCCGTTCGGCGCCTTCGTCTCCCTGCTCCCGGGCAAGGACGGCCTGGTCCACATCAGCAAGCTCGGTGGCGGCAAGCGCATCGGCAAGGTCGAGGACGTCGCGAACGTCGGCGACAAGATGCAGGTCGAGATCACCGACATCGACGCCCGCGGCAAGATCAGCCTCGCGCCGGTCGCCGCCGAGGGTGCCGAGGGTGCCGACGGTGCCGAGGCCCCCGCCGAGGCCCCGGCCGAGTCCGCCCCTGCGGGGGAGTGACCACGACCGATCTGATCCGGGCCGGGGTGGGCGCCGCTTCTCCGGGAGCGGCCCCCACCCCGGTTCCCGTCGGGACGACCGCGCTGCTCGACCTCGACGAGGTCGGCGGCCGGGTGGAACGCACGGAGCTCCCCGGGGGGCTCCGCGTGCTCACCGAGACGATGCCGGGCGTGCTGTCGGCGACCCTCGGCATCTGGGTGGCCGTGGGCTCGCGCGACGAGACACCGGACGTCGCCGGGGCGTCGCACTTCCTCGAGCACCTGCTGTTCAAGGGGACGACGTCGCGCGGGGCGCTGGAGATCGCGACCGCCATGGACGCCGTCGGCGGCGAGATGAACGCGTTCACCGCCAAGGAGCACACCTGCTACTACGCCAACGTGCTCGCCAGCGACCTCCCGCTCGCGGTGACGCTGCTGGCCGACCTGGTCACCGAGGCGACCAACACGGCGGCGGACCTGGAGTCCGAGCGGACGGTGGTGCTCGAGGAGATCGCCATGCGCGACGACGAGCCCTCGGACGCCGTGCACGACCTGTTCGCCGAGACGCTCTACGGCGACACCTCGCTGGGTCGCTCCGTGCTGGGGACCGTCGAGTCGATCGAGGGGCTCACCCGCGACGACGTCGACGGCTGGTACCGCTCCCGCTACGCCGCGCCGTCGATCGTCGTGACGGCGGCCGGGCGGGTGGACCACCGGCAGGTGCTCGACCTGGTGACGGCGGCGTTCGGCGACCGGCTCTCCGGCACCGCTCGCCCCGCACCGCTGCGCACCGGTGACGTGGACCTCGCCCGGCCGGCACGCAGCACGGGGCTGATCTCGCGCCGTACCGAGCAGACCCACCTGCTGCTCGGCACGCCCGCGATGGGCCGGCTCGACGAGCGCCGCTACGTCGCCGCCGTCCTGGACGCCGCCGTCGGTGGTGGCATGAGCTCCCGGCTGTTCCAGGAGATCCGGGAGAAGCGCGGCCTGGTGTACAGCGTCGGGTCGGCGCTGACCCACTACGCCGGCGCGGGCGCCTTCTCGGTGTACGCCGGCTGCTCGAAGAAGCGCGTGCCCGAGGTGCTCCGCCTGGTCCGCGAGGAACTGGGGCGGGTCGCCGCCGACGGGCTGACGTCCGAGGAGGTGGCCCGGGCGCGCGGCCAGCTGAAGGGCGGGCTGGTGCTCGGCCTGGAGGACACCGGCTCGCGCATGAGCCGGCTCGGCAAGAGCGAGCTGTCCTACGGCGAGTACGTGCCGGTGCGCGACGTGCTGGCGCACATCGAGTCCGTCGACGAGACCCAGGTGCGGTCGGTGGCGGGGGAGCTGTTCGGCCAGGAGACCTGCCTGGCCGTGGTCGGCCCCTACCGCGAGTCCGACCTCGACCGGCTCTGACCCGACGGATGCGGACGACGCGGACCGGGCTGCCGCAGGCGGCCTTCGCGGTCGCGCTGCTGGTCTCCGTCGTCGTCCTGTTCCTGCCGGCCTCGGGGGTGCCGACCGCACCCCCGGGCACCGACAAGGCGGTCCACCTGCTCGTCTTCGCCGCCCTGGCGGGAACCGGGCGGTGGGCCGGCCTGCCCCGCCTGCCGCTCGGGGTCGGTCTCGCGGGCTACGCCCTGGGCAGCGAGCTGGTGCAGGGGCTGACCCCGCTGGGCCGGTCGATGTCCCTCGCCGACGTGGTGGCCGACATCGCGGGCATCCTGCTGGGACTGGTCGCGTGGGCAGCCGTCAGCCGGCGGGCGCGCTGACCCGGCGCCTGTCTTGCGTCCGGGCGCCGGGCCGGGAAACCTGACCGCGTGACGACGACCGCGACCGACCAGCAGCCCGCCCCCGCCGATCGGGAGTCCCCCCTCATCCCGGTGGGGGTGCTCGGCGCCCGCGGCCGGATGGGGACCGAGGTGGTCAAGGCGGTGAACGACACCGACGACCTCGAGCTCGTGGCCATGGTCGACGACGGCGACTGGCTGTTCAACGTGGCCGACGCCGGCGCGCAGGTCGTCGTCGACTTCACCCGTCCCGACGTGGTGATGGACAACATCCGGTTCTGCATCGACAACAACATCCACTGCGTCGTCGGGACGACCGGCTTCGACGAGGCCCGCCTGGCCACCGTCGCCGAGTGGCTCGAGCCCAAGCCCGAGCTGGGCGTCGTGATCGCCCCCAACTTCGGTATCGGGGCGATCCTGCTCATGCGCTTCGCCCAGGAGGCGGCGCGCTTCTTCCCGTCGGTCGAGGTCGTCGAGCTCCACCACCCGAACAAGGTGGACGCGCCCTCGGGAACGGCGGTGCGCACCGCGCGCCTCGTGGCGTCGGCCCGGCGGGCGGCCGGCCTGCCGCCGGTGCCGGACGCCACCACCGACGAGCTGCCCGGCGCCCGCGGCACCGACGTCGAGGGCGTGCGCGTGCACGCGGTCCGGCTGGCCGGGCTCGTCGCGCACCAGGAGGTGCTGCTCGGAGCCGCGGGGGAGTCGCTGACCCTGCGGCACGACTCGTTCGACCGCGCGTCCTTCATGCCCGGGGTGATGCTGGCAGTCCGGGAGATCGGGCGGCGGCCCGGTCTCACCGTCGGCATCGAAGGGTTCCTGGGGCTCTAGGAGGACCTGCTCACCCCCGCCGCGCGCGAGCCCCGACGGACCCCTGCAGCAGGGCCGTTGCCGCACGTCCTGCGCTCGGCGTGAGGCCTGGCAGGGGCGGCCACCTGGAGCTGGCGCGGGCTCCGGCGCGGGTCCCCGTAGGCAGCCACCAGCGCTGGCGCGGGATCCGACGCGGGTCTTCGCCCAGCGTGGGACCGGCTTCGGGCGGCTGGCTTCGCGGGACGATCCGACGGTGTGACGCGGACCGCTCTCCGGGGACTTGCGCACGGGGCCGCGAGGTCGTGTATGGTTCTCCATGCGCCGCGCGGCCCGGGAGGGCCGCCGGACCAGCCCCCGCTAGACGGGCTGCTGGAAACCGGCGTAGAGTTGGACATCCAGCCAGGGACGAAGCCCGGAAGGGTCGAGTTTCTGCGCGTCCGCTCCTTGAGAACTCAACAGCGTGCCGAAAGTCAGTGCCAAGTAATACCCCGTGCCGGTCTTCGGATCGGCTGGGATTCCTTTGGTTGATTGATATCGAGAGTGTCAGCTCTCGGTTCTCAGCCGGTATCAAATCATCTACGGAGAGTTTGATCCTGGCTCAGGACGAACGCTGGCGGCGTGCTTAACACATGCAAGTCGAACGGTGAACCACTTCGGTGGGGATCAGTGGCGAACGGGTGAGTAACACGTGGGCAACCTGCCCCTGGCTCTGGGATAACTCCAAGAAATTGGGGCTAATACCGGATATGACCGCTGACCGCATGGTCTGGTGGTGGAAAGA
>NZ_FOAO01000040.1 GCF_900109665.1 Blastococcus sp. DSM 46786
GCCGCCCGCGCCCGCTGGCTGGCCTGCGACGGCAACGTCAGCCGCATCGTCATCGGCCCCGACGGTGAAGTGCTGGACTACGGCCGCCGCCAACGGATCTCCCCACCCCCGCTGCGCCGCGCCCTGGACGCCCGCGACCGCGGCTGCGTCTTCACCGGCTGCGACGCCCCCGCCCACTGGTGCGACGTCCACCACCTCATCCACTGGATCGACGGCGGCCAGACCAACCTCGGCAACTGCGCGCTCCTGTGCGAACGGCATCACACCAAGATCCACCACGGCTTCCGGATCGAACGCCAACCCGACGGCCGATGGCGCACCTGGCGGCCCGACGGCACCGAGATCCTCATCCTCCCCCGCATCACCGCAGAACCGGCCAACTCCCGCGCCGGCTGAGCAGCATCGACAGGTCGGCCACCGGACGGGCACTCGTGAGCGCCTGAGCCGACGCGTTCGCTCAGGTGGCGCTCCGGCGATGACCGGCATCATCGGGCCGGTCCGTCTCCGCGTGCCGTCCGCCGGAGCCACTGGCGACCCCCGCGGGCATGGATCGGTGACCCTCGGTGTTGGCTCAGGTGACGACGCGGCTCGGCAGAGGCGCGCACCTGCCCCCGAGCCCTCGAGGATCACGCTTGCCCGAGCACGACCACCAGCCCGCGCCCGCCCGCCGGCGGAACCGATCCGCCACCCGCCTGGCCGCGGCGCGCGGAACTGACAGCGCTGCCGCCCACGGGACCGATCGCGCCGTCGCGCTCGGCACCGACCGCACCGCCGCCCGCGAGGAGAAGCGGGCCGCCGCCCGCGAGACCGACCGCGCCGCCGCCCGCGAGACCGACCGCGCCGCCGCCCGCGAGGAGAAGCGTGCCCAGCAGAGCTGGGTGGAAGGCGCTGCACCGGAGCTGCCCGCCCGCGCCACCCGGCCGGAGCAGGTCGTCTTCCACCTCGGCCCGACCAACTCCGGCAAGACCTACGAGTCCCTCCAGGCCCTGGCCGCGACCGGCTCCGGCGTCTACGCCGCCCCGCTCCGGCAGCTCGCGCACGAGGCCTACGCCAAGCTCTCGGCGCAGCTGCCCGAGGGCACCGTGGGCCTGTCGACGGGTGAGGAGGAGATCGACCCCTTCGCGCCCATCGTGTGCTGCACCGTGGAGAAGGCCCCCGACCGCGGCGAGATGCTGGTGCTCGACGAGGCCCACTGGGTCACCGACCCCGACCGCGGGCACCACTGGGCGCGGCTCCTGCTCACCGGCGAGTACCGCCGGATGCACCTGATCTCCGCGGCCGAGGCGTACCTGGTCCTGAAGCCACTGGTCTCCGACGCGGAGCACGTCGAGGTCGTCAACCACAAGCGGCTGTCGCGGCTGGACGTCCTCCGCGCGCCGGTGCGGCCAACGAGCGTGCGGCCGCAGACCCTCGTCGTCGCCTTCTCCCGCAAGGCCGTCTACGCGGTCGCCGCCGAGCTCGACCAGCACCGCCCGGGCAAGGTGGGCGTTCTCTACGGGGCGCTGCCCCCGGCCACCCGGCGCGAGGTGATCGAGCGGTTCACCAGCGGCGAGCTCGACGTCCTGGTCACCACCGACGTGATCGGCCACGGCATCAACGTGCCGGCCACCACCGTGCTCTTCGCCGAGACGACCAAGTACGACGGCCAGGAGATGCGCCCGTTGCGCACCTGGGAGGCCGCCCAGATCGCCGGGCGGGCCGGACGCTACGGCCTCACCGGCCACGGCGCCGCCGGCATCCTGATCGGCGTCAGCGGACTCAAGCCGGTGGCGGCGCTGGTCGGCGCCGGTGCCGCCGTCGCCCGGGGCGACGAGATGAGCGACCTCCCCAAGCGCGCCCCCCGGCTGCGGCCCGAGCTCGAGGACCTCGGTGCCTTCGAGGCGGTCGACCTCCCCGAGGCGCTGACCCGCTGGATGGCCTGGGCCCGGGCCGCGACCCGTGACCAGGCGATGACCGCCGACGACGTCACGAGCCTCGTCCTCCGGGTGCACGCCCTGCTCCCGCTGCTGCGCGGCCCGCTGGGCGCGGCCGGCGACCTGAACACCGTGTGGCGGCTGGTGAACCTCGCCATCGACTACAACCCGCCGCGGCGCACCCGCTGGCTGGTGCTCGCGCGGGCCGCCCTGCAGCACGCCGTCGGCCTCCCGGTCCCGCCGGAGACCGTGCTGCCCGATGTCCCGCGCGGGGGCACCGTCGAGGAGTACGAGCAGGCGGCGGCGGCCGCCCGGGACGCCCAGACCCTGCTGCGCCAGTTCCCCGGCGTCGCCGACCTGGACAGCGAGGACGCCGCGTGGGTCGAGGAGGAGTGCGCGGAGATGATCACCGAGCTGCTCCCCGACGCCATCGCCCTGGGCCGGTCCGGGAAGTGCGTGGAGTGCGGGAACGCGATCGCGCCCTGGTTCACCACCTGCCGGCCCTGCAGCGCGCCGGCCGGCCGGCGCGAGAGCGAGCGCGAGCGCCGGCCCGTCGGCGGGGGCCGGCGGACCGCGGGCCGGGCGGCGGGCCGGGCGCTCGGCGGGCGGCAGGGCGGCCCCCGCGGACGCACCCGCCGCGGCTGATCAGCCGGGTCCTCCGCTCCCGTCCCCCGCAGGTCCTCCTGCACCCGTGCCCTCGGGGAACCAGAGCACCCGCTGCGGGAAGGGGATGGAGATGCCGGCCGCGTCCAGCGCCGACTTCACCGAGACGGCCACCGCGCTGCGCACCCGCCACCGGCTGGCGATGTCGGCCGGGTGCCAGTAGCGGACCGCCACGTTGACCGATGAGTCCGCGAACTCCTCCACCCACACCTCGGGCGGCGGGCTCGCCTGCACCTCGGCGGTGTCCAGGCAGGCGGCCAGCAGCACCTGCCGCGCCCGCTCGAGGTCGGCGTCGTAGGGCAGACCGACGGTCAGCGAGGTGCGGCTCAGCGGCGTCCGGGTGTAGTTGACGATCGGCTGCTTGAGCACCTCGGCGTTCGGCAGGTACACCACCAGCCCGTCGTAGGTGGCCAGCACGGTGGTGCGCAGGTTGACGTCCTCGACGGTCCCCTCGTGGTCGCCGCTGCCGATCTGCTCCCCCACCCGGAAGGGACGGCGGACCTGCAGGAGGACGCCGGCGATGAAGTTCTGCAGGATGTCCTGCGCGGCGAAGGCGATCGCGATCCCGCCGACGCCGAGGGCGCCCACCAGCGGGCCGATGCGCACGCCGAGCAGGTCGAGGGCGTACACGGCGGCCACCGCGACGATCACCACGCCGGCGAAGCGGCCGACGACCACGCCGACGTGGCGGCTGCCCTCGCGGTCGATGGCGCGGACCATCCCCCGGCGGACGACGGCGGCCAGGACGATGCCCAGGACGAGTACGACCAGGGCTTGGACGCCCTGCTGCCACGAGATCGGATCGGTGACGACGGGGTTCTCGCCCGCCAGCGGGAGGGTCAGGTGCGCTCCGGACACCCCCGGAGGCTAGGCAGCGTGCACGGGCCCCCCTGCCGGGCACCCACCGGCGGGTCGGGTAGCCACACATCTGCCCAATCGGACGAGACGGTTTCGTACGGGTTCTGCCAGTGCCGATCCGGCCCCGGCTCCGTAACGTCACAGGTAGCAAGCAGGCCGTACCAGTCCGTCACCGCGCCTGCCACGACCGTCCTCCGAGGAGCTTCCCGTGCCTTCCCTCTCCCGCCCCGTGCTCACCCTGGTCCCCGGTTCCGCGACCGAGGCCGAGCACCGCGCCCCCGTCGACGCCTTCACCGCCTTCCCGCCGCTCGACGCCGCCGCCTGGCCGGCCCCGGTGGAGTCCGACGACTCGTGGCGGCTGGACGCGCTGTGCGCCGAGACCGACCCGGAGGCGTTCTTCCCGGAGAAGGGCGGCTCCACCCGGGACGCCAAGCGCGTCTGCACCGGCTGCCCGGTGCGCGCCGAGTGCCTGGAGTTCGCCTTGGCCAACGACGAGCGCTTCGGCATCTGGGGCGGCCTCTCGGAGCGCGAGCGCCGCCGGGTCCGGCTGCAGCGCCGCGACATCATCAGCGCCTGATCGTCCCCAGCCGGTGTCCCGGCCGGCTCGTACCCTCGGAGGCGTGACCTCCGCGCCGGCTCGGACCGTGTCCCTGGACGACCGCTTCGCGCGGGCCCTCCCGGAGCTGGCGGTCCCCTGGCGGGCCGACGAGGCGCCCGACCCCCGGCTGCTGCTGCTCAACGAGCCGCTGGCCGCGGAGCTGAACCTCGACGTCGCCGCGCTGCGCGGCCCCGACGGCGTCCGGCTTCTGGTCGGCACCCAGCCCCCCGACGGGGCCAACCCGGTGGCGCAGGCCTACGCCGGGCACCAGTTCGGCGGGTTCACCCCGCGCCTGGGCGACGGCCGCGCGCTGCTGCTCGGCGAGCTCACCGGCGCCGACGGATCGCTGCGCGACCTGCACCTCAAGGGCTCGGGCCGCACGCCCTTCGCCCGCGGGGGTGACGGCCTGGCCGCGGTCGGCCCGATGCTGCGCGAGTACGTGGTCAGCGAGGCGATGCACGCCCTGGGCATCCCGACGACCCGCGCCCTGGCCGTCGTGGCGACCGGCCGCGCCGTGCACCGCGAGACGCTGCTGCCCGGTGCGGTCCTCGCGCGCGTGGCCGGCAGCCACCTGCGGGTGGGCAGCTTCCAGTACGCCACCGTGCTCGGCGACGTCGACCTGCTGCGCCGCCTGGCCGACCACGCCATCGCCCGCCACCACCCGCACGCCGCCGGCGCCGAGAACCCCTACCTCGCCCTGTTCGACGCGGTGGTGGCCGCCCAGGCCGAACTGATCGCCCGCTGGATGCTGGTCGGGTTCGTGCACGGCGTCATGAACACCGACAACACGACCATCTCGGGCGAGACCATCGACTACGGTCCGTGCGCCTTCCTCGACGCCTACGACCCGGCCACCGTCTACAGCTCGATCGACCACAGCGGGCGGTACGCCTACGGCAACCAGCCGGTGGTCGCCGAGTGGAACCTGGCGCGGCTCGCGGAGGCGCTCCTCCCGCTGCTGTCGGCCGACCAGGAGCAGGCGGTGTCGCTCGCCGTCGAGTCGCTGCGCGGGTTCGCCCCGCGCTACCAGGCCGCGTGGACCGCCGGCATGCAGGCGAAGCTCGGCCTGCCCGCCGGCACCGACGACGCGGTGGTCCGGGAGCTGGCCGAGGAGCTGCTCACCCTGCTCGCCCGCGACCACGTCGACCTCACCTCGGCATTCCGCTCGCTGGGGGCGGCCGCCCGGGGCGACGTCGAGCGGCTGCGCCTGCTCTTCCTCGACCTCGCCGGCATCGACGGCTGGCTGGACCGCTGGCGGGCGCTCGACCCCGACGCCGCGGCGACGGACCGCGTCAACCCCGCCTACATCCCGCGCAACCACCTCGTCGAGGAGGCCCTCGACGCGGCGACCGACGGCGACCTCGCACCCGTCGGCCGGCTCCTGGAGGCCGTGACCACCCCGTTCGACGAGCGGCCCGGGCTCGAGCGCTACGCGGCGCCCGCCCCGCAGGACTTCGGGGCGTACCGCACGTTCTGCGGCACCTGAGCTCCCGCGGCCGGGTTCGCCGCGGTCACCCCGGGTAGTCGCGGTCCGTGCCGCGCGAGATGGATCCCCAGGACCCCGACACCCTCTACGCCGAGGGTCCGGTGACCCCCGAACCTCCGGACGACGACGTCCCCGAGTCCTCGCCGCTGCCCGACTCCGGCGGTACCGGACCAGGACCGGACGACCTCGACCGGCTGCTCTGAGGGCTCAGACCCGGGCGGCGGGTGACACCCCACCGGCCCCCTCGCGCTCGGTGACCGCCACCTCGTCGTCGTCCTCGTCGTCCTCGTCGGCTTCGTCGGATTCGTCCTCGTCCGCGGGCGGTGCGGTCACCTCGCCCCCGCCGCCATCGCCGGAGGGCGTGGTCGGCTCGCTGGTCGTGCCGCCGTCGTCCTCCGGCGGGGTGGTCGGCTCGCTGGTCGTGCCGCCGTCCCCGGGTGGGGTGGTCGGCGTGCCCGTGGTGTCCTCCG
>NZ_FOAO01000045.1 GCF_900109665.1 Blastococcus sp. DSM 46786
CACCCGACTGCGCCGCGGTCTCCTCCGCACCCGCCGAGATCTGCGCCGACGAAGCCGACAGCTCCTCGCTGCTGGCCGCCACCGCATCCGCCGAGCCGGCGACCGAGGAGAGGACGGAGCGCAACGATGCGACTGCTTCGTCCAGCGACTTGGCGGTACGGCCGACCTCGTCGTCCTGGGCCAGCCCGGTGACTGCGGTCAGGTCGCCCGCGGCCAGCCGGCCCGTTGCGGCCTGCAGGCGGGTGAGGCTGCGACGGATGACACGGGCCACGAGGTACCCGAGGCCGACCGCCAGCAGGACCCCGAGGGCGCAGACGATGATCATCGTCCGGACGGCGTCGGAGACGGTCTTCTCGTATGAAGCACCGGCCATGAGCGCGGCGTCGGCCTCTTCGAGGCCGGCCTCGAGGGTCTCCTCGTAAACTTTCCGGAGCTCACGCGTCGTGCCGAACGCCAGGGCGACACCGGCCTCGCGGTTCTGGGCGTACAGGTCGAACTCCGACTGCATGCTGGCCGACCACGCGTCCAGCCCGGCCTCGAGCTCGTCGAGGTAGCCGCTCTGGGCGTCGGTCGAGGCCTCGCGAGCCTCGTCGAGGTAGCCGTCGACCTTGGCGAGGCGTTCCTCGATCTCGGGGAGGAACTCCGGGTCACCGGTCAACAGGTAGCCGCGCTCGTCGTTGGCGGTCGCCTTCGCGCTGAGGCCGATGTTGTGGAGGCTGTTCAGGTAGGGCATGGCGGTGCTCAGCTCCTGCGAGCGCGCGTCGCGCAGCTCGTCCAGGCTCTGCACGCCCAGGACCCCGACGCCGATCGCGGTCATCGAAGCGACTCCGACGGCGGTCAGGATGCGCACGGCGACTGGACGGTCGTTCACCCAGCTCGCGCGGCGGCGGCTCGCGGAAATGGTGGACGTGGTCATGACGGTGCTCCTCGAGCAGTAAAGCGGAAATGGCGAGGCCGGCGCGATCGTCCACGTTCCTGGAACCGTTGGCCTGCAGCAATAAGGTAGGGCCTGAGCAGGCGGTGGACAGTGCATTCTTGGCGTGTCGGGTGGAGTCGCTACAGATCGATCGATGAGCGCATTTCGTGTGTCGACTTGACGATTGCGACCATGTCACGGCGGGGAAAGCGCACCGGGTGGCAGCCGGGAATCCGGCTGCCACCCGGAGTGGGTAAATAGAGCGGGTCAGTGGCTGAAGCGCCCACGGTCGTTCGCGGGTCGGCGGCCATGCAGGAGCCCTCGTCGACGGCGGTGCGGGTCTGGGGCAGCGCCTGGCTGGTGGAGTCCGCGGCGCTTGAGTCCGGGTCGGAGACTGCGCGACGATCGTGGGCGACCTTCCCGATCGCCACCACCGCCGTGGCGCCCTGGATGGCCGGCACGCCCGGCCGGCCTCGATGATGGCGTTCAGCGGCGGTACCGGGGACGGGGACGAACGGTTCTCTCGCGCCGTGGTCGTCGCTCGAACCGGCGATCCGGTCCCGGGATCGGTAAGGCGGCACCTCGTCCGGTGCCGCCGCGTACACGGCGGAGGAGCGCGCGACCAGGTCGCGCGCTCCTCGGGTAGTGCTGAGCAGGGCCGGCGCCCCGCGGGTCACTCAGTACTTGAAGTTGCCGACGGTGGTGCGCAGGTCGGCGGCCATCCGGGACAGCTCGTCCACGGCGGTGCGGGTCTGGGTCAGCGCCTGGGTGG
>NZ_FOAO01000046.1 GCF_900109665.1 Blastococcus sp. DSM 46786
CTAGTACTACAGCCGCACTTCAGTGGCAGCGCCGCGGGTGATGTAGTGGCAGCGGCGGGCCCGGGCTTGGTGTCTGCGGCGCCAGTGTGACCAGTGGAGGATCCGTTGTGGATCGTGCTCCGGGGGCCAGACCAGGCAGGTGATCAGGTGCCGGATCTCGGGCAGTGACAGCTCGCTCAGCTCGCCGCGCAGGTCCGGGGCCCCCCTTTTTCGCCGCTGGTGGCGGCGCGGGTGACGGTGAGGAAGGCGTGCGCCCAACAGGCGAGGGTGATGTGTCGGTACCAGGCGTCGTAGCGGCGGACCTGGTACTGGTCCAGGCCGACCTGGCCCTTGCCGGTCTCGAAGGACTCCTCGATCGCCCAGCGGCGGCCGGCGACGCCGACCAGGTCGGCCAGCGACGTCTCGGCCGGGCAAAAGCACAGGTAGTGGGCCAGCTCGCCGTCGGACAGGCGGCGGCGGAGTAGCAGCCAGTACCGGCCGGGCTCGGACAGGGGACGGATCGGTATCCGCACCCAGTCATAGATCCGCGGGCCCTTGGCGCCCACGCCGGCCGACAACGACTGCCAATCCGCCTCGGGCACCGCCGCCGACAGCGCGTCGACCCGGGCATCGGCCGGCCTGCCGTCGGTCGCCGCGATGACGTGCTGGTTCACCGGGACGGCAAGCACATAGGCCATAGCTCGTTCCTCCAGCGCCAGGCGGAGGGCGGCGTTCTGCCCGTAGACCTCGTCACCGGCCACCCAGCCGGCCGGGACCTCGGCGTCCAGCGCGCGCATCAGCATCTGCCGGGCCAGTTCCGGTTTGGTCGCGAACTCCACGCCCGGGCCGATGCCGGCTTCGGCGCAGCGGGCCCGGTCCTCGGTCCAGGCCTTGGGCAGATACAGCTCCCGGTCGATGAACGTCCGCCCGGCCCGGGCGGCGTAGACCAGGAACACCCCGATCTGCGAGTTCTCGATCCGCCCCGCGGTACCGGAGTACTGCCGGGCCACCCCCGCCGACTTGGTGCCCTTCTTCAGAAACCCGGTCTCGTCGATCACCAGCACCGCGTCGCCATCGGCGAGGTACTCCACGACGTACTCACGCAGGTCATCACGGACCGCGCCGGCATCCCAGTCGGCGTGATTGAGCAGTCGCTGAGTCGCATCCGGCGAGCGGTCACCGGCTCGCTCGGCCAGCGTCCACCCGTTCTTGCGCTCCACGTCCGACAGCAGACCCCGCAGGTAGGCACCGGCCTGCGCACGCGGCTCCGGCCGGACGAATCGCGGCCCGATCCGCCAGACCACCTCTTCCAGACCAGCTGCCCAGCCCTCGACCTCGGCCACGCTGACATCTTCGGTCATCCAGCGACCGTCACCAGCCGCAGCGCCTCAACCTGGGAGACACGCCGAAGCCCACCAAATACGGTGCGGCTGTAGTACTAG